>JAIUNU010000010.1 GCA_020161365.1 Pseudomonadota bacterium | reverse complement strand
CCCGAGCTGAAAGACGCTCACGCCCCCCATCCTCACGGGCAAGAACAACCTGGCGGAGCGGAAGCGCGAGCCGAAACACAAAACACACTCACGGTACTCCGGGTTCGCCCGGCCGCTCCGTCGCCTCCCCAGCACCTTCAGCGGTCACGCCGCGTGAAGCGGCGGACGCGCGCCTCCAAATCCTCCCCCCAGCGGGGGAGGTGTCGGCCCGAAGCGACGACGGAGGGGGAAGAGGCCGGTTCAGCAGAACTTCCCCCACCGGCGCTTCGCGCCACCTCCCCCGCTGGGGGGGAGGATTGTTCACCCCGGCCCTTCCCCATCAAGGGGAAGGGAGAACGCACCAGAGGACGTTTTCCCCGCACCGCCCTTGACTTCCGTAGCGAAAGAAAACGAACACTCGCCGCATGACTCTCTACACCGACCTCGTCGCCGCCATCGCTCCGACCGACACCGGCTTTTCCGCACACGTTTCCGATGACTGGAAACAAGGCCGCACCACCTATGGGGGCCTGAGCGGCGCGCTCTGCGTCGAGGCCGCCTTGCGGACGTTTCCCGAGGCCCCTCCCCTGCGCTCGGCGCAGTTCGCGTTCGTGGGTCCCGCCTCCGGCGAGCTGGCGATCTCGGTGCGGCCGCTACGCCAAGGCAAGTCGACACTGTTCGTCGCGGTCGACCTGATCGGCGAGCAGGGCGTGGCCACGCACGGCGTGCTGACCTTTGGCGCGGCGCGGGCTTCGGCTCTGTCCTACGAGGAGGTCCTCTGCCCGCCCGTCTCCCCGGCCAACGCCTGCGAGCTGTTCTTCCCGGAAAGTCGGCAGGGCGCGCCGCACTTCTCGGCCCAGTTCGAGGTTCGCAAGGCCGGCGGCACGCGTCCCCTCGCCGGCGGCGAGCCCGAGTACCTGCTGTGGATCCGGCATCGCGATCCGGCCGCGACCTCGATCTCGGCCCTCGTGGCCCTGGCCGACATGCCGCCGCCCCCGGCCATGGCCCTGTTCCCGCAGTTCGGACCGATCTCGACCATGACCTGGTCGTTGGACATCGTCGGGCTGCCCGAAGCGGACGACGACGGCTGGCGCCTGCTCCGGACGCGCGCCGAGACCATCGGCGACGGCTACTCGACCCAGGAAATGCACCTGTGGGACGCCAAGGGCCGCCCCTTGGTCCTGGCGCGACAGAACGTGGCGATCTTCGTCTGATCACGCACGACTGTGGCGGTTGGCGCTTGGCGAACCGGGATTTTTGACCCCATGCTCCGCCCGCTTGGCCGCCGGAGTCGCGGCCGCGTTGGGGGAAAAGCTTGATGACCAAATTCACCATCCTGGCCGGCGCGGCCGCCATCGCCCTGCTCGCCGGTAACGCCTCGGCCCAGACGTCCGAGGCGACGACCAGGGCCGCGCTGGAGACCATCAAGCAGCGCAACCCCGTCCTGCGCGCGGTGATCGCCACCAACCCGAACGCCCTGACCGACGCCAAGGCCCTCGACGCCGAAAGCAAGGCCGGCAAGGTCCGCTCGGCCCTGCACGGCGTTCCAATCCTCCTGAAGGACAATATCGAAAGCGCCGATCCCTTGCCCACCACCGCGGGCTCGCTGGCGCTGAAGGACAACATCACCGGCCGCGACGCCCCTGTCGCCAAGCGGCTGCGCGACGCGGGTCTCGTCATCCTGGGCAAGGCCAACCTGTCGGAATGGGCCAATATTCGCTCCAACCACTCGATCAGCGGCTGGAGCGCCGTCGGCGGCACGGTGCGCAACCCCTACGCCCTGGACCGCAGCGCCTGCGGCTCGTCTAGCGGCTCGGGCGCGGCGGTGGCGGCGGGTCTGGCGCCCTTGGCCATCGGCACCGAGACCGACGGCTCGATCACCTGTCCCTCGGCGATCAACGGGCTGGTGGGCCTCAAGCCGACCGTGGGCCTCGTCTCGCGCACCCACATCGTGCCGATCAGCCACAGCCAGGACACCGCTGGGCCCATGACCCTGACGGTCGAGGACGCGGCCAAGGTGCTGACCATCATCGCCGGCAGCGACCCCGCCGACCCGGCCACAAAAGAAGCCGACACCCGCAAGACCGACTACGCGGCCGGCCTTTCCAAGACTGCGCTGAAGGGCGTCACGCTGGCCGTGGCCCGCTTCTACACCGGCTACTCGCCCAAGACCGACGCGGTGTTCGAGCAGGCGCTGAAGGACCTGGAGGCGCAGGGCGCGACCCTGGTCGACGTCAAGGACTTCGACGAAGGCCCGATCGGCAAGGCCGAGGGCGTGGTGCTCTACACCGAACTGAAGGCCGACATGGCCGCCTATCTGGCCTCGACCGATCCCAAGAAGGTCCCGAGCCGCACGCTGGCCGACCTGATCGCCTTCAACAAAATGACCCCGAAGGAGTTCGAATGGTTCGGCCAGGAGAGCTTCGAGCGAGCCGAAAAGACCAAGGGGCTTGAGGATCCGGAGTATCTGAAGGCGCTGGCGGACTCCAAGCGTCTGGCCGGTCCTGAAGGCATCGACAAGATCCTGAAGGACACCGGCGCGGTGGCCATCATCGCCCCGACGACCGGTCCGGCCTGGACCATCGATCCGCTGAACGGCGACAACTACGGCGGCTCGTCGACCACCCTGCCCGCCGTGGCCGGCTATCCGCACCTGACCGTGCCGATGGGCGACGTGTCGGGCCTGCCGGTCGGGCTGTCGTTCATCGGTCCGGCCTGGAGCGAGAAGCTGCTGCTGAACCTGGGCTACGCCTACGAGCAGGCGACGAAGCACCGCAAGGCGCCGACCTTCAAGACAACGATCGCGCCGTGAGCATTTTCCGATAAGCGTGAAACGGTTATCGGATCGAAAAGTGCTCTAAACTTTTGAAATAGAGCCCTTTTTATCCGATCTGATTAGATCAATCAGATCGGAAAGGGCTCTAGCTGCTGTGATCGGCGATGATGCGCCAGCCACCGGGCTCCAGGGCCATGATCAGGCTGGTGTATCCCTTGGCCGAGGTCCCGTTGGGATAGGCCAGCGCCCACCGGCCCACGTAAAGCGCGTGGGTCGGATCCAGTAGGCGGAAATCGACCGATTCAAAGCTTAGGACGCCGCGCTTGGCCGGATCGCCGAAGTCGTACTTGGCCTTGTAGCGCTCCAGCATGGCGGCCTTGCCGCGCACGAGGCCTTCCTCGGTGACGAAGCTGGTTTCCGGCGCGTCGGAATAGCTGGCCATGAAGCGCGCGACATCGCCGGCGTTCCAGCCGGCGGCGCTGTCGGCGATCACCGCCTCGACCGCTCGCTGCTGGGGAGAGACCTCGGCAAACGCCAGAGACGGCGCGAGCACCAGCGCCAGGAGCGACAGAAACTTCAGCATAGGGAGATCTCCGACAGCCTGGGCGCTGCCATCAGTAACGCGGGCGGATCGCCTCGATCGGCGGCGGCGGCGGCGTCACCTTGGCCCGGTTCGGAGCCGACGGCGGCGGCGGACCATGGGGACGCGGCGCGGCGCAAGCCGTCAGGCTCGCCGCCAACAGACCCACAGCCACGGCAGCTCTCAGCATCCCACCAGACCCGCGCCGACGAAGTTTCGGTTGGCGCCCACGCCGACGCCGCCGAAGTGCTGCCCGGCCGCAATCCCGACACCGACGGCGCCCGGCGGAGTCGCCAGGGCTACACCATAGCCGCCCGACGGCGTGAAGATCCCAAGGCCAGTCTTGAAGCAGCGGTTGTCGCCGCGCGGGTCCCAGACTTCGACCTTGCCATCGGCGCGCGTGAACGCCCAGCGCTCGCCGCGTTCGTCACGGCCCGAGACGACGACCTGGCCGGGACGCGTGGCGTCAACGCCATAGGCCTGCCGGCTGAAACCGTCGACCGAGCATGAGGACACCAGACCCGGACGGCTCAGATCGCCGGCGAACTGGGCGGCCGAACCGCTCTGGGCGTTGTAGGCCGAGACGTCCGTCCCGGTCCCCCGACCGCTGTTGACGAAGACCTGGGTCCCCGTCGCGCTGTCATAGCTCATGATGTCGGGCGCAGCGCCCGTCATCGGAGAACCGCAGACCTCGCGCCCGCGACCCGGCCCACCGGGGCCGCTCTGGGCCGAGGCCTGGGTCGCGACAAGACTGGACAAGGTCACCAGGGCGCAAAGGGAGGCGACCATTGGGCCACGGATGGACTGGCTCATCGCGGAATTCCCCCTTGTTGAGGCGCGGAAACGGGCGCGCCAGCGAGCGGGGGACCCGAAAGTTCGGCAGGCCCCTGCGCCGTGACGCCAGCGGCGATCGCCGGTGCGGGCCAATAGCTGTCGAAATCCAGGCGGGCTCGGTCGCGCGGGGTGCGATAAAGTTCCGGTGCTTCGAACCACGGACGGCAGGTCAACTCGCCGTTGAAGAAGCCGGTGACCAGAGCGCGGCAACCTTCCGGACGCGCATAGACGCGGTTGTCGACCGCGCGAACCTGACCGCCGGCATCGGCGTAGATGCCCGAGCGCATGACGCCCATGATCTTGTTGTTCGAGGCAAAGACCACCCCGGACGCGGCATAGATGCCCACATCCACCGCCTCAAGTTCGCCCTCGACCACGCGCAGGTTCGCGTTCTCCAGCGTCACGGCCCAGTCGCTGTCGCGAACCACCGGACGCAGCAGGGTCGTCTCGTCGCCGCCGCCGACATAGATGCCGCGCGAGAAGCCATCGACATAGAGGCCGTCGATCTGGACCAGTTGCTGGCGGTTCATGCCGGCGATGATGAAGCCTGCGGAGTTGCGAGTGCGCGAAGACCCCGTCCAGTCGCCCAGACGCGCGACGCGGACATCGCGCAGCCGGCTATCGCCCGAGGTCTCCAGCGCCGCGCCAATGGCGGTGGCGGCGATCTCGACGTCGGCGGCCATGATCGTGCCCGTCGCCTTGACCACCGGCTGGCGCGTGCGGCCGATGAAGGTGCTCTGCGCCAGCTCGATCCGGCTGTCGCCGACGTCGAAGGCCGAGCCCTCCCCGTCGTAGCGGACGGTCACGCCACGCAGCGCGATCTCGGTGGCGCGGCCGACGATGCACGAGGCGCCGCCCGCGCGAGTGGCCTCGATGCCCAGGCCGTCCAGCACGACGTACTGCACGCCGGCCTGGATCTTGATGCAGGGCTGACCGCTGCCGGCGATCAGGATCGGACGCGTCCGGCTCGGCGAATAGTCGCGCACCACAATGCTTATCGACTTCGTGATGTTCAGAGAGTCGACGCAAGCGCCGCCATTGGTCGAGGTCAGGGTCAGCACATCGCCTTCATAGAGGCGATACAGCGTGTCGGAGATCTGTCCCGGATAGGCGTAATCGCAATTGATCTCCCGCGAGACATAGGCATAGCCGCCGCCGTTATTGTACGGGACGACGCAACGGCCTTTCACCCGGATCGTGCCTCTCGGGCAGGGCTTGGGGCGTACATCGCGAACCTTGCACCCGTGGGACAGGTTCGGCTGCAGCAGCAAGCCGAAGCAGGGCCGGATCTGCTGATCGATCTTGGCGTCGGGCGAGGCCGCGGCCACCTCGGGCGCGGCGACGGCGGCGCCGATGATCAGGGCGGCCCAAAGCGCCAGCAGGCGGCTGAGGCGGCGCATCTAGTAGTTCCCTTCGTTGTACGGACGGCCGCCTCGGTCGGGGCCGGGCTGATCCTGTCGCGGGTCGCGATCGTCGGCGCGCGGCGCGGCGCGGTCATACTCAGCGCCATAGGCCGGTCGGGGCAGCGGACGCTCGCCGGCCGCGCGCGGCGGGCGCGACACCTGGGCCAGCAGTTGTTGCAGGCGCCACGCCGATGGCTTGAAGCCGGCCAGCGCGCCGTCGATCTGGTAGACTACCGCCTTGGCGCGATCCTGGTCGGCCACGCCCTGCAGGCCCAGCGAGAAGAAGGTGGACATGGCGTACTTGGCTTCCGCCGATCCCTGCCGCTCGGCCTCTTCATACCAGTGGTAGGCGCGGGCGTAGTCTCGGGGCACGCCGACACCCTCGGAGTACATCACCGCCAGCACCAACTGCGCCTTGGACGAGCCGTTGACGGCGGCGTACTGGATCGCGCGCACCTTCTCGATCGGCGCCAGCCGGCCGGTGTTGGGACGACCGACCATGCCCTGGAAGGTCTGGGCTTCGGTCACGCCGAGGAGCTTCTCGTCCAGGATCGCCGTCGGGATGACCCGAAGATAGGCGAGCGCTTCGCCGACATGGACGAACGGCAGTTCGCTGAGCCGCGACAGCGCCGCCTCACGCGCTTCGCCCGACAGGTCCGCCTCGTCGGAATGCGGCACGCCGGAGTCCGGAGACTCCGGCGGATAGAACTCGTAAGGCGGGATCCACCGCTTGGCCTTGGTCTCGACGAAGGAGCCGTAAGACGCCCTCTGCGGCGACGAACGCTCGAAGTCCTTCAGCATCACGTAGGCCGAGACGTCGCCGGTCTGCACCGCCAGATAGTTGTAGAGATAGGCGTCCACGTCGTTGCGCCGGAACAGGTCCAAAGCCGCCGGCGCGCCGGGCTGGCTGGGCTTGCCGTAAGCCTCAATGGCCTGGAGGTTGTCCGAGGGCTCGCCGAACGGACCGAAATAGCCGTCGTGCATCCGCGCGAGGGTACGGAACCCGTCCGCGCCCTGGCTGGACAGGATGTAGATCACGCGATTGCGGACCCGCTCGCGCTCCTCGGTCGACATGCGTGACAGCAGCCGGTCCAGCGCGCCGTAGGCGCTGCGGCGCTCAAACGCGCGGCAGTCGTCAAAGCGGGAAACAGCGCGCGAGTCCTTGCCGCGACGCTCATAGGCGGCGATCGGCGCATAGCCGCCGGAATTGGCCAGCGCCATGCCGTACCAGACGGCCGCCTCGACGGGATCTTCCAGGTTCTTGTCGACGGCGCGCTGCCCTTCGTAGCGGCGGGCGAGCTCGAGCTGAGCAAAGAAGTCGCCTCGGAAACCGCCCTGCCGAAGAGAGCGGATCTCCTGCTGCTGCTGATTGAACTGCCCCGAAACGCCCTGAGCGGCCTGAGGACGCGGGCAGGCGCTGGCCCGTTTGTGGAACCAGAAGCTGGGGCCCGTGTCGCAGCCCACCAGGGGAATCACTACAGCCGCGACCAGGACGCTGACGGGCGCTCGGCGCAGGAGAGCAGCGCGGCCAGCGACCATGCGCTCCGCCTTGTCGCGGAGCGTGCGAAGGCGCGCAATTGCGTCCCCGGCATCGCGCATGAATCCCCCTTCAGCCGTCGCCGTTAACCATAAATCAATGATCTCTCATGTTCCCGGGACGGGCCACTGTCAAGGTCAGCTCAGTTCGCCTGACCATGAAGACTTTGTGCAACGGCCCTGGTTCGCGTGATAGGCGAATTCGCGGAACTTCCGCGCGGCGCGATGGGGATAAAACAACTATCTGAAATGCAAACGAGTCGGCGGCTAAACTGGTCAGCCACCGACTCGCACATGGGTAAGTCGCGTTTAGATTCGACGAAATCAGCGTCCCGTCGGCATGTCCTTGAACGGAACATCCTTGTCGACACGAACGTCGCCAGGCAGTCCGAGGACCCGTTCGGCGATGATGTTCTTGAGGATTTCGTCGGTTCCGCCCGCGATCCGCAGCCCCGGCGCCCACATCAGGCTTTGCTGGAACGCGGCCTCGGCCGGCGCGACGTCAGGATCGGAGAGGATGCCGTACTGGTCCTCCATCTCCACGGCCGTATTGGCCAGCTCCTGCAGCTGGTTGGCCGAGATGATCTTGCCGATCGAGCTCTCCGGTCCCGGCGTCTGACCGCGCGAAAGCGCGGTCATGGTGCGGAACCGCGTGAACTTCAGGCCTTCGGACTGCACGTACCAGTCAGCAAGCTTCTCGCGGAATCCCTGCTCCTTCAGCGCCGGGCCGGCGATGCCCGAGAGCTCGCGGGCCAACTTCATGATCTCGCGATAGTTGGGGCCCGTCGAGCCGCCCACGGCGAGGCGCTCGTTCATCAGGGTGACCAGAGCCACCTTCCAGCCGTCGCCGACCTCGCCCAGACGCTGGCTGTCCTTGACGCGCAGGTCGGTGAAATAGACCTCGTTGAACTCGCGTCCGCCCGACATCTGATGGATCGGGCGGCACTCGACCGCCGGATCCTTCATGTCGATCCAGAACATGGTCAGACCCTTGTGCTTGGGCACATCCGGGTCGGTGCGGGTCAGCAGGATTCCGTAGTCGCAATAGTGCGCGCCGGTGGTCCAGACCTTTTGGCCGTTGATCACCCACTCGTCGCCGTCCTTGACGGCCCGGGTGCGCAACGCGGCGACGTCAGAGCCGCCCGCAGGCTCCGAGAACAGCTGGCACCAGATCTCCTCACCGCGCACGGCGGGGCCCACGAAACGCTTCTTGGTCTCGCCGTCGGAGAAGGCCATCACGGTAGGCACGCACATGCCTAGGCCGATCGTGAAGTAGCCGTAGCCGAGACCAGCCTTGGTCTCCTCCTGGCCAAAGATCACCGACTGGATCGGCGTGCCGCCGCCCCCGCCGATGGCCGCCGGCCAGGTGATGCAGGCGTAGCCGGCGCTGGCCTTGGTGGCCTGCCATTCCTTGGCGGCGGCCATGTGCTCGGGCGTATTCGGCTTCAGCTCGCCCCACTTGGCCCGGTGCGCCGCAGCGTTTTCAGCAAGCCAGGCGCGCGCTTTCTCGCGATAGGCGGCTTCTTCGGTGGAATCGTTGAAATCCATGATTTTCCGCTCCTTATGCCGCGTTCTTCTTTTCGAGTTCGGCCACCAGCCGCTCTTTCCAAACCTTCGGCGCCCCGGCCACGAGGCTCAGCTGGCGCGAACGGCGGTAGAAGAGGTGGCAGTCGACGTCCCAGGTGAAACCCATGCCGCCATGGACCTGGATGTTCTCCTTGCTGGCGAACCAGAAGGCGTCCGAGGCGGCGATCCGCGCCGCGGCGGCCGCGATCGGCAGTTCCGGCGCATCGTCGTTCAAGGCCCAGGCGCCGTAGTAGGCGTTCGAGCGCGCGACCTCGTTCTTGACGTACATGTCGGCCAGCTTGTGCTTGATGGCCTGATAGCCGGCGATCACGCGGCCAAAGGCGTAGCGGCCCAGCGCGTATTCCTTGGCCATCTCCAGGCACCGATCGGCGCCGCCGAGCTGCTCGAACGCCAGAAGCACCGCAGCGCGGTCCATGATGCCCTGAACCACTTCGAAACCGGCGCCCGCATCGCCGATGCGCTCGGCGGCCGCGCCGTCGAACACGATCTTGGCGACGCCTCGCGTCGGGTCCAGGCTCTTGAGCGTCTCACGCGACACGCCCGCACCCTTCAGGTCGACCAGGAAGAGGCCCGGACGTCCGCCCTCCGAGGCCAGGACCAGGGCGATATCGGCGACATCGCCGTCGGTGACCGGGATCTTGACCCCCGAGAGCTTCCCGCCCTCGACACGGCACTGAAGCGTCGCCGGGCCGACCACGCCCGGACCTTCCGAGGTCGCCAGGCAACCAATCAGCTCGCCCGCAGCAATGCGCGGTAGGATCGAGGCCTTCTGGGCCTCGGAGCCGTAGGCCATGACGCCCTCGGCGAGGAAATAGACGGTCGACGCGAACGGAATTGGCGCGACCGCGCGACCCAGCTCCTCGGCGATGGCGCAAAGCTCGACGCGACCAAGACCCAGGCCGCCATGCGCCTCGGGGATCGAGGCCCCCAGCCAGCCCTGCTCGGCGACGCCCTTCCAGAGCTTTTCGTCGAACGAGCGGTCGGCGTTGTCGAGCACGCCGCGCACCACGCCCACATCGCAATTCCCGGCCAGGAATTTGCGCGCCTCCTCCTTCAGGAACTTCTGATCGTCCGAATAGTCGAAATCCACTGGAACCTCCCTGGCCGCGCTCTCTGGCGCGTCACGGCGGGCACACTGAACGACGTTCACGCGAAGGGAAAGATTGACCCGGCGTCAAGAATTTCAGGTTCTTATGGCCACAGCTTCACGACTGCGGATCCATCGCGCCCATGGCCAAGACCCTCTTCCAGAAGAACCAGCGCGTGTGGGTGGACAGCGTCGGTTGCTGGGCGATCATCGAGCGGATCGTTCCGATCTGGGCCAAGGGTTTCGACGAACCGGTCCGGGTCACCTACGACGTCGGACTGGGACGCGAGTTCCAGGGTCACGAACTGAAGCCCGAGGACAAGATCGAGCCGCAGGATGACGGCTCCGACGCCAACTGGCGCGTGCTGCGGGCCCGCAACAAGTGGCAGCAGGAGGGCGATTGCGCCCACCACCCCTATCCGGGCACCTACCCGGTCGTAGTCACCGATCCCAACGACTGGGGCGGCTGGCGCACGCCCGGCGCGGAGTACGACCGCGATCCCTACAAGATGGAGTATCAGGCCAGGCTGATCGCCAGCGCGCCCCGCCTGCGCGCGGTCGCCCGTGAACTGGTGGCCCTGGTGTCCGAGAGTCCCGAGGACGCGCCACCGGCCCTGGCGGCGCTGGCTCAGAAAGTCATGCTGGTGGAGCGCTATCTGCAGGAGTCTCCCCCGCCTCCGCCCACCGGCGACCAATAATTCAACCCGAGCCGCCAGGCTCCCCTCGCCGAGGCGAGCGCGCAGGACTAAGTAGGGTCCATGCGCACTGATACGCCCCAAGCCGTTCGCCTCGCGGACTACCGCCCCTTCCCGTTCGCCATCGAGAGCACGCGTCTCATCTTCGACCTGCACCCGACCGAGACGCGGGTTAAGGCGGAGCTGTCGGTGCGTCGTGTCGGCCCGGCGTCCGAAGCCCTGGTGTTGAACGGCGAGCGGTTGAAGCTGTTGTCGGTCGCCCTCGACGGCCAAGCGCTCGCGCCCAACCAGTACAGCCTTGATTCCGAGCACCTCACCCTGACGGACGTGCCCGACGCGTTCGTCTTGACGACCGAAGTCGAGATCGATCCGGCCGCCAACAAGGCGCTGATGGGCCTCTACATGTCCGGCGGCCGCTTCTGCACCCAATGCGAGGCGGAGGGCTTCCGAACGATCACCTACTTCCCAGACCGGCCTGACGTGCTGTCGCGCTACAGCGTGCGGATCGAGGCCGACGCCAAGTTTCCGCACCTGCTGAGCAACGGCAATCCGGTGGCCTCGGGCCCGCTCGACGGCGATCGCCACTTCGCCGAGTGGACGGACCCGTTCCCCAAGCCCTGCTATCTGTTCGCGCTGGTCGCGGGCGACCTCGACGTGCTGGCCGACACCTTCGTCACGATGAGCGGCCGGGAAGTCGCGCTGCGCGTCTTCGTCGACCCCGGCCAGGCGTCGCGAGCCGCCTACGCCCTGGACAGCCTTAAGCGCGCGATGAAGTGGGACGAGGAGGTCTTCGGCCGCGAGTACGACCTCGACCTGTTCATGATCGTCGCCGTGCGGGACTTCAACTTCGGAGCCATGGAGAACAAGGGGCTGAACATCTTCAACAGCTCCCTGCTGCTGGCCGACCCGGAAACCGCCACGGATGTCGACTACGAGCGCATCGAGGCGGTCGTCGCCCACGAGTACTTCCATAACTGGACCGGCAACCGCATCACCTGCCGCGACTGGTTCCAGCTGTGCCTGAAGGAGGGATTCACGGTCTTCCGCGACCAGGGCTTCAGCGCCGACATGCGCGGGGCCGCGGTCCAGCGCATCAAGGACGTGCGCGCGCTGCGGGCGCGTCAGTTCGCCGAAGACGCCGGTCCCCTGGCTCACCCGGTCCGCCCCTCCAGCTACCTGAAGATCGACAACTTCTACACCGCGACCATCTATGAGAAGGGCGCGGAGATCATCCGTATGCTGAAGGCGATCCTGGGACCCGATGCGTTCCGGAAGGGCTGCGACCTCTACTTCCAGCGCCACGACGGCGAGGCAACCACGGTCGAGGCGTTCATCGCCTGTTTCGCCGAAGCATCAGGCCGAGACCTATCGGCCTTCTTTGGCTGGTACGAACAGGCCGGTACGCCCTCCGTGACGATTGAGACGGCCTACGACGCCGAGGCGCGGGCCTTGACCCTGACCCTGTCTCAAGCCACTGCGCCCACACCTGGCCAGCCTGTAAAGAAGCCGCTTCCGATCCCGGTCGCGATCGGTCTGCTGTCGTCCGAAGGCGCGGTCCTACGCGAAACCGAGATCGTGCTGCTGGACCAAGCGCACATGACGGTCCGCTGGGACGACATCGCCGAGCCGCCCGTGCTCTCCGCGCTGCGCGGCTTCTCCGCGCCGGTGAACCTGTCGACCGACGCGCGGCCGTCGGATCGCTACGTGCTGTTCGGATCCGACCCTGATCTCTTCAATCGCTGGGAAGCCGGCCAGACCCTGGCCCGAGACCTGATCCTGTCCCGCACCACCGGTGCGCCTGATGAGGTTGGCGAGGAACGTTACGCCGAAGCCCTGGGTCGCGCGCTGGTCGACGACACCGCCGAACCGGCGTTTAAGGCCTTGCTGCTGGCGCTGCCGTCCGAGCCTGACCTGGCGCTGATGGTCGAGGCCGCCGATCCCGCCGCCTTGCACGCGGCTCGCGACCATCTGCGCACGCGGATCGCTGTGCACCTGGGCGACCTGCTGCGTCGCCTGCATGGCGAGATGCAGAGCAGTGGCGAGTTCTCGGCTGCGGCGTCCGCAGCTGGTCGGCGCGCGCTGCGCAACGCCTGCGCCGAGGCGCTCGCCGCCGATCCGCACGCCGAGAACCTGGCGCGCCTGAAGGGCCACTTCGATGCGGCGCGCAACATGACGGACCTGATCGGCGGGCTCTATCCGCTGGTGGCGCTCGGCGGGACCGCCCGCGACGAAGCGCTGGAGGCCTTCCACCAGGCCTGGAAGACCGAGCCGCTGGTGCTGGACAAATGGTTCGCGGTTCAAGGGCGCGATCCCAATCCCGACGCGCTGGAACGGGTGGTCGCCCTCACCGGCCATCCGGACTTCGAGCCCACCAACCCCAATCGGCTCCGCGCGCTTGTCTCGACCTTCGCGAACTTCAACCCGGCGCGTTTCCATGACCCCAGCGGCGCCGGCTATGCCTTCCTGGCGGATGAGATCCTCAAGGTCGACGCCTTCAATCCGATGACGGCGGCGCGCCTTGTCGAGCCTCTGGGCGGCTGGCGTCGCTACAAGCCTGAGGTAGGAGGGCTGATGCGGGCTCAGCTGGAACGCATCGCGGGCCAACCCAAGCTGTCGAAAAACGTGCTGGAGCTCGCGACCAAGGCGCTCGGCTGACGGGTCCTCGCGGCGGCAACCAGCTTCTCGATTGCGACCAATAGGCTCACACATCCGGAAAACGCCGGTTCAGCGGTGACGCGAACCGTGGCGGTACGTTAGATTCACGGTCTGGCGAAGTGACTCGCCATGGGGACCCACGGGAGCCGGACGCGTTGAAAAGGGGCATGGCCAGACACGGGGGGACGGCAGACGCCGGACCGACCGCGCCTACCGCCCTGCGCGCTAGGTCCTTGGCGGCGCCGTCGCAGGCGCTGGTCCGCATCGTGATCCTGGCGGCGTTGCTCCTCTTGGCCGTCTACACCGCCTTTGGCGTGAAGCGCTTGCAGAGCGAGGCCTCTGTGCAGCCCGGGGGCGCTCCCCTGGCCGCCAAGGCCGAACTTATAGCTGGGCGGGTGGACGCCAACCTCGCCGCGCAGCGCGCCGGACTTTCGGCGGCCTCGGATCTCTTGAAACGCGACCCCGGCGCGACGATGGACGCTGCCGAGACCGCCCTGCGCGCCGCCGGCGGCGAAGCCGCCGCCGTAGCCGTGGTCAGTCAGGCCGGCGTCGTCTCCGTCGCGGGCCGCGACGACGGCGCGGACTGGAAGGCCGCTGCTCGCGCGGCCGGCGCCGCCGGCCGGAGCACATGGGTCGGGTCGATCGGCGAGACCGGTCGCCTCTACGTCGCGAATGCGACCTCGCTCGATAACGCCCGCGCCTATGTGATCTCCAGTGGTGATGCGTCGCGCCTCCTCGCAGAACCTGCGAAGGACGAGAGCGGCGCCTTGGCCCTGGCCGGCGGCCAGCTCATCGCCGCTAAAGGTCGTAACGTCCAAGGCGCAGGGGCGCTGCGAGAAGCCTTTGCGGTGTCCATCGAGGATGTCGGGGAAGGCGCCGGCTCCGTTCGCGGCCAAGGCGCTGACGGGGTTGTGCTGGACGTCGCCGTACAACCGGTCGCCGAGGGCGCCCTGCTGGCCATCGCCGCCGCTCCTACCCGATCCATGGCCAACCTCGATCAACAGGTCATGGAAGGCGCCTTCAACCTGCTGGTGCCGCTGGGCGTCGGCATCGCGCTGGCCCTGCTGCTGATGATCCAGAGCCGCAAGGCCGAGGTCGCCCACCGCGAGTTCGTCGATAGCGAGCGCCGCTTCCGCCTCGCCGTCGAAGCCGCGCGCTGCGGCATCTGGGAGTGGGATCTCAACGGCGACCAGGTCTATCTCTCCGATGTTACCGGCGCGATGTTCGGCTGGGGCGGCGGCGGCGTCGTCTCGGGCCAGGACCTGCTGGAGCGCGTCTCGATCGATCACCGTGAACGGGTGAGACAGGCGCTGGCCAATGCGGCCATGTACGGCGCCTTCGACGTGTCGTTCCGCGTGCCGGCCAACGAGCAGGGCGCGCGGTCTCTGTGGATCGACGCGCGCGGTCAGGGCTTCGGCCAGCCCGGCGGCGAGGGCCACGCCCGCATCATCGGCGTGGCGCTGGACGTCACCGAGGAACGGATCGCCCAGGCCCGCGCCCAGGCCGCCGAGAACCGCCTGCGCGACGCCATCGAAAGCGTCTCCGAAGCCTTCGTTCTGTGGGATCGGCAGGGCCGGCTGCTGATGTGCAATCGCAACTATCGCAGCGTCTTCTCGCTGGAGCCCAAGATCCTGAAGCCCGGCGCCGCCAGGGCCGAGGTCAATCGCTTCGCCGCCCTGGCGATCAAGCAGGAGCACCCCGCTCCCGACGGCGCGAAGGGCGTGCGCGAGGCGGAGATGATGGACGGCCGCTGGATCCAGATCAGCGAACGCCGCACGGCCGAGGGCGGCTTGGTCATGACGGCCGCCGATATCACCGCGATCAAGACCCAGGAAGAAGCCCGCCGGCGCAACGAGGAACAGCTTCAGAACGCTGTCACGGGCCTTGAGCGCAGCCAGGAGCAACTGGCCGAACTCGCCCGCAAGTACGAGACCGAGAAGGTCAAGGCCGAGAGCGCCAACAAGGCCAAGAGCGAGTTCCTGGCCAACATGTCCCACGAGCTTCGAACGCCGCTGAACGCGATCAACGGCTTCTCCGAGATCATGATGAACGAGATGTTCGGGCCGCTCGGCGACCAGCGCTACAAGGGCTATAGCCAGGATATCCATTCGTCGGGGCAACACCTGCTGGCCCTGATCAACGACATCCTGGACATGTCCAAGATCGAAGCCGGCAAGATGAACCTCAAGTTCGAGCCGATGCACCTGGAGGACGTCGCCGAAGACGCCGTGCGCCTCGTGCGCAACCGCGCCGAGGCGGCGGGCCTGAAGCTGAACATCGAGTTCCCGCAGCTTCCCGAGATCGAGGCCGACTATCGCGCGGTCAAGCAGGTGCTGCTGAACCTGCTATCAAACGCGATCAAGTTCACGCCCCGGGCCGGGAGCGTCACCGTTCGGGCCGAGGTGCGTCGCGATCCGTTCGGCGATCTCGTGAAGGTCTCGGTCACCGACACCGGCATCGGCATCGCCAAGGAGGATCTCGCGCGACTGGCCAAGCCGTTCGAGCAGGTCGAAAGCCAGTTCTCGAAGACCACCCAGGGCACAGGCCTGGGCCTTGCGCTGACAAAATCGCTGATCACCCTGCACGATGGCGTGCTGGAGATGCACTCGACGCCGGGCGAAGGCACGACAGTCAGCTTCACCCTGCCCGTCCGACAAAGCCAGCAAAAGGCGTCGCGCGACTTCGTGGCGGCCTAAAAAGAAAACCCCCGCCGACCATGTCGACGGGGGCTTTTCGAGGTCCCTCGGGACAGACGCTTACGCGCCGCCCGGGAAGCGGAACGGAACCTTCACAGTGCCGGTCTTGGCGCCCATCGGCAGCTTTTCGGCGATGCACATGGCGGCCTTGTCGAAGCCCTTGCCCGCCGCGCTGTTGTCCACGACCTTGCAGTCCGACAGCTTGCCGCCGTCGGCGTTGCACTCAAGCATGACTTGCGCGGCGTCGCGCGTGTTGGCGAACTGCTGCAGGCAGCGGCTCATCTGGTCTTCGAAGCCACCGGCGGCCGAGGCCGCCTGAGCGACGAAGAAGCTGCCAGCGATACCCGCGGCGATCGCGATCGAGAATTTCATAGCCGCCCATCCCTTCTGGCGAACAAAGTTGATGAAGGGGTTGTCTCAAAAGCGCGCTAACGAAGACCCAAGTTTTGCGGTTAATCATTTACGAAAGCTGCGCCAACACCTCGACGCCGCGGCCACCCTCCGAATTATGACTTCTTTTTCATAGACTTAATTCGACGTCATGAAGCAGTCGTAACGGGTGTTCGCCGCCAGACCGCTCTAAATCCTCGCTCAACGGATCGCCACGCCGACCACCTGAACCGAGGATCAAGACATGAGCAAGCTCGTCAACCGCATCGCTGTCGCCGCCGCCCTGGCCCTGGCCGCCACGCCGATCATCGGCCTGACCGCCGCCCACGCTGCGACGCCGGCGGAAGCGCCGCCCATCCGGATCAAGGTCGGCGACCTGAACCTGTCGCGCCCCGCCGATGCGCGCGAGTTCGAAAAGCGCGCTCAGGCCGCCGTGATCGAGGCCTGCCAGGCGAAGGGCTTTCGAGGCTTGTCGGCCCGGGCTTGCCTGATCGACTTCAATGAGGACTTGCAGGCGGCGCTGACCGATCGCCAACGGGCGGAGCTGAAACTGGCTCGTCGGGCCGGCGCAGATATCAACCTGGCCTCCAACTAGGCCGCTTCCGGATCCTGCGAAGGTCCGCAGGCTCAGCCCCGCCGCATCCAGGCCGCGACAGCCCACGCATGGGCGTCGTGGCGCAGGGCGACAACGGCGTCGCGAGGATCCAGCCAAACGAGCGCGTGGTCATCCTCGACCTTGAGGTCGGGCTGCAGGCCCGTGACCCGCACCGCATAGACCCCGCCGAAATTTCTCACCGGTTGCCCGTCGGACTTCAGGAAGAACTGCGAGACGCGCTCGATCAACGCGCCCGCCTGCACGACCAGTCCGGTTTCCTCACCGAACTCGCGGACCAAGGCCTCAGCCTCGGTCTCTTCGCCGTCGACCGCGCCGCCGGGCAGGTCAAAGTACGGCGCCTTTCCAGGCTTGGTGACCTGGGCCAGGGCGATCTGGCCCAGGCTGTTTTCGGCCACGCCGAACGCCGCAGGACGATCCTTGTAGTTCAGCCCCGCGACGGGCGCGCCGAAAGCCAGCATCGCTGGCTTAGTCCTTGCCGTAGAGGTCAAGCCACGGATCGGCCTTGCCGGACTCGACGTCGGCGACGCTGATTTCAGGGCGATAGCCGATCGTACCCTTGGCGCTGGCGCTCCATGCGTCGACGACAAGATCGCGCAGCGCCGTGGCGCCCGCCGCGATGCGCGTCTGGACAAAGGCCTTGCCGCGCGGGTCGGTGGCCACCAGCGCCCCGGCCTTCTCAAGCTGATAGAGCGGCTCGGTCTGTTTCCAGGTCTCGGTCAGATAGCCGACCACGCGGGTCTCGATCGAGCAGTCGCAGGCCTGATAAGCGGGAACCAGCGCCTGGATCGAGGCCTGGTCACCGACCGCCTTGGCCAGCGGTCCTTCGAACTGCGAATGGATCTGGCGCGAGTTGGTGTAACCGTTGGGGTTGGGGTAATCGCCCCAGCCGTTGTAGTGCACCGACAGGTGCAGGGGCTGGCTGGCGTCGCCCACATAGTGCGCCCAGACGCCCAGGTCGCGGAGCAGAAGCTCTTCCCGACGCTTCAGGTCGGCCTTGTAGTAGGCGAGCCGGGTGGCGTCCTTCTCGATCTTCACCACCGCCGTCAGGATGCGCCAGTAGGTGAAGTCCTTCACCAGCTGCTGGTAGCCGTCGATGATCGCGTAGGGCAGATATCCGGCCTTCCAGGCGTCCTGTCCCACAGCCCGGAGCGCGGTCTCGTAGTCCGCTCTGGTCGGCGGCAAGGTCGCCACGGTGAACATCGGGCCGCCATACATGCGTCCCTGGTCATCGATGTCGAGGAAGTGAGCGGAATCGCGATCGGTGTCGTGGATCTTGCCCGAGCCCTTCCAGCGATCCGGCTCGCGAGCGTACTCCCCGATGGCCGCGATGGCGGTAGGCGTACGCAGGAAGGCCGGGACGTCCGACGGCAAGCTGCTCGCCGCGACCACCCCAACGACACGATGGCCTGAAGCGCCCCAGGCGAGCGCCGAGGTGGCGGGCGTCGCCAGAGCGGCGGCGAGAGCAAGGACTTTCAGGCTGGACGACAGGCGCAAGGACTTAAACTCCGGAAGACTATTTTATGCCGAGGTCGGCTTCGACGCGACCTACCCAGGCTTCGACGGCGGGATAGAGCGACAGATCGAACCCACCCTCGTGCGCAACCCGGGTGTAGGCCACCAGAGCGACATCCGCCAGAGTGACCCTGCCTCCGACCAAGAACGGCGATTGTTTCAGCTGTGTTTCGAGGCGCGCCAGAGCGGCCGCCCCGCGCTCCACCAAACGCGCCTCCAGGCTCTCGGCCGGCTTACCCAGGTAGCGCATCTGGAACCGCGCTACAGCGATGTACGGCTCGTGGCTGTACTGCTCCCAGAACATCCATTCGAGCATTTTCGCCCGATCGAACGCGTCGCTGGGGATCAGAACTGATCCTTCCGCCAGGTGAAAGATGATCGCGTTGGATTGCGCCAGCGGCCGCTCGTCAGCGAGCATCACCAGGGGGACCTGGCCGGCGGGATTCAGGGCCAGGAACTCGGCTGTCCGAGTCTCGGCGGTCAGCACATTGGTCTCGATCCAATCGTAGGCAAGACCTAGGCGGTCGGCGGTCCACTTTACCTTCAGGCAGTTGCCGGAAATCGAGTCGCCATAGATCCGCAACGCCATGTTTGCCCCCTTGGAAGGCTCCAGAGGAAAAAACGACTCCTCCAAGGCCAAGTTTCAACCCTCTGAATCGATGCCGGTTTTTCCCGCGCGACGCGAGGCTGCAGCGCGCCATATCGACTCACAGGGTTGTCACAGAGCCGTGATCGGACTATCCAGACGCCGCCCGACAGACCGCCGATAAGAGGACACCCTCGATGCGACGCAAGCTCGCCGGAATTTTGGCCACCGCGGTCATCTCCGCGTTCGCCGCTCCCGCCATCGCCGCAGCCGCCCCCGGGGCGGACTCCGCGCCGGCCGCCGCCGCCCAGACCGATCCACTCGGCGACATCATCGCCTCCGCGCTCAGCGGCGGGGCTCTGCCGGGTTCGGTGGAGTGGAAGATGAAGGCGACGATGTATCACGCCGGCGCCAAGGGCATCCGTGCGTTCGACTCGCTAGGCTGCAAGGTCGCCGCCATGCGCACGGTCGCCGTCGATCCGAAGGTGATCCCGCGGCGCACGGTCATCTTCATCAAGGAGACCGTCGGTCTGCCCATGCCGAACGGCGAGAAGCATGACGGCTACTGGTACGCCTCGGACATCGGCGGGGCGATCAAGGGCCTCAAGCTCGACCTGTTCAGCGGCTTTGGCGCGAACTCCATGAAGGCCCTGCGCGACCTGGACCTTTCCAGCCTCTCGGTCTCCAAGGTCGGCGAATTCAAGGGCTGCCCGCCGCAATAGCGGCTCCCCTCCGCCAGGCGGACTGGCGTTGCTCCCCGAACTCGGCTTGAATCCTCGGCATCTGGGGAACATCAGGTCTTTTGGGGGTACTTCATGCGTCGCCACACCATCAGCATTCTGGCGCTGGCCATCGCGCTCGGCGCAGGCTCGGCGCAGGCCGGCGACGAGCTTGCGGGATTGAAGGCTCGCGCCGCCAAGGTCGAGATCACGCGCGACGACTGGGGCATCGCCCACATTCACGGCAAGACCGACGCCGACGCCGTGTTCGGCATGGCCTACGCCCAGGCCGAGGACGACTTCAACCGCGTCGAGACCAACTTCATGACCTCGCTGGGCCGGACCGCCGAAGCCGAGGGCGAGAAAGCGATCTGGGCCGACCTTCGCCAGAAGCTGTTCATCGACCCGGCGGTGCTGAAGGCCGACTACGCCAAGAGTCCGGCCTGGCTGAAGGCGCTGATGAACGCCTGGGCCGACGGCCTGAACTACTATCTGGACACCCACCCGACCGTGAAGCCTCGGGTCATCCAGCGCTTCGAACCGTGGATGGCGCTCAGCTTCTCCGAAGGCAGCATCGGTGGCGACATCGAGCGCGTGGCGCTAACGCAGCTGGAGGCCTTCTACGGCAAGCGGCAGCTGGCGATGACCGCCGACGAAAGAGGCCTGCTGTTCAAGGAGCCCACCGGCTCGAACGGTATCGCCATCGCGCCGAAGCTCACCCTGGACGGCGAGGCGATGCTGCTGATCAACCCGCACACCAGCTTCTTTTTCCGCTCAGAGATGCAGGTCTCAAGCGATGAGGGCCTGAACGCCTACGGCGCCACGACCTGGGGCCAGTTCTTCATCTATCAGGGCTTCAACGCCAAGGCCGGCTGGATGCACACCTCCAGCGGCGTCGACGTCGTCGACGAGTTCGCCGAAGCGATCGTCGAAAAGGACGGCCAGCGCTTCTACAAGTACGGCGACCAGCTTCGCCCGCTGAAGACCGAGGTGATCGTCGTCCCGTATCGCGCCGCCGACGGATTGATGGCCGAGCGCAAGTTCACCGTCTTCAAGACCCATCGCGGTCCCATCGTCCGCGAGGCCGACGGCAAGTGGATCAGCATCGCGCTGATGAACAAGCCCGTCGCCGCGCTTCAGCAGTCATTCCTGCGGACCAAGGCGACCGACTACGCCTCGTTCATGAAGGTGGCCGAGCTGAAGGCCAATTCGTCGAACAACACCCTGTTCGCCAGCGCCAAGGGCGAGATCGCCTATCTGCACCCGCAGTTCATCCCGGTCCGCGATGATCGCTTCGACTACACCAAGCCCGTCGACGGCTCGAACCCGACGACAGACTGGAAGGGACTGCACGCCCTGAAAGACGCCCCGCAGGTGCTGAACCCGCCGAACGGCTGGGCCTTCAACACCAACAACTGGCCCTATACGGCGGCGGGGCCCTACAGCCCCAAGCAGGCGAATTTCCCGAAATACATGGACACGTTCGGGGAAAACCCGCGCGGGCTTCATGCCGAACTGGTCCTGAAGGACGCGAAGAACCTCACGCTGGGCGGTCTGATCGAGAAGGCCTACGATCCCTATCTGACCGCCTTCGCGCGCTTGATCCCGACGCTTGAGGCCGCTTACGCTGCGACGCCGGAAGGCGATCCGATCAAGACCAAGGTCGCCGCCCAGGTCGCCGCCTTGGCCGCCTGGGATCGCAAATGGTCGACACGCTCGACGGAAACCTCGCTCGCGGTGTTCTGGGGCGAGGCGATGTGGGCCAAGGCCGCGCCCGCCGCCAAGGCCGAGGGGCTAAACACCTACGACTACATGGCCGACAAGCTCTCGGCGGCCGACAAGCTGGCGGCCTTGGCCGAAGCCTCCGACCGCCTGACCGCCGACTTCGGCTCGTGGAAGACGCCGTGGGGGGAGATCAACCGCTTCCAGCGTAACGATGGCGCCATCGTCCAGACCTTCGACGACAACAAGCCCAGCCTCCCGGTGGGCTTCACCTCGGCGCAGTGGGGCTCGCTGGCCTCGTTCGGCGCTAAGCGTTGGCCGGGCACGAAGAAGTACTATGGCACCCTGGGCAACAGCTTCGTGGCGGTCGTGCAGTTCGGCGACAGGGTCCGCGCTCGCGCCGTTTCGGCTGGCGGCGAGAGCGGCGACCCAGCCTCGCCGCACTTCAATGACCAGGCGCAGCGCTATGCGACCGGCAACCTGCGGGACGTCTATTTCTATCCCGAGGACGTGAAGAAGCACGCGGTGCGGACGTATCGACCAGGAGAGTAGAACCAGAAGATCCTCCCCCCAGCGGGGGAGGTGTCGGCTCGAAGAGACGACGGAGGGGGAAGAGGCAGAGCGTCAAACGCTTCCCCCTCCGGCGCTTCGCGCCCCCCCACGCTAGGGGGAGGATTTAGTCCTCAGATCCCCCCGCCCACGTTCGGCGCGACGCCGGGCGCGCGGGCGACATGGATGCCGCACTCAGTCTTCTCCTGCCCGGCCCAACGGCCCGAGCGACCGTCTTCCGACGGCTGGGTGCAGGGCCAGCAGCCGATCGAGGCGTAGCCTTGGGCCACCAGCGGATGGGCCGGCAGGTCGTGCTCGGCGACATAGGCGTCAAGCTCGGCCTTGGACCAGTTGGCCAGCGGGTTGAACTTGATCTTGCCGTCGGCCTCCTCGACCACGGGCAGGCTCAGGCGGTCACCGCCATGGAAGCGCTTGCGGCCGGTGATCCAGGCGTCAAAGCCGCCTAGCGCGCGATCCAGCGGCAGGACTTTGCGGATGTGGCAGCAGCCGTCGACACTGGTCCGCCAAAGATCCGAGTTGGGATCCTGGGTCGCCAGATCGGCGAAGGCCGGACGCAGGTCGCGGACGTCGGTCAGCCCAAATCGGGCGGCAAGGTTCTTCCGGTAGTCCAGCGTCTGGCCAAACAGCATGCCGGTGTCGAGAAAGAGCACCGGGATGGCGGAAGAGACACGCGAGGCCAGGTGCAGCAACACCGCCGACTCCGCGCCGAACGACGACACCAACGCCAGCTTGTCGCCAAAGTGCTCATGGGCGGTGCGCAGGATTTCGCTCGGATGAGCCTCGCGCAGCTCGGCGTCCAGCCGGGCGGCAAGGCCGGGAGCCGTCGCGCTCGTCTGGTCGTAGGCCATCAGACCGCCCTTTCATCCAAGGCGATCGGGCGATCGTCAGCCGCGCGCTGATAGACGTGCCGGAAACGACCGGCCGCCTTGGTCAGCACGTCCGGCGTCGCGCCGTCGGCGGGTTCGAATGCGTCGAAGCCGCACCGAACCATGAAACCCGCCTGCTCCTGCAGCACATCGCCCACGGCGCGGATCTGGCCTTGATAGCCGAACCGCTCGCGCAGCAGACGCGCCGAGGTATAGGCGCGGCCGTCGCGGAACTTCGGAAAGGCCAGCGCCACCACCGCGATGCGCGGCAGGTCGTAGGCCAGGACCTCGACCTCCTGGTCGGGCTCGATCCGCACGCCGACGCGACGGCTGTTGGACGCCAGCAGGGTGTCCCCCTCGGCCTGGAAGCGGGCCAGCGACAGGATCACGTCGCCGCCGGCCGGGATCGCATCCTCGTCAGCCAGATGCGCGAAGCTGTCCTCGGCCCAGCGGGCCTGACCGTCAACGAGCTCAATCAGCTTGGGCATAGACCGCCTCCTTGAAGGGCTCGAGGCCGACGCGGCGATAGGTGTCGAGGAAGCGCTCACCGTCGACGCGGGCGTTCAGATAGGCTTCGACCAGTTGGTCCACGGCCGAGGCGACCTTGTCGGCCGGCAAGGCCGGACCCAGGATCTTGCCGATCGAGGCGTCTTCCGCGCCCGAGCCGCCCAGCGATAGCTGGTAAAATTCCTCGCCCTTCTTATCGACGCCCAGCACGCCGATGTGGGCCACATGGTGGTGGCCGCAGGCGTTGATGCAGCCGCTGATCTTGATCTTCAGCTCACCGACCTGTTCGGCGCGGTCGAGGTCCGCGAACTGACGGGCGATGTCCTGGGCGATCGGGATGGCGCGGGCGTTGGCCAGGGCGCAGTAGTCGAGACCCGGGCAGGCGATGATGTCGCTGACCAGATCAATGTTCGGCGTCGCCAGATTCGCCGCCTGCAGCGCCGCGAACACGGTCGGCAGGTCGTCCAGCTTGATGTGCGGCAAGACGAGGTTCTGGGCGTGGGTCACGCGCAGGTCCGAGAAGCCGTAACGCTCGGCGAGATCCGCGACCACGTCCAACTGATCGGCCGAGGCGTCGCCCGGCGTCTGTTCCTGGGCCTTCAGCGAGATCTCGACGATCGCGTAGCCGGGCTGCTTGTGAGGGCGGACGTTGTTGCGAACGAACCGGGCGAAAGCCGGGTCCTTCGACTTGGCCGTCTCGAAAGCTTCGGAACGGGCAGGCAGCGCCTCGAACGGCGTCGTGGCGAAGGCGGCGCGGATACGGGTCAGCTCGGCGGCCGGCAGGTCGGCGCTTGCGGCGTCGATCTTGCTCCACTCCTCCTCGACCTGACGGGCGAACTCCTCGGCCCCGAGCGCTGCGACCAGAATCTTGATCCGGGCCTTGTAAATGTTGTCCCGGCGGCCGTGGCGGTTGTAGACGCGCAGGACCGCTTCCAGGTAGCTCAGCAGTCGGTCGGTCGGCAGGAACTCTTTGATGGTCGGGCCGACATAGGGCGTGCGACCCTGCCCGCCGCCGACGATCACCTCAAAGCCCTGCTGGCCGTCGCGGCCCTGGCGCAGCAACAGGCCAATGTCATGGACCTTGGCGGCCGTGCGGTCCTTGGCTGAAGCGGTGATGGCGATCTTGAACTTGCGCGGCAGGAACGAGAATTCCGGGTGCAGGGTCGACCACTGGCGGATCACCTCGCACCAGACCCGCGGGTCGTCGACCTCCTCGGCCGTCGCGCCGGCATAGGGGTCGGAGGTGGTGTTGCGGATGCAGTTGCCGCTGGTCTGGATGGCGTGCAGGTCGACCTCGGCCAGCTTGTCCAGGATCTCCGGCGCGTCCTTCAGCTTGATCCAGTTGAACTGGATGTTCTGACGCGTCGTGAAGTGGCCATACCCTTTGTCATAGTCGCGCGCGATCTGCGCAAGACGACGCGCCTGGGTCGGATTCAGCGAGCCATAGGGGATCGCGACCCGCAGCATGTAGGCGTGCAACTGCAGATAAAGGCCATTCATCAGCCGCAGCGGCTTGAACTGGTCCTCGGTGAGCTCGCCGGCGAGACGGCGAGCGACTTGTCCTCGGAACTCGGCCGAGCGGTCGGCCAGGAATTCCTTGTCGATGAGATCGTACTGGTACATGCCGCCCTACTTCCTGCGGATCAGATCGACGCGACCGGTCGAGCGCGCCGCGCCGGCGGCGTGACGCAGCGCCTCGACAGCGTCGCCGCCCTCGGCCTGCTTGCCGTGCGTGGGTTCGTTGGTCGGGCCCAGCGCCCGGATGCGCTCGCGATAGCTGAGCGGCGCCCAGCACCCTTCGGACTGGACGAGGTCGATCGGGTAGACGTCCACGACAACGGTGGGCTGTGACTTGCCCACCGACACGGCCTGCTCGACCAGCCCCTCGGAGTCGAACAGTTCAGCGTCGCCGAAGCGCTCCACCCACTGCCCGGATTTCCAGAACACGACCTCGCCGTCGATCAGGCGATTGGCGACTACGGCTTTCATTTGAACTCTCCTCCCCAGCGAAGCGGGGGAGGTGTCAGCTCGCCGACGGGCGAGATGACGGAGGGGGCGCGCTTTGCGGCGAGCGCCCCCTCCACCGCTTCGCGGTCCCCCTCCCCCGTCAACGGGGGAGGAGATTGAACATCCGCCATCGCCATAGCCTCGCCCACCATCAGCAGCGCGGGTCCGCGTACGGAGGCGGCGGCCTCGGCCAGTCCGGACAAGGTTGTCAGGAGCCGGCGTTCGTCCTGGCGACTCGCGTTCTCGACGATCAGGGCCGGCGTCGACGCGGCGCGCCCGGCCGCGACAAGGCGCGCGGCGATCAGCCCCGCAGTCGAAACGCCCATATAGATGACGACCGTCTGGTTCGGGCGCGCCAGCGCGGCCCAGTCGAGGTCGGGCTCTCCGTGCGCCGCATGACCCGTGACAAAGGTCACGGCCTGCGCGGAGCCACGATGCGTCAGCGGCGCGCCGGCGCCAGCGCTGGCGGCCAGAGCCGCCGTGACGCCCGGCACTACATGGCATTCGACTCCCGCCGCGCGGCAGGCCGCGAGCTCCTCGCCACCCCGACCGAACAGGAAAGGATCCCCGCCCTTCAGCCGGACCACGGTCAGGCCTTCCAAAGCCAGGGCGACCAGCAGCTGGTTGATGTCGTCCTGAGGCAGGATGTGGCGCGACTTGCGCTTGGCGACGTTGATCCGCCGGGCGCGGGTCGGGGCGAGATCGAGAATCTCTTCGGACACCAGGCCGTCATGCACCACGACGTCGGCGGATCGCAGGGCGTTGAACGCTCGGAACGTCAGCAGGTCCGGATCACCGGGTCCGGCTCCGACAAGCCAGACCTCGCCGAGCGGACGGCCCGCGTGTTTGCCGCCAACGACGACAAGTCCGGGCGGGCGATTTCGGGCTGGCTGGCGAGCCATGGGTTTAGAACCTCTATCAAGCCGCTCGGAATAAAGCGGTGGAACGCAAGGCGGGGTCGCCCCTAAGGACAACCCCGCTCGCACTCGCCGACGAAAAGGGCCAATCCGCCAGCGAACGCTTGCAAACTCGGCTCGAAGGGGCCAATTCGCAAACAAGGACTTCTGCCGGGGCGTTCAGTAAAACTCATGGAAAGACCCAACGAGCGCCGTCGCCTGCCGCCCCTGAACGCCCTGCGCGCGTTCGAGGCCGCCGCGCGGCATCTGAACTTCAGTCGGGCGGCGGACGAGCTGTCAGTGACCCCCGGCGCGGTCAGCCAGCAGATCCAGAACCTGGAAGACTATGTCGGCGCAGCCCTGTTCAAGCGCACGCCCAAAGGGCTGCTGCTGACCGACGCGGCGCAGACCGCCCTCCCCGCCCTTCGCGAGGCGTTCGACCGTCTGGCCGAGGCCGCCAGCCTGCTCACCGCCGCCGTCGACGGCCGTCGCCTGACTCTCACGGCCGCCCCCTCGTTCGCCGCCAAGTGGCTTGTGCCGCGCCTGGGCAAGTTCGAGCAGGCCCAGCCGCAGGTCGATGTCTGGCTGTCGGCCGGCATGGAGGTCGTGGACTTCGCCACCGGCGAGGTCGACATGGCCATCCGCTACGGCTCCGGCCGCTATCCGGGGCTAGAGGTTATCCGCCTGCTGCAGGAAACGGTGGTGCCTGTCGCCAGCCCAGAACTGCTTGAGCAAAACGCGCTGGAGCGTCCCGAGGACCTGCAGCACCACATCCTGCTGCATGATGGCTCCCCCGACGCCGATGATAGCTGTCCTGATTGGGCGATGTGGCTGGCCGCGCGCGGGATCAAGGGCGTCGACGGCGCGCGGGGGCCGCGCTTCAACCAGTCCAGCCTGGTGATCGAGGCCGCCGCCAACGGTCGCGGCATCGCCCTGGCCAAGCGCACCCTGGCCCAGGCCGACCTCGACTCCGGGCGCCTGGTCATCCCGTTCGAGGCGTCCACCGCCGTCGACTTCGCCTACTACGTGGTCCACCCCAAGGCGAAGGGACGATTGCCGCAGGTGAAGGCCTTCGTGAACTGGCTGAAGGCCGAAGCCGAGGCCCATGAGGCCGCGCTGCGTACGCTGGACAACGGCGCGGGCATCTGACGGCGCGATCGTCAGGTTTTGGGATGGTCCGACCGCCCCAAAACCGCTTAAAGGGGCGCATGAAAACGACGACTCTCACGGTCGATGAGCGCCTGGCGCCCGCCGACTGCCAGACCATGGTCGATGTGCGCCGGGGCGTGGACGCCTTGGACCGGGCTCTGGTCCAGCTCCTGACCGAGCGTCAGGGCTACATGGACGCGGCGGCGCGCATCAAGGCCGACCGCAACAAGGTCTTCGACCGCGCGCGGATCGAGGACGTGGTGACCAAGGTCAAGGCCGCCGCCCGCGAAGCCGGGCTGTCCGAGGCGATCGCCGAGCCGGTCTGGCGCACGCTGATCGACCGCTGCATCGCCTATGAATACGACAGCTGGGACCGGACGAAGGGCTAGCGATCAGCGCCCCCTCCGGCGGTTGCTCGGCATGCGCTTCTCAAGTTCAGCCCATCCTGAGCCGTGTCATCCCGGCTCTCCGCTTTGCTACGGCCGGGATGACACGACTATTCGTCACGAACGACTAGAGCCGGCGCCGCCTCAGTTCCCGTCGATCATCCGGCCAAGACCGCCGAGGATCGAGCCTTCGCCCTGGTTGCCGCCCTGGTGGTTGGCCGCCTGCAGCATGCGGCCGGCCAAGCGGGCGAACGGCAGGGACTGGATCCAGACCTTCCCGGGACCGCGCACGCGGGCGAAGAACAGGCCTTCGCCGCCGAACAAGACGCTCTTCACGCCGCCGGCCATGACGAGGTCAAAGTCGACGTCCGGCGTATAGGCGGCCAGACAGCCCGTATCGATGTGCAATTCCTCGCCGGGCGCCAGGGTGCGCTCGACCAGCGTGCCGCCCATCTGGACGAACACCCAGCCGTCGCCTTCCAGGCGCTGCATGATGAAGCCTTCACCGCCAAACAGGCCGGTCATCATACGTTTCTGGAAGTGCAGCCCGATCGAGACGCCGCGGGCAGCCGCCAGGAAGCTGTCCTTCTGGCAGATCAGCGTCCCGCCCAGTTGACCCAGGTTCAGCGGCAGGATCGTGCCCGGGGTCGGAGAGGCGAACGCTACACGCGCCTTGCCCGTACCGTGGTGGGTGAAGACGGTCGTAAACAGGCTTTCGCCCGTGATCAGGCGCTTGCCCGCGCCGAGCAGCTTGCCCATGAAGCCGCCGCCCTGATCGGCCGCGCCATCACCGAACACCGTGGTCATCTGCACGCTGGCGTCTTTCCAGACGAAGGCGCCGGCCTCGGCGACCGCGCTTTCGCCCGGATCAAGCTCGATCTCGACGAATTGGAGGTCCTCGCCCTTGATCTCGAAGTCGATATCGTCAGCGACGTTGGCGTTGCGCTGATGGCTCCAGGGACTGGTCGGCATGAAAGGCTCCTGATGTCAGAGCGCCTGTTCTAGCTGGGGCGGCGGGCCGCCGCCAATTACGCTTGTTTTATTCTGACGGCCCTTGTCCTGGACGGCGGTCAAGTCGCATACAGCCATCTGGTCATACCATTAATGCAGACGATCGCGACCTTCTGTCGCCAAGTGACGCGATCATGCAGCGGCTAACGTAGGAATTCCGCTGAGATTGTCGACCTTGCGCCCATCACGGCTCTAGCACGCCGCTGCATGGCCGGCGCCTATCCCTGGCCTTACCGCAAGAGCCCTGCGCGACGAATTGGCATTACCAATTGTTGACAAGCGCATAGACTGGTCGGATAACGCGTCCTGAAGGCGCCATCTGAGTGCGCCGGGGGAGGCCTACACATGATCCATGCTCGAAACACCTTCACCCTTCGCGCCGCGCTGCTGGCGTCCTGCGCCGCGCTGGCCGTTGGATCGGCCGCGCACGCTCAGACCGCCGAAGGTCAAAAGCCTGAAGCCGAAACCGTCGAGGCGGTCGTCGTCACCGGTTTCCGCCAAGCCTACGCCAACGCGATCGCTACGAAGCGCGAAACCCTCGAAATTTCCGACGGCATCTCGTCGGACGGCCTGGGCCGCTTCCCGGACCTCAATGTCGGCGAAGCGATCCAACGCATTCCAGGCGTCCAGATCAACCGCGAAGCCGGGAGCCGCAACGCCACGATCAGCCTGCGCGGCCTGCCCGGCAGCTTCGCCCGCACCACGCTGAACGGCGGCGCTTTCGCCGATCCGATCCTGAACGGCTCAACGCCGCTGGGCGCGTTCAACTCGGACATCTTCACGGCGATCAACGTGATCAAGACGCCGTCGGCGTCGAACCTGGCCGGCGGGCTGTCGGGCAATGTCGACCTGCGGATCAACCCCGCCCTGTCGCGCAAGGACGGCGGCTTCGCCAAGCTGTCCTACGAGTACAATGACCTCGGAAGCCTCGGCAGCCCGTTGGCCTCGCTGGGCTACAACAAGCACCTGACCGACGATTTCGCGGTCTTCGGCGTGGTCGCCTGGAAGGACGAAAAGTTCCGCCGCGACTCGATCACGGTGAATTCGTGGGGCAACCGCCTGGGTGCGATCCAGCTGGGCAATCAGGCCGCCGCCGGCTCGAACCCTGTCTACGACGCACTGCTCGCCCAGTATCCGGGCGGCGTCTACTACCCCAGCCAGACGCGCCAGCTGGTCAAGTTCAATCGCGGCACGACCCTTTCGGCCTCCACCGGGTTTGAATACCGCATCAACGAGTCCTGGAAGTTCGGCGCCAACGCCTTCATGACCAAGCGCAAGCTGGATGAGGCCACCAACCATCTGCTCTATATCGACGCCGGCGCTGGTAACGGGACCAATACGGGCCTGGGCGCCACCTCGGCCGTCGCCAAGATCAGCGAGATCGGCACGCCTTTCATCGTCAAGACACCGAACGGCGACCGCGCCTACATCAATTCGTTCAAGGCCGAGAACATCAACACGTTCGACTCGGTCCGCTCGGAGCCTGCCGAGAACTCGACCTGGGCCATCAATCCCAGCCTCGAGTTCAAGAACGACGATTGGAAGGCCACGGCCACCCTCACCGTCTCGCGCGCCAAGGCCTATGCCAACCAGATCGAGTTCGACGTCGTCCAGAACCCCTATCGCAACCTCGGCCCCGCCGGCCTGAACGGCATCGTGGCGCTGGTGAACCTGGGCGGCTCGGACCTCTCGAACTACTCGGCCAACCTGACGACGCCCAAACCGACCCACCTGCCCAGCGGCGGCTTCCCAATCCCGGCGACCGCCACCGCCACCACCCAGGCTGGCGCGCCGATGCCAGGCCAGAGCGCCACCACCGCCGCCGACCGGTTCGGCGTCACCGGCACGAACGGCAAGGCCGACAACAAACTCGACGCCTTCCAGATCGACTTCGAGCGCACGCTCGATGGCTTCTTCACCGCTCTGCAGTTCGGCGGACGCGCAGAAACGGCCAAGTTCACCTCCAGCGGCTCTCGCAACACGGCCCTCGGCGCCCAGACCCAGAACATCACGCCGGACATGGCTTCGCAGCTGTCCTACGCGAACGATTTCTTTGGCGGCAAAGCCCCAGGCGCGACGGCCAACTGGATGACCGTCGACGTGCAACGCGTGCTGACGGCTCTGACGCCGCTCAACACCAATCTACGCACCGCCTTGAACCCGAACGGCCTCCCCGATCAGTTCCAATTGGGCGCGCCGGGCGTCTTCCTCACGCCGTACGGCTTCGTGAACAACTACACGGACGGCAACTACTGGAACAACAACTTCAGCAACCAGAACGACGTCTATTCGGCCTATGTGGCGGCGAAGTTCAAAGGCGACCTGTTCAGCATTCCGTTCCGAGGCACGCTCGGCACGCGCTACGAGCGCACCCAGCAAGAAATCGTCGCCCTGAACTGTAAGAACTGCACCACCGCCCTCTCCGGTCAGGCTGGCCCCATCAACCACTCGCTCAGCACCTCGACGCGCAAGAACGAGTATGACTACTGGCTGCCCTCGGCGATCTTCATGGCCGACCTGCGGGACGACCTGGTGTTCCGCGCCGCCGCCTATCGCACCTATGTGCGTCCGCAGCCGCGCGACAACGTCCCGACCACGTTTGTCCAGGTCCCCGTCGACGTGAACCCGCCGACCGACCCGGTCTACACGGTCACCCTCGGCGCCACCGACATCAAGCCCTACACCGCCGACTCGTTCGACGCGTCGCTGGAATGGTACAATCGCCCCGGCGGACTGATCTCGCTCGCCGCCTACCGCAAGGAGATCAAGGGCTTCATCGGCCCGATCACTGATCCGTCTGTGCTCTGCCCGGCCAGCGGCAAGATCGATGGCATCGACGTCGACCTTGGCACGCTGACGATCGACACCTCGGCAGGTTCGCCCAAGTGCGTCAGCTCCAACCGCTTCGTCGGCTCGGGCGGCATTCTGAAGAACGCCGAGGTGCGCGTCAGTGGCCGGACCAACCAGTCGCCGATGACCGTGACGGGCCTGGAGTTCAACATCCAGCAGAACCTGGATTTCCTGCCGGGCTTCTGGAAGAACTTCGGCGGCGCGTTCAACTACTCGTACACCAAGATCGATGGGGTCGACACGGCAGGCAAGAAGATCACCCTGCCCAGCGTGTCGAAGAACAACCTCAACGTGATCGGGTACTACGAAGCCAGCTGGGGCGGCATCCGCCTCGTCTATAACTGGCGCGACAAGTACGATCTTGCCGCCGGCAACTCGTTCGTCGGCGACGCCCGGACGGTCAAGGCCCGCAGCCAGCTGGACGCCTCGGCCTCCTATAAGCTCACCGAGAGCATGACGGTCTCGGTCGATGCGTTCAACCTGACCAACGCCCAGCGCGCCGAATACGAGAACGATCCGATGCTGCCCCGCTTCATCGACTACGACGGGCGCACCTACCAGGTCACCCTGCGCGCCAAGTTCTAGCGCGCCTTTTCCCTCCACTCCCTAGTGGGCCGAAGCGCAAGCTTCGGCCCTTCTTTTTTAGGGCTAGCTTTTCAGCGAGCGCAGCGCCTGTTCGTGCGCATAGGCGGCGATGTCCAGCAGCGCCATGTCCAGCGCCGTCCTGACCGCCTCCAGGCTCTCCTGCCCCCCTTCACAGCGCTCGCAGACCTCACCCAGGGCAAAGGCGCCGACGCCCCGGGCCGCCCCCTTGACGGTATGGACCGCATCCTTCCAGCCGGGATGGGTCGGATCCAACATCGGCGCCCACAGCGCGGCCTGCTCCCGAAACAGCGCCAGCACCTCGTCGACCACCGCAGAATCCCCGGCCGCGAACCCCTCCAGGTACGCGAAATCGACCGCGCCGCTAATATCTCGTCTGGCCATGAAAAAAGCGCTTGCGCTCCCAAAATCATTGCGTATGTTCCGCGCCTCGCCGCCGGGGCTCGCAAGTGCTTCGGACCGTCGAATGGGTGTATAGCTCAGTTGGTAGAGCAGCTGACTCTTAATCAGCGGGTCCAAGGTTCGAATCCTTGTACACCCACCATTCTCCGCAAGGAGATCTAGGCTTCCGCTGAAGCCGAATTGGGGCAGCGCCCCTGAAACTCCCCTAAAAGCCTGCAACAAGTCTGCTCGATGCAGCGGCCGGCATTTGCCGCGCGCTACAACTCAGCTGTCGAGCGGAGGTGAGGAGCGACGGCGCTTCTGGGCGGGTTTTGGTGAGGCGATGTCCAGGCCCACAACCTTGAGCCGCCCCACGCCGTCGGCGCCCCCCGCCAGAGTGGCGGCCTCACTGCTCAGCCACGCAACGAGACCCGGGAAGTCTGCGTCCACGCCGCAAGGAAGCGGCCATGACCGCCTTGTGCCTGCTGCGCGGATTACAGCGAAGATCCCGTGCCGCACCTTACGAGAGATCAGGTATTGCCCTAGGAGCTGGTTTTCGAGGCGCTCGCGCAGCTCGCTGGCCGACGTCCTGTCAGCAAGCTTCAGCTCGACGACTACGACACCGAACTCGGCAGCCAGACGAAGGTCGGTCCGCTTCTCACCTGATGTGACGCTCTCCTGAGTGACGTCGAACCATTGTTGGGAGCGCCGACGCAGGGCGTCGCCGAAGAAGGCCCGCACCTCGGTCTCCATGGCACTACGAAATAGTCCCCGAATATCGAACTCCGAGGTCCGCAGCTCGCCGGCAATGGAGACCAGCTGACGCTCGGCCATTTCGAAGAGCGCGTCGATGCTGTTGGGCGGCCGCAGCCAAACATCGAGAAGGGCCGCTACCTCTGAAGCGGTCCAATCACGCGGCCGGGCCGCCTCAGCCGCCTGCTCGGCGAGCAGGCGATGAATCCAACCGCGACTGGTCTCGAAGAGTGGATCGGCGAGGAGGCCGGCGAGCGCTGCCCGTGCCTCGGGACTCGGGTCTTGCGCCAGAAACGGCAGGATGTCGCGTTTGTAGCGGAGCGCCCGGCTGCGCGAGGTGACCTCAGATGATCTGGCTTCGTCGTCATCGTCGCCAAGGTGGCGGTAGACGTCTCTCGCAAACGCAGCTGCGACAGCAGGACCCAGGTGGTTTAGGGAAAGGCGCTCGGCGAGACCTTCAAAAACTAACACCATGGGATCTTCGTCGCCCCAGAGATGGTCTCGGAAACGCTGGACCTCGGCCCAGGCCGCCGTGCTGTCGAACCACATCCACTCCCGCAACCACGCTGCGGCCACGCCGATCTCGCCGCTGGCCAGATATTCTCGCGTTCGGTGCCGAGCCGTTGCCATCAGCAGCGAGTGGTTTTCCGGATCCGAGCGCGCGACTGCGAACACATCGTCCAATTGGTGGATGGTCAAGGCATTGGGTCCAGCGATGAGCGCGGCGACCTCCCCCGCGAACGGGCGCTGGAGGACCGTGCTCAGGCGCGCGAGGGTGGCCAGCAGACCAAGTGCCCCACCCCGGCGGGTCTTCAGGCGGGCGATGTCCTCGGCGATCTCCGGTTCGATTAGGCTCTTCCAGAGGGCGACGCGTTGCCCTGCGATCTGTTTGGCCCATCCTGGAACCGGATTCTGGGCGAGACCCGCGATCAAAGCGACGCGCGCATGGTCGTCCGTCACGCTATCAATCGCTGCAGGGTCATCCTGCGCAATCATCGACCACCCCAGGGTCGCAAATTGCAGTGCCTCTGTGGCTCTTCCAATTGGGCTCGAAGGTACGAAGCGAAGCGCAAAACCCTTTGCCGCGAAAAGCACTCCTTCAGCGACGGCGTCGCCATGTTCCGCGCGCACATTTGACAACGGGTCTTTCGAATAGAGGTGTCGGCGGACGGCCCAGAACGCCAAGCCCTCATGCCGGAGGTCTCCGAGAGCGCGCCCGGCCCGCTTCAGGCGCCGCTTGCTGCTCGCCAATAGGAAATCGCGACGCAGCCATTCGGGATGACGCAGGTATTTGCGCACACGACTGGTCATCCAGGCGCGCCTCGCCTTCAGCTCCAAAACGCCACCCCAGCGTCGGAACCAGGTCGGCAATCGACGAAGGCTTTCCTGGTCGCCCTTGGCCGCCGCCAATCGGCAGAAATCGCGCCACCAATGGGCTCGCCCCTTTGGCGACGTGCGCCAGAGGCGGTCGACGATGGCTCGACCGTATGCATCCGAAAGCGCGCCCGCCCCGATCTGGCGGTAGCCGTCCAACAGCCAGTGCAGGTCCTCGTCTAGCTGTTGGAAAGGACGCGCGCGACGGTCCAAATGCATTGCCGCGTCGCCGGCTTTGGGCGGGTCGTGCTCAGCCAACCATTGTAGGAAGATCGCCTGGCGCAGCCAGGCGGCCTCGTGAAGCGCGTGCGTCAACGGATCGGGCGTTTCACGATCGTAGCGCCAGAGGGGGCTGAGCATGACGTCGGCCACGTTCAACAGCCGCTCCGTCTCCAGGGCGAGGAACGCAACGTCGAGGCCAGGCGGCCGCTCGCGGACGCAGCGGACCGCGACGGCATGCAGCGCGGGAAGCAGATGCCAGCCGAGATGGGTCCAATCGAGCGGCGCGGTGTAGGTGATCGGGAGATCACGGCGCATCCAACAAAGTCGCGAGAGCCACCGGAGAAGGCGCGGAAGCTCTTCGATCGAGCACGCCAGCGCAATTGCCTCGGCGAGGCCGTGATCGCCGAGGTTTGTGTACTGTTCAGACCGTCGGTCCAGTCGCGTCACCATGCCCAGCATCTCTCGCGCAGTCGAAAGCCGGGCGCAGGCGATCACGCCCGCAATCCGCAGCTGATTGCGCTCGTGCCGAGTGTGATGATCGGGGTCGTCGTTCGACCAGCGGAGCCTCAGTGTTATTGCCTTGATCGTCTCCAGGTGAGACGACTCGCCGAGCAGCACCAGAGCGTGAATGGCTCGTGCTCGGAGCGAAGGGGTTCGAAGTTGGTCTTGCGCCACGTCGAGCAGCGCGTCGGCGCAAGCCGAGAGACCGCCCATTTCGGCCAGGGCGATCAAATGCCCCGCTGGCTCCTCGGCTATGATGGGCCCGAGCAGGAGGCGACTAATGGTTGGCGCCAAGGAGGGTTCGACGAAGCGGCGAGCCCTGGCGCCGTCCATCCATTCATGGCGCCACCGGATGTCGCCGTAGCGCGCGACATGGTTCACCAGCACCTGCTCGCGAACGGAGAGCGGCAGGCGGCTCGGATCACCCTCCTCGATCAAGAGTTGGGGCGCGATGCCGACAAGATGGTTGCGGAAACCGGGATTGAGCGTTGCCAGCCATCCTAACGCGCCGTGAAATGCTGCCGGGGCGCTGGTCTGTCCGTAGGCGGCAGGCGTCAGTATGTCGGCCACTTCCTGCAGGCCAAGCCCCTTGCTTAGGAGGTCGTCGAACGCCTCGGCCGCTAGGCGGTCGAGCGTTCGACGGTGATGGAAATGTACGCGACCGTCCCAAGCGGGGGTAAAGAGACCGGAGGCCAGAAGTTGGTCAACGTCATCGATGCTCCAACCGCCGCCTCCACCGTTCAGGACGGCCATCGCCTCGACACCGTGGCCGTGTGTTCCGGGCGTGCGGATGACAAGGCTGGGCCCCAGGAGACAGGCGCAAGCGAGGCGCCGCGCGCCCTCCCGCGTCCGTTGCGGCGAGAGGCGTGAGCGCGGACGGCTGGTCGGATGTCCCTCGATACGCCAGGCGATGGCTCGGTCAACGACAGCTGAAAGGCTGTTGAAAATCGCCTCCCCGCGCCGGCCCGCTGCCTCCTCAGCGCGATAGGCGTCGAGCAGATTCTCGAAATCCAGCGGCGTCGGTGCCAAATCAATCGCGTCTTGATCGTGCAGCTTGGCGACGAACTCGTCGGGTGCCGCAAGGTGCCGCCCCAGCAGCACCTGCTGATCCAGGCTCAGTGGGTCGAGTTTGACCACATGCGGACACGGGCCGTCCGTCCCCCGGCTTCGGAGCTTGTCTGCGAGTCGCGAGACCTCAACCTCTTCCGCCTGCTTAAAGGCCGAAGGTCTGGATGCGATCACCAACCGCACACGCCCCCAGGCGCGATCACCGATCATGGCTTCAAGGCGGCGGAGCGCTATATGCAAGGGATGGGCGTCGGCGCTGCTGGGGAGCTTGGCCTCATCCAGCGCATCGAGGAAGAAGGTCGCGGTGCGACGCGAGCTTCGCCAGCGCCTGAAATTGTGCGCCTGTTCGGGGGTCTCGAATAGAAGGTCGCCTTCGTGGCGCGCCAACCGCTCCAACGGCAGAAAGAAAGCATCCTCTCTTGCGGCAGTCTTCCTCTGGACTTGGCGCCGGATTTCCCAGGTCTTGCCTGCTCCAGCTTCGTTCAGAATGACCACCAGGGCCGACTTTAACAGCCAGGGCCAGTCCTGCTTCTCCCCGCGCCGTTGGCGCAGATACCGCGCGACCGACGAGGGCGTGTCGTCCCCCTCTCCGGCTTCGGAGAAGGTCCGTTCAAGGTCCGCTGGGGTCTGGGTCCCGCTCGCGCCCTGATCCACAACACCGGCGACTCGCCTCGCATTCATCCGCTTAGCTTGCGACAATTCGAGCGCGCACGCGATGGGCGTGTTCGTGCTGCGTGGTCGCTCAAACTGCTCTTGCAACGGTATTCATCCGCCGCCGCCCCTCCACAAACGCCGCCAACGCCGCCGCATCGTAGCGCACCACCTTGCGGCTGAGCGCCACGTACTCTGGCCCCTCGCCCGTCATCCGCCACCGCTCCAGCGTCCGCTTGCTCACGGTGAGCATGTCGGCGACCTGGGCCGGCGTCAGCAGCGGCGCCATTACGACCGCCAGGGCCGCCTTCTCGATCGCATTGCCAGGCAGGGCGCGCGGATGGTCCATCACGGTCGACATCGTCTTGCGCGTCATCATCGTCTCCAAAAAACAGAAGGCCCCGGGCGATGCCTCGGGGCCTTCTGTTTGAAAGTGCTGTTGCTGGCCTAGACCCGGTTGAAGTCCGGAAGGGCCTCGTTGGCGGCTTCGATCAGCCGCCTTGGCTCAAGGTGCGCGTAGCGCTGGGTCATGCTGAGCTGACTGTGACCCAAGAGAGTCCCGACCTCCTGCAGGCTGCGCCCCTTCCCCACCAGCATGCTGGCGAAGGTGTGGCGCAGGTCGTGGATGCGAAGGTCGGGATCAAGGCCCGCCCGCGCCTTCACCCGAGCCCAAGGCTTGGCCAGATTGCAGAAGGCCTTCTTGGGGTCTGGCCCTGGGAAGACCCAGGGGCTGAGCAGCCTTCGGCGTTCCTGGCGCCGCAGGATCGCAAGAGCGGCGTCCGAAAGCACGATATGCCGCCGGCGGCCGCTCTTTGACATGGGCACCACCCAGAGGCGCCGGTCCCAGTCAATGTGCTCCCACCGCGCGCCGAGCGCCTCACCACGCCGGGCGCCCGTGGCGACCAAGAGCGCGAGGGCATTGGCGGCCGTCTCACTGGGCTCTTCCTTCAGCGCTTGGAACATGGCCCTGAGTTCGACCTCGCCGAGGTAGCGTTCGCGGTGTTGCTCGCGGCGCATCTCGGCGTGGACGGCGGGGTTTTTCCCCTCGTACACCTCCCAGCGCAGGGCCAGGTTGAAAGCGCGGCGGATGGCGGCGGTGTAGCGATTGACCGTCGCGTTGGAGAGACCCTCGCGACGCAGTTTGTCCTGGAGCGCGGCAAGGTCGGCCGCCTTGATCTCGTCCAGGCGCCGATTGCCCCAGTGAGCCTTCAGGCGAAGGCGGTAGAAGCTCTCCTGGTCCCGGTAAGACCGGAGGCGCTCCTTGACATGAGGCAGATACCGTCTCTCCATGAAGTCGCCGAATGTGGACACGTTCTTGAGCCTGTCCCGCTCTCCGGCGGGGTCTCCGCCAAGAGCGGCTTCAGCCCGCAGGTCCTGGGCGCGCTTGCGTGCCTGATCAACGGTGATGTCGCCCAGACGCCCAATACGTACCTCGCGTTGGCGACATCGTTGGTCTTGATATCGAAGATAGAAGGTCACGCTGCCGTTGGGGCGCACTTGGATAAAGAAGCCCCGGATCTTGTCGTCAAAGACGCGCAGCTTGTTCTTGCCCTCCGGCACGGCCGGCGGGTTTGAAACAAGCCCACGCGAGATGGTGGGCATTCAGGTTCTCCGTGATGTTGGGGGATTTGACGGTGATCGTCGGTCTATTGGGGTGTTGGCGGAAACTTGCGCGCAAGTTCGCCAGAACAGATGGGACGCGCGCTGACCATCCAGAGGCCAGGGCGTCCGGGCAGTAAGCAGCCCTCCTCCACGACATCGGAGGGCGTCGCCCGCAATTCAAGCTCCAACCCCAGGAACTTGGCGGTCGACGCGGGCATGCCCTCCAACTCATGGTCGAAAGGCCAAACGGGGACGAGGAAAGCCGGCGCGACCTCGTCTTCGATCGGATCCGCCTTCAGGCAGACGTCGATGAGCAAGCCATCGAACAACTGGCGCAGCAGCGTGTGCATGCGCGCGGCGCACATCCTGCCGTTGGCAGGCTGGATTGAGAAGGCGACGATCGAGCCTTGGTGACGCAGCCAGGCGAAGAGGTCGAGAAGCTCGTCGACTTCGCGGGGGGCAAGGTCGACAGTCCTGCAGGTCACTTCGGCGCCCAGCGCGCTTGCGAAGGCGACGACGTAGGTTTGGATCATAGCAGTCTCCAGAAACGCAGAAGGGCGAGCGGCTGGAGCCGCTCGCCCTTCTGCTGGGTTTGTTGAGATCAGCGCCCGCTGGGGAGCACGATGTTGATGATGATTTTGATGAGGCTAAAGTCGGACGCCTCGCCGTTGGCCTCGCGGACGGCGCCCGCCACGGAACCATCGACTTCGGTGTCAGAGAGCAGACGTTTGGCAATCCTCCCAATCGTCCAGATGATGGTGTGCATGGGGCTCCCTACGGCTTGATCGGGCGGGTCGGGATGAAGGGCGAGAGGTCGTCAAGCGCGTGGATGCGCACCTCGGCGACTGAGGGCGTGCGCCGGGGCACATGCGCTACGTCCAGTCGCACCTCATGCCCGCCGTAGGCGGCTGTCAGCTCAGACAGGTGGAAGTAGCGCCACTCCGGGATCGTGCGCAGTGTGAGGCCGTAGAGCACATCGCCGGTGCGCTCGACGGGGTACCAGGTCAGGCGGTGCCAACGGCTGGCCAGACGCAACGGCAGCACGATCTCCTCAGTCGCCCTTCCCTCTGTCGACCACAGGGGCAGCAGCTTGTCGGTCTCGACGAGGATGGCGTTCATTGCTCCCGTTCCTCCACGAACAGCAGCCACCAGCCCTCGGAGGCCTGGGTGACGGCGACGCCTTCCTGGCATTCGAAGGCGGCCAAGTCCTCCTCATCCTCCAGGGCGTGGATGTGTTGGAAGACCTCGCTCGTGGTCTTGGGCCGGACGCCCAGGGTGCCTAGGTAGCGGAGAACTCTCTCCCCTTCCGAGCCCGGCGCGGCGCCTGCAAGCGTGCAGACCACCGGGGCAGAAGGCGGATCGTCTTCAGGCGCGATGAATCGCGCCCTCACCTCGGCCAGGGTTGGCAATGCGGATGTCATGGGAGTTTCCATTCAGAGCCGCTCGGAACGGCGGCTCAGGAATGAAATGTGATCATCGATCCACTCGAATTCGGCAATCACGCGAGGCACCAGCCTCGACCGAAGAGCGGTCGGCTAGCCCACCCTCTGCTTTGCGCAGAGTCTCCTAGACCGGGGAAGCACTCTAGCGTGAGGCCGGGGGAGTTATTCAGAAGCGCGAGACACCTCAAGGAGCATGCCATTCGCCGCGTTATGAGTAGTACAAAGTCGAAATCGCGCTAAAGTCATTATCTCATGAAAATTCTCTTTTAGAATGCATTATGCGGTGGGAATTCATTTTCGCTTGAGCCACTTTACACGTGCGAAATCATGCGATACCCCGGAGACCGTCGCACTAATACGGAGCGCAAACAGGCGAAACCGGACCCAAGCCAAATGGCGTTCCTGCGTTAGTCAGGGAGCCTCCCCCCCCTCTCTCGCCAATTGAAATTGGCGCTCAAGCGGCGATAGCCGCTCCCGAAATGGCGTTAGCAATCAACGCTGCGGGAATGTCTCGCGCCGGCAAGGGTCGGCGTCCTCAGCGCGGCGGAAGCCGCGAGTTCTGGAAAATGCGCTTTCGGCGCTTCTGGGACGATTTTCGCGTCAACACGGGTTGGCGCCTACGGCGGCGGAGTCCGCAACAGCAATGGAACGGTGCCTCGCGGCGCCCTGATCCCCCTGAGCCGAACCGCTCCGGGTCGCTGAAAATCACCTGAACGCTGCCGAGGCAGCCCCACTTCAACCCGACCCTGCCATTCGCTGAATGGCCGGACGGAGGGCATGGATGAACGCCATGAAAAGCAAGAAGTACCGTAGCAAGGAGCTCAATTCTCCGAATTTGACTGCCGCGCACCGTCAGCTGTCGACGATGTTTCGGCACACGCGTCTCGACGACGGGTTCCTGTTCGACACCCAAATCCTGGAGATCGTCATTGAGCAAGAACCCGTAGCTAATTCACGGAAGCTCGCCACCCTGTTGCCGCAGCAGCGCGAGGTTTTTGAAGCTTATTGCAAAGGCTCAAAGACCGTTACGTTGCCCATGAATTACACGACGAAGCCGCTCAACAGCGAAGCACTGGTGAACCTGATCGGCCCCCAATTCAATTCGGCGTTCTGCTTGAATAGCTGGGTCAGCACGTACAGTCGGCCGCACGTTCAGGAATGGATGGAAGGCTACAGAAACCGGCCGAATATTGATCTTGGCATAAAGTTCGGGTTCCCGGACCTTGACGAGGGCTTCGCCTCCACGCTGACGGAAATGGGTGAGTGGCACCCCCTCGACTTTGAGGTCGGGAATGAAACTCGACAGTGGAATGAGCTGACCTTGCAGTTGCTCCCGCCCTACCGCCTCCCGCTGTTCCAAGTCGACCTTTTCTCCGTAAGACACTGGATCGAGCTCGTGAGCGCCCTCGCTGAAAACCACCCGGAACTGACGGACTGCCTAAGCTCAAGGAAGACAGCGAACTAGGTCGCCCTGAGATTTTGATGGCGCGGCGCCGGCTCTGGCCGGCGCCGCATTCCTGGATTCATCAATTGGAACAAGCACCATTTTCCAGACTTGAGGAGCTAGACGCTCCGCTCTTCATCCCGGACTTGCTAAGCTTCGGCTTAGATCTCTTCATCGTGTCGGTCAGTCCGGTCTCGTGCTTGGCGCTGATAGAGCGGGCTCAGGAGTTCGGCTTCGATCCCAAGAAAATCCGCAGGCTTGGCAACGACGGAGTGAGCTTCGCGCTACCTCTGATTGACGACGGTCGCCCGCTTGGCACAGCACAGCTGGACTTGGTTTTGCACCCCACCGCCGACGGTGTGCACATCACCGGTCCAAGCTCGCTGACGGTCAATCCATTTACTGTCACTAGGGCTTTGCTGTTCCCAGAGGTGGTTGCGAAATCGCTGTGCGGCCAGGCCAACTTTATGCCAAATCCAGAAGCGCTGAATGCCGTGTTTCTTGAACGCACCGTCGCGCTCACCGCGGAGATTGTTGACCTTGCTCGCGACACGATCCTCGAGTTGATGCCCGAAGGCACGCGTGTCCTCCAAGAGGAACTTTGGCTCCGTTCAGCCGAAGCGGCGCACGATTTCCGACAGACTGACGCATTCCTCACCGTTCAGCAGGTGAGCCACGCCGCGATCAGCCAACGGCGCATCACAAAGCACGACCTGTATCTCTCGGGTTCTTCACGAACCGCCACTGTGCCCACCGCCCGCTTTCGCCATCGGAAGCTGGGCGAAATGGTGAAAGTGTATCCCAAAACGCCCAAGCTCGTGCGCCTTGAGGTGGCCTGCACCAACCGCCAGAGCATCAAGAAGCTCTGCAGTGCGAAGAGAATACCGTTCAACGGGAACCATGCGGCCGATGCGCTTACAGAGTTCCTTGTTGCGGCACGCGACGTCGGTGTGGCGGCCCTTGAGCAGGTCAAAGCGGTTACCGAACGTTCCAGGCCCGTCATGCAGCTTGCTCTGGAGCTAACGCCGCTACTGCAGGCGAGAGCCGGTGCGCCGGTACCGGGTGGGTATCGCCTTAAGGAGAAAGACCGCGCCGAAATCGACAGAGTGTATCAGAGCTTGGTGCTCGATGGCCGCTATTGGGCGAAAGGAGCCAAGCCGCGTTCCGGTCTTCGGCGCCTCCTCGACTCTCTTTGCGGTCCAGATGGCCCGCTGGTCAGATCGCACCGGAGTTCCTGGTACTTTTTGAAATGTGAGTTTGCCCAGGCTGCAAAAGGCTTTGCTGACAATGGGATAGCAGACGCTAGCGATGGGCTAGAAGAAGAAAGGTAGAAGGGAAGAAGGAGGGCTTGAGCAAGAGGAAAATGGCCATAGCGATCCCCTTGTAAGAGCCTGCCTCCTCCCCTCAGTGACGCCGGCCCGCAAGGGCCGGCGTCCATTTCTTAGGGCCGAGCCTTCTTTGCGAGATTGTCCACGAAGACGATCTTGTCGACACCCTGCAGCTCAATGCCGTTCAGGATCACCCGGGTGATCGCGACCTCTTTTGGGCCGCAGTGATCGGAAGGGGCAGCGTCGCCGAACTCTTGGAATTTGAGATCCACGGTCATCTCCGTGCCCTTCACGCGGTCGGTGATCACATCCCGCAGGATGGGGGCGCCATCCACGTCCTGATCCCAGGTGACTGTGGCACTCGGATTGCCCTCGATCACGGCCATGAACTCGTTGACCTGGATTGTCCCCACGCTGAAATCTTCAATCACGCCATCGAAACCCTGAGATCGCAGGCACTGGCGGAAGAACGCTTCTGGCGGAGCCATGCTTCCAGCGGCCATGGACACCACGTCCTGCGTCGGTGCGTTCTCAGCGGCGGCTGCCGGCGCTTCCTTTTCTGCCTCCGGCGCCTTCTCGCATCCCGCCAGAGCGGCGAACGCGACGACATGGAAAGCCACGGCGACACCAACACGCCCAGCATGACGTCCAAATTGTAGATCGAGCATTTTGCCCCCTAGAAGTTTCAACACCGGCGAAAATGACACGATTAGGGGGCAGCGCAATGCAGTTTTCGCTGGCCCTTTCCGGGCATGGATTTGGTGCAGCTTCTTGGCCAAAACGTGCGTGCCCACCGCAAGGCGCTGGGCATGTCGCAGGAGCAGCTCGCCCTCGACGCCGGCATGAAGCGCGCCTACCTCAGCGACTTGGAGCGGGGGACAAGAAACCCGAGCGTCCGGGCACTAGAACGGTTGGCGACCGCCCTGGGCGTGGAGCCCGCAGAGCTTGTGCGGAAAGCGATCTGACTGCCGCAGGTGACTGGCAGCTCAGCCAATCACCTTCACGTCCTCACTTAGTGGAGCTAACGTGCCCGATTGAGCACCCTAGCTTCGCAGGCCAGCCGAACCAAACGCTGCGGACACGGTACATCGCATCGGCGGAAGCCGTGATGTGCGGCTCCCGCCGGACTAGAACTAGTCAGCAATGCTCTTGGGCGTATCCGCCGCGCTCGTTGGCAAAGCGGCTAGCTTGCCGACCGACATCAGCTTGGGCAGACCAAGGCCAATCTTCGAGAGGTTGACCATCTGACCGCCGATGGCACTGGACGCCTCCTTGGCCTTCAAGATGCTTCCGCCCTGGGTCAACGACATCGGATTGCTGAGAAGACCCCTACCCTGCTCAATCGCTTGGCGGTCCATCAAAATCGCCAAGGCGAGATTGTAGACCGAAACGCCGATCTGGCGACGCTGAGCCTCAGTGGCCTTGCCCTCTAGCTCCTTGCTCTTGGTGGCGAAATCGGTCGCGGCTAACTGCGCGGTGGCGTCGGTAGAGACCTGGCGCAAGGCGGCCTCGCGTTCCTTGGGATCAGACACCGCTTCCGCTGCCGTAACGCGCGCACGCAGCGCGGCTGCTTCTTCTTTTGAGCTAATAGACTCCAGCAGCGAGACTGCGGAGACTCGGGTCAACGCCTCAGCCTTCTGGGCGCTGGCCAAGAACCCGTTGACATCACTCCCGCCGGAGCTGCGATTGCCGAGGTTAGGCACTTTCGAAGTCAAGGCGCCAAACTGAGCATGAGCTTGGTCCGACAGTAGTAGTAGGACGCCGGCGGCGACGACGAGCGTCTTGATGGCCTTCATGATTTCCCCCTTCTATTGGCCCAGCAGGGCCTTCTGAAATTCCGGCTTGGCTGCCAGAGCCTGCGCGAGGTCCGCAGAGGCTAGCGACACATCGTTTTCGACCAGGATCTCGCGATCGGCGGGCGGCGTATGCTTGGGATAGCCGGCCGTGTGAACAACGGTTTCCAGGCCATCTCGGAAGATGACTTGGCCATCGCGACGCAGACGGTAGGTCACCCTTAGGGTGATATCGCTGCGGCAGACGCCCTGCGGATCGCAGGCCTCCTGGATTAGATCTGCGCGTACCACCGGTTCGACGCAGATCTTTGCAGTCTCGCCGGCGATCCCGTCTGAAGCCTTAAAGAGCCCTGTGGCCTCCAGGGCCTTAGAGGCGTCCGCAGCAACTTGTGAAAGGTCTACATCCTGGCTAGCGCCGCTAGCCCATCGATTTAGGGCAGTCGCCTCGAACGCGGGCAACTTTAGCGCGCCCAGGCTTTCACTGGTGCCGCAAGGCCGCGTTCGCGCTACGCCCAATGGCGACAGGCGGCCCAAGCGGGTCACGCGTATGAGGTCGCCCGGCCGTACGGTGGAAGCGCCCGCGTAAAACGGCATGGTCAGGGTGCCGTCCGCCCGTCCCTGGCCGGCGGTGTGGATCGTCGCCGACCAAATCGGCGTGAGCTCGGCTCCCCCCCGTAAAACCAAAACCGACATACCCGCTCGCAGGAGGCCCTTCGGATCTGCGACGGAGAAAGTCTTGTCGGCGGATTCCTTGACCACCAGGTCGGCCCGATCTGGCTTAAGACCAGTGCTTATTCCGCGCGCCAGATCGAGCAGTGCGTTGCGGATCGCTACCTCGAAACGGGCCTGGCGCTCATAGCCCATGCCTTCGGTGATCTCGTCACGCAGGGTGCTCTGGCCAAGCCCAGCGAACTGAACGCGCCCTTGGACGTCGACCACCTCGGCCAAAACCACCGACCGGGTCACCCGGACGGTCTTGTAGGCTAGGTTTGTGGGCAGCTCGTAGGCGTAAGGAGGCAAGACGCTAATACGCACGAATAGGTCGGGCGCGCTGCGCACGGTGAAACGGTCAGCCCGAATATCTGTGCTCTGGCGAACCGTCTCGACGACCTGAGAGAAGGCCGGGTTGACGGGGATGATGGTGATGGGAGCGGCCTCACCGAGACTATCGGTAATCATCTGCTCGATAGCGACGTCTGCGAACGGCGAGCCATTCTGAGCGATGCGCACGATCGCGCGGGGGCGGGCGACATCGGCCAAGCGATTGGTGGAATACTTGGTCCAGGTCGAACCGGCGTGCGGGGCTCCGCCCAACTGGGGCCTGGCAAGTGCGTAGCGCCCTTCGACGAAGACAACCTTCAACTCACCAGAGGGCGACACAAGCGCGTCGTCTACGGAGAGGCCGTCAGTTGCGCCCTTGTCGAGCTGGACGAGGTCGCCCACACCTTTCTGAACGCTGGCGCTGATCTCAAATGGCCTGAAGGCCTTCCGGCTTTTCTGGACGAGATCAGCGGTCAGGCTTTGATAGAGCTCAAGCAGACGGGCCTGGCGGGTTTCCACGCTGGGCGCCGGAGCATTGACCGCCGACACGTCTGCCCGATAGGCCGTAGCGTTGTAGGTGAACAGCACCTCACCGGTAACGACGTTGGTGAAGTAGAGACTGGCGGTCAGGAAGAGCTGTCGCTCGACCGTGCCATTGACCTTGGCGATCGCATACTCCGAGACGCGCGGCACCTGAAGTGAGACCACAAAGGTACGCGTGCGGGCGCCATCGTCGATCCGATCGACGACGGAGGGATACGCCTGCCGGAATTGTGTTTTGAACAGAGCGCCGGCCGCGCGGGAAGTCAGTGCGGCCTGGGCGCCTTCGACAGCGTCAGCCGCTCCCGTCTGCACGAACACCGCATCGACGACATAGAGCGGCGGATCGGCGGCGCGAGCCACCGCCGGGATGACGATCGCCGCTAAGCTAGCGGCCATTAGGACCGGAAGGCGGGAAGCCAAAATCAGCCCCCCGGCTTGCAAGGGCCCATGCAGAGCAAGACACGCTGACCATCGGTCCGCGAGTCGAGTGTGGCAAAGGCCGGGTCGTTGGCGAGGGCCGTGGCCAGCGCCTGGTCGATTGGCATGGTCCCCTTATAGGAGACAGTCAGTTCGATCTCACCCGATCCGGAGGCGCGCTGGACACTGCTTTCCACGCCCGGCAGGCTGCTCACCGTCTGGCTGAACCGCGCGCGGACCGGTAGGGGCAGGAATTGACCCGTCAGGCGCAGCACCAACTCGCGTCCATAGACCGAGCGCCGTTTCCAGTAGGTCTGGACCTGACCGCCGATCTCTGGACCGATCGCTAGCGCCAACTTGCGAGCCACATCAGAGGCGCAAGCGTCCGAATTGCCGCCTGCGCCGTAGGCCGACAGGGTATCGGACGCGATCAACTCGGAGTCGGCCGTGGCATAAGCCTTCACCGTCACCACGCCGCTGCAGGTATACTGATTTGTCGTGGCGCTAATGCCGCTGTCGACGATCACCGAGGTACCCGCCAGGAAGAAGTCTGCTCCCTGATCGGTTTTGGCGTAGGCGACATAACGCGACAGCTCACCGCCATTCGTCATGCGGTCAAGCGTTAAAGGCTGACCCTGGAAGTAGCGGCTCTTGAAGACATCGTTGTCGAGCACTCGCAGGTCATAGCCCTGCAACTGCCCCATCAGGGCGCCGTATGTCTGGCTAACTCGTTCAGGACCGGTCGCGCGCGGCTGGTACTTCACCAACCGCCGATAGGAGAGATCATCGTGAACCTCCGCTTGGACGTCAGTCTTGGAAAAACTCGACGAGGCGCTTGAGCGTGCCGTCGCGCCTGCCGCGCTGGTGTTGCCACGCACCGAACTAGCGCTGGCTTCGCGGGCCGAGAACTGACCACTGGAACTAGCGTCCACACGACCCGATTGCGAAGCCGAGAGATTGGCATCGCGCGATGCGCCGCTGGCTGAGGACGAGCCATTGGCGCGCAAACTATCAGAGTAGCGGCCGCTGGCGCTCCTGGTTTGAGCGTTCTGCGCGTCGATCGAAGAGGACGAGCGATAGGCGGCGGCGCTAGAGGAGCGCGAGGCCGCGCCTTCGGACGATCGGTCGGAGAAGCTTGCTCCCTTGCGGGTATTGAACTCGACCAGCTCCTCAAGCGGCGCTTGTAGGTCACGCGGTGTGGTGCGGTACTCGTCCATGACCGCCAGGATCGAGTAGCTGCGCGCGGTCTGGGTGTTGAGCGCCACGCCTTGGTCAGAGAGCAGTTCGCGGAAAGAGCGATCATCTAGGCTCAGTGCAAGCGAGACTTCAAAGCTTCCGGCCACCGTCTGAGCGCTGGAGTCGGAAATGGAGTCGTCACCGACCTGTTCGACGATCGCTTCCAATCTCTGCGCCACGCTGGGGTTTGCCGAAGCGCCTGGACCCAGAATCTTCTCGACGGCTGCGATTACCGCTTTGCGCTTGGCCTCGCGGGTAGCCAGAGCACGCACCGTCTGTGGATCCTTGCCTTTGATGGTCACCGCGCCGACGCCGCGCACGGTGAACTCTGCCGCGCTGGCGCTGGTAGCCAGTATGCAAAGAGCCAAGGTCAGTCTGCTGGCAAGTTTCATGAGAGCCCCCCAGTGCGCATCGCGTCAAACTAGCTAGACCTTAGTTAGTCACCCGAAAGTCGCGCCGTCCACACCAAAAGTGGTCCAATCTCAATTCATCGACCTCAGCGCGAGAAGCGGTACTGCGTTGGCCAAAAGTACAACCCGGAAACGCGCGGGCGCTCTTACACAGCCCCTGCCGTGATTCACTCGAATTTGCGGAAAAAATCTAAGCACCGCTCCAAGATCTTTGTCGGATCAACGCCAACCAGCTTTGACTGAGCCGCCCCTGAAATGCCCCTGGGGCGTTGTCGGCGGTCATCGGCTAATTGCGGGTATTTGCCGCGCGAGCGGGTCCAAGAGCGCGCGCCAACTGGTTGCTCCGTAAGGAATTGCGGTCAATTGCGGGCTTTCGTCCCCCTTGGATTCAAGGGCTCTTAATCAGCGGGTCCAAGGTTCGAATCCTTGTACACCCACCATTCTCCGCAAGGAGATCTAGGCTTCCGCTGAAGCCGACTTGGGGCGCTGCCCCTGCACCTTCTCTAATCTGGTGTTGAAGAGCTGCCGTGGCTCTGCAAATAGGCCCGTCCACTTCCCGGTCATTTGACGTCCGCACCGCGCCTGCTGCTCCCGTAAGGCGACGCACAAAATCTATGACTTAGGCACCGCTGCGCCCGTCGCCACCAAGGCTGTCAGCGCCTACGCGGATCGCGTGATCGTTCCAGCCTGCACGCGGCGTTGCCGGCGTGTGAGCGATCTCGCCCCCCGTCACACTTGGGCCCGACGTCGCTTGCATAACAAGACCATGGTGCTAGGCTTCTCATAAAGGTCGCCAGCGGACCAGGACGAAGATCTTGGTCGCTCGCCAGATTCGAGAGGGAGGAGCCGGCGCTTATGGACATCAAGGACAGCATCGTCCTGGTTACGGGCGGCAATCGCGGTATTGGCGAGGCCTTCGTGCGCGCATTCCTGGCGGCAGGCGCGGCCAAGGTCTATGTCGGCGCGCGTGATCCGGCCAGCGCCGCCCACCTTGTCGCAGAGGCCCCCGACCGGGTGACGGCGCTGCGGCTGGATGTCAGCGACGCCGCAACGATCTCGGCGGCGGCGGCGCAGTGCTCCGATGTCACCATCCTCGTCAACAACGCCGGCGCCTTCACCATGCAGACCCTGATGGGCGCGCCCAATATGGACGCCGCGCGCCAGGAGATGGAGGTCAACTATTTCGGCCCGCTCGCCATGAGCCGGGCGTTCGCCCCGATCCTGGCCAAGGCGCCGAAAAGCGCGATCATCAATGTGTTGTCGGCGGGCGGCCTTGTGGCGGTGCCCAGCATGGGCGGCTACAGCCCGTCGAAGTTCGCGGCGCGTGCGATGACCACCTGCCTGCGCGCGGAACTGGCGCCCCAGAACACCCATGTGCTGGCCCTGATCGTCGGCTCGGTCGACACCCGGATGGCCAGCCATGTCGAAGGCTTCAAGGAGGCGCCGGCTACGATCGCCCAGGCGGGTCTGAAAGCACTGAAGCGCGGGGCCGACGAGATCGACACCGACTTCATGGCCATCGACGTGCGCGCCCATCTGGCGCGCGATCCTAAGGGCCTGGAAATGGCCATGCGGCGCGCGCTGACCAGCGACCGCGTCAGCACCGGCCGCTAGGGGGCGAGCGTGTCACAGATCGACTACGTGGACCTCGCCCGGCGTTTTGTCGCCGCCATCCAGGCGGGCGACGCCGACGCCGTCCGCGCCTTCTACGCCCCGGACGCCAAGATCTGGCACAACATCGACGACGTCGAACAGACCGTCGACCAGAACCTGAAGTCGCTGGCCTGGTTCGTCAGAACCCTGCCAGACCGAACCTATCGGGTGCAGCGCATCGCGCCCTTGCCGGACGGCTTTCTGCAGCAGCACGTGCTGGAGGCGACCCTGCCGAACGGAGAGCGTTGGGCGATGGACGCCTGCGTCGTCGTCCGCGTCGAGAACGGCAAGATCGCGCGCCTCGACGAGTACCTCGACTCCGCCAAGACCGCCCAGCTGGTCGCAGCGACCCGCTAGTTCACCATCAGCACGCCCAGGCGCCCATGTCCCGACTCTTCCCTATTCTCTCGCGGGTGATCGCCGCGTGGCAGGCGCAGGATATCCCATCGGTCCTGGCGCACATGACCGACGACATCGTCTGGCACTACGCCGCGCCGGGCCTGCCGCCGGTGCGGGGCAAGGCGGCGGCCGAAAAGCTGCTGCGGAAACTGCAGGCCGACATGCACGACATCCAATGGCGGATCTTCGCCCACGCCGAGTCCGGCGACCGGCTGTTCCTTGAGGGCGTCGACGAGTATCGCACCGGCGACGGCAAACGCATGGCCCTGCCCTATGCCGGCGTGCTGGAGTTCCGCGGTGACCAGATCGCCGCGTGGCGCGACTATGTCGACCTCGGAGTGCTCGCTGATCAGAAGGCCGGCAAACCGTTCACAGCCCAAGTTGAAACCCTGCTCGACCGCGCCGCCGCGTCCAACTGACCGAACCGGTCAGCGCACGTGCCTGAACCGTGAGGCGTCACACCTCCATCGACCTCGAATGCGCCGCTGAGCGGAGCGGTTGCCCCGCGACCGCAGACGGCGAGTGCAAGGCGAATAACGTCGACATCCCTCGAGGCCTTGAGCAGGACGTCTTCTCGCAGAGATGACGGCTCCAGAAACGCCACGCCATGGGCGCGACGAAGGTCGCGCCTTGTCCGCAGCAAAAAGCAGACTTCCGAGCGCCTCAATATTCCGAACTTACGGCGAGATCCGCTGGAGGTGCTGCGCGGTCGGCTTGTTGGATAGCACCCTTACCCTTTGCCCGGTCGGGGATGGCCGCAGGTCCTCCCGCCTCTCGCTAATACCGCACCCTAAACTCCAAAGTGACGGTTCTGGGTTGTTGCGGCGTGCTTTGGGGCGACAGCTTCAAGGAGAACGGGTTTCCGTATGCAAAAGTGTCTCCCTTGCTCCCGAAGATATTGTCGGCCGCAAGGCGAACAGTAACGCGCTCGGATTGGGCCTTCAGCGCTGCGCGAACCGACGTATAGTCACCCATCGTCGGCGCCGTTGCAGCGTCCAGGACCAGGCGCGAGCGGCCCACATAGGCGGCGCGCAAATCCACGCCCCATCCCCAGGCGGCCGACAGCCGCCCATCATAGCCCCCCGCGATGGACGCTGCGACCTTGGGGACACCCGACAAGCCAAAGTCCTGACGACCGGGGAAGGCTGGGTTCACGGTTTCAAGTTCAGGATTGTTAAGCAGGAAGCTGGCGTCCAGCCTAAAGCCGTTATCGACATAGCCTCCTTCAAACTCGATGCCGAGATTGACGCCATCGCCGAGATTGGCGGTGTAGGGCAAACCCGACGGCAGAAGCTGATCGCTCTGGATACTCTTCCATCGCGCCTGAAAGGCTGCCGCGCGCAATCGCAGGCGTCCGTCCAGCAGGACCGATTTCGCCCCCAACTCGAAGTTCCAGAGCTCATCACCTTCATAACGCCGCTGCGGCTGCCCGCCGATCGTGTCGAAGACCTGGCTGGGCAGGATCGCGGTGTTGAAACCTCCCGATCGGTACCCCTCCGACACCTGTGCGTAGACTAAGCTTCCGCTGTTCGGCGCGTAGGACACCACCACCTTCGGCGCGAAACCGAAATAGCTTTGCCGGCCGCGAAACATGCTTGAGCCAGCCCCGGCCACCGCTCGGCTGGACGCCTCGCTGCGGGTCGCAAATAGTCGGCCGCCCAGTGTCAGGCTCCACCCGCCCCCGAGCGGCCCAATGGCCTCGCCGAACAAGGCGGCTTCGCCGAGGACGTCGCGGCGGCTCTCTTGCGCCAGCACCGTCGGCCTCGCGTCAGCCAGAACGAGGACGCCCTCACGTCCCTGACGGGTCCGAGCGAGGAATGCTCCTGTCCGCCACTGAATGCGCTGCTCTGGCGAGGAGGCCACGGATGCTTCGGCCATCACCGCGCCGACGTGGTTGTCGTCGTCGAACGCCACCGGCGCGCCGGCGGTCATCGGGATCGGCGGCGCAGCGCTGGCGTCGTAGCGGCTGGCGATATCATGGCGTACGACCGCCAAGGTGAGCTTCGCCTCCTGCCCCTTCAGCGCACCCTTGAACCCGAGATGGGCCTGGAAGAAGTCATTGTCATGCGGTTCGGCAAGACGGTTGCGTCGCGCATAGGTCCCCACCCCGCGTTGGGCGTACTGGGTGTCGTCGGTTTGGATCGCCTGCGCCACCAGTCCGGCCTCGGCGTCCCAGCCCCCGCCCAGCGTCGTCGTGGTTGAAACGCGAACGCCGGAGCGCTTCGTGCCATTGACGTTCGTGAGGCCACGCTGCGGATCGTCGATATAGCCGCCCGAGTGCTCAAGGTAGCCGACCACGCGAGCGGCTCCTCGCCCATTGAACAGAGGTATGTTCGCCATGGCCGAGGCGCCGCCGCCACGCTCGCCGCCCGCCGTCGCCGACGTGGAGGCCGACACCCACGCGTCGAACCGGCTGGTGTCGGGCCGGCGCGCGGTGACTTGCAGCACGCCTCCAAGCGATCCAGCCCCATAGAGAGCGCCCTGCGGGCCTCTCAGCACCTCGACCTGAGCGACATCCACCAGCAAGAGGTCAGGATCAGGGGCGTTGTAGGTCAGGCGCACGTCATCGAGATAGATCCCGACCATCGACTGGGTCTGGCCGGTGAGCGGCCCATCCGACAGGCCTCGCAGGATGACCTTGTCCCGGCCGGGGCCGAGGTTGGTGACCGTCATGGACGGGATCGTCAGCGCCAGATCCGTCGTGTCGCGGACACCCCGCGAAGCCATGGCCCGTTCGTCGAGGACGCTGATCGAATAGGCTAGGCGATCCGCCCGCGCCAGGCGACGGGTCGCGACAATTACAAGTTCGGACAGCGGCGGCGGCGCCATCTCTGGCTCGCCCAACGGAAGGGAGGCGGGTGGCGGAGGCCTCGTCACCTGCGCCGTGCGCGGAACCACACGATAGCCACGCGGGCCTGTTCGCCGGGCGGCGCAGCCGGCGTCGCGGGCTAGGGTCTGGATAACGACGTCAGCCGTCGCACGCCCCACGAAGCCTAGCGACGCGCCGCAGGCGTCGGCGGCGCTGAGGTCGATCGAGACCTTGGCCTGAAGCGCGAACGTGGTGGCCGCCGCCTTGAAGGGGCCGGCCGGAATGGCGAACGCGACGCGCTCCGAGTCGGCTCGCGCCCAGGTGATCGCGGGCGCCGCGCTCACGCCAACGGCCAAGATCCACCCTAGGCGCTTACCGGCGCGCTGACGCAAACCCCCGCCCCTCCCGAAACCCGAAGGCGCGTTACCTTAGAACGATTTCCCCGTCGACACGATGCGCCGAAACGCCAGCGTGACTGGCGAGCAGCCCAATGACCGTGTCTTGGTCGTCTAGCGCGAGCACGCCAGAAAACCGCTTGTTCGCCAAACCCGGCGCCAGGCGGATCGGAGTCGAGAAGCGCCGGTTGAGACCAGCGACGATATCGCCCAGGGTCTCGTTGTCAGCGATCAGTTGACCTTGAGACCAGGCAAAGGCGCCCGCGGGCTCGACGCGTCGCACCGAGGACGTCGACGCTCCCCGCGTATGGCGAAGTTCTTGGCCGACCGTGAGGCGGATCGGCGCAACGTCCGTCTTCTTGCGCGGCGCGACTTCCACGATCCCGCGCCGAACGGTGACACGCACGCTGTTCGCATCGTTGCGAATATTGAACTCGGTGCCGACCACGCGCACCCGCTGGTCGCCGACCCCGATGACGAACGGGCGCGACGCATCCTTGGCCACATCGAAGCTGGCCTGGGCAAGACCCATCTCAACGCGACGCTCACACCAGCCCAAGCGCACCGAAAGCTTCGATCCGCCATCAAGGGTCACGCGGCTGCCGTCGGCCAGCGCGATCTGGCGCACCTCGCCGGGCCGCGTCTCATAGGTCGTCAATTCCCCTTGCGAGGCGTTCCAGAGGGCCGGACCGCCGACCATCAGGGCCAGTGACGCGGCGATCGCCGCCCCTGCCCAGGCGCGTCGCGAGGGGCGCGCTGGAGCGCGCCTCGGAAAGTTCACCACATTGGGCTCGGGCGGTGAGAGGGCCTGAGCGATCTCAGCCTTGCGCATCTCCAGATCGGCCAGGATCAGCTCTGCGTCCTCAAAAGCGGCGACGCGAGCGTCCGACCCCTCCAGCCAGTCGGTCAGGGCCGACCAGTCCTCTGCAGTGGCCGTGTCGGACTGGACGCGGACCAGCCACGCGACAGCTTCGTCGCGCAGCGCCTCCCTCGTCTCGTGCTCAGGTCCGCTCATGGAGTCATGCCATCATCCGAGGGGCCAACGGCCTCTCTGTTCGCCCCAATGACGCCACAAAGCTGAAAGCGCCTCAAAACTATTTCAGCCCTCGCTCTCATGGCCAGCGCCCGACCTTGGCGATGATCAGCTTCAGGCCGGCCATCATGTACTTCTCGACGCTGGACCGCGAAACGCCCATCGCCTGAGCGGTCTCGGCATGGCTGAGGCCTTCCAGCTTATGCAGGCGGAAGGCCTCCTGCGCGGCGGGGGGAAGGCTCTTCACCGCCTCCAGGATCTTGGAAAGTTGCAGCCGCGCCGCCGCCGCCTCGTCAGCCGGGGCTTCATCGGCGATCTGGGCGCCACCGACATCTGAAACATTCGCGCCATGCCACTGGGCGTCTCGCGCCTCGGCCCGCCGACGCACCTTGATGCGATCCAGCATCAGGTTCGAGCCCAGCCGATAGAGATAGGCGACAGGATTATCGATCGCCTCCGCAGGACGACTGACGATCTTCAGATAGATGTCCTGCACCAGATCTTCGGCGGCCTCCTCAGAGCGCAGGCGCACGCGGAAATAGCGAAACAGATCGGCCCGCCTTTCCAGATAGGCGGACATCAGGGGATGGACGTCGAGGTCGTCCAAGGCGCGAGCACGCTCCTCAAGGCTTGGCGGCGAGAATCCGCGCCTGCGACAATCTTTCCGAAGCCGGACCGTCGCGCAACGGAAGAAAGCCTTGAGGCGCCCCGGCGTGAGCGTCGTCCTTGCCGGTCGAAAGGCGCCCATGCGCGCCATCGGGCAGGAGGCTCCCGTGCTGGAAGTGACGATGATGAGCGACGGCGCGGCCGTCGGCCGCCTTCGGTTCGACGCCGATCGCGTTCGGCGTTTCACCTCTGTGGAGCCGCGGGTCATCTCGCTGCATCACCACTTCCAGCCTGAGCGTTCGCGCGTCGAAGCCTATATCGAAGCGACCTACGCCGAGGCGTTCAGCGGGCGCATACGCGCTCACTATCCGACGCTGATGAGCGTTCAGGACGCACACGGCGAAATCCACGCGGCGGTCGGCTTTCGTCTGGCCGCCAGCGCGCCGCTTTTCCTTGAGCGCTATCTCGATGATCCTGTCGAGACGGCGATCGCCAAGGCCAAGGGCGCGGCCATCGACCGAGCCGGCGTCGCCGAGATCGGCAACCTGGCTTCCAAGAGCGCCGGCGCCTCCCTGTTCCTGTTCATGGCTCTGGCGCGCCATCTGCATCAGTTGGGCTGTGACCATGCGGTCGCCACCGCGACCCGGCAATTGCGCCGCACCTTTTCGCGCGTGGGCTTTCCCACAGCGCGGCTGACCACCGCCGATCCCACCCGACTGGGCGCCGAAGCCGGCGACTGGGGCGGCTATTATGCGCGTGATCCCGAGGTTCTGGCCGGCCCGATCGCGCCCGCGCTGGAGCCGCTCGCTCAGTTGCTGCTGGCCGAGCCTCCGGCCATCGACGCCCCGTGCTCGCGCCTTCACCCCAGCCTGGGGGCCACGCCATGAGCCGAGACGTTCTGTCGGCGATCGCTGAGCGGGCGCGCCTGGACGATGGGCGCATCGCTCTGAGCGACCAAGACGTCACCCTGACCTACGCGGCGTTGGAAACCGCGATCGAGAACGCGGCGAAGAGCCTCTTCCGATGGGCGCCGCTGGCGCGTCCGGGCTCGCCTGTCGCCATTCGTCTCCCGAACGGTCCGGCCTGGGTGATCCTCGATCTTGCGGTGATGCGGCTTGGCTGGGCCAGCCTGCCGCTGCCGGGGTTCTTTACCGACGCCCAGCGCGAACACGCGATGGCCGACGCGGGCGCCTGCCTGCTGATCGAGCGGGATGAGAACGGCGAAGGCGATCTGAGTCTGGCGGGGACAACGCTGCGCGTGACCCCCCTCGCCTATCCGGCCCGGCCACTGCCGCACGGTACAGCCAAGATCACCTATACCTCCGGTTCGACGGGCCAGCCGAAGGGCGTCTGCCTGTCGCGCGCGCACATGGAGGCCGTGGCGGGCGCCTTGGTGGAAGCGATCGGCGCCGACTATGCGGGACTACACCTGCCGCTGCTGCCGCTGTCGATCTTGCTGGAGAATGTCGCCGGCCTCTACACGACGCTGCTTGCCGGTGGGCGCTATCACATCCTGCCGCCCGACCAGCTAGGCCTCGCTGATCCTTTCCGGCCTGACCTCCCCCGCCTCGCAACAGCGATCGGCGAGGCGCAGGCTAACAGCCTGATCCTGGTGCCTGAGCTGCTACGCGCGCTGATGATGGTGATGACCTTCACAGGCGTGCGCTTGCCGGCCCTGAAGCTGGTGGCCGTCGGCGGCGCGAAGGTCGCGCCGTCCCTCCTGGCCCGCGCCGATGAGTTGGGGCTGCCCGTCTATGAGGGATACGGCCTCAGCGAATGCGCGTCGGTGGTGGCGTTGAACACGCCTTCGGCGCGCAGAGCCGGTACGGTCGGTCGTCCCTTGCCCCACCTTCAGGCGCGCATCCAGGATGGCGAGATCGTTGTCGAGGGCGCCAGCTACCTGGGCTACGCCGGCGGTGAGACACGCGACGGGCCAGTCTTCACGGGCGATCTAGGCGAGATCGACGCCGACGGCTTCCTCCGCATTTCAGGGCGTCGGACCAACACCATCATCACCAGTCACGGCCGCAACGTGGCGCCCGAATGGGTGGAAAGCGAGCTCACCGCCCAGCCGGAGATCCGCCAGGCGGTCGTGCTGGGCGAGGCCCAGTCGGAGCTGTCGGCGCTGATCGTACCGCTGATCCCGGGCATGGACGAGGCCGCCATCGCCGGCGCCGTCGCCCGCGCCAACGCCAACCTCCCGCCCTACGCCCAGATCGGCCGCTGGTTGATCCGCGACGGCTTCGATGTCGCGGCGGGGGAACTGACCAATAACGGACGCCCCCGGCGCGCAGTGCTGAGCGCGCGCCACAGGGACTTCCTCGAACCTTCCATGACAGGAGATTTCGCGTGACCTTCTATCAACGCCTCGTGGCCGAAACGGTCGAAGGCCAGATGGGTCTGGCTTCTGTGCCTCAGATCCAGGACGGGCTGATGGGTCGCATCTCTCGCGAGACCTACATCGCCTACCTCACCGAAGCCTATCACCATGTGAAGCATACCGTGCCGCTGATGCAGGCGGCCCGCGCGCGGATGGATATCGCCCACCAGCGCTTTGTCGCAGCCCTTGACGAATACATCGCCGAGGAGACCGGCCACGAACATTGGATCCTCGCCGACATCAAGAACTGCGGCGGTGATCCGGAGGCTGTCCGCAACGGCGAGCCGCGCGCGGCGACCCTGGCCATGACCGACTTCGCCTACGACTACATCAACACCGCCAATCCGATGGGCTTCTTCGGCATGGTGTTCGTTCTGGAGGGCACCAGTGTGAAACTGGCCACTCACGGCGCCGAAGCCGTCGCCCAAAATCTGGGCCTTGGCCCCGAGTGCTTCAGCTATCTCACCTCCCATGGCGCGCTCGACCTCGAGCACCTGACCTTCTTCGAAAACCTGATGAACGAGGTGGAAGACCCCGACGATCAAGCTGCGATCATCGAGGTCGCCCGGGCGATCTTCGTCCGTTTCGCCGACATGTTCCGCGCCATCCCTCACGCCCGCGAGGTCGCGCATGCTTGATCGCAAAAGCGTCCTGATCACCGGCGCGTCAGGCGGACTAGGCGCTTTGGTCGCCAACCATCTGACGGCGCACGGCGCCCATGTGGTGGCGCTGGGTCGTACCCGTCCGGCCGGCGTCGACGGCTTTCTGCATCATGACCTGTCCAATCCGCAGGGGCTGGAAGCCGCGGCTGAGGCCATCAAGACGGGGCGGTGGGACATCCTAGTCAATCTGGCGGGCGTGCAACATTTTGGCCCTGTAGAGCAAGAAGACCCAGAGCATCTGGTGTCGGGCTACATGGTCAATCTGGTCGCTCCGGTTCGCCTTTCGCAGGCCGTCGTACCGGGGATGAAGGCGCGGGGGTCGGGGCAGATCGTCAACATCGGTTCGATCTTCGGCTCGATCAACTTCGCCCATTTCGTCACCTATTCCAGCGCCAAGGCGGGACTGCGCGGCTTCAGTCAGGCCCTGCGCCGGGAGCTCGCCGACACCGGCGTCGACGTCACCTACGTCGCGCCGCGCGCGGTGCGCACAGCAATGATCACCGAGCGGGTCATGGAGTTTGCAAGACTCACCCAGATGAACCTGGATGCGCCGGACGCCACCGCCCGCCAGATCGTCACGGCGATTCAACAGCGCAAACGCGACGTCTATCTGGGCTTTCCAGAAAGCATCTTCGTCCGCCTGAACGCCCTCATGCCCGGCCTGGTCGATCGCGCCCTCAGCGCCAACGACCGCAAGGCGGCCCAGCTGTTCGCCCGCTGAACCAACCGGAAACTCCCATGCAAAAGACCCTGTTCATCGCCCTCACCCTGTCGGCGGGCCTGGTTGCGGGCGCGGCCCATGCGGACGCCCTGGACGCTCGTATCGACAGCCTCGCCCGCAGTTGGGCGCACGCCAATTATGAGATCGGCGACAAGTCCGCTCAGGCCGATGCGGCGGCAAGGATCGCAGCCGACGCTGACGGCCTTTCGCGCCAAAACCCCAACCGGGCGGAGCCGCTGGTATGGGAAGCCATTGCGAAAGCGACCGAGGCCGGCGCCAAGGGCGGTCTTGGCGGTCTGGCGCTCGCCAAGGAGGCCAAGGCGCTGCTTGAACGCGCCGAGAAGATCAATCCCGCTGCTCTGGGGGACGGTTCGGTCTATACAAGCCTGGGCTCGCTCTACGCCCAGGTGCCGGGATTTCCGGTCGGCTTTGGCGACGCCGGCAAGGCGCGGAGTTATCTCCAAAAGGCCCTGGCTATGAACCCGACCGGCGTCGACGCCAATTTCTTCTATGGCGATTTTCTGGTCCGTCAGAAGGATTATGCCGGCGCCGTAGCCGCCCTAAAGAAAGCCATGAACGCCCCGGCCCGCCCTGGCCGTGACGTGGCCGATCGTGGCCGCAAGGCTCAAGCCGCGGCCTTGCTCGCGGAAGCGCAAGCTAAGCTGCGCTGACGACTCCACAGCTTTCGCGGCGTCTGCGTCCGACGCCGTCGGATTCAGGATTTCTTGAACCCGCAATTTCAGGGTCCGGATCCTTTGCTCCCCCACCATTCTGCGGAGCGAAATCCGGCCTCATCCTAAAGCCGCCTCAGAGAGGCCTATAATCTTCGCCCCTCATTTCGTTAGAATAGCAACTCTCCTCAGCGACCTCGGGCTACCTCCCAAGAAGCGCTTTGGTGACTGACTATGCGCGCCAAGCAGCGCGCTCCAGAGGGACACAGAACCTTCGTTTTTCTGTCGCCAAAGCGCGACGGAACCTTAGCCTTGGCGTCGTCGAGCCTCCTTATGACCGGGCCCAACAATGGTTGGAGTCGGCTCGTGTCCCAGTTCGTGCCCCGCAAAGTGATCGCTGGCCTGTTGGCGACGAGCGCCTTGAGCGCCCCGGTCGTCGCCTTCGCGCAGGACGCGACGACCGTCGATGAAGTGGTGATCACCGGTCAGCGCGAAGCCCAGCGCGCCGCCATCGCCGTCAAGCGCGAGGCGTTCGTCGTGTCCGACGTGGTCTCCGCCGACGACATCGGCAAGCTGCCCGACCACAACACCGCCGCCGCCCTGCGCCGGATCCCCGGCATTTCGGTGATGGAAGACCAGGGCGAGCCCCGCTTCCCGGTCGTCCGCGGCCTCCGGTCGACCTACAACCGCACCACGATCGACGGCGCGCTGGTCGCTTCGGTCGACGAAAGCGGCCGCACCGTGCCGATGGACATCGTCCCCTCGGTGATGGCCGGGCGCCTGGAGGTCATCAAGACGGTGACGCCGGAGAACGACGGCAACGCCATCGGCGGCGTCATCAACGTCACCACGCGCAGCGCTTTCGACGCCAAGAGCCCGTTCTTCAACGGCATGGCCTCGTACGGCCAGTATGAGCGCAGCGGCGACGTTCGGAACGACAAGCCCTCGTATCGCCTGGCCTTCGCCGCCGGCCGCACCTTCGGGGCCGAGGACCAGTGGGGCGTCGTGATCGGCGCTTCGCACGAGCAACTGGACTACGACATTCCCCAGGTCGAAGCCGCCGATCCGAGCGTGCGCGAATACACCGCCGCCGGCGCGCCCGTGCTGTCGGGTTCGCCGACCGGGAACGGCATCCAGGTGCCGACCCAGGTTCGCCTGTTCTGGTACAACAACACCAAGCAGCGCAGCGGCGTGAACGCCAAGCTCGAGTATCGCCCCAGCGACGCGTTCCGCTGGGACGCCTCGGTTCTGGCCTCGCGCATGGAAGACGACGAGGAGCGGATCGAGTACCGCATCGAGCCGCTGGGCAACGTCTCGAACCAGACCCCGACCAGCGGCGCCTTCGCGCGCGGCCGAGGCATCATCCACCTGAACCAGCCGATCACGACGCGCGAAATCGGCCTGGGCCGCACGGGCTTCTCCTGGGCCTTCGCCCCGAACTGGAATGCCGACGGCGACCTCGTCTATTCGCTGGCCGGACTGAAGGTCCCTAACCACTCGGTCGAGTTCCGCACGGTGGACGCCCAGGGCGCCAACTACGCCTTCACCTACGACACCACCAACAAGCTGTTCCCGACCTTCAATCCGGTGAACGAAGCCGCCCTTCGCAATCCGGCGAACTATGTGCTGCAGCAGCACCGCGACGCACTGACCAAGACCAATGAGAGCACCACCCAGGCTCGGCTGGACTTCACGTTCGACGACGATGCGCAGTGGAAGCTGAAGTTCGGCGGCGTTCTGCGCTCCAGCGACCGCGACTTCCGCAACAGCCAGGTCAATTACCGGGCCGCCTCGGGCTTCACCTACACCCTGGCGGAGGTGGACAAGCCGGGCCCCACGGAGCTGATCGCCGGCCGCTACCGCCTGGATCCGCGCATCGACGCGGACGCGGCCATCGCCTTCTTCCGCGCCAACCGCAGCCGCTTCACCACCACCGTGTCCGCGCCGACCGGCAACTACGACGTCAGCGAGAAGGTGCAGGCTGCTTACGCCCAGGCCAGCTATCAGGTCGGCGACCTGACCCTTCTGGGTGGCCTGCGCTATGAGCACACCAAGGTGGAGTCCGACGCGGTGCGAAACACCGGCGGCGTGCTGACCCCGGTGTCCAATAACGGCAGCTACGACAACTGGCTGCCCAGCCTGCACCTGCAGTGGAAGCCACGTGAGGACCTGATCGTCCGCGCGGCCTGGACCAACACCATCGGCCGACCGGACTATGGCTCTCTGGCCGCAACCGAGAACCTGAACTTCGACGGCAGCCAGCCGACGCTTTCGCGCGGCAACCCCAACCTGAAGGCGCGCGAGAGCGAAGGCTTCGACATCTCCGTCGAGCTCTATCCGACCGACGGCATGATCTCGCTGGCCCTGTTCTCCAAGGACATCAAGAACGAGATCTTCACCCTGTCGTCCAGCGAGCGGCTGGATGTCGGCCGGGGCGTGGAGACGGTCCTGATCTCGACGCCGCGCAACGCCGAAACGGCCAAGATCAAGGGCGTCGAGTTCGCCGTGCAGCAGGCCTTCACCTTCCTGCCCGCGCCGTTCGACGGGTTCGGCTTCAACGGCAATGTCACCTGGCTCGACACCGAGTTCACGTTCCTGACCTCGACCGGGCCCCGCGTTACGGGCCTGTTCCAACAGCCGGAGATCACCACCAACGCGGCGGTCTACTATCAGCGCGGCCCCTTCGAGGCCCGCGTGTCGCACAACTACATCGGCGGCCAGTTGGAGACGATCAACGACGCCAACGTCAATTCCGACCAGTACTGGAAGGGTCGCCACGTGTTCGACGCCAGCCTGTCCTGGCGCTGGAACAAGCACGTGAGCCTGTTCGTCGAAGGTCAGAACCTGTCGAACACCGGCCGTCAGGAAGTGACTGGTCCTGGCCGCCGCAATCTTCAAGAGTGGGCGAACTACGGCCGGACCTACTGGGTCGGCGCGGCCGTGAACTTCTAAGCGGAGAGATAGGGTCGTGTCGCTCGTCCTGGCTCTAGTCGTCGCGCTTCAGGCCGCGCCGGCTCCCGTGTCGCCGCCCCTGGCGGGCTTTGAGACGGCGCGCCGCTACGCCAGTAACGCCAGCCAAGGCGTCGCGGTGGGGCCGCACGACCTCTACGCGGTCAGCAACTTCAACATCGTTCGCCTGGACAAGAAGACGGGCGAGAAGCGCGGGGAGTGGACAGGCGAGCGGTCGCGCTTTCCGCACATCAATTCCTGCGCCGTGATTGGAAAAGACCTGGTCTGCGCCAGCTCGAACTTCCCGGGCACGCCGCAGGTCAGCACGGTCGAGTTCTTCGATCCCATGACCCTGGCGCATCGCAAGAGCGTCTCTCTGGGCCTGGGTACGGGGTCGATCACCTGGGTGGACCGCAAGGGCGGCTTCTGGTGGGCGATGTTTGCCAACTATGACGCCAAGGGCGGCGAGCCGCCGCGCGACCACCGCCATACGACCCTTGTCAAGTTCGACGACCAATGGCGGCGAGTGGAAGCCTGGACGCTGCCCACCACGATCCTGGAGCGTATCAAGCCGATGAGTATTTCGGGGGGCGGCTGGGGTCCGGACGGCCGCCTCTATCTGAGCGGCCATGACCTGCCGGAACTCTATGTCGTGGCGCTTCCAAAGGGCGGTGGCGTGCTCGATCATCTGGAGACCCTGCCGATGGAAGCCGAGGGGCAAGCCATTGACTGGGACGAGAGTGACAAGGGCGCCCTTTACGGCATCACCCGTCGCAGCCGCGAAATCCTGCGGATGATCGCACCCGTTTCGATCAAACGCTGACGCGGCGGCTTCTCGCCGCCTGCCGAAAACCGTTGAGGCTCCGATCTCGCGCATCTAACAAGTGTTTGATCGCGATTATAGGAGAGCTCGCATGACCACCGCCTATATCTGTGACGGGATCCGCACCCCGATCGGTCGCTATGCTGGGTCACTCTCCAAGGTGCGCGCGGACGATCTGGCGGCGATCCCGCTGAAGGCGCTCGCCGCCCGCAATCCCGGCCTGGACGTGTCGGCGATCGACGAGGTGGTGCTGGGCAGCGCCAACCAGGCCGGCGAGGACAACCGCAACGTCGCGCGCATGGCGCTGTTGCTGGCTGGCTATCCCGTCTCCGTTCCCGGCGTCACGGTGAACCGACTCTGCGCCTCGGGCCTGGAGGCGGTCGGCTACGCCGCGCGCGCTATCGCCTCGGGGCACAACGACCTCGTCATCGCGGGCGGCGTGGAGAGCATGAGCCGCGCGCCGTTTGTGATGGGAAAGGCCGACAGCGCCTTCTCCCGCAACGCCGAGATCTTCGACACCACCATCGGCTGGCGCTTCGTGAACCCGGCGATGCGCAAGCTCTACGGCGTCGACTCCATGCCCGAGACCGCCGAGAACGTCGCTGACGACTACGGCGTCAATCGCCAGGACCAGGACGCCTTCGCCCTGCGCAGCCAGGCGCGGGCCGCCGCGGCTCAGGCCAATGGCTTCCTGGCTGGCGAGATCACGCCCGTCGAGATCTCCGGCAAGGCGGGTCCGACGATCGTCGATCGCGACGAGCACCCGCGCGAGACCACGATGGAGGCCCTGGCCAAGCTGAAGCCGATCGTCCGCGAGGGCGGCACGGTGACGGCCGGCAACGCCTCGGGCGTCAATGACGGCGCGGTGGCCCTGATCATCGCGTCGGAGGACGCGGTGAAGCGCCATGGCCTGACGCCGCGCGCCCGGATCACCGGCTACGCCACCGCCGGGGTCGAGCCGCGCGTGATGGGCGTCGGTCCCGTCCCCGCCGTCCGCAAACTGCTGGCCAAGACGGGCTTCTCGATTGGCGATTTCGACGCCGTCGAGCTCAATGAGGCCTTCGCCGCCCAGGGCCTGGCGGTGCTCCGCCAGCTTGGCCTGCCCGACGATGGCGCGCACGTGAACGCCAATGGCGGCGCCATTGCGCTGGGCCACCCCCTGGGCGCGTCCGGCGCGCGGCTGGTGCTCACTGCCTTGCGTCAACTGGAGGCGAGCGGCGGCAAGCGCGGTCTGGCCACGCTCTGCATCGGCGTCGGCCAAGGCGCGGCGCTGGCCTTCGAGCGCGTCTAGTGTCGCTGGCCGATCCCGAACTGATCGAGGCCCTGCGCCATACCGTGCGGGCCTTGTGCCGCGACTTCCCACCGCCCTATTGGCGGGGCCTGGATCGTGAGAAGGCCTACCCGACCGCGTTCGTGGCCGCCATGACCAAGGCCGGCCTCCTGGGCGTGCTGATCCCCGAGGAATACGGCGGCGGAGGGCTTGGCCTGACGGCGGCGGCGGCGATCCTGGAAGAGGTTCACGCCAGCGGCGGCAACGCCGCAGCCCTGCACGCCCAGATGTACACGATGGGCACCGTGCTGCGGCACGGATCGACGGCGCAGAAGGAGACCTGGCTGCCGCGCATCGCCGATGGTTCGATCCGGCTGCAGGCCTTCGGGGTCACCGAGCCGACCGCCGGCACCGACACGACCTCGATCTCGACCTTCGCCCGCCGCGAGGGCGACACCTATGTGATCAACGGGCAGAAGGTCTGGACCAGCCGGGCCGAGCACTCCGACCTGATGGTGCTGCTCGCCCGCACCACGCCCAAGGATCGGGTCTCCCGCAAGGCCGACGGCCTGTCGGTGTTCCTGGTCGACATGCGCGCCGCGCTCGGCAAGGGCCTGACGATCAAGCCAATCGCCACCATGCTGAACCACGCCACGACCGAGGTGTTCTTCGACAACCTCGTGATCCCCGCCGACAGCCTGATCGGCGAGGAAGGCAAGGGCTTCCGCTACATCCTCGACGGCATGAACGCCGAGCGGATCCTGATCGGAGCCGAATGCCTGGGCGACGCCGCCTGGCTGATCGGCAAGGCGCGGGACTACGCCAACAGCCGCGTCGTCTTCGGACGTCCGATCGGCCAGAACCAGGGCGTGCAGTTCCCGATCGCCCGCGCCTACGCCCAGACCCACGCCGCGCGCCTGACCATCTATGACGCGGCCGCCCGGTACGACGCGGGCCAACCCTGCGGCGAGCAGGCCAATATCGGCAAGATGCTGGCCTCCGAAGCCTCGTGGGCGGCGGCCGACATGTGCCTGCAGACCCACGGCGGCTTCGGCTTCGCCGAGGAGTACGACATCGAGCGCAAGTTCCGCGAGACGCGCCTCTATCAGGTGGCTCCGATCTCGACGAACCTGATCCTGGCCTATGTCGCCGAGCACGTGCTCGGCCTGCCGCGCTCGTACTGATGTCGCCGTACGCGGACTGGATTGGGCGCTCACGCCGGAGGACCGTCGTGCTGGAGGCCGCCGACCTCGCCAGGCTGGCGGCGCTGCTGGATCGCCCCCCGCCCTTCGAGGTCCCGCCGGCCTGGCATTGGGCCTGTCTCGCCGAACCTGTATCCCGCGCCGACCTCGGTCCCGACGGTCATCCGCGTCGCGGCCTCTTCCTCCCGCCGATCGAAGCGCCGCGCCGGATGTTCGCCTCGGCCGACATCACCTTTTCCGGCGCGCTGCTGGCGGGTCAGGAGACCGACCTGGTCGAGATCATCGCAAATGTCGAAGAAAAGCCGGGCGCCAGCGGCCCCCTCACCTTCGTCACCGTCGATCGCGAGATTTCACAGGCTGGCGAAGTTCGCGTCCGGGAGCGTCAGACCCTCGTCTACACGGGCGCTGCGCCCGCGCCGCGCGTGGCCGACAGCGAACCGGCTCCCGTGGCTGCATGGAGCCACGCCACGGCGACCGATCCCGTGCTGCTGTTCGCCTTCTCCGCCGCCACCTCGAACAGCCACCGCATCCACTATGATCGGCCCTATGCGACGCAGGTCGAGGGGTATCCCGGTCTTGTCGTGCATGGACCTCTGATCGCCCTGCTGCTGCTTGACGCCATGCCTCACCGCGAGATCAGCCGCTTCTCGTTCCGCGCGCTCAAACCCGCTTTCGCCGGCGAGACGGTCACGGCGGAGGGACACCTGACCTCCGGCGGCGCGGACCTGTGGGCCCGGTGCGGCGACGCCACCCTGATGCGGGCCCGCGCCCAATTCTGAGCGCCCTACTCCTCCAGCGTCGCCTTATCAAAGCCAGGGTTCAGCGACAGGCGCCTGAACGGATGGCCGGAGCGTGTACGCGACCTGGGTGGGGCGCGGCCGCATATCAACCTTGCCGCTCCACGCGCCGAAGACCCTTTCCTCAGAAGGGTCCTGCGCTTCGAAGATCGCTTTCAGGTCCATGTAGCCGCCCACAAAGCCGGGCTCGGCTAAGGCTTCGATCTTGCTAAGCGTGCTCAGCTGGCGCCAGCTCGAAGCTTGCAGCCAGGCCGTCGGTCGCCGAGTTGGCCACCCAGACGTCAAACACGCCCGGCTCGACCTTCCAGTAGTCGTTGTCACCGACGAACATCAGGTTCTCGCGTTTGAGCTCGAAACGGACTTCGCGCTCTGCGCCCGGCGCCAGCGAGACCCGCTGGAAGCCCTTCAGTTCCCGCACCGGACGGGTGCGGCTTGCGACCCTATCCCGAATGTAGAGCTGGGTGACGTGATCGCCGTGAACCTGTCCCATGTTCCGAACGCGGGCCGTGATGTGCAGCGTGTCGTCCCAGGCCAGCCTTGTGGTGCTCAGTTTCAGGTCGGACAACACGAACGGGGCGTAGCCGAGGCCGAACCCGAACGGATAAAGCGCGTCGTTGCGGATGGAGCGCCAGCGCGCCTTGTATTCCTGCGCGTTCGGATCGGCCGGCGCCGGACGCCCCGTGGTGCGGCTGTTGTAGAAGAACGGCTGCTGACCGCTGTCGATCGGGAAGCTGACGGGCAGCCGTCCCGAAGGGTTGACGGTTCCGAACAGCACGTCCGCCACGGCGTTGCCCATCTCGCTCCCCAGGAACCAGGTCGCCAGAATGGCGGGGGCGTCGCGAACGACGCCCTCCAACGCGATGGCACGCCCGTGCCGTAGCAGCACGACGACGGGTTTGCCGGTGGCCGCGACCGCCTCGGCGAGGCGCTGTTGCACCAGCGGAATGCGGATATCGGTGCGAGACTTGGCCTCGCCCGTCATGTCCTGGCTTTCGCCGACCGCCAGCAACACGATGTCGGCCGCTTGGGCGGCGCCGACCGCCCGTTCGAACCCGCCAGCCAGGGTGGTCTCGACCTCGCAGCCGCGCTCGACGACCAGACTGGCCGGATCGGCCAGTTGCGCCCGCAGGCCCGTGGCCAGATCCACGTTCAGGCGGCGGTCGGCGAAGAAGCCGCCCCACGCGCCCAGAACATTATCCCGGTCGTCAGCGAACGGACCGATCAGCGCGAGGCGCTTGCCAGACTTGGGCAGCGGCAGCAGGTTCTGTTCGTTCTTCAGCAGCACAATGGAGCGGGCGCCGGACTCGCGACTGAGCGCCCGCAGAGCCGGGGTGGCGGTGCGCTTGGCTTCGGCCTCAGGGTCAAGGGAGCGATACGGATTGTCGAAGAGGCCGATGGCCTCCTTCAGCGCCAGAACCCGCCGAACCGCCTGGTCCACGGCCTCGACCGGCACCGCGCCCGACGTGACCAGTTCCGGCAGGTAGCGGATGTAGAGCCCGCTCTGCATGCTGATATCGATGCCCGCCAGGATCGCCAGCCGGGCGGCGTCGCGATCGTCGGCCGCATAGCCGTGCGCCACCAGTTCCTGGTCGGCGGTGTAGTCCGAGATCACCACACCCTTGAAACCCCACTCGCCGCGCAGCACGTCGGTCAGCAGGCGGCGGTTGGCGGTGGCCGGCACGCCATTGATGTCGTTGAACGCCGACATCGTCGTCAGGGCCCCCGCAGCGAAGGACGCCTGGAACGGCGGCAGGTGCGTCTCGCGCAGCGTCGCCTCGGACATCTCGACCGAATTGTATTCCAGCCCCGCCATGACCGCGCCATAGCCGGCGAAGTGCTTGGGGGTAGCCAGCATGCTGTCGTCGGCCTTGAGATCCCTGCCCTGGAAGCCGCGCACGCGGGCGGCGGCCATGACCTCGCCGAGATAGACGTCCTCGCCCGCCCCCTCGGCGACACGGCCCCAGCGCTGGTCACGCGCCACGTCGACCATCGGCGCGAAGGTCCAGTGCAGCCCGGACGCGGACGCCTCGACCGCCGCCGCCCGGGCCGTACGTTCGGCCAGGTGCGGATCAAAGCTGGCCGCCTCGGCCAGCGGGATCGGGAACACGGTCCGGAAGCCGTGGATCACGTCCGCGGCGAACAGCAGTGGAATCTTCAGCCGCGAGCCTTCAACGGCCGCCTTCTGGGTGTCGAGGGCGGCCTGGGCGCCGACGCCGTTCATCAGGGTTCCGATCCGCCCGGCCTTGATCTCGGCGGTCAGGGTTTGCGCGTTGCGAATATTGACCAGCGGATTCATGTCGCCGATCGGGGGACGGATCATGTCGGCGAAGCACGACAGCTGGCCGGCCTTCTCCTCCAGCGTCATCTGGGAAAGCAGCGCCTCGACGCGCCCCGAAGCCCGCGCGAAGGACGAGGGCGCCGTCACGGCCAGACCCGCCAGCGCGGCCGCGCCAGACAGGAATCCGCGTCGGCTCGGTCCCGCAGGACCGCCGGTCTTCGTCTTCAAGGCCATGGAATCCCCCGGGGACGCTTCACGAGGCGCGCAAACTCGCCGCTAAAGCGCCACCGCGCAACCGCACTCGCCTATTCGGCCGCGTGCAGCGCCGCGTCGGCCGCAACGCCCGGCGCGTTGTAGGCGTCCAGGTCCAGGATGCCTTCGCGCTTGGCGACCAGGGTCGGGACCAACGCCTGGCCCGCGACGTTCACGGCGGTGCGCCCCATGTCGAGGATCGGATCGATCGCCAGCAGCAGGCCCGCGCCCTCCAGCGGCAACCCCAGGGTGGACAGGGTCAGGGTCAGCATCACCGTCGCGCCGGTCAGGCCGGCCGTCGCCGCCGAGCCGATCACCGAGACGAACACGATCAGCAGATAGTCCGACCAAGCCAGATGAACGCCAAAGAACTGCGCGACGAAGATCGCCGCGATGGCGGGATAGATGGCCGCGCAACCGTCCATCTTGGTGGTCGCGCCCAACGGCACGGCGAAGGCGGCGTAGGCGCGCGGGACGCCCAGGCGCGTCTCGGTCACGGTCTCGGTCACGGGCAGCGTGCCCACCGACGAGCGCGACACGAAGCCCAGCTGGATCGCCGGCCAGGCCCCTTGGAAGAAGCGGACCGGGTTCAGCCCGTTCAGCGCCAGCAGGCTCGGATAGACGACCAGCAATACGAGGCCCAGTCCGGCGTAGATGGCCAGGGTGAAGGCGCCCAATTGCCCCAGGGTCGTCCAGCCGTACTGGGCGACGGCGTTACCGAACAGGCCGACCGTGCCGATCGGCGTCAGGCGGATAACCCACCACAGCACCTTGCGAACAATGGCCAGGGCCGAGGCGTTGAATTTCAGGAACGCCTCGCCCGCCTCGCCCACCTTGAGGGCCGCGACGCCGGTGACCAGCGAGATCACCACGATCTGCAGGACGTTGAACGACAGCGAGGTGCTGGCCGCGCCCGCGTCGGAAATCTTGGTCGAGGCCGCCAGCCCCAGGATGTTGACCGGCGCCAGGCCCGTCAGGAAGTCGAGCCACGAGCCGTGCGTCTTCGGGGCCTTGGCGGCGGCGGCGTCCAGGCTGGCGTGCAGGCCGGGTTGCAGGATCAGGCCCAGCGCGATCCCGATCACCACCGCGATCAGGGCCGTGACCGCGAACCAGAACAGCGTCCGCCACACCAGACGAGCGGCGTTCTGCATCTGGGCGATGTTGGCGATGCTGGCGACGATCGCCGTGAACACCAGCGGCGGGACCAGAACCCTCAGCAGTTGGACGAAGATCTGCCCCACCTGATGCAGGGTCTCGGCCAGAGCGTAGCCGCCCTGCCCTTCAGCCGGCCCCAGGTGACGGGCGAGAAGCCCCAGGACCAAGCCCGCGACCATGGCGATCAGGACCTGAGCCCCGAAGCCGCTGATGAAGCGGCTGCTCTTGGTTTGTGCTGCGGCCATGACGTTCCTCGACGATCGTACGCCGGCAATGTCGTGTCGGGCGCTGGGATTTACGAGCGAGGTTTTTCAGGGGGCGGCCCCAGGAAAACTTAAGCGCCTAGAAACGCGGCGATCCTGTTGTGCGCCGAACGATCGTCGCCGAAAAAAGAACCCCGGGAGGACGAACCTCCCGGGGGCGCTTGCAGGGCAGTCTTGGTCGGAGGGGCTAGTGGCCGCCGGCCACGCCCTCCTGGATTTCGTGGGTCGGCGCCTTCTTGGCGACCAGGGCGAACCACAGGACATAGACGTAGCAGGCCAGCGGGGCAGCGAAGCCCAGCGCCATGGATCCGGTCATTTCCTCGATCTTGGCGAAGGCCAGCGGCAGGAAAGCGCCGCCGACGATAGCCATGCACAGCAGGCCCGAGGTCGCCGAGGTCGGCGCCGACGAACGCTGCAGCGTCAGGGTGAAGATCGTCGGGAACATGATCGAGTTGAACAGGCCGATCAGCAGGGCCGCGAAGGCCGGGATCAGGCCCGAGGTCACCGGCGCCGAGGCCAGCAGCAGGTTGACCGTGCCAGCGTGCGTGCTGGGCGTCATGTCCTTGGTCAGGATGACGACCAGGCAGAGGGCGATCGCGCCGACGGCGACGACGGCCAGCATGGTGTAGTCCTTGATCGTCTTGAGCAGGGCCGAACCGGCGAACCGGCCGATCATGGCGAAGACCATGTAGAAGGTGGTCAGCTTGCCAGCCTGCTCGGACGAGATATCGAGGATATGCGCCTGCTCCAGGAACAGCAGCAGGTGCAGCGAGATCGCCACTTCCGCGCCGACATACAGGAAGATGCCGATCGCGCCGAGGTTCGCCCACTTGGAGGTCAGGGCGGTGAACGGGTTGACGAGCTGGCCGGTCTTGGGGGCGGCGTCGGTGATCTTCTGGCGAACCAAGAAGATCAGCAGGATGAACAGCGCCAGCCCCAGGCCGATCGCCAGATAGACGTTGCTGACAAAGCCCAAGGCCTGCTCGCGCATGGCGTCGGTGATCACGACATCCTTCTTGAAGATGTCGCCCTTCAGCAGGAAGTTCGCGCCGAACCACAGGCCGCAGGCCGCGCCCAGCGAGTTGAAGGCCTGCGACAGGTTGAGCCGGAACGAGGATTCCTCGGGCTTGCCCATCGAGGCGATCAGCGGGTTGGCGGCCACCTGCAGCAGGGTGACACCCGAGGCCATCACGAAGAGCCCGACCAGGAAGACGCCGAAGACGTGAAGCTTGGCCGCGGCGATGGCGATGAAGCAGCCGGCGACGATGCCGCCCAGGCCGACCATCACCGAGCGGGCGTAGCCCAGCTTGGAGAGGAACGCCGCCGAGGGCAGAGACATGATCCCGTAAGCGATGAAGAAGGCGAAGCCCGTCAAGCTGGCCTCGACCGGGGTCAGGGTGAAGACCGTCTTCATGGTCTTCAGCAACGGATCGAGCAGGTTGGTGACCAGCGCCCAGATGAAGAACAGACAGGTCACGTAGACGACGGCGAGTTTGACGCCCCCGCCGTTGGTCGTGGATTTAGTGATCGTGGCGTCGGTCATTGGCCGACACCTCCAAGGTTCAACGTCAGCACCGCAATCACTGCACCACTCCCTAGTGACGATATGTCAGATCCGTCTTCGCGCGGATGCCGCATTCACCGGAAACGTGACAACGTTGTCAACCATATGCGTTGATTTTCCCGGTTTTCAGCCCGCCCGCTGGGAACCGGCAGCCCCTGTTTCGCCTTGATCAAGCGAACGGGAGACCACCATGTCGGTACTGGCGATCCTTGCGATTTCGAGCCTTTTCGTGCTGGCCGCGATCGTCGGTCTGGCTGATGCGCTCGTGCATTTCATCTGCTGGAGCGCAAGCCGCCTGACCGCGCGCCCCGCGCGTCCGGCGTCAGTTCAAGCGCCCCGGCACGGAATCACCGCGTAACGGCGCGCCGTTATCCAGCGGCGGCCTGAGCCATCGGAAAGATCCTCGGCATAAGGCGCCTTCGGCGACCAGGTCTTCGCGCCAAGACGCGAATCCAGCCCCGCCTCCCCGTCCCAGAGCGGTGACACAATCCACGCTGGGGCGTCTGGCGCGCCGCAGAACCCACGCACCTTACTGGGTTCGAGCCTTGGCGGCTTCAAGGCCTCCAAGGTCAGGGGACGAATCCAGTCGGGTCCCACCAGCCCTGCGGCCTCAAGCCGCGCCACGCGATCGTGCAAGGCCATGGCCAGCGGCCGCGAGAACACGATCCCGGCGCTCTGCACCTTGCTGCCCCAACTGGAACGGCCCGCCACCACCCAAGGCTCGACATCGCCGGACAGCCAGAGAACGTCGCCGGGAGCAGAAGCCAGCATCGACACCAAGGCAGGATCCCGGCCCAGGTCCCGCTGACGGACATAGTCGGAACGGTCGTCCCACAGCAGGGCCGCCAGAAGTCCGATCACGAAGAGGCCGACGAGACGCATCGTCCGGCTCGGCGGCGTCCAAGATAGGGCGAACCAGAGCCCCAGCACAGTGACGATAAGCAAGGTCGGTAGGTCGCTGCTCCACACCAGCCCCTGGCTGAAGGGCCAGGAATCCGGCAGACGAGCCAGGGTTTGGCGCAAGGCAAAGGCCCTGAGCGCCGCATAGCCCAGCAGACCCACAGCCAGCACGCCGACTGCGATCGCGCCGTAGGTTCTCGGATGTGACAAGCGCGCCCGATCGCCGACAAGCCAGAACGCCAGCCCGACCGGCGCCGCCAGCCATCCCAGATCGCCGATGTCACGAAACATCCAGCCAAGACCCAGAAACGCCAGTCCGATCAGGCTGGACGCGCCCTTTCTCGGCGCGGCGATACAGACCAAAGCAAGGCTGATGGCGGACAACACCGCCATGGGCTCGAGCGTGCGCCAGGTCTGAGCCTGGAGAAAGAGCAGCAGCGAGAAGTGGTCCCCGAGCAGCGCGGCGGCGGCCACTCCGGCCAGCCCGGCCGACAGCGCCCCCAACGCCAGCCGCTGCGGCGCGCCCGTCAGCAGTGACGCAGCCGCCGCGAGCGTACAGGCCTGCACGGCGAGACGCCCCCAGGTCTCCGCGCTCCAAAGGGAGGGAAACAGGATCGGACTGCGCGTCTCGACGATCGCGCGCCAAGCCGGATCCATGACCGTGACGATGCGGTCGGCCAAGGGCAGGTGGAACAGTCCCGCGATGGTGACGACGCCGAGCGCCGCCAGGCCCGCCCACAGCCAGCGACGATCTTCCAGGCAGATCGCCAGTCCGATGGCTGCGGCGGCGCACAGGCCCATGATCGGATGGAACAGCATGGCCAGGACGCAAGCGCCCAGACCCAGGATCCGCCGGCCCGACAGATAGCCGGCCATTCCCAGCAGGCCCGCCGCCTCAGCCAGGCCGCGCGGCGTGGCGTACGGCTCGCCAAAGCCGATGACGTTCATCGCGCCATAGAGGGGCGGCAGGGTCGCGGCGAAGACCAGGGCCACCCACCGCTCGCCTGGCGACCGATCGGCCAGCAGGTGTTCGATCAACAGAACAAGGGCCGCGAACCAGGCCAGCAGGGTGACGATGACGATCACCAGGGTCGCGCCGGATAGGCCCAAGGCAGCGATCAGCCGGGCCAGCAGCGCCGTATAGATGCTGAAGCCGAACTGGCCATCGTGGACGAAGATCAGATCCCGGCCCACCCCGCCAGGGTCCAACTTGGCCAGGGCGTCGCCGACGTAGAGCCGTCCGTCATGATGGACGCCGGAGTACGGGCGGCTGAGCAGGAAAAGGCCAAACGCCGCCAGCCAGCCGAGCCAGGGGCTGTCGACAAAGCGCGCCACAGTGTGACGCCGAAGGCGGGAACCGGTTTCGGCGCCAGTCACGCTCTAACCCTATGACCTAGAGACTGCTTGTCGGGTTTAGAGGATTTCGCCCCAACCCGACAGGCTCCAGCTCGTTCACGACGGGGCGATATCGGCGCGCGGCGCGCGGAACAGCAGCGCCCGGCGGACGGTGAAGTTGAACAGGAAGACAAGACACGCCGTCGGCGCCTTGGCCGACGCCGGGCTCATGCCGAACGCCTCGACCCAGACCATCATCAGGCCCTGGGTCAGCAGCAGGCCGGCGAGGCCCACGCCGAGAAAGCCGGTGAACTCGCGCCAGCGCTCGGCGATCGGACGATGGGCGAACACCATCCGGATCGACAGGGCGTAGGCGACGCCGATGCCGGCGCAGAAGCCGACGCCCGAGGCGACCAGATAGTCGACGCCCATCCAGGTCAACAGGACCAGAAGCCCCCAGTCGACCGCCAGCGCCGCAGCGCTGGCCATGCCATAGAGGATCAGCTCGCGCAGGCCCACCGGCAGGAGGCGCCAGATCGGTCCGGCCAGGGTGAAAATCATGCGGCGACCTTGGTCGGCACGGCCCGCTCGCTGCGCAGGGCCTCGCGGGCGCCCGAGACACCGGCCTCGCCGTACTCGGCGTCCTCGTTGACTTCCCAGACGTCGTGGATGATCTCGCCGGCGATGATGTTCTCCGCCGTCAGCAGACCGGTCATCATGGCGTGGTCCTGGTTGTTGTACTTGTGCATGCCGTTCCGGCCCACCAGGTGCAGTCCGGGGAAGTGCATCTTCAGGTCCAGCCGGACCATCTTCACGTGCTCGGCATAGGCGTCGTCATAGACGGGATAGGCCTTGTGCTGGCGCACCACGCAGGCGTCGTAGACGTCCGCCGGCTCCATCAGGCCGATCTTGCCGATCTCGCGCTTGGCTTGGGCGATCAGGTCCTCGTCCGAGGTGGTCCAGAGGCCGTCACCTTCGAAGCAGAAGTATTCCAGGCCCAGGCACGTCGAGACGCCGTCTGGGATCATCTCCGGCGACCAGGAGCGGAAGTTCTGCACACGGCCGACCTTCACCGACGGGTCGTGGATATAGATCCAGTTGTCGGGCAGCTCTTTCTGCGGCTTGCCGATCAGGACCACGGTGATGAAGTCGCGATACATCAGCTCGCCGGCGTGGAAGACGCTGATCGGCGTAGGGCTGATCGACTGCATCAGCTCACGGATCGGCGCGGACGAGACTATCTCATTGGCCGTGTAAATCTCCTTGCGGCCGTCGGCGCAGGTCACCGCGACGGTCCAGATCTTGGCCATCTTGTCGTAGTGCAGGCCGTCGACCTTGCGCCCCATGCGGACATCGCCGCCCAGGGCCATCACCTTGTCGGCGCAGGCCTCCCACATCATGCCGGGTCCCTTGCGGGGATAGCGGAAGCTCTCGATCAGGGTCTTGGGTCCGCCCTCGGTCGCTTTGCCGCGCAGGCCGAGCGAGCGCTTGACGCCGTCGATGATCGCCGCGCCCAGGTCCAGCCCCTTGATCCGCTGGCTGGCCCAGTCGGCCGAGATTTCGTCGCAGCTCATGCCCCACACCTTTTCGGTGTAGGTCTTGAAGAAGATCGAAAAGAGCTTCTCGCCGAACTGGTTGCGCACCCACTGGTGGAAGGTGGTCGGGGTCTCGATCGGGTTCAGCTTGGCCCAGCCGAACGAGGCCATGCACTTGGTCGCGGTCCAGACGCCCAGATTGGCCAGGGCCTCGAAGGCCTTCAGCGGATAGGCGTAGAACTTCTCACGGTAATAAATCCGCGACAGGCGCGGACGGTCGATGAAGTCGTCGGGCAGGATCTCGTTCCAGAGGTCGACGATCTCCTTGCTCTTCGAGAAGAAGCGGTGACCGCCGATGTCGAACTTGAAGCCCTTGTAGTCGACGGTCCGGCTGATGCCGCCGACATAGGTCGGGTCCATCTCCAGCACGGTCACGCCGCGCCCGGCCTTGGCCAAGGTATAGGCGGTCGTCAGGCCGGCCGGACCGGCCCCGATCACCAGGGTTTCCACGTGCTGCCCCATGCGCCCCTCCAGTCCCATTCCAGAACAGTATGGTCGGTGATGGTTAAGGCGGCGTACCTGCGCGTGGTGAATCCCGGTTAATCGCCTGGCCGAGGCGATTGGTCGCGGGCCACGGGCGACGACAAGGGAGTCTCACTTCCCCTGCGTGGTGAAGGGCTGGGGATCAGGTGACTGCTGAGGAGGCGATCCTGTCCTCGCCTCGCTCTGCGCTCGCGCTGCATCCCCGGAGAGGAAAGAGGGTTGCGGTTAGGCCTGCGCCGGCTCGGCGAAGCGCTTGGCCTGGGCGACCCAGGCGTCGCGCTCGGCGCGGCCCTTCAGGCCGAGGAGCTGGTCGATGGAGGCCAGTTCGTCGGGCGTCCAGGCGGCGATCTGGCTGAAGCGCGTCACGCCGAGCTCGGCCAAGGACGCCGCCAGCTTGGGACCGATCCCGACCAGGCGGGTCAGGTCGTCACCGACCGACTCCATCTCTTCGACCGCCTTAACCGTCTCGGCTTCGACTTGCGCTTCGGCCGTCGATTCAACGACCAACGCCTCGAGGGCGCCCGGCGACGCCTCGGTCGCTTCCAAAGGTGACGCCAGGATTTCGTCGGCCGCACCAATCTCTTCGACCGGCTCGGCGGCGACAGCGACGGCGGCCTCGATCTGCGCAGGAACGGTCTCCGCCACGGCCTCGGCGACCTCGGCGATCTCCGTCATCGCCTCGACAACCGGCTCGGCCGCCGCCTCCAGAACCGTTTCAGGCTCGACCGGCGCCACGGGCTCCGGCGCCAAGGCCATCAACGCTTCGAGGTTCACCGCCTCGCGCCAGCGCGAGGCCCACCACCAATAGGCCGCGCCGGCGGCCGCAGCGCCGCCGAACATCAGCCACAGCGGCGAGGCGGCGCCCACCGCCACGCGGGGCGCGGCCTCGGGCTCGACCTTGTCGACCGTGTACTCAGGGAGAAAGCTGAAGAGGGAAACCATGGCGCGCTCCTGGCAACCGCGATTTATTGCGCCGCAACATAACACGGAATTCCCGTTCGCAAGCGCAAAAAACTAACCTAGCGTCAATTGAATCCGATCACCCGCAGAAGAACGGCGACGCCCACCGTCACGGCGATCATCGCCAGCATGGGGATCCGCATCGCGAAGGTCAGGCCCAGCGCCAGGATCACGAGGCCCAACGCGCCAGGGTTCACGGCGGCGAGGTCGGGAACCAGCAGCCGCAAAGCACCCGCTTCCGCGGTCCGTCCGCTGCGAAACAGCAAGTGGATCGTAAACCACAGCGCCAATTGGCCGATGACACCCACCGCCGCCGCCGACACCATCGCCAGCGCCTTTCCGGGCCTTGGCTGCCGTCCCCACCGCTCGATCCAGGGGCCGCCCGCGAAAATCCAGAGGAAGGACGGCGCGAAGGTGGTCCAGGCCGCCATCAGTCCGCCCAGCACCGCCAGAAGCCAGGCGCTGTCAGGCGGCGCGGTTTGGAAGGCGCCGACGAAACCGACGAACACGAACACCAGAACCAGGGGGCCCGGCGTCGTCTCGGCCAGGCCCAGGCCGTCCAACATCTGGCTCGCCGAGAGCCAGCCAAAGCCCGCCGCCGCCTGTCCCAGATAGGCCAGGGCCGCATAGGCGCCGCCGAAGCTGATCGCCGCCAGCCCGCCGAAGGTCAGGCCCATCCAGGCCAGGGTCGAGCCGGGCGCGATGGCCCAGGCCAGGCAGATCGGCGCCAGCCAGGCCGCCAGGCAGACCAGGGCCACGCGCACGCCGCCCGGCCTCATGGGCGCGACAGGGACCCCGGCCGCCTGCCCCTTCCCACCGAGGAGCCATCCCACTGTGCCGGCCGCCAGGATCACCAAGGGGAACGGCAGGAGCGTGAACGCCATCAGGGCAAAGGCCCCGATCGCCACGGCCGCTGACACGCGGTCCTTCACGGTTCTCCCGGCGATGCGAAGCAGCGCCTGAACGACCAGCGCCACTACCGCCGCCTTCAGGCCCAGGAGGACCGGACCGGCCCAGGCGGAGCGGCCATGGGTGACGTACAGCGCCGAAAGCCCCAGGATCACCGCCAAGCCCGGCAGCACGAACAGCAGGCCCGCCGCCAGTCCGCCGCGGACGCCGTGCAGCCGCCAGCCCAGCCAGGTGGCCAGCTGTTGCGCCTCGGGGCCGGGCAGGAGCATGCAGAAGCTCAAGGCACGGGTGAAATCGTCATCGTCGATCCAGCCGCGCGTCTCGACCACCTCTCGATGCAGCAGCGCGATCTGGCCCGCCGGACCGCCGAAGCCCAGAACCCCCACCTTCAGCCAGACGGGCAGCGCTTGGGCGAAGGTCGGCGCGGGCCGAGCCATATCAGGTCCGCCACACGCGCGAGCGGCCGCCGGGCTCCCCGAGCCGCGTGGCGAGCCAGTCGCCCGCCTCGGCCGCGGCTGCGTCGATCGCGCCGGGGGCGCCGATCATCACCATTGCGCAGCCATTCATCTTCATCGGGTCGGTGAGCGGACGCAGGCGCAGCTCGGCGACCAGCAGGTCCCTCGTCAACGCTTCCATCCCGCGCAGGAAGGCGTCGAAGGTCTCAAGGTCCTTGATCGGCAGCCAGATCGCCAGGGCCGCATCGGGCGCGCGCATCTGGATCGCACGGGTGGTGGCGACAATGCGGTCGTAGTCGTCCGGCCGCTCGAACGGCGGGTCGATGACGACAAAGGCCCGCCCGCCCTTGCCGGCCTCCTGCGCGGCGGTCTCGAAACCGTCGGCCTGCAAGGCGCGGGCGTTGGCGTGCGGCGCCAGCGTCTTGTGCAGCAGCGCGACATCGTCGTCGCGAAGCTCGCAGCCCGCGTAGCGATCGGCGGGACGCAGCGCGCGGGCGATCAAGCGCGGGGAGCCAGGATAGAGGTCGCCGGCCTTGCCGCCGTTCATCAGCGCAACGGCGTCGAGCAGGGGCTGGAACACCGTCGGTGCCTCGATCGCCGCCTTCAACCGGAAGATCCCCGCCTGCGCCTCGCCCGAGCGTCGCGCCATTTCACCGGCCAGATCATAGCCGCCAGCGCCCGCGTGGGTGTCGATCACCGCCAGCGCTGTACTCTCCTGCTGCAGGGCCGACAGCATGGCCAGCAGGATCGCATGCTTGTGCAGGTCGGCGAAGTTGCCGGCGTGGAAGGCGTGGCGGTAGTTCATGCGTCCGCTCCTACCACGCCCCATGCGCGCGGCCAGCCTCGCGCAGTTCCTGAATCATCATGTCCTTCAGCGCCTGAGGCGCGACGATCTCGACGGCGTCCCCCCAAGTGAAGAGGTGCCAGGACAGTTCGCGCATGCCCCCGGCCCGGAAGGTCACCCGCACAGAGCCGTCAGCCTCCGGCGTGACCTGTTGCGTGGCGTGGAAGCGCCAGCGCAAGGCGTCCTCGGCCCGGCTCTTGTGGATGCGCAGCACCACGTCCTGAATCTCGTCGTGATAGATGCCGAAGCTCTCGTCGGCGAAGGCCTGCAATGAAAAGTCCGCCGGCGGCGGGGCGGGCCTGTCGAGCACCGTCAGGTCGCTCATCCGGTCCAGACGCCACGAGCGCGGCTTACCGCCCTGCCCTTCCAGCGCGACCAGATAGTTGGAACGTCCGAACAGCACGCCCAACGGGGTGACCTCACGCGTACGCCCGGGCGTGGAGCCGCCCTCGTAGCGGAACGACAACGCCTGCAGCCCCTTGATGGCCGTCCGGATCGCGCTGAGCACGGCCTGGTCCTCAAACGGACGTGGACCGGCGTGAACGGCGATGGTCTCGGCCTGCACAAGAGCCTCAACGTCCGGGGCCACCCGGCGGCGGGCCGAACCGCGCAGCGCCGACAACAGCTTGGCCTCCAGTGCGTAGAGCGACGCCGCCCGCGCATCGGCGCCGGAGGCCTTCAGCGAGTCGGCGGCCACGCGCAGAGCGGCCAACTCCTCGGCGGTCGGGGTCTGGAAGACGCCGTCCAGGCCCGACGGGATCCGAAACCGCTTGGTCGGAGGATCGTCGACCGCTTCCATCTGCGGGAAGGCGGCCCAGACGGCGTCACGCATCCGCTCAGCCGTCCGGCGCCCCACACCGAGGGCCGAGGCCATCTCATCCAGGGTCAAGCCTTCGGCCGAGCCCGCCAACATGCGGGCCAGATCCAGCAGGCGGGTGGCTTTCTCGTGTCTCATGCCGATGTCATACGACCGTTTCTGTCGCAATGCGCGGACAATCTTCGATCATCGCCCCTGGAGACCCCAAGGATCCCCGATGACCCGCTTCGCCTGCCCCGCCTGGACCGTCGCCCCCGTCAACGCCGCCATGATCTCGGCGGTGCTGGACTTCGCCGATATCCACCGCGACCTGGGCGGCGGGCGCACCCTGCGCCGCATCAGCCGCGAGCGCGCGGCCAAGGCCGACATGTTCCTGCTGCTGGGCCGCGACGTCGAACGCGTCACGGACATTGGCCTGGTCTGGAACGACCGCGAGGACCAGATCGTCCGGGTCACCGACGACGCCGAACTGCGCGAGTCGCGCCTCTTGCCCTGGGAAGAAGCCTTCGAGCTTTTCGAGACCGAAGACACCGACGAAATGGCGCAGCCGCTGCGGCTCTGCGCTTGAACCTGGCGTCGCACAACCACCCCGCCGCCACCTGCGGGAGGCGCGCGCGGGGGCGATCTGCCTAAAATCCGTGAACAGACGCCGCGCAAAGGGGCGCCCAAAGGGCGCTCGCGCGGCTTGCGCGCTTTTCTGCCTCGCGCCCATTGCCGAACGCCACAGCTTGAAACCTCATGAATAGATCGACAGTGCGTCGATAAATTTTAGTGCCCGCGTTCAAAAATATAATCGACGGGAGAAAAACGCCATGGAGAGGGGAATCGGCATGCGTCAATAAACACAATGAGGGGGCTACTTATGACTCGACGTTTTAAACCCGCGCTTCTCGCGGGTATTTCCGCGCTATCGATTACTTTCGTTTACTGCCAGTCCGCAGCCAGTGCGGAGGTGTCTTCGGCAGCGGCGCCTGTGGCCGACGCGCCGAGCCAAGCCTCAGAGCTTGAAACAGTTGTCGTCACCGCCCGCGGCAAGCCCCGCACGGTTCTCGACTCCGCCGTCCCGGTCGACTCCTTCGGCGAAGCCGACATCAAGGCCTCGACCTTCACCGACACCAACGACATTCTGAAGACGCTGGTCCCGTCTTACACCCTGGCCCGCGAGCCGATTTCGGACGGCGCCACCTTCATTCGCCCCGCCAGCCTGCGCGGCCTGCCCACCGACAAGACCCTGTTCATGGTCAACTCCAAGCGCCGCCATCGGTCGGCGCTGGTTACGATCGGCGGCACCGGCGCCCAAGCGCCCGACGCGGCCACGATCCCAGCGTCCGCCTTGAAGAACGTGGTCGTCACCCGCGACGGCGCCGGCGCGCAGTACGGTTCGGACGCCATCGCCGGCGTCATCGACTTCCAACTGAAGGATAGCCCTAGCGGCGGTTCGCTGACCGCCCAGTACGGTCAATTCTATCTGGGCGACGGCGAGGACGTGCTGGTGACCGGCAACCTTGGCCTGCCGCTCGGCGAGAACGGCTTCATCAACACCACGGTCGAGTACACCAGCCAGAACCAGGTCAACCGCGGCCGTCAGTACTGCAATGTGGGCATCCCGAACCAGTCGGCCGGCTTCTGCGTCACCAGCTATGCGGCGGCCAATCCGGCCTATGGCGCGCTCATCAATGACTATGTTCAGAAGTGGGGCCAGCCCGACGCCGAGGCCACCCGCGCCGTCGTCAACGCCGGCTATGCGTTCAGCGACAATCTGTCGGTCTACGCCTTCGCCAACTACTCCAAGAGCAGCGCGGTCGAGTACTTCAACTACCGTCCGCCGGTCAGCAACGCCGTCAACGCCACGCCGATCCGCCTGCAGGATGGCTCGACCTTCCAGTTCAGCTCGATCTTCCCGGCGGGCTTCACGCCGATGTTCGGCGGCGACGTGACCGACTACAGCCTTGCCGGCGGCGTCAAAGGCCTGACGGGCTATGGATTGAGCTACGATCTGTCGGCCCGCTACGGCAACGACAAGATCGCCTACTCGTTGTGGGACACCGTCAACCCCTCGATGGGTCCGGCCTCGCCGAAGAAGTTCTATGACGGCGCCCTGATCTCGAGCGAGTCCGCCGCGAACGCCGATTTCGCCTATGATTGGGAAGGGCTCGGCTTCAAGACCCCGGTGACGATCAACTTCGGCGCCGAATACCGCAAGGAAGGCTATGAGATCGAGCCGGGCGATGTCCCGTCGTATGTCGCTGGGAGCTGGGCCGTGCCCGATCCCTTCAAGTTCTGTAACGCCACCACACGCACCCCAACCGCAGCCGGTCTGGCCCTGCCGGCCACGGCCGGTCTGAACTGCGCCAACTACCTCTCGACCAACGCCGACGGCTTTGCGGGCATCGACCCAGTCTACAACGCCCTGGCGGTCGGTTCGAACGGCTTCCCTGGCAACACGCCGCTCTACTCCGGCAAGCTGACCCGCAACTCCTACGCTGGTTATCTGGAAACCTCCGGCAACGTGACCGAAGAGTGGTTCCTCGACTTTGCGGTGCGCGGCGAACACTTCTCGGACTTCGGCAGCACCTGGAACGGCAAGGCAGCCACGCAGTACCAACTGACCCCGAACTTCGGCATCCGCGGTTCGGTGGGCACCGGCTTCCGCGCCCCGACACCGGGTCAGGCCTTCACCACCAACGTCTCGACCCGGGTGGAGAACGGCGCGATCATCGCCTCGGGTCTGTTCCCGGCGACCAACCCGGTGGCCAAGTTCCTCGGCGCCAAGGAGTTGAAGCCCGAGAAGTCGACCAACTTCGCCATTGGCTTCACCGCCACGCCTTTCGAGGGGCTGTCGCTCACGGTCGACGCCTACAGCATCAAGATCAAGGACCAGTTCTACGCCACGACGCCGATCACCGTGACCCCGGCGATCCGCACGGCGCTGGTTTCGGCCAGCATTCCCGGCGCCGACACTATCGGTCAGGTGCAGTTCTTCCAGAACGCCTTCGACTCGACGACCACCGGTGTCGACGTCGTGGCCACCTACCGCAAGGCCTGGGAGAACGGCCAGTCGACCAACCTCTCGGTGAGCGGCAACTACAACAAGTTCAAGATCGACAAGGTCTTCTCGGCCAACTTCTTCGACGCCGAAGGCGTGCATGATTTCGAGAACGCCGCGCCGCGCTGGCGGTCGGTGATCTCGGCGACGCACCAGATCGACAAGTTCAAGGCCACCGGCCGTCTGAACATCTGGGGCCCCTACAAGAACATGTTCAGCGTCGCCAACCCGATCGTGCAGAAGTGGGATCCTGAGACGTTCTTCGACATGGAACTGTCCTACCAGGCCACCGACAACTACTCGGTCGCCATCGGCGCGCGGAACCTGTTCGCCAACTATCCCGATCCCGACTTCACGGGCGAGTCGGCCACCAACGGCCGTATCTATCGCTCGGATACGATCGTCGATTGGCAGGGCGGCTTCTGGTACGCCAAGGTCTCGGCGACCTTCTAGGGCTCGCCCAAACTGTAACTGCGAAGGGCCGGGGAAACTCCCCGGCCCTTCTGCTATTTGGGCGACCGCGCTAGGCGCTAAAGCCCCTTCCCCATCCGGATCAGCGGCACACGATAGCCGGTCGACGTCACCGCCTCGAAGGGCTCGATGTCGTGATAGCCGCACGCCCGATACAGCGGCACGCCGCCCATGGTGGCGGCCATTTCGACGCGGCTGAAGCCCTCGGCGCGGGCGGCGGCCTCGCAGGCGTCGAGAATGATCCGGCCCACGCCTTTTCGGGTGTGGTCGGGGTGCGTGTACATCGCGCGGACCCGCGCGGCGTCGGTCTTCGGGTCCAGAAGCGCCGCGTCGCGTCCCGCCGAGTGGTCGCCGCCGAACAGCGTGGCGCGCCGGCTCCAGCCGCCGCAGCCGGCGATCTCGCCCGCGTCTTCGACAACGAAATAGGTGCCGTCGGCGATCAGCTGGGTGTCCAGACCCATGATCTCGTACGACGCCGCCACGCCCTCGGGCGGCAGGAAGTCGCGCAGCAGCTCGCCGATCGCCCGGTCCATCAAGGCCGAGAGCACGGGCATGTCGCCGGGCCGCGCCAGGCGAAGGCGAAGGTTTGGATGGGGGATCGTCATCAGCGCTCCTTCACGGCGACAACCTGGCGGTGAGAAGCCGATTCCTTCGTCCGCGCGGTCCTTTATGCCACACGCCCATCGATCGCTCAGGCCTGGGTGCACGGCGCCCAATGGCGAGGCTTATCGGCGGTCAGTCCCGGGGCGCCCTCGAAATGGATTGCGCACGGGGGCGGCTGATTTCGAGATGTCCCTGTCCGGCGCGGCTAGCCCGTCGGCGACTGCGGCCGGACGCGAGGGGGCGGCGGCCCAAGACACAAGGGCGGGATTTGATGAGTGGTTTGGACGCGTCTTCGGGCGGCGGCGTACTGACGCGCCGCCGGTTCTTTGAAAGCTTGGCCGCCATTGGCGGCACGTCTCTGGTGCTGTCGGGCATGGAGGCGCTGGGCTTTTCACAGGCTTCGGCGGCCGAGACGCCGCCTGCCCTGAGCGGCGGGGCCAAGAACACCAAGGTCGTGATCCTGGGCGCGGGCCTGGCGGGGATGACCGCCGCCTACGAACTGTCCAAGGCGGGCTATCAGGTTCAGATCCTGGAGGCCCGCGACTTCGCTGGCGGCCGTTGCCAGACCGCGCGCAAGGGCTTCAAGCACACAGACCTGATGGGCAACCAGCAGACCTGCGAGTTCGACGACGGCCACTACATCAACCACGGGGCCTGGCGGATCCCGTATCACCACCGCTCCACCCTGCACTACACCAAGCAGTTCGGCGTGCCGCTGGAGAGCTTCGTCAACGACAACGACGCGGCCTACATCTATTTCGAGAAGGGCAAGGGCCCGCTGAACGGCAAGCCCGTCCGCAAGGGCGAGATCGCCGCCGACATTCGCGGCTACACCGCTGAACTGGTGGCCAAGGCCGCCAGCCTTGGGGCCCTGGACGCCCCGCTGTCGGGCCTGGATCGCGAGCGTTTCGTCGCCTACCTCGTCAACGAGGGTCGCCTGTCCAAGGACCTGGCCTACAAGGGCACAGAGGGCCGCGGCTTCTCCGTGCATCCGGGCGCGGGGATGACGCCCGGCGAAGAACTACCGCCCTTCGCCTTCAAGGACGTCCTCGACAGCAACGCCTGGAAGGTGCTGAGCTCGGTCACCGGCTTCGAACAGCAGCGCACCATGCTGCAGCCGATCGGCGGCATGGACCAGATCGCCAAGGCCTTCGAAAAGCGGGTCGGCCCGATGATCCGCTACTCCACCGTGGTGGAGAAGATCCGGCAGTCGCCCACAGGGGTCACCGTCGCGTTCAAGGGCGCGGACGGCAAGCCGGGCGAAGTCACCGCCGACTACTGCGTCTGCACGATCCCGCTCAGCGTGCTCAAGCAGATCGACCTCGACGCCTCCGCCCCGTTCAAGGCGGCCATGGGCGGCGTGGCCTACGCCCCGGTCAACAAGATCGGCATCCAGATGAAGAGCCGGTTCTGGGAAGACAAGCACCACATCTACGGCGGCCACATCTATACCGACCTCGCCGGGATCAACTCGATCTCACTGCCCTCCTACGGCTGGCAGGGCCAAAAGGGCGTGCTGCTGGGTTACTACGCGTTTGGCGGCGAAGCGGCGCGGATCAGCGCCAAGAGTCCGGCCGACCGCGCCGCCTTCGCCGTGGCGGCTGGCCAGAAGATCTTCCCGGAGTACGCCGAGAACTTCGACAACGCCTTTTCCTTCAGCTGGCACCTGGCCGAGCACAATCTGGGCGGCTGGGCCGAATGGGGCGAGGCGGGGCGCAAGAACGCCTATCCATTGCTGTGCGAAGCCGATGGCCGGCTCTATCTCGCTGGCGAGCACCTCAGCTACCTTGGCGGCTGGCAGGCCGGCGCCATCGAGTCGGCCTGGGCTCAGATCGCCAAGATCCACGCCCGCGTGCAGCAGGCCTGAAACACCCCGAGTCCCGAGGAACCGCATGACCGTCGCTTACCGCTTCGCCGCTCCCCGTCTCGCGGCGCTTTGTCTGATCGCCGGACTCGTCGCCCCGGCCGTCGCCGCCGCTGATGGCAAATCGCTGTACATGGACAACTGCTCGGCCTGCCACCAGGTCACCGGCAAGGGCGTCAAGGGCGCCTTCCCCGCGCTGGCCGGATCGCCCCTCGTCCAGGGAGATCCCAAGATCGTCGCCTCCACCGTGCTGAATGGCCGCGCGGGCATGCCGGCGTTCAAGGACGACCTGTCCGACGCCGATCTGGCGGCCATCCTGACCTATGTTCGCTCCTCGTGGGGCAACAAGGCGCCGCCCCTGGCGCCCAAGCAGATCGCCGCAGCCCGCGGCGGGGCCAAGACCGCCTCGCGCGGGCTCCAGGCCCACTGATCCTTCACAGTCCTAGGGAGAACCACATGAAACGCCTCGTCGCCCTCGCCGCCGGCCTCTGCGCCCTGACCAGCGTCGCCCACGCCCAGGACATTGTCCGTGGCGGCGATCCCAAGTCGGCCATCGCCAGCGTCGTCACCGTCCCCGCCGGCTACGACATGATCTATGTCAGCGGCATGACCCCGCCGGTGATCGACGACAAGGCCACGGGCGTGGCCAAGTTCGGCGACACCAAGACCCAGACCCTCGGCGTGTTGGGGCGCATCGAAGCCGCCCTGAAGAGCCAGGGCGCCACCATGGCCGATGTCGTGATGATGCGCGTGCTCCTGGTCGGCGACCCGGCCAAGGACGGCAAGATGGACTTCATGGGCATGATGGAGGGCTACAAGACCTACTTCGGCACCGCCGCCCAGCCTAATAAGCCGGCCCGCATCACCAGCCAGATCAGCGCCTTGGTCGCCGACGGCATGTTGGTCGAGATCGAAGTCCAGGCGGCCAAGAAGAAGTAAGGTCGCCCCTCGCCACCAATTTCACCGTTCGGCGAAATTATTTTCGTGACAACGTTGTCAAGCCGATCGGACCTCGCTATAGGAAATCCAGCCCTTTCGGGCGTTTCCTCCCAATGACTCGGCCGCCTTCTTCTCCTGGAAGGCGGCCGTTCTTTTTGTCTGGGGCATAGCCAACAGACATCACGCGAAGCGTTGGGAACCTTCACCGTACAAAACCGCTCCCTGCACCGTACGAGGACGCGTGAGCGCCCGCCGAACCTGAGCAATCGCGCATGCCCACCCATGGCCAGCCCATTGGAGAGACACCGGACTGGCTGCCCCACGAGCGCCCCTTTCTGCCGGGCTCCCCGTCAACGCCGGACTTTCCGCGCACCTTCCGGCTTGTCCATGGTCTGATCGCCGTGCTGATCGGCGTCACCGGGTCCCTGGGCTCGGCTTTGGTGCAGGTGAATCTGCCGGCTATCCAGGGCGCGCTTGGCCTGACCCCAACGCAAGGGGCCTGGCTGACCACGGTCTACATCATGACCAACATCTCGATGAACCTGCTGCTGGTGAAGTATCGCCAGCAGTTCGGCATTCGTCGCTTCACCTTGGTTTTCCTGGCGCTCTACACCGTGGCCGCCTTCGCTCATCTGGGCCTGGACACCTACCCAATGGCGCTGTTCCTGCGCGCGATCAGCGGTGTCGGCGCCGCAGCGCTGAGCGCCTTGGCGATGTTCTACATGTTGCAGGCGTTCCCGGCCTCGTTCCGGATCGGCGCTCTCGTGCTCGGCGTCGGCGTCTCGCAGTTCGGAGGCCCTCTGGCGCGGGTAATCTCGCCTGATCTGCTGGACGCCGCTTACTGGCAAGGCCTCTACGCGCTCGAAGCCTGCCTGGCGCTGGCCAGCCTGGCCGCCGTCGTGCTGTTTCGCCTGCCGCAAGGCGCGCGCATCCACGTCTTCGAGACGACCGACATCCTCTCCTTCGCACTCCTGGGCGCCGGGCTCGGCCTGATCGTCGCCGTCTTGGGGCTCGGGCGGATTGTCTGGTGGTTCGAGGCGCCGTGGCTGGGCTGGAGCCTTGTCGGCGCCGTCGTGCTTCTGGCCGCAGGAGCCCTGATAGAGCATCGTCGGGCCCATCCGCTGATCGACACGCGCTGGGTGGCGACGGGGACCTTCCTACGCTTCGCCTTCAACATCGCTCTGGTTCGCGTCATCCTGTCCGAACAGAGCGTTGGCGCAGCCGGCCTGATGCAGGCGCTGGGCTTTGCTCCCGAACAACAACGCCTGCTCTATCTGGTCGTGCTGGCGGCGACGGCTGCGGGCGTAGTGATCAGCGCTACGACGCTGAATACCAAGACCCTGGCCCCGCAATTTCTCCTCTCGATCCTGCTCATCGCCGCAGGCGCGTTCCTCGACGCCCGCGCCACGCCACAGATCGGACCCGCCAACCTCTTTGTGAGCCAGGCCTTGCTGGCCTTCGCCGCAGCGATGTTCCTGGGACCTTCGTTCATGTTCGGCATCGGTCAGTTGCTGAGCCGGGGCCTCGGCTCGATCATCACCTTCTCGGTAATGTTCGGCGTCGCCCAGAATCTCGGTGGGTTGGGCGGAGCTGCGCTCCTGGGCACGCTTCAGACCGTTCGTGCGCAACAACACGCCGTGGCCTTGGCCGAGCGATTGACCGCCACTGACCCCAATGTCGCGGCGACCTTGCAGAGCTATGGCGGCGTTTACGCCTCCACCCAGGCGGACCCTGCCTTGCGCACGATCGACGCGACCGCGCTGCTCGGACAACAGGTCACCCAGCAGGCCAATATCCTCGCCTTCAACGACGTCTTCCTCGTCATCGGCGTGATCGCTCTCCTCCAGTTCGCCTACGCCGGCTTCCTGTTCGTCCGGCTCGCCCTTCGCACCCGCAGCGCCGCCGACGCGCCGCCCGCAGCTCCGCTCGCCACCGCAGAGACCCCATGACAGACGCCTCACCTTCCGATCCGTCCGCCACACCTCAACCGGAAGACCGGCCGGCCGCCGGCGCATCGTCAGCGAGGCCAAAGCCTCCAAGCCGGCGCGCCTTGGTCCTAACGGTCCTCGGCGCCCTCGCGTTGATCTTGCTGATCCTATTCCTCTGGAAGCTTCCGCCGTTCGCCGGATCGGTGCAGCGCACCGACAATGCCTATGTGCGCGGTCAGGTGACCGTCATCGCACCTCAGTCGAGCGGCTACGTCGTCAAGGTGATGGCCAGAGACTTCGAGGCCGTTCGCGCCGGCCAATCCCTGTTCGAGATCGATCAGAGGCTCTACATCCAGCGGCTGGAACAAGCGCGCGCCACGCTTGCGGCGCGCCAAGCCGATCTGGCCAACGCCGCCCAGGCGCGCGCGTCGCGCGACGCCGCCGTTCAAGCCAGACTTGCCGACATCCGCTCGGCGAGCGCTCAAGTGGAACGGGCGCGGGCCGACCTTGCGCGCGTGGATCAGCTGGTCGGCGACGGCTCGGTTTCTCAGCGCGAGCGAGACCAGGCGCGTGCGAGCCTCAAAGCCGCTGAGGCGACGCTGGTCTCGGCCCAGGCGGCGGGCGAGATCGCCCGTCAGGATGTGCGGTCCGTCAGCGTTTCGCGGCAAGGCCTGGAGGCGGCCGTGGCCGGCGCCCAAGCGGCCGTCCGGCTCGCCGAAATCGATCTGGCCAACACCCGCGTGATGGCGCCCACAGACGGTCAGTTGGGCCAGGTCGGCGTGCGGCGCGGACAGTACGTCACCGCTGGCAGCCAGCTGGTGGCGCTGGTGCCGCCGCAACGTTGGGTGATCGCCAACTACAAGGAACGCCAATCCGGCCGGATGCGGCCTGGCCAGATCGCTCGCGTCACGGTCGACGCCTTGGGCGACCAGGCCTTCACCGGACGGGTGGAGTCGATCTCGCCGGCGACGGGATCGGAGTTCAGCCTGCTGCCGCCGCAGAATGCGACGGGTAACTTCACCAAGATCGCCCAACGTCTGCCGGTGCGCATTCTGCTGGACGCCGGCCAACGCGACCTGGAACGGCTGCGGCCGGGAATGTCGGTCCAGGTCGAGGTCGATACGGCCAAGGCGGGAGCGCGCTGATGCGGCGCATGATCCTGGCCTTCGCCAGCCTCCCCATTCTAGCGGCTTGCGCGACACCGCCAGGCTCTAGTCCCCCGCCCGCCGCCACAGTTCAGGCGCCGACGGCGTGGCGAGCATCAGCTGCGGTGGAAGCCGAGACTTCGGTGACAGAGGTTTGGCGTTCATTCGGCGACGAACATCTGGCCGACCTGATCACGGTCGCCCTCGCCAACAATACCGACCTTGCCATAGCCGAGGCGCGCGTGCGCGAGGCCGAGGCGCTGCGCCAGCAGGCGCAATCGGCCCTGGCCCCTTCGATCAACCTCTCCCTGGGCGCGCAGAAGAGCCGAGAACTCAGCCCGTTCGGCACACCGCGCACCACAACCGTCGCTCAGCCGCAGATCCAGGTCGCCTATGAGGCCGACCTCTGGGGGCGAATTCGTGAAGCCGATCGCGCGGCCCGCGCCAGCCTTCAAGCGAACATCTACGCGCGCGACGCCGCGCGGCTTTCGGTAGCCGGCGCCGTGGCCAGAGCCTATGTGACCCTGCTGTCGCTGGACGCTCAGCGCGCCACCGCCGAGGCGGCCGTGGCCTCTCGGCGGGAGGCCGCCGCCCGCGCCGACCACCGGGCGCGCGTGGGCCAGACGACGGATCTTGAGCGACAACAGGCGCTAGCCGAGCTGGAGGCGGCGGCGCAACGCGCGCCGGCGCTCGCGCTGGCGATCAGTCGGCAAGAGACAGCTCTCAATATCCTTCTTGGACGCAACAGTGGGCCGGTGGCGCGAGGGGAGCTCGCCGCTCTGACCGTACCGACGCCTGGTGCGCCGCTGCCTTCGACGCTGCTCCGGCGTCGCCCCGATCTCGCCCAGGCCGAGGCAACTTTGGCCGCGTCGGACGCTAGCCTGGCTTCAGCGCGCGCCGCCTTCCTGCCCCAGGTCCGTCTCTCGGCCGCTGCGGGCGAGTTGTTCGTGCGTCACCTCGATCCGCTCACCGTCTGGAGCGTCGGGGGCAGCGTCCTGGCGCCCTTGTTCGACGCCGGTCGCCTGCGCGCCCAGGCAGACGGCGCGGCCGCGCGCCGGGACCAGGCCGCGTTCGCCTACCGCAAGGCTGCGCTAACCGCTTTCGGCGAGGTGGAGAGCGCGCTGGAGGGGTTGGACCAGTTAGCTGCGCAAGAAGTTGCGACGCAGAGGCAACGCGATGCGAACGCCAGGGCCCTCGCCCACGCGCAAAGGCGTTTCGAGGCGGGATACGCCGCCTATCTTGAGCCGCTCGATGCTCAACGCGGCCTTTTTGCAGCCGACTTGACCGTGACTCAGGTGCGGGAGGCAAGGCTGCTGAACGTCATCGCCCTATACCAGGCCTTAGGCGGAGGCTGGCGCATGGGTGGCGAGCCTGTGGGCGACGATTAGGCCGTCACCACCCGCCCGTCCTGCACCTCCACCGGCCAGGGCTTGAGCCGAGCGCCGACGCAGGGCCCGCCCACGCAGGCGCCGTCCTCAACGCCAAACACCGCCCCGTGCCAGGAGCAGGCGATCAGCCCGCCGTCGGGCGTCAGATAGCGGTCCAGTTCCTGGGCCAGCGGCAGGCCGGCGTGCGGGCAGCGGTCGACATAGCCGAACACCGCCTCGCCCCGGCGCACCACGAAGCCGTGGAACCGCGCCTCGCCGATCTGCAGCACATAGTTTCGCGCGCCGCCGTCCGGGATCAGGTCCAGCGGGCCAAGATTGATCCCGGCCCGCGTTTCCCAGATCCGCCCGGCTACGACGGGCGCCGTCTCGTCCGTCAAATGCGTTCGACCGTCTGCTCGATGGCGCCGAAGATCGAGTGGCCCTTGGCGTCCTTCATCTCGATGCGGATCGTGTCACCGCCCAGCAGGAACGGCGTCTTGGGCGCGCCGTGCAGGATGGTCTCGACGGTGCGGACCTCGGCGAGGCACGAGTAGCCAAGGCCGCCTTCGCTGACCGGCTTGCCCGGACCGCCATCGGCGTCGCGGTTGCTGACCGTGCCCGAGCCGACGATGGTGCCGGCGCACAGCGGGCGCGTCTTGGCGGCGTGGGCCACCAGTGTGCCGAAGTCAAAGGTCATGTCGACCCCGGCGTCGGCGCGGCCGAAGTCCTTGCCGTCCAGCTCGACCAGCAGCGCCCCGTGCAGCTTGCCGTCCTTCCAGGCCTCGCCCAGCGCGTCCGGCGACACCGCGACCGGCGAGAAGGCGCTGGCGGGCTTGGACTGCACGAAGCCGAAGCCCTTGGCCAGTTCGCCCGGGATCAGGTTGCGCAGCGAGACGTCATTGCAGAGCATGACGAGGCGGATGGCCGCCAGGGCCTCTTCGCGGGTCGCGCCCAGCGGCACGTCGTCGACGATGACCGCCACCTCGCCCTCAAGGTCGCAACCCCAACTGGCGTCGGCCAGCGGGATCGGATCGCGCGGGGCCAGGAAGCCGTCGGACGCGCCCTGGTACATCAAGGGGTCGGTCCAGAAGCTCTCGGGCATCTCGGCGCCGCGCGCTTTGCGCACCAACTGGACGTGGTTCACATAGGCCGAGCCATCCACCCACTGATAGGCGCGCGGCAGCGGGCTGAGCGCCTCATGCTCATGGAACCGCTCCTTGGGCACCGCGCCGTGCTCGAGGCTCTCGGCCAGACCCGCCAGCATGGGCCCGCAGCGCTCCCAGTTGTCGAGCGCGGCCTGCAGGGTCGGCGCGATCGTCCCGGCGTCGGTGAACCAGGCCAGGTCGTTGGAGACCACCACCAGACGGCCGTCGCGACCACCCTTGAGAGACGCGAGCTTCATTCGGTTTTCCTCCGGGACTTTGGATTTTCAGCCATCCCCCCACATCGCCGGACCGCGCGCAAGCCGGTTCGAGGCCGGCGCGCGTCCTTACGGGAGATCGCGAGCAGAATTTGGATCAGGACAGGCGAGCCTTGGGGAAGCCGGTCCAGCAGGCGTCGTAGTCGCGCTGCAGCGCCGCAGATTCCAGGGCCAGGGCCGTCGGGCGGAACACCCAGCGGCTCTCGAACATGAAGGCCATGGTTCCGTCGATCTTGTGCGGGGCCAGGACCGCCTCGGTCGCCTTCTTGTGGCTGGCGACGTCGGGGCCGTGGTCGCTCATGCAGTTGTGCAAGGACGCGCCGCCGGGGACGAAGCCGCCCTCTTTGGCGTCATAGGCGCCGTGGATCAGACCCATGAACTCGCTCATGACGTTGCGATGGAACCAGGGCGGGCGGAACGTGTCCTCGGCCACCATCCAGCGCGGCGGGAAGATCACGAAGTCGCAGTTGGCCGTCCCCGGCGTGTCGCTGGGCGAGGTCAGGACCGTGAAGATCGACGGATCGGGGTGGTCGTAGCTGACCGTGTTCATCGTGTTGAACCGCGACAGGTCATAGCGGTACGGCGTCAGGTTGCCGTGCCAGGCCACCACGTCCAGCGGGCTGTGATCCCAGGTCGCGGCCCACAGCGCGCCTTGGAACTTCTGGATCACTTCGGTCGGCGTATCGATGTCCTCGAAGGCCGCCACCGGCGCTTCGAAGTCACGCGGATTGGCCAGGCCGTTGGCGCCGATCGGGCCAAGCTCGGGCAGACGGAAGGCTGCGCCGTAGTTCTCGCAGACATAGCCGCGCGAGGGGCCCTCGACCTCGACCCGGAATCGCACGCCGCGCGGGATCACCGCGATGTGGCCAGGGCCGGCCTTGAGCACGCCCATCTCGGTGACCAGGGTCAGCTCGCCCATTTGCGGCACGATCAGCATCTCGCCGTCAGCGTTGTAGAACACCCGGTTCTTCATCGAGGCGTTGGCCAGATAGACGTGGGCGGCGATGCCTCCCAGGGTGGCTGCGTCGGCGTTGCCGGCCAGGCTCACCAGACCGTCGACAAAGTCGGTCGGCGCGGCTGGGATCTCCAGCGGGCTCCAGCGCAGGCGATTGGGCGTGGCGGGAGCCGGAAAGGCCGAGACGAGGTTGGCTTGCGCATAGGGCTGATAGGCCCCGTGGCCGGCGCTGGGCCGCAGGCGGTAAAGCCAGGTGCGGCGGTTTTCATGACGCGGCGCGGTGAAGGCCGAGCCCGACAGCTGCTCGGCATAGAGGCCGAACGGAACCTTCTGCGGCGAGTTGCGCCCGATCGGCAGAGCGCCGGGATGCGCCTCGGTTTCGAAATAGGAGCCGAAGCCGGTTTGGTAGCGGAGGTCCATGTGCGTTCCCGTGCCTTATTCAGCACTTTTCCCATGTCATCCCGGACGCCCTAAAAAGGGCGATCCGGGACCCAGGGGTCACGGAACGCTGTGCGCGCCGCCCCTGGGTCCCGGCTCTACGCTACGCTTCGGCCGGGATGACGCCGAAGGGTATTTTGAGGCTAGAGCCTCAGGCGTCGACCGTGATCACGCCGCGACGGATCTGGTCCAACTCGATGCTCTCGAACAGGGCCTGGAAGTTGCCGTTGCCGAAGCCCTCATTGCCCTTGCGCTGAATGATCTCGAAGAAGATCGGGCCGAACAGGTTCTCGGTGAAGATTTGCAGCAGCAGGCCTTCCTCGCCGACATTGCCGTCGATCAGGATGCGGTTCTTCTTCAGGCGCTCCAGGTCCTCGCCGTGGCCGGGCACGCGCTTATCGACCAGCTCGTAATAGGTCTCGATCGTGTCCTGCAGCTTCACCCCCCGGGCGCGCAGCTTCTCGACGGTCTCGTAGATGTTGTCCGTCGTCATCGCCAGGTGCTGGATGCCCTCGCCGTTGTACTGGCGGATGAACTCCTCGATCTGGCTCTTGTCGTCCTGGCTCTCGTTCAGCGGGATGCGAATGGCCTTGTCGGGCGCGATCATCGCCTGGCTGAACAGGCCAGTCGCCTGGCCCTTGATGTCGAAGTACTTCTGCTCTTCGAAGCCGAAGATCTGGTTGTAGAAGGTCGACCACGTCCGCATCTGGCCGCGCTTGACGTTGTGGGTCAGGTGGTCGAGCAGATCCAGGCCGACGTTGTTGGCGGCTTCTGCTTCAGCTGCGCCGGGAACCTGATCCCAGGCGTCGTAGATCGTGCCCGCATCGCCGTAGCGGTCGACGAGATAGAGCAAGCTGCCGCCGATGCCTTCCAGCACCTTGGCGTCCGAACCCAGCAGAGACCGCGAGGCGTCGGCGGCCTTGGCGCCGCGCTTGATGGCCTCGGCATAGGCCGCTTCAGCGTTCTCGACGCGGAAGGCCATGCCGTTCGCCGACGGACCGTGGTCGGCGCGGAAGTCGGCGACCTGACCGGTCGCCTCTTCGTTGACGATCAGGTTCACGCGGCCCTGCTTGTAGCGGGTCGCAGCCTTGGTCGGGTGCTTGCTTGCGGCGACGAAGCCCAGCTGCTCGATCAGGGCCTTCATGGCCGCCGGATCGGGGCTGGTGAACTCGACGAACTCGAAGCCGTCGAGGCCCAGGGGGTTCTGTTGGGTGACGAGGGTCATGCGGGTTCTCCTTGCAGACAGGCCTCGAAGGCCCGCGCGAAAACATCGATGGTGTCGGGGGTCAGGCCCGCCAGATTGATACGGCCCGAGCCGGCCATGTAGACGCCGTGGCGCTCGCGCAGCGCGGCGACCTGGGCCGGCGACAGCGGTAGCAGGGCGAACAGGCCGTGCTGGCCGGCCAGCGGGGCCAGGGCCGGGCTAGCCTTGGCCAGAGCCTGGCGCAACCCGGCGACCCGCGCGCGCATCGCCTCCAGCTCGTCGCGCCAGAGCGCGGTCAGGGCCTCGGACTCAAGGATAACCCGCACAGTCGCCGCGCCGTGATCCGGCGGCATCGACCAGTTGGTGCGGGCCAGGGCGCGGATGTTGCTGGCGGTGATGTCCAGTGTCTCGGCGTCACGCGTCAGCGTGTAGAGCGCGCCGACACGCTCGCGGTAGAGACCGAAATTCTTGTCGCAGGAATAGGCCAGAAGACCGTCCTCGGCGGCCGCCAGAACAAGGCGCATGCCGGCCGCGTCGGGCTCCAGACCCAGACCCAGGCCCTGGTAGGCCAGGTCGATCAGCGGGGTCAGCCCCTTGCGCGCCACCAGTTCGGCGATCGCCGCCCACTGGGCGAGGCTGTAATCGGCGCCCGACGGGTTGTGGCAACAGCCGTGCAGCAGCACCGCGTCCCCCGCCTGCGCCGTCTCGAGCGCGGCCATCATTTCATCGAACGCCAGGCGCTGGGCGCGCTGATCGTAGTGACCGAAGGCGACGGTCTCGATCCCCAGCTGGTCGAGGATCTGGGTGTGGTTGGGCCAGGTCGGAACGCCGATGAACATCCGCAGGTCCGGCCTAGCCGCCTTGAGCAGCTCGCACGCCAGACGGATGGCGCCGGTGCCGCCAGGCGTCTGCACGGCGAACATCTCGTGGTCGATCCGGTCGCCGAAGATGATCGGCTTGAGCAGGTCGAGATAGCCGATGTCGCCCTCGGGGCCGAGATAGGCCTTGGTCGCCTGCCCTTCGAGCAACAGGCGCTCGGCCGCCTTGACCGAGGCCAGAACCGGGGTGGCGCCGACGTCGTCGCGAAACACCCCGACCCCCAGGTCGATCTTCTCGGGACGCGGGTCGCGGCGATAGAGGCCGATCAACGACAGCAGCGCGTCCGGGGCCTGAGGCTTCAGCCCGGCGAACACCGAAGAAGCAGACATGGCGACCTCCCGCGATCGGCGTCGAAGCGCCGTGACAATCTACGGGGGGACTGTAACGCCATGCCGATGTCAGAACCTGTCGATTGTGACCGCTTTTGCCGAAACAATTGGCAGTTTATGACCTAAATCAAATCTGAACGAGCACGTGATGCGAAGGCTAGCCCCCCGTCAGTGCAGATGATCCAGCGGCAGCGCCGTCTGGTCCTTGATGGTCTCCAGCACGAACGAGGAGCGCACGTCCTTCACCGCCGGCATCTTCAGGAGGCGCTTCATGGTGAAATCGGCATAGGCGTCCAGGCTCGGCACCACCACGCGTAGCAGGTAGTCGTACCCCCCGGTCATCGCGTAGCAGCCGACGACCTCGGGCTCGCGCAGAACCGCCTGCTTGAAAGCCTCCGCGGCCTCCTCGCTGTGACGATCGACCTGCACCTCGACGTAGGCCAGCACATCCAGCCGGGCCTTGCGCCGGTCCAGCAGGGCCACATAACCGCTGATGAGGCCGGACGCCTCCAGCTGCTTGACGCGGCGCAGGCAGGGACTGGGCGACAGGCCCACCCGCTCGGCTAGCTCAACGTTCGAGATCTTGCCATCCTCCTGCAGGATCTGAAGAATCTTACGATCGGCGCGCGTCAGCTTCATCGTGACCGGTTTTCGGATAAAATTGGCAGATCGTGTCAAGCTAGCGGAATTCATTAGCGAGTGGGAGACGCCGCTTGCGCACAGTCGCGCTTACCGCTCTACCATCTGTGGAAAATCTAGAGCGAGGACCCCCGCATGCCCGAGAGCCCATTCGCCATCCCCTCCAGCAATAAGCCCCCCTTCAAGTCGCCCTTCCAAAGCAAGGGCAAGCAGGCCCTCGCCATCAGCGTCGGCGTCGTGCTGCTGTTGCTGAGCTCCTGCGTCGTCGTCACCCAGAGCTCGACGGTCGAGCCGGGCAATGTCGGCGTTAAGATTCGCACCCTCGGCTCGTCGGCCGGCGTCGATCCCGAGCCCCTGCCCCCCCGCTGGTACCTGCGTGGGATCGGCGAGCGGATCATCCAGTACCCGGTGATCCAGCGCACCTATGGCTACACCCGCGAAGCCGACGAGCGTGGCAACGAGAACGAGGAGATCACCTTCTCGGACAATACCGGCCTGCCGATGACGGCGGACATCTCGGTGACGCTGCAGGTCAATCCGGCCTCCGCCCCGAACCTCTACCAGACCTATCGCCTGTCGTTCGACCAGCTCCTGGACGGTCCGATCCGCAACGACGTCCGCTCGGCCGTCGCGGCGGAGGCCGAGAAGGTTGGGGTCGAGACGCTCTACAGCGGCGGTCGTCAGATGGTGATCCAGAAGGCCTATGCCCGCGTGGCCGGCAAGTGGGCGCGCCACGGCGTCAACATCAGCCAGCTCGACTGGATCGGCTCGATCCGCTACCCGCAGGCGATCATCCAGCAGATGCAGGCCAAGACCCAGCTGGAGCAGGAAGCCTTGGCGGCCAAGGCGCTCGAGGCCAAGGAAACCGCGCTGGCCAACGCCGCCGTCGCCAAGGCGCGCGGCGAGGCCGAAGCCATCCGCATCAAGGGCGAGGCCCTGCGCGCCAACCCGCAGGTCCTGCAGCAACTGGCCATCGAGAAGTGGAACGGCGAGTTGCCCAAGGTGACCGGCGGCTCGACGCCCTTCGTCAAGGTCGACTGACAGGAGGGCGGCGCGCCGGATGCCGACAAGCTTCGACGCGCCGCCCTCCATCTTCCGCCCTGAAAGGACGGAAGGGCCATGCAATACACCTTCGAAGCCGAGATCTGGCGCTCGTCCGGAGCTGGCGGTTGGTTCTTCACGACCCTCCCCGGCGAAGTCGCGGCGAGCCTTCGCGCCTTGAGCGGACCGGCGGAGGGCTTCGGCTCCGTTCGGGTGCGAGCCCAAATCGGCGGGGTCACCTGGAACACCTCGGTGTTTCCCGACAATCGCTCAAAGAGCTTCCTGTTACCCGTGAAGGCCGAGGTTCGCCGTCGGGCCGGCGTCACGGCGGGCGACCGTGTGCAGGTTCTGATCGAGCTTTTGATCTAGAAGCCGCGCGTTCGCACGGACGCGCGGGACTTCATGAGACATAATTAAGTTTGCAGCCGTCGCGTTCTGGGCGACGAGCGGCGCCGAGACGCCGAACATGACCGGCGGCCATCGAACGAGCGGGGGGCTCACCTTGAAGAACGTCGAACTCTACGGGCCCAGAGCGCCCAAGCATCGCCGCACATGGACAGCGGCGGCCATTCCGCTGATCATCGTCTTCTTCGTTCTGGGCCAACTGGCCACGATCTTCGCCGTCCTGAAGCCGTTGGGCTTCCACCAAGCCGACCTTCAAGACCAGTGGCTGCCGCTGGTGATCCAACTGGTCGGCTTCGGCTTCACCGCCCTGCTGCTGCTGGCCTGGGTCTGGCTGTTCGAACGCCGGACGCCGCGGGCTCTCGGCTTCAATGGCGCATTCCTCCGCCGATACATGCGCGGCCTGCTGGTCGGCTGTGGCTTCCTGCTCACCGTCATCGCCCTGATCTGGATCGCCGGCGGCTATCGGATCGAGGGACGCGGCGTCTGGACCGCGCCGTCGCCGATCCTGTTCCTGCCGATCCTGGCGCTTTTCGGCGGCTTCATGATCCAGGGCGGGACCGAAGAACTGCTGATGCGCGGCTGGCTGATGCAGCTGGTCGCCTCGCGCCACGGCCTGATCGCCGCCGTCGTCATCAACAGTGTCCTGTTCGCCATCATGCACGGCGGCAACATCGCGCCGTCGAAGGACCTGGCCTTGGCCCTGGTCAACCTGATCCTGTTTGGCGTCATGATCAGCCTCTACGCGATCAAGGAAGGATCGCTATGGGGCGTCTGCGCCTGGCACACGGCCTGGAACTGGCTATTGGGCGTGGGGTTCGGCCTTGAAGTCAGCGGCGGCCGCATCGCGGTGCAAAGCCTGGTCATCGACCTTGCTCCGAAAGAGGGCGCGCCGTGGTGGCTGACGGGCGGCGCCTTTGGTCCCGAGGCCAGCGTGGCGACGACGATCGTCCTGCTGACGGCCTCGGTCTATTTCGGCGTCACGGGCGCGTTCCGCACCGCCCGCGCCCGCTCTGCGAGCTTCGGCCCGTCCGTAAGCTAAAGCGCCTCGCAGAAGAAGCGACCGGGCTCCGGCCCTTCGGGGTACAGCATCGAGAACCGATAGAGGACCAGGGTCCATTCGGCTTCCTCGTGGCTGACCCCGAAGCGCGCGGCGACCCATTCGGCCGTGGGCTCCTGAAGGACGCCCTCGGCATCTACGGGCGGCGCGGTCTTCACCACGGCGCGAGCGGGTCGGGGAGCTTGGCCCAGGCCTTGGGCCCAAAGCCGAACTGCAGGTCCGACAGCAGGCAAGCGTCGAAGCCCCGGGTGAGCGCGGCCCGATCCATGTTCTGGCCGATCAGCACGATCTCCTGTCGCCGGTCGCCATGGACCGGCTTCCAGACCTTCTCGATCGCCGCCCGCCAGGCGGGATCGTCGGGCCACTGATCGCGGGGCGCGGTGGCCCACCAGCGGCCGTGCGGGCCAAACTGCGTGACCGCCCCCGCCTGGCTCCAGCCGCCCACGCGATCCGTCCGCGTCGCTAGCCAGACAAAGCCCTTGGATCGGATGACGCCCGGCCATTCGCTCTCCAGCCAAGCTTTCAGCTTCTCGGGATGGAAGGGCTTGGACGCGCGATAGACGAAGTGGCTGATCCCGTACTCCTCCGTCTCCGGCAGCACCTCGCCCATCAGCGCCTTCTGCCAGCCCGCCGCGCCTTCGGCCCGGACGGGATCGAAGAGGCCGGTGTCGAGCACCTCGTCCAAGGCGACGGCGCCGCGCTCGGACCGGACGATCCGCGCCTGAGGATTGAACGTAGCGATGATCGCCTCGAGCTGGCCCAACTCATCGGCCGAGACCAGATCGGCCTTGTTCAGCACGATCACGTCGGCGAACTCAATCTGCTCGACCAGCAGGTCGACGACCGTGCGCGTGTCGCCCTCCCCCGCTGTCTCGCCCCGGTCGGCCAGGCGATCGCGGGAGCTGTAGTCGCGCAGGAAGTTGAAGGCGTCGACCACGGTGACCATGGTGTCCAGCCGCGCCACGTCCGACAGGCTCTGCTCGGTCTCATCACGGAAATCGAAGGTGGCCGCCACCGGCATCGGCTCGGAAACGCCCGTGGACTCGATCAGCAGGTAGTCGAAACGACGCTCGGCGGCGAGACGGCGCACCTCGTTCAGCAGATCCTCGCGCAGCGTGCAGCAGATGCATCCGTTCGACATCTCGACCAGGGCTTCGTCGGTGCGCGAAAGGTCCGCGCCGCCCTCGGCGACCAGAGCCGCGTCGATATTGACCTCGCTCATATCGTTGACGATCACCGCGACCTTCTTGCCTTCGCGGTTGGCCAGGACGTGGTTCAGCAGGGTCGTCTTGCCGGCGCCGAGGAAGCCCGACAGGACCGTGACCGGCAGTCGGCGGTCGATCCTTGCAACCGTCTGGGAGGGCGTGGCGCTCATGGCAAATCCATTATGTTATATTATAACATAATGAGTGGTTCCGCCTCGGGCCGCAAGGGCAATGTTACAACATAACACACAAGACAAGGCGGCTATTTGACCGCCTCGGTCTCCGCGCCCAACCACGCCTTTCGGAACGCCAGCTGCGCCTCGGTCGGCTTGAGATCGGCCTTTTCGAAACGCACCACTTCCAGGGTCGGATCGGCGGTGACTGTGAGCGGCGCCTCACGGCTCTGGCCGCGCTGGATGAATTTCACAGTCGTGGACTCGCCCGGCTTCAGGCGGTCCAGTGCGTCGGTCCAGTCGCTCTCGTTGGCGAATCCGAAGCGCCCGATGCTGACGATCCGATCGCCGACCTCGACGCCGGCTCCGTAGAGTGGGCTGTTGGGTAAGGGTGGCGCATCAAGCAGCAGCTCCGTTCCGCTCACCTTCACGCGCGAGGACCCCAGCCAGGCCTTCTTGGGCGACTTCTGGCGCAGCTTCAGCCCCGCCCGCTCCAGCAGCGGCGCGAAGTCCGGCAGGGCCGAACCCTCGATGCTGGCCTTGAAGAAGGCGTCAGCGAAAGCCTGATCCCCCGTCGTCTTGGCCAGGGCGGCGCGGATGTCGGCCGGCTTGTAGGGCTTTTCGGTGACCCCGTGGGCGCGCCACATCTGCTTCATGAAGTCATCGAGGCTGAGCGGCTTGTTGCGCTCGCGCAGCTGCAGGTCCAAGGCCAGACCGATCACCGCACCGTAGGGGTAGTACGACGTGAAGATGTTCGGATTGACCGGGTCCAGCGCGGCGGCGGCGTCGACGAACGGCGCGCGCAGGCTCATCTCCTGCGGCGAGCCATAGAGCCGGCCAGGTCCATTGACGACGCCGTTCAACGTGCCGGACAGCCCGGTCAGGAACTCGTCGGTGGTCGACTGCCCCGCCCGACGGATCAGCAGCGGACCGTAGTACTGGGTGAAGCCTTCGGCCAGCCACAGGGACGGGGTCGGGTTGGCCTTGGTGAAATCGAACGGCTCCAGCTCGGCCGGACGGATGCGCTCGACGTTCCACGCGTGGAACAGCTCGTGGCTGGCCGTGCCCAGTTGGCTGAAATTGCCTCGGAACAGCGAGCGCGGCTGGCTGATGAAAGTGGAGTTGCGATGCTCCATGCCGTCGCCGGTGATCTGCGGCATGTAGTCGGCGATGAAGGTGTACTGGCCATAGTCGAACTTCGGCAGCTCGCCGAACACCTTGATGTGCTCGGGCACGATGGCCTTCAGCTTCTCGGCGAACTTGTCAGCATCCTCGGGCGTGCCGGGATCATGCAGAGCCAGGCGGAAGGTGTAATCGCGCCCCTTGTCGGTCACCGTCCACTCGCGCACGGTCATGGCGCTGAGCTCGGTGGGGCTGTCCATGAAGTACTGAAGGTTGGGGGCCCAGAAGCTGTCGGCCTGTCCGGCCACCGGCGGGAGCTGGGTGGCGATCTTCCAGCTTGGATCGGCGCGTTCAAAACGCACACGGATCGGCTTGTCGTCATAGCCGACCGCCCACAGGAAGGTCGCCGGCATGTTCAGGTGCGCGTGGGTCGTGTCGACCTGCGAATAGGTGCCGTCACCGCGATCGGCGTACAGGGTGTAGGTGATCTTCACCGTCCCATCGTGGCCTGAAACCGACCAACCGTAGGGCTCGGCGCGCTCGACCTTCAGCGGCTTGCCCGCGCCGTCGACAGCGCTGACCCGATAAACGTTTTTGGCGAACTCATGGATCGCATAGCGGCCGGGCGAGGACCGCGACATCCGCAATTGCAAGGCGCCCTTGGGGACCTTGCGGAAGGTCGCGGTGATCTGAGCTTCCCGGTGCGTGGCGTTGGGGAACGCGACCTCGTACTGCACAGGCGCTGCGGGACCGGGATCCTGCGCAGCCGCCGCGCTGGCGACGGCCAAGGTCAAGGCCGACAGGCCGAACAAAAGCTTGCGCATAGATTTCCCCTCGCGATCACGGCGCGAACTGTGACCAAGGCGGGCGAGAGTCGCAAGGCGAGCGTCCAAAGCAAAACGCCCCGGGAGCGATCCCGGGGCGTCTGTTCAGGTCTTGGTAGTCTTTCAGTTCGCCAGGCGGCGCAGGAACGACGGGATCTCAAGGTCCTCGGCGTCGTCGGCCTGAGGCGTCTCGACCGGTTGCATCTGCGGTCGCGCGCTCTGGGTCGAACGCGACTGGGGCTGAGGCGCGGAGGCCTGCTGCTCGTAACGCTGGCGACCGCCACCGAACATCGAGAAGAACCCGCCCTGCTTCTGCGGACGACGCTCTTCGTAGTAGTTGCTCTCGGGGAACAAGGGCTCGTCACCGGCCTCATCGACCAGCGGGTCGACGATGCGCGTCACCGGCCGGGCCGGAGCCGCGGAAATACGCGGTTCTTCAGCTACAGTCGGCTCGTCATAATAGAGTTCGGCTTCCGGCTCGGCCTGGGCCGCCGACATCACGATCTCCGGCTCCGGAGCGGGCTCCGGGGCGAAGGCGACCGGACGTTCGGCCGGGCGCGCGGCTTCATAGCGCGCGGTCGGACGGGCCGGCTCCGGCTGCGGTGCCGGGCGGGTGGTTTCGGCGATCAACGGAGCCGCCGAGGTGTTGCGCGACACGGGCTTAGGCTCGATCTGGGCGATCGAAGCGCCGTCCATGCCGGTGGCCACCACCGACACGCGGATCACGCCTTCCAACGACGGATCGAAGGCCGCGCCGAAGATGATGTTGGCTTCCGGATCGACCTGATCCGAAATCGCGTTGGCTGCCTCGTCGACTTCCAGCAGGGTCATGTCCATGCCGCCGGTCACGTTGACCAGAACGGCCTTGGCGCCCTTCAGCGAGACTTCGTCCAGCAGCGGGTTGGCGATGGCGTTCTGAGCGGCCATCAGGGCGCGGTCTTCGCCCGTGCCTTCGCCGGTTCCCATCATCGCCTTGCCCATCTCGGTCATGACGGTGCGGACGTCGGCGAAATCGAGGTTGATCAGGCCCGGCAGGACCATCAGATCGGTGATCGAACGGACGCCCGAGTGCAGCACCTGGTCGGCCATGCCAAAAGCTTCGGCGAACGTCGTGCGCTCGTTGGCGACGCGGAACAGGTTCTGGTTCGGAATGACGATCAGGGTGTCGACGTAGCGCTGCAGCTCCTGGATGCCGCTGTCAGCGAGGCGCATACGGTGACGGCCTTCGAAGTGGAAAGGCTTGGTCACGACGCCGACGGTCAGGATGCCGCGCTCGCGAGCGCACTTGGCGATGATCGGCGCCGCGCCGGTGCCGGTGCCGCCGCCCATGCCGGCGGTGATGAAGACCATGTGAGCGCCATCGAGGTGCTCGCCGATCTCCGGGAAGCTTTCTTCGGCCGCGCTCATGCCCACCTCGGGGTGCGCGCCGGCGCCCAGGCCCTGGGTGATCTGAACACCCAGCTGGATGCGACGGTCCGTCTTGGCGAACTGAAGCTGCTGAGCGTCAGTATTGGCGACCACGAACTCCACACCCTCGAGGCCCGCCTCGATCATGTTGTTCACGGCGTTGCCGCCAGCGCCGCCAACGCCGAAAACCACGATGCGCGGCTTCAGCTCGGTCGTACGCGGCGCGGAAAGAGAAATAGCCATGGGACCCTCGCGTCCTTACGCCGAAATCGTCAAATTAGACCTCGGCGACACCCAATCGCCGGGGATGCCTCGACGATCGTGTTAACAGAACAACCACCATCGTTAATCGGCGGTTAACTGCATAATCTGAGTCGTGGTTTGGTCGAGCGGGGCCGTTGGATAAATTGTGGTCTATCAACAGAATCCCTCAATGAACCAAAGGTTCTACCGGGATCCACAGGTGCGTGCGACCGAACGCCGCTGAGGCTCAAAACCTCCGTCTACCGCCACTTTCACGCAGCAGAAGGCCCGGTCAAGACACTCGACCGGGCCCCAAAAGTTAAACTGTAGTGTTACTCACGCTTTAAGACTTCGCGCGGTTTTGTCGCGGCTTAAAGATTGTCGCGCAGCCAGGCGGCGGCCTTGGCGACGGGGCTTGCGTTCGGATCAACCGGCCGCTTGCGGGCCACGCCGCCGGCCAGGGCCTTGGACGACACGGCCTCGCGCGGACCAAAGGCCGTGCGGTGCAGAACACCGGCGGCGGCGCAGAAGGCCGGACCGGAGGCCGCATCGGCCAGATGCGGCACCCGGCGCGGACGGCCCAGGCGAACCGGACGGTCGAAGACGCGTACGGCCACTTCGCGCACGCCGGCCAGCTGACTGGCGCCGCCCGTCAGCACGATGCCCGCGCCCGGCTCGACCGGCGCGCCGGAGGCCTTCAGGCGCTCGCGCAGCAGTTCCAGGGTTTCTTCGACGCGCGGCTGGATGATGCCCTTGAGCAGGCTGCGCGGGGCGATCACCGGACCTGCGCCCGGATCGTCGCCGCGCGGCGGTGCTTCGATCATCTCGCGGTCTTCGTTGGCCGAGGCGATGGCGCTGCCGTGCAGGGTCTTGATGCGCTCGGCGCCGACGACCGAGGTCTGCAGGCCTCGCGCGATGTCCTGGGTGACATGCCCGCCGCCGACAGCGAGGCTGTCGACGTGGCAGAGCGCGCCGTTGTTGAACACGGCCACGGAGGTCGAGCCGCCGCCCATGTCGATGCAGACGGCGCCGAGGTCCATCTCGTCCTCTTCCAGGGCCGCCAGGGCCGAGGCGAACGGCGCGGCGACAATGCCCTCGAACGACAGGTGGGCGCGCTCGACGCAATGGGCCAACGTGTGGAAGATGTTCTCGTTGACCGAGACCACCAGCAGCTCAAGACCCAGCGCGCGGCCGAACATGGCGCGCGGGTCGCGGATACCGCGCTGGCCGTCGACGGACCAGGCGATGGGAAGCAGGTGGATCGGCTTGCGGCCGGGAATACGGACCTGGGCCAGGGCCGACGCGATGGCGCGCGACAGGTCGCCGTCGCCGATCGGGCGCGCGCCCAGCGAGACCTGGGTGTGCACGCGGTGGCTGGCCAGCTGGCCGCCGGCGGTGCAGACACTGACGCCCTGCACGCTGACGCCGGCGACAGTCTCGGCGCGTTCGACGGCCTGGGCGATGGCTTGGGCGGCCTCATCCAGATTGACGATCGCGCCGCCGCGCACGCCGCGCGACTGCACATAGCCGACGCCCGCCGTGGTCAGGGTGCGGTTGTCCCGATGAATGCCATCGGCCTTCATGATGAAGCACGTCACCTTCGACGCGCCCAGATCGACGGCCGCGATGGCGGGCTGGCGCACGAGCGTGGCCTTCAGGCCTTCGCGGGCCTGTTTCCGATCCTCCATTCGCGACATTGCTATTGCCACCTCAGCCCATCACGTCAGTTACGCCCCGTCGGCCGCAGGCTGCCCGGGCAGCACCGCGTCGCGAGGTCTCACAGCCACCATTTCGGGGTCGCGCAGATCGATCCGCGCAAACCCCATGTCCAGGATTCGCTGCCGTTGGTCGAGCTGATCCAATTGAATCAGCGCGGATTCTTCGTCGATCGCCGGTAGCTGGATCAGCGAGCCGTCCTTCAGCCGCAAGTCCCAGCGACGATCGTCCACCCGGACCATCGCCTCCAGCCGGTCACGCAGGCGCGGACGCGAGGCGACGGCCGGCAGGATCAGGCCCGCAGCCTGGTCGGCGCCCTGCCCGACCACCAGCGGCAATTGCGGGAAGCGCGCGGGATCGGCCTCGGTGATCACCTGGCCCTCGCCGTCGATGACCTTCATCCGCCCTTTGTTCTGCCAGACCGCCAGCGCCGGCCGCTCCTCGACGGCGATTAGCACCGTATCGGGCAGCATGCGGACCACCTTGGCGTCCTTGACCCAGCCCACGCCCTGCACGCGCGCGCGCACGTCGGCGAGGTCCATGCCCAGGGTCGGCTGATCGAGATAAAGCCCCGAGGCTTTCAGGATGTCGGCTTGCGCGGTCGCCGAGGCGCCGCGGATATGGACGGTCTTCAGCTTGAAACCGGCCGAGGCGAAGCTGTTGTCGACGCCGCGCACCATGGTCGCGCCGAGACGCTCGGCGCGGTGACCCGTCGCAAGCATCACCACAAGGCCAAGACCCAAGGCGGCGCCGGCCACACTGAGGGCCACCGTCGGCGACAGACCCACGCCGCGCGCGGCGTGCAGCTTCGCGGCCGGCTGCGCCTTGCGGGCCGCCGGCTTGCCTTTGCTCGGACTTGCGGGCGCTTCGGCCCGGGGTCGCCTAGGCTTAGGCGGTCCCCCCCGCACTACAGCGGGCATAAGCGTCCTCCACGATCCACAAAACTAACTGGTCAAACGGGATCCCGACGTGGTCGGCCTGCTCGGGGGCGAGCGAGGTCGGCGTCATGCCGGGCTGCGTGTTGACCTCTAGAAGGACCAGAAGGTCGTTAATGTCGTCATAACGGAAGTCAGACCGGGTTACCCCTCGGCAACCAAGAGCGGTATGCGCCAGCTCGGCCATCCGCATCGCGCGATCCCTTACAGCGTTGGGGATTGGGGCCGGCAGGACGTGGATTGAGCCGCCCTCGGAGTACTTGGCCTCGTAGTCATAAAAACCTGTGGATGCACGGATATCGGTCACCGCCAGGGCCCTGGGGCCATTTGACTCACCCAGGACGGCGACGGCCAGTTCCATCCCCTGGATGTAGGGCTCGACCATCACCTCTTCGCCAAAGGTCCAGGACGGCGCGCCCACTTCTTCGGGCGGCCGGTTGGCCCCTTCCTTGATGATGAACACACCCACCGAAGAGCCCTCGGCGTTCGGCTTCACCACATAGGGGGGCTGCAACACATGGTCGCGTGCGACGTCATGGCGGTTGAAGAGACCACCGCCGGGGACGACCACGCCGGCGGCCGCCAGCACCGCCTTGGCCTTGGCCTTGTCCATAGCCAGGGCCGAGGCCAGCACGCCCGAGTGGGTGTAGGGCAGCTTCAGGGTCTCCAGCACGCCCTGAACGCAGCCATCCTCGCCCCATTCGCCGTGCAAGGCGTTGAAGACCATGTCCGGCTTGGTCGCTGTCAGCACCTGGGCGACATCCGGGCCAGGATCAATCCGCGAGACCTTGGCCCCCAGCCGTTCCAGCGCCTCAGCGCACGCTGCGCCCGACACCAGGCTGACCTTGCGTTCCGACGAGGGGCCGCCGAGCAGGACGGCGATATGGCGGCCGGACAGGGGCTGCTGGGTCATGTTGCGGGAGACTCTTTAGGAGGGCTGAGACGTTCAGCCACTCCTAGTCAGCCCGAGCGCGCCTGCCAACCGCAAGACGCGCGCGCCCCCTCCGTCGCGACGCTGCGCGCCGCGCCACCTCCCCCGTTTCCACGGGTGAGGAGGACAACCCTCCTGCCCCGCTTGCGGGGGAGGTGGCTCGGCGCAGTAAGGCGACGAGACGGAGGGGGCGTTTTTTAGCGCCTACTTCGCCGCCGGCGCCGCCGGCTTCAGCGCGCGGAAATCAACGTCGCTATCGGCCACCAGATAGACCAACGAAGCCCACGCGGCCACGTTCTGGGCCAGTTCGGCGGGGCGAACCTTGTCCAGCGTATCGTCCATGGTGTGGTGGTAGTCGAAGTAGCGGCTGGCGTCCTGGTTCAGGTTGATGACTGGCACCCCGGCCCGCTCAATCCCGCTGACATCGGCGCCCGCACCGGCCGCCGGCGCACGATCGACATAGATCTTCAGCGGGGCCAGTACGCTGGCGGCGGCCTTCACCACCGGATGCTCCAGCGAACCCGCCGGAACCTGCAGGCTGTAGATGCGGTCCGCGCCCGAGTCGCTCTCGCCGGCCAACACCATCTTGTTGAGCTCGTCCTTGTGCGCGGCCAGATAGGCCTCGGACGATCCGCCGCTCTCCTCGGAGCCCCACATCACGACGCGAATGGTGCGCTTGGGGCGCTTGGGCAGGTCGCCGATCAGCTTGGCGGCCGCCGTGGTGATGGCGATGCCCGTGGCGTCGTCCAGCGCGCCGGTGCCGACGTCCCAGCTATCCAGGTGGCCGCCGATGACGATGACCTCGTCCGGCTTTTCCGAGCCCTTGATGTCGCCCGAGATGTTCCAGGCCACGTTGTTGGGGTTGACGCTCGACTCCAGCTTCAGCTTGACGCGCATCGGCGTCTTGCGGGCGGCCAGGCGCTCCAGCTGCTCGGCTTCGGGGACGCCGATGGCGGCGGCCGGGATCGTCACCACGCCTTCGCCGCTGGCGGTGCCGCCGGTGTGCGGGACAGTGGAGTCGGAGGTCGAGATCGAGCGGATCAGCATGGCGACCGCGCCGCGCTTGGCGGCCTCCACCGGACCGATCCGGCGCGAAATCCCCGCCGCGCCATAGCCGGCGCCGTCCTGGGTGCGGACCATCGGCTGGGTGATCACAACGATCTTGCCCTTCAGCGCGCCTTCGGGCGCGGCCATCATGTCGGCGAAGGTCTTGAACAGTGCGACCTCGGCCTCAATCCCCCCGGCCGGGGTCGAGACGGTGCGGCCCAAGCCCAGCGCGCCCAGCTTCATGGCGTAGGGTGCCACCAGCTCGGCGCTCTCCTCGCCGCGCGTCCAAGACGGCTTGGCGAATTCCTCGACCTTGATGTTGGTGAAGCCCAGCGCCTTGAACTTGGCCACGCCCCAGTCCTTGGCCTTGGCCATGGCCGGCGAGCCCACGAGACGCGGGCCGATATTGGTGGTCAGGTCCTCGGTGATGTCCCAGGCCAGATAGTCCCGCAGCGCCTTGTCGCGAAGCGTCTCGGCGGTCTTGAGATCCTGAGCGTGGGCCACGCCCGATACCAAGGCGAAAGCGGCGGAAGCGATCAACAGTCGACGGAACATGAGCACGGATTCTCCCCAGAGGCGCGGGAGTCATAACACCGGTTCGCGCCGTGGGGAGTCAGCAATGGGGTTGAGGGTGATGGAGATCGCGCGCTGCTCAAAATCCTCCCCCAGTGGGGGAGGTGGTCCGAAGGACCGGAGGGGGAAGAAGCAAGCTCATCAGAACTTCCCCCTCCGTCCGCTCCGCGGACACCTGCCCCGCTAGGGGGAGGATTGGGTCACGACCCCGCCCGGCCGATCCGCTTGATTTCCCAGTCCAGCTGGACGCCGGTCTTCGCCTTGACGTCGGCGCGGACGGCCTCACCCAACCCCTCCAGGTCGGCGGCCGTCGCCTCGCCGGTGTTGATCAGGAAGTTGCTGTGCAATGGGCTGAACATTGCGCCGCCGCCCTTGCCGCTCACCGAAAAAGCCTTGCCGCGCCAGCCGGCCTCGTCGACCAGCTTCCACGACGAGTGGCCCGGGGGGTTCTTGAAGGTCGAGCCACCGGTCTTCTCACGGATCGGCTGGGTGGTTTCGCGGCGCGCGGTGATCTCGGCCATGCGGGCCTTGATCGCCTCGGGCTCGTCCGGTGTTCCTTCGAAGATCGCGTCCAGCACGATCACCGGCTCTCCGTCCTGCAGGGCGCTGTGGCGATAGGTGTAGTGCAGGTCCTCGACGCTCAGTTCGCGGACGACGCCGGCGCGGTCCATCACCCGCACGGACTTGACCACATTGACGGTCTCGGAGCCGTAGCAGCCAGCGTTCATGATTACCGCGCCGCCGATCGTGCCGGGCACGCCGACATAGAATTCCAGCCCCGCGATACCGGCTTCCGCCGCCTTGCGGGCCAGGATGGCGTCAGGGACAGCCGAGCCGGCCTTGATGCGGTTGTCGCCCAGCGGCTCGACGCCGTTGAAGCCCTTGCCCAAGCGGATCACCACGCCCTCGACGCCGCCGTCGCGGACCAGGAGGTTCGACCCGACGCCGATCGCCATGACCGGCACGGCCGGATCCAGCGCCTTGAGGAAGTCCGACAGGTCCTGCTCATCGGCCGGCAGGAACACCACGTCGGCCGGACCGCCGACCCGGAACCAGGTGAACGGCGCCAGCGGCTCATCGATCAGCAGCTTGCCACGAACGGCCGGGAGTTGGGTCTTCCAGCTCACTTCGATAGGGCCTCAAGCTGCCCCGGCAGCGCATAGGCCCACGTGGTGATGTCGCCGGCGCCCAGCAGCACGACGAGGTCGCCGCTGGTCGCCTCGGCGGCGATCAGGCGCGGGAGGGCCGTCGGGCTTTCCAGCGGCAGGGCCCGACGGTGGCCGAACTTCTTGAGCCCTTCGACCAGCGCGTCACGGTTGACGCCCTCGATCGGCTGCTCGCCGGCCGTATAGACGTCGGCGACGACCACCGTGTCTGCGTCGTTGAAGCAGCTGGAGAACTCGGTCATCAGGTCGCGCAGGCGGGTGTAGCGGTGCGGCTGGACCACGGCGATCACCTTGCCAGTCGACACCGCGCGGGCGGCCTTCAGCACGGCGGCGATCTCGACCGGGTGGTGGCCGTAGTCGTCGACGACGCGGATGCCGTTCGCCACGCCGGTCGTGGTGAAGCGGCGCTTGACCCCGCCAAAGCCGGCCAGGCCCTTAGCGATCGACGCGGCGTCAACGCCCAGTTCGCGGGCGACCGCGACGGCGGCCGCGGCGTTCAGCACGTTGTGGTGGCCGGCCATCGGCATCTTGAGGCCGTCATAGCGGACGACCTCGCCGTCACGCGGCGACACGACGATGTCGAACTTGGCGCCGTCCGGGCCCATCTCGATGTTGGAGACCCGCACCTCGGCCTGAGGATTGGTCCCGTAGGTCACCAAGCGGCGGTTCTCGATCCGCGCGGTCAGGGCCTGCACTTCGGGGTGGTCGGTGCAGACGGCGGCGAAGCCGTAGAACGGGATGTTCTGGATGAAGTCCTGGAACCCCTTCTTCACCGCATCGAAGTCGCCCCAGTGGTCCAGGTGCTCGGCGTCGATATTGGTGACGATGGCCACGGTCGACTTCAGCTTCAGGAACGAGCCATCGCTTTCGTCGGCCTCGACCACGATCCAGTCGCCCTCGCCGACCTTGGCGTTTGTGCCATAGGCGTTGATGATGCCGCCGTTGACGACGGTCGGGTCAAGCCCGCCCGCGTCCAGCAGCGTGGCGACCATCGACGTGGTCGTGGTCTTGCCGTGCGTGCCGCCGACGGCGATCGAGAACTGCAGGCGCATCAACTCCGCCAGCATTTCGGCGCGACGGACCAGCGGCAGGCGCTTGTCGCGTCCGGCGACCATTTCGGGGTTATCGGCCTTGACGGCCGTGGAGTAGACGATGGCCGAGGCGCCCTCGACGTGGGCGGCGTCATGGCCGATGAAAATGCGCGCGCCCAGCTTTTCCAGCCGCTCGGTGTTGGCGCTGGCCTTGGCGTCGCTGCCCTGAACGGTGTAGCCGATACGCAGCATGATCTCGGCGATGCCGGACATGCCAATGCCGCCGATGCCGATGAAGTGCACGGGGCCGAGTTCGAAGGGTACGGGGCGTCGACGCTGGATCATGAAAAGCCGATTAGACCATTTGCGCGCGACGCGAAACGCCCTGTTGGCGCTGGTTGTGTGGACAACCCCGGCGCTCGCCCAAACCGCCGCCTCGGCCCCGCTTGAGCTACGCCTGGCCGACGTGGGGCGCTTTGCGATGTTCGTCGACATGGGCGGCGTCCAGTGGACGGGCCGCACCGCGCGCCTGCGGGTGCTGCAGGTGACTGAAGGGGGCTTCAAGGCCGGCGCCGAAGAGTTCTGGGGCGGCTGGCGGCACGAGGTCATCGACTGCGACGCCCGCACGATCGCTCATGCGGGGTTCGGCAGCGTGCGTGCGGGCGGCCGCGAGGGTCCGGTAACCGGCGCGCTCCGTCCGGCCCAGCCCCTGCCGGCGGGAAGCGCCGAAGAGGCGGTGGCCAAGGTGGTCTGCGACGGGTGGAAACCCTTCGCCAAGGTTCCGGTGGCGAGCAGCGTCGAGGAGGCCGTGCGGATCGGCCGCCCGCTGATCGAAACAGGCGCCGAGCCGTAACGCCCCGCGCGGTCTACCTGATCGCGTTGAAAGCCGCCGTCAGGCGACGTTTGGTCATCGGCGGCGCCGAGGCGAGAACGGCGCTCGAGGCCGCAGGATCGAGCTTTGCGTCGCCCACCTTGGCGACGAAGACCATGCCCATGCCCCAGTGCGGCAGACACTTGAAGCCGTAGACGCCCGGCTTGGCCACTTTCACAACGACCTCCTTGCCCATCACGCCTTTGACAGGCGGGGCGCCGGCCGGCGCGAGGCCCGGAATGCTCTCGACGTTGTGGCCCGCGTCCGTCGGCACGAAGCGGATGGTGTCGCCGGGCTTGAGCTTGGCCGATGAAGGCTCGAAGACCATCGGCCCCTCTGCGCCCTGGTTACGCATCTTGACGGTGAGCTCCGCAGCGGAGGCCGAGGCGGCATGGGCGACGCCCGCGATGGCGCCGACGATCATCAAAGTCCTAAACATGGGCGAACCTCATTTGCGCAGGCAGTCCTCGCCGCCGCGCGTTCGCCTTAAGCCGCTACGTTGACGCCAGCTTTGCGCCGGCTCAAGTCAGCGGCGCGCCGTCTGCTCCACCAGATCCGCCAGGTCTTCCGCCGCGTTCGGCTTGGCCGCGCTCCGCGCGCCCGCCGCCATCTTTTCCAGGCGTTCGGGCTTGGACAGCAGGGCCTTCAGCGCCGCCGCCATCACGTCGACAGTCAGCTCGTCCTCCAGGCACACGGCCGCGCCGCCCGCCTCTTCGAGGAGCTTGGCGTTGAAGCGCTGGTGGTCGTCGGCGGCGATCTTCAGCGGCACCAGGATCGAGGGCCGGCCGGCCACCGCCAACTCGGTGCAGGTCGAGGCGCCCGAGCGGCCGATGACCAGGTGCGACTGGCGCAGATAACCGGCCATGTCGCGGAAGAACGGCGCGACCTCGCAGTCGACCATGGCGTTGCGATAGACCTTGCGGGCCTGCTCCATGCTCTCGGCGCGGGCCTGCTGGAACACCTTCAGGCGGCCACGCATCTCTTCGGGCAGCTTGGCCACGGCCTCGGGGATCAGCTCGGACAACAGACGCGCGCCCTGGCTGCCCCCGGTGACCAGCACGCGCAGTTGCACCTCGGGCGCGAGGTACGGCACGTCGAACAGCTCGCGCACGGGAGGGCGAACGGGATTGCCGACCACATGGGCGCGGGCCTTCACCGCGGGCGTGGCCTTTTCCAGCGTCGGGAAGGCGCAGGCCACTTCGTTGACGCGTGGGGCCAGGAAGCGGTTCACGCGGCCCAGAACGGCGTTCTGTTCGTGGATGACGGTGGGACGACCTTGCGACAGCGCGCCCAGCAGGGCCGGCAGCGCCGGGTAGCCGCCAAAGCCGACGACCACGGCCGGGTCGAGGCGCTTGAACGCCGCGCGCGCCTGCATCACGCCCTGCATCACCACGACACCGGCCTTGAGCATGCCCAGCGGATCGTTGGACTTGGCCGTGGCGGCCGACAGCGCCAGCCGCTCCTCGGCCGGGAACTTGTCGGCGTACAGCGCGCCGCGATCATCGGTGGCCAGCGCCACGCGCCAGCCCCGCGTGGCTAGCGCCTCGGCCAGGGCCTGGGCGGGGAACATATGGCCGCCGGTTCCCCCGGCGGCGACAACGGCCAGCTTGCTCATCAGGCGTCAGCGCGGCCGAAGCCGAACTCACCGCTCGCGCCATAGGCGCCGGGGCGCTTGCGCACCAAGGCCAGGGCCATGCCCAGCGTCAATCCCATCGCGAGCATCGAAGAGCCCCCGTAACTGATGAACGGGAGCGTCATGCCCTTGGTTGGGATCATGTTCAAGTTCACCGCGATATTGATCAGCGCCTGCTGACCCACAAGGACGAACAATCCGGCCGCTGCGACCTGCTCGAACGGGTCGTTCAGCTTCATGGCCTTGTAGAGCCCGCGCACGACGACGAAGGCGAACAGGCTGATCAGGCACCACGAGAAGATCAGGCCGTATTCCTCGGCCGCGACCGAATAGATGAAGTCGGTGTGCAGGTCGGGCACGTGACGCTTCATCACCCCCTCGCCCGGACCGCGACCGAACAGCCCACCGGCGCGGATGGCCTCGGCGGCGCGGGTGACCTGATGCGTGTCGGCCTGATCGGGACTGAGGAACTTCTGCACCCGCGCGTGGACGTGATCGAACAGGAAATAGGTTGAACAAAGCCCCGCCAGCGCCACTGCGCCCAGGCCCATGATCCAAGAGATCGGAACGCCGGCCATCCAGAAGGCCGCGCCGAAGGCGATGGTGATCAGCACCGTCTGGCCTACGTCCGGCTGGATCAGCAGCAGGGCCACGGCGATGAAGTAGAGCAGGAAGGCGATCGAGACCCCGGGGACGCCCTCGCCCTTCTGGCCCTCGGCGAACATCCACGAGACCAGCACGATCAGGGCTGGCTTCATGAACTCGGACGGCTGGAGGGTGAAGCCGCCGAACTGCAGCCAGCGGGTGGCCCCCTTGGCGTTGTGACCGACGAACGGCAGCGCGATCATGATCGCGATCGCGCCGATGTAGATGAAGAACGCCGCGCGCCGGATGCCCTTGGGCGACAGCATCGACACGGCCAGCATCAGCACCGACGAGGCCGAGGCGAAGAAGCACATGCGCAGGGCGAAGTGGAACTGATCGCTGATGCCGATCCGCTGCGCCGCAGCGGGGCTGGAGGCGAACGACAAAAGCATCCCCAGCGTGACCAGCAGCGCTGTCGCGCCCAGCAGCCAGCGATCCGTCGTCCACCACCACAGGCCGAGCGCGGTGCGGTCGGTGCGGGCGAAAGCATGTGTCGCGTTGGAGGCCATGGGCGGAGAGTCGGGTCGGAGGGTTAATCAAACCTTGCCGGACCGGTCTAACCCCGTGGACATGCGGCGAAAAGCGCGTGATGAGGAAGCCATGGCCGCCTCCGACGACATCCGCCTCCTGGAAACCACCGCCGATACCGACCAGCGCAACGCCCTCGCCCTGCGGCTGGCGCAAGCGGGAACGCCTGGTCTCGAAGCGGTGCTGGTGCGACTGATCCAGCGCCCTGACCTAGCCGACAAGCGCGGACCACTGATCCACGCGCTAGGCTTCCTCGACTGTTCGGACCATGTCGCCCTGCTGGTCGAACTTGTCGCTTCGGGCGGCTACGAGGCCGCGCACGAGGCGTTGCAGGCGCTGGAAACCGTCGACGAGGCCGACGCAGAGGACGTCGAGAAGGCGCGCGACATCCTGGATCTGGCGCGCAGCGTCGCCAATCTGGAGCCTTGGCGAGAAACGCTGCTGGACGAACTGGCCGAGCTCTTCGACTGAGCAAAGCCCCAAGGCCGTCGGCTCGGCCTGAAAACCGTCGGGGACTCAAAACCATCGCTTGTATTCTTCGCGCATGACGTGATCATTCCCCTATCGGTCGGGGACATGGCGTGGCGGACGAAGCATCCGACAAGGCTGTTCTGGAGGGCGCTGGGGCCTATTTCCTCAGCGTCGTCGAAGCTAGTCAGGACTGCATCCGGGTCATCAGCGCCGACGGCCATCTCGAATACATGAACGCCCAGGGCAAGCTGCTTCTGGAGATCGACGATTTCGAGGCCCGCAACCGTCACCGGTACTGGCCCGACATGTGGCCGCCGCAGAGCCGGGCCACGGTGGAGGAGGCGCTGCGCGCGGCCATGGCCGGCCACGCCGTCGCCTTCCGGGCCTGGTGCCCGACCGCCAAGGGCGCGCCGCGCTGGTGGGACACCACCGTGTCGCCGATCCTGGAAGGCGGCCGGGTGATCCGCGTGCTGGCCACCTCGCGCGACGTAACCGGCGAACGCCTGGCCGAAGACCATCGCCAATTGCTGGTCAACGAGCTGAACCACCGGGTCAAGAACACCCTGGCCACCGTCCAGTCGATCGCCAACCAGTCGCTGCGCAACGCCGGGGTCGAGTCTTCCGTGCGTGACGCGCTCGAAGGACGATTGATGGCCATCGCCGCGACACACAACGTGCTGACCGACCAGAACTGGTCCGCCGCCAGCCTGCGCCAGATCGTCGATGGTGCGGTGACGCCTTACCGCTCGAACCCGTCACAACTGACTGTGAAGGGCCCCGACCTGAAGGTCTCGCCCAAGCCGGCCGTCGTCATGGCCCTGGCCTTCCACGAATTGGCGATCAACGCCCTGAAGTACGGCGCGCTGTCCGCCCCCTCCGGCCATGTGGACGTCAGCTGGACGGTCGAGCCTGAAGACCGCCTGCATATCGAATGGCGCGAAAGCGGCGGTCCTTCCGTGCGCCCGCCGGAACGTCGTGGTTTCGGCTCGCGGATCGTCGAGGCCGCGCTGCCCGGCGAACTCTCCGGCACCGTCTCGATCGACTATTGCGCCGACGGCCTGCGGTGCGCCATCGACGCGCCGCTGGCGTCGCTGGACAAGGCCGACGCGTTCATGCCGCTGGGGTAAGGGGCGGAGGTTGGGAGCTCGCCGACGGCTGTCAGTTCCCAGAAGCGCTTGAAACAACAGGCAAGCGCCCACCCGGTCTAACCCCGACCGTGATGTCGTCGCCACGGAGCGCCTGCCACAGCAAGACACCAATGAACACGACCAGAATGGCGAGCCCGGTCAAGCTGATGAAACGAGAGGCGTCATTGTCAGGTTGAAGCATTCTTATGCCACTCGCTTTCAAACACCCAGAGATAGAGCTCATGCAAACCATACAATCATGGGACATTAAAAAGCGAGTCTAGCCGAGGTCAATCAAACGGCGCGCCAAGACTCCAGCTGCATCCGAAAGCCCGATCTTCCCGGCGAACGCCAACCAGATCGAACCCACTGACGCCAGCCACTGAACGCCGCGCGATGTCGCACCAACCCCAGCCGCTCCGGATGGATCTGGGCCCCGGCATTCGCCGGGGAGGTCGGTGCAGTTAGATATCCCGTCCGGGTCGCCCCCTACCCCGTATCTCCCGTCAACTCGCGCCGCGCCTTCTCAAGTTCTTCCGCATAGCGTCGCGTCACGTGGGCTTCGGTGATCAAGCCGATCACCTCGCCGCCCTCGTCGACGACGGCCAGCTCGTCGGCGCCGGTTTCGTCGAAGGCGGTCATGATCGCCTTGATGGACAGCTCCGGCGCCAGCGCGATGCGGGCATGGGCGGCCAGGGACGCAACCGTCGCTTCGAGTTCCGGTGGCTCTGCATAGACGGCGGCTGTGGCGACGATGCCGGCGTAGCGTCCGGTCTCATCGGTCAGCACTGCGCGCTTGGTCGACCCCAGCGGAAAGCGACGGCGAAACTCGGCCAGGGGCGTCGAAGCGGGAATGGTCTTCACGTCGCGACGCATCATCTTGCCGGCGGTGAGGTTACGCATCCAGCTGACATCGTGAGCGCTGCGGATGGTCTCGCCGCGCAGGTGCAGCCGCCAGGTCGAGAACGAATAGCCGAACGTCTCGCGCACGACGGCGCTGGCGATCAGCGACGCGGCCAGGGTCGCGCCGGTGACGGTGAAGTCGCCCGTCGCCTCCAGCACCAGGAACGACATGGTGAAAGGCCCGCCGACGATGGCGACGCCCAGCGCGCCCATACCGACCAGCGAGGCCGCGATGGGATCGAGATGCCCTGTCCCCGCGGTCAGGTTCACCACCTGCGCGAAGGCCTGGCCCATCAAGGCCCCGAGAAACAGCGCGGCGAAGAACAGGCCGCCCCGAAAGCCAGAGCTCAGAGAAACGATCGAGGCCACGGACTTCATCAGGATCAGCACCAGCAGGACCTTCAGCGGCAGGTCGCTGTTGAGGTCCAGGTGTAGAGCCCCATGGCCGCCGGACAGGGTCTGCGGCGTCGCCAGGGCCAGAGCCGCCAGGGCGACGCCGCCGATCGCCGGCCTGGACCAGCGCGGCAGCGGCGCCTTGGCCGCCCATCGATCGGCGACCGCGACAGCGCGCATCAGCATCACCCCGAAGACGGCGGCGAGCAGGCCCAGCAAGCCGTAGAGCGCGTAGTCGGCGGGCGAGGAAATGGCGACGACCGAGGTCTTGATCAGATAGGGCGTCGAGCCGAGGGCCTTGGCGACCAGCACGCCCGCCAGCGCGGCGGCGGCCACGGGCGCGATGTTGGCGACCGTATAGGCGCCGATGACGATCTCAAACGCGTAGAAGGCTCCGGTCAGCGGCGCGCCGAACGCTGCGGCGATCGCGGCGCCGGCGCCCGCGCCGACCAGGATCCGCAGATCGCCCCGTCGCAGGCTCAGCCGTTGTCCGACCCAGGACGCAGTCGCCCCGCCGGCCTGGGCGTAGGCGGCCTCCAGCCCGACCGACGCGCCCGAGCCGTTCGAGATCAGCGTCTGGATGCAGATGAACAGGCTGTCGCGGATCGACAGCCGCCCGCCATGCAGGGCGTTGGCCTCGACCGGGTCGACGGCGTGGCTGGGTCGAAAGCGCAGGATCGCGGCGGTGAACAGGCCCAGCACGAGACCGCCCAGCGGAATGGCCAGCAGGCGCCAGGGTTCGATCTGGGCCTGCGCCGACAGTCGCTGGTTGGGATCGAAGTCGAAGATCCAGACCTGCGTCCCGTGGGCCAGCGCGCCGAGCAGCACCGCCAGGGCGCCGGCCACGAGACCGACCACGGTGGCGACGGCGATGACCCAAAGTTCGGAAGATCGGGTCCGCCGGCGCAGCCAGGCCAGCCAAGGCAGGGCTTGACGTCCGGCCTGCCTCAGGCTGGCGCGGTCGATGGCTGCGACCCGCAGGACAGAGCGCCAGGGGGGCGAAGCGGCCTTGGCGCTCTCCGGTTCGGGGGCCTCGGCCGGCGGGGTCATCCCTTAAGCGACAGCGGCCTTGCCGCTGCTCGCCGAGAGGCCGTTGACGGCGGCGCGGAACGCCTCACCGCGCGCCTCGAAATCGCTGAACTGGTCGAACGAGGCGCAGGCGGGCGACAGCAGCACGATCGCCTCCTCCCCACTGGCGGCGGCGTCGGCATAGGCCTGCTGCACCGCCCGCTCCAGCGTGCCGCTGAGCACGCATTCGGCCTTGCCCGCCAGCGTCCAGGAGAAGGGCTCGGCCGCCTCGCCGATCAGGTAGGCCTTGGCGATGCGGGGGAACAGGTCCTTCAGGTCGTCGATGCCGCCGGCCTTAGCCACGCCGCCGGCGATCCAATAGAACTTCGGATAGGACGACATCGCCTGCCGCGCGGCGTCGGCGTTGGTGGCCTTGCTGTCATTGACGAAACGCACCTTGCCGAGCTTGCCGACCGTCTCCATCCGGTGCGCCAGGCCCGGGAAGGTCATCAGACCGTCGACCGCGTCCTGCATCGGAATGCCGATGGCGCGCGCGGCGGCATAGGCGGCGGCGGCGTTCTGCCAGTTGTGACGGCCCGGCAGGCTGCGGGCGCGCAGGACGTCGGCGACCTCGACCACGCGCTCGCCGGTCGCGTCATAGAGAACGCCCTGCAGCGCATAGACGCCCCGGCCCATCGCCTTGCCGGCGCTGATGGGCCAGATGGTGCGGCGGTTGGCGGCGGTAATCTCGGTGCAGATCTGCTGGCACCACGCGTCGTCGACCCCGATGATCGCCGTGTCGCCCTTGCCCTGGTTCAGGAAGATCCGGCGCTTGGCGGCGATATAGCCGTCCATGCCGCCGTGGCGATCCAGATGGTCGGGCGAGATGTTCAGCAGCACCACCGCGTCGGCGTGCAGGCTGGAGGTCAGGTCCAGCTGGTAGGACGACAGCTCCAGCACATAGACCGCGCCGCCGTGCATGTCCTCGAGGCCGAGAACGCCGAGACCGATATTGCCGCCGATGCGCGTGTCGCGGCCAGCCGAGGCGCACAGGTGACCGATCAGGGCGGTCGTCGTCGACTTGCCGTTGGTGCCGGTGATGGCGATGATCTTGGGGCGCTTGTGGGCCGGCGCGGCGTTGACCGTGCGCGCGAACAGCTCGACATCGCCCAGCACCTCGACCCCGGCGGCCCTGGCCTTCTGGACGGTCCAGTGGGGCTTGGGATGGGTCAGCGGCACGCCCGGCGACAGCATCAGGGCGGCGAACTGGCTCCAGTCGGCGGCCTCCAGGTCGACGACTGGAAAACCCTCTGCGGCGGCCGCTTCGCGGCTGGCCGGCTTTTCGTCCCATAGCGCGACCTTGGCGCCCCCCGCGATCAAGGCGCGCGCCGCCGTCAGGCCGGTGCGGCCCAGGCCGAACACCGCGACGGTCTTGTCCTCGAATCCGCGGACGGGGATCATCTGCTCGCCCCCTATCGCAGCTTCAGCGTGGCCAGACCGATGAAGGCCAGGATCATCGACACGATCCAGAAGCGGATCACGACGGTGGATTCGGCCCAGCCCAGCTTCTCGAAGTGGTGGTGGATCGGGGCCATCAGGAACACCCGCTTGCCGGTCTTCTTGAAGTAGGCGACCTGGATCATCACCGACAGCGCCTCGGCCACGAACAGGCCGCCGACGATGCCCAGCACCAGCTCGTGCTTGGCGCAGACGGCGATCGCGCCCAGCGCGCCGCCCAAGGCCAGCGAACCAGTGTCGCCCATGAAGATCTTGGCCGGCGGCGCGTTGTACCAGAGAAAGCCCATGCCCCCGCCGATGATCGCGCCGCACAGCACCGCCAGCTCGCCGACGCCCGGGGCGAAGTGCAGGTTCAGGTAGTCGGCGAACTTGTAGTTGCCCACGAGGTAGGCGATCAGGCCGAAGGTCGAGGCGGCGAACATCACCGGCACGATGGCCAGGCCGTCCAGGCCGTCGGTCAGGTTTACGGCGTTGGAGAAGCCGGCGATCGTGAACGCGGCGAAGGCGACGTAGAACCAGCCGAGATTGATCACCAGCGCCTTGAAGATCGGGAAGACCAGGCTGGTCTCCATGCCCGGCGTCATCGGCGACTTGGGCGCGAACAGGACCAGGATGACCGTGGCGATGATGGCGACGATGAACTGCGCCACCAGCTTCTGGACGCTCGAAAGGCCGGCCGTCGTCTGCTTGGTGACCTTGGCGTAGTCGTCCATGAAGCCCAGCACGCCGTAGCTGCCAGTGACCAGCAGAACGACCCAGACGTGGACATTGCGCAGGTCGGCCCACAGCAGCGCGCCGACGAATAGCCCGGCCAGGATCATGAAGCCGCCCATGGTGGGCGTGCCGGCCTTTTCGGTGACGTGGCGCGCGATGCCGTCGGTGCGGATCGGCTGACCCTTGCCCTGTTTGGCCTTCATCCAGCGGATGAAGCGCGAGCCCATGGCCACGGCGACGATATAGGCGGTGAGCATCGCCATGCCCGACCGGAAGGTCAGGTATTTCAACAGGTTCAGGGCTGGAAAGTGCTCTTGCGAGCGCGCCAGCCATTCGTACAGCAAGTACAGCATCAGCCCTGTTCCCCAAGATCGAGCGTGGCCAAGGCCGCGGCGAGCGCGCCGGCCTTGGAGCCATTCGACCCCTTCACCATCACTACGTCGCCAGGCTGGATCGCCCCCGCCAGCACCGACGTTAACTTTTCAGTAACCTCCGCGTAGCCGCCCCGCCGAGTCGGAGGAAGCGCCTCCCACAGCGATTTCATGTGGACGCCCGCGAGAAAAACCACGTCGACGTTTGCAGACGCGATCGGCTCCGCAAGCTCGGCGTGAAACCGCTCGGAGTCCTCGCCCAATTCGAGCATGTCGGTCAGGGCGATGACCCTGCGGCCGGTCACCTTGCGCGCGCCGAGCGTCTTCAATGCAGCCTGCATCGAGACCGGGTTGGCGTTGTAGCTCTCGTCGACCAGGGTGAAGACGCCGCCCGGAATCCGGATCGTCTTCTCCGCCCCACGGCCCTCGATGGGGGCGAACGCCGCCAGCGCGGCCAGGGCCGTCTCCCGCGGCACGTCCAGCGCTTCCAACATCAAGAGGACGCAGAGGCTGTTGGGGCCCCAGTGGACGCCGGTCTGGAGCAGGGAGAACGTGATCGGTTCGCCCCGCAGGTCGACCGAAACGGTAGCCCCCGCGTCCTCCACCTTGAACCCAGTCAGGCGGGCGGTCGCCCCGGCGGCCTCGCCGAAGCTCCAGACGCGCGCGCCGACCTTCTCGGCCTCGCCCTTCAGATAATCGAACCAGCGGTTGTCGGCGTTCAGCACGGCGACGCCGTCCGGCCGCAACCCCGCGAAGATCTCGGCCTTGGCGCGCGCGACGCCCGCCTCGCCGTCCGGGAAATTTTCGATGTGAACGGGACCCACCGTGGTGATCGCCACCGCGTGCGGCTGCACGAAGCCCGACAGCGGAACGATCTCGTCGGCGTGGTTCATCCCCACTTCGAACACCGCCCGCTCAGTGTCACGCGGCATCCGTGCGAGGGTCAAAGGCACGCCGATGTGGTTGTTGTAGCTCTTGACCGAGGCGTGCGCCTGGCCGGCAAGTCGCAGACCCGCCTCGATGGCGCGGGTCACGCTGGTCTTGCCGACCGAGCCGGTCACCGCCCCGCGCTTGCATTGCGGCGCGCGCTCACGGGCTGCGACGCCCAGAGCCTCCAGCGCCTTGAAGGTGTCGGCGACCATCACCGCCGGGGCGTCGACGGCCTTGGCGGCCAGGACGCCCGCCGCGCCGTTCGCCACCGCCTGGGCCACGAAGTCATGACCGTCGCGTGCGCCGACCAGCGGCACGAACAGGTCGCCATGCTCCACCGAGCGGGTGTCGATCGAGACGCCGGTGGCGGCGAAGTCGCCGGCCACCTGGCCGCCGACCGCCTGGGCGATCTCTTCTGCGGTCCAGAGCGCGTCAGGCATCGACGCCCTCCAGGGCGGCCAAGGTCTCGGCCACATCGTCGAACGGATGTACGACGCCGGCGACAATCTGGCCCAGCTCGTGACCCTTGCCAGCGACGACCAGCACGTCGCCCTCGACCATCAGCTCGACGGCGGCGCGGATCGCGGCGCGTCGATCGCCGATCTCGCGGGCGCCCGGCGCGCCCTCAAGGATGGCCGCTCGGATCGAGGCCGGATCTTCCGAACGCGGATTATCGTCGGTGACGATCGCGATGTCGGCCAGCTTAGCGCCGATGGCGCCCATTAACGGACGCTTGCCCCGGTCGCGGTCGCCGCCTGCGCCGAACACCGCGATCAGCTTGCCGGCGGTGTGCGGCCGCAACGCCTCAAGCACCGTTTGCAGGCCGTCGGGCGTGTGGGCGTAGTCGACATAGGCCTCGCCGCCCTTGGGAGCCCGTCCCACGCGCTGCAGGCGACCGGCGGCGCCTTCCAGGCTCTCCAGGGCCTTGAGCACCTTGGCGCTGTCCTCGCCGGCGGCGATGCAAAGACCGGCCGCGACCAGCACGTTCGACGCCTGGAAAGCGCCCGCCAGCGGCAGCTTGATGTGATGAGCCACACCGTCGACCTCAACGACCAGCTCCTGGCCGGCGGGCGTCGGCGTGCGCGACAGAAGCCGCAGGCCCTGCCCGTCTTCACCGACCGAGAACACGCTCTGGCCCGAGGTGACAGCGGCCGAGGCGAACGTCGGGAACGCCTCGCTGTCGGCGTTCAGCACCGCCGTGGCGCCGGCGGGCGTCAGGGTGTCGAACAGGCGCAGCTTGGCGGCGCGGTAGGCCTCCATCGAGCCGTGATAGTCGAGGTGGTCCTGGGTGAAGTTGGTAAAGCCGGCCGCGCTCAGCTTGACCCCATCGATGCGGCGCTGGTCGACACCGTGCGAGCTGGCCTCCAGCGCCAGATGGGTGACGCCCATATCGGCCAGGCGCGCGATCATCTCGGCGACGTCGCCGGCGTCCGGCGTGGTCAGGCCTGGGGGCGTCAGCTGTTGGTCGGCCTGGCCCGGCTGGCTGACGACCACGCCCAGCGTGCCCATGCTGGCGGCCTTGTAGCCCAGCTTGGCGAAGATCTGGCGGCAGAAGCCGGCCACCGAGGTCTTGCCGTTGGTGCCGGTGACGGCCACGCACATGGCCGGCTGCTTGCCCCAGAACGCCGCCGACGCAAGGGCGTAGGCGCGGCGGGCGTCCTCGGAGCGCACCACCGGCACGCCCAAGCCCTCCAGCCCGCCCTCCGGCGCCAGGATGGCCGCCGCGCCCTTGGCGACCGCGCCCTCGGCGAAGTCGCGGCCGTCGACCTTGGTCCCCGGCAGGGCCGCGAACAGCCAGCCGGCCGTGACCTTGCGGCTGTCGGCGGTGACACCGGCGATCACGGGATCATTTTCGAAGGGACGGTTGAACAGGTCGGACAGTCGTCTGGTCATAGCCCCGCCTCCGGTGCGGCGTTCTTCGGCGAGCTGGCGATGGTCACCAGCTCGGTCTTGCGTTTGACGCCGAGGAACGGCGCGATGCGTTCGATGACCCGGCCCGCAGCCGGCGCGGCGACCCAACCGCCGGTCGAGAAGCCGAACGAGCTGGCGTTGCCCTTCGGCTCGTCCAGCAGGATCAGGACGAAGTAGCGGTCAGCTTCCACCGGCCCGTCCGTCGGGAAGGTCGCGGCGAACGACGACACCTGCCGTTGATGATTGTAACCCCGGATCGCGGGATCGTACTTTTCACCGGTCCCTGTCTTGCCGCCGACCGACAGGCCCGGCACGTCGGCCTTGCCGCCGCTGCCCCCTTCGCCGGGCACTACATTGGCCCGCATGATCTTCAACATCTCGGCCGAAGTATTCTCCGACAACACGCGCTTGCCTTCGGGACGAACGCCCGGCGGCAGCTTGCGGATGGTCAGGGGCATCATCTCGCCGCCGTTGAGCAGGGCGTTCATCGCCTGGGCCAGAGCCAGGGGACTGACGTTCATGCCGTGACCAAACGAGGTCGAGGCCACCGCGTCCTGGTCCCACTTGCGCGGCGTCAGGGGCCGGGCCGACTCCTTCAGCTCCACCTTGGCCGGCTTGGTCAGGCCCAGATTGGTGAAATATTGGCTCAGACGCTCGCCGCCGATCCGCTCGGCCAGCATGGCCGTGCCGATATTCGAGGAGTGTTTGAACACCTCTACCAGGGTCAGGATGGCCCGGGCGGCGTGATAGTCGTGAATCGTGCGGTAGCCGAGCTTGAACGGCTCTCGCGCGTCGAAGGTCGACGACGCCGTCGCCACGCCCGTATCCAGCCCGATCGCCACGGTGAACGCCTTGAAGGTCGAGCCCATCTCGTACACCGAGGCGGCGGCGCGGTTCAGGCGCTGGTCGTCGGTGGCCTCACCCGCCTTGTTGGCGTCGTAGTCCGGCCAGCTGGCCATACCCAGGATCTCGCCGGTGTGGACGTTGGTGACCAGACCAACCGCACCCTTCGGCGTGAACTCCTCGGCGGCCTTGCGCAACTCGTCCTCGAGCGCGGCCTGCACCCGGATATCGATCGACAGCTGGGTCGGACCACCCTCACCGCCCGCCGCGCTGCGGATCGGATCGTCCAGCGCCCGCTCGGCGCCGGCCAGACCCTTGCCGCCGCTGTCGACGAAGCCGATGAGGTGGGCGGCGGTCGCGCCCAGCGGATACATCCGCCGCTCCTGCTCCTCGAACGACACGCCGGGCAGGCCGAGATTGAAGATCGCGTCCTTTTCGTCGGGCGTCAGGCCGCCCAGGACGAAGGCGCGGTGCTCACCGTACACCACCTTGTCCAGACGCTTGCCCGGCACCTGCGGCAGCGCCCGACCCAGCGCCGCGCGCGTTTCCTTGGCGTCCCAGATCTCGCGCGGATCGACGTAGAGCGCATAATGGGCAAGATCCACGGCCAGCAGCTTGCCGTTGCGATCCACCATGTCCCCGCGCGCGCCTTCCACGCCCTGGGCGTAGCCGTTGCCTTGCCCCGCCCGCGAAAACAGCGCCGACCAGCCCGCCCCCAGGCTCACGCCGACGAAGCATAGGCTGAAGAAACCCATGACCAGAAAGATGCGGATGCGGGTGTCGTCTTCCGGCCGCGCCGCGGCGCGCGAACGCTCGAAGGCGTGCTCCAGCCGCCAGACGCGCTCGATCACCCAGCGCCAGAGCGGCGACTGGAAGCCGCCAGGACCCAGGTTCGACAGGCTCATCGGGGCGCCCCCGGCGTGGGAGCCGCAGGAACCGCCGCATCATCGGGCAGCGGCTCGGGCGCGTCGGCGGCGAGGGCCTCAGGCGTGATCGGCTCGGCCGACACCGCCGCCTTCGGCAGCTCGCGGCGGCGCGCGACGTCGATCAGCGCGTCCTCGGTGATTTCACGGTCCGGCGCGATCGGTTTCAGCTGCATCATCCGCGCCAGCTGTTCGATGCGGCGAGGCTGTTCGAGGTGCGCGACCTCGGCCTCCAGCAGACGCTTGCGCGCCGCCTCCTCCTCGATCTCCTGCTCGATGCGGGCGATCTCCTGGCGCTCGCGGCCTGCGAAGGTCTTGGCCAGATAGACGCTCGTGACCAGGGTCAGCAGGATGCAAAGACCCGCCACCTCGACAACGCGGAAGCCCCGGACCCGGCGATTGAAGACGCCCGACACCGTCATGCCGCGCCCTCCCACACCGGAGCATCGGTGCGAACGGCCGCGCGCAGCTTTGAGGACCGGGCGCGCGGATTGACGGCCAGCTCGGCCTCGCCGGGCGCGATGGCCTTGTTGGAGATCAGCTGGAAGCTGGGCGCGGCGGTCGCCGCCACCGGCGGCGCATGGCGCGATCCGCCCGGCGTCCTGCCCGCGCGTTCGGCCAGGAACGCCTTGACGATACGGTCTTCCAGAGAATGGAACGTGACGACCACCAGACGCCCGCCCGGCTTCAGCACCCGCTCGGCGGCGGCAAGACCGGCCTCCAGCTCGCCCAGCTCGTCATTGACCGCGATGCGCAGCCCCTGGAACGATCGCGTGGCCGGATGGACCTTGGCGCCCTTGCGGCCGCCGACGGCGCGCTCGATCACCTCGGCCAGGTCCAGGGTGCGCTCGAACGGCTTTTCCTCGCGGCGGCGGACGATGAAGCTGGCGATACGGCGCGAGGCGTGCTCCTCGCCATAGACATAGAGGATGCGGGCCAGCTCGGTCTGGTCCAGCGTGTTGACGAGGTCGGCTGCGGTGGGGCCGGTATCGGCCATCCGCATGTCCAGCGGCCCGTCGCGCATGAACGAAAAGCCGCGCTCGGCCTGGTCCAGTTGCATCGACGAAACGCCCAGATCCAGCATCACGCCGTCGACGCTCTGCGGGCCCAGCTCGTCCAGCATTTCGGAGAAGCGGGCCTGGACCAGGCGGAAGCGATCGGCCGGCAGGCCCTCGGCGAACTGGCGGACGGTCGGATCGCGATCAAAGGCCACGACGCCAGCGCCGGTCGGCAGCACCGCACGGGTATAGCCGCCCGCCCCGAAGGTGCCGTCGACGACGACGTCACCGGGCTTGGCGTCCAGCGCCTGGACGACCTCGTCCAGCAGGACCGAGATGTGCGGCGCGGCGCTCACGCTGCGCCCCCGAACTTGGCCGCGCGCTGCTGGGCGCGCAGGGCCGCCAGACCTTCCCGGGCTAGGTCACGCTGCTGCGCGCGATGGGCCTGGAAGGCCTCGCGCGACCAGATCTGAAAACGCTCACCCATACCGACGACGGCCACCGAATCCGTAAGGCCGAACATGTCGCACAGATGGTCGGGCAGCGTAATGCGACCAGCTGTATCAAAGGTCAGCCGGGCCATGCCGCCCAGGATGCTGGTCTCCAGCGCCGTGCGGACGGGATCGCCGAACGGCATCTCCTCGATCACCGCCTGATAGCGATCATACAGCGCCTTGCCGCCCGCCTCCAGGCAGTCGGCCTCGATCGAGGGGAAGCAGAAGATGCCGTCAAAGGGACCCGAGACGGCCGCGCGGAATTCCTGCGGCACGACAATGCGCCGCTTGCTGTCGAGCTGTTTCTCGAACGTCGAGAGAAACACTGAAGCTTAAACCCCGCCAGACCCAAGCCGGTCAGCGAGCCACCACCCTCGCTCCGACGAGAATTGGGTTAACATGGGATGAACTGGGACACAATGACACCCCAGAGCAATTCATCGCAATTTCAAAGATGTCGCACCCCTTGTTCACGGAGGCGGAAAGTTAATCCACAGAACATACACAGAACTCGTGAGTCAGCGAGGCGAACGGTGTCAGTTGAGCCCATTGCGAGGCAGGGGAAAACCCTCTCCCCGGCGGAGGAGGTGTCGGCGCAGCCGACGGAGAGGGTCGCCGGACGGTCGCCTAGCCAATCTGGAAGCGGCGGCTTCACGGCCAGGCCGAAAAGGAAGATGAGAAGGGCGGAGAGGATCAGTTGCACCATGGTTGCGATACCCAGGGCAGCGTGACGGCGGGATTGTCGGCCAGCACGCTCAGGGCCGTTGTCGGTGCTGCGGATTACGGTGACAGCGCACTAGATTGACGTCGAGCCAAGCGCGAGCCTGGGCTGTAGGGAACTGTCGGAACTTAAGCACACTGCCATCGTAGTTCTTCCAAATATCGCCCAGGCGGCACGCTAGGCGGCACTTAATTTAATAGACGAGAGGGAGAACCGCCCCCCCCTTCTGCGGAGATAACATTTATGCGCAACTGCGTTTTCGGGATGATCGGAATAATATTTTGGATATTATTGAGCATTGCGCTTACAACTATTCTTCTATTTTTGGGCCTAGCACTACCGTTGCCGCATAGTTTCCGCGCGAGCGATTTCTACGCAATCTCGCCATTGGCATTGTCGGCGATCGCGGAAGAGTTGGCGCGGCTATGCGCTGCGGGCTTCATCTTGAAGATGCGCTCCAACGGCTTGGTCGCCATTGCCTCTGCGGGGCTTGGCGTTGCCGTGGCTGAGTTCGCAAGTCGCGCGGTCGGATACCAAAATATCGGCCACAGCCTGATCGACTACGCGCCGGCAGCCGCCCTTCATGTCGCCTCAGCGACGATGATCGTGTTCGGCCTACTTACCAAGAAGACATGGTACGCGGTGCTGGTGGCGATGTCGGCTCACGTAGCGTTCAACATTGGCCTCGGGAAGCACCTAACAATCTCCCACAATAATAATTATCATTACACTCATGCTATAGTATTTATAGTCATTTCCGCAATAATCGCGCTTGCGATTAGCAAACACGTTGAAATATTTAAATCACGCCTTGGCGATATTTGCACCGACAACGCTGGACATCATTGACGGTTCAACATGAGGCAGAATTCAGATAACCGTCGATAACGGTGACAGCGCACTCAATTCGACTTCGCTTTGCGTTCCCGCCTACGGGGCAAGGTGGATCGCGGCGTCGCCGCGCGTCGGAGGGGGCGCTCCCCGCCTCCGCCGAAAATGGACCAGATGATCTGTAAGCCGGGTTCTGTTCCGCCTCTTGCGAGACGGCGACGATCATTCCTCTAGGCCGACCATTGCTGGACGGCTCTCGCGACCTACCCGGACCCTCTCGGCCAGTGACGGCCTAGTCGGCGCGAGGCCGACGCGGGGTCCCTATTCGGTCTTGCTCCAGGCGGGGCTTGCCATGCCGTCCCTGTCACCAGGTCCGCGGTGGGCTCTTACCCCACCCTTTCACCCTTACCGCCCGCGAACGGGAGGCGGTTTGCTTTCTGTGGCGCTATCCCTGGGATCGCTCCCGGTGGGCGTTACCCACCGCCTTGTCACCGTGGAGCCCGGACTTTCCTCGGCGTCCGAAGACGACGCGACCGCCCGACCATCTGGTCCGGGACGGTGTTTGACGGGGTGTCTCCCAAACGTCAACCAACATCCGACCGGCGCCCTCTCCCACAGGGAGAGGGTTGGGGAGAGGGGTTACAGCGTCCGACGGAGCGCCGGTACGCCGTCAAACCTCATAACCCCTCTCCCTCCCACCGCTTCGCGGCGGGCCCCGCCCTCTCCCTTTGGGAGAGGGAGTCAGGAGCGCATCAGCCCCGCGATCGGATGGTCGCCCAGGCCCTTGGCCGCGCCCAGGCGGTCGGCGTCAGACTTGTTCTGCGAGAGCTTGAAGGTTCCCTCCAGACGCTCGACGAACAGGCGCCCGCCCTGGATGCCGCGCAGGAGCCCGTCGAACTTGCCGGACTTCATCTTGTGGCGGGTCCAGGGCGCCTTCGGCAGGAGCCGGGCCTCTTCCTGGGCCGACAGGTCGTCAAGCAACGCGACCAGCTCGGCGTCGTTCAGCGGCGCGACCGCGCCCTCGGCCTCGACGGAGAGATAGTTCCAGGTCGGCACCTGGTCGGGGCTCTCGTACCAGTCGGGGCTGACATAGGCGTCGGGGCCGGTCGCCAGGGCGATGGCCGGGAAGCCTTGGGTCAGGTGCGGCGTCAGGACGTTGCCGCGCGACAGGTGGAAGTCCAGCGCGATCTCGCCGGCAAGCTCGCGGATGACGATCGGCGACTGGGCCACGAAGGGCCGCCCGCCGACGCTGGCGGCGAGCGTCACGAACGGATGGGCGCGTAGGAAATCGAGCAGGACCGCGCGGTCCTCGACGCGGAAAGCCGGGGCCGGATGCATCAGTCGGCGCCCGCCCGCAGCAGGCCCACGAGACGGGCGCGGGTCTCCCCGTCGGCGATCCCGTCGAAGCGGCTCTGCAGCCAGTGGCGCTGGAAGGCCGAGACGACGGTGGCGGTCCATTCGTCATACTGGCCGCTGGGCGCGCAGTCATAGCCCAGCCGCGTCAAACCGGCCTGCAGCGCAAAGACGCCAGTCCCCTCCTCGCCCTGGCCCAGCGGCGCGCCGGGCGACGGCGGCGGCTCGATCCACAGGCCATGGCCGCTCTGCGCCAGGCGCTTCCAGGGGAAGAGCTCGCCCGGATCGATCTTGCGCGCCGGTGCGACGTCGGAATGGCCGAGAATACGGCCGTCGGGGATCATCCAGCGAGAGCGGATGTCGGCCAGCAGGTTGATCACCGCGGCGATCTGGGCCTCGGGGAACGGGCGATAGCCGAACTCGTGGCCGGGATTGACGATCTCGATCCCGACCGAGCACGAGTTGATGTCCTTGACGCCCTTCCAGAAGGCCGCGCCGGCGTGCCAGGCTCGGCGCTCTTCGGGCACCAGGCGGACGATGCGGCCGTCCTCCTCGACGCAGTAGTGGGCGCTGACCTTGGCCTCGGGATCGCGCAGGCGCTCGATCGCCGCCTCGCCGGTCTCCATGCCTGTGTAGTGCAGGATCACCGTGTCGGGCACGGCCTTGCGGGCGTCGAAGTTGGGCGACGGGGCCTCGATCAGGGACAGGCTCATTGCAGGCGGCTCCGCAGGGACGTCAGCAGGGGCATGACCTGATTCCGCCGAAGCGCGATGATCAGAACGCCCAGCAGCGCCAGGGCCGCGCCGATCCCCATCCGCAGATCGAAGTGGTCGTGGGTGACCACCACGCCCATGCCGATCGTGAAGAGCGGCGTCATCAGGGTCAGCGGCGCGATCAGATTGGCCTCATAGCGCTGGATCAGGCCGTAATAGGCCGTGTGGGCCAGGATCGAAACCACAACCGCCGAGAACACCACCGCCGCGACGAACGGCCAGCCGGCGTGGAGGCCCGCCGCCACCTGCCCCGGCTCCATGACGGCGCTCATCGCCGCCAGCGGCCAGAGCGATGAAAAGCCGACCCAGGCCTGGAACTGCAAGGGCTTCACGCCCTCGATCTGCTTCATCATCACCGCGCCCAGCGAGCCGGTGAAGGCCGCCGCGACGATCAGCCAGAGGCCCGCCGACAGCTCGATGCCCTTGGGGCTCCACATCACCACCACCGCGCCGAGCAGGGTCAGGGCGATGCCGAGGCCTCGGCGCCAGCGGATCTTCTCACCCAGGATCAGCACCGACAGCAGCGTGGTGAACGGCACCCCGACCTGGATCACCACCGAGGCGGCCGACGGCGAGGCGGTCTGGAAGCCCATGAACAGGAGGGCGAAGTTGCCGCCGCCCATCAGAAGGCCCACCAGCACCATCCGCCAGGTCGGCCGGGGCGCGGGCAGCAGCCACGGCAAGGTCAGCAACGCCACCAGCGCAAAGCGCACGGCCGCGTAATAGAGCGGCGGCACGCCCCAGTGGGCGACCACCAGCTTGGAGATGATGTTGCTGCCCGCCCACACCAGGCAGATCAGCACCAGAAGACCAAAGTCGCGAAGGGACATGACACACCGCTTAAGCCGCCGCCCCCTTCGTACGCAATCAAAACCCGCCTTAGGGACGAAGGGTCACGGTTGACGTACGGTCAAAACGGTCGTTTGTTGGTGAACAACGTTCACATACGCCACGCCAGGTCAACCGGCGGGCGCACGCGGTTGGAACATGCGAGCGCGCGACGCTCGCCAGGGGGCGGAACTGAGATGGCGATGGAACAGGTCGACGTACTGATCGTGGGCGCGGGACTTTCGGGGATCGGCGCGGCCTATCACCTGCAAAAGCACTGCCCCGGCAAGACCTACGCGATCCTCGAAGGGCGTGAGGCGATCGGCGGCACCTGGGACCTGTTCCGCTATCCCGGCATCCGCTCCGACAGCGACATGTACACCCTGGGCTACAGCTTCAAGCCCTGGAAGGCGGCCAAGGCCATCGCCGACGGGCCGTCGATTCTCGACTATGTCCGCGAGACCGCGCGCGAGCACGACATCGACCGCCACATCCGCTTCAAGCACCTGGTCAAGCGCGCCAGTTGGTCCAGTGAGACCGCGACCTGGACGGTCGAGGCCGAACACGACGGCAAGCCCGTCACCTTCACCTGCCGCTTCCTGCACATGTGCTCGGGCTACTATCGCTATTCGGCCGGCTACACGCCGGACTTCGCCGGAACCGAGCGCTTCAAGGGCCGCATCGTCCATCCGCAGCACTGGCCCGAAGACCTCGACTACAGCGGCAAGAAGGTCGTGGTCATCGGCAGCGGCGCCACCGCCGTGACCCTGGTGCCCGAAATGGCCAAGACCGCCGCCCACGTCACCATGCTGCAGCGCTCGCCGACCTATGTGGTGTCGCGCCCGGCCGAGGACGGCATCGCCAACTGGCTGCGCTCCAAGCTTCCGGCCATGACCGCGTACGGCATCACCCGGTGGAAAAACGTGCTGTTCCAGCTCTTGTTCTTCAACCTGGCCCGCAAGAAGCCGGAAAAGACCAAGGAGCGCCTGCTGTCCATGGTGCGCGAGCACCTGGGTCCGGACTACGATGTCGAGACCCACTTCACCCCGCGCTACAACCCGTGGGACCAGCGCCTGTGCCTGGTGCCCGACGCCGACCTGTTCGACGCGCTCAAGAGCGGCGCGGCCTCGGTGGTCACCGACCACATCGACAGCTTCACCGAGACCGGGATCCTGCTGAAGTCCGGCAGGACGCTGGCCGCCGATGTCGTGGTCACGGCGACCGGCCTGCAACTCCAACTGCTCAGCGGCATGGAGGTCGTGGTCGACGGCAAGGTCGCCGACCTGTCGCAGTCGATGAGCTACAAGGGCATGATGTTCAGCGATGTGCCGAACCTGGCTTCGGTGTTCGGCTACACCAACGCCAGCTGGACGCTGAAGGCCGACCTGACCAGCGAGTATGTCTGCCGCCTGCTCAACCACATGGACCGCACCGGCGCCGACTACTGCGTGCCGCGCCTCGACGGCGAGGTCGAGGCCGCGCCGTGGCTGGACTTCTCGTCGGGCTACATCACCCGTTCGATCGGCCAGTTCCCCAAGCAGGGGACGCGCAAGCCCTGGAAGGTGCACCAGAACTATGCGCTGGACCTGATGACCCTGCGCATGGGCAAGGTCGAGGACGGCGTCATGCAGTTTGGCCGCAAGACCGGCGCGAGCGCAAAGGCCAAGGCGGAAAAGGTGCTCGAGCCGGCCTGATCGGGGCGCCGCGATTGAGGCGCAAGGAGCGCTGATGCCCCGCCCGTCCTCGTATCTCGGCTGGAAGATCGACTACGCCCATCCGCCCGGCGAGCCGGCCTTGCTGGACCCCGGCTCCATGCACTGGCGGGTCTACAAGAACCCGATCGCCCTGGCGGTCGGCGGCGTGGCGGCGGTGCTGCTGGAGTTCGCCGAGCCGCGCATCCGGTCGGGGGTGTGGGATCACTCGACCTTCAAGAACGATCCGCTGGGCCGGGCGAGGCGCACCGGAACCGCCGCCCTGATCGGGGTCTATGGCCCGGCCTCGGCGGCGCGGCGGGTGATCCAGGGCGTCAACAACATGCACGCCCGCGTGTCGGGCGAGACGCCGGGCGGCGAAGCCTACCGGGCGCTGGACCCCGACCTCCTGAACTGGGTCGCCGCCACAGCGGTCTATGGCTTCGTCACCGCCTATGACCGGTTCGTCGAACCGCTGAGCCAGGCTGAAAAGAGCCAGTTCTATGAAGAGGCCGCGCCCGTCGCCCGTCTCTATGGCGCGACGGTCTCGCCGAACTCGGAGGCTGCATTCATGGCGATGCTGCACGCGCTTGCGCCGCGCTTCGAGCCGCATCCGATCGTCGATAAGTTCCTGCAGACCATCGCCTCCGGCAGTGTCGCCCGGGCCGTCCCCAAACCCCTGCACCGCGCCCTGGCCCGCGCCGCTGTCTCGCTCCTGCCGCCGCCGGTGCGGCGGACGCTGGCGCTGGGGCGCGAGCATGACCTAAGCTTCACCGAAGGCCTCGCGCTGAAGGCGGCCGGGAGACTGGCCGAAAGGATCGCGATCAAGAGCTCGCCGCCCTGCCAGGCCAGTGTGCGACTAGGACTGCCACACGACTTTCTCTATCGCGGCGAGGCGGAGCGGCGGCGACTGCTGCTGGCGGCCTCGCGGCACAAGCTCTTGGCCGCCGGTAAATAAGCGGGTCACCGGCCAGTCCGATGCGGATATGGGAAGCGGACGTTCCGGAGGGCTGAGAAGGTTGGTGAGCGGCCCCAATCCTCCCCTAGCGGGGGAGGTGTCGGCGAAGCCGACGGAGGGGGAAGAAGCCGGCTCGGCAGCACTTCCCCCTCCGGCCTTCGGCCTCCTCCCCCTCTAGGGGGAGGATTTTCCAAACGTCCAACTTGGGTCGAGAACCGCCTCTCGCCTACCTCCCCAAACCCGACCTTCCCGGCGAACGCCGGGATCCAGATCGAGCCCACCAGCGGCTATCCAACAAGCGCCGCATGACGTCGCATCACCCCCAGCCGCTCCGGATGAATCTGGGCCCCTGCGTTCGCCGGGGAGGTCGGTCTATTGGAGATGGCCAACAGGTTGAAAGTGGAGCGGAGAACAGCGCCCCGCCCCCCCTCACCCGCCCCCCCTCACCCGCCCTTGCGCTTCACGAACCGCAGCGCCGTGTGCGTGCTCGAAAACCCGCAGACCTTGGTGTCCGAGAACCCCAAGCCGCGAGCGGCGCCCAGGATGTCGGTGTCCTTCAGCGGCGCGCCCTTGCCCTTCTTCGAAACGACCCAGATCGCGCCCTTCTCGGCCAAGGCGCCCTTCCAGTCGTCCATGCGGTCAAGATCGGCCAGGTCCTCGGCCGCTAGGAACAGGATGTCGATATCCTCGTCGGCCTCGACCGGCTCCACGCGGGTCGAAAGCTCCTCAAGGAAGGCCTCGTCGTCCACGCCGTCGATCACCACCGTCATGCCGGGCTTCACGCCCAGCTTGTCCAGGCGCGAGGGCGGGTTGAGGATGGCGTGGACCCACTTGGCGGCCTGACCGGGCTCCAGGGTGAAGCGCGTGCCGTCGCTCAAGACAAGGTCGTCGCCGTCGGCGCGGACGTTCTTCAGGGCGTGGCCTTGATAGATGCCGCGCACGGCGCCCCGGAAGATCAGCTTGGGCGGCTCCCACAGGAGCTTGCCCTCGCTCTCGCCGTCGCTGAGCTGACCCCAGGCCCGCGCCTCCTTGCCCATGACCTCAAGCGCCCTTGAACACAGGGCTGCGCTTTTCGAGGATCGCGTCGACGCCTTCCATGTGGTCCTCGGTGTGGTGGGCGATGGCCTGGGCGGCCGCGCTCATCTCCATCAGGGTGTCGTAGCTGGCGGTCTGGCCGTGCTTGAGCAGGCTCTTGGCCATGCGCAGGGCGTGCGGCGGCTGCTGGGCGATCCGCTCGGCCAGGGCCAGGGCCTCACCCATCAGGTCGCCAGCGGGGACGGCCTTGCTGATCAAGCCCCACTCGGCGGCCTTAGTCGCGTCGATGACGTCGCCGGTGAACAAGAGCTCGGCCGCGCGGCTCATGCCGATGGTGCGCGGCATCAACCAGGCGCCGCCGTCGCCGGGGATCAAGCCCAGCTTCAGGAAGGTGACGCCGAACCGGGCGGTGTCGGCGGCGATGCGGATGTCGGTCATGCAGGCCACGTCGCAGCCCAGGCCGATGGCCGCGCCGTTGACCGCCGCGATCGAGGGAACCTCCAGGCCATAGATGGCGCGGACGATGCGGTGGATGTTCTTGCGATAGCCGTCGCGGACCTTGACGCCGTTACCGCCGAACGCGCCTTCGCGGGCCTTCATCGCCTTGACGTCGCCGCCGGCCGAGAAGGCCTTGCCCGCGCCGGTCAGGATCACGCAGCGGATGTCCTGGTCGTCGTTGATCGCCTCGCAGGCCGCCGCCACCTGATCGCCGTCGCCCGGCGCGCCGAGCGCGTTCATCGCGTCCGGGCGATTCAAGGTCAGGATGGCGATGTGACCACGCTTCTCGGTGAGGATCAAAGACAAGGGGCGCTCCTGCTAAGGCTTGTTTTTCTCTTCCATAGCCTGCTTTACGCCCCGACACATCCAGAGCGACGCGGAAGACGTAAGCTTTTCATCAGATCACGAAAAAGCGACTAGCGTACGGCCTCAAGACCACATTGAAATGGGAATCGGGACGACGGAGAAGGCTGCGGCGATGACCGAGCACGAGAAGGCCCGACACGTGTTGATCATCGAGGACGAAATCCTCGTCGCGTTCGAGGTCGAGGCTCTCCTGGCGGAGCAGGGCTTCACCAGTTTCGACATCGCCGACAGCCCGGGTGATGCTCTGGCGCTGGCGCTGGCCAATCCTCCCGATTTGATCACTGCGGACTATCGGATCGTCGGCGGCACCGGCGTCGAGGCGGTCGAGGCCATTCAGCGACAACTGGGACATATTCCGGTGGTCTATGTGACGGGCAACGCCGATCAGGTGCGAGACCACCTCAAGCCGGTCGTCGACAAGCCGATCTCGCCGCGCCATCTGGCTGAGGCCTGCGCCCGCGCTTTCGACGCCTAGCAGCGGCGGGGCCCGATGCATCAGATCACGACCCTGGAAGCGCTCGAAGCGCTCTACCAACCTGCGCCCACGCCGGCCTCGACGGTCAAGGTCACCTCCTACATCACGCCGCAGTATGCGGCCCTGATCGAGGCCTCGCCGTTCGTCGCCTTGGCCACTTGCGGCCCGGAAGGTCTCGACTGCAGCCCGCGCGGGGATCAGCCGGGCTTCGTGCGGATCGCCGACCCCAAGACCCTGATGCTGCCGGACCGTCGTGGGAACAATCGCATCGATTCCTTGCGCAATATCGTGCGTGACCCGCGCGTAGCGCTGCTGTTCCTGATCCCTGGCTCGGGCACGACCTTCCGCGTCAATGGTCGCGCGGTTCTGAGCGCCGCTCCGGACTTGCTCGACAGCTTCGCGGTCGACGGCAAACCGCCGCGTACGGTCATCGTCGTCACCGTCGAGGAAGCCTATTTCCAGTGCGCCCGCGCGATCGTGCGGTCAGGCCTTTGGAAGCCGGAGAGCCAGGTGGACCCTACGTCCCTGCCCTCGCCCGGCGCCATGCTGGCGGCGGTCACGGACGGCGAGGTCGGCGGCGAGGCCTATGACCGCGCCTGGCCCGAGCGCGCGGCCAAATCACTCTGGTAGGCGAGCGGCCCTAGAGCGTGGCCATGGGCGCTTGCCAGCCGGCCCGAACGCAACCTACGGTGCCCGCGCTCATCGGGGAGCGCACTCCTAGCTGGAATGACCATGAAGAAGCTGTTCGCGTCCGCCGCCCTTGCGGCTCTCGTCGCCGCCTCGCCGGCGCTCGCCGCCGCGCCCGCCAAGGCCGACCCGCCCAAGGCTGCCGCGAAAGTGACCGGCGCCATGGCCACGGCCCTGCCGACCATCGACATTCCGCATACGACCTTCAAGCTGTCGAACGGCCTGACGGTCATCGTCCACGAGGACCACAAGGCGCCGATCGTTGCGGTGAACATCTGGTACCACGTCGGCTCCAAGAACGAGCCGGCCGGCAAGACCGGTTTCGCCCACCTGTTCGAACACCTGATGTTCAACGGCTCGGAGCACTTCAACGACGACTGGTTCAAGGCGCTGGAAAAGCTGGGCGCCACCGACCTGAACGGCACCACCAACGAAGACCGCACCAACTACTTCCAGAATGTGCCGACGGCGGCGCTGGACCAGGTGCTGTGGCTGGAAAGCGACCGGATGGGCTGGCTGGTCAACGCCATCGACAAGGCCAAGCTGGATGAGCAGCGCGGCGTCGTCCAGAACGAGAAGCGCCAGGGCGAGAACCAGCCCTACGGCCAGGTCTGGGACATCATCACCGAGAGCACCTATCCCAAGGATCACCCGTACGGCCACTCGGTCATCGGCTCGATGGCCGATCTCGACGCCGCCTCGCTGGACGACGTGAAGACGTGGTTCAAGAACTACTACGGACCGGCCAACGCCACGCTGGTTCTGGCCGGCGACATCACCGTCGCCGAGGCCAAGGCCAAGGTCGAAAAGTACTTCGGCGACATCCCGTCGGGCCCGCCCGTGACCCGCCAGAAGGAATGGATCGCCAAGCGGACCGGCTCACAGCGCGCCGAAATGCAGGATCGGGTGCCGCAGACCCGTATCTACAAGGTGTGGAACACGCCGGGCTTCGGCGCGGCCGACACCGACTATCTGGACCTGCTGGGCGAGGTGCTGGTCTCGGACAAGACCTCGCGTCTCTATAAGCGCCTGGTGTTCACCGACCAGACCGCCACCGCTGTCAGCGCCGGCGTCAGCCCCAGCGAAATCGGCGGCCAGTTTCTGGTCACCCTGACCGTCAAGCCAGGCGGTGATCCGGCGGCGGTCGAAAAGGCCTTCGACGAGGAGTTCCAGCGCTTGCTCCGCGATGGCCCGACGCCCGAGGAAGTCGCCAAGGTCCGCACCAACAACCTCGCCAACGTCGTGCGGGGCGCCGAGCGGATCGGCGGCTTCGGCGGCAAGTCCGACATCCTGGCGCAAAACCAGGTCTACCTGGGCGACGCCGGCGCCTATAAGCGCAGCCTCGACCGGGTGCGGGCGGCCAAGGCTTCGGATCTGGTCGCGGCCGGCCGCAAGTGGCTGAGCGACGGTGACTTCACCCTGACCGTCAGCCCTTTCCCCAACTACAAGGCCGCGACCGTCGGCGCCGACCGCAAGGCGATGCCCGAGGTCGGGGCCCCGAAGCCGCCGAGCTTCGTGAAGCTGCACCGGGGCGTGCTTTCGAACGGCCTCAAGGTCGTGCTGGCCGAGCGCCATGAGACGCCGCAGATCCAGCTGAGCCTGCTGTTCGACGCCGGTCAGGCCGCCGAGTCCGCCGGCAAGGCCGGCGTCTCCTCGCTGGCGGTCGGCATGATGACCGAGGGCACGACCCAACGCGACAACCTCACCCTGAGCCGTGAGCTCGCCCAACTGGGCGCGTCGGTGCGGACGAGCAACGGGCTCGACACCTCGACGGTCTCGCTGAACACGCTGACCACCACCCTCGATCCGGCCCTCGCGCTCTATGCCGACATCCTGCGCAACCCGGCCTACACGCCGGAGGACCTGACCCGCCGCAAGCGCCTGTCGATCGCCAGCATCCAGCAAGCCAAGCAGAACCCGAACGCCATGGCCTCGCGGATTCTGCCGGTGCTCGCCTATGGCCCGTCCAGCCCCTACGGCGTGCTGTCGACCGAGGCCAGCGTCGGCTCGATCACGCGTGAAGACCTGATCGCCTACCAGAAGGCGTGGCTGCAGCCGAAGGACGCCACCCTGATCATCGTCGGCGACACCACGCTGGAGCAGATCATGCCGAAGCTGGAAGCCCAGCTCGGCGGCTGGACCGGCGCCCAGGCCAAGACCAAGCCGCCGGTCGTCGCCTCGGCGGGCAAGGGCGCGGTCTATCTGATCGACAAGCCCGGCGCCCAGCAGTCGATGCTTATGGTCGGCAATCTCGTTGCGCCGCGTGACCCGAGTGATGAAGCCGCGATCGACGTGATGAACACCCTGTTCGGCGGCGACTTCGTCTCGCGCCTGAACATGAACCTGCGCGAGGACAAGCACTGGTCTTACGGCGCCCGCAGCCTGGTGACCGGCGCGCGCGGCACGCGTCTGTTCATGGCCCTCGCGCCGGTCCAGACCGACAAGACCGCCGAGTCGTTCGCCGAGGCCCGCAAGGAGCTTCTGGGCATCATCGGCGACAAGCCGATCACCGCCGCCGAACTGGCCAAGGCTCAGAACAGCCTGACCCTGTCCCTGCCCGGCTCGTGGGAAACCGCCGCCGGGGTCGGTGGTTCGATCTCGGAGGTGGTCAACTTCAACCTGCCCGACAGCTATCCCGAGAACTATTCGAACTATGTTCGTTCGGTCACGCTCGACGCCGCCACGGCCGCAGCCAAGAAGGTGATCAAGCCCGACGAACTGATCTGGGTCGTGGTCGGCGATCGCGCCGCCGTCGAGCCCAAGCTCAAGGCCATGGGCGTCGAACCGCGCATCATCGACGCCGACGGTAATCCGGCGAAGTAGCCGGGAGGCGCGGGTCCGCACGCGCGGGCCCGTCGCTCCGTGCATAGACGAGACGAAAAAACGGCCCGGGGTTTGCGCCCCGGGCCGTCAGCATTTGATCACCACGCGCCCGGCGGGCGGGCGCAGACCAAGGACTTAGTCGTCGCGGTGGACGCGTTCGCGCCGCTCGTGGCGTTCCTGGGCTTCGACGCTCATGGTCGCCGTGGGGCGAGCTTCAAGTCGGGCCAGGCCGATCGGTTCGCCCGTCTCCTCGCAATAGCCGTACGAGCCGTCCTCGACGCGGCGCAGGGCCTGGTCGATCTTGGAGATCAGCTTGCGTTGGCGATCACGGGTGCGGAGCTCAAGAGCCCGGTCAGTTTCCGAGGACGCGCGATCGGCCAGATCGGCGTGATTCTCGGTTTCTTTCTGGAGATGGGAAACCGTCTCGCGAGATTCGCGGAGGATCTCTTCTTTCCATGCCAGCAGCTTTTGCTTGAAATACTCAAGCTGCCGCTCGTTCATGAAAGGCTCGTCCTCGGAAGGACGGTAATCGGATTTCTCTAGCAGACTTGCGGCCGTTTGCATTAACGCCTCACGCCCCAATGAACTCAGCCCTCGAAGGCCGGGTGCTTATACCAAAAGGTGAGCCGCGTTCAATGAACCTCGCGTGACCGGCGCGTTCAGACGTGCGCTTTCTTCCGTGAGGTTCAAAATCGCGACGATGACGGGTGTGAAACGCGCGAGCGATCCGAGCGTGGCGAGAGCACATCAGCTTTTGACGCCTCGCCCCGCGCATGTCACCGCCTGCCCGCTTCTAGCTTGGCCAACTCGACGGCGGCCCGGGTCTCGATCTCGTTCAAGACCCCCTCCAGGCGCGGATCGTCAGTCGCGTCGCGCTGCTCGCGAAGAGCACGCGACAGGCGATCCAGCGTCGCGTGCGAGATGTCGCCGTCGATCAGGGCGATCCGCACCTCGCCCAGGATGTCGAGGATATCGTCGGCGCGCCGCACCGCGCGCTTGCGGCGCTCCAGCGGGCTTCCGACGGGGCCGGCCGCCTGGAGCGCCAACAGGGCGTCGACCGAGCCCACGCCGGTCAGTCCGCCGACCGAGGCAGTGCTGGCCGCGCCGCTGGCGGCGTTGACCGAAGGCAACGAAAAGCCCGACGAACCGCCGGCCGGCTTGGCTCGCGACGCGCTGGTCGCCGAGACGCCCCCCGTGCTGGAAACCTTCATCCGACAGCTCCAAAAGCCACGCGCGCGAGTCACTGACCTCGCCACAGCGACCACTATCAGCCCCGGCGCTTGAAGTATGGTTAATGCCGGGCAGAATCTGCCGCGAGGCGCCGACGGAACCGACGCCCATCCCGAAATCCCTTGAGTCACAAGGGATTGGACACGCTCATGAAACTGGCCCGCTTCTGGCATGGGACGGCGTGGGGACGTCTCCCCGCCACGGGACAGCCATGCCGCGTTCATTCTTTCGCATCGTTCTGACCGCCCTGGTCGCCGCCTCTTGCCTGGTCGCCGCGCCGGCGTTCGCCAAGTCGCGGATCAAGGACATCGTCGCCTTCGAGGGCGTTCGCGAGAACCAGTTGATCGGCTACGGCATCGTAGTCGGCCTCAACGGCACAGGCGACAGCCTGCGCAATGCGCCGATGACCAAGCAGAGCCTGGAGGCGATGCTGGAGCGTCAGGGGGTCAACGTCCGCGACGCCAACCTCAACACCAAGAACACCGCCGCCGTCATGGTCACGGCCAACCTGCCGCCATTCTCGGCCGCCGGGTCGAAGGTGGATGTCACCGTCTCGACCCTGGGCGACGCCAAGAGCCTGCTGGGCGGCACCCTGATCGTCACCAGCCTGCAGGGCGCGGACGGCCAGACCTATGCGGTGGCGCAAGGCACGGTGCAGACCGGCTCGGTCTCCGCCGGCGGTGCCTCGGGCAGCTCGGTGACCAAGGGCGTTCCGACGGCCGGCCGCATCGCCGGCGGCGGCGTCATCGAACGCGAGACCGGGTTCCAGATGGTCAATATGGACATCATGCGCCTGACCCTGCGCAATCCCGACTTCACCACCGCGCGCCGCGTCGCCGACGCCATCAACGCCAAGTTCCCCGGCTGCGCCCAGGCTCAGAACCCGACGATCATCGCCACCCGCGCCCCGCCCGGAATGGACATGATCACCTTCATGACCAATATCGAGAACCTGACGGTCGAGCCCGATGGCCCCGCCAAGGTGGTCATTGACGAGGTCGCAGGCGTCATCGTCATGGGCGACGACGTGCGGATCAGCAAGGTCGCCATCGCCCAGGGCAACCTGACCATCTCGGTGCAGGAGAACCCCGCCGTCAGTCAGCCGGCGCCGTTCAGCCAGGGCCAGACCGCGGTCGTCCCGCAGTCGACGGTCAATGTCGAGGAAGAGAAGGGCAAGCAACTGCTGACCCTGGGCGGCGCGCCGTCGCTGAAGGGTCTGGTCGGCGGTCTCAACGCCCTGGGCGTGACGCCGCGCGACATGATCTCGATCCTGCAGGCGGTGAAGGCCGCGGGCGCGCTGCAAGCCGATATCGAGGTGATGTGATGAGCTTGCTCTCCGCCCTGACCAGCCTGCCGCCGCGCATCGACGCCGCGGCGGCGACCGCCAAGCAGCTCGTCGTGTCGGCCGAGGAAAAGGTCAAGCGCGCCCGCATCGCCGAGACCGCCAAGACTTTCGAAGCCTCGTTCCTGTCGGTGATGACCCAGCAGATGTTCGAGGGGGTGAAGACCTCCGCGCCCTTCGGCGGCGGCAACGGCGAGGAGATGTTCAAGTCGGTACTGACCGACGCGATCTCCAAGGAAATCACCAAGGCCGGCGGTGTGGGCCTGGCCTCCACCATCCAGCGCGAAATGCTGAAGCTTCAGGGTCTGAAGGAGTAGAGTCATGGCCATCGCCGCCGTCGACGCCGACGATCGCGTCCACCAGCTGATCCTGCTGACCGAGCGCCTGACCGATCTGATCGCCAAGGAAGCCGTCGCCTTCGAGACGCATCGCCCCCACGAGGCCGTCCAATACGTCGAGGAGACCGCCAAGCTCGCCAATGTGTATCGCCACGAGTCGATGCGGGTGCGGGCCAATGTCGGGCTGGTGGAAAGCGCGCGTCTTGAGCTTCGCCAGCGTCTGATGCGCGCCACCGAAGCGTTCGACGCCGTTCTGGCGCGCCACGCGCGGGCCGTGAACGCCGCCAAGACCGTCACCGAGGGCCTGGTCCATGCCGTGGCCCAGGAGATCGCCAGCCAACGCGCCGCGCCGGCCGCCACCTATGGCGCGGGCGGCGTGGTGGCCGAACGCCCGCAGCACGGCGCGGCGATCACGCTGAATCGCAAGGCCTAGCTAGATCAGCGCGTACACGGCGGCGTTTCTGACCGCGCCGCCCGGATCGCCATAGTCGACGACCGGGTGCTCGGCGACGACGCGCAGACGCGCCGCCGGCAGCGCCTCCCGCCCGGGGTCGCCGATCAGCACGGACACCCCGCCCGACTGGCAACGGCGAAGAAAGGCCTCCACCCGGCGGGCCAGACCTCGCGCGTAGAAGAGATCGCCCACCAGGATCAGGTCCATATCGGGCGGCGCCCCGCGCGTCAGATCACCCCGCAGATACGACAGCGCTACGTCGTTGGCCGCCGCGTTCAGTCGCGCTGCGGTGATCGCGTAGGGATCGACGTCTACAGCGACGACCTCGGCCGCGCCCGCCAGGGCGGCGGCGATGGCGACCAGACCCGAGCCACACCCCAGGTCCATCACGCGCCGACCAGTCACGAGGCTAGGGTGATCCAGCACATGCCGGGCCAGGACCAGACCCCCGCCCCAGGGGCGCGACCAATAGGGTGGCTCGAAGTCTGGATCGGCATCGGCCAACCGCATCAGCCCGCTGTGCGGCCCGGCGCGATGCAGTCGCACCTCCGGCGCCCCGACAACAGGCTCGAGCGGCAGGCGCTCGCGGATGAAGGCCTCGACGTCCAGGCTCAACGGCAAGGATCTCCCAAGCGGATATGTCGCGTCACGCCGATCGCCTTTAGGAAATCCTGGTCGTGGCTGACAACCAGCAGCGCGCCGTCATAGGCCGCAAGCGCGGTCTCGATCGCTTCAATGGAGGCCAGATCAAGGTGGTTGGTCGGCTCGTCCAGCACCAGCAGTTGCGGCGGGGTGGCGCCGCACAGCACGCAGGCCAGGGCCGCGCGCAAGCGCTCGCCGCCGCTCAAGGTTCCGCACATCTGGTGGGCCGCCGTGTTGCGGAACAGGAAGCGGGCCAGCGCCGCATGGGCGTCATTGAGGCTGGCCGCCGGGTTCAGTCGCCGGAAATTCTCCAGGATCGTCTCCTGATCCCTTAGTACGGCGGCGCGCTGGTCAAGCAGGGCCACCGGCACGCCGAGACTCACCGTCCCGCGCGTCGGCGCTAGATCGCGGGTGACGAGGCGGATCAGCGTGGTCTTGCCCGCACCGTTCGGCCCGCTGACCGCCAGGCGTTCAGGCCCGCCAAGCCGGAATGACAGGCCTTCGATGACGGGTTCGCGGCCCGGCCAGGCGAAGCTGACATCATTGAGGGCCAGCACCATACGCCCCTCAGGCAGGCCGCTCGAAGGAAGCTCGAAACCCAGCGCCCGCGCGCGTTCCACCCTCGCCTCGGCCGAGGCCCTGGCGGCCTCCGCCTGGGCCGCCAGCTTGTCGGCGAGCTTGCCCGCCTTGGCCCCGCTGTTCTCCGCCCGCTCGGCCATGGCGCCGAGGAGGATCTTCGGGGCGCCGCCACGATCGGCGAAACGGCGACCGGCCGAATCTCGACGGTCCTTTCGCTCCCGCGCGACCTGAGCCTCGCGGGCGACGCGCCGGACCTCGCGCGCGGCATGGTCGAGATCGCGCTGGGCGGCCTCGGCCTCCAGCGCCTTGCGCTCGGCATAGAGGTCATAGCCGCCGCCGTAAGACCGTGCGCCCAACGACGACAGCTCGACGATGCGATCCATGCCGCGCAACAGGGCGCGGTCATGACTGACCACCACCGCGCCGCCGCGCCAGCGCGAGAGCAGCCGCCCCACCATGTCGCGAGCCTCGGCGTCGAGATTGTTGGTGGGCTCGTCCAACAGCAGGACGTCCGGCGCAGCGATCAGCAGCCGGGCCAGGCCCGCGCGCGTCGCCTCGCCGCCCGATAGCGCCGACAGCGGTTGCTCGGGCGCGATCTCGGTCAGACCGACCTCGGCCAGGACCTGCTCGAGCCGCATCGGCAAGGTCCAGTCGGCCTCATTCAGGTCGGCCGCGTCGCCCTCGCCGCGCTCGATCCGAGACAGGCGATCCCACGCCGCGCCGACGCCCAGCAGGTCGACCAGCCTGGCCTGCTCGGAAAGGTCTGGAACCTGATCCAGCAGACCGACCGAGCCTGTCCGAGCCACGGTTCCTGCGGACGGCGCCCGCGCGCCCGCGATCAGCGCCAGCAAGGTGCTCTTGCCTGCGCCGTTCCGCCCGACCAGACCGATGCGCTCGGTCCCAATCGACAGGTTCAGATTTTCGAAGAGAAGCCGGCCGTCAGGCGTGACGGCGGCGACGGAATCCAGGGTGATGAAGGACATGCGAACCCAAGGTCAGGGAAACGGAAAGGACGAAGCGGTCTTCCGTCTTGCTGATCATGGGAGCCTCCATCGGATAGGGAGGCGTTCAGTACGCTCGCGAACGGCGTTCGGCAAGCGTGGCCGGAGTCGACCTAGCTTGGCACCATCGTGTGGAGGACGTAGAGCAACGACCCGATCCCACCGATAAAGACCAGGCCGTCGATGACGATCGACCGCGGCTTGACCTCGACGCCCTTCAAGGCGTCGAAGGCGTCGTGCTTGGCTTCCTGCTTTCCGCTTTCGGCGGCCTTCTTGGCCATGACCGGTCTCCCTTGGCGCGCGTGGGGACATTGCGCGCGCTTGGCCTTTGAACCACGTCCACCCTGAAGAACCCGCTTCCAAACAGGGTTTAGGGTTTGCCAACGCCGGGTCCGGCAGCCCGCTCTGCTGACACTCGCTGTCAGCAGCCGCCACAGCTCGCGCGCGCGACATTTGTTCGCATCTTGTTCTTGTGTTAATCCGCGCGCTGAGCCCTACATATAGCCGCTGCGCCGCGACCAACCGCGCGGTCCAACGTTCCGGACATCATGGCTGAGCAACTGAACTTCATCCGCGTTCGCGGCGCCCGTGAGCACAATCTCAAGGACGTCAGCGTCGACATCCCGCGCGGCGAGCTGGTCGTGCTGACCGGCCTGTCGGGCTCGGGCAAGTCGTCCCTGGCCTTTGACACGATCTACGCCGAGGGCCAGCGCCGCTATGTGGAGAGCCTGTCGGCCTATGCCCGCCAGTTCCTGGAGCTGATGAGCAAGCCCGACGTCGATCTGATCGAAGGCCTCTCGCCCGCGATCTCGATCGAGCAGAAGACCACCTCGCGCAACCCGCGCTCGACCGTCGGCACGGTGACCGAAATCCACGATTACATGCGCCTGCTCTGGGCGCGCGTCGGGGTCCCCTACTCGCCCGCCACCGGCCTGCCGATCGAGAGCCAGACTATCAGCCAGATGGTCGACAAGATCACCGACCTGCCCGAAGGCACGCGGCTCTACCTGCTGGCCCCCGTCGTTCGCGACCGCAAGGGCGAGTACAAGAAGGAGATCGCCGAGTGGCAGAAGGCCGGCTTCCAGCGGCTGAAGATCGACGGTCAGTACTATCCGATCGAGGACGCTCCGGCCCTCGACAAGAAGTTCAAGCACGACATCGACGTGGTCGTAGACCGCGTGGTGACCAAGCCCGACATGGAGCAGCGCCTGGCCGACTCCATCGAGCAGGCTTTGCGCCTGGCCGATGGCCTGGCGGTCGCCGAGTTCGCCACCATCGAGGAGGGCGAGACTGAGCCCAAGCGCATCCTGTTCTCGGAACGCTTCGCCTGCCCGGTCAGCGGCTTCACGATCGCCGAGATCGAGCCGCGCCTGTTCTCGTTCAACAATCCGGCCGGCGCCTGCCCGGTCTGCGACGGCCTGGGCGCGAAGCTGGCCTTCGACGCCGATCTGGTCATCCCCGACAAGGACAAGAGCCTGCACAAGGGCGCGGTGGCCCCGTGGGCCAAGGGTCCCTCGCCGCTCTACACCCAGACCCTGCAGGCCCTGGCGCGGCACTACGGCTTCTCGATGGACGAGCCATGGCACAAGCTGTCGGCCGACGCCCGCGATGTGGTGCTGAACGGCTCGAAGGGCGCCAAGATCAAGTTCGTCTATGACGACAACGCCCGGAAGTACGAGGTTGAAAAGCCCTTCGAAGGCGTCCTGCCGAACCTCGAACGTCGCTGGCGCGAGACCGACAGCAGCTGGGTGCGCGAGGAGTTGGGCCGCTACCAGTCCGACACCCCCTGCGAGACTTGCCACGGCAAGCGCCTGAAGCCCGAGGCCCTGGCGGTGAAGGTGTCCGGCAAGGACATCGCCGAGGTCTCGATGATGGCGATCCGCCCTGCGCGGGACTGGTTCAGCGGTCTGGAAGACAAACTGACCGCCAAGCAGATGGAAATCGCTCGCCGGATCCTGAAGGAGATCAACGACCGCCTTCGGTTCCTGGTGGATGTCGGTCTCGACTACCTGAACATGTCCCGCGGCTCGGGCACCCTGTCTGGCGGCGAGAGCCAGCGCATCCGCCTGGCCAGCCAGATCGGCTCGGGCCTGACCGGCGTGCTCTACGTGCTGGATGAGCCGTCGATCGGCCTGCACCAGCGCGACAACACCCGCCTGCTGACCTCGCTGCAGGGCCTGCGGGACCTGGGCAACTCCGTATTGGTCGTGGAGCATGACGAGGAAGCCATCCTCACGGCCGACTATGTGATCGACATGGGCCCGGCCGCTGGCGTGCATGGGGGCGAGATCGTCGCCCAGGGCAAGCCGGCCGAGATCATGGCCAATCCCAAGAGCCTGACCGGCCAGTACCTGACCGGCGCCCGCGAGATCGAGGTGCCCGAACAGCGCCGCCCGTTCAGCAAGAAGAAGATGCTGCGCGTCGTCGGCGCCACCGGCAACAACCTGAAGGGCGTCACGGCCGAGATCCCCGTCGGCACCTTCACCTGCATCACCGGCGTGTCGGGCGGCGGCAAGTCGACCTTCACGATCGAGACCCTGTACAAGGCCGCCGCGCGCCGGCTGAACAACGCCAGCGACGCCCCCGCGCCCCACGAGCGGATCGAAGGCCTGGAGCACTTCGACAAGGTCATCGACATCGACCAGTCGCCGATCGGCCGCACCCCGCGCTCGAACCCGGCCACCTATACGGGCGCCTTCGGCCCGATCCGCGATTGGTTCGCGGGCCTGCCGGAGAGCAAGGCGCGCGGCTATGGCCCGGGCCGCTTCAGCTTCAACGTCAAGGGCGGCCGCTGCGAGGCCTGCCAGGGCGACGGCGTCATCAAGATCGAGATGCACTTCCTGCCCGACGTCTACGTCACCTGCGATATCTGCAAGGGTAAGCGCTACAACCGCGAGACCCTGGATGTCGTCTTCAAGGGCAAGACGATCGCCGACGTGCTGGACATGACGGTCGAAGAAGCCGCCGACTTCTTCAAGGCCGTGCCGCCGATCCGCGACAAGATGGAGACGCTCAAGCGCGTCGGCCTCAGCTACATCAAGGTCGGCCAGCAGGCCACGACCCTGTCAGGCGGCGAGGCGCAGCGCGTGAAGCTGTCCAAGGAGCTCTCCAAGCGCGCCACCGGCCGCACGCTCTATATCCTCGACGAACCGACCACCGGCCTGCACTTCGAGGACACCAAGAAGCTGCTGGAGGTGCTGCATGAGCTGGCCGACCAGGGCAACACGGTGGTGGTTATCGAGCACAATCTAGACGTCGTGAAGACGGCCGACTGGCTGCTGGACTTCGGTCCGGAAGGCGGCGACGGCGGCGGCGAGATCGTCGCGGTGGGCTCGCCCCAGGACGTGGCCAAGGTTGAGGCCAGCTGGACCGGCCGCTACCTGAAGGAGCTGCTGGATCGTCACGAGGAGCGCCGCAAGGCGCGGGTGGCCGAACTCAAGAAGGCCAAGAGGGCCTAGGGCCAGGCGCCAGAGGATGGTCCAAACCGGTCAAAAAGACGAACGCCCCGGAGAGCGATCTCCGGGGCGTTTGCGCTTTCAGTCTGAGCGTCCGGGCTACCAGCCGCTGGCCTCTTCCGAAGCCGCCTGACCACTCGTCAGCTCACGATAGATCGTCGGCGCTGGCGACAGCACGATCAGGGCGCTGAGCACGGCCATGAAGCCCGAGAACAGCTGCTGGACGATACCCGACGGCGTGAAATAGGCGCTGAGCGAGCTGGTGTCGGCGCGCAGGGCGTTGCCGGCGGTCGAGAAGTCTCCGGTCACGATCGCCACGACGGCATAGACGATGATGAAGATCAGCAGCCAGACGATCACGCTCATCACCGCCGCGACCACATAGGCGCCGAGCAACGACCAGAACGCGCCCTTGGTGACCTGCATGGACCGGAAGAAGATGATCTGGCGCTTGTCGAAGGTCATGGCGCTGGCCAGCGACAGGCGAACCAACAGGTAGATCGCGCCACACGCGGCCGCGAGAAACACCAGGACGCCCACCGCCCCGCCGCCGACCGCCGCCAGAACGCCCGCGAGCAAGGCTGCGCCGAACACCACCGCCATCATCACAAGACCGGTCAGGATCGACACGACGACCTGGCGCACCTCATCCATGCCCAGACCCAGGTGGGCGAAGCGGCTGTCGCTGCGGCGCTGGATCAAGCGGTTCAGCGCCGCCAGGGTGACGCCTTGGACAAACAGGTTGTAGGGCAGCGTCCACAGCAAGGTCGGCGTCATCTGGTCGGCGATCTTGGCCATCTCCTCCGGCTGGGCGCCGTTGGGGTCGGTCATCAAACCCATAGCCGCTTCCATCTGCGGCCCGAAGAACTTGATGGTCAGGGCGTTGGCGATGATCGACACCACGGTCATCACCACGATCCAGATTCCGACCGTCTTCAGATTTTCCCGCACAAGGCGGAAACCGGAAAAGGCCGCGTCGGAGGCCGAGAACTTCGCCATGACTTGCTCTTGCAGTGTTGGGACCGGGAGTCGTCCTAGGCCTAACAAGGTTCGCAGCGCTTCAACAGGGCGCGGCGCGCGAAATCGTAACCGGACCGCTTGCTTCCGCCGCGCTCGCCTCTAACGTTCGTTTGAACGGCCCGTCAAAGCGGCCGAGGGAGGTCTGATGAAGCTCTACGGCGAAGCCATGCCCGCGCCCAATCCGCGCCGGGTGCGCATCTTTCTGGCCGAAAAGGGCGTGGAGGTTCCGGAGATCCGCATCGGCATGCGCGAGGGAGGGCATCGCAGCCCCGAACACCTCGCGCGCAACAGCCTGGGGCAGGTTCCGGTGCTGGAACTGGATGACGGAACCACGATCAGCGAAACCATCGCCATCTGTCGTTACTTCGAGGTGCTTCACCCCGATCCGCCGCTGTTCGGCGTCAGCGCGCTGGAACAGGCCCAGATCGAGATGTGGACCCGGCGCATGGAGTTTCGCCTGATGGTGCCCGTCGGCATGTTCTGGCGCCACGCCCACCCCCTGACCGCCCGCCTCCTGAAACAGAACGTCGAGTTCGGGGAATCCAATCGGGAGGTGGTCGAGAAGGCGCAGCTCTGGCTGGATCGCGAGTTGTCGGACGGCCGCCCCTACCTGACCGGCGACACCTATACAATCGCCGACATCACCGGGCAGACCACACTCGACTTCGCCGACTTCACGGGGCTTTCGACACCGGCGGAAGCCAAGCACGTCCTGGCCTGGCGCAAGCGGATGGCCGCCCGACCCAGCGCGATCGCGTGAACTAGGCGTGCAGGCCCGCGTCGATCTCGTCCTGATTCAACTGGGCGAAGGCGCGGGCCGGGGCGGCCACCAGGATCACCGTCTGCAGCGTCAGGAAGATCGGGGCCAGCAGCAGGTTGGCCAGGAGGCTGAGGATCAGCCACGAATTGCTGCCCGCCACGCCGCTGGCGCCGAGATTGACCGCCGCCGTCAATGACTTGCCGATCACGCTGGCCAGGGCCGCGCCCAGCAGGGAGATCAGCAGCCAGATCACGATCGTCAGCACGAACATGCCGAGCAGACGCAGGAACTGCCCGTGCGTCTGGATCCAGGCCGCCCGAATGTCGATGTGATGGTGCGAGAAGGCGTGCGGCCCCAGCAACGAGAGGCGCACCGCCACCCAGAGCGAGAAACCGATCACCGCCAGGGCGCCCAGGAACGCGAACCAGGCGGCCGCCGCGCCCGACAGCAGCGACGAGCCCAGAACCACCACGCCCGACGGAATGACCGTGCACAGCAACGCCGTGGCCCAGGTGATCAACGACACGATCAGCAACTGGATCTCTTCCTTGCCGAGCCGCAGATAGGCGAAGCGATCGTTGCGCGGCTCGATGACCGAGCGAATGATCGCCGCTTGCAGAACCGCGCCCAGCAACAGGGCCAGGGCGATCAGTAGCACCATGACCCCGCCCAGATGCATCACGAGATCCAGCATCTCTCGCGGATCGGCTGAAGAGCCGCGACCGGCCAGCACCTGACGCCCCTCGTCGCCCAGGCCGATCTTCACCAGCAGCCCCAGGATGGGAAGCATGACGAGGGAGAACCCCGCCCAGGCCAGCACGATCAACGGCCGGCGGCGCATGGTCTGAAGGCCTTCAAGGGCCGCATCGACGGGACGAACAGACATTCAAGCGTCCTGCTGAGCCGCGCCGTGGCGGTAAAAATAGGCGAGCGCGCCGGTCCAGGCCGGCATGGCGTAGAAATAGGTGCAGACGGCCATCAGCGCCGTCACCACCGCGCCCTGTCCAGGCGCCAGGCCGAGCACCGCGCTGAGCACGATGACCGGAACCGAGATGGCGAGGCCGATGAGCAGCAGGATATGCGTCCGGCCTCGGGTCAGCGGAAAGGCGCTGAGCACGCGCACCCCCGCCTGGTCGACCGTGGCCGGCGCCGACAGCGACAGGCGAAGCCCCAGCCAGATCAGGATGAACAGGCTGGCCAGCGGCACGATGGCCACGATCAGTCCGGCCGGTCCGGCCTGGGCGAACGCCGCCCGCCAGGCTTCGGACGTCGAGGGGTCGAAGTTCGGGGCGGCCGTGCGCGCCACGCCCAGCGCCACGCCGCCGACGATGATCAGAAGGATCGAGCCGATCAGGACGAACAGGCCCAGGATCATCAACTGAGCGGCCAGCAGGCGCCACTCGTCGGCGCCCCAGCGCAGCCCCTTGACGCCGCCGGCGCGCGCGAAGGCCCGGCGAAACAGCGCGCCCTGGGCGACGACGCCGGCCACGAGCGCGACCACGAATCGCGCGCCGGACGGCAGCGCGCTGGCGGTCATGCTGAGCATCGCCGCGAGGGCGAGCGCGCCCCAGCAGTCGCGCACGGCCCCGCCCACATCGGAAAGGCCCGCGCGCAAGGTCGCGCCAACGCCCGCCGATCCTTCCGTCATTCGATCACGTCCCTCAGGTACGGCGCCCGCTCCGTGAACCCGGATGAGTCGCCGCTATCCCTGATAATCTAAGGGCTCCCCGCGCGTCTGGCGATGGTGGCGCGCGTTGAACGCGGGATTTCCACCGACCGTCACGCAGAGGCCACGGCGGGTCAGGCCTCCGAGGTGAGCGCGCGATACACGGCCGCCCACGGCGCGTAGAAGATCGCCTGCACCACCGCGCTGAACAGCGCGCCGATCACACCGATCACGGTGGCCCAGGGCCACACGTCGCGCAGGATCGCGAGGGGCGGCCTGGCCATGAACGCCTCGAAGCCGGCCTCGCCATGGAGCGCCGCCAGCGAGCCGCCGGCGGCGAAGACCGTGCCCAGCAGCACCGCGCCGATCAGGATCTCGACCCCGATCACGAACACCACGACCAGCAGCGCCACGCCCAACAGGCGCCAGCCCTGGCCCTTCGTCAGCGCCCAGGACTCAAAGAGCCGGAACTGGTTGTCGGCGAAGGTCATGGGCGCGGCCATCGACAGGCGCAGAGCCAGCCAGACCAGAACCGCAATAGCGACCGCCGCCCCCGCAAAGGCCGTGGTGACCGCCGACATCGCGCCGTTCTCGCCGCCGCTGACTCCCGCCACCGCCGCCAGAACGGCGATCACCAGGGCCACGACGAAGGCCACGATCATGATCAACACCTGCTCCACCAGCATCAGCAGGGTCAGCCACATCTCGCGCGAGCCAAGCCGCAGGTAGGCCCAGGAAGACGCGTTCGGCGTCAGGACCGCGCGGAAGACGGCCGCGCAGAACACCGCCTTGAGGAAGGTCGACCACAGCCAGAACAGCAGGTTCGCCGCCGTCATCCCCGACTGCGCCTGAAGCATCTGACGCATGAACTCCGGGTCTGGCGCGCCCTCCTTCTGGGTCATGGCCATCTGCATCATCTGCTGGAACTGCGGCCCCAACGCCAGGAAGCCCAGGATCGCGGGGATGATCATCCCGATCGCGAGCGCCAGCGCCCAGCCGACCACCGCCAAAGGCTTCCGGCCGATGACACCGAAGCCGGCCGTCGCCGCCTCGGTTACGGAAAACGTCGCCATGTCCCCTCCCCATGCTCGCCCGGCGCGCAGGGCCCGGCCCAGGATCGTGAGCCTACACGAGGTTTCGCCAAACGACAGCCGGGGGTATAGGGCGCGCCATGACCACGAACGCGACCTACCAACCTGTCCACGTCATTGGCGGCGGCCTCGCCGGCTCCGAAGCCGCCTGGCAGATCGCCCAGAGCGGCGTGCCGGTGATCCTGCACGAGATGCGCAAGGACGACGCCAGCGGCAAAGTCATCACCGACGCCCACCAGACCGACGGGCTGGCCGAGATGGTCTGCTCCAACTCGTTCCGCTCGGACGACTGGCAGTTCAACGCCGTGGGCCTGCTTCACGCCGAGATGCGCAAGCTGGACAGCCTGATCATGGCTTGCGCCGACCAGCACCAGGTCCCGGCCGGCGGCGCCCTGGCCGTCGACCGCGATGGCTTCTCCGCCGAAGTCACCAAGCGCCTGTCGCAGCACCCGCTGGTCACCATCGTCCGTGAGGAGATCGCCGGCCTGCCGCCCGCCGAATGGGACAATGTGATCGTCGCAACGGGTCCGCTGACCTCACCCGCCCTGGCTCAGGCGATTCTCGACCTGACCGGCGAAGGTCAGCTCAGCTTCTTCGACGCCATCGCGCCGATCATCCACTTTGAGTCCATCAACATGGACGTCGCCTGGCGTCAGTCGCGCTACGACAAGGAAGGTCCTGGCGGCGACGCGGCCGCCTACATCAACTGCCCGATGAACAAGGATCAGTACGAGGCCTTCATCGACGCCTTGCTGGCCGGCCCCAAGTCCGAGTTCAAGGAATGGGAGAACGTCCCCTATTTCGACGGCTGCCTGCCGATCGAGGTGATGGCCGAACGTGGCCGCGAGACCCTGCGTCACGGCCCGATGAAGCCGGTGGGCCTGACCAATCCGCGCGATCCGACCGTAAAATCCTACGCCATCGTCCAGCTGCGCCAGGACAACGCTTTGGGCACGCTGTGGAACATGGTCGGCTTCCAGACCAAGCTGAAGCACGGCGTCCAGGCCGAGACCTTCCGGATGATCCCAGGCCTTGAGAACGCCCAGTTCGCCCGCCTGGGCGGCCTGCACCGCAACACCTTCATCAATTCGCCCAAGCTGCTGGACAAGTCGCTGCGGATGAAGGCCATGCCGCGCCTGCGCTTCGCCGGTCAGGTCACCGGCGTCGAGGGCTATGTCGAGAGCGCGGCCATGGGCCTGCTGACGGGCCGTTTCGCCGCCGCCGACCGCAAGGGCGCGCCGATCGACACCCCGCCCCCGACCACCGCCCTGGGCGCTCTCGTCGAGCACATCACCGGCGGCCACCTGGACGCGGGCGTCGGTCCTGGCAGCTTCCAGCCGATGAACATCAACTACGGCCTGCTGCCCCCGCTGGAAGCGCCCAAGGTTGACGAAGACGGCAAGAAGATCCCGCTGAAAGAGCGCGGCCGCGCCAAGAAGCGGCTGATGAGCCTGCGGGCGCTGGGAGACCTCGAAGCCTGGATGGCTTAGCCTCGCTCAGGTCGCCGCCGGGCGACGCAGGCCGCGCGTGCCCTTGTCCTGAGGATAGAAGCGGAAGCCCTTGAGAATGATCTTCAGGGCTTCCCAGTGGATCGCCACCAAAACGCCGGCGACCTGCCAGGGGTGGCCGACCAGCGCCTTTAGAATGGCGCCGTCGGTCAAGGCGCGGCGCTCGCCCTCAAACGTGGCGGACAGCACGATGCCGGCCTCGTCCAGCACGTCGACGCCCACATGCACGTCCTCGATGGGCGGGCGGGTCTCAAAGCTGTAGCGGAGGTCCATCGGCAGGAAGGGCGAGACGTAAAAGGCCTTGTCGGCCGCCTGCTCCACCCAGCCGTCGCGACCCAGGCGCGCGGGCATCACGTAATCATGGCGCTGGCCGAACGTGTTCCGCACCGCATGGACGGTGGCGACCAAGCCGTCTTTCGCATCGTAGCAGAAGAAGACGGTCAACGGGTTGAACCCCTTGCCCAGGACGCGGGGCATGGTCAGCACCCGGATGCTCGACACCCCCTCGGCCAAGCCATGGACCGAGAGCTTGGCCAGCACCTCGTCCTTCAGCGTCGCGCCGGGATCGTCGAGATGGTCGCGCGAATGGAAACCGATCAGGTTCCAGCCCCGCCGGGAGAACAGGCGAAGCCGCGCGCTCAGCGCCTCGACCTCGTCGAGGTCCAGCAGCAGCATGAAGACGCCATAGCGCAGGTGGTGGCGCTTAGGGCGGGTCCGGTCATGGACGACGTGGCCCGCATAGAGCGCCGAGCGGCTCATCACGCAACCAACTCACGATCAGCAGCGGACTCGGCGACGTCCAGGACGATGCGGCCCGAGGGGTTGGGGACGAGCCAGGGGCGGCGCACGCCGCCCAGTTGCTCGGCGACAGCGAGGCCCGCCTGCAGGCCGTCCTCGTGGAAGCCCGATCCGAAGTAGGCGCCGCAGAACCAGGTACGCCTGCGCCCCTGCAGAGACCACAGCCGACGCTGCGCCAGCATCGCCGGACCGTCGAACAGCGGGTGCTCGTAGACCTGATCGTGCATCAGACCGGCGGGGTCCTGCATCGGGTTCAGCGACAGGAAGTAGGGACGCTCCACGCCCAGCGGCTGCAGGATGTTCATCCAGTAGGTGACGCCGCCTTCGCCGTCCTCGCCACGCCGACCGACATGGTTCCAGCTGGCCCAGGCGCCTCGACGCTTGGGCATCAGGGCCGGATCGCTGTGCAGCACGGCCCGATTGCGGCTGTAGCGGAAGACGCCGAGCAGTTCCCGCTCCTCGGCGGTCGGCGACGCCAGCATCGACAAAGCCTGGTCGGCGTGCGCGCCGATGACCACATGGTCGAACGCCCGGGTCTCGCCGGTCGCATCCTCGATCTTCACGCCGTCCGGTGCGCGATGGATCGCCTTGACGGGGCGGCCGGTCAGGATCGGGCCCGAAACGCCGGCGGCCAGCTTTTCGACATAGCGCGCCGAGCCGCCCACCACGGTGCGCCAGATGGGACGCTTGTCGATCGGGAGCATCAGGCCGTGATTATCGAAGAAGCGCAGCAATGCGGCGGCGGGAAACTCTCGGATGTCACGTAGCGACGCCGACCAGATGGCCGCCGCCTGCGGCAGCAGGTGATCTTCCTGGAACGCCCGGCCAAAGCCTTGGCGGCGCAGATAGTCGTCGAGCCGGCAAAGACCGCCCTGCTCCAGGTCGGCCGGGATGTTGCGTCCCTCACGATAGAAGCGAACGACGTCGAGCAGCATCTTGATGAAGCGCGGGTTGGCGACGTTGCGCTTCTGGGCCAGCAGCTTGGTGCTGGAGTATTCCAGCGCCCCGCCGTCCAGCGAGACGCCGAACGACATGTCGGTCTCGGTGGTCTCGACGCCGATATGGCGGAACAGCGCCGTCAGGTTCGGATAGTTCGGCTCGTTGTAGACAATGAAGCCGGTGTCGACCGCCACGCCCTCGGCAATGATGGTGTTGGCGTGCCCGCCCAGGCGATTGTCCGCTTCGTACAGCGTCACATCATGCCGGTGCGACAGCAGCCACGCGGCGGAAAGTCCAGAAACGCCAGCGCCGATCACGGCGATGGATTGGCGAGGAACGACAGGGGCCAAGACAATCTCCCAAGGCGACACGACGACGCCTGCAGACCGTTACGCTCCGCTGCGACCTCCGGACGCATCCGAACGCCTTGTCCACGCGTAACCCTTCCCGAGCCTCCCGGAGAACGACCATGAGCCTGGTGAAGACCGCGATCCACGCCTTCGAGGACGCGCCGATGCCCGACGTCGTGTCACGCGCAGCCATCGACTTTCTGGTCGGCGACGCGCGACGCCGCCTTGAACAGGCCCCGGCCGACGCGACCTCGTCCTTCGCCCGCGAAATGGAGACGCGCCCGATCGCGACCCACACCGCCAACGCCAACGAGCAGCACTATGAACTGCCGGCCCCGTTCTTTGAGGCGGTGCTGGGCCCGAACCTGAAATACTCCAGCGGCCTCTATCCGCCGGGGGCCACCACCCTGGCCGAAGGCGAAGCCGCAGCCCTGTGCGAGACCGCTGAGCACGCGGACCTGCGCGACGGCCAGTCGGTCCTGGAGCTGGGTTGCGGCTGGGGCTCACTGTCGCTGTGGATGGCGGCCCGGTGCCCCAACTCGTCCATCACCTCGGTCTCGAACTCGGCCTCGCAGCGCGCCTTTATCGAAGCGCGCGCCGCCGAGCAGGGCCTGACCAACCTGACGGTGATCACCGCCGACATGAACGACTTCCAGACCGACCAGCGCTTCGATCGCGTCGTCTCGGTCGAGATGTTCGAGCACATGTCCAACTGGCGGGCGCTGCTGACCCGGGTGCGGGGCTGGCTGAAGCCGGACGGCCTGCTGTTCCTGCACGTGTTCACGCACAAGAACACGCCCTACCGCTTCGAGGTCGACGATCCCGCCGACTGGATCGCCCAGTACTTCTTCAGCGGCGGCGTCATGCCCAGCCATGACCTGCCTCGCCAGTTCCCTGATCTTTTCACCGTCGAGCGGGACTGGCGCTGGAGCGGCGAGCACTACGCCCGCACCGCCCGCCAGTGGCTGGAGAACTTCGACGCGCGCCGCGCCACGGTCGATCCCATCCTGGCCGAAGTCTATGGCAAGCACGCCACCGTCTGGCGCCGCCGCTGGCGCCTGTTCTTCCTGGCGACCGCCGGCCTGTTCGGCCACCGCGGCGGCGAGGAATGGGGCGTCAGCCACTACCGGATGCGCCCGGTCCCTGCGGAGACCGCCCAATGATCCAGTTCGCCGTCGCCTATGTCGGAACCGCGCTGGCGATGCTGGTCCTCGACATCATCTGGCTGACCCAGATGGTCAATCGCCTTTATCAACCCCGCATCGGCGAACTGCTGGCCGAGAAGCCGTCGATGCCGCCGGCCGTCGTTTTCTACCTGCTCTATGTGGCGGGCATCGTCATCCTGGCCGTAGTGCCGGCGCTGCGTGAGGGCGGCTGGAAGCGGCTTCTGGTCCACGCCGCCGTGTTCGGCCTGGTCGCCTACGCCACCTACGACTTGACCAACCAAGCGACCATGAAAACCTGGTCGACGACGATCACACTGGTCGACATGGCTTGGGGGACGTTCATCACCACCGTCGCGGCGTCAGCCGGCTATGCGGCGGCGCGCTGGTTCGCGACGCGCTGACGTTCATTAGGGAGCCATGACCTCGGCGAGGCGTTCGCCTTGGTCATGGACGCCCTAACCACCGCCCTGTCCGGGCTGGTCACCAGCTTCGCCTGGGCCCCGCCCTGGTTGGTAAGCCTGTTTCTGATCGCCTTGGCGCTGCTCGCCGCCCTCGTCACGCACGCCGTCGTGGTGAGAGTGGTGCGACGAACCCTCTCGCGGCGCGACGCCTTCTGGCAGGCCCTGATCGCCCGCACCCGACGCCCCACACGCATGGCCCTGGTGGTGACGGCGCTGGGTCCAGCCGTCTCCGCCGCGCCCCTCTCCGCCGGCCAGGCCGACGCGGCGCGTCACGTGCTGCTCGTCCTGTTCATTCTGCTGGTTGGCTGGATGGCGATGACCGCGCTGGACATCGCGGCGGCGCTTTATCTGCGCGGCTTCAAGGTGGATGTCGAAGACAACCTTCTGGCGCGCAAGCACATCACCCAGGTGCGGATCCTTCGACGGGCGATGGCGATCCTGGTCGGGCTGTTCACCCTGGCCCTGGCCCTGATGACCGTACCAGGGGTCAAGCAGTGGGGCGTCAGCCTGCTGGCCGCCGGCGGCGCGGCGAGCCTCATCGTCGGCCTGGCCCTGCAACCCCTGCTGACCAACCTGATCGCGGGCATCCAGATCGCAGTGACCCAGCCCATCCGGATCGACGACGCCGTCATCGTCGAGAAGGAGTGGGGAAACATCGAGGAAATCACCGCAACCTATGTGGTGGTGCGCCTGTGGGACTGGCGACGCCTGGTCTTGCCGCTGACCTATTTTATCCAGACGCCGTTCCAGAACTGGACCCGCGAAAACGCCGCGCTGATCGGGACGGCGATGCTCTATGTCGACCCGGCCGCCCCCGTCGATCGGCTGCGCGCCAAGCTGGAGGAGATCGCGCGCGCGTCGCCGCTGTGGGACGGCAAGGTCGTCAATCTGGCTGTGACCGACCTGCGCCCCGACGTGATGGAGATCCGCTGCCTGGTCAGCGCGCGCAACGCGCCGACCACCTTCGATCTGCGCTGCGACGTCCGGGAAAAGATGATGGCCTTCCTGCGCGACGAACTGCCCGAAGCGTTCCCGCGAAGCCGCCTGGCGCTTGCGGAGGATGCCGCCCGCCCCGTTCTGGCGGAGAGCTCTTCCTAAGTAAGCAAATTATGACTTATGAAGAGGCGCCCGTGACGGTGGCGTGGCGCTCGCGCGGGCGCCCTCCGTCAACTCGCCCGACAAAGGCTTGTGACACGGGACCCGCGGGCGCAGCCTGCTAGGGTTGGTGACGAAGCGGGGGCGCAGCCAGACGTGACAGACGGTTTCGACATCGGGGCTAGGGCCAAGGCGCGCTGCGACGCCCTGGGGCTTGCGCCCTACAGCGAGATCGAAGGCCAGCTCACGCGCCGTTTCCTGACACCCGCCCACGCGGCCGCGCTGGAGGCCCTCGCTGGCTGGATGGCCGAAGCCGGCATGAGCGTCCGCCGCGACACCGCCGCCAACCTCATCGGTCGTTACGAGGGTGAAGCGCCAGCCGCGAAGGCCCTGATCATCGGCTCGCACATCGACAGCGTCCGCAACGGTGGACGCTATGACGGGCCGCTCGGGATCATGCTGGGAATCGACGTGGTGGAGGCGCTGAATCTCGCTGGCCGCCGCCTGCCGTTCGCGATCGAAGTGGTCGCGTTCGGCGACGAAGAAGGCTCGCGTTTCCCCGCCTCGATGAGCTGCAGCCGCGCGATCGCGGGCGTGCTGGACGTCAGCGCTCTGGAGATGCGCGACGCCGACGGCGTGTCGGTGGCCGAGGCCTTGGCGGCGTTCGGCGGCGATCCAAGCGGGATCGCGAGCGCCGCGCGCCGGCCAGAAGACGTGCTGGCCTTCTTGGAAGCCCACATCGAGCAAGGTCCCGTGCTCGAGGCCGAGAGCCTGGCGCTTGGGGTGGTCACCGCCATCGCCGCTCAGAAGCGCCTGATGGTCCGTATCGAGGGGCAGGCGGGGCACGCGGGCACGACGCCCATGGGCCTGCGCAAGGACCCCGGCCCGGCCGCCGCCGAGGCCATGCTGGCCCTGGAGCGCATCTGCCGCGCCGGCGCCGACGGCCTGGTCGGAACGGTCGGCCGCCTGACCGCCCTGCCCGGCGCCTTCAACGTCATCCCGGGCGCGGTCGAGTTCTCGATGGACATCCGCGCCGAGACCTCGGCGACGCGCGACGCGGCCGTCGAGGCGATCACCACCGAGATCCACGCCATCGCCGCCGCGCGGGGCCTCTCCGCCACCGTCACCCTGATGCAGGCCCTGGCCGAGAGCCCCTGCGATCCGTCGCTGATGGCCCTGCTGGACGCGAGCCTCGCTGATCTCGGCCTGCCCGTCCGCCGCCTGCCCTCAGGCGCGGGTCACGACGCCATGGTGATGGCCGCGCTGTGCCCCACCACCATGCTGTTCATCCGCTGCGAGGGCGGGATCAGCCACAATCCGGCCGAGGCCGTCACCGAGGCCGACTGCGCCTTGGCGGCCCGCGCCATGCTCACCTTCATCGACAAGCTAGAACGACGCGAACGCGCATGACCGACACCTACTCAACGTCCATTGGGGAACTCGACCACCCCGCCCGCCTGCTGATGGGGCCTGGCCCGATCAATGTGCACCCCCGCGTGCTGCGGGCGATGTCGGTGCAACTGCTGGGCCAGTTCGACCCGGAGTTCACAGGCTACATGAACGAGGTCATGGCCCTCTATCGCGGCGTGTTCCAGACCAAGAACCGCTGGACCTTCACCATCGACGGCACCTCGCGCGCGGGCATCGAGGCGGCGCTGGTCTCGACCCTCCAGCCGGGCGATGACGTCGTGGTGGTCAACGCCGGGCGCTTTGGCCTGCTGCTGGCCGAGATCGCCGAGCGCTGTGACGCCAAGGTCACCTTCGTCGAGGCGCCGTGGGGAACCGTGGTCGACCCGCAAGCCGTCGAGGATGCGGTCAAGCGCGTGAAGCCTAGGCTGGTGGCCTGCGTCCACGGCGACACCTCGACCACCATGGCCCAGCCGCTCAGCGAGATCGGCGCGATCTGCCGCGCGCACGGGGCGCTGATGTATGTCGACGCCACCGCCACCCTGTCGGGCATGGACGTTCCGGTCGACGCCTGGGGCGCTGACATCGTCACCGCCGGCCTTCAGAAGTGCCTTGGCGGTCCTTCGGGCTCGGCCCCGATCACGATCAGCGACCAGGCGGCCGAGCACATCTTCTCGCGCCGCCATGTCGAGAAGGGCCTCGTCGGAACCGGCGGGGCGGCGGGCAACGGCCGCCGCATCGCCTCGAACTACTTCGATCTGGCGATGATCATGGACTACTGGTCCGAGAAGCGCCTGAACCACCATACCGAATGCGCCCCGATGCTGTTCGCGGCCCGCGAATGCGCGCGGCTGGTGCTGGAGGAAGGGCTGCACGCGCGCTTCGAACGCCACGCCAAGGCCGGGGCGGCCATGACCGCAGGCCTCGAAGCCCTCGGCCTGTCGATCTATGGCGACAAGACGCACAAGATGACGCACGTCACCGGCATCTGGGTCCCCGAAGGGGTCGACTACGACCGGGTGAAGGCCCGGATGCGCACCGATTTCGAGATCGAGATCGGTTCGGCCTTCGGTCCGCTGACCGGCAAGATCTGGCGGATCGGGACCATGGGCGTGAACGCCCGCAAGCATGCGGTCCTGCAGACCCTGGCGGCCTTCGAGGCGGTGCTTCGCTGGGAAGGCTTCAGCGCCCCGGCCGGCGCGGGGGTGGATGCGGCGGCGAAGGTGTACGGATGAGGGGGCCGATCAGCACCTTCTTCCCCCTCCGGGGGAGGAGCGCGAAGCGCGGAGGGGGCAAGTCAGTGAGTAATCACCTTAGTCGCCCCCACCTGACCGCGCTGCGCGCGGTCGTCCGCCCCCAGCGGGGGCAGAAGGCATGACTGCGACCTATCCCCGCGACCTCATCGGCTATGGCGAGCATCCGCCGCACGCGCGCTGGCCCCATGACGCCCGCGTCGCCGTCCAGTTCGTGCTGAACTACGAGGAAGGCGCCGAGCGCTCGATCCTGCACGGCGATCCGGTCTCGGAGTTCTTCCTGTCGGAGATGGTCGGCGCCCAGGCCATCCAGGGCATGCGGCACATGTCGATGGAGAGCCTTTACGAATACGGCTCGCGCGCCGGCTTCTGGCGCATCCGGCGGCTGTTCGAGGCGTTCGGCCTGCCGCTGACGGTATTCGGCGTCGCCCAGGCGATGGAGCGCCACCCGGACGCGGTCGAGGCCATGATGACGTCAGGCTGGGAAATCGCCAGCCACGGCTATCGCTGGATCGACTACCAGCACTTCACGGCCGAGCAGGAGCTGGAGCACATCCAGCAGGCCATCGAAATCCAGAAACGCCTGACCGGCGAGCGCCCGCTGGGTTGGTACCAAGGGCGCACCAGCCCCAACACCGCGCGGCTCGTGGCCCAGGAAGGCGGTTTTCTCTACGACGCCGACAGCTACGCCGATGACCTGCCCTACTGGGACGACCAGCACGGCCGCCCGCAGCTGATTGTGCCCTACACGCTGGAAGCCAACGACATGCGCTTCACGGCCGCGCAGGGCTTCAACACCGGCGAGCAGTTCTTCACCTATCTGCGCGACGCCTTCGACGCGCTCTATCTCGAGGGCGAGACCGCGCCGAAGATGATGAGCATTGGCCTGCACTGCCGCGTGGTCGGCAAGCCCGGGCGAATCGGGGCGCTGCGGCGCTTCTTGGAGCACGTGGTCAGCCACGACCGCGTCTGGGTGGCTCGGCGCATCGACATCGCGCGGCACTGGATCGCGACGCATCCTTACAAGGGCGCGGCGGTATGAGCGCCCCCTCCACCGTTGCACGGGGGAGGATGCGGTTTCCTCCTCCCTTGCGAAGCGGGGGAGGTGGCGCGATGCGGATACGCGTCGCGACGGAGGGGGCGTCGTGCTGACTCTCCAATCTCTCAACACCCTTGACCGCGACGCCTTCACCCAGACCCTGCACTTCGCCTTCGAGCTCTCGCCCTGGGTCGTCGAGCGCGCCTGGGACGCCCGCCCGTTCGCCAGCGTCGAAGCGATGCACGAAGCGATGATGGCGGTCCTCGACGCCGCGACCACCGCCGACAAGCTGGCCCTGATCCGCGCCCACCCCGAACTGGCGGGTAAGGCCGCGATCGCCAAGCAACTGACCGCCGAGAGCAACGCCGAACAGGCCAGCGCCGGGCTGGACCGGCTGACGCCCGAAGAGTTCGCCCGCTTCCACGCTCTGAACGCCGCCTATGCCGAGCGCTTCGGCTTTCCCTTCATCATCTGCGTGCGCCTGAACGACAAGGACTCGATCCTGAAGGCCATGGCCGCACGCCTTTCCAACGACGAAGCGAGTGAGATCGCCGAGGCCATCACCCAGGTCGGCCTGATCTCAAAACTTCGCCTGTTCGACGCGGTGACCCACTGATGGACTACGATTTCGCGGGCTGGGCCGGCATGGCCCTGCGTTGGCTGCACGTGGTGGCGGGCGTAGCCTGGATCGGAGCGTCGTTCTACTTCGTCTGGCTGGACAACAATCTGCGCGATCCGATCCCGCCCAAGGACGGCGTGAAGGGCGAGCTGTGGGCCGTTCACGGCGGCGGCTTCTACCACTCGCAGAAGTATCTGAACGCGCCGGCGCACATGCCCGAGCACCTGCACTGGTTCAAGTGGGAGGCCTACACCACGTGGCTGTCCGGCTTCGCCCTGCTGACGGTGCTCTATTACGTGGGCGCGCCGGTCTATTTGATCGATCCCGCCAAGCACGCCTTCACGCAAGCTCAGGCCATCGGCGTCGGCCTGGCCTTCATCTTCGGCGGCCTTGCGACCTACGAGGTCCTATGCCGCTCGCCGCTGGGCCAGAAGGGCAAACTGTTCGGCCTCGTCTGGTTCGCGGTCCTGACCGCCGCGACCTGGGCGCTGACCCAGCTGTTCTCCGACCGAGGCGCCTTCATTCACGTGGGCGCGATCATCGGCACATGCATGGTCGGCAACGTGTTCCTGGTTATCATCCCCAACCAGCGAAAGATCGTCGCCGACATGCTGGCCGGCCGGCCCGTCGATCCGCGTCTGGGCGCGATGGGCAAGCAGCGCTCGGTCCACAACACCCACATGACGTTGCCGGTCATCTTCATCATGATCAGCAACCACTATCCGGCCATCTCGGGGCATCCCAAGGCCTGGCTGCTGCTGGCCATGATCAGCGCCGGCGCGATCGCGATCCGCTACTTCTTCATCCAGCGGCACTTCGGGAAGATCCGGCATGAGTTCCTGTTCTACGGCGCGATGCTGATCTTCGGAGCCACCGCGATCGCGTCGATGAAAGCCAAGGACAAGGTCGAGGTTCGCGGCGAGGTCCCGTTCGCCACGGCTCAGGCCATCGTCCAGAAGCACTGCGTGACCTGCCACAGCGCCACGCCGACCCACGCGGGGTTCTCGGCCCCGCCGCTGGGCGCGACCTTCGACACGCCGGCGCACATCAAGACCTATGCGGCGAAAATCAACGAACGCGCGGTCGTCTCCAACAGCATGCCTCTTGGCAACGAGACCGGCATGACCGATGAGGAGCGGGCCCAGCTGGGCGCCTGGATCAAACAGGGAGCCAAGATCCCGTGACCGACGCCGTCCTGGACGCGCAAGCCAACGCCGCCCTCGAGGCTGCGGACGGCGCGCCGCGCAAGCGTAACGCCGAGCGCACTCGCAAGGCGATCCTCGCCGCGGCCCTCAAGGAGTTCGCCCAGGCCGGCTTCGCGGGCGCCCGGATCGAGAAGATCGTCAAGGCGGCCAAGTGCAATATCCGGATGCTCTACCACTACTTCGGGGACAAGAAGGGCCTGTATATGGCCGTTCTCGAAGGCGCCTACATGGACCTGCGGGCCCGCGAGGCCGAGCTGAAGATCGACTTCGACAAGCCGCTTGAGGGCTTCCTGGAGCTGCAGCGCTTCACCTTCGACTATTTCGAGAAGAACCCGCGCTTCGAGGGCCTGCTGCGCAACGAGAACCTGCAGCACGGCAAGTTCGCGTCGCAATCGCGGGTCGTCACTGAGACGGCGTTCCCGCTGCGCCGCACGATCGAGCGGCTGATCGAGAGTGGTCAGAAACAAGGACTGTTCGGGCCTGATCTCGACCCGGTGCAGATCTATGTGACGATCGCGGCCATGAGCCGCTTTCACCTGGCCAACGGCTATTCGCTGTCGGCCACGCTGAACACCGACATGAGCGCGCCGGAATGGCGTCGGGCGCGGCTCGCCCACGCCCTGGCGCTGCTGGAAGGCTATCTGACGCGCGGGGCGCCGAAGCGCTAGTTCGAGGACGCGGCCTTGAGCGGCGGACCGCTGAACTCGGCCTCGATCTCGACCTGGACCTCGTCGCCGACGCCCATGGTCGTGCCGGGCGCGGGAACGCCGTAGGCGATGCCGAAGTCCGAGCGCTTGAAAGCCCCCTTGGCCGAGAAGCCGATCCGCGCGTTCGGATCCATCGGATGGCCGACATAGCCGCCGTTATACGTCACATCCAGGGTCACGGGCTTGGTTACCCCGTGCAGGGTCAAATCGCCGGTGACCTTGCCGGTGTCAGCGCCGGTGGTCTCGATCCTGGTCGACTTGAAGGTGATCGCCGGATACCGCGCCGCGTCCAGCCACTGCGGACCGGTCAGGTCCTTCTGGAAGCCGGGCGGCGGCGCAGGCAGTGTCAGCGACCTGGGATCGATCGTCGCCTCCAGCGAACTGGCGGCGGCGTTGGCCTGGTCGAACCGCAGCTTGGCGTCGAAGTCGGCGAAGCTGGCCGTGTAGTTCGAGAAACCCAGGTGGCTGACCTTGAAGGTCAGCGAGGCGTGGGTCTTGTCCAGCGTGTAGTCTCCGGCCGGGATCTCGGCCTTGGGCGGCTTGGGGACGCTCGCGGTCGGCGCGGCAGGCGCGTCGGCCTTTTTCTCCGCAGGTTGCGGCGAGCAGGCGGCGAGCGCCAGCACGGTGAAAACGGACAGGACCGACTTCATGCGCTTCCTCTCGAATCTACACCGGGCGATCGCCGAGGTCAGACCAAGAGCAGAAGGCCCCGACGCCGATCTAGCGTCAACGTCGAAGCTCGCAGGACGTTGCGGAAGGAGTTTCAGCTAGAGGTAGGATCCAATAAGCGTCATATGGCCGCCGCAACGCAAGCCACTATCTGCTCGTCTTCACCCGCGTAGATAGGATTGGTCAGATCCGAAAGGTTTTCTATGCAAGGCCAAAGGTTTGCTCGTTGAGCATGTCGAGGTTGGCGCCGACCAACTTCACGACATTGTCGATCCCGAACAAGGTCGGCGAGGTCGCGCCAGTAATGACGAACACGTCGGCGCCAACCTGCACGACGGTGTAAATCTCCGCGATCTCGCCAGCGGAAATCCGCGCCTTCGCCATACCCATCGCCTCGGCGAAGCTATTGGCGGTCATTTCCGCGTAACTCCACCTGATTGCGCTGTTGACGAAGTCGATTCGATCCTCGGCTTGGAAGTCCATGATCTGCTCGAGATCTTGGCCTGTGGGATCCTCAAAATCCGTGTGGAGAGAGGCAGCGAAGCGGAAGATGTCCTTTCCTGCCCCACCCCACAGAATGTCGTTGCCGTAGTCGCCGACCAGCAGGTCGTCGCCATCCCCGCCGTATAGTGTGTCCTTGCCAAGCCCGCCGAGCAGGATGTCATTCCCGCTAAGCCCGTTGAGGACGTTGTCGCCCGCGTCGCCGGTGATCGTGTCTCCTGCGAAGCTACCTGTGACGTTCTCGACCGATTCGATCACCATCATTACGCCGGCCGCGATCTGCTGGGTCGCGGCACGTGAAAGGTCAACCGTCACGCCATTCGTGAAGTCCAATCCTCGATTTACAAACTGGATCGTGTCGATCCCATCTCCACCAATGACCGTGAAATTGCCGGCGAGATTATTGACGTAGAAGAAGTCAGCATCAGCGCCGCCCTCGCCGCGCGAGTCGCCCAGGCCGAATTCGATCGTGTCGCGACCGGCGCCGCCCAGCATCACCGTACCCGCCGATGACAGGGTAGGGTCGTCGAAGACATAGGCCATCAAGTAATCATCGCCGGCGCCACCATCCAGTGTATCTGCGCCGCCGTACCCGTAGAGGCCGTCGTTGCCGTCCATGCCCTTCAGGACATTCACGCCAGCGTTCCCAGACAGGAAATCGTTATAGTTTGAGCCAATGACGCCTTCGATAGAGATGAGGGTGTCGTGGCCGCGATCGCTGATTAGGCTCTGCCACTGCTGCTTCAGTAGCACCTGCATGCCAGTCGTTAGGCCGTCGTTCTGGTAGCTGACGTAGTCGAAGCCTGCGCCGCCGTCGATGTAGTCATTCCCCGCGCCACCAATGAAAACGTTATCCTTATCGTTGCCGATCAAGGTGTCGTCGTAGGCTGTACCGCGCACGCCCTCGATGGAAATCAGAGTATCGGTCCCGCGCCCCTCAAGGTTGGTCTGGATCGCTTTACTAAGGTCGACTTTGACAGCCCTATCGACGCCGTCGTCGTAGCTGACCATGTCCAGGCCTTCACCGCCGTTGATGACGTTGTCGCCCGCGTCGCCCGTGAGTCGGTCGTTTCCTGAGCCGCCCATCACGTTCTCGATGTTCGAGACGACCATGTGGACGCCGGGCGCGATCACCTGGTCGCCGGTCTTCGACAGGTCCAGCGTAATGTCGACGATTGACGAGAAGATCAGGTCGTCGACCCCGGCGCCGCCATCGACGATGGTTGCGTCGCCCTCGCTGCCTGGGCCTGTCCAGACGATGATCTGGTCGCGCCCCGCGCCGCCCAGCAGCAGATCGCCGGGCTTGCGGAAGCTGCCGCGCAGAACGTCGTTACCCTCGCCGCCGTCCAGCGTATCGTGGCCGCCGATACCGAACAGCACGTCGTCGCCCGCGTCACCGAACAGATAGTTCTCGGCGTCGTTGCCGACGATGTAGTCGTTATGGGTCGATCCCATCGCCGCCTCGATCGAGACCAGCGTGTCCACGCCATCCGGAATGGGGATCTGCGGCGCCGGCGCGCCCGAGAGATTGATCGAAACCCCGACCTCGCTGAACGCGTAGTCCACCGTGTCCCAGCCTTCACCGCCGTCGATGACATTGACGCCCGCCCCGCCGGACAGGTGGTCGTCGCCCGCGCCGCCGTAGAGCTTGTCGTCGCCGGCGTCGCCCCACAGGTAGTTGTCCTTGGCGTCGCCGGTCAGGACGTCGGCGAACTTGCTGCCATAGAGGTGCTCGATCCCGCTCAGGGTGTCGGTCCCGCCGCCGCCGGTGTTCTGGGCCGTGGTCTTGGTCAGGTCGACGGTGACGCCGGCCGTGGCGTCCTCATAGGACGACCAGTCCCAGCCCGCGCCCCCCTTGATCACGTCATCGCCCGCGCCGCCGACCAGATAGTCGTCGCCGTCGCCGCCATCCAGCGTGTCATGGCCGTCCGAGCCCCACAGGGTGTCGTCGCCCTTGCCGCCGCTGACCGTGTCATTGCCTGCGCCGCCGACCATCATGTTGGCCGCCGCGCTTCCGATCAGGGTGTCGTTGAAGGCCGAGCCGTAGACGTTCTCGATCCCGATAAGCTTGTCGGTCCCGGCCCCGACCGTGTTCTGGGCGCCCGTCAGGGTGAGGTCGACTTTCACGCCGGCGGCGGCGTCTTCATAGGCCGCCCAGTCGTTGCCCGCGCCGCCGTCGATCGTATCGGCGCCCGGTCCGCCCAGCAGATAGTCGTCGCCGTCGCCGCCCTGCAGGACGTCATTGCCCTCATTGCCGGCGAGGACGTCGTTGCCGCCGCCGCCCTTGAGCGTATCGGCGCCTTCGAAGCCGTAGATGACATCATCGTCGGCGCCGCCGACCAAAGTGTCGGCGCCCTGCGTACCGCGCAAATCCATCACCCGCTCCCGAAATCACACTGCAACCTCAGCGTGACCTATCGGCTGCAAGTCGCGTGCCGAAACCGTTTCTACGTTGACGGGAATATTAAGGATAAACGGACCCGGCCTGGCTAAAACAACACCCCCTTCGCCAGCAGCGCGTGAACACCCTTTTCGCCGTTGACGGTCTGGGTGACCCGGAAGTCCACCGCCAGCGAACAGAACTGATAGGCCTGCACGCGCGTCAGGGCGGTGTGGGCGGTGATGAAGTCGATCGTCTGGCGCAGGGCCTGCTTCATGGCCAGATCCAGGTCCTCGTGGAAGCCCATCAGAATGTGGTGCGTCGGCGTCTCGGCGCGCGGCCAGGCGAAGGCGCCGGTGTCGGCGGCCCCATGGGCCTTCTTGTGCAGCACAAAGGTGAAGGTCCCCGTCAGGCCCATCTCCAGCGCATTGACGCAGACCTCGCCGTCGCCTTGGCGGCCGTGACCGTCTCCGACCGAGAAGTTCGCGCCGGGAACCCAGACCGGCAGATAGAGGGTCGAGCCGGCGACCAGTTCCTTGTTGTCCATGTTACCGCCGTGCTCGCGCGGTTCGCGGCTGGACAATCGGCCGTACCTCGCCGGCGGGGCCACGCCCATCGTGCCGAAAAACGGCGCCAGAGACAGCTCCGGGCCCCACTCCGGCTTGCAGACCCCGCGCGCGGCGTCGACAGCGATGTGGCTGACATAGCGTTCAGGGAAATCCTCCGGGAGCGTTCCGGCCAGCGGGCGCACGGCGCAATAGCCCCAGTCGTTGTTGGGTTCGATCGTCTCAATCCGCACCTCCAGCATGTCGCCGGGCTCGGCGCCAGCGACGGCGATCGGCCCTGTGAGGATGTGCGGACCGATGCGAGGCGGGTTGCTATCGTGAATCGCCTGGAGCGCCGGGGGGATGGCGTAAGGCGACCCGGCCGGAGGCATCACTTCGACGCCGCCCGAGACGCAATCGACCGTAACCCTGTCGCCTGACTGCACCACAAGCACAGGATCGAACGCCGCGTCGAACATGCCGAAGCGGACGGTGTCGGGCGTAGAGGCCAGGCGGTGATGCGTCATCAAGTAAGTCCTTCCTTACAAACGCATCTGAGCCGAGCCGGCCGTGCGGCCGAAGGCGAAGCGCCGCGCTCACGCGGCTTGACCTCAACCTGCCTTCCAGGCGAGCGATCCCACGGGCAAGTGACGCAGGCTTGGGCGGATCGCGGTTGCGGGCAAAGCGGGACTGGCGCGTCCGGCGAACCCGGGTGTATGAAGTTTTTTCTTACTTATGGAATCCCGCCCATGGCGCTCGACGCGGACACGACAGCCTTCCTGGCCCTCGACGACGACGAGATGGCCGCCTGGACGCAGCGCCGCGCCGCCGAACGCGGCGTCGAACCGCCGGGCCCCGCCCTGCCCGGCGTGATCGAAAACCTCGTCCTGCTAAAGAGCCAGGCGTCCCTGTTCATCACCGCGCTCGGCGAGGCCGCCGGAGAGACCCCGGAGACGTTCCAGCCGTGAGCTTCTGCAGCGTCGTCGAGATCGCCGGCGAGGTCCGCGCCGGCCGGGTCACCGCCCGCGCGGTGACCGAAGCCACCCTCTCGCGCATCCAGCGCCTGGACGGCGATATCAACGCCTTCACAGCGGTGACCGCCGAACGGGCCCTCGCCGCCGCCGAGGCCGTCGACACTGACATCGCGGCGGGTCGCGCCGTCGGACCGCTGGCCGGCGTGCCGTTTGCGGTCAAGAACCTGTTCGATATCCAAGGCCTGCCGACCCTGGCCGGATCGAAGATCCGCCGGAAGGCCGCGCCGCCGTCGCGAGACGCCACTTTGGTCCAGCGCCTGACCGCCGCCGGCGCCGTTCTGGTGGGCGCGCTGAACATGGACGAGTTCGCCTACGGCTTCGTCACCGAGAACGCCCATGACGGACCCGTGCGCAATCCGCATGATCCGACACGGATCGCCGGCGGCTCGTCGGGCGGTTCGGCGGCGGCGGTCGCAGCGGGTCTGGTTCCGCTGACGCTGGGCTCGGACACCAACGGCTCGATCCGCATTCCCGCCGGGCTGTGCGGCGTGTTCGGCCTCAAGCCCACCTATGGTCGCCTGTCGCGGCAGGGCGTGTTCCCGTTCGTCGAGAGCCTGGATCATGTGGGTCCGTTCGCCCGCTCGGTCGAAGATCTCGTCTGGACCTATGACGCGCTCCAGGGCGCCGATCCGGCCGGCGATCCCCTTTGTGTGCGTGACGCCGAACCGCTGGCCGACCGTCTCGATACCTTGGCCGAGCACCCCCTGCGCGTGGGCGTTCTGGGCGGCTGGTTCCAGCAAGGAGCTTTCCCTGACGTGCTCGAGGCGCTGGCTCGCGTCGCTGACGCCTTGGACGCTGGAAGCACCGTCACCCTGCCCCACGCCCAGGCCGCCCGCGCCGCCGCCTTCTGCCTGACCGCGTTCGAAGGCGGTAAACTGCACCACGACGATCTGGCCAAGCGCGCCATGGACTATGACCCAGCCGTGCGCGATCGGCTGCTCGCCGGAGCCCTGCTCCCCGATGGCGTGGCCGAGGCGGCCAAGCGTTTCCGCACGATTTTCCGCGACGAGGTTCGCGACGCCTTCCAGCACTATGACCTGCTGCTGGCGCCCGCCTCGGTCTGCCCGGCGCCGCCGATCGGGCAGGCGGTGATGGAGATGGACGGCGTCCCGGTGTCGGTGCGCAAGAACCTCGGCGCCTTCACCCAGCCGATCAGCTATGTCGGCCTGCCCGTGGTGGCCGCGCCCGTGAACCGTCCCGGGCAGTTGCCGATCGGCGTGCAGCTGATCGCTCCGGCCTGGCGCGAGGACCTGGCCTTCGCGGCGGCGCTGCGCCTGCAGCGCGCCAGCGTGGTCGCCGCTCATCCGCCAACGAGGGCGCTATGATCGTCAACGATCCCGCCGTACTGGCCGAGGTCATCGCCTTGGTGGACGCCTACGAAGCCGCCTTGATGACCAACGATGTCGCGGCGCTGGACGGCGCCTTCTGGGCCTCGCCGCATACGGTCCGTCTGGGCGTGGCCGAGAACCTCTGGGGTTTTGACGAGATCGCCGCCTTCCGCCTCGGCCGGGCCGGCGGTTCGCCGCCCCGCACGCGCCTTCGCACCGAGGTCACCACCTTCGGCGCGGACTTCGCCATCGCCAATGTCGAGTTCCGTCGCGACGACACCGGCAAGATCGGCCGCCAGAGCCAGACCTGGGTCCGCACCGCCGACGGCTGGAAGGTCGCCTGCGCCCACGTGTCCCTCATGCAGGGCGGGAGCGATCAGCGCCTCGCTCCAGAACAAGAAAAACGCTAGAGCCCTTCCATGACGACCAAGATCATCTTCGACACCGACCCGGGCATCGACGACGCGATGGCGCTGCTGTTCATCGAGGCGAGCCCCGCGCTCGACCTGATCGCGGTGACGACCATCTTCGGCAATTCCGACATCGAGACCACCACCCGAAACGCGCTGTACCTCAAGGACCGCTTCGGCCTGACGGCGCCGGTCTACAAGGGCACGGACAAGCCGCTGACACGGCCGCGCAACCCCTCGCCGACCTTCGTGCATGGCGTGAACGGCCTGGGCGACGTGGAGCTCAAGGGCCTAGTTCCCGCGCAACCCGAAGCCAAGCCGGCTCACCAGGCGATCATCGACCTGGCCCGCCAGTATCCGGGCGAGGTCGTACTCTGCGCGGTCGGCCCTTTGACCAACCTGGCGCTGGCGCTGCAAGCCGATCCCGAGGTCGCCCACCTGCTGAAATCCGTCGTCATCATGGGCGGCGCGTTCGGCGTGGCCGGCAAGCCTGGCAATGTCACGCCGGTGGCCGAGGCCAATATCTGGAACGATCCCGAGGCCGCCGACCAGGTCTTCACCGCGCCCTGGAGCCTGACCGCCGTCAGCCTGGACGTGACGACCCAGGTCGTGATGTCACCCGACTATATGGACGAGCTGTCTACGGGAGGCTCGGACGCCCTGACCTTCCTGAACGCCATCTCCAAGCCCTATGCGGCCTTCTATGGCGAGCGCGATGGCGTCGTCGGCTGCTGCGTCCATGACGCTGCGGCGGTGGCCTATGTGATCGACCCGACGCTGTTCACGGTGCGCCGGGGCTCGGTGCGCGTGGTGACCGAAGGGATCGCCCTGGGCCAGACCTGTCAGAAGGCCGACGGCGAACTGTTCGGCCCCAGCGCCTGGGACGACCAGCCTATCCAGGCTGCGACCGTGGCGGTCGACGGCGAGCGGCTGCTGGCGCTGTACGCGGACACGATGAGGGCGAAGTACGGGTGACTGAAAGGCCTCCCCCGCTAGGGGGAGGCTAGGGGGAGGATTGCGCTACCCCCGCCTATGCCGCTCCACCCCGGCCACATAGGTCCGCGTCACCACGCGGTCGTCGCCCAGCACCGTCAGCGCAAAGAGCTTGTCGGCCAGGCTCTTCGCTCCCGCCAGCCGGCGCGCCATCAGCGGCGTCGCGACCAGATCCAGCACGACGAAGTCAGCCTCCTTGCCCGGCGCCAGGTTGCCGATCTTGTCGTCCAGATCCAGCGCCCGCGCGCCACCCAGGGTGGCTAGGTACAAGGCCTGGAACGGGTCCAGCGCGTCGCCACGCAGCTGACCGACCTTGTAGGCCTCGCCCAGCGTATGCAGGATCGAGAAGGTGGTGCCGGCGCCGACATCGGTGCCCATGCCGACCTTCACGCCGTGTGAACAGGCTTCCTCCAGCGGAAACAGGCCAGAGCCCAGGAACAGGTTCGAGGTCGGACAAAAGGCCACCGCCCCGCCCTTTGCCGCCAGGCGCCGGAAAGCGTCGCCCTTCAGGTGGACGCAGTGGGCGAAGACCGAGCGCTGGCGGAGCAGACCGAAGCGGTCATAGACGTCCAGATAGTCCTTCGCGTCAGGAAACAGCCGCGCCGTCTCCTTGATCTCGTGCAGGTTCTCCGAGAGGTGGGTCTGCATCCAGACGTCCGGATGCTCGGCCAGGATCTCGCCGGCCATGGCCAGCTGGGCGTCACTGCAGCTGATGGCGAAGCGCGGCGTGACCGCGTAGCCAAGGCGGCCCTTGCCGTGCCAGTCGGCGATCAGGGCCTGCATGTCCGCGCGGCTGCTCTCGACGGTGTCGGTCAGGCCGTCGGGCGCGTTGCGGTCCATCAGCGACTTTCCCACGATCAGCCGCATATTGCGCGCGTAGGCCTCGGCGAACAGGGCGTCGACCGACACCTTGTGCACCGAGCCGAACACCAGGGCCGTCGTGGTGCCGTTGCGCAGCAGCTCGTCCAGGAAGAAGGCGGCGGTGTCGGCGGCGTGCTTGGGGTCGGCGAAGGCCGCTTCAGCCGGGAAGGTGTGCTGCTCCAGCCAGTCCAGAAGCTGCTTGCCGTGGGCGGCGATGACGTCGACCTGCGGGAAGTGGATGTGGGTGTCGACAAAGCCCGGCGTGATCAGATGGCCGGTCAGGTCCTCGGGCTCGGCGCCGCCCAGCCAGGGGGCGAGCTCCGAATAGGCGCCGCAGCCGATCACGCGGCCGTCCTCGACTAGCAGCAGGCCGTCCTCGTGAAACGCGACCGCGCCTTCGGCTTTCTTGGAAGGATCGTCCAGCAGATGGAGGATCGAGGCCCTAAACGCTTGCACTGGCGGTCTCGTCATTGCGAATGCGCGCCGCTTCCTGGCGCATCAGGAGGTCGGCGGCCACCGACACGGCGATCACCTCGGGCGCCTTGCTCTTCAGGTGCGGCAGGCCGATCGGACAGGTCAGGCGGGTCAGCACGGCTTCCGAGAAACCATCATCGCGCAACCGTTTCATGAACCGTGCACGCTTGGTCTTCGAACCGATCACGCCGAAATAGCCAAAGCCCCCGCCGGCCAGACCGGCCGAGACCAGGGCGTAGTCCAGCGCGTGGTCATGGGTCAGGACCAAGCCGTAGGCGTCCGCCCCCGCGCCCATCGCCTTGGCGGCCAGTTCGGCGGGCTCCAGCACGGTGACGCCCGGAATGTCGGCGGTCTCGGGACGGCTATCGTACCAGGAAAGGCGAAACGGCAGCGGCTCGAACGCCTTGGCGATCGCCTGTCCCACATGCCCCGCGCCGAACAGCAACAACGGCGGCCGCGGCGCGTCGGCGCGTTCGACCAAGACATCGCCCAGCTCCGGCCTAACCCCGCGCGCGGTGGCGGGCGCGCCGGCCAGGGTCACCGGCGGGCCGTCGGCCTCGGCGGACAGGATCGGCGCGACGGTCTTGGTCAAGAGACCCGGCTCGAACCGCGTGCGCACTTCAAACGGCTGGGCCGCGTCCATGCGCTTGGCCGCGTCGGTCAGCCAGTCGCGGCTGTTGTCGTTCAGGCGCTCGAGGAACAAGCGAACACGGCCGCCACAGCACTGGGCCAGCAGCGGTCCGAGCGGATAGTCCTGGATCGCGAAATGGGCCTGGCCGCCGTCCAGCATGCGCCGCGCCTGGTCGGCGACGCGGTATTCCAGATTGCCGCCGCCGATGGTGCCGGCCTGACCGCTGCGCCAGACGACCATCTTGGTCCCCGCCTCACGCGGAGCCGAACCCTCGGTGGCGAGGACGGTCACCAGGGCGGCCTCGTCATGGGCGTCGAGACGCGCCAGAGCGGCGCGGGCCCAGTTGCTCATGATCCCTCTCCTTTAAGGAGAGGGGTCGGGGTGAGGGGTTTCAGCGGATGAGGGCGTAACCCCTCACCCTCCCACCGCTTCGCGGCGGGCCCCTCCCTCTCCCTATGGAAGAGGGATTCATTCATGAGCCCGCCTCCGCACATCCTCGCACGCCATCAGGATCGCCTCGGGCGTCGCCGGCGCGTCGAGATGCGGAAACACCCGACCGTCCCCGACGCTCGACACCGCCTGGGTGATCGCCGAATGCACCGAGATCGCCAGCATCAGCGGCGGCTCGCCCACGGCCTTGGAACGGTGGACCGTGGCCTCGACATTGCGTCCGGCCTTCCAGAGCCGCACGTCCAGGTGCGCCGGGCGGTCGCCGCAGGTCGGGATCTTGTAGGTCGAGGGCGCGTGAGTCCGCAGGCGGCCCTGAGCGTCGAATACCAGCTCTTCAGTGGTCAGCCAGCCCATGCCCTGGATGAAGCCGCCCTCGATCTGGCCCAGGTCTAGCGCCGGGTTCAGCGATTTGCCCACGTCGTGCAGGATGTCGGCGCGTGTGACCTTCATCTCGCCGGTCAGGGTGTCGATCAGCACCTCGCTGCACGCCGCGCCATAGGCGAAGTAGTAGAACGGCCGGCCCGTATGGGTGGCGCGGTCATAGTGGATCTTGGGCGTCGCGTAGAAGCCGGTGGCCGACAGCGAGATCCGGGCCAGATAGGCCTGACGGACGAAGGCCTCGAACCCCAGGAGCTGGCCGCCCACCCGCACGCCATCGGGCGTGAAGGCCACCTCCATCGGAGCCACGCCCCACTTGGCGGCCGCGAAATCCACCAGCCGCGCCTTGATCGTCTCGGCCGCATTGAGGGCCGCCATGCCATTGAGGTCCGCGCCCGACGAGGCGGCGGTGGCGGAGGTGTTGGGCACCTTGTCTGTGACGGTCGAGGTGATCTTCACCCGTGAGACGTCGACCTGGAACGCCTGGGCGACGATCTGCGCGACCTTGGTGTTCAGCCCCTGCCCCATCTCGGTCCCGCCGTGGTTCAGCATGATCGAGCCGTCGGCATAGAGGTGGATCAGGGCGCCGGCCTGGTTCAGGTGCGTCGTTGTGAAAGAGATCCCGAACTTCACCGGCGTAAGCGCGATGCCCTTCTTCAGCACCGGGCTGGCTTGGTTGAACGCGTCAATCTCGCGGCGACGGGCGGCGTAGTCGCACGAAGCCGCCAATTCCTCGATCAGTTGCGGCGCGACATTGTCCTCGACCACCTGGTGGTAGGGCGTGAGGTTTCGGCCCTCGCCGCCATAGAGGTTGCGCCGACGCACCTCCAGCGGGTCCAGCCCCGTGGCGGCGGCGACGGCGTCCATCACGCGCTCGATCGCGATCATGCCCTGCGGACCTCCGAACCCTCGGAACGCGGTGTTCGACACCGTATGTGTCCGATAGCGGTGCGAAACGATCTGGACGGCCGGCAGGTAATAGGCGTTGTCGGCGTGGAACATCGCCCGGTCGTTGATCGCCGGCGACAGATCCGTCGTGGCCCCGCAGCGCGACGACAGCTCCAGCGACAGACCGGTCAGCCGGCCCTCGTCATCGAAGCCGACGTCGTAGACCGCCTCGAAGTCATGCCGCTTGCCGGTCATGACCATGTCCTCGTCGCGGTCGGGGCGGCACTTGGCCGGCCGCCCGGTCTTGACCGCCACCAGGGCCGCCGCCGCGGCGAACAGCGAGGCTTGGGTCTCCTTGCCGCCGAAGCCCCCGCCCATGCGACGCACCTCGACGGTGACGCAGTGGTCGGGCTTGCCCAGCACGCGGGCGATCAGGTGCTGCACCTCGGTGGGATGCTGGGTTGACGACCAGACGTGGACGTCGCCGTCCTCGCGCGGGGTCGCCAGGGCGATCTGGCCTTCAAGATAGAAGTGATCCTGACCGCCGATCGCGAACTGGCTTTGCACGCGGCGCGGCGCAGCGGCGAGCGCGCCTTTAGCGTCGCCGCGCGCCATGCGCTGGCTGGCCTCGATCTTGAGGTCCATCTCCCGGGCGGCGGCGATGTCGACGGCGGCGGGCAGGTCTTCGTATTCCACCACGGCCTTGGCGGCCGCAGCGCGCGCGGCGGCCAGCGAGGTCGCCGCGACCGCGAACAGGCTCTGGCCCACGCAATAGACCTCGCCGTCCGCGAACAGTCGGTCGTCATGGATGACCGGGCTGACGTCGTTCTCGCCCGGAACGTCGTCGGCGCTGATCACCAGCACCACGCCCGGCGCGGCGCGGACGGCTGACAGGTCCATCCGCGTGATCTTCGCGTGCGCCTTGGTGCTGAGGCCGAAGGCCACGTGCAGCAGGCCCGCAGGCTCGGGCATGTCGTCGATATAGACGGCGGAGCCGGCCACGTGGCGAGCGGCGCTGTCATGCGGCAAGGGGGCATGGACGCCCCGCGGCGGCTTGGTCATCGGCGCGGCGGTTCCGGAGTCAGCCATGGGCGCTCTCCGGCGTAACGCGGGCCTCGACGCCCTGGGTCTCCAGGAACACCTTGCGCAACATGTTCCGCGCCGCCAGGGCGCGATAGGCCGCAGAGGCGCGCATATCGCTCATCGGCGCATAGTCGGTATCGAGCGCGGTCATGGCCGCCTCAATCGTCGCCTCGGTCCACGGCCGGCCAATCAAGGCCGCCTCGCAAGCCTTGGCCCGTTTGGGCGTGCCCGCCATGCCGCCGAACGCGATACGGGCGTCGGTCACCACGCCGCCGTCGACGGCCAGCGAGAACGCGCCGCACACCGCCGAAATGTCCTGATCGAAGCGCTTGGACAGCTTGAAGACCTTAAACAGGCGCCCCGCCTCCAGACGCGGCGCGAACACCGCCTCGACGAACTCGCCCGGGCGTCGATCCTGCTGGCCGTAGGCGAGGAAGAAGTCTTCCAGCGCCAGTTCACGTCGTTCATCGCCCCGCCGCAGGATCAGGGTCGCGCCCGCCGCGATCAGTGCCGGCGGCATGTCGCCGATGGGCGAGCCGTTGGCGATATTGCCGCCGATCGTGCCGCTGTTGCGCACCTGGGTCGAACCGAGACGGCGCATCATCACGGCCAGGTCGGGATAGAGCTTCCCGACTGCGCCAATAGCGTCGACATAGCGAACCCCCGCCCCGACACGAAGGCCGGCGCTCGTCTCTTCAAGCGTTTTGAGCTCGGCGATCTCGGAGATGCTGATCAGAGCCGGCATAGCCCGTCGCTGCTTGGTGACCCACAGGCCCACATCGGTCGCCCCTGCGACGATCGTAGAGTCGGGCTGAGCCAAAAGGGCCTGCGCCAATTCATCGGTCGTTCGCGGGGTCAGCCAGGTTTGCGTAACGCCGTGGATCTCGTCTTCGAAGGAGATGCTCAGCGGCATGTCATCAGAGACTGCGGCCAGATCGACCTTGGGCGGGGCCTCCGCCTGAACGCCCTGAGCGACCTCGATGATAGGACCATAGCCGGTGCAGCGACACAGATTGCCGGCCAGCACCTCGGCGACGGGCGCGTCCGCGCCTTTCGCGCCAACGGCGCGCCCATAGAGCGACATCACGATGCCCGGCGTGCAAAAGCCGCATTGCGAGCCGTGCTTATCGATCATGGCCTGCTGAACGGGATGCGGGGTCTTGTCCTGAGCCAGGCTTTCTACCGTCATCAGCGCCTTGCCGTGCAGCATGGGCAGGAACTGGATGCAGCTGTTCACCGCGCGCCACGTCACCCCCTCGCCGCCAGCCTCGCCGACCAGCACCGTGCACGAGCCGCAGTCACCCTCGGCGCAGCCCTCCTTGCTCCCTGTTCGGCCAAGCGGGCCGCGCAGGTGCTCCAGCAGGGTGGTCGTCGGATTGGCGCCCCGCACCTCCTGAACCTCGCCGTCGAGCAAGAACCGGATCACCGCGCCCATCAGCTCCCCCGATAGGTCGAGTAGCCATAGGGCGAAGCCAGCAGCGGCACGTGCCAGTGCTGTTCGAGGCTGGACACGGCGAAGTCGATCACCACCACGTCAAGGAACGGCGGATCGGTGATCGCGACGCCCGAAGCGTTGAAATAGTCGCCGATCGCGAACTCCAGGCGGTAGCCGCCGATCTCAAGCGCCTCCCCGGCGACAAGTCGCGCACGACCGTCGGCGTCGGTGCGGAATTCCGCCAACATTCGAACAGCGTCGCCCTCGCGCCGCGACACCCTCACGACAACGTCGGCGGCCGGTCTGCCGGACGCCTGGTCGAGAATATGGGTCGTCAACCCGCTCATGCGCTGTCCCTTTAAATGCTCGCTCAAGCGATGCTGGGTCGCTCCGGACGCCCTGTCCAGCGCCGCGCCCGACAAGGCCGCTCTGGAAGGAAGAGCGCTAAGGGAGCCGGCGACGGGCGCCCGAAGCACAGGCATTATATAATAGATTTATTACTTATGAGACCCAAAAACGCCCGAAGCTCCACCTCACAATTGGTACCGCTACCAATAAAAAACGAGGATCGGGCGGCGAAGGGTTGGAATTGCCGCGCCAACATCGCTAGCAAAGCTCTTCACGCTTCGCGCTCAGACGAGGCAGGCTAACCGCGCCGCGCAGGCCGCCCAGAGGACCGATCGATGGACGAGGATTTCCGCAAAGCCGCCCTGGATTATCACCGGCTGCCGCGCCCCGGGAAACTGGCGATCGAGGCGACCAAGCGGATGGCCACCCAGCGCGACCTCGCCCTCGCCTATTCGCCCGGCGTCGCCGCGCCGTGCCTGGCCATCGCCGACAACCCCGACCTTGCCCGCGACTACACCGCGCGCGGCAACCTCGTTGCCGTGATCTCGAACGGCACAGCGGTGCTCGGTCTGGGCGACATCGGCCCGCTGGCGTCCAAGCCGGTCATGGAAGGCAAGGCCGTTCTCTTCAAGAAGTTCGCCGGCATCGACGTCTTCGACATCGAGGTCGACGCCAAGGATCCGGACCGCTTCATCGAGGTGGTGGCGGCGCTGGAGCCCACCTTCGGTGGGGTGAACCTTGAAGACATCAAGGCTCCCGAGTGCTTTGTCATCGAGCGCAAGCTGCGCGAGCGGATGAACATTCCGGTCTTCCACGACGACCAGCACGGCACCGCCATCGTCTGCGCCGCGGCCGTCCGCAACGCGCTGCTGGTCCAGGGCAAGCAGCTCAAGGACGTTAAGCTGGTGACTTCCGGCGCCGGCGCGGCCGCCCTCGCCTGCGTCGACCTCCTGGTCTCGATGGGCCTGCCGGTCGACAACGTCACCCTGACCGACATCAAGGGCGTGGTCCACGCCGGCCGCGAACCGGACATGCCCGACAACATGGCTCGCTACGCGCGCCAGACCGACGCGCGCACCCTGCCCGAGGTTCTGCCCGGCGCCGACATCTTCCTGGGCCTCTCGGCCCCGCGCGTCTTCAAGCCCGAATGGCTGCCGCTGCTGGCGCCCAATCCGCTGATCCTGGCCATGGCCAATCCCGAGCCGGAGATCCTGCCGGAACTGGTCTATGAGACTCGTCCCGACGCCATCATGGCCACAGGCCGCAGCGACTACGCCAACCAGGTCAACAACGTCCTGTGCTTCCCGTTCATCTTCCGGGGCGCGCTGGACGTTGGCGCCTCGGAAATCAACGAGGCCATGAAGGTCGCCGCCGTCGAGGCGATCGCCGAGCTGGCTCGCGCCGAGGCCTCCGAGGTGGTCGCCAGCGCCTATGGCGGCGCCGCGCCGGTGTTCGGCTCGCAGTACATCATTCCCAAGCCGTTCGATCCGCGCCTGATCCTGCAGATCGCCCCGGCGGTGGCCAAGGCGGCGATGGATAGCGGCGTGGCCACGCGCCCGATCGCCGACTTCGACGCCTACCAGGCAGAACTGGAGCTGTTCGTCTATCGCTCCGGCCAGCTGATGCGGCCTGTCTTCGAGCGCGCCCGCAAGCAGCCGGTCAAGGTGGCCTACGCCGAGGCCGAGGACGAACGCGTGCTGCGCGCCGTACAGACGGTCGTCGACGAAGGGCTCGCCTATCCGGTGCTCGTGGGCCGTCGCGACGTGATCCTCGGCAAAATCGAGGAACTGGGCCTGCGTCTGGCGGGCAAGGTCGAGATTGTCGATCCGCAGGCCGACAAGGATCTGTTCGCGCCGCTGATCGCCGACTACCAGCGCCTGGTCGGCCGGCGCGGCGTGCCGCCGATCGCGGCCGAGCGGCGGGTCACCGGCCGCCGCACGGTGGCGGCCTCCATGCTGCTGGCGTCCGGCCATGTCGAAGCCGCCCTGGTCGGCGGCAGCGGCGACTGGTGGCAGCACATGAAATACGCCCTGCCGATCATCCCCAAGCGCGACAATGTCAGCCGCGTCTATGCGATGTCGTCGCTGATCCTGGACAAGGGCACGCTGTTCTTCTGCGACACCCACGTCAATGTTGACCCGACCGCCGAGCAGATCGCCGAGTGCACCCAGCTTGCGGCCGAGGCCGTTCGGCGCTTCGGCCTGACGCCCAAGGCGGCGCTGCTGTCGCACTCCTCGTTCGGAGCCAGCAACTCGCCGACGGCGCGCAAGATGCGTGACGCCCTGGCGCTGCTACGCGTCCAGGCGCCGGATCTCGAGGTGGACGGCGAAATGCACGCCGACGCCGCCCTCAGCCAGCAGCTGCGCGACCGCATGGTGGCCGACAGCCCGCTAAAGGGCTCGGCGAACCTTCTGGTGATGCCGACCCTGGACGCGGCGAATATTGGCCTCACGCTGCTGAGCGCGGCGACGGAGTCGTTGCTGGTCGGCCCTCTCCTGCTCGGGATGGCCAAGCCCTTGCACGTGCTGATCCCGAGCGTCACCGCGCGCGGCATCGTCAATCTCACCGCCCTGGCCGTGAACCAGGCCGTGTCGGAGCGGGCTGCAGGCTAGCCGCCTCGCGAAACGAAAAGAGCCCCGTCCGACGCGTCAACGTCGGCCGGGGCCCTCGAAAGTCTCTCGAAAAGGCCGTCCGTCTGGGCGGCCTTTTCTTTGGCGCTTAGAGGATGCGCAGGTTGCCGGCCGAGGTCTTGCCCGAGCGGCGGTCCTGTTCAAGCTCGTAACCGACTTGCTGGCCTTCATTCAGGCCGCGCAGACCGGCGCGTTCCACGGCCGAGATGTGCACGAACACATCGCCGCCGCCATTGTCCGGCTGGATGAAGCCGAAGCCCTTGGTGGTGTTGAACCACTTCACGACGCCCGTGCCGCTCTCGCCGGTGCCGCCCGAGAAGCCGCCACCGCCGCCGCGCGGACCGTCGAAGCTGCGCGGGGGACGCGGGCTGCGGGCGCCGCCGCCACCGGCCGGAACCGCGCCGTGACCCGTCACGCGCAGCTGCCCCGCCGAGGTCTTGCCCGAGCGGCGGTCTTCTTCCAGTTCGTACGCGACTTGATCACCCTCGTTCAGGCCCGACAGACCCGAGCGCTCAACCGCGGCGATGTGGACGAACACGTCCTGGCCGCCGTCCTCGGGCTGAATGAAGCCAAAGCCCTTGGCCGGGTTGAACCACTTAACGACACCGTTCGCCATATTATCCTCAAACACCTCAATCGACGGGCTGATAGTCGGCCCGCGTCCTTCCGAGGGAAGTCATGACGCAAAACCTCGGTCCGCGCTATGGGCTTTGAGCGGAGAAAATTGGTCGAACAGCACTGAAGGCCAGAAAAATTCGCGCTTCAGGTGGTGAGTGTCGCCGAAAAGCCACTGAGGGTTGCATTCCTGCGCAACAAAAAACGCCCCGCAGCGACCGACGGGGCGTGGACGACAAACGAAACACTGGGTGCGGGGACAGGATTTGAACCTGTGACCTTCAGGTTATGAGCCTGACGAGCTACCGGGCTGCTCCACCCCGCG
>JAIUNU010000009.1 GCA_020161365.1 Pseudomonadota bacterium | reverse complement strand
CTGGCGGTCAATCCCGACCTCTACTGATCCGAAGGAAACAAACCGATGTGGTACTTCACCTGGATCCTCGGCCTGGGTCTCGCTGTCGCCTTCGGCGTGCTCAACGGGGTTTGGTTTGAGTTCAACATGCTCGACGACGGCGACGTCGACGAGGGGGAGGCCTGAGGCGAACCAGGTCTTCAGGCCGCCTGGCTGGACACCAGGCGGCCCACCCCACGTTCGCCGTGGGGCTGGGTCATCGCTTGGTTGCCAGTTCAAATGAGAGGACGGGCGCTTGCGCCTGAGTTTGGCAGTCGCGGCGATGGCGCGCGCAAACGTCAATGAGCCGGTCCACTACCGGAAGCCGTAGAACGAGAAGGTCGACCGAGTCTCGACGCCATTTATGATGCCAATAAGAGGCTGAACGGCCAATTGTTGGAGGTTTAACAAGGTCAGCTTATGGCGCACCTCCGTCGACCCTATTGGCGAGTTGCGCTCTTTAGGCTTTGTACCCCAGCCACAGCTAGGGTGATTGCCGCGCCGGCAAGCATCCAGATACCACCCACGGCTAGCCAATGGCCGCTGACAGCTTTTATGATCGCGTAGCCGAAGAAGGCTCCAGGTAGCAGTACGCGGGCTCGAAGGATGTTTGAGAGTTCTTCGACTGCCACCGCAGCGGGGCGCGTAGCGAGCACGAGTGCAGAGATGAAGCCGATTGTCATTTCTGGCGCTGCAATCGTTTCACCCCGAAGATCCCCGAACAGGAGAGCCACGCCTACGGCAAAGGCCACGCCAAGTGCAGCCAGGCTGTAGAGACGTGCAAGTTCGCTCGTCTCGCCGTGCCAGAAGCTGATCAGCGAAAAACTGCCGATCATTGAAACTACGATTGCCGTCGCGGCTGCAACTTGAACAGACGCGGGCAGATCAATCGATGGATCGATGGAGAGCATGATCCACCAAATGATCAAAAAAATCTCAGTGAGCAGACCTCTGATTAGCCAAGCCGCCGCCGTCGCCGTGGCGTCGACCTGCCGGGTGATCAGACACCAAGCCAGAACGGCGGTAGCGGCGACACACAAAAGCACCAGGATCCACGGTTGTGGCGGCGCTATGGTTGCAAAGAGCATCAACAGCCAGCTCGCTGGCGCCCATCCCACTCGCGCGAGCCCCGGCGCCCGCCAAGCCAATTCCGACTGCCACCAGTCTCGCGGCCTCGCATAACCGTAGATGTAGAGCATGCCCAATAGGAACGTTCCGGCTTGCACGCCCGCCCAGACCAATAGTCCATCCTTTGTCGAGCCTTGAATCAGCCCGCCGACAACGCCCGCTAGGATCGGCGTGCAAACCACTAGCCAGAGCATCCAGGCCGCAAGGCCTGGCTTTGAGAGACGCTCCCGCCACCAAGCGTAAGCACCCGGATCGAGGTCGGCCGCCAAGGTTGGGCGCCGCGTGTCGATCTCGCGGAACAAGGTGCGGACGTCTTGGTCGAGCATTGGCGATAGCCACGCGCGCAATCGAGCGGTCGTCGTGATTGGACCCGAGAGGGCGTCGTAGGCGGCGTAGAGCTGGACGCCGGGCGATGAAATCCCTTTGCGGAATCCGATATCAGAATCCCGATTTAGAACGGCATCGACCAGGCTATCACGCCGGCTGATCACGCCGCCCCGCGTCCAGCCGAAAGTCTTGATCGCTGGCTTCACCAGCGGATCCGAACGCGGAATGTTGTCGAGGATCAGCTCCAGGACCCGCATTTCGACATCAACCTGGACCGCGACCTCCTGCAGGGTTTGCGAAGTCATCAGGTCCTCGAAGACGGCCTCCACCGCGCCGGTCGCCGGCGGCGGCTCCGCCCGCAACAGGATCTCCAGCTGACCGAGGAGCGGCTCATGCGGGCGCGCGGGCGGCTCGTCGCGCGCCGGAGCGTCCTTGACCTGTACGAAGGCTGCGGTCAGCTCGGCGTCGAGCTTGATGGCGGCCGCTAGGCCCGTCGCCGGGATGGTCTCAGCGGTGGCCGGCTCCTCGTCGCTCCAGGCCCAATCCCAGTCGAGGGACGCGATCGCCTCCTCATAGGCGGATCGCAGCGCGGCGAAGGCCTCGGCGTCGTCTTCTGGGCTCGTCACCTTAAGTCGGCGCGCATACGCGCGGCGTATGGCGTCGCGATCGCGAACCGGCGGAATGCCCAGGATGGACCAGGTGTCGCTCATAGCCAGGTTTCACCTTCCAGCGCGTCCAGAGCCTGGGTCAGATCCTTACGCGCCAGCTCGGCCAGGCGCGGGTCTTGACCATCGAGCGCCGTTTCGAAGCGAGTGATGAGCTCGCCGACGTGGGACCTGCGCTCGCCCAGAAAGGTCTCGTAGCAGCGGCTAGCGCGGGCCAGGGCCGCACGGTTGGCGTCGAGATCGCGTGGATGGACCTTTAGGGCCGCGAGGGCGGCGCGTCGTTTCTCCAGGTCATCGCCGCCTCGATCCTCTTCGTCCACGATCACCAACTGACGCCGCTCGTCGGTCTCGGGGACATGGACATCGACTTCGATCAGGCCGTTGACGTCATAGGTGAAGCGGCACTCAAGCGTGATCTCGCCAGCCCGACGCGGCGGCACCGGCACTTCTACTTGGCCCAGCTTGATGTTCTCAGCGACCAGGCGCGCCTCGCCCTGATAGATGCCGAAGACGACGACCTTCTGGCCGGTTTGGGCGGGCGAGAAGATCTTGGACCGACTGGCGGGGACCACGGTGTTGCGCTCGATGATCGGCGAGAAGATCCCGTGCCGCATCGTTCCGCCCGGGCCGGTCTCGCTAACGTCGACGCCTAACGAATAGGGACATACGTCCGTCAGGACCACTTCCCGGAGGGCAGCGTCGCGAGCCTTCAGTCCCGCCTGGATCGCCGCGCCGATGACGACGGCCTCATCCGGATGGACGCTGGTGGCGGGAAAGCGACCGAACATCTTGGTGACCGCGCGACGCACCACAGGCATCCGCGTCGCCCCGCCGACCATCACGATCTCCTTCAGGTCGTCGGCACGGACCTCGCCGTCGCGCAGCGCGCGCAAAACGGGCTCGCGCAGCTTCGCCAGAAGGGCCGCCGCCTTTGCCTCGAACTCGGCTGAGGTGATCTCCAAGCTCCAGAGCCGGTCCTGCCAGAGCACCTCCATGGTGGCCTCGGCGTGGTCGGTCAGGGTGCGTCTGGCCTTCTCGGCGGCGAGGCGAAGACGTTCGCGGAGCAGCGGCTCCTTGGCGGTCGATCCCCAATCCTGTGCGAAACGGGAGGCCATCATCTCGATCAGCAGCGCATTGAAGTCCTCGCCGCCCAGCCGGTTGTCGCCAGTCGACGAGCGGACTTCGATAACGCCCTCGAAGATTTCTAGGACGGAAACGTCGAAGGTGCCGCCGCCCAGGTCGAAGACCAGGAAGCGCGCCTCGTTGGCGAGTTGGTGGATGCCGTAAGCCAGGGCCGCGGCCGTCGGTTCGTTCAGGAGGCGCTCGACCTTCAACCCCGCAAGCTCACCCGCGCGCCGAGTGGCCTTGCGCTGCTTGTCGTTGAAATAGGCCGGTACGGTGATCACCGCCTCGGTTACGGGCTCGCCCAGATAGGCCTCGGCGTCGGCTTTCAACCTCGCCAAGATCAGCGCCGACAGATCTTCGGGAAGGTAGTCGCGGTCGCCGAGACGCGTAGTTCGACCCGTACCCATGTAGCGCTTGAAGGTGGTCGCCGTCAGTTTTGGATGGGTCGACTGTCTTTCCCGCGCGGCGAGGCCAACCAGCAACGAACCGTCGTCGTCGAGGCCGACCGCCGAGGGGGTCAGCACGCTGCCGAGGCTGTTGGGGATCAGCTCGACCTTCCCATCACGCCACACGCCCGCCGCGCTATTGGTGGTGCCCAAATCAATCCAGACGATCACCGATGCCCCCAGACTACTTCAGGATGGTATCTAGCTTGGCGGTGGCAGTGGTTCTAGTCGGTTGGCTCGTCGGAATGGTGGACGCTCAATGTCGCCTTCTAGGAAGCGACCTAACGTCAGCAAATGGCGCAGCGCCGCCGCGAATGCGAACGTCGCGATCGGCTGCGAAGGTCGCTTGATCGAACTTAGAGCCACTGACCGGGCTGAATGAATTTTGGTCAAAACTACGCTTCAACCAATAAGCTTGCTACGATCGCGAGAAGTCCGAGATTGTAGGCAATGTCGAAACCGATCCCACCGCATCTTCTGCAAAAGCGAAATCGATCCGTGGCGGACCGCGTCGCTCTGGATTTGGCCTATCTGATCGAGACGAACGTCTACAAGCCTGGGGATCGGCTTCGGGAGATCGAGCTATCGGAGCGGTTCAAGGTCAGTCGCGCGCCCGTCCGCGAGGCGCTGCGGATCCTGGCCACGCGCTCCCTGGTGCACATCGAACCAATGAAGGGCGCGACCGTGGCCCGGTTGTCGGACCAGGAGGCCCGCGAGAGCGTCGAGATCAGCGCCGTGCTGTTCGGCTTCGCGGCGCGCAAGGCGGCCATCCATAGAAATGACGAGGATATTCAATCGCTTTATCGGCAGGTCGAGCGTCTTGAAGCGATGACCGGCGCGGGCGTCGAGCCAGAGGAGTTCTTCCGCCAGACCCTACGCGCCGGGTTCGCCGTGCTCGACGCCGCCAAAGGCGGTCGTCTGCGGTCGCTGATCCTGGACGTGCGCGCCGGCGCCGCCCACAACTTTGGTCCCTACGGCTTCACCACAGAGGAACTCCGGGTGCGGGCAGCCCAGCGCTGGCGCGACCTGGCGGACGCCATCGTGCGTGGCGACGGCGACGAGGCCGACCGGCTGGCGCAGCTGACCCACGTCGACTCCTTGACGGCCGCCCTGAAGATCACTGCATAAATTGTCGACAATCTGTAGACAGTGACGATCATCTCGGCTTAACCTCCCTCCGTCAAAGGCGCGCAGACGCCGTGAGGGAGGGTGACCATGGGATGCGCTTGGGCGGCCACGGCCGAAGAGGATTCCAGCCGCCGGGGCACCGCGCGCCGGGCGGCGATGCTGGGCGGTGTCGCGATCGTGGCGCTGGCGGAACTGCTGACGGCGGGTGCGGTCCACGCCCAGGCCGCCGGTGATGTCGGCGAGGTGGTGGTCACCGCCCGCCGCCGCGCCGAGCAGCTGCGTGACGTTCCCGCCGCCGTCACAGCGATCACCGAGGCCGACCGCCAGGGGCTCGTGCTGGACCGCATGGAGGACTACCTGCGCCAGATCCAGGGTGTGACCCTGGTGACCTCTGGTCCTGAATATCTGAATGATATTTCGATCCGCGGGCAGGGCAGTGGCCGGGTCGGCTTCACCGAGACCGCCACCGGCCTTTATCGCGACGGCCTCTATAACTCCGGCGGCGGCTTTGGCGGCCGCTCGCTGACGCGGATGGACCTGTTCGACAATGCGCGGGTCGAGGTGTTGCGCGGGCCGCAGGGCGCGCTGTTCGGGCGCAACGCAGTCGGCGGCGCGGTCAACGTCATCTCCAACGCACCGAGATCGGAATTCGGCGGTACGGCGACCGTCCGCCGGTCCGACCCGGACCGCACTGACCTGGAAGCGATCGTCAACCTGCCGCTCGGCGACAAGCTGGCCGCGCGGCTAGGCGGCTTCATCAGTGACCAGCACGATGGCTTCATCGTCAACACCACGACCGGCGACTTCACCGACACCCAGAACTCCAAGGGTGCGCGGCTGACACTCGAAGCGCGCCCCTCGGCCAAGGTCACCCTGGGCGCGATGGCCGAGTACTACGACAGCAGCGCGCCTGGCTTCACGGGTCTGGCCCGCAGTCCGACGCTCGATGCCGGTCCCGACATCCGCGCCAATCAGAACCGGCAGGGACGGACCGATATCAAGGAGAAGGGCTTCTCGCTGCGCGCCGATGTCGATCTGGACTGGGCCGATGTGGCGCTACGCGTCTCGCACCGCGACCGGGACGGCGCGCGCACCAACGAGGACGATGACCACTTCGTAGGCTTGTCGCTGTCCGATGTCGCGCCGGGAGCGGCGGTCAGCTACCCAGACTATTCGCGGGCCCAGTTCGAGGACTATCGCCGCGATGTGGCCCAGGTCACCTTCGCGTCGAAGAAGGGTGGGCGCGTCAGCTGGCTGGTCGGCGTGGAGTATCTGAACTCCAAGGATCACGTGGTCACCGAGCCGCTCGACTGTCCAGCCTATACGGGCGCGGCCCTGGCCGCGACGCCCGGATGCTTTGTCGGCACGGCGGCTGCGGGCGCGGCCACGACCTTCTCGCCGGCGGCCCGCCAGGCCGGGCGCGGCACGATGAACCACGATACATTCAACGAGAAGGTCGACTCCATCTCGCTGTTCGGCGCGATCGAGGCCAAGCTCGCCGAGCGCTGGCTGCTGGGCCTGGAGCTGCGCGCCCAGCACGATAGTCGCGACTACGACTTCGAGCGCTGGTCCGAGGATCCGCTTGTCTATTTCGGATCAGGGACCGTTCCGACCGGCCTGCTGGCCCCGATCGGCGGCTCGGGCGCGACCACGGTCCAGTTCTGCCCACCGACCCTGACGGCCCCGGCTTGCGCAGCGGGGAACGAGACGGCCACGGTGCGCACCGGTTTCGACAACACCTTCTACACGCCGACCGTGTCGCTGCGCTGGAACCTGGCCGATGAGCAGAACCTCTACTGGCGCTTCGCCACGGCCTACCGTTCGGGAGGCTTCAACACCAACCTGCCACCATCGGTGACACGCGCCCTGCTGCCGCAGGTCCTGCGCTACGACGCCGAGTACGCCTACAACTACGAGACCGGCTGGAAGGGGCGCCTGTTCGGCTTCAACGCCGAGGCGGCCGTCTACTATACTTGGACCAACCAGGTGCAGGTGGTGACCGCGCCTTCGGCCGGCGCGACCGGCTTCATCCTGTCCAACGCTGGCGACGCTCACGTCTACGGATTCGAAGCCGAGGCGCGCCGTATTTTCCGTGTCGGCCGCGGAAGGCTGGTGACGCGAGTGTCATACTCGACCTCGGACGGCGCGTTCGAGAAGGGCGCCAGCCTGATCAGTCAGGGCGTGACGGTCGATCTGAATGGCAAGCACGTGCCGCGCCTGCGCGACAACCAGGTCACGGCCAACCTACTGTACACCCAGCCGATCGGCCGCCTGCGCGGCTTCATCGGCGGTAGCGCTCAGTACGCCCACGGCGGCTACGAAACGCCGGACAACGTCCGCGCCTATGCCGGTTACACCCTCTACGACGCCCGGATCGGCGTCGAAGGAGGCAACTGGCGTTTCTCGGTCACCGGGCGGAACCTGACCGACGAGCGCTACGTCCTCAACGTGGTCGGGACCGCCGAATTCTGGAACCAGCCGCGCATCTACGGCGCGGAACTGACGCTGCGCTACTGAGCGCCGCAGCGAGGATCGCGGAGATGAAATCGATCGCTTTCGCCATGGTCGCCGCCGCCCTGATGCTGGGCTCCGCGCCAGCCTGGGCTCTCGACGAGGCCTCTCCGGCCGCCCACAGCGTCAGGGTGGGCGGGGTCGCCCGCGACTACCTGCTGGACGCGCCGGCCGAGGCTTCTGGTCCGGTTCCGCTGGTCATCGCCCTGCATGGCGGCGGTGGCAGCCCCATGACCATGACGCCGCGCTGGCTGGGGATAGCTCGGCGTGAGGGCTTCGCCGTGGCCTTTCCCAGCGGCGTTGGGCGCAACGCCAACATGGGGACCTGGAACGCCGGGGGCTGCTGCGGCTTCGCCATGGCCTCAGGCAGCGACGACGTCGCCTTCATCGGCGCGATGATCGACGACATCGCTCGCGACCATCGCATCGACCCGAAGCGCGTCTATGTCACCGGCCTCTCCAATGGCGGCATGCTGACCTACCGCATCGGCGCGGCCCTGGCCCCGCGCATTGCGGCCATCGCCGTCGTATCGGGCGCGATGTTCGGCGGCGAAACGCCGCCGGCGACCCCGGTTCCGGTGCTGATCATGCACGGCGAACAGGACGATATCGTGCCGTTCAAGGGCGGGACCTCGCCGATGGCGCTGGTGGCTCGGTCGCAAACCCAGCCGTTCCGGGAGGTCGCCTATGCGGTGGACTTCTGGCGGCGCGCCGACGGCTGCGCGGACAAGCCTTCCGTCGAGGCCAAGGGCGACGTCACGGTCGAGACCTACGCCCAATGCGCCAAGGGTGGGGAGGTGGTGTTCTATTGGCTCAAGTCGGCCGGCCATACCTGGCCCGGACCCGCGCCGGTCGTCGGCGGGCTGGAGCGCGCCCGCTACGACCAGGTCGACGCGACCGAGGTCATCTGGCGATTCTTCAGTCGCCACACCCGCTGAGTACAGGCCCTGTTGGAGAAAAGCCGATGCATCGCCGTCACCTGATCAAGTCCGGGCTGGCCGCCTCGGTCCTGCTGCCCACGGGACAGGCCCTTGCCGCCTTGGCCGAGACGGCCAAGGACCCGTTCCAGCGGGCCTTCTTCTACGGCTTTCCGCTGTACGAGCAGGCGCGGATCGAGCAGGAGCGGACGGGGGCGGTCGGCAGACCGGGCAAGCTGAACCTCATCGCGCATCGATCACAGCTGATGGACCACACTTCCCATCAGGTCACCGCGCCCAACAACGACACAATCTATTCGTCGATGTTCCTGGAGCTGTCGGGTGGACCGGTCGAGCTGACCGTGCCCAGCTCGACGGACCGTTACTTCTGCCTGGCTTTCATGTGCGCCTTTACTGACGTGTTCGCCTATGTCGGCACGCGGGCGACCAAGGGACAGGGCGGTCGCTACTGGGTCGTGGGACCGAACTGGAAGGGCGTCGCGCCGGCGGGCGTCCGCCTGGTCCGCGCGCCCAGCAACGACGTCTGGGCCCTGATGCGCGTCCTGGTGGACGGACCGGCGGATCTGGCTGCCGCACAGGCCTTCCAGGGCGGGCTGACCTTGAGCGTCCCGGCGGACCGCCCGCCGCCGCGCCCCTTCGAGGCGGCCGCCGGCGATGTGAACGATCCGGTCCGCTTCCTGTCGCTGGTCAACGAGGTCATCGCCCGCTCGCGGGGCGGGGGCGGCCAGTTCCCGCGCGCGCGCCAATTCGCCGCCCAAGGTATCGGCGCGCCGGGCCTGCCGTCTCAGGTGGTGCTGGACCAATGGCGGGCGACGATACCCGGCGCATTGGAGGTCCTGCGCGAGACCTTTCGCTTCCGCGACTATGCGGTCGGCGGCTGGAGCTACCAGCCCCCCGGGATCGGCGACTTCGGGACCAACGATCAATTGCGCGCCGCCGTGGCGCTCGGCGGCATCGCGGCGTTGGGCGAGGAGGAGGCGATGTACTTCCACGCCAATTTCGACGCCGCCGGCCAGCCCCTGACGGGCCAGGCGTCGTATCGCTGGCGAGTGCCGCCCGGCGGCGTGCCGGTCGACGCCTTCTGGTCGCTGACCATGTACGAAGTCACGCCCGAGGGGCGCTATTTCTTCACCGAAAACCCGATCGGCCGATACGCGATCGGAGATCGCACGCCCGGCCTGATCAAGGATCCGGACGGAGGTTTCGAGATCCTGATCCAACGCGAGCGCCCGGCTGGAGCCATGGCGGCCAACTGGCTTCCCGCGCCCAGCGGACGCATGCGCCTGGCGCTTCGCGCCTATCTGCCGCGCCGCGAACTCAGAACCCGGTCCTGGCGGGTTCCCGCGCTCACCCGAATCTAGATGCGAACGTCGCATTTCTGGATGTGCGCCAATGTCGGCAATTGGCGCAGTACGGCCGGCGATGCAGACGTCGCGAACGGCTGAGAAGGGTGGATGTCGGTCATTGCTCCCTCTCCCAGAGGGAGAGGGTTGGGGAGAGGGGTTACAGCGTCCGACGGAGCGCCGGCACGCCGTCAGCCCTCGTAACCCCTCTCCCTCCCACCGCTTCGCGGCGGGCCCCTCCCTCTCCCTAAAGGAGAGGGAGGCAAAGTCCGCTAAGGGTCGGAAGCCGTCGTCGGCTCGGTGCCATGACGGCGACATTGGCAGGGCAACTCTCAGCACCGGCGCCAATGACCGCTCACGACCCATAGGCGACCTTGAGCCCATCGACTAAGCTTGAGCGCCTCTCCAAAGCTCACAACTCATGACCGTTTCCCGAAAGAAGATCGACCGCAGATGGGCGCTGAAGGGACGGCTGATCGCCCTCTTTGGCGCGACGCTGATTTTCGCTGGCCTTGGCCTAGACATTTGGGGAGGTAGCTGGGGCTGGCTCGGCCGTATTCTAACCCTTTTGGGAATTGTGATCGGGTTAGCGGGTGCTGCGCGTCTACGCGAAGATCGAAAGAAGCACCTACTGCAAGGCGCGAAAGACGGCCTGTAAAGCTGCCCTCATGTTCCGCACACCACCCTAGTCGGCCATGACCGAGGGCAGCTCCCGCGGCGGCGCTGCGTAAGCGCAGCCGCAGAGGCCTGAACGTGGTAGGATGAGCCGAGGGGAATAGCCAATTCGCAGAAGGCGGACATGGCTCAATTTGACCTTTTCCTTCCACCCAAACGCCCTTGGAACACTGGCCGCATCATCGGCCCAAAGCCGCCGTTCAAGCCCAGACACATCTGGGGAATCCGACAGCAGCTCAAAGCGAACGGGCGAGTCCGCGACCTCGCCATGTTCAATTGCGCTATAGACGCCAAGCTCAGAGGCTGCGACTTGGTGAAGCTGCGTGTCAGCGACGTAGCGCCGGGTGGCGCACTGCGCGCACGCGCGACGATCATTCAGCAGAAGACAGGGCAGCCCGTACCGTTCGAGATCACGGAACCCACAAGAGACGCTTTGGCAGTTTGGCTGAAGGTGCGTGGGCGACGTAGCGACGACTGGCTGTTTCCCAGCCGCAGTCGACCAGGCGATCACGTCAGCACGCGGCAGTATGCGCGACTGGTCGACAAGTGGGTGTCGATGATTGAACTCGAGCCTCGGGCTTACGGCACGCATAGCCTGCGCCGAACGAAGGTGGCGCTGATCTACAAGAAGACGGGTAACTTGCGCGCATGCCAACTTCTACTCGGACACCGGAAGCTCGAGAGTACGGTGCGATACCTTGGCATCGAGGTCGATGACGCGCTGGAGATGTCTGAGCAGATCGACCTTTAGCCAATCAGCCTGACAGCCGTTGAGGCACGCGACGCGCCTCCACGGAACGTCGTGTTCTTGGAGACGGGCTAACGGCGGCTATTGGCGCTCGGGCGAACTTGGCTCAGGTGCGTTCCCGGTGTGATGCTGGTCGATGGCGACATTCCAGTCCAGTGCTCTTTGGTCGTTGCGTCGGGACTTAGGCTTGCATCTAGCCCTTAGCGATCGCCGATTGCCAGCAGGGCAAAGCTCGCGAGCCAATGCTGACCCATATAGTCGTCGTCGAGATGCGGCAGGGCTGCGGCAAGGTGTGTCTCAGCGGCCTTCAGCGCCATGTCGCGCCGTGGATCCGACGCGTCCAGGGCGCGGGCAAGACCGCGCCAGCACCACGCGCGGCTGAGGCAGAGCCCATCGAGATGGGCCATAGGTGACGCTGGGGGTCCAAGTGGTTGGCGTCCTGCAGGCTATCTCTGAACTGGGGCTGACGCTGCCCCATCGCGAGGCGGATGCGTCTATGTCGGCGACGCAGATATAGGCGCCGGACGGCTCTTCCTGGGTCGGGAGATGACGGCGGCGAGATCGACCTTCGGGTTCGGCGATCGGCGCCGGCGGGGCTAGCGGCGCCGAGCGTGGCCTCCGTCAGCGGCTTTCGTGAGCGAGGGTGAGCTGTCGCGCAAGATGCGCTAGGCTGAGCGCATGAGCGGCGACAATCCTGAACTGGATGCGTGGTCCATCCGGCAATTGCGGGAGACCCAGGCCCGTGCGGAGCATGAGGCCTACGGCCTTGGTCTGCCTGACGGGGAGCCTTGGCCCGGCGCTGGCGCGGTTCTTCTCGACTGCGAGGACAACCGGCAAGGCAAGCGAACCCTGTTCCTGTCGGCTCGCCCTGTTCGCCTGGGGCAAGTGGAGCTCATCGTCGACCTGAAGGCTCAGGCGCCAGGACGAGATCGCCCCCACGGCAAAGTCGTCAACATGACGGTTTCGCCCGAGGCGCTCCGCGATCTTGCGACCATGCTCCTTGAGGCCGCCGACGAGGCGGAGCGAAACAAGCCGCGTCCGAAATCGGTTCGCTAGTCGTCAGGATCCGTCCAGGGCGCGAGTTGAGCGACCGCGGCGTGGACGGAATTGGCTTTGATGTGGGTGTAACGGCGCAGCATCTTCCAATCCTTGTGTCCCGTAATCAGCGCGACCTGCTCGATCTTCAGGCCGGCTTCGAAGAGGCGGCTCGTGGCTTCATGGCGCGTGTCATGGAAGTGAAGATCGTCGATTTCCAGCTTCGCGGCCGTACGGGTGAAGGCGGCGCTGATGGCTTTGGCTGTGTAGGGGAAGATCCGATCATCAAAGTTGCTTCGGATCGCCCGCTGCGCCTCGATCAGGGCTAGCGGGTCGTACCCTGTGATGTTGACCAGCGGGATGCGCTGGTCATTGCCGTACTTGTCGCGGGGGTCCTTGCGGTCACGAATGATGATCGTTCTGGAGCGAAGGTCCAGGTCGCTCCACCTGATCCGACAGATCTCGTCCTGGCGCATGGCCGTGGCGATCGCGAACTGGATAATGCGGGTCATCGGGCTGAGCTGGCGCGGGTTGTCGTCGAACGCCTTGAACAGGCAATCCAGCTCCTCCTGCGTCGGGCGACGGTCACGCTCCTGGCTTTTGCCGATCAGCCCCAAATGCTTCAGCGCCAGACGACCTTTTTCGATCGGTTCGATCTGCGTCTCGATGTCGTGGACGGCCGACGCATGGGCCAGAACCAGCTTGATCCAACCGACATACATGCCGATCGTCACGGGGCCAGTGCCGCCTTTGGCCCGTTCCCGACCGAAGTCGATGACGAACTGTCGATCGATCTTGGCAAACCCCATATCGCCAATGGTGCGACTGAGATGCAGCAGCGCCTCGAGCTTGGTTCGCCCAATCGGCTTCTTCGCGGCGGCGAGATCTGCAATGTGCAGATCGATCAGGTGCGCAAGGGACGTCTTGCTGGTCACGTACGTCTTCTTCGGCGCCGCGCCGTTGTCGATCGCGCTCTCCTGCGCCGTGGCCCAACGCCGCGCGTCCTCGCGCAGTTTGAACGTCTCGCTTATATAGCGGCCCTTCCGACGGATGATGGCTCGCCATGACCCCGAGGGCAAATTCACAAAGGTGGCCATTTTCGTGTACGCCATGTGAACATTGAGGCGTCGGACGGTGGAGAAAATCTGCGTGGAGTGGCGTATTTTCGGCGGTTTTTCTGAACGTCTAACTCGTTGATAATGCGATAAAAAATATGCAATTTCAAGCTCATAGATTTTCTATTGCTCCGATGATGGATTGGACCGATCGGCACTGCCGGTCGCTTCATCGTACGCTGTCGTCGCGAGTGCTTCTCTATACCGAGATGGTGACGAGCGGCGCGGTGGTGCACGGAGATCGCCAGAAGCTGCTGGGTTACGATCCGGACCAGCATCCCGTAGCGATTCAGTTGGGTGGTTCGGATCCTGCGGAACTGGCGCAGGCGGCGCGGATCGCCGAGGACTTCGGCTATGACGAGGTCAATCTCAATGTCGGTTGCCCTTCCGACCGTGTGCAGAGCGGACGCTTCGGCGCCTGCCTGATGCGGGAGCCTGCGCTGGTGGCCGAGTGCATGGCGGCGATCAGGAACGCCGTGAAGGTTCCCGCGACGGTCAAGTGCCGGATCGGCGTCGACGATCAGGACCCCGAAGAGAGCCTTTTTGCTCTGGTGGACGCCTGCGCGAGCGCCGGGATCGAGACCTTCGTCGTTCATGCGCGAAAGGCTTGGCTGCAGGGCCTTTCGCCCAAGGAAAACCGCGATATCCCGCCCTTGGACTACGAGCTCGTCTATCGTCTCAAGCGCGAACGGCCCGGATTGACGATCGCCATCAACGGTGGCGTTCCGAGCGTCGACGCCGCCCTTGAGCATCTCGCCAACGGGGTTGACGGCGTCATGCTGGGGCGCGCCGCCTATCATGAGGCCGCATTGCTGGGCGAGGTCGATCGCCGGGTGTTCGGCATGGACGTGGAAGATGTCGACAGCTTCACGGCGGTCGAGCGCTATCGGCCCTATCTGGCGCGTGAACTGGCGGCTGGCACGCATCTGGCGGCGATGAGCCGACATATGCTGGGGTTGTTCCATGGCCTTCCCGGCGCGCGGGCGTGGCGGCGGATCCTGACGGTCGAGGGGGTCAAGCCGGGCGCGGATCTTGAAGTGATTGATCGCGCCCTCGACGCCGTCCGCGCCGCCTTGGCGGCTCGCGAAGCAACGGCCGCTCCGGCGGCGTAACGCCGTGTGTCGGGTAGGTCTTTAGGGGTGCAGGATAAGTGAGGTCCGGGTGGCCTCGAACCGAGATAGCCGGCCCAGATAGCTCATGCCCAAGAGCGAGTTTTCCAAGCCGCTCTCGATCACCAGGGCGTCGACGTCGCGCACGCGAGCGCCGGCGATCGAAATGCTGGCCAGCTTGACGGCGGCGGCGCGGGTGCGGCCGTCGGCTGTGATGACATTGTAGTCGTAGCTGAGGTGGCTGGTGTCGATGCCCAGGCGCTGAGCGTCGGCCATGCTCAGCGACACGGCTGTCGCGCCGGTGTCGACCAGGAAGCGCACCGCCTTGCCGTCGACATTGGCCTGTGCCCAGAAATGGCCGTCGCTATCTTTTGAAAGCTGTGCCGCGCCGCCCTCGGCCGGGGCCAAGGTCGCTGCGGCCGCTGCGGGCGCGCGGAGTTCCGGGTGGCGGAGGTCGTCGAGCGAAACAACGGCCTTTGCCGCGCCCACCGCCGACAAGGCTCCAACCAATGCGATCGCCGCGAACCTCAACATAGAAGACACCCTGCCTTGAAGGCTTCGAGACCGCTTCTGCGATCGTTGCTCAATCTATACCGGTGAGGCGTTTTCAAGATGTGAATCGATAATGCTGTTTGTTGTTCATGGTTAATTGTTTTGTAATTCAGGCATTGTAGCTCCTGCTTTTGACGTTTAAGAAAAGTTAATTTATTAAATTTAACGATAGAAAGTATATTCATGTACTCGAATTAACTTCGACGGCCGTGTCAGCGAAGTTATTCGCTTTCCCGATAAGTAGCTTGGCTTATCGAGGGAAGCGCTATGAAAATGCTCATCATTACAACGCTCGTTGCAACCTCGCTTGCCGGGGCGGCAAACGCTGGCGTCTCGAATTTTCAGTATCTCGAGGCCGCGCGTTGTCGGGGTTTGGCTAGCTCAGAGAACCTTGGTACGCTCGATACAGCCGCGATTGACGCGTTTCTGCGACGCGAGGGGGCGTCGCGAACCCTTGCGGTGAAGGCTTCAGCGCAAAAGAAGATGTCGGAGGCAGTCAAGGCTGCGGCTGCTGCGGACGGCGCCAAGAAGTCAAAGTTGCTGTCGGAGCGCGAGGGCGTCTGCGCCGCCTACATCAACGGCGGCTAGACGCCATCAGGGCGACCATGGGGTCCGGACGCTCGGGGAGGGCGGCCATGATGGCCGCTCTTTCCGCATCGGTCAGTCGCGCCCAGCCTGCAATCTCGGGCAAGGTGCGGCGACAGCCCAGGCAGTAGCCTGAGGCCCCGTCAACCGCGCAAACCTTCACGCAGGGCGTCGCGATCGGGCGGGGTGGGGCGGCGATGGTCGTCATGCCCTCAACCATTCCGTCTTGGCCGTCGATGCGCAAGTCCCTCGTCGTGGCGCGATGAGCGGCTCGGGGCTTGCTTTGGTCGCGGACCGGTTTAAGTCCGCGCCATGACCCATCAGACCGTCTCTCCCTTCGCCGACATTCGCCAGCTCGCGGTCTCGCCGCCTGCAGCCGGTCCGGCACCCGCTCTAGAGCAGGGCGGTCGGCTCGCCGACATCGCCGCGTGGTTGACGGCCTGGACGGGTAAGGCGCCGCCCGCCGTGAACCGTCCAGTCGTTGCGCTCTATGCGGGCGCTCGCCAAGGCGTGGGGCCCAAAGGCTGGGCGCGCGAGCGTCTGGAGGCGATCGCCGCCGGCGGCGCGACTGTCTCGCGTCTGGCTGGGGCGCAGGGGGCTGGCCTGGAGGCTTTTGATCTAGCGATCGATCGTCCGTCGCCAGACCTCGTGACCAAGCCTTCAATGAGCGAGAAGGAGGCCGCCGCCACGATGGCTTTCGGCATGGAGGCTTTGGCCAAGCAGCCCGACCTGCTGATCCCGGGGGTTATTGTCGCCGAGCCCGCCCGCACCGCTGCTGCGGTCTGTCTGGCTATGTTCGGCGGTGAGGCCGCAGACTGGTTGGACGAGCCGGAACCTGTGGCGGCCGCTGTTGCTCGGGCTCGCGAGGAGGGCATGGGCGATGACCCGCTGGAAGTCCTGCGACAGCTGGGAGGCCGCGAAACCGCAGCTGTGGCCGGCGCCATCCTAGCCGCGCGCGTTCAGAAGGTGCCGGTTCTGCTGGACGGCTACGCCGCCTGCGCCGCTGCGGCGATCGTCCAAGCGCTGGAGCCGACCGCGATTGACCATTGCGTTGCTGCTCACGTCAGTCCCGCCAAAGGGCATGCGAAGGTGTTGGATAAGCTTGGAAAACAACCGCTTCTGACGCTCGGCGTCACCGACGAAGAGGGCGTTGGCGGCGTTTCGGCGCTGGCCTTGGTCAAGCTGGCCTGCGAGGTTCGATAGCCCGCTTCGGGTGCTGTTAAGTGAACGTGGATAATATTCACTTACGTTGACGCTAACGTCATCTTTCCAAACGCTCGTTCGAGCCATATCATGACTCCCGAAACGCAATAACGGCCCCCATCCGAGGGGTCGATTGAACGGGAGCTCGCCATGAATCTCGACTTCTCGCCCGAGGACCTCGCCTTCCGCGACGAGGTTCGCGCCTTCATCGCCGAGAACTATCCGGCGGGCCTTCGCGACAAGCAGGAAGAAGGCGAGGAGATGGCCAAGGAGGATTTCCTCTCCTGGCACCGCGTGCTCGCCAAGAAAGGCTGGGTCGCGCCGGCGTGGCCGACGCAGTACGGCGGTCCGGGCTGGACCTCGGTGCAGCGCTATATCTGGTCTGAAGAAACCGCCCGCGCCGACTGCGTGCCGATCCTGCCGTTCGGCATCAACATGGTCGGTCCGGTGATCTACACGTTCGGGACCCCCGAGCAGAAGGAACGTTTCCTGCCGGCGACGCTGTCTGGCGATATCTGGTGGTCGCAAGGCTACAGCGAGCCGGGCGCGGGTTCCGACCTCGCCAGCCTCAAGACCAAGGCCGAGCGCTTCACCGGCGACGACGGCAAGGAATACTATCTGGTCAACGGTCAGAAGACCTGGACCACGATGGCCCAGCACGGTGACTGGATCTTCTGCCTGGTCCGCACCGATCCGAACGCCAAGATCCAGGAAGGTATCTCGTTCCTCCTGATCGACATGAAGTCGCCGGGCGTGACCGTGCGTCCGATCATCACCCTGGGCGGCGAGCACGAGGTCAACGAGGTCTGGTTCGAGAACGTCAAGGTGCCGGTCGAAAACCGCATCTATGAAGAGAACAAGGGCTGGACCTGCGCAAAGTTCCTGCTGGCCCACGAGCGGTCGGGCATCGCCGGCGTGGCGCGCTCCAAGCGCGGCATCGAACGCATCCGTCAGATCGCCTCGACCGAGCTGAGCGACGACGGCGACGCCTTGATCAAGGATCCGATGTTCAAGCGCAAGGTCGCCGAACTCGAGATCGACCTCACCGCGCTGGAGTATACCGAGCTGCGCACCTTGGCCGGTGAGGCTGCCGGCAAAGGTCCTGGCCCGGAATCGAGCGTTCTGAAGATCAAGGGCACCGAGATCCAGCAGCGGATCACCGAACTGGTGCTGGAGGCTGCCGGCCACTACGGCGCGCCTTACTTCCGCGGTTTCCCGAAGGACGGCGACAACGCCCATCCGATCGGCCCCGACTTCGCGCATCGCGCCGCGCCGACCTATTTCAACGTCCGCAAGACGTCGATCTACGGCGGCTCGAACGAAATTCAGCGCAACATCATCGCAAAGATGGTGCTGGGTCTCTAACGCGGCACGGCTACGATCCGGGCCGCTGAGCGGCCCGGCCTTCGCTTTCATGATTTCAATGACCCGGCGCGAACACCGGGCGACAGAAGAACGGAAACCCAGGGATGGATTTCAACTTCACCGAAGAGCAGTCGATGGTCCGCGACTCCGTCGCGAGCTTCCTGCAGGACAAGTACGACTTCGACACCCGTCGCAAGATCGTCAGCTCGGACGCCGGCTGGCGCGCTGACTACTGGAAGGCCTTCGCCGAGGAGCTTGGCATTCTGGGGGCCTCGTTCAGCGAAGAACTGGGCGGCCTGGGCGGCGGCGCCATCGACAACATGATCATCATGGAAGAGTTCGGTAAGGCGCTCGTCATCGAGCCCTATCTGGGCACCGTGGTGATCGGCGGCGGCTTCATGAAGCACTCAGGCTACGCCGGCGCGGCTTCGGTCATCGAGGGCATTGTGGGCGGCTCGACCACCATCGCCTTCGCCTATGCCGAACCGCAAGCCCGCTATACCTGGCAGGACCTGAAGACGACGGCCAAGAAGGACGGTTCGGGCTGGGTTCTGAACGGCCACAAGGCCGTGGTGGTCGGCGCGCCGTTCGCCACCCATCTGATCGTCACGGCCCGCACCGGCGGCGCCCAGCGCGACGCCGGCGGCGTCGGCGTGTTCATCATCGACAAGAGTCTGCCGGGCGTCGTCACCCGCGACTATCCGACCGTCGACGGCAACCGGGCTTCGGAAGTTTATTTCGAGAACGTCTCGATCCCGGCGGAGGCGCTGATTTCGGAAAGCGGTCTGGCGCTGGTCGAACAGGTGATCGATGAGGCCACCGCCGCCGTTGGCGCCGAAGCCGTCGGCGTGCTGCGCAAGCTTCACGAAGGCACCCTAGACTACGCCAAGCAGCGCAAGCAGTTCGGCACCGCCATCGCCAACTTCCAGGTGCTGCAACACCGAATGGTCGACATGTTTATTGAGGTCGAGCAGTCGGTTTCGATGACCTACATGGCGACGATCAAGGTCGGCGAGAGCGCCGCCGAGCGCGCCAAGGCCGTGTCGGCGATGAAGGTTCGCATCGGGCGCGCCTGCAAGTTCGTGGGCCAGAACGCCATCCAGATCCACGGCGGCATGGGCATGACCGACGAGCTGGCGATCGGTCACTACTTCAAGCGCGCGACGATGATCGAAGGCCTGTTTGGCTCGGTTGATCATCACCTGAAGCGCTACGAAGCGCTGTCATTCGACGCGGCCGCCTAAGGCCTCCACGGATCAACACGGTTTGATCGACGAAGCCGCCTGCGTCATCCCGACGCAGGCGGCTTTTTCGTGCGTGGCGCCCTTCTCTACGCGCTTCAGCAAGTCCAGGGTTGATGATCGTCGAACCGCAGTTGCTGCGGGGTTTTGCAGAAATAGCGTTGTGTGCGGATCAAAATCTCGAACGTTCTCTCGTTCGTGCCCCGCATCCGTCCGCATGCGGAGATGATCTCTATACGGAGAAAATTGCTTGCGGCGCGCGCTAACGCGCACATTCTTGGCAGCGACGCGCTGACGACTAGGAGGGTGAAAAGCCCTGTAAGCCGCGCGCGTCTCCTGGTCCTAACGGCTATGTCTGGGAGACGCCGCCATGAACGTATCGAAGATGAACCATGCCATGCTTTCGTTCGCTCTGATGGGCGGGATGCTGGTGGGAGGGCGTCCGGCTTCCAAGCCGGCGCGGTCACCTTCCGAGAACTCCGGCCGCAAATAGGCGCTGCCAAAGGCTCCTGATCGAGACGCGCCAAGGGTCCCACACCCGCAAAAAAGAAGGCCTCCGCCAAGTGATTGGCGGAGGCCTTTGTTTCTTTGCGGTCTTGCGACGATCAGCCCTTCTTGGCGGCCGCGTTGCAAGCGGTCAGTTCGTCGCCTTCGATCGCTTCACCGCGGTACTTGAACGCAGTCAACTCGCCGACTTGAGCGGCCAGCTTGCGGCAGGCGCGGGCGGCGGGCAGCGAGCGAGCTTTGGTCGTCGTGCAGACATCGCCCGTACAGCGCCAAGCAGAACCGTCATGGATGAACGACTCGGTCGTGGCGGGGCTCTTCAGCTTCAGCCAAGCGCTTTCGGTGTCAGCGGCCAACACCGGCGTGGCGAGGGCGCAGGCCATCAGGCCCGCGAAAATGGCGGTACGCATTCCTACAGTCTCCTATCCCCGCACCGGATGGGAGTTCCGGCGCATGAGCGCGCGATCGGGAGCGTCGCAGCGCCTAACCTATAGTGCGTTTTTAATGAAAACTAAGTCAAGCGTCGAAGCGTGTCCGGCGCGCCTGATTGGTAGATTTCATCACCCCAACTTAAAAGGGTGGGCGTGACATCCTCAGCGCGTTCGACCGACCTCCAGGTGTCGGCCAAGCTGGGTGGGGTCAGGCCCCGATCGATCGTATGACGGATCAGATCGAACAGCGGGTCCCAGAAGCCGCCGGGGTTATGGAACACAATCGGCTTCTGGTGAAGATCTAAACGGCGCCAAGATAGCAATTCGACGATTTCCTCGAGGGTGCCGATCCCGCCGGGCAGCACGACAAAGGCGTCCGACCGTTCGAACATCATCATTTTGCGCTCGTGCATGGTGTCGACGATCACGGTTTCCACGTCATCGAAGGGTTGCTCGCGACCTCGCAGAAAGGTCGGGATGATTCCCAAAACAGCGCCGCCTGCCGCGTGCGCGGCTCTGGCCGTCGCGCCCATCAGGCCCACGCCGCCGCCCCCATAGACGAGCTTAAGGCCCGCCTTGGCGAAGCTCTCGCCAATCGCGAAGGCCGCAGCGATGTAGCTGGGATCGGCGTCGTTCGACGAGCCGCAATAGACGCAGACGGCGTTCAGGCGCCTGGACTCATGGGACATCGTCGTCCACTCCACAAAAGACAATGGCGCGCCGGGATCGCGCGCCACCGGTTCGTTCCTATTTGAGGCCGCATGATCAGGATTCGCTCCCGGGGTTTCAAGACGCCGTTCGTGCTGGCCGTCGTCGCGGCGCTGCTGGCGGCGTGCGAACCGGCGGGGCAGGGTGACCGCAAGAGCACCGATAGGGTCGACAGCGCGGAGGCGGGATACTTGCCTCCGCCGTCGCTGGAGAGCGTCCAGCGGGCGGGTGCGCGGCTATCCCTGGTAGGCCAGGCGCTCCCCGAGGCCGACGTGCGCTTGGGCTCACCCAGCGGCGAAGTCGTTCTGGGCAAGGCGGACGCCATGGGCCGCTGGAGCGTGGAGATGCCGATCGAGCCAGGTGTGCGCCTGTTCGGGCTTTCGATGACCAAGGATGGCCGGACGGTGCAGGCCGAAGGCTACGTGATGGTCTCGGAAGAGGGCCGAGTCGCCGTCCTTCGCGCTGGCGCCGGCGCGAGGCGGCTGGCGTCTCCGTCCAGCGCGCCGAAGATCCTCGCCATCGATATCGACCGAGCCGGCGGTGCCGTCGTATCGGGCGTGGCGACGCCGGGCGCAGGACTGAATGTGCGGGTCGACCGTGTGGTCAGCGGCGGAGGACGCGCCAATGATGAGGGCTACTTCTTCATCGCGCTCAAGGATCCGGTTTCGCGTGGCCCGCACACTATCCAGGTCGGCGGCGAGGGCGGCGAGGATCAGGTGGCGATCGCCGCGACCCCGCCCTTGGCGCTGACGTCCGGACCAGTTCGGTCCGAGCGCGTTCCCACCGGTTGGCGCATCGAGTGGATTACGCCGGGCGGGGGCGTGCAGACTACTTTGCTGGTCGATGGGGATCGTCGATGAGAGGTTTGGGCGGGCCGCCCTCTCCGGGCCGTGAAGCCGCGGCGGGCGCGATCGCCAAGGCGGATCAGCCGGTGCGCTTCTGGAAGGCGATGGGCGACCTCGTGCAGCTGGTTCTGCGCTCGCGCGCGCCCGGCCTTCGTTGGCGCGTTTCCGTGGCGCTTTTGCTGACCTTGGCGGGGAAGGTCCTTGGGGTGCTGGCGCCGCTGATGCTGGGCAAGGCCGTCAACCAGCTTTCGGCGGGCCAGGGCGCCGCCGTGACGGTCACCTGGACTTTCGCCGGGCTTGCGGTCGGTTGGGCGCTGGTGCGTTTCATCTCCGCAGCGGCGCCGCAGGCGCGGGATACGATCTTCACGCCCGTGGCCCAAGCGGCGCAGAACCGAGCGGCCGTCGAGACCTTTTCCCACGCCCTGTCGCTATCCATCGACTTTCATCAGTCGAAGCGGACCGGCGCGCTCTCGAGGGTCATCGATCGCGGCGCGCGGTCGATGGATTTCCTGTTACGCGGCCTGGTGTTCAATCTCGCGCCGACCGGGATCGAGCTCATCCTCGCCGCCGTCGTGCTGGCCAAGGCCTATGACTGGCGTTTTGCGGCGGTGGCGCTGCTGACCGTCGCCGTCTACGGATATGTGACCTTCGCGATCTCGGACTGGCGCATCGGTCACCGGCGCGCGCTCAACGAGGCGGACGCCGAGGCCGCTGGCCGCGCCGTGGACGCGCTTCTGAATTACGAGACCGTCAAATCATTCGGCGCGGAGAGCCGGGCGGTCTCGGGCTATGGTCGAGCGCTGGACGTCTATGGACAGGCCAACATCAAATCCACCCAGTCGCTGAACCTGCTCAATCTGGTTCAGTCGGGCGTGATGAGCGTTGGACTGGGCGTGATGGCGGTTCTGGCCGGGTCGGAAGCCGCGCACGGCCGGATGGGCCCCGGCGATGTCACGGCCGCCGTCTTGATCCTGATAAACCTCTACGCGCCTTTGAACATTCTGGGCTTCGCCTATCGCGAAATCCGTCAGTCACTGATCGACATGGAGGCGATGCTGGACCTGCGCCGCCAGACCGCCGATGTGGCCGACGCGCCAGACGCCCACGACCTCCCGCCTTGCGCGGACCAGCGGGGCGGCGCCGTGACGTTCGAGAATGTGTCGTTCCGACATGGCGCGCGCTCCGAGGGGCTGAGCGACGTGTCGCTGACGCTCGCGCCCGGTTCGACGGTGGCGATCGTCGGTCCCTCGGGCGCGGGCAAGACCACTCTGGTGCGCTTGGCCCTTAGAATGATCGACCCGCAGGCTGGGCGGGTCACCCTGGACGGCCAGGATCTGCGGCGCTTGAAGCAGGCGTCGCTGCGTCGGGCGGTGGCGCTGGTTCCGCAGGATGTGGCGTTGTTCAACGACACCCTAGCGGCCAACATCGCCTTTGCTCGGCCCGAGGTGGGCGAGGCCGAGGTCTGGGCGGCCGCCGAGGCGGCGGAGTTGGGCGACTTCATCCGCAATCTCCCCGAGGGGATGGCCACGAAGGTTGGGGAGCGCGGCCTGAAGCTGTCCGGCGGCGAACGTCAGCGGGTGGGCATCGCCCGCGCCTTGCTGGCCGAACCGCGCGTTCTGATCCTCGATGAGGCGACCAGCGCGCTGGACAGTCGCACCGAGGCTGCGATCCAGGCCACCTTGCGCCGGGCGAGGGCGGGGCGGACGACCCTGGTGGTCGCCCACCGTCTGTCGACGATCGCTGACGCCGACGAGATCGTGGTGCTGCGCCGGGGCAAGGTCGTCGAGCGCGGGCGTCACGATGCTCTGCTGGAGGCTGGCGGCGAGTATGCTGCGCTCTGGCGGCGCCAGACTCGCGACCGCGCGCCGGCTTAGGGGCGGTTTGGGGATTGCGGGTCCCGGTCCTCGGCCTATATCCGCCCCTATCGATCTTTTGGAGAGCCGCCATGCGCTATCTGCACACCATGATCCGCGTTCGCGATCTGGACGCCTCGCTGCGGTTCTACTGCGAGGGGCTGGGGCTTCAGGAAATGTATCGGGTCGAGAACGAGAAGGGGCGGTTCACGCTCGTGTTTCTCGCGGCGCCCGAAGACGTCGAACTGGCCAAGGCGCGGAAGGCTCCGCTGGTCGAGCTGACCTATAACTGGGACGACGAAGACTACGGCGGCGGCCGCAATTTCGGACACCTGGCGTATCGGGTGGACGACATCTACGAGACCTGCCAGCGCCTGATGGACATGGGCGTGACGATCAACCGTCCGCCGCGCGACGGGCACATGGCCTTTGTTCGTTCGCCTGATAACATCTCGATCGAACTGCTGCAGGACGGGAACCTTCCCCCCGTCGAGCCTTGGGCGTCGATGCCGAACGTCGGCGCCTGGTAGGTCAAGACGCGCGGGGACGGGCCAGTTCTTCCAGTCGGCGACGAGGGGCGTCGGCGATGCCGGTCCATAGGATGCGCGCCAGCTCAAGCCGATAGGCCATGGCGTAACCGGCCAGCAGCATGCCGTGGGAGCCCCCGATCATGGCGCGCGCGAAGTCCTTGCGCGCGAGAATGGCTTTGCGATCGACCGGCGCTTCGGGGTCTGACGCGGCCACGCGGCGATCGACTTCGAGCGCGGCGCGCAAGGCCAGGCCCACGAGCGCTGGCAACTGAGAGCTGTCACCCTTGGGGCTGGCTGTTAGCACCGGCATATCGCCGCCAGACTCTTTGACGGCAAAATCCAGCGTTGAGACCACGCGCTCAAGCGTGGTCGGCCAGTGGTCGTCCTCTGTCGCCATCCGAGTTTCGCCCCCCCGAGCGTATCGCTTTGTCCGGATAGCGATGTTCGTTCGCGGAGCAAAGGGGGAGGGCGCAAGCACGCCCCCCGTTTCGGGGGGGGGCTGGAAAAGCCGGGACAGCGACGCCAGAAGCCGAGCGACGCATTCGCGCGTTCAAAGAGGTGTCTCATGTCCGACTTGTCCGGCTTTCCAATCCTCCAGCGCTGGCCGGCGGAACGACCCGACCAGATCCAGCTCTATTCGCTGCCTACGCCCAATGGTGTGAAGATCTCGATCATGCTCGAGGAGACGGAACTGCCGTATGAGCCTCACCTGATTGACATCGGTAAGAACGAGACCTGGGTTCCGGAGTACCTGTCGCTTAATCCCAACGGCAAGATCCCCGCGATCCTCGATCCCAACGGCCCGGGCGGCAAGCCGCTGGCGCTGTTCGAAAGCGGAGCGATCCTGGTCTATCTCGCCGAGAAGGTCGGGGCGTTCCTGCCGGCGGACCCCGCCGAGCGTTATCAGACCCTGCAGTGGGTTTTCTTCCAGGCGGCGGCGATCGGGCCGATGTTCGGCCAGCTAGGCTTTTTCCATAAGTTCGCGGGGCGCGACTACGAGGATAAGCGCCCCCTGCAGCGCTACGTCGCCGAGTCCAAGCGTCTGCTCGGCGTGCTGGAGGGCAGGCTGGCGGATCGCGACTGGATCATGGGCGACGACTACACGATCGCCGACATCGCCACCCTGGGATGGGTGCGCAATCTGGTGGGCTTCTACGAGGCCGGCGACCTGATCGACTATGACGGCCTCAAGCATGTCCCACGCTGGCTAGAGGCAGGCTTGGCGCGTCCCGCCGTCCAGCGCGGACTGGAGATTCCCCGCCGGACCTGAACGCGCGAAACTCGCCTGCGACTCTTTAGTCAGGGCGTTAAGAATTAGGGTTTGATTAACCATAAAGGGGCGACCCTCCGTCGTCTTCTTTGAAGGCACCCACCATCACTGACTTCCACAGCCCGGCCGCAAAGCCGGGCTGCTTTTTTGGAATTAGGCGCTTGCATCGGCGCAACGAGGCGGCTATCACGCGGCCTCTTCTGAGAGCGACCTGTTCCGCGGTAGCTCAGTGGTAGAGCAGCCGGCTGTTAACCGGCTGGTCGTAGGTTCGAATCCTACCCGCGGAGCCACTCTCTTCTTCCCGACAACCAAGCCAAATTCTCGCACGCCCTGCTGGCGTTTGGCGTTCGTACGATTGTGCGTTTTACCCGCTTGCGCCGACTCGTCGGTGCGGCTAAGACCCGCCCTCTCTTGAGAGCGACCTGTTCCGCGGTAGCTCAGTGGTAGAGCAGCCGGCTGTTAACCGGCTGGTCGTAGGTTCGAATCCTACCCGCGGAGCCACTCCCCACCTTTCTAAGCGTAAGATAGATCGTTAGCGCGATCGCATTGCGTTTCGGCGAGCGGCGGACCTATAAGCCTGCTCGAAAGTCCAGTCCTTCGAGGGATTCCATGAGCACCGACTTCGCCGCCGCGCGGCTGAACATGGTCGAGAGCCAAATTCGCACCGCCGACGTGACCGACCTGCCGCTGCAGGACGCTCTGCGTGTGGTCGCGCGCGAAAGCGTCGTGCCGACCTCGAAGGCCTACCTGGCCTATGCTGACGCCGACATCGAGTACGCGCCGGGGCGCTGGCTTCTGCGTCCGCGCGAAGTGGGCAAGCTGCTCCAGGCGCTCAAGCCCCGCGAAGGGGAAACCGCTCTGGCGATCGCCGCGCCCTATGCGGCCGCCGTTCTGGAAAAGATGGGCCTATCGGTCACGCGCCACGACGGCGACGACCTGAAGACGGTCCCCGCCGGTTCGTATGACGTAATCATCTGTGAAGGCGCGGTCGCGGTCGCGCCCAAGACCTGGCAGGACGCGCTGGCTCAAGGCGGGCGTCTGGGCGTTGTCGAGCGCACCGGCCCTGTCGGTCGCGCCGCGATCTATCTGCGGGCCGAGGATGGCGTGGGCCGTCGCGCCGCGTTCGACGCGTCGCCACCCGTCCTGGCCGGGTTCGAAGTCGAGGCGGGTTTCAGCTTCTAAAGCGCCGCTTCGATCGGCCGCCGCAACGTTTGCGTGAAAAAAGCTTAACTGGCGACGACTGGCGGAGCGACTTACACGCGATCATATTGTGGCGAGCGCGGGCTTCGCGTGATTGGGGATAGAATGTTGATGTCGAACCGTCGACGGGCCGGGTTGCTGGCCGCCGCTTGCAGCGCTGGTCTCCTGGCCGGGGCCTTCTCCGTCGCGAACGCCGAGACCCTCGCCGACGCGATCGCGCTCGCCTATCAAACCAATCCGACGCTGCAGCAGCAGCGAGCCAGCGCGCGTATCACCGATGAAGGCGTCGTGCAGGCCAAGACCGGTTTCCGCCCGACCATCGGCGCCACTGCCGACATCACCGGGTCGAACACCAATCCGGCGGGCGCCGGCGCCGAGGTGAAGCTGTCGGGGAGCAGCGCCGCGCTTTCGATCAGCCAGCCGCTCTATACGGGCGGTCGCGCCAGCGCGAGCGTCAGCGCCGCCGAAGCCGACGTGCTCTCGGCCCGCGAAGGCCTGCGTTCAGTCGAGCAGGGGGTGCTGGTCAGCGTTGTCCAGGCTTATGTCGACGTGCGTCGCGACCAGGAACGCCTGCGGATCGCCAAGGAAAACGTCGCTGTTCTGCAGCGCCAGCTCGATGAGTCGAACGCGCGCTTCGACGTGGGCGAGATCACCCGTACGGACGTGGCGCAGTCTCAGGCTCGCCTGGCGTCCGCCAAGGCCGGCTTGTCCGCCGCCCAGGCCCAACTGGAAGTCAGCCGCGCGTCCTACGCCGCCGTCGTCGGCCAGACTCCCGGCGAACTGGCCCCCGAGCCCAGCTTGGCGGGCCTGCTGCCCGTCAGCGTCGATCAGGCTTTCGAGGCCGCCCAGACCACCAATCCGGGCGTGACGTCCGCGAAGTTCAACGAAGAGGCCGCCGCCGCGCGCGTCGCCGTGGCCAAGGCTGGTTATCGTCCGACCGTGTCGGCGCGGGCGTCACTTGGCTACGCCGCCGACAAGCGCTCGGGCGTTGGCAGCCAGTTCGACGACTATGACCGCACGCTTTCGGGCGCGATCACGGCCTCGATCCCGCTGTTCGCCGGCGGCCTGACCACCTCGCAGGTTCGCGCCGCGAGCGAGCGTGAAAACGCCGCCCGCAGCGCGGTGGAGGGCGCCAAGCGCACTGCGATCCAGCAGGTGTCGAACGCTTGGAGCAATCTTCTGGCCTCGCGCGCGGGTCTTGTCTCCAACGAAGAGCAGGTCCGCGCCACGCGCATCGCCTTCGAAGGCGTGCGGCAGGAGCAGCAGGTGGGCCTCCGAACCACGCTGGACGTGCTGAACGCCCAGCTGGAGCTCTCCAACGCTGAACTGGCGCTCGTGTCGGCTCGTCGTGACGAATACCTCGCCAGCGCCGTCGTCCTGCAGGCCATGGGCCAGTTGGACGTCAGCAAGCTGTCGGCCTCGACCACGGCCTATGATCCGAAGACGTCCTACAACCGCGTGACCCATAGCGTGGGCTGGGTTCCGTGGGAGCCGGTGGTGCAGGCGATCGACAGCGTCGGCGCGGCCTCCACCAAGCCGAAGAGCGCTGCGAAGTAGCGTCGATCCGCGTCGATTCCGCCCATACGCGGACTTGCGCTTGCTTAACACGCGTAAGTCTGCACCATCGCGGCTAAGCGCGACCCAAAGCGCGCAAGGATTCGTACCTCTTTACGACGGCCCCGCACATGTCCGATCAGTCTCAAGAACCTACAATGGAGGAAATCCTCGCCTCCATTCGACGCATCATCTCGGAGGATGACGCGCCGGCGGAGCCTGCGGTCGAAGCGGCCCCGCCGCCGCCGCCGCCGGAACCCGAGCCCGAGCCGACCTCGTTCGATGACGACGTCCTGGATCTGACGGACCCGATCGCTGCGGAGCCTGAGCTGCCGCCTCTGGAGACCGTCGGGGATCTCGACGTCTATTCTCCCTCCACGTTCGAGCCGGAGCCGGAACCTGAGCCGGTCTATACGCCGCCCCCGGCCGCTCCTGTGTTTGACCGCGATCAGGTCGCCGACCAGTTGGTCGGCGTTTCGGCTGCTTCGGCCGCCGCCAGCGCCTTCGGCAGCCTGAGCTCGGCCCTGCTGATGCCCAAGGACGGCCGGACCCTCGAAGACGTCGTACGCGAGTTGCTGCGCCCGCTGCTCAAGGAGTGGCTGGACCAGAATCTGCCGCGTATCGTCGAGACCAAGGTCGAGGAAGAAGTGCAGCGCATCTCTCGGGGGCGCGGCGTTTAAGCCTCAAACCTTTCGGAAAATCGGGCGGTCGCTGCGGCGGCCGCCCTTTTTCGTTGCCCAAACTGTCAGAAAACCAAGGCCCGCCGGTTTCCCGGCCGGGCCGCAGATGGCATATCCGCTCCGCCATGCTCGAAAAAACCTTCGATCCCAAATCCGTCGAACCCCGCCTGTACGCCGCCTGGGAGGCCTCTGGAGCCTTCAAGCCCAGCGAGGACCCGAACGCCGAGCCGTTCGTCATCGTGATCCCGCCGCCGAACGTGACGGGCTCGCTGCACATCGGCCACGCGCTGAACAACACGCTGCAGGACGTGCTGACCCGCTTCCACCGCATGCGCGGCAAGGCCGCCCTGTGGCTGCCGGGCACCGACCACGCGGGCATCGCCACTCAGATGGTCGTCGAGCGCCAGCTGGCCGCCGCCGGCAATATCGGTCGCCGCGACATGGGTCGTGAGGCCTTCGTCGACAAGGTCTGGGAATGGAAGGCCGAGAGCGGCGGGGCCATCACCAACCAGCTGCGCCGCCTGGGCGCCAGCTGCGACTGGTCGCGCGAGCGCTTCACCCTGGACGAGGGCCTGTCGGCCGCTGTCCGCAAGGTGTTCGTCCAGCTCTACAAGCAGGGCCTGCTTTATCGCGACAAGCGCCTGGTCAACTGGGACCCGCAGTTCCAGACCGCCATCTCCGACCTCGAGGTCGAGCAGAAGGAGGTCGACGGCGCCTATTGGCACTTCGCCTATCCGCTGGCCGACGGGGTCACCTACCAGCACCCGATCGCCTTCGACGACGACGGCAAGCCGACCGAATACGAGACCCGTGACTACATTGTCGTGGCGACCACGCGTCCCGAGACGATGCTGGGCGACACCGGCGTCGCGGTCCATCCCGACGATGAGCGCTACAAGGGTCTGGCCGGCAAGTTCGTGACCCTGCCGATCGTCGGCCGCCGCATCCCGATCGTCGCTGACGACTACGCTGACCCGACCAAGGGTTCGGGCGCGGTGAAGATCACGCCGGCGCATGACTTCAACGACTTCGGCGTGGGCAAGCGCGCTGGCTTGGAAGCCATCAACATCCTGACGGTCGAGGCCAAGCTGAACGAGAACGTTCCGGCCGAGTACCAGGGCATGGACCGCTTCGTCGCGCGCAAGGCCATCGTCGCCCGCGCCGAGGAAGAGGGCTGGCTGAAGGAGATCGAAAAGACCAAGCACATGGTCCCGCACGGCGACCGTTCGGGCGTGGTCATCGAGCCCTTCCTGACTGACCAGTGGTACGTCGACGCCAAGACCCTGGCCCAGCCGGCCTTGAAGGCGGTCGAGAGCGGCGAGACCGTCTTTGAGCCCAGGCACTGGGAGAAGACCTATTTCGAATGGCTGCGCAACATCGAGCCGTGGTGCGTCTCGCGCCAGCTCTGGTGGGGGCACCGGATCCCTGCCTGGTTTGGTCCGGAAGGCTCGATCTTCGTCGAGGAGGCCGAGGAAGCCGCCTACGCCGCCGCCCGCGCTCAATTCGGCGCCGATGTCGTCCTGACACAGGACGAGGACGTCCTCGACACTTGGTTCAGCTCGGCCCTTTGGCCGTTCTCGACCCTGGGCTGGCCCGAGAAGACCGCCGACCTCGCCAAGTTCTACCCGACCAGCACCCTGGTGACGGGCTTCGACATCATCTTCTTCTGGGTCGCCCGGATGATGATGATGGGCATCCACTTCATGGGCGAGGCCCCCTTCAAGCAGGTCTTCATCAACGCCCTCGTCCGGGACGAGAAGGGCGCCAAGATGAGCAAGTCCAAGGGCAACGTGATGGATCCGCTGATCCTGATCGACGAGCTGGGCTGCGACGCGGTGCGCTTCACCCTGACGGCGATGTCGGGCCAGGCGCGCGACATCAAGCTCTCCAAGCAGCGCATCGAGGGCTACCGCAACTTCGGCACCAAGCTGTGGAACGCTTCTCGCTTCGCTCAGATGAACGAGTGCGTTCGCGTCGAGGGTTTCGATCCGGCCACCGTCCAGCAGCCGATCAACAAGTGGATCCGCGGCGAGACGGTCAAGACCGTGGCCGAGGTGACCAAGGCCCTGGAAGCCCCGTCGTTCGACGAGGCGGCGAGCGCGCTCTATCGCTTTGTCTGGAACGTGTTCTGCGACTGGTACCTGGAGCTGGCCAAGCCGATCCTGAACGGCGACGACGCAGCGGCCAAGGCCGAGACCCGGGCCACCGCCGCCTGGGCGCTGGACGTCATCCTGAAGCTGCTGCACCCGGTGATGCCGTTCATCACCGAGGAGCTGTGGCAGAAGACCGCCGAATTTGTCGGCCCGGCCCGCGACAGCATGTTGATCTCGGCGAAGTGGCCGGAACTGCCCGCCGACTGGATCGACGCCGAGGCCGAGGCCGAGATCGGCTGGCTGGTCGAGACTGTGGGCGAGATCCGCTCGATCCGCGCCGAGATGAACGTCCCGCCGTCGGCCAAGCCGGGCCTGACGATCGTCGGCGCCGGTCCGGAGACGAAGGCCCGTCTAGCCCGTCATCGCGACCTGCTGCTCACGTTGGCGCGTCTGGACACCGTCCGTGAAGCTGAAGCTGCGCCCGCTGGATCGGCCCCGGTCGTGATGGGCGAGGCGACGGGCGCCCTGGGCGTGGCCGAGTTCATCGACATCGCCGCCGAAAAGGCTCGACTGGCCAAGGACATCGCGGGTCACGCCGGCGAGATCGAGAAGGTCAACAAGAAGCTCGGCAACCCCGACTTCCTGGCGCGCGCCAAGGAAGAGGTCGTCGAGGAGAACCGGGAGCGTCTCGCCGAGGCGCAAGCGGCGAAGACCAAGCTGGAGGCCGCTCTGGCCCGGCTGGAATCGGTCGGCTAAGCCGGTCGTTAAGCTAGAAAGCCGGGCGGCGCCTTTCCCAAGGCGTCGCCCTTTTTCTTGGCGCCATGACGTCGCGGAACGCCTGGCGCAGGCTTCTAACTTATCAATGTTCTGTTGAGCTCAAACGGACGTTTGCATCCCGCTTGCGGCTGTGCTCTCTGGTCAGCGAACGCGCTCAACCAACAAGGCGCGACCTGATACCGGGAGAGTAAAATGACCCAGGCCGCCCCCGCGTCCGTTCCGTGGCCCGCGATGTCCGTCCAGCAGGCCTATGCGCTGATCACCCAGCCAGGCACGCCGGGCGAGATGGAAGAGGTCGAGATCCGTGGCGTGAAGACCCGGACCTGGAAGAACGCCCCGCCGACCCTCCGCGACACCCTGCTTGTGGGCCGCGCCCATGGGGAAAAGGTCTTCCTGGTTCATGAGGACGAACGGGTCACGTTCGAGGCCTTCTATCGCGCCGTCACGCAGATGGCGGCCGAGCTCGAGGCTTTCGGCGTTCAGAAGGGCGACCGCGTCGCCATTGTGATGCGCAACCTGCCGGAATGGCCCGTGGCCTTCTACGGCGCGCTGTCCCTCGGCGCGATCGTGACGCCTCTGAACGCCTGGTGGACGGGCCCGGAGCTGGAGTACGGCCTGGTCGATTCCGGAGCGAAGGTCGCGATCGTCGATGTCGAGCGCTATGAGCGTCTGGCCGAGCACCTGCACAACTGCCCCGAACTCCAGCGCGTCTATGTGAGCCGCGCCAAGGAGGAGATCACCCACCCGTACGTGATCCCGCTGGAGGCCAAGATCGGCTGCCCGAACGACTGGGCCAAGCTCGACGAAAAGCCGCTGCCGACGGTTGCGATCGCGGCGGATGACGACGCCACCATCTTCTACACCTCGGGCACGACGGGGAAGCCGAAGGGCGCCATCGGCACGCACCGCAATATCAACAGCAACATCTTCGCCGCCGCCGCCGCCGGGGCGCGCGCCTTCCTTCGTCGCGGCGAAGCGCCGCCTCAGCCTGACCCTAGCCTGCCGCAGAAGGGTTCGCTGATCTCGGTGCCGTTCTTCCACGCCACGGGCTGTTTCGCCGTGCTGAACCCGTCGCTGTTCGGCGGCGCCAAGCTGGCCATGATGCGCAAGTGGGATCCGGAAAAGGCGATGCAGCTGATCCAGGACGAGAAGCTGACCCAGATGGGCGGCGTCCCGACGATCGCGTGGCAGATCATCGAGCACCCCAACCGCGCCAACTACGATCTCTCCTCGATCGAGGCCGTGGCCTATGGCGGGGCGCCGTCTGCGCCGGAACTGGTGCGCAAGATCAAGGAAATCTGGCCCAAGTCTTCGCCGGGCAACGGCTGGGGCATGACCGAGACCTCGGCCACGGCGACCAGCAACTCGGCGGAGGACTATGAGAACCGTCCCGACAGCTGCGGTCCCGCCGTGCCGGTCACAGACCTGAAGATCATGACGGTCGAGGCGCCGTATCGCGAGCTGCCGATCGGCGAGGTCGGCGAACTCTGGTGCAAGGGGCCGCAGGTCGTTCGCGGCTACTGGAACAAGCCGGAAGCCACCGCCCAGACCTTCGTCGACGGCTGGGTTCGCACCGGCGACCTTGCTCGCCTGGACGCCGAAGGTTTCTGCTTCATCATCGACCGCGCCAAGGACATGCTGATCCGTGGCGGTGAAAACATCTACTGCATCGAGGTCGAGAACTGCCTCTATGACCACCCGGCCGTCATGGACGCCGCCCTGGTCGGCGTTCCGCACAAGACGCTGGGCGAGGAGCCGGCGGCGGTCGTGACCCTCAAGCCCGGCGCGGAGGCCACTGAAGCCGAACTGCGCGCCTTCGTCGCCGATCGCCTGGCGGCCTTCAAGGTGCCGGTGAAGGTGGTGTTCTGGCACGAGACCTTGCCGCGCAACGCCAATGGCAAGATCATGAAGAACGAACTGAAGAAGGTCTTCGTGGAGGGGTAGGGGCCATGGTCCAGTCCAAGGCGGCGACCGTCGATGACTTCATGCAGGAGGTCGCGCCGGAACGCCGCCCGGCCCTGGACCGGCTTCGCGCGCTGTGCCTGGAGCGCTTTGGCGCCGATAGCGAGACGATGGCCTTCGGAATGCCTGCCTATGGCGATCCGAAGGCGCCGCTCGTAGCCTTCAATAGCCAGAAGCAATACATCGCGGTCTATCCGGGCCGCGCGGCCCTGGACGCGTTCAACGAGCGTCTTGCTGGTGTTGATCGGGGCGGCGGCTGCGTGCGCTGGAAGAAGCCCGACAAGATCGACTTCGACCTTTTGGCCGACATCCTAGACCATGTACGGGACACAGGCCGGGGCGGCTGCTGACCTGATCGACAAGGTTGCAAAGAAAAGGAGCGCCCGGCTTTCGCTGGACGCTCCACTCTTTTCTGGGATCGAGCCTAGGCGCTGACGGGCGGTTTCCGGTGCGCCCAGGGTGCGGCGGCCTCGAGCTGATAGGCCAGGCCAAAGAGCGTCACCTCGTCGCCCGCGCGGCCGGCGATCTGGACGCCGACCGGCAGCCCATCGGGCGTCCAGTGCAGGGGAACGCTCATCGCCGGCGCGCCGGCCACGTTCTGCACCGGCGTGTAGCCAACATAGGCCATCAGTCGCGCCTGCAGTTCCTCGAACGGCACCCATCCGGCGACATAACCCAGCTCCACCGGGGGCTTTCCAAGCACCGGCGACAGGATGACGTCGTACTTGGTGAGCCAGGTGTCATAGGCCTTGATCGTCGCCTTCAGGCGCTGCAGGGCTGCGTCCAGAGCGCCTGACGGCAGGGTGTTGACCAACTCGGCCATGCCCAGGCTGAAGGGCTCCAGCACATTGGCGTCGGGCTTGCGGCCCATGGCCTTGCCGATGCCTGCGACCAGTTCAGCCGCGCCGGCGGCCCAGAGGACGGTGAAGTCCTGGCCGAACTGATTGCCGTCCATGGGCCACGCCGTCGGCTCGACCTTGTGGCCAAGGTCCTTCAAGAGCTTGGCGGCGTTGTTCACGGCGGTCTGCACTTCGGGGTGGGGCGTCAGGCCGGTGCCGGTGTTCATCACCAAGCCGACCTTCAGCTTCTTCTTGAGCGGATCGGTAACGACGCCGATCGGCTTGAAGGCCGCGCCGGCGTCCGTGCGTTCCGACGCGGCGAACAGGGCGGCCGAGTCGCGCACGCTGTGCGAGACGCAGTGCGAGACCGACAGGTCGATGCCCCGATTACTCGGCCGGTTGGGGATCATCCGCCCGCGCGAGGGCTTCAGGCCGAACAGGCCGCAGTTGGCGGCGGGAATGCGGATCGAACCGCCGCCGTCGCTGGCGTGGGCGATGGTCACCATGCCCGAAGCCGTCGCGGCCGCCGCGCCGCCGGACGACCCGCCCGATGAGTGCTTGACGTTCCACGGGTTACGCGTGGGCAGGAACCCCATCGGCTCGGTGGTGGGCAGGAAGCCGTACTCCGGCGTCGACGACTTACCGATCGTGACGAAGCCGGCGGCGTCGAACGAGTCGACATAAGCCGTCTGTTCGGTGTCCGCCTTGGCCCCAAGGCTGGCGCGCGTGCCGTAGCGGGTCCGCATGCCCTTGTAGGGGTCCAGGTCCTTGACCAGGAAGGGTACGCCGGCGAACGGACCGGTCATCTGACCCGACTTGGCCTTGTCCAAGGCGCGTTCGAAATCCGAGGCGACCACGGCCTGCACATGCGGCTGCAGCGCCTCGACCTTGCGAATGGCGTCCTCGACGGCCTCGGCGGCGCTGATCTCCTTGCGGCGGATGCGACCGGCGATCTCCGTGGCGTCCGGCGTCCAAGGCGCCGGGGCGGCGGACGACTTGGGCTTGGCGAAGGCTGAGGGCGCGGCCGCGATCGCGGCTGAGGCGGCCATCAGGCCACGGCGGCTGAAACGCATGGAATTCCTCCCGACAGAACCGGCGTCTTCGCGCCGGTGATCGCCGTTCAGTTGACCCTGAAGAGACCTGCGCCGCAAGCCTGTGCTACAGGCCTGCTTCGAGTTTTCGGGGAAGGTTCGTGGCGCGTAAACGCATCGACCAACTGCTTGTCGAACGGGGTGTCTTCGAGAGCCGCGCCCGAGCGCGCGCCGCAATCGAGGCCGGCCGTGTCTCGGTGGCGGGGCGGCCTGTCGCCAAGCCTTCCGAACTCGTGGATGAAGACGCCAAGATCGCGGCCGAGGCGGCCCATCCCTGGGTGGGCCGTGGGGCGCTGAAACTGGTCCATGCCTTGGACCTCTGGCCTGTTCCGGTTGAGGGGCGGGTCGCTGTCGATGTCGGCGCCTCGACTGGCGGCTTCACCGAAGTGCTGCTGTCACGCGGTGCGGCGTTCGTGTTCGCCGTCGACGTGGGACGCGATCAACTGCACGCCAGCCTGAGGGGGAGTGATCGGGTAGCTGATCTGTCGGGCGTGGATGCGCGCAACCTCGATCAAGATCGGATCGGTCGAGCGCCCAGCCTCATCGTCAGTGATGTCAGCTTCATCTCGCTGACCAAGGCGCTACCGGCGGCGCTTGAGCTGGCGACGGGGGGCGCGGATCTTGTCGCGCTGATCAAGCCTCAGTTCGAAGCCGGGCGCGAGCATGTCGGTAAGGGCGGCCTGGTCAAGGACCCCGCGGTGATCGAATGCGTCGAGCAAGAGATCGTCGCCTTCCTGGAGACCGCCGGGTGGTCGGTGCGCGGCCTCGCCGAAAGTCCAATCACCGGTGGGGAAGGTCAGGTCGAGCGCCTCGTCTGGGCGACGAAGCTGTAGCCGACCTGAAACGAAATCGGCCGCCCACGAGGGGCGGCCGATGGTCTTCCACAAGAGATCGCCGGGCTTAATCGACGACTTGATACTTGCCGTTGGAGTCCGGGCAGACGCGCACGAAGCGCTTCTGGACGCGGCCGTCCGGCAGATAGATCGGGCTTTCGGCTAGGGTGCACCCGTTGACGTCCGCCTGCTGGGTGCGGTTGTCGACCCGGTAGCCGTCATGGCGTTCGTAGCTGCGCTCGTAATAGCTGTCGCGGGCGGCGTCGCGGCGGGCGTCGTCATACGAGCCGTAGCGGTAGGCCTGGTCACTGTAGGAACCGTTGTAGGAGTTGTTGTAGGCCGACGGCGGCGGTGGCGTGCGACCGGAGGTGCAGGCGGCCGAGTTCTTGCCGATGTTCGACCCGATGACCGCGCCGAGCAGACCACCCAACACAGCGCCCTCGGTCTTGGCGCCCCGTGCGGCCACGCCGCTGCCGATCGCCGCGCCGATGCCCGCGCCGGCCAAGCCGCCGCCCGTGCCGCGCTGCGTGGTCGAGCGCTGGCACGGATCATAGTAGTAGCCTTGGCGGTCGTACGCGCCGCCGTAGCTTTGCGAGCCATAGGCCTGGGCCGAGGCCAGGGTCGGCGTCAGCACGCCGCAGACGAGGGCGGCGGTCACGCCCAGAACGGTCTTCATCTTGGAGGTCCTGCTCTTGGAGGCGATCATGGTCATGAGAAAAGCTGTCTTTTTAAGGGCTGCCGTCGCATCGCGTCGGCCGCCACGCCCATCCGTTAAGTGAAGTTCTGGCGCCGCCAACATGAACGGGGGCTGACGGAGATATTCAGCTTCGTTCTCCTCCACACAAAAACTTCCCCCAGTCGCCCTCAAGCCCCGTTTTTGGGGTATGGACGGCGGATGCAAGACCTGACGATCACCGCCATCGGCGCCCAGGGCGACGGGCTCGCGCGCACCGCCGACGGCAAGCCCGCCTTCATTCCGCTGACTCTTCCGGGCGAGACCGTTTCCGCGCAGTTCGACGGCGCGCGCGGCGAGGTGATCGAGATCGTGACACCAAGTCCTGATCGCGTGGCGCCGCCTTGCCGCCATTACGGGGTCTGCGGCGGGTGCGCGCTCCAGCATTGGGCGGGCGAACCCTATCGCGCCTGGAAAGCCGAACAGGTCCGAATCCAGCTGTCGATGGAGGGCCTGGAGACCGAGATCTTGCCGACCTTCGCCGCGCCGCCGGCCTCGCGACGTCGGGTGGCGCTGCACGCCCGCAAAGGCGGCAAGGGGCAGGGGGCGCGGCTTGGTTTCAAGGAGCGGCGTTCCTGGAACCTCGTGCCGCTCGAAGAGTGCCCCGTCACCGACCCGCGCCTCGTGGCCGCGCTGCCAGCGCTGGCGCGTCTCGCTGAACCCTTTCTTGAACATCCCAAGTCCGCGCCGACCCTGCACGTCACGCTTACCGCGACGGGCCTGGACATAGACATCACGGGCGTTGAGCGCAAAAGCGGGGGGCTCTCCGCCGACGCCCGCATGCGCGCCGCGATGGCCGCGGGCGAGGGGGACTTTGCGCGGGTCACCCTGGCCGGTGAAACGATCTATGGCGCGCGCCAGCCCTTGGTGAAGCTGGGCCCCGCCATCGTCGCCCTGCCGCCTGGCAGCTTCCTACAGGCGGTGCCCGCCGCCGAAAAGGCGATGGTCGAACTCGCCGTGGCCGAGGCTCAAGGCGCGGGGCGTGTCGCCGATCTCTATTGCGGGGTCGGGACCTTCACCTTCCGCCTCGCCGAGGTGGCGCCGGTCTATGCTGCCGAGATGAGCGCGCCGGCGATCGCGGCCCTGAAGGCCGCCGTCGGCGCCACGCCCGGCCTCAAGCCCATCACCGCCGAGGCGCGTGATCTGGTGCGTCGTCCGGTGCTGAGCACCGAGCTGGCCAAGACCGATGTCGTCGTCATCGACCCGCCCCGCGCCGGGGCCGCCGAGCAGACGGTGGAGATCGCCAAGTCCAAGGTCTCCAAGGTGGTTGGCGTCTCGTGCAACCCCCAGACCTTCGCCAAGGATGCGCGTGTGCTGGTCGACGCCGGCTTCAAGCTTGTGAGGGTGACGCCGGTGGACCAGTTCGTCTGGTCGCCCCATATTGAACTGGTCGGAGTCTTCACGCGGTAGAGGGCGATGGTCCACTCTGGGAGCGAGCGCAAACGGTCCGCCTTCGCGGTCGACGCGTTGGGGCAGGGCGCCAAGGCGGCGGTCAAGGCCACCTGGTGGACGGCGACGGGTGGCCTTGCTCGCGCGCTGACGAAGCCAACCCAAGGGGCGCAGACCCGGCGCTTCGACCCAACCACCCCGCCACCCGTTCCCACACGCTTGCGGCGCGCCTATCTCGAAGCCTTCGAGAAGGATGCGCGCGATGTCGCCGCTGGTCTCTATCCCGCCCTGGAGGATGGCCCAACCCGTCCCTCGACGGCCTTGCGCGAGGCGGCGGACTTTATCGCGGACGCCTTCGAGGTCGACCAGCGCCGCCGCAAGGGCGACGGAGCCGAGGTGCGAAGTGCTGCGGATAGTTCAATCTATCCAAACTATTATCGGCAAAACTTCCATTTCCAGTCGGGCGGCTGGTTCACGGCGGAGAGCGCGCGGCGCTATGACGCCCAGGTCGAGGCGCTGTTCTCCGGCACGGCGGCGGCGATGCGGCGCCGCGGCCTTTCGCTGTTAGCCCGTCACTGGCGCGGCCGCGATCATCGCGACGCGAAGATTGTCGATGTGGCGTGCGGTTCGGGCGCTTTCCTCAAGGACCTGAAAGCGGCCTTTCCGCGCGCGGCTCTGGCGGGGTTGGACCTGTCCGAAGCCTATCTCGCCAAGGCTCGGAAGCGCGCTGGCGTCGGCGGCGTGAAGGCCAAGGCCGAGGCCCTGCCGTTCGCCGATGCCTCATTGGATGCGGTGACTTGCGTCTATCTTTTCCACGAACTGCCGACGCGCGTGCGGCCTCTGGTGGCGGCCAGTCTGGCGCGGGTCCTGAAGCCAGGTGGTGTGGTTGTTCTGGTCGACTCCGTGCAGCCCGCGGACACGCCCGAGCTTGCGCGGCTTTTGGAGGCGTTTCCCGTCTATTTTCACGAGCCCTACTACAGTAGCTACGCCGAGACTGACCTGGTCGGTCTCTTTGCGGAGGAGGGACTGCGTCTGGTTGCTGAAGACCGCGCCTTTCTGACCAAGGCCCTGTTGTTCGAGAAGCCTGTGGCCTGAGTTGCCAGCAGCGCGCTAGCCCGGCTAATCAGGGGCGAGTACGAGGGCGAGGGTTTGCGGGTCTACGAGGCTGGGCGGCGGTACGAGGCCCTGGATGGCTTGCGCGGCGTCGCCGCCGTCGGCGTCATGCTCTACCACATCGGCAGTTGGACGGGACGGCCCTGGCTGGTCCCGCACGGCTATCTGGCGGTCGACTTCTTCTTTTGCCTCTCGGGCTTCGTGCTGGCCCACGCTTACGGCAAGCGCGAAATCTGCTGGCTTGGCTTCATGCGCCAGCGGTTAGTGCGGTTATGGCCGTTGATCGCGCTGACCATGCTGGGCGGCGCCTTCGTGATCATCCAGCATCGCGAGGCCGTGCCCGGTTGGCTCGCGCTGGGCCTGTTGATGATCCCGCGCGTCTGGGTCGACGACAACGGATTCTCCCCACTTTTTCCTTTGAATCCGCCGGCCTGGTCGCTGTTCTTCGAGCTCGCGGTCGGGGCGGCTTGGTATCCGCTGCGCCGGTTGGGCGTTCTGGGGCACGTCCTGATGGTCGTGCTGCTTGCGCCGGTGATGCTCTATGTCGCCTACGGCATGGGCGGGGTCCTGACCGGATGGGATCGAGGCACTTTCGTCATCAGCTTCCTGCGGACGATCTTTGCGTTTTTGCTGGGTTGGGGCTGCTATCGCATCCAGGCCTTCACCACCTGGACGGCGCCAGTCTGGCTATTGGCGATCATGCTCAGCGCGGTCGTCTGCGCGCCCTGGACGCCGCTGAACTGGCTCTACGACTTCGCCTGCGTCAGTGTCGTCTTCCCGCTCATGGTGCTGGCCGGGCGTCGCGATCCGAGCGGTCTTACCGGCGCGCTCTGCCGCTTCGGCGGCGCGATCTCTTATCCGCTATACGCCCTCCATTGGTTGGGTTGGGAATTGCTCTTGCGAGGGTTCCGCGCGGTCGGCGGTGAGGGCTATCCGTTTGGCTTTGCCCTGGTGGCGATGGGCGTCATCGTTGCGGGCGCCTGGTCAGTACTCAAGCTCTATGACGAACCGATCCGCCGCCGTCTGCGAGCCCTCGGCGGCTGAAGCCAAAAGCGTTCCGGCCTCGTGTCGGAAACGGGCATAGTCGTGCGTCCTAGGGACGAGATGAGGAGGAGCGCCGATGCTCTACGCCATTCTTTGCTACAACCAAGAGGACGTCGTCTGCGCTTGGTCCAAGGAGGAGGACGAGGCGGTTATGCAGAAGCTGGGCGTGGTGCAACAGCGCCTGACTCAGGAGGGGCGACTAGGGCCGGTCGCGCGCCTGATGCCGACCACGGCGGCGACCACCCTGCGCAAGGACCGCGAACCGCCCCTGGTGCTGGACGGTCCCTTCGCCGAGACCAAGGAACAGTTGCTGGGCTTCTATGTCGTCGACTGCGAGTCGCTCGACGGCGCCCTCCAGGTCGCCAAGGATCTGGGCAAGGCCAATCCCGGCGGATCCTACGAGATCCGTCCGATCGCGATGTTCCAGCCTGGTCCGGCCGGCGCGTGACCGAGCTGAGCTGGATCGAGGGGGCGATCACCGCCGCTCGGCCCCAAGCTATGGCGGCCCTGGTGCGCTACTTCCGCGACGTGGATGCGGCCGAGGAGGCCTTTCAGGACGCCTGCCTGCGCGCCTTGAAGGCTTGGCCGAAGAACGGTCCGCCCCGCGATCCGGCCGCCTGGCTGATCCTTGTCGGCCGTAACGCCGCCATCGACGCGATACGCAAGACCAGCCGAAACACGGCGCTGCCGCCTGAGCATCTGCTTTCCGATCTGGAAGACGCCGAGGTCGAGGCGGCTGAGCGGCTGGACAGCGCGCACTATCGCGACGACGTGCTGCGGCTGTTGTTCATTTGCTGCCATCCGGATCTGCCGGCCACACAACAGATCGCCCTGGCGCTGCGCATTGTCTCCGGACTTTCGGTTCGCGAGATCGCGCGAGCCTTCGTCGTCAGCGAGGCGGCGATGGAGCAGCGCATCACCCGAGCCAAGGCCAGGATCGGCGGCGGCGATGCGCCCTTCGAGGCGCCGGGGCCCGTTGAGCGCGCCGAGCGCTTCGGGGCGGTGGCGGCTATGATCTATCTCGTCTTCAACGAGGGGTACTCGGCGAGCGGCAAGGCGGTCGAGGCCAGGGGCGCCTTGTGCGACGAGGCGATCCGTCTGGCGCGCCTGCTCCTGCGCCTGTTCCCCGCCGAACCGGAGATGATGGGGCTGACCGCGCTGCTGCTACTCCAGCACGCCCGTTCCGACGCCCGCTTCGCTGACGACGGCGCCGCGATCCTTCTGGAGGATCAGGATCGAAGTCTCTGGAATCGCAGGATGATCGATGAAGGCTTGGCCTTGATCGACAAGGCCATGCTCAAGCGCGCGCCGGGACCTTATCAGGTTCAGGCCGCCATCGCCGCGCTGCACGCGCGCGCGACGCGGGCGCAGGACACCGACTGGTCGGGCATCGATCAGCTCTACGCCACCCTGGAGATCATGCAGCCGTCACCGGTGGTCACCCTGAACCGCGCGGTCGCGGTCGCCAAGGTTCCTTAGCCAACACGGCGGCCGAAGCGGCCAACATTCGCCAATACCTTGATCGCGTCGCGGCCGAAGACAGAGGGTTCGCTTAGCCCGCCGGGGCAGAAAATGTTCTTGTTATGTTCGCATCAATCGCCCATCATTGATCCATGGCCGAGGCTGCGAAACTGGGACCCGCCGCGCGAGGGCGCGGCGCCAAATCCAACCGAACGGGGCGTTTCGAGTCGCACGTTCGGGAGGCCTTCGACGACGGTTGGAGCGCGGACGAGGAGCCCGCGCAGATCGTCACTCAGCTCCAACCCATGAAGTCGCGGACGATCATCGCCCGCAACCAAAGCCCGGACGTGGGCTTCGACCGCTCGATCAATCCATATCGCGGGTGCAGTCACGGCTGCATCTACTGCTATGCCCGGCCGGCCCACGCCTATCTGGGCTTGTCGCCGGGCCTGGATTTCGAGAGCAAGATCTTTTTCAAGCCACAGGCTGGCGAACTGCTCGCCAAGGAACTGTCCAAGCCAGGCTACAAGCCCGCCACGATCCATATCGGCGGCGACACCGACCCCTATCAGCCCGACGAGAAGAGCCTGCGCGTCACCCGACAGGTGATCGAGACCTTGGAGCGGTTCGGTCATCCGTTCACGCTGATCACCAAGTCCGCGCTGATCCTGCGCGACCTGGATGTGTTGAGCCGCATGGCCGCGCGGGGGCTCACCCGCGTCGCGATCTCGATCACCACGTTGGATCGTCGCCTGGCGCGAAGTATGGAGCCGCGCGCGGCCACACCCGGAAAGCGCGTCGAGGCGGTGCGACGGCTCACCGAGGCGGGCGTGCCGGTGACCGTCATGTTCGCGCCGGCTATTCCAGGGCTGAACGACCACGAGGTCGAGGCGGTGCTGGAAGCCGCCGCAAAGGCGGGCGCGCGTGGCGCTGGCTATGTCGCGCTACGCCTGCCCCGCGAGGTCGCCCAGTTGTTCGAGGAATGGCTCGAAGCTGACCATCCCGATCGCGCCCGCAAGGTGATGTCCTTGGTTCGGCAGATCCGTTCTGGCGAAGTTTACAGGGCCGCATGGGGGGATCGAATGGTCGGCGATGGTCCCGTCGCCGAGGTTCTGCGGCAACGGTTTCACCTGGCGGTCAAGAAGTTCGGCCTCGATCAGCCGTGGACGGCGCTGGACATCAATCAGTTCAAGCCGCCCCGACCGGCCAACGCGCAGATGGATCTCTTCAGTTAAGCGGACGCGGCCATACTCTTGACCCGGCGGCCGTGGGTCGCGAAGCAGGGGCATGATCTCTGTTGTCCTCATCGCCTCTGAAGACCTTCCAGGCCTCGCCGCCCAGATGGCCATGCTGGTGCCCGCCGCCGTGGATGGTCTCGTCAAAGAGGTGGTGCTGGTCGCGGGCGACGAGGTCGGCGTCGACGCCTTGGCCGAAGACAGTGGCGCGCGACTGTTGCGAGAGCCTGGGAATGTGCAGGATCGCCTGGCGGCCGGCGTCGCCGTCGCACGCGGCGACTGGATCCTGACGCTTCGATCGGACACCGTGCTGCGCGAGGGCTGGCGCGAACCGGTGGAGCGGCATCTGGCGGGCGGCGCGGGCGCGCCAGCGGCTCTGATCGCCCCTGGCGGCCTCTGGGGGCGTCTCAAGCCCAGGGCGCACGGCGTCTTGCTGCGTCGGCTGGACTGGCCGAAGGGCGCAGCCTTGGATGAGAAGGGCCTTTCAAAGACCCTGAAGGCCAAGCCTCTGACCTACTAGGCTCGCCAAGCGCCAACGCAGCCAGGCGAACGCGGTTACGGCAGCTGCGCCATCAGCTGGTCGATGGTGGTCGGCATCTCAACCTGCGGATCGAGGCGGAAGTCCACCGTCCGCGCGCCGCTGGCGACGGCGTCCAGCGTCTTGTTCTCCGCGCCCATCAGTCGGCGATAAGTCCAGTAGCTGGCCATCACCTTCTCGACGTAGTTGCGGGTTTCCTTGAACGGCAGGCTCTCGATCAACAGCAGGCTGTCGCAGTCGGCGCCGAGTTGGGCGAGAGTCCGGTTCAGGGTGGCTGGGCCCCCGTTATAGGCGGCCACCGCGCGTAGAACGTCGGGGCTCTTGAGGCCACGGTCCATCAGCCAGGTGAAATAATCCTGTCCCGCCCGCAGGTTGAACGCCGGGTCGAACAAGGGGGTGTTGTCGGTGCGCAGCTTGTCGTCGCCCACGACGTCGGCGGCCGAAACCGGACGAACCTGCATCAGTCCCACGGCGCCAGCGTTGGAGACGGCGAGGGGGTCGAAGCGGCTTTCTTGCCGAACCAGGGCGTAGACCATCGCCTTGTCGATCGTGAACCCGCCGATGGGATCCAGAGGCGGCAGCGGATAGTCCTCTCCGCCGACACGACGCACGGGGCGGCCCGCGTTCAGCGGCGCCTTGGCGTTCAGGGCCAGGGCCAGGGTCGTCCAGTCGGCGCGCAGCGACTCGGTGTCCGCAAGGGAAAGCCCAGCGCGGAGTTCCAGGCCCGCTTCGCGCCAGCGGCCGATCTGCGCCAGGGCGGCGGCGCGGCGGGCGCGAGGATCGGCGGTGACCAGGGCGTTCAGCGACTCGGTGTTCGGGCCGGTGTAAGCGGCGCGAGAGAGCAGGGTGGCGATCGGGTCTTCCTGAGGCTCGGGGACGCTGACGCCCGCGAGCGCCAACTGGCGCCCCGCGATCATGCCGTAGAATGTGTGCGGCGCCTGAGCGGCCTTGATTAGAAGATCGCGCGCCTGGCCCCCGTGGCCTTGCTGGCTGGCGGCGCGAGCCGCCCAGAAGGCGCCGGCCGCCCGAAGCCACTCGTCCTCGTGCTCGTCGTCGGCGACCTGTTCGAAGAAGGCCTGGGCTTGGGCGGCGTCGCCCAAGCGGATCGCCGAGAGACCGGCGATCCAGCGCTCGCCGCCGGCGATCGCCAGGGCAAGGGCCTGTTTCACGTCGCCAGAATAATAGGCTTCACGGGCCGCGCGCCCTTTGTCGGCCGGGGGCGGGCCGCTCTCGTGGGCGACGAACAGGGTGGGCGTTGGCGGCGCTGCGACGCGCTTGCCATTCGGCTTGCGCTTGAGAGCCAGGGTGTAGACGCGGTCTGCGCCGGCTTCCTCGCCATAGGTGTCCAGCCAGCGGGTGAGCTCCGCATAGCTGGCGGAATAGCGCGTCGGGTGCATGATCTTGGCGAAGGCCAGGCGCCCGGCCAGGCTGCGATCGCGGGTGTTGGCGAAGGCGGCTTCGGCGGAGTCGAAATCTCCGCGATCGGCGGCGGCGAATGCGGCGCGATAGTAGCGGACGTCGTCGGGTGACAGGGGCTCAAGCCCGCTCGCCTGAACGGCCAGGGCGGTCACAGACAGCACGAAGGCCGACAGAACGGCCAGAAGGCGAGCCCAAAGCTGCAAAAGCAATACGCGCTCCCCCACAGGCGCGCGTCCCTGTCCCGACTGGTCGCCGAACGTTTTAGTGCGGGCGCTCGGGTCGATCAAGCCGTTCGGTCAGGGTCAGCAGGTCCTGCCACGCCTTCTTCTTCTGCGCGGGCGTCCGGAGCAGGAAGGCGGGATGCAGCGTCGGCATGGCCGGAAGCTCGATCGACTGATCCTCGGAGACCCATTCAAACCAGCGCCCTCGCATCGAGAGAATACCCTCGTCGCGCTTGAGCATCGCCTTGGCCGAGGCTCCGCCCGCGAGCAGCAGCATCTTGGGCTTCACCAGCGCGATCGCCCGCTCGACGAACGGCGCGCACGTGGCCTGCTCCTGCGGCGTCGGCGTGCGATTGCCCGGCGGGCGCCAGAAGACGGTGTTGGTGATGAACACCCGGCCTTCCAGTCCGGCGGCCTTCAGCATCCGATCAAGCAGCTTGCCGGCGCGTCCGACGAACGGCTGGCCCTGAGCGTCTTCGTCCGCGCCGGGGCCTTCGCCGATGATCATCAGCGCCGCGTCGCCCACGCCGCGCGAGAACACGGCCTGCTTGGCGCCCTGGCCCTTGAGGGGGCAGCCGTCAAAGGCGGCGATGGCGGTGGCGAGGCTTTCGAGATCCTGGCAAGCAGCGGCGGCGACCTGGGCTGCGGCGACCGCCGACGCGACGTCGGGCGAGCGCGCTGCGACCAGCCCGGGCCGGGCGACCGGCGGTGGCGGGGGCGGTTGGCTTTTGGCGCGGAGCATCGCCGCGCCCTCAGCGAGACGATCAATGGGCGCATCGGCGTACAGCGCCTCGACCCCTGCGTCGGCCCAAAAGGCCAGCAGGCTTTCGGCGGCGCGTTGATCGACGGCGAGGCTCATGCGACCGTCTTAACTCGGATTGTCGCCGGTCTCCACGCTGCGGTGCAGCAAAAAATCTGTCTAGGTGCTTGACCACCCCCGCGTCACGTTCGGATAAGCTGTGAATCAAACAGTCATAAGAGCGGCCGTAGGGCCTCACCGGGAGATCCCATGAGCGAAGACCTCGAACGCGAGTCGATGGAATACGACGTCGTCATCGTCGGCGGTGGTCCCGCAGGCCTTTCGGCGGCGATCCGGCTGAAGCAGATGGCGGCCAAGGCCGGAACCGATATTTCGGTCGCCCTGCTGGAAAAGGGCTCGGAAGTCGGCGCCCACATCCTGTCGGGCGCGGTCATCGATCCCAAGGGCTTGGCCGAACTCTTCCCGAACTGGAAGGAAGAGGGCGCGCCGCTGGAGACGCCGGTCACCAAGGACCGCTTCAAGCTGCTGGGGCCGCAGGGCGAGCTCAGCCTGCCGATGTTCGCCATGCCGCCGTTCATGCACAATCACGGCTGCTACATCGCGTCCCTGGCCAATCTGACCCGCTGGCTGGCTGGCAAGGCCGAAGAGCTGGGCGTCGAGATCTATCCTGGCTTCGCGGCGTCGGAGCTCGTCTGGAACGACGACGGCTCAGTGAAGGGCGTTGTGGTCGGCGTTGTCGGCATCGGCAAGGACGGCGAGAAGAAGCCTGACTACCAGCCTGGCATGGAACTGCACGGCAAGTACGTGTTCATCGCCGAGGGCGTGCGCGGCTCGCTGGCCAAGCAACTGATCGCCAAGTTCAAGCTGGATGAAGGCAAGTCCCCGCAGAAGTACGGCATCGGCATCAAGGAGCTGTGGCAGGTGCCGCCGGAGAAGCACCAGCCGGGTCTGGCCGAACACACCACGGGCTGGCCGCTCGACGACCAGACGGGCGGCGGCAGCTTCATGTACCACTTCGGGGATAACTACGTGGCCATCGGCTACGTCGTGCACCTGAACTACAAGAACCCCTGGCTGTCCCCGTTCGACGAATTCCAGCGCTTCAAGCAGCACCCGGCGGTCCGTCCGCACCTGGAAGGCGGCAAGCGCATTGCTTATGGCGCGCGCGCCATCACCGAGGGCGGCTATCAGTCGGTGCCGAAGCTGACCTTCCCGGGCGGCGCGCTGATCGGCTGCTCGGCGGGCTTCGTCAACGTGCCGCGCATCAAGGGCAGTCATAACGCCGTGAAGACTGGCATTCTGGCCGCCGACGCCGCTTTCGAAGCGGTCCAGGCCGGCCGCGCCAGCGACGAGCTGACAGCCTACCAGACGTCCTACGACAAGTCTTGGGTGGCCAAGGAACTGAAGATTGTCCGCAACGCCAAGCCGCTGCTGGGCAAGTTCGGCACGGCGCTGGGCGGCGCGCTCGGCATGGCCGACATGTGGGTCAACCACTTGACCGGCGGCGCTTTCGGCCTGTTCGGCACGATGAAGCACGACAAGACTGACGCGGCCTCGACCGGCCTGGCCAAGGACTACAAGCCGATCGTCTATCCGAAGCCGGACGGCGTGATCAGCTTCGACAAACTGAGCTCGGTGTTCCTGTCGGCGACCAACCACGAGGAAGACCAGCCGGCGCACCTGCGCCTGAAGGATCCCTCGGTGCCGATCCAGGTGAACCTGCCCAAGTATGGCGAGCCGGCGCGCCTCTACTGCCCGGCCGGTGTCTACGAGGTGCTCTACAACGAGCAGGGCCAGGACCCGCGCTTCCAGATCAACGCGCAGAACTGCGTCCACTGCAAAACCTGCGACATCAAGGACCCGTCGCAGAACATCGTCTGGACCACGCCGGAAGGCGGCGGCGGTCCCAACTATCCGAACATGTAACGATCAAGCCTCCCGGTCCGCGCCGGGAGGCTTTTTCTTGCGGACAGCCTCGAAACCTCCGAGGGTGGCGGCATGACGCGTCTCAAAGTCCTGCTCGCTTGCGTATCCGTCTCCGCCCTAACCGCGTGCGCCTCCGCGCCGGGCGCGGTGTCGATGCGGGGCCCCGTCGGTCAGAACTATTCACTGTTCGACACTCGAACCTCGTACGGTCAATTCCTGGCGGGACAGGCAGCGCTGCGCGATGGAGCCTCCAAGCAGGCGGCGACCTACTTCGGCACCGCCGCGGTGCTGGGCGAAGATCCTGGCGTGATCGCAGAACGCTCATTCACGGCGCTGCTTCTTTCCGGCGAGATTTCGCGCGCGGCCGCAGCGGCGCCCACCGAAGCGGGAGGCGCCGAAGCTATCCGCCGGCTGGGCGTTCTCACCCGTGTTGTGGAGGCGTTGGCCCTGGGCAAGGGCAAGGAGGCGCAGGCGCTCCTGAAGGCCGACCCGCCCGGTTTCCCGCACCAGCAGGCCGTAGCTCTGCTTAGCCCCTGGGCCGCCGCGGCCGCCGGCGACCGCGAAGGCGCGATTGTCCAGCCGGTGCTGCGCAACGACAAGCTGGTGCAGTATTTCGGCCAGCAGGGACAGGCGCGGCTGTTCGAGCGGGCCAAGCGGTATGACGAAGCCGAGACCGACTACAAGGCCCTGACGTCCAACGCCGCGACGGCCAGCATCTTCACGCTCGACTACGGGGCGTTCCTGGAGCGTCGCAAGCGCCACGACGACGCAGTGGCCGTTTACGACGCTGCGCTTCGGGTTGCGCCAAACGATACCGGCTTGCAACGCGCCAGGGCGCGGGCCGCCGCCCGCCAGACGCCGCCCGCCATGCCCACGCCGCGCCAGGGCGCGGCCGAGGTTCTGGTCGCCTGCGCGGCGACCTTCGCCGGCGAGCGGCAGAACCAGTTCGCGCTCGCCTATCTCAGACTCGCTCTGCGGCTGGACCCGGCGCGCGACGAGGCCTGGGTGCTGGTCGGGGATCTGCTGAATCAAAGTGACGATCATCAAGGCGCGATCGAAGCCTACGGCCATGTCGCGCCGGGCGCGCCGCACTATGCCTCGGCGCAGAGCAAGATCGCTTGGGCCTGGAACGAGTTGGGCGATAAGGCCAAGGCGCTTGAGGTCGCGCGCGGAGCCGTGACGGCGGCGCCGAACGACCGCGACGCCGCCGTCGCTCTGGCCGACTTGCTGCGCGTCAACAGCCGTTGGGACGAGTCGGTTGCGGTGCTTGAGCCGCTCATCGCGCGGGAGGCGTCGGCGCCCGACTGGCGCCTCTTGTATCTGCGGGCGGTGGCGCTTGAGCAGGCCGGGCGTTGGCCTGAGGCGGAGCGGGACCTGCAGGCGGCGCTCAAGGTCAATCCGGATGAGCCTGAGCTGCTGAACTTCCTGGGCTATTCCTGGATCGACCGAAACGAGCGCCTGGCCGAGGCCCTGGCCATGGTCGAGAAGGCGGTCGCCGCCCGTCCGCAATCCGGCGCGATGCTGGACTCGTTGGGATGGGCTTATTTCCGCTTGGGCGACTACAAGGCTGCGGTCGAGAAGCTCGAGGCCGCCGTCGAGCTTGAGCCGGGTGATCCCGACGTCAACGGACACCTGGGCGACGCCTATTGGAAGGTCGGGCGCTTCATCGAAGCGCGGTTCCAGTGGCGCCGCGTCCTGAGCCTGGAGCCGACGGACAAGCAGAAAGTCGAGTCCGAGGAAAAGCTGAAGAACGGCCTGGGCCTTTCCGCGCCGGCGACCAAGTCGACGATCGCCCACAACTGAGCTATCGGCGTTGGGTCTTTCCCAGCCTTGAGTCACGAGATCATGCGGCTGTCAACATTCGCCCCGGCCAAGGTCAATTTGTTCCTGCACGTCGGCGGGCCGGACGCTGAGGGTTATCATCCGATCGCCAGCCTGATGGTGTTCGCCGATGTCGGCGATCAGGTGAATATCCAGCCTAGCGACGCGCCTGCGTTCGAGATATCCGGACCGTTCGGAGGCGAGATTCCGACCGACGGAGATAACTTGGTGCTCCGCGCGGCGCGGGCGTTCCACAGGCGGCTGGGCGGACCGATCCCGCCCTACCGGCTCATCCTGGAAAAGCACCTGCCTATCGCCGCCGGTCTCGGTGGCGGATCAAGCGACGCCGGCGCAGCCTTGAAGCTGTTAAGGGACGCCTTGGCGCCGGGTCTGTCGGACGACGATCTGGAGCCGCTGGCTGCAGGCTTGGGCGCTGACGGCGCGGCGTGTTTTCGCGCGACGGCCTTGATGGCCGAAGGGCGCGGCGAGCGCATTTCGCCTGCGCCAGGCCTGCCAGAGATGAACGCGGTGCTCGTGAACCCGGGCGTGCCCTCGCCAACCGGCGCGGTCTATCGCGCCTATGATGCGGGCGTGCACCCGGAGGGCGCTGCGCGGCCCTTCATGCCCGACCATCTGGAAAGCGCTGAAGAGACCGCCGCCTGGCTGGCGGTCGCCACCCGCAATGACTTGGAGGCGCCCGCCGTTCAGCTGGAACCGCTTATCGGCGAAGTGCTGGACGCGCTGCGCGAGGAGCCGGAGAGTCTGTTGGTCCGGATGTCTGGCTCCGGCGCGACCTGTTTCGCGCTTTGCGCCAGCGATATCGAGGCGGAAGGTCTGGCCGAGCGCGTAAAGGCGATGCGCCCGGACTGGTGGGTGCGGCGCTGCCGACTGAGTTGAGGAGATCATGATGAAACGCCGCGACCTCCTGGCCGCCCTTGGCGCCTTCGCGGTCCCGCCGGGCCTGGCCTTGGCGCAGATCCTGAGTCTGCCTGCGACGCCTATCGTCCCGGGCTCCGGCGATGTGCTGGTCCGTCTCGACACCAGTCTAGGGCCGATCATCATCGCTCTGAAGGCGCGCCAGGCGCCGCTGACCGTGGCGAACTTCCTGCGCTATGTCGACGAGAAGCGCTATGACGGCTCAAGCTTCTGGCGCTCAGCCAAGGCGCCCAGCTCGGTTGACTATGGACTGATCGAGGGCGGGCTGCAGGGCGATCCCAAGAAGCTGCTCCCGCCGGTCGCGCATGAGCCGACAAGCCAGACCGGTCTTCGGCACGTCGACGGGACGATCTCGCTGGCTCGCAAGGCGCCGGGAACCGGAGACTCCGACTTCTTCATCTGCGTGGGCGACGCGCTATATCTCGACGCCAATCCGGCCGGGGAGGGGGACAATGTCGGGTTCGCCGCCTTTGGCCAGGTCGTTCAGGGCATGGAGATCGTTCGCAAGATCCTGAACCTGCCCACGCCGGGCAAGGCCACCAACCCGGTGATGGAGGGCCAGATGCTGGACCCGGTCGTGCCGATCCTCACCGCGCGGCGGGTCTAGGCGGCCGAGTTTCCTGAAAGAGAAAGGGCGCGGAGGTTTCCCTCCGCGCCCTTCGACATTTCGCCTAGGCCAGCCTTAGCTGTGATAGGCGCGTTCGCCGTGTTCGGAGATATCCAGGCCTTCTTCTTCGGCTTCCGGCGAAGCCCGCAGGCCGATCACCAGCTTGATCACGAAGAAGACGATGGCCGAGGCGATGGCCGACCACAGGACGGTCACGCCGACAGCCTTGATCTGGGCCATCAGTTGCACACCCATGTCGTACACCGCGCTGTCGCAGGTCGACAGGTCGCCGTCCTTGCCGCAGCTCGTGTAGTCGACGACGCCAGCGCCGCCCCACAGCGGGTTGACCACCAGACCGGTGCCGATCGCGCCGACGATGCCGCCGATGCCGTGGATGCCGAAGGCGTCCAGGCTGTCGTCGTACTTGAAGGCGTTCTTCACGACCGAGCAGAAGACGATGCAGATCGGCGACACCACCAGACCCAGGATCAGCGCGCCCATCGGACCGGCGAAGCCGGCGGCCGGCGTCACGGCGACGAGGCCGGCGACGATGCCCGAGGCCAGGCCCAGGGCCGATGGCTTCTTGCGGGTGATCCACTCGACCAGGACCCACGACAGGCCCGCGCCGGCGGTGGCGATGAAGGTGTTGACCATGGCCAGCGAGGCGTAGCCGTTCGACTCCAGGTTCGAGCCGGCGTTGAAGCCGAACCAGCCCACCCACAGCAGGCCGGCGCCCACCAGGGTCAGGGTCAGCGAGTGCGGGGGCATCGGCTCCTTGCCGTAGCCTTGACGCTTGCCGAGGATCAGGGCGCCGACCAGGGCGGCGATACCCGCGTTGATGTGAACGACGGTGCCGCCGGCGAAGTCCAGAGCGCCAAAGCCCCAGAGCAGGCCGGACTTGACCGGATCAGTCGGTGCCAGAGCGATGGCGTTCGGGCCCGGCCACCACCAGACCATGTGGGCCATCGGGTAGTACGACAGCAGCGGCCACAGCACGGCGAAGGCCACGATGGCGGCGAACTTCATGCGCTCGACCAGCGAACCGACCACGAGGGCGGCGGTGATGGCCGCGAAAGTCGACTGGAAGGCGATGAAGGTCAGTTCGGGAATGACGACGCCCGTGGAGAAGGTCGCCACGTTGCTGGCCGGGGTCACGTCCTTCAGGAAGACGCGGCCCAGACCACCGACGAACTTGTCCCAGCTGCCGCCGTCGGTGAAGGCGAAGCTGTAGCCCCACAGGAACCAGGCCACGAAGCCGATCAGCGCGACGGTCGAGACCTGCATCATCACCGACAGCATGTTCTTGGAGCGCACCAGGCCGCCGTAAAACAAGGCCAGGCCCGGGAGGATCATCAGCAGGACGAGCAGGGCGGAGGTGAGCATCCAGGCGTTGTCGCCCTTGTCCATCTTGTCTTCGATGGTCGGTGCGGCGGCGGCGGGCGCGGGCGTGGCTTCCGCAGGCGCGGCGGCCGGAGCCGGCGCAGCCTCGGCGGGCGCAGCGGCGGGGGCCGGCGCGGCCTCCTGGGCGAGGGCGGTCGCGCCGAGCGGCGCCCCTACGAGCGTCGCGGCGAGCATAAGCCCCGCCAGCGGTTTGAAGGTGAGTTTCATCGTCGGTATCCCCTTTTCCCGATGCGTTACAGAGCGGCCGAGCCGGTTTCGCCGGTGCGGATGCGGACGGCTTCCTCGACATTGAGGACGAAGACCTTGCCGTCGCCGATCTTGCCGGTGGCGGCCGCGCCCTTGATGGCTTCCACGGCCTTGGCGGCCGAGGCGTCGTCGACGACGGCTTCCAGCTTCACCTTCGGCACGAAATTCACCTGGTACTCAGCGCCCCGGTAGATCTCGGTCTGGCCCTTCTGGCGGCCGTAGCCCTTCACCTCAGACACCGTCAGGCCTTCGACTCCGGCCGCGACGAGCGCTTCACGCACCTCGTCCAGCTTGAAGGGTTTGACGACCGCTATGATCAGTTTCATCCGCCTTGCTCCGACCCGCTGAGCTGCGGGCTTGATTTGCTTGGTTGTTCGGGAGCGACCGCTCCCGCTTTTGATCACCGCCGACGCCGCCGTTACGCGCTGCATCGTTTCCCCGGCGCGTCCACGCTATCGGCGACGGTTCCGTGACGGGGCTTGAGCGCAAGGTTTTGGAAACGAAATGGGCGCAGCGCCTAAAAATTGAGCTGCAAGCGTTGCCACTGCGACAGAATTCGGCGTTTTCCGGCCACGGGATAGCCGCTAGCGCCGGAGCGGCGCGTTGGCCTAGGTTGCCCCTCTTTTTCCGACACACCCGGAGTTCGTCGATATGCCGCCCATCATCCTGAAGGTCGCGCCCTGGCTGATGCTGGTGGCGTCCAACATCTTTATGACCTTCGCCTGGTACGGTCACCTCAAGAACAAGACCATGGCGCTGCCGCTGGCCATTGTGACCAGCTGGCTGATCGCACTTCCCGAATACATGCTGGCGGTTCCCGCCAACCGGCTTGGAAGCACGATGTATTCGACCGCCCAGCTCAAGACCGGGCAAGAGGCGATCACGCTGATCGTCTTCACGCTGTTCTCGGTGTTCTATCTCGGCGAGCAGATCAAGCTGACGACCCTTCTCGGCTTCGCCCTGATCGTCTGCGGGGCGGGCCTGGTCTTCTTCTTCAAGTGAGATTTTACGTGATCATGTGGGGGTGAGCAGGGAACCGACTCTCGGCGTCGGGCGTACATCGCTCGAACCGAAAGGAACGCGACCATGATCTCCAAACGTCTCCTGACCGCCGCCGCCGCCATCGCCCTGACGGCCGGCGCCGCTCACGCCCAGACCACGACCACCGAGGCTCCCGCCCTGACGGCGCCCGCCGCGCAGGCGCCGGTCGTGGCCAAGGGCGACCTGATCGACACCGCTCAGGCGTCGGGCCAGTTCACGACCTTCCTGAAAGCGGTCTCGGCCGTGAACCTGACCAGCGTCCTGAAGACCAATCAGAACCTGACGGTGTTCGCGCCGACCGACGCCGCCTTCGCCGCCCTGCCGGCCGGAACGCTCGACACCCTGCTGCTGCCCGAGAACGGGCCGATGCTGCAGAAGGTGCTGACCTATCACCTGATCAACGCCAAGGTGGATTCCAGCAAGATCAAGGGGGCCAAGGGCGAGGTGAAGAGCGTCGAAGGCTCGCCTCTGATGCTGGACGGCAGCGGCGCGACGCCGATGGTGGATGGCGCGACGATTACCCAAGCCGACGTGATGGCCAGCAACGGCGTGTTGCACGTCGTTGACAAGGTGCTCCTGCCCAAGGACGTGCCCGGCCTGCAAGCCGCCGCTTCGACGACTGACGCCTCCACGAACGTGGCGGCCAACGAGTCGATGACGTCCATGGTTCAGGCGGCGACCCAAGCTACGCCAGCCATGAGCACCGACATGGCCGCCGACCCGGCCGCTTCGTCGACCGCCATGGCCGCGCCGGCCGCCGGCGTGAACGCCTCGGGCGTCGTGCCCGTCTCGTCGAAGTCCCCGGACGAGCAGGCTGCGCTGAAGGCCGGCGACGCCAACGTCGTCTCGAACCCGCCGGTGGCGGACACCCCCGAAAATCGCGCCAAGTATGGCAAGCCGGACTCGAACGCCGGCAAGCGCACCGCGCCTAAGGGCAACTAAGGCCTTTCGAGGCCAGGACATCGCTTGAAGCAGCAGTCGGCGGGCCCTATGGTCCGCCGACTTTTTTCTAGGCCTGCTTCGATCGATGTCGCGCGAAAAACCCAAGTCCTTCCAAAGCCTGATCCTGACGCTCCATGACTATTGGAGCCGCCAGGGCTGCGTGATCCTCCAGCCTCACGACGTCGAGGTGGGGGCGGGAACCCTGCACCCCGCTACGGTGCTGCGCGCCTTGGGCCCGAAGGCCTGGAACGCGGCCTATGTGCAGCCCTCGCGCCGTCCGGGCGACGGTCGCTATGGCGAGAACCCCAACCGCCTGCAGCACTACTACCAGTATCAGGTGATCCTGAAGCCCAACCCCGAGAACATGCAGGACCTGTATCTCGGCTCGCTGGAAGCGATCGGCCTGGACCTGCGAACCCACGACATCCGCTTCGTCGAGGACGACTGGGAAAACCCGACCGTCGGCGCCTGGGGCTTGGGCTGGGAAGTCTGGTGCGACGGCATGGAGGTGTCGCAGTACACCTACTTCCAGCAGGTCGGCGGCCTGGACGTCAGCCCCGTCGCGGGCGAGCTGACCTATGGCCTGGAGCGCCTGGCGATGTACGTGTTCGGCGTCGACAACGTCTATGACCTGCCGTTCAACGATCCGGACGCGCCCCTGGGCGCCACGACCTATGGCGATGTGTTCCTGGAGAACGAGCGCCAGCAGTCGGAAGCCAACTTCCACGGCTATGACGTCGCTGTGCTCAAGCAGCAGTTCGAGCAGATGGAAGAGCAGGTGCCGCTGATGCTGGCCCGCTCTTACCAAGACAAGGCGCTGGTGCTGCCCGCCTACGACATGGTTCTGAAAGCCAGCCACCTCTTCAATCTGATGAACGCCCGCGGCGCGATCGCCGTCGCCGAACGCGCCAGCTACATCGGCCGCATCCGCGACCTTTGTAAGATGTGCGCCAGCGCCTGGGTCGAGCAGCAGGAAGCCGCGTAAAGTCTGATGCCCCAACTTCTCCTCGAACTGTTCTCGGAAGAGATCCCCGCCCGCATGCAGGCCCAGGCCGCCAAGGACCTGGAGCGCATGGCGCGCGAACACCTGGCCGCCGCTGGCTTTTTGCCCGAAGCGCTGAAGACCTTCGCCGGTCCGCGCCGCCTGACCCTGGTGGCCGAAGGCCTGCCGCTGGCCCAGGCCGACCGCAAGGAAGAGCTGAAAGGCCCGCGCGTCGGCGCCCCGCCGCAAGCCATGGAAGGCTTCCTGCGCAAGGCGGGCCTGACGCAAGACAAGCTGGTCGAGCGCGACGGCGTTTACATGGCCTTCATCGAAAAGAAGGGCCGCCCGACCGCTGAGATCATCGCCGAGATGGTCGAGGCCATTGTGCGTGGCTTCCCGTGGCCCAAGTCGATGATCTGGGGCACGAAGAAGCTGCGCTGGGTGCGGCCTCTGAAGCGCATCCTGTGCGTGCTCGACCGCGAGGTCGTGCCGTTCTCGATCGAGGGCATCGAAAGCGGCGACGTCACCGAAGGCCATCGCTTCATGGGCGAGGCCAAGCCGTTCGTCGCCAAGGACTTCGACGAGTATGTCGCGGGCCTCGAGAAGCACTTCGTCGTGCTGGACGTCGAGGAGCGCAAGCAGCGCATCCTGGAGGGCTGCAAGACCCTGTGCTTCGCGCGCCACCTGGAACTGGTCGAGGACCAGGGCCTGCTCGACGAAGTCGCGGGCCTGGCCGAATGGCCGACGCCGGTGCTTGGCGACATGGACCCCGCGTTCCTCAGCCTGCCGCCCGAGGTGATCCGCACCTCGATGCGCACGCACCAGAAGTACTTCGCCGTCCGCAAGGCCGGTGAGGAAGGCCTAGCCCCGCACTTCATCACCATCGCCAACATCCAGGCGGCCGACGGCGGCGCGGTGATCGCGGCCGGCAACGCCAAGGTGCTGTCCTCGCGCCTGTCCGACGCCCGCTTCTTCTGGGACGAGGACGTCAAGGTCGGCTTCGAGCCGTGGCTCGAGAAGCTGAACGGCGTGACCTTCCACGCGAAGCTGGGGACGATGGCCCAGCGCGTCGAGCGCATCGTTGCTTTGGCCGGCGAGATCGCGCCGCTGGTCGGCGCGGATGTCGAAAAGACCAAGGAAGCCGCCCGTTTGGCAAAGGCGGACCTGGCCTCTCAGATGGTCGGCGAGTTCCCTGAGCTGCAAGGGGTCATGGGCGGCTACTACGCCCGGACCTTCGGGCTGGACGGCGAGATCGCCGACGCCGTGCGCGACCACTACAAGCCGCAAGGGCCGTCGGACGCCGTGCCGACCGCGCCGGTGAGCGTGGCCGTGGCTCTGGCGGACAAGCTGGATACTCTGGTCGGCTTCTTCGCGATCGACGAGAAGCCGACTGGGTCTAAGGACCCCTATGCGCTGCGTCGCGCGGCGCTAGGTGTGATCCGGATTATTCTGGAGAACGGGCTGCGGGTCTCGCTTGCCAAGTTCGGCAAAGAGGACCTCATCGCCTTCTTCGCCGACCGCCTGAAGGTCACCCTCCGCGACCAGGGCAAGCGTCACGACCTCGTCGACGCGGTCTTCGCCCTGGGCGACGACGACCTGGCCCGCATCGTCGCGCGGGTCGAGGCTCTGGACGGTTTCCTGAAAACCGACGACGGCAAGAACCTGCTAGCCGGCTACAAGCGCGCCTCCAACATCCTCAAGGCCGAGGAGAAGAAGGGCGCTCTGCCGGTCGGGGCGCCCGCCGAGCCAGCCGCCGACAGCGCCGCCGAGGTGGGGCTCTACAACGCCCTGCGCCTGCTGGACAAACCGCTGAAGGAGGCCCTGGCCAAGGAAGACTTCACCGGCGCCATGACCCAGCTGGCTGAACTGCGCGGCCCGGTCGACGCCTACCTCGATGGCGTCTTCGTCAATGAGCCCGAGCACCGCGACAACCGCCTGCGCACGCTGGCGGCCGTGCGCGACGCGATGGGGCAGGTTGCGGACTTCGCGCTGATCGCGGGGTAAGTGGACCTCCCCCTCCGATTTCCCCGGTGAATGCCGGGGCCCAGATCTTAAGGCTGTGAGGTTCATGCAAAAACGCCCGCGATCCTTTCGGATACGCGGGCGCTCTTGCATCTGGGCCCCGGCATTCGCCGGGGAAATCGGACTTTTTAGCCCTAAGCCCGCACCGCCGCCGCGTTGAACTCGGCCATCCAGTCGGCGACCAGCGGGCGGTCGTCCTGGTCCCACGGGTGGAAGCCCGGGCGGTACCAGGCGAAATAGGTCTTCCAGCCGCGGCGGAAGACGCCGGGATCACCCCAGACGAAGCGCTTCACCGCTTTCAGCGCCGCCTCGGGCGTATAGCCGTCGGCTTCCAGCAGGCGCGCGGCGTAGCGGCTGATGTTGCGGGTGAACATGATCGTCACCAGCGCCATCGCCCGACAGCGGATCATGTAGCGCTTCAGCGGCGACCAGTCCTTGGTCACCTCCAGGAAGACGTCATAGGCTACGGCCTTGTGCTCGGTCTCCTCGACGGCGTGCCAGCGCCATAGCTTTTCGATCTCGGGGTCGGTGGTGTCGAACAGGTTGCGGTGGCGGGCGTGCATCTCGGCCATCATGGCCGTGAAGTGCTCCAGCGCGATGGTCGAGATCAGCATGGCCATCGGGCCACGCTCGCGCGCCATCTTCACGCGGCCGCGAATGGTCTCCTCGATCTCGGCGACGGGATAACGCTCGCGATCGATCAGGCTGTTGAGGTGGTGGTGCTCGCGCGAGTGGATGGCCTCCTGGGCGATGAAGCCCTTGGCGTCCTCGGCCAGCTTGCCCGTGAGGCGGTCGCGGTAGGCCTTCACGGCGTCCATGAACATCCGCTCGCCGTCGGGAAAGGTGAGCGACAGGGCGTTGAACACGGCGGTGCCGACCGGGTCTCCGCCCAGCCAGTGGCCCTTCTGGGCCGAGGCAAGATCGAAGCGGATGTCGCGGGGGGCGACGGCGAGATCATCAGGCGTATGCTTGGTCGCTGCGGTCATGGGCGTTGTGTCCTGGGCCAAGTTGAGGCTTGGTCAGCCTCTGTTGATACTCAGATTTGGTTGTACTGACAAAAATGTCAATAGCTGCTTCGCCATCCCGCGCGCCTCGCGTGCGTCGCTCGCCGGAAGCCGCGCGCGAGAATATCCTGGCGGCGGCCGAGGCGATCCTGGTGGAGCAGGGCCCTCAGGCTCTGAAGCTGGCCGACGTGGCCAAGGCCGCTGGCGTGGTCCACGCCAATGTCATCCATCACTTCGGCTCGATGGGCGGCGTCGAGACGGCGTTGATGGAGCGAATGATCCGTCAGCTCGCCGACAAGGTGATCGCCGGTCTGCAGCAGGACCAGGCCCAGATTGGCATGGGCGCCCGGGCGCTGTTCGACGCGTTCGAGGCCAAGGGCGCGGCGCGTCTGGCGGCGTGGCTGGAAATGACCGGCGAGGGGCGGCGCATGACCTTGGTCCGTGATGTCGTCGACGAGATCATCGAGACCCGGGTGGCGCGGGATGTGCGGATCGACCGTGACGGCGTGGTCGACTTCATCCTGCTAAACATCATTCTGGCGGTCGGGGTGGGTCTGTTTGGTCCGACCCTGAGCGAGTTGCTGGGCCGGCCCGCCGGTCGCGCCCGCGAGCTGGCGCAGGCCTTGATCCAGCAACGCATAGATGAAGCCGTGGCGGGCTGAGGCTTGCCAAACGCAAGCCAGCGAACAACCCTCGAACGGGGTTCAGCCTTGGGAGGGGATCATGAAACTGTGGATCGCGTGCGCCGTAGCGCTTTTCGCGTTGACCGCGCTTCCGGCGCAAGCGCGCCAGACGCCGCCGGCCAGCTACTACGACAACTCGGGTCGCGCCGACGCCTGGTCGGGCGGGGTCAAGATGGTCGATATCAACACGCCCAAGGGCAAGTTCCGGGTGTGGACCAAGCGCGTCGGCAACAACCCCAAGCTCAAGCTGCTGCTGTTGCACGGCGGGCCGGGCGCGACGCACGAATATTTCGAGGTGTTCGACAGCTACCTGCCGCGCGAGGGCGTCGAGTACATCTATTATGATCAGCTCGGCTCCGGAAACAGCGACAAGCCGACCGACACCGACCTCTGGCAAGTCGATCGTTTCGTCGAAGAGGTCGAGCAGGTCCGCAAAGGGCTTGGTCTGACCCGAGACAACTTCTGCGTCCTGGGTCAGAGCTGGGGCGGCATCCTGGCGATGGAATATGCGCTGAAGTATCAGGCCAACCTGAAGTGCATGATCATCTCGAACATGGTCGCCTCGATCCCGGCCTATCAGGCCTATGCCGACAATGTGTTGATGCCGCAGATGGACCAGAAGCTTCTGGCCGAGGTGAAGGCCATTGAGGCGGCGGGCAAGACCACTGATCCCCGCTACATGGAGATCCTGGTCCCCATGCACTACGAAAAGCACATCCTGCGGCGCCCGCAGTCCGAATGGCCTGAGCCGGTGACCCGTTCGTTTTCGCGGATGAACTACGAGCTCTACTCGCTGATGCAGGGCCCTAGCGAATTGGGCGCCGGCGGACGTCTGAAGAATTGGGATCGGTTCGAGGACCTCTCTAAGATCAACGTGCCGACCCTGGTCATGGCGGCCCGGTACGACACCATGGATCCAGCGTATATGGCCGCTATGGCCAAGAAGCTGCCGAAGGGACAGTACGCCCTGGCTCCGAATGGCTCGCACATGGCGATGTACGACGATCAGCAGGCCTACTTCGCGGCCCTGAGTCAGTTCCTGCGGGCGTTCAATAACTAGAGAGCGCCGGCAGAACGGCCTGTGTGAGCAGCGGCGCAAGCCGCCGCTCGCCCGGGTTCGCCGGATCGACCCAGGCCAGCTCCTCGATCTCGGCGCGCGGGCCGATCTCGCCCGTCACCTCGGCCAGATAGGTCGCTGACTGCACTGTAAAGCCGGCTTCGTTGGCGGCCGGAGCGCTGAAGTGTCCCAGAAGCGCGGCGGAGACGAGTTGGCAGCCCAGCTCTTCCCTGAGCTCGCGAGTCAGGGTGGTCAGGTCGTCCTCGCCCGCGTCGCGCTTGCCGCCCGGCTTCATGAAGATCGCCGTCCCGCGCTTGCGGACCAGCAGCAGTCGCCCGTCCGCATCGCGGATCACGGCGGTCACGATGTCGAGGACGCGGCTCAAGGCGTGGGCCTTAAGCGCCCAGCTTCTCCGCCGCCCAGGGCGCGAAGTAGGTGATAATCCCGGCGGCCCCGGCGCGCTTGAAGGCCGTGAGGCTTTCCAGGATGGCGCGGTCCTTGTCGATCCAGCCGTTCTGGGCGGCGGCCATGATCATCGCGTACTCGCCCGACACCTGGAAGGCGTAGGTGGGCATGCGGAACTCGTCGACGATGCGGCGGACGATATCCAGATACGGCATGCCTGGCTTGACCATGACCATGTCGGCGCCCTCGGCGATGTCGAGGGCGACTTCGCGAATGGCTTCCTCGGTGTTGGCCGGGTCCATCTGGTAGGTCTTCTTGTCGCCCTGACCCGCCGACAGCTTGGCCGATCCGATGGCGTCCCGGTACGGGCCGTAGAAGGCCGAAGCGTACTTGGCCGCGTAGGACATGATCATCACGTCCTGGAAGCTCGCGGCTTCCAGCGCCGCGCGCAGCTTGCCGATGCGGCCGTCCATCATGTCGGACGGCGCCAGGATGTCGGCCCCGGCTTCGGCCTGCATCAGGCCCTGTTCGATCAGGCGGTCGATGGTGGCGTCGTTGAGGATCTTGCCGCCCTCGACCACCCCGTCGTGGCCGTGGTCAGTGAAGGGGTCCAAGGCCACGTCGCACATGATCCCGACCTCGGGGGCGGCGTCCTTCATGGCCTTCACGGCGCGCGGGATGACGCCGTCCGGATCGGCGGCGATGGAGCCGGCCGCGTCCTTACGCGAGCCATCGATGTGCGGGAAGATGGCGATGGCCGGGATGCCGAGATCGCGGGCGCGCACGGCGGCCTTGGCGGCTTCCTTGACCGACAGGCGCTCCACGCCCGGCATCGAGGCTACCGGGATCACGCCTTCGCCTTCATGCACGACCATCGACCAGATCAGGTCGGACGGTCGAACCTCGGTCTCACGAACAAGGCGGCGGACCCAGTCGCTTTGGCGCACGCGGCGCAGGCGGGTGTGCGGGTAGGGGGCAAGGGGCGGCGTGGTCATGACGTTGATTTGGACCGCGCCGCCCGCCTAAGCAAGTTTGCAGACGCCTTAAGCGCTCTCACGAATAGCGGAAGGCCGCGTCGTCCAGGTCGATGGTCGGGAAGAGATCCTTCTCGGTCCAGTAGTCCTGAGTGTGCCGCCATTCAGGCTTGTCGCCGGCCTGGGGCAGCAGGTGCATGTTGCGCATGAGGTAGCCGGGATTGAAGTCCTCGGGATCGATCCAGCTCCCGATCTTCATGTCCTTGTCCTCGGGCCGCAGGGCGACCTCGACCTGCTTTTTGCCCTTCTGCCCCATGTGCGCGAGCAGGCGGCAGACGAAGTCGCCGATCAGGTCCGCCCGCAAGGTCCAACTGGCGCGGAAATAGCCGAACACCCAGACGAGATTCGGCACGCCGGTGAACATCATGCCGCGGTAGGTGACCGTCTTGGCGAAGTCGAGCGGTTGCCCGTCGATCTCGAAGGCAATGTCGCCCAGCACCGACAGGTCAAAGCCCGTCGCGGTGATGATCACTTCGGCGTCGAGTGTTTCTCCGGACTTGAGCAGCAGGCCGGTCTTGGTGAAGCGCTCGATCTCGTCGGTGACCACGCTGGCCTTGCCCGAGGCGACGCCCTGGAAGAGGTCGCCGTCGGGCACGAAGGCGATCCGCTGGCGCCAGGGGCGGTAGCGGGGCGTGAAGTGCTTGGCGATATCGAAGTCCTCGCCGAGGAACATCTTCACGCCTTCCAGCAGTTCAGCCTTCACGGTGTCGGATTCCTCGATCGCGCGCCGCGTAAAGTCATGTTGGTCGAACAGCACCTTGCGGCGAACGATCTCGTGGATCCAGGTCTCGTCGACCTGGAGCTGGCGCAGGGTGTTGGCCAACTCGTTCTCGTTGCGGCCCGGCACGAAATAGGTTGGCGAGCGCTGCAGAAGCGTCACGTGCTCGCAGTCGCCGGCGATATTGGGGACAAGGGTTGCAGCGGTGGCGCCGGAGCCGATGACGACGACCTTCTTGCCCTTCAGGTCGAGATCCGCCGGCCAGGTCTGGGGGTGGACGATCCGGCCGCCGAAATCCTCCATGCCCGGCCAGTCGGGCGTGTAGCCGACCGAATGCCGGTAGTAGCCCTGGCACATCCAGAGGAAGTTGGTGGTGTAAGTCTCGACGCCGTCCGAGCCTGTCACCTCCAGCGTCCACAGCTTGTCTTTCGAGGACCAGCGTGCGGCGCTGATCCGGCGCTGATAGCGGATGTGCGGAGCGAGGTCGTTTTCCTCAATCACTTCGCCCATGTAGCTGAGGATCTCGGCGGCCGTAGCGATCGGCGGGCCGACCCAGGGCTTGAACCGATAGCCGAAGGTGTAGAGATCGCTGTCGGAGCGAATGCCCGGATAGGTGTGGGTCCGCCAGGTGCCGCCGAAGTCGTCGAGAGCTTCCAGGACGACGAAGCGCACGCCCGGTCTTTGCGTCGTCAGGTGATAGGCGCCGCCGATCCCGGAAATGCCGGCGCCGACGATGATGACATCGAAATGCTGTGTCGCCGCGCCTTGCGCGGACTTTTGAAGCGTCGCCGCCTCGGCCATGCCCGTTCCTCCCGTGTCGGCCGCTTTACGGTCAGTCGAACCGGACGCCTCTGACGGGCGTCTAGGTTATCAACGTACACTTAGAGGGTCGCGCTTGTTTTGCGCTGAATCAAGCAGGTTCGTGAGGCAAGGGCCTGTAGCGCCCTACGGCGCGGCCCGCGAGGCCAGCAGCGACGAGCCATCGAGGCGAGTCCAGACCTGCGACTTGCACAGAAGATTGCCAAGCACGCAGCCCTTGGCGCGCATGGTCTTGGCGTCCAGAACGTCGGCGGTGCCGACCAGAGTGACCCGCAGCGTGGGCACCCAGACGCGACCCCGGAGCGAGCCGTTTTCCTGCGCCTCGAAGTCTCGGAGCAGTTGCTTGCCGATCAGGGTGTCGGCGCCGGCCTTGCGCGCATCAGCCTCGGCCTTGGCGCTGGCCCACACCACGACGCCGCAGGTCGCCGCGCCGCAGCTCTTGATTTCGAGATGAACCGTGTTCTTCGGATTGCGCCAAACGCCATAGCTGCGCGTGATGTCGCCGCCCGCATGGGCGGGCGCGGCGAACGCGGTCGCGGCCAGGGCCGCAGTGAAGGCGGCCATAAGAGTTTTCACGAAACGCATCACGGTCAGAGCAGCAAACTGGCTTCTAGGATTGAGGACGCCATCCCCGGAGCAGGGCATTTGGAGCGAAAGGCCATGGTTATCAAGGGGGTGCGCCCCAACAGGCGATTCACACCGTGTAACGGAGGATTTCAGGCCACACCGGCGTCAGGCGCTTCGAAGGTTTCGGCGATGGACTATGATGGCGGGGGGCGCACGATTGACACCGCGCGCTTGGCGCGGCACGTCAGCCGTCAAAGAGGCGAGGGCGGTTCTGCCCCGAACGGGAGGAAGTGCGGATGGATTTCGCGCTGAACGAGGATCAAGTCGCAATCCAGGACGCCGCCCGCGCTTTTGCTGAGGGACAGCTTGCCCCTCATTCGGCCGTTTGGGATGAAAACAAGCACTTTCCGGTCGATACCCTGCGCGAGGCCGCCCAGTTGGGCTTCGCGGGCATCTATGTGAAGGAGGACGTCGGCGGTTCCGGTCTGTCGCGTCTCGACGCCTCGATCATCTTCGAAGCGCTCAGCTATGGCGACGTGCCCGTCGCGGCCTATCTGACCATCCACAACATGGCCTCGTGGATGATCGACCGTTTCGGGTCTGACGATCTGCGGAAGCGCTATCTGCCGCGCCTCACGACCATGGAACTGATCGCCAGCTACTGCCTGACAGAGCCAGGCTCGGGCTCTGACGCGGCCAACATGCGTACGACCGCGAAGCTGGACGGCGACCATTATGTGCTGAACGGCGGCAAGGCCTTCATCTCGGGCGGCGGGGTTTCAGATATCTATGTCGTGATGGCGCGCACAGGCGGCGACGGCGCCAAGGGTGTCTCGGCCTTCGTGGTCGAGAAGGGGACCGAAGGGCTCAGCTTCGGTGCCAACGAGCGCAAGATGGGCTGGAACGCCCAGCCGACGGCGCAGGTGAATTTCGACAACTGCCGTGTGCCAGCAGAGAACCGCATCGGCCAGGAGGGCGAGGGCTTTCGTTTCGCCATGATGGGCCTGGATGGCGGGCGCCTGAACATCGCCTCGTGCTCGCTGGGCGGCGCCCAGTTCGCGCTCGACACCGCCAAAGTCTATCTTGAGACCCGCAACCAGTTCGGACGGCCGCTCAAGGATTTCCAGGCCCTGCAGTTCAAGCTGGCCGACATGGCCACCGAACTGGAGGCCGCCCGCCTGATGGTGCGCCGCGCCGCCCATGCGCTGGACAGCAAGCACCCTGAGGCGACCAAGCTCTGCGCCATGGCCAAGCGGTTCGCCACCGACGCCGGCTTCCAGGTGGCCAATGACGCCTTGCAGCTGCATGGCGGCTACGGCTACCTCCAGGACTATCCGCTGGAACGCATCGTGCGCGACCTGCGGGTGCACCAGATCCTGGAAGGGACCAACGAGATCATGCGCGTCATCATCGCCCGCGAGATGTTCCGCCAGTGAGCGTCGGATGATCTATCTCTGTCGCCATGGCCAGACTTTCCACAATCGCGAGGGTCGACTTCAGGGGCGGATGGAATCCGACCTGACGCCGCTAGGCCTTCTTCAGGCCCGGGCCATGGGCGCGCTTCTTCACGATCTCATCCGCAGAGACCCGCCCGCGCCGTGGCGGCTGGTCGCCAGCCCGCTGCGCCGGGCGCGGCACACCGCCGAAGCGATCGGCGCACGGCTGGGACTTGCGGTCGATTTCGACGAGCGTCTGGTCGAGATCGATGTCGGCGAATGGTCGGGTCGTTTGCGCGACGAGGTGCATGGCGAGAACCCGCACCTTGTGCGGGATGACGCCTGGGGATTCTACGCCCCGGGCGGCGAGACCTATGAGGCCATGAGCACGCGTCTGACGGCCTGGCTGCAAGAACAGGCCGCAGAACACGAACGGCGCCTGATCGTCGTCAGCCACGGTGTCGCCGGCCGGCTGCTGCGCGGCGCCTATGCCGGTTTATCGCGCGAGGAGACCCTGAGGCTCGACATTCCCCAGGATGCTGTTTTCCGGCTCTCGAACGGCCAGATCGATCGCTTCGATTGTGAACCCTTGGTCGAACCGGTTTAGGACTTGGAAATGACCGACGAACCCGAAGTCCTGATCCGCGTCGAGAAGAATGTCGGGCGGATCACCCTTAATCGGCCGAAGGCTTTGCACGCCCTGACGCTGGCCATGTGCGAGACCATGATCGGCGCCTTGCTGGACTGGCAAGACGACCCCGAGATCTACATGGTTTTGATCGATCATTCGGGCGAGCGCGGCTTCTGCGCGGGCGGCGACATTCGCATGCTGGCCGAGAGCGGCGCCAAGGACGGCGTCGAGGCTCGGCGGTTCTTCCACACCGAGTACCAGCTCAACCATCTACTCTTCACCTACGAGACCCCGATCGTCGCGGTGATGGATGGGATCGTGATGGGCGGCGGGGTCGGCGTTTCGATGCCGGCGCACGTTCGAATCGCGACGGAGCGCACCACCTTCGCCATGCCCGAGACCGGCATCGGCCTGTTCCCCGATGTGGGCGGCGGCTGGTACCTGCCGCGCTTGCCGGGCAAGGCGGGGCTGTGGCTGGCGCTGACCGGCGCGCGGATCAAGGGCGCGGACTGCATGCGTCTGGGCATCGCCACCCACTTCGTCGAGTTTGGCGCTGTCGAGGGTTTGAAGAAGGCGATCGTCGCCGATCCGCGCCGGATCGACGAGACGCTGCGGAAGTACCGGGCCGACGCCGGCAAGGCCTCGCTGCTGGGCTTTGAACAGGATCTGAACCGGCTGTTCGTCGGCGAGAGCGTCGAGGAGATCTTCGAGTTCCTCACGCTCGATTCCAGCGATTGGGGCAAGGCGCAGCTTGAGGTCATGAAGACCAAGTCGCCCCAGACCCTGAAGGTCGCGTTCGAACAGCTCAAGCGCGGCGCGGCGATGGAAGACTTCGCCGACAACATGGCCATGGAGTACCGGATCGGTTCGCGCGTGGTGATGAAGCACGACTTCATCGAAGGCGTTCGGGCCGTAATTATCGACAAGGACAACGCGCCGCGCTGGTCGCCCGCTTCCGTCGAGGACGTCACCGATGCGGCCCTCGCCGAAATCTTTGCACCGTTGCCGGCGGATGAGGAATGGACACCGCTGACGTAGCGGATGTCGTGCGCTAACCTATCGGCAAGAAGAACACGTCGGTTCGGAAGGAATGCCATGCGTAAGCCGCTTCTAAGTCTCGTCGCCGTGCTGGGGCTCGCCGCCTGCGCCACCGAGCCGATGATGGGGCCGCCGCCGCCGCCCCCTTCCGGCCCGGTCGCCATCGCGTTGCCGTCCAACATCGCCGCCGCGCTGAGCGACCCGTCACGCCCTGCGGCCGACATGGTTCGCGACAAGGACCGTCACCCCGGAGAGGTCCTCGCGTTCGCGGGTGTAAAGAGCGGCGCCAAGGTCGCGGACCTGATCCCGGGCGGCGGCTATTTCACGCGGATCTTCGCCAAGGCGGTTGGTCCCAAAGGCAAGGTCTACGCCTATGTCCCCGACGAGCTCACCAAGCTGGCCAAGCGCGAACCGGCGGTGAACGCCATTGCGCGCGATCCGGCCTATTCCAACGTTCAGGTGATCCTGAACACGCTGCCGAATTTCGGCGCGCCGGAGAAGCTGGACCTCGTCTTCACCGCTCAGAACTATCACGACATGCACAACAAGTTCATGGGCCCGGCGGACCTGGGCGTCGTGAACCGCCAGGTGTTCCGCGCGCTGAAGCCGGGCGGCGTCTACCTGGTGCTCGACCATGTCGCCGACGCTGGCTCGGGTCTGCGGGACACCGAAACCCTCCATCGGATCGACCCGGCGGTGGTCAAGGCCGAGGTTACGGCCGCCGGCTTCATCTTCGAGGGCGAGACGCGCGTGCTTCGCAATCCGGCTGACCCCCGCGCGGCCAACGTCTATGACGCCGGCATTCGCGGCAAGACCGACCAGTTCGTCTACAAGTTCCGCAAGCCCGCGCGCTGAAGAACGCCGAACAGGACCAACGATAAGAGCCGCGCCCATGAGGCGCGGTTCGCATTTGCAGGGAACACCAGATGACGCGTATCGCCTTTATTGGACTGGGGAACATGGGCGGTGGCATGGCCGCCAATCAGGCCAGGGCCCAGCACCAGGTCCGCGCTTTCGACCTTTCGGCGGCTGCGGTCGAGCGGGCCGTAAGCGCAGGCTGCCAAGCCGCCGCATCGGTCGCTGAGGCGGTCGCCGAGGCTGAGGTCGTCATCACCATGCTTCCCGCGGGGCCGCATGTCCGCGCGGTTTATGGCGAGCAAATCCTGAAACATGCGCCGAAGTCCGCCCTGCTGATCGATTGTTCGACCATAGACGTGGACAGCGCCCGCCAGGTGGCGGGCCAGGCGACGGAGGCGGGCTTCCGCTTTGCTGACGCGCCGGTGTCCGGGGGAGTCATGGCCGCCGAGGCGGGAACGCTGGCGTTCATGGTGGGCTGCGAGGCGCGTGATTTTGACGCAGTTGAAGCCGCGCTCGCCCCGATGTCGCGCATCACCATCCATGCGGGCGACCATGGCGCGGGGCAGGCGGCCAAGATCTGCAATAACATGCTGCTGGGCGTCTCGATGCTCGGAACCTGCGAAGCCTTCGCCCTGGCCGAAAAGCTAGGCCTGGCCGCCGACCGATTCTTCGAGATTGCGAGCAAGTCTTCCGGCCAATGCTGGTCGATCACGTCCTATTGTCCTGTGCCGGGCGTGGGGCCCCAAACCCCCGCAGACCGCGGCTACGAGGGCGGTTTCGCTTCGGCGATGATGCTCAAGGACCTGAAGCTCGCGCAGGAGGCCGCCGCCAAGGCGGGAGCCTCGACGCCCATGGGCGCGCAGGCCGAGGCCTTGTACGCGCTGTTCGACGCCAACGGCTTCGGCGGAAAGGATTTCTCGGCGGTGATCGCGTTACTGCGCGGAAGGCTGGGCGATCTTCATTGAATCGTCCAAGAGGTCATGCTGCAGGACGTGTATCGAGTAGCTCGATAGGGGCCATCCGCTCTTTCGATTTGCTAGGTAAACGCCCTTAGATAGACACTGCGGGCGACAGGTGCGAAAAGCCAGGCCTGGACTTAGGGGATCGCCAGCTCAACGGGGCGGCGGTTTAGAGATCGACATGGACTACAAAGCCGCGTTCCGCAGCGCCGTCGCTCAGATCCGCGAAGAGGGTCGCTACCGGGTGTTCGCCGACCTGAAGCGCCAGCGCGGTCAGTTTCCGCGTGCGACCTGGACGCGCCAGGATGGCTCGGAACAGGAAGTCGTCGTCTGGTGCAGCAACGACTATCTCGGTCAGGGTCAGAACCCCGTGGTTGTGGACGCCATGAAGGCGGCCGTTGACGAGCACGGCTCGGGCTCGGGCGGCACGCGCAACATCTCTGGCACCAATCACGACCACGTCCTGCTGGAGCAGGAACTTGCTGACCTGCACGGTAAGGAAGCCGGCCTGCTGTTCACGTCCGGCTACGTGTCGAATGAGGCGACCTTGTCGGTCGTGCAGAAGATCCTGCCCGGCCTGATCATCTTTTCGGACGAGCTGAACCACGCCTCGATGATCGCCGGCATCCGCAACGGCGGTGGCCCGCGCAAGATCTTCAAGCACAACGACTTAGCCCATCTTGAGCAGCTGCTGGCCGAAGCGCCGGCCGATGCGCCCAAGATGATCGCGTTCGAGAGCGTCTATTCGATGGACGGCGATGTCGCCGACCTGGCCGGCACCGTGGCGCTGGCCAAGAAGTACGGCGCGATGACCTATCTCGACGAAGTCCACGCCGTCGGCATGTACGGGCCGCGTGGCGGTGGCGTCGCCGAGCGCGACGGCCTGATGGGCGAGATCGACATCATCGAAGGCACGCTGGGCAAGGCTTTCGGCGTGATGGGCGGCTATATCACCGGCGACGCCGAGGTGATCGACGCGATCCGTCTGATGGCCTCCGGCTTCATTTTCACCACCTCGCTGCCGCCGGCCCTCACGGCCGGCGCTCTGGCCAGCGTGCGTTGGCTGAAGCAGCACCCGGAAGTGCGGGAGATCCACCAAGAGCGCGCCGCCACCCTGAAGGCGATGTTCAAGGCGGCTGGCCTGCCGGTGATGGACAGCGTCAGCCACATCGTTCCGGTGCTGGTCGGCGATCCCGTCCACTGCAAGATGATCAGCGACATGCTGCTGGCCGATTTTGGCGTCTATGTGCAGCCGATCAACTATCCGACCGTGCCCCGCGGCACTGAGCGCCTGCGCTTCACGCCGACGCCTTTCCACACCGACGACATGATGCGCAAGCTGGTGGCGGCGATGGAGAAGCTTTGGGCCCACTGCAACGTCGCCCGCATGGGCGGTTACGCGGCTTAAGGGGAAGACGCGCACCTTCAGCTTCGGACGCCGTCAAAGCCCACGAAATCAAGAACGCCGCCGGAAGCCGGCGGCGTTCCCTTGTCTATACAACGGTTTAGCTGCCTCGCCGCACGCCCTTGCCGAGGCCAATCTGCTTGGCGAAGTCCGAGCGGCGCGCCGCATAGGCTGGGGCCACCATAGGATAGTCAGGCGGCAAGCCCCATTTCCGGCGATACTCCTCGGGGCTCATGTCGTAGTGCGAGCGCAAATAGCGCTTCAGCATCTTCAGCTTTTTTCCGTCTTCGAGGCAGACGATGAAATCGTGCTGCACCGACCGGCTCACAGGGACCGCGGGCTTGGCTTTCTCTATCGGTCGCGGCGCGTCCTCGCCGGTCTTGAGGCTGGAAAGCGCGGCGTGGACGGTTCTGATCAGGTCTGGGATCGCCGACTGAGGGACGGTGTTCTGGCCTACATAGGCGGCGACGATTTCAGCGCTGAGCCCAAGAACATCGACATCGTCGATCATCGTGCCTGTGGTTCCGCCACCCTGAGACGCCATCAGATTCCCCATTTTCGTTGTTGTCGTACGAACTGGCGCAGGGAGCGGACGCGCCCTGCGGGTCGTCAACGCGCGACAATGCGTGTGGTTCCGAGATTGATCGCCGCGCCTATCCCGTTAAAGAGGGCGCCTCTGCCGACTCCCCGCAACGCCAGGAGAGCGTGATGACCCAAACTGACCTCAGCGCCTTTTTCGGCGCGGACCTCGCCAAAGCGGACCGCGACATTTTCGATCGGATCGGTCGCGAGCTGGGTCGCCAGCAGAACCAGATCGAGCTGATCGCCTCGGAGAACATCGTCTCGAAGGCCGTGCTGGAGGCTCAGGGCTCGATCCTGACCAACAAGTACGCGGAAGGCTATCCGGGTAAGCGCTACTATGGCGGCTGCGAGTATGTCGACGAGATCGAGACGATCGCGATCGAGCGCGCCAAGGCTTTGTTCGGCGCGGCCTTCGCCAACGTCCAGCCGCACTCCGGCTCTCAGGCCAACCAGGCGGTCTTCATGGCGCTGCTGCAGCCGGGCGATACGTTCCTTGGCATGGATCTCGCCGCCGGCGGCCATTTGACGCACGGCAGCCCCGCCAACCAGTCGGGCAAGTGGTTCAAGCCGATCTCCTACACTGTCCGCCAGCAGGACCAGTTGATCGACTATGACGGCGTGGCCGAGGTGGCTCAGCGCGAAAAACCCAAGTTGATCATCGCCGGCGGCAGCGCCTATAGCCGTGAAATCGACTTCGCCAAGTTCCGCGAGATCGCCGACTCGATCGGCGCATACCTGATGGTCGACATGGCCCATTACGCCGGCCTGATCGCGGGCGGCGCCTATGCCAACCCGATTCCGCACGCGCATGTCGTGACCACTACCACGCACAAGACGCTGCGCGGCCCGCGCGGCGGCATGGTGCTGACTAACGACGAAGCGATCATCAAGAAGGTCAATTCGGCTGTGTTTCCTGGCCTGCAGGGCGGTCCATTGGAGCACGTCATCGCCGCCAAAGCCGTGGCGTTCGGCGAAGCGCTGCAGCCGGCGTTCAAGGCCTATGCGCATCAGGTCGTCGCCAATGCGCGCGCACTGTCCGAAGCTTTGCTGAAGTCGGGCGTGAACATCGTCTCGGGCGGCACCGACAGCCACCTGATGCTGGTCGACCTGCGCCCTAAGGGCGTGACGGGCCGTGACGCCGAGCACAGCCTCGAGCGCGCCTACATGACCTGCAACAAGAACGGTGTGCCATTTGACACGGCGCCGTTCACCATCACGTCGGGCATTCGCCTCGGCACGCCGGCGGGAACCACGCGCGGCTTCAAGGAAGCCGAGTTCACACGCGTGGGCGAACTGATCGGCGAGGTGGTCAACGGCCTGTCAGCCAACGGCCCCGACGGCAACGCCGAAGTCGAGGCCAAGGTGCGCGAGGAAGTGCTGGCCTTGACGGCTCGCTTCCCGATCTACAACTAATAGCGGGATAGCGCCGCGGAGGGGGCTAGATCATGCGTTGCCCGTTCTGCGGCCATGCCGAAAGCCAGGTCAAGGATAGCCGCCCGTCGGAAGACGGCGCGGCGATCCGTCGCCGCCGGATGTGCCCTGAATGCGGCGGGCGCTTCACGACATTCGAGCGTGTGCAACTGCGCGAGCTCATCATCGTCAAGCGTTCGGGGCGACGCTCGCCGTTCGATCGTGACAAGCTGGTCCGCTCCGTGGGGCTCGCCACGCAGAAGCGCCCGGTCGATCCTGAGCGGGTTGAGCGGATGATCAACGGCATCGTTCGACAGCTCGAAAGCATGGGCGAGACCGAACTTCCCTCTTCGACGGTTGGGGAAATGGTCATGAAGGCGTTGAAATCGCTCGATGACGTGGCCTATGTCCGTTACGCGTCCGTTTACCGGGATTTCAAGGAAACCAGCGACTTCGCCAAGTTCCTCACCGAGGAAGGTTTGAGCGACGGCGGCGAAGAAGAGCCATAGTCCGTTAATCCTGATGTGTGTTTGTAGGATCGCGCGGCGCGCGCGGCCGTGGAGAATTGAGCTAGATGGTTGAAGACAACATCCGCCTGCTGATCGTGGAGGGCCGAAGCCATTCGGGCATCTCCGACGAACTGCTGCGCGGAGCGACACAGGCCATTGAGGCGCAAGGCGCCGAGTACGATGTGATCACCGTGTCCAGCGCGCTGCAGATCCCGACGGTGATCGCCATGGCGGAGGACGCCGGACACCGTCCCGTAGGCGTGCGCTACGACGGTTATGTGGCGCTGGGCGCCGTGATCCGCGGCGAGACCTACCATTTCGAGCTGGTCGCCAATGAAACGGCGCGCGGCTTGCAGGACCTGGGTGTCGCCAAGCGTCTGGCGATCGGGTTTGGGGTTCTGACCGTCGATGACGAAGCTCAGGCCTGGGCTCGGGCTCGGCTCAGTGAAGGCGACCGGGGCGGCGCGGCCGCCAAGGCTTGTCTGGAGACCATCGCGCTGAAGCGTCAGTTGCTGGGGCAGGCCCGATGAGCGCTAACCGAATCCAACCGCGCTCGGTGGCCCGTCTGGCTGCTGTGCAGGCTCTGTACCAGATGGAAGTGTCGGGCGCCGGGGTCGACTCCGTGATCCGCGAGTTCGGCGAGCATCGCTTCGATCGTGATGTCGAAGGCGAGCAACTGGCCGCGGCCGACGAAACCTTCTTCGCCGACCTGGCGCGCGGCGTGGTGGCCAACCAGGCCAAGATCGACCAGGGCATCGTCAAGCGCCTGGCCTCGGGCTGGCGGCTGGAGCGACTGGACGCCACGGCGCGGGCGGTGCTTCGGGCCGGCGCCTTCGAGTTGATGTACCGTTCGGACGTTCCGACCGAAGTGGTCATCAATGAATATGTTGAGATCGCGAAATCCTTTTTTGAGGGTCCTGAGTCAGGCTTCATTAATGGCGCCCTCGACGCGATCGCCCGTGATGCACGAGACTGACGAAGAAGACTGGTTTGCTGAAGACGACGCGGCGGTCGCCACGACCGCCCCGGCGACCGAGTTTGACCATATCGAGCGCCTGCTCCGCCCGCTGACTCGCGGGGATCAGGCGGCGCTTGATCTGCTCGACGACGCGGCCGTTCTGCCCTCGCGGCCCGGCTATGATCTCGTGGTGACAAAGGACGCCATGGTGGCCGGCGTCCACTTCCTCGCGGAAGAGGCGCTCGACGTGGTCGCCCGCAAGCTGCTCCGCACCAATCTCTCCGACCTCGCCGCCAAGGCCGCCGAGCCTTACGGCTACTTTCTCGCCGTGGGCTGGCCGTCCGGTTCGGACGTCACCTCTCGGGAGACCTTCGCGCGCGGTCTGGCTGAAGACGGCGCCTTGTTCGACATTTCCCTGCTGGGCGGGGACACGGTGACCACGTCGGGTCCACTGGTCGTCTCGGCCACGCTTGTGGGCTGGGTTCCGGAAGGTGAAGCGATCCTGCGTCGCGGCGCCAAGCCGGGAGATCGTCTGATGGTCTCGGGCACGATCGGTGATGGTTGGCTCGGTTTGCTGGCTCAGTGGGGCGAGGTCCTGGACGCCGATGGCGCCATGCTTCGCCGGTACCGCCAGCCGGAGCCGCGCGTGACGCTGCGCGACGCGATGCGCACCCATGCCAAGGCCGCCGCTGACGTTTCCGACGGCCTCTTGGCCGACAGCAGCCACATCGCCAAGGCGAGCGGCTGTCGGGTGCGAGTCGACCTGGAGCGTCTGCCCTTGTCGCCTGGCGCTCAGGCCTGGCTGGAGCAGCAGCCCGAGCAGGTCGAGGGACGAATTTCGCTCGCCTCGGGCGGTGACGACTACGAGATCGTTTGTGCAGTCGATCCGAACGAGGCCTGGGCGTTCCGCGTCGCCGCCGCCGCCGCCGGCGTCAAGGTCAGCGAAATCGGCGAGTTCGTGGAAGGCGAGGGGGTCTCGGCCTACTACAAGGGCCGTGATGTCACGCCATCACGCCTGGGCTGGCTTCACGGTTAGCCGAATTTCAAGGCCTTTGGCCTAATGGCGTAGGCCATGATCGATCGCACCTCGCTCTCGCGCCGCTTCCTGGTCGCCGCCGTCTTCGGCGTCGTCGTCCTGTCCTCGGTCTCGGCGCCGGCCATGGCCTCTGAGAAGAAGGAAGGCGGCGAGCAGGCTTTGGACCCGACATACAAGCTGGGATCGATGACGATTCCGATCATCGCCAATGGCCGGATCGTCAACTACGTCTTCGTGGCGATGAACCTCAAGCTGGCGTCTGGCGCTGACGCGTCCTCCTTCAAGGACAAGGAGCCCGCCCTGCGCGACGCCATTGTTCGCGCGGCTTACAAGACGCCGTTCACGCGCGCGGACACCTGGAAGGAAGTCGATGGCGACCGCCTGAAGGCCTTCGTCCTCAACCAGTGCTCCGCGCTTTTCGGCAAGGGCAAAGTGGCGTCCGTCGAGATCGTCAAGCAAATCCCCAGGCAGCAGTTGATGCCTCCCAAGGCGGGGGGCGCGCGGCCCGTCGAAACCGAGTCACCGCGTCCCTGAATTCCGGCTCGTTGCGAAGCTTTGCGCGGTCAAACGCTTACGCCGACACGGGTTGCGCGCCTCCCGGCCATCTGACAGTCTCTTCCGGATGACGGTGTTATCGCCGTCATATTTCAGGGAGCATCGAGGGGATACGAGGCCATAAGGCCCGCCCGTCGATCCGGGTGGCGGCTTTGACATGCGTCATTCCGTCTGCGCCCGGACCGGCGTCCCCTCGTGATTGAGAAACGCGAAGGGGCGAAGAACCTAATGAGTGTTTGGCTTTATCTGGCCATTGGGGCCGGGCTTCTGGCGGTGCTTTATGGCGCCGTGCAGACGGCTAGTCTGATGCGGGCCTCGGCCGGCAACGCACGGATGCAGGAGATCGCCGCGGCGATCCAGGAAGGGGCTCAGGCCTATCTGAACCGCCAGTATACGACCATCGGGCTCGTGGGCGTGGTGGTGATCGCCGCTTTGGCGTTCTTCTTCAAATCTTGGGAGCAGCCTGTCGGCTTCGCGCTGGGCGCCGCGCTGTCGGGCGCTGCGGGCTTTGCCGGCATGTTGATTTCGGTTCGCGCCAACGTTCGGACGGCGCAGGCCTCTTCCGAGAGCCTGGCCAAGGGGCTTTCGATGGCCTTCACCTCGGGCGCCGTGACCGGCATGCTGGTCGCCGGCTTCGCGCTGTTGGGCGTGGCGGGCTACTACTACGTGCTGCTCGCGACCGGCCATGACGCCACGGGTCGTGTCGTCGTCGACTCCCTGGTCTCGCTGGGCTTCGGCGCCTCGCTGATCTCGATCTTCGCGCGTCTGGGTGGCGGCATCTTCACCAAGGGCGCTGACGTGGGCGGCGACCTTGTGGGCAAGGTCGAGGCGGGCATTCCGGAAGATGATCCGCGTAACGCCGCGACGATCGCCGATAACGTGGGCGACAATGTCGGCGACTGCGCCGGCATGGCCGCCGACCTGTTCGAGACCTACGCCGTGACCACCGTCGCGACCATGGTTCTGGCGGCGATCTTCTTCCGCGGAACCGAAGCCGTCAGCGCGATGATGCTGCTGCCGTTGGCGATCTGCGCGGTCTGCATCGTCACCTCGATCATCGGCGCCTTTTTCGTCCGGCTGGGCAAGAGCCAGAACATCATGGGGGCTCTGTATCAGGGTCTGATCGTGACGGGCGTCCTGTCGATCCCGGCCGTGTGGTACGTGATCCACCAGCTGGTTCCGACCGCTGTCGAGGTCGGTGGGCGTTCGTATAGCGCCGACGCGCTGTTTTACTGCGGTCTGGCCGGTCTGGTCGTCACCGCCGCTATCGTCATGATCACCGAGTACTACACCGGCACGGGCTTCCGACCGGTGAAGTCGGTGGCTCAGGCTTCGGTCTCCGGTCACGGCACGAACGTCATTCAGGGCCTGGCCATGTCGCTGGAGTCCACGGCTCTGCCGGCCCTGACCATCATCGTCGGCATCGTGGTGACCTATAACTTGGCGGGTCTGTTCGGCATCGCCATCGCCACCACGACCATGCTGTCGTTGGCCGGCTTCATCGTCGCGCTGGACGCCTTTGGTCCGGTGACCGACAACGCGGGCGGCATCGCCGAGATGGCTGGCCTGCCGCCGGAAGTCCGCGTCACCACCGACGCGCTTGACGCCGTGGGTAACACGACCAAAGCCGTGACCAAGGGCTACGCGATTGGTTCGGCGGGCCTTGGCGCGCTGGTGCTGTTCGCCGCCTATACCGAAGATCTGAAGTTCTTCTCGGCCAACGCCGCGCCGGGCAGCTTCTTCGACGGCATGGGCGCGGTGACCTTCGACCTGTCGAACCCCTATGTCGTGGTCGGCCTGTTGTTCGGTGGCCTGCTGCCGTTCCTGTTCGGCGGCCTGTCGATGACCGCTGTCGGCCGCGCCGCCGAGTCGGTGGTCGCCGAGGTGCGTCGCCAGTTCCGCGAGAACCCCGGCATCATGACCGGCGAGGTCAAGCCTGAGTACGGCAAGGCCGTGGACATCCTGACCAAGGCCGCGATCCGCGAGATGATCGTGCCGAGCCTGCTGCCGGTGGTCTCGCCGGTCGTGCTGTTCTTTGTGATCCAAGCCATCGCCGGCAAGGTCGACGCCTTCGCGGCGCTCGGCGCCATGCTGATGGGCGTGATCGTCACCGGCCTTTTCGTCGCCATCTCGATGACGAGCGGCGGCGGCGCCTGGGACAACGCCAAGAAGGTGATCGAGGAAGGCTTCACCGATAAGAATGGCGTGCTGCACAAGAAGGGCGGCGAAACCCACAAGGCCGCCGTCACCGGCGACACCGTCGGCGATCCCTACAAGGACACGTCGGGTCCGGCGGTGAACCCGATGATCAAGATCACCAACATCGTGGCTCTGCTGCTGCTGGCGGTCCTGGCGCACGGAGGCTGATCCTAGGGACAGCCAGGAATGGAGACGCCCCGGAGCTTGCTCCGGGGCGTTTTTCCATTACGGGGCGTGTTTCGAGGGGCGGGCGCCGCCTAGTAGACATCTTCCGGATTGAGTTGCTCGGCGGCCTCCGTCTCGCCCCGCGCGGCGCCTCGCCGCTCGGCGCCCTGGAAGTCATGGTCAATGCGCCGTCGGCGACAGGGACCGAAATACGCGTTGACCCGGACGAACGGCCGGGGGTTGTTGATGATCTCGTTGATGCGGTGCATCACGCCGCGCGCGGTCAGCGGCTTGGCGAGGAACTCCGTGACGCCCGCCATGCGAGCTTCGTTCAAGGTACGTCGCGTCGCGTGCCCCGTCATCATGATGATGGGGACAAACTTATTCGGGCTGGCGTCCGCCGTGCGGATCCAATGGATGAACGACAGGCCATCGCCCGGCTTCATCATGAGATCGGTGAAAATGATGTCGATCTCATGGGCCTGGAGGATCTTCACACCCTCAACGCCGCTGTTGGCCTCGTAAATGCGGCGCACGCCCGCGGCCTTCAGGATCGCGCCGACCACCCTGCGCATGTTCACGTTGTCGTCGACCAAGAGAATCGAGACGTCGCGAAAATCCATCCCCTCCACGGTGCGCCTCCCCCCCCTGGGCGTGAACCTGCGCCATGAAACCTTGGGCGCGACAATTCGAAGCATCCTATGATCGAGTTGATAGAGTGTTTCGCTCAAGGTTGCTTTCGGCTGACAAGCTAGCGAATCCGACCGCTGAAGTAGAAGCACGCTGGGTGACTGACCTGACGCGTATGGATAGTCAGAGTCGACGCTGACGGCGCATCCTGGGCGCACGACGTCAAAGTATCCTCGCGGGACATACAGAAAAGGCCGCCCATCGAGGGATGGGCGGCCCGTTCCAACGGCTCGATGATCGGTCTCGGCTAGCGATTGCCCGGGCGCTGGCCCGGCGCGGTGTCGTCCTGAGGCAGCATGCCGCCTCGACCGACATTGCCCAGCAACTGCTCGAGAATCGTCATCTCGCGGCCGCGGGTCGGGGTCTCACGGCCGTTGTAGGCGATGACCTTCCCATCCTGCAGCGTGTAGGTGTTCACCGAGGCGACCTTTTCGTCGGCCGGGTTGAACTTGATCGCCACGACATCGCGCTTGATCACGCGCGGCATGTAGAACGCCACGCGGTCCGTCGTTTGGGAGATGTAGTACCAGGTGTTGTTGTCGAAGGTCGACACCGCCGACGGCGAGCCGAGCTTCTCCATCAAGGTGGACTTGCTGTCCTCGCCGACCTTCATCTCCGCCGGCTTGGCCTCGATGGCCTGGAAACCGGAGTAGCTGGTCAGCGGCGTACACGCCGAGGAAGCGAGCGCCAGGGCCAGAACGGCGGCGGCGAAAACGGCGGGGCGAGACATCAAGGCTCCGAACCGGAAAAATGCAGACTTTGACCTATCGCCCGCGCGGGCTTAGTTCAATGCCCGCGTGAAGACGGACTCCGCGCATAGCGGGATGTCGCGGCGAAATCGAGGCGTTTGAATGTTTCTGGACAGGTGGCTCAAGCCCAGACCCGCCAAGGTGGCGGGCGGCAAGCTCTATGCGTCCGCGGTCGGGCAGGCTCGATCGGCGATCTTTTATCGTGACTACGGCGTCCGCGATTCCATGGAAGGGCGTTTCGAGCTTTTCAGTCTGCACGTGATCCTTCTGATCGAGCGCTTGAAGGGGCAGGGCGACGCGGCCGCCGAGACCTCGCAGGCGGTGTTCGACGCCTATGTGAAGGGATTGGACGACGCTTTCCGCGAGATCGGCGTCTCCGACACTTCGGTCGGCAAGAAGATGAAGAAGCTCGCGGGCGCGTTCTATGGCCGCTTGAAGGCCTATGACGACGCTGTCGCCAGTCTGCCGGACAGCACCGCTACGACCGCCCTTGTCGAGCGGACGGTGCTGGAAGAACGAGGCGAGGGCGACGCGACGGCCCTGACGGCCTATGTGCTGAAGACCCGTGAAGCGCTGGCGGCTCAGCCGCTGGACGCCCTGCTGCAAGGAGACGTGACTTGGCCGAACCCGTGACGACAGCCTGGCCCTGCGAGATCCCGCTGGCCCAGGTGGATCGCGGCGCGGTGAGTCTGCGGCTTGAGCCGTCGATCGACCAACGCAAGGCGATCGCCAAGCAATTGGGCCTAGTCGGTCTGGAAGCGTTGACGGCCGAGGTTCATCTGTCTTCGTGGCTGGACGGCGCCAACATCTCCGGCGTGCTTCGCGCCCGCGTCATTCAGACCTGTAGCGCGACGGCGGACGACTTCGAAACGCCGATCGATGCGCGCTTCAGCCTGAGGGTTCTGCCGGCCAACAGCCAGAACGCCCCCCAGGAAGAGTTCGGCGATCTCGGCGTCGACCCAGATGCGGATGACCCGCCGGACGTGCTGGAAGGCGAGAAGATCGACGTGTCGGGCTATGTCGTAGAGCATCTGGCTCTGGAGCTGGATCCGTTCCCTCGCAAGCCGGGCGCGGTGTTCGTCCAGCCGCCCGAACCCACGGAGATTTCGCCCTTCGCCGCCCTCAAGGCCCTCAATACGAAGCGCGAGGAAGACTGACCACAGCGGCCAACCGGTCTCGTTCTCAGGGGCCGGAGAAGTCGTTTCGAGCGCGTTGAGTACGATCTTGTCCCGCCGACTAGGTCCGACTCGACCGCTTGCGTGATAATCACGCGGATGTATCGTCCGCCGCCTTGAGGGCGGCGCGACCGCCTGCCGGAGCTCACAGCGCCACGTGTCTCAATCCCTAGTCATCTCAGTCGACGCCATGGGCGGCGACCACGGCCCTTCCATCGTGGTGCCTGGCATCGCCCAAGCGCTCCAGGCCCTGCCAGGCGTGCGGTTCCTGCTCCACGGCGACAGCGCCGCGATTGAGTCGGAGTTGGCCAAGTGCCCCGCCGCCAAGGCGGTGAGTGAAGTGCGTCACTGCGACAAGTCGATCGGCATGGACGAAAAGCCGGCTCAAGCCATGCGGCGCGGCAAAGGCTCCAGCATGTGGAACGCGATCGAGGCGATCCGCGAAGGGCAAGCCCAAGCCTGCGTCTCGGCAGGCAACACGGGCGCCTTGATGGCGATCTCCAAGCTGATCCTGCGCATGGGGGCCGAGCTTGAGCGTCCCGCCATCGTCGCCAACTGGCCGACGATGAAGGGCGTCACCACGGTTCTGGATGTCGGCGCCAATGTGGAAAGCGATGCGGCGCAGCTTGTCGAGTTCGCCATCATGGGGGCGGCGTTTCACCATGCTGTTCATGGCGCCAAGCGGCCGACGGTCGGCCTGCTGAATGTCGGCTCGGAAGACCAGAAGGGCCACGAGGAGGTCCGCGAGGCCCACGCCATTCTGCGGGAGACCGCGCTGGACTTCGACTATCACGGCTTCGTCGAGGGCAACGATATCGCCCACGGGACGGTGGATGTCGTCGTCACCGACGGCTTCACCGGCAATGTCGCGCTGAAGACGGCGGAAGGCTTGGCGCGGTTCTTCACCAACGAGATCAAATCCACCCTGACGTCTGGGCCGCTGGCGATGTTGGGCGCCTTGATCGCCTCGGGCGCGCTCAAGAAAATGCGCCACCGCCTTGATCCCAGCCGCGTGAACGGGGCCCCGCTGCTGGGCCTGAACGGTATTGTGGTCAAGAGCCACGGCGGCGCGGACGCCAACGGCTTCGCCTCCGCCCTCCGGGTGGCCACCAATCTCGCGCGCAGCGATTTCCGCGCTGAGATCGACAGGAATCTGAAGCGCTTGACCGCGAACGCGGCGACGGCTGCGCCCGCTGTCGGGCAAGGGCCTGGCGCAGACGCGCAGGGAGCGGTCGAGTGAGCGTTGTAAGAAGCGTTGTAACGGGGGTTGGCGCCTATCTGCCCCCCAAGGTCGTGACCAACGACGATCTCGCCAAGTTCGTCGACACCAGCGACGCCTGGATCGTCGAGCGCACGGGTATTCGCCAGCGTCACCAGGCCGCGGACGATCAGCCGGTTTCGGACATGGCTTTCGAAGCGGCCAAGGAGGCCTTGGCGGCGGCCGGCAAGACCGCTGCTGATGTCGACCTGATCATCGTGGCGACCACCACGGGCGATCTGACCTTCCCCGCGACGGCCACGATCGTTCAGCGCAAGCTGGGCGCGCCGGTCGGTATCGCGTTTGACGTCCAGGCCGTCTGCTCCGGCTTCGTCTATGCGATGAGCGTCGCCGACGGCTTCGTGGCGCGTGGTCACGCCAAGTGCGCGCTGGTGATCGGCGCCGAGGCCATGACCCGCCTGATGGATTGGAGCGATCGGGGCACCTGTGTCCTGTTCGGCGACGGCGCCGGCGCGATCGTTCTGGAGCCAGGGCAGGGCGAAGGAACAACCGCCGACCGGGGCCTGCTTGGATTCGCGTTGCGTGCGGACGGGACCAAGCAGGACCTGCTCTATGTCGACGGCGGGCCGTCGACGACCGGTACGGTCGGCAAGCTGCGCATGGTGGGCAACCAGGTCTTCAAGCACGCCGTCGTCAATATCTCCGAGGCCATTCGCGCGGCCGCCGAGATCGCTGGCGTCGCGGTGGCCGAGGTCGACTGGTTCATTCCGCATCAGGCCAATCAGCGCATTCTGCAAGGCGTGGCGCATCGCTGTGGCATTGATGAGGACAAGGTCATCTCGACCGTAGCGATCCACGCCAATACGTCCGCCGCCTCTATCCCGCTCGCGTTCGCGCATGGGATCAAGGACGGCCGCATCAAGAAGGGTGACTTGCTGCTTCTGGAGGCCATGGGCGGCGGCTTGACCTGGGGCGCTTGCGTCGTGCGGCTCTAGGTCTGCGCCTCGATAAGCCTTGCGCAATCTTCTGTGGCGGCATGAACTCCTGCCGTTGAGTCTTTGACTTCATGCGGTAATCGCGGCATGAGGTCGTCGGTGAGCTTGGGCACAGCCAGTTGAGGGCGGCCGCACGATGCCTGGGATCGCCGCGAGTGCTCCATCTAGGGCGATCTCAGATCGCTCCTATACGCGTGAAGGGGGTTGCATGAAGGGCGCTACTTTGACCCGGGCCGACCTGTGCGAGGCGGTTCATGAGGAAGTCGGGCTGACCCGCCAGGATTGTGCGGGGCTCGTTGAGCGCACGCTCGATCTGGTCGCCGAAGCGCTGGAGCAGGGCGAGACCGTCAAGCTCTCGGGTTTCGGTGTCTTCCAGGTGCGCGCCAAGCGCGCGCGCATGGGTCGCAACCCCAAGACCGGCGAGCCCGCTGAGATCGAGCCGCGCCGCGTGATCGGTTTCCGGGCGTCACAGGTCATGAAAGCGCGTATCGATCGCGCCCTGGGCGGCTAAGGATCGTTTGCGGTGGCGAAGGGGCCTAACGCCTTCCGCACGATCTCCGAGGCCGCCGAAGAGCTGGGCGTGCCGCAGCACGTGCTCCGCTTCTGGGAAACCAAGTTCTCGTTCATCCGGCCGATGAAGCGCGCCGGCGGCCGCCGGTTCTATCGCCCGCAGGACATCGCCGTGTTGAACGGTGTACGAACCCTGCTGCATGGCGAAGGCCTGACGATCAAGGGCGTACAGAAGCTTCACCGCGACCACGGTCTGGCGCATGTGATCGCCGCCGGCATCGGTTCCAACGGCTCAACCAGTCTTGAGGCCGGTTTCGACTATCAGGCGCCGCGTCAGAACACCGTGCTGGTTGGGGAGGTGCGCGGGCGCCTGGCCTTCGCGCTGGCCGACCTGACGGCTGTCAAATCGCGGCTGGACGGTCTTTTGACGCGCGATTGATTTCTGCCGAAATCGGTGTTGCCCAAGCCGGGAGCGGCGCCTATAAGGGCGCTCCTTCCGCGTCGGAGCGTGGCGCAGCCTGGTAGCGCACTTGACTGGGGGTCAAGGGGTCGCAGGTTCGAATCCTGTCGCTCCGACCATTTCCTTCGGGATACCGTGGAAGATGAAAGGCCGCCCGAGAGGGCGGCCTTTTTCATGTTGTCCGACAGCGTGACGCCGAAACCGGTTCCTGCTTTCGGCGTCTCGCTCTAGGCGCGGTGCGTGGTCACGCGCGTCTAGCGTTGTCCGATGTCCAGCGGCTGATCGGCCTTGCCCATCCAGGAGATCAGCGGAATCACCGGCAGGATCCAGCCCAGCCCCAGCGCCACGAAATAGACGAGATGGACGAAGCGGTTCTGCGGCAGATGATCGTAGAGACTGGTGAAGACCCAGATCCAGGCGAACAGAATCACAAGGACGCCGACGGAACCGATCAGCTTACGAAGTCGGGCCGGGATCATTCGGGGCTGAGCGTCGGGAGAGGTCACGCGGGTCTCCGGATAAGGCCGAGCACGGCCAGGAACAAGATCGCGCCGACGCTGGAGACCACCAGCTCGCCAAAGAAGCCCGGCAGATGCAGGTCAATGCGCGAGGCGATGAATGCTCCGATGAACGAGCCGATCACGCCGATCAAGAGCTTGATGAACAGCGAGTGCCGGCGCGCCAGGACAATGTCCGCGATCCAGCCTGCGAGTATGCCGATAACCGTCGCGGCGAAAACGCCCATCCCACTCATTTGTGACTCCGGCCGATCGCCTGTCCCCGATCTTTCGCACGAAGCGTCGCCTCCGTCATGTCGGGCCACACAGACATTGATGCCCGCACATCAGGGGCGTAGGGAAGGGATCGCCGCAATTCGGCCCAGAAGTGGCGCTTTTCCGACCCTATGACGTCTTTCCTGCGTTCCGATCGTTCGCGTCCCGTCGCGATCTGGCTTTTCTTCGTCGCCGCCTTGGTGTTCGCCATGGTCGTCGTGGGCGGGGCGACCCGCCTGACGGACTCTGGGCTCTCGATCACGGAGTGGAAGCCGATTTTGGGCGCCTTGCCGCCGATGTCCGATGAGGCCTGGCGGCACAGCTTCGAACTATACAAGCAGATTCCGCAGTACCAGTTGGTGAACCCGAACATGACCCTCGACGAGTTCAAGGGCATTTTCTGGTGGGAGTGGGCGCATCGCCTCTTGGGGCGCGTCGTCGGCGCGGCCTTCGCAATCCCCTTCCTCGTGTTCCTCATCCGGCGCGACATCCCCCGTCGTTTGGTTTGGCGGTGCGGGGTGATGCTGGCGTTGGGCGGACTGCAGGGTCTTGTGGGCTGGTGGATGGTGTCCAGCGGCCTATCTGAGAGAGTTTCGGTCGCGCCGGAGCGTTTGATGACGCACCTGGGCCTGGCCCTGCTGCTGTTCGTGGTGCTGATCTGGACCGCGCTGGACGCTTGGAACGGCGCGCCGCGCGTCGAGGAGCGCAGCCCTTGGCGCGGCTGGGCCATCGCCTTTCTGGGAGCCGTGTACTTCCAGAGCCTGCTCGGCGCGCTTGTCGCCGGCAACGACGCGGGTCTTATCTACAACGACTGGCCTCTGATGAACGGACGCTTCTTCCCGGCGGACTATGCCGGTGCGGGCTTCTGGGGCACGCTGGCGCATAGCCAAGCGGCCGTGCAGTTCAATCACCGCCTGTTCGCTTACGCGCTTTTCGTTGGGGCGATCGCCATGGCGGTAATCGCCTGGCGCGATCGTGCGCTTGTCATCGATGGTAAACGGGCCGCGCTGGCGGTGGCGATGACTGTCACGCTTCAAGCGGCGCTGGGCGTCTGGACGCTGATGGCGGCGGTGCCGATCAGCCTGGGCGTCCTCCATCAGGCGGGCGCGGCGGTGCTCCTGGCGGTGACGACCATGTTCGCGTGGCGAGTACGCCGGCCCTGATCGGCGCTCCGTAAGGTTTGCGGAGCGCCGTCGGTGAGGCGCTAGATCTTGATCGCGCCCCAGGGGCCCGAAATCGCCAGGGTGAAGCCCGGGTTTTGCACGTTGACGAACAGGGTGCCGCCGTCGGGCGAGAAGCAAGCGCCGGCAAACTCCGAGTTGTCCTTATGGACGTTCCGCGCCAGCGTGTAGACCTTGCCTTCAGGCGTCACGCCGCGCAGGTGATTGCGTAGGGTGTCCGAATAGCGGTCCTCGCAAATGATGACGTGCCCCCACGGCGCCACCACCAGGTTGTCGGCGTAGTCGAGCACGCGGGTGTTCTGGCTTTCGACGAACAGCTGCAGCTTGCCCGGCTGGTCCGCCTCACCCGGCTGGCCCTCGAAGGCGCTGGGGACATAGCGGAAGATCTGGCCCGCGCCCTTGGGACCGCCCGAGGTGGCGGTGAAGTAGAGCTCTCCCTTACCGAAAAACAGGCCTTCGCCTCGGCAGACGATTGCGGCGCCGGCCTTGTGGCCGCGTCGACGCAGGTCGTCATGCGGATTGTCGACGCCATCGAGATCGATCCACCGCACGGCCTTCCAGCCACGGACCGGGAACGATTGCTCCTTCTGGTTACGGATGTCACCGCCTTCGGGCGCATCGACCAGGCCCAGGGCCTGCAAGCGGCCGCCGGCCGCCAAGTTGCGCCGGTCGTTGGGCAGGAAGCGGTAGAAGAGGCTGTCGGCGACATCTTCGGTGAGATAGACGACGCCCGTGCGCGGATCGATGCAGGCCGCTTCGTGCTTGAAGCGGCCAAGACCCGTAAGCGCGACCGGTTCGACAAGGCCGACATGCGCGCTGGGCGCCTCGAAGACGTAACCGTGGCTCTTGCCGACCTTTTCACCGGCGTTGATCGTGGTCTCCTCGCACGTCAGCCACGAGCCCCACGGCGTGACGCCGCCGGCGCAGTTCACCAGTGTCCCGGCGATGCTCATATGCTGGCGCTCGGTCCGGCCGGTCTTCAGATTATAGAGCTGTGTCGTCGTGCCCCCCGGCAGCGGCGCGCCATCGCTACCAAAGTCCCAGATACGTTTGCGGTCGATCCGGTCGAGGAATTGCTGACGCGCGCCGAACGGACCCTCGGCGATGTCCGAGACCGACATTTCGTGATTGCGAACCAGCAGGACCTTATCCTCGCCGGCTGCGAAGCAGCCCATGCCGTCGAACTTACCTGGCAGGATGAGGCCATCGCTCATCGCCTCGCCAACCTGCGCGACTACGCGGTAGCGGAACCCGGCGGGCAGGTCGATCATGCCCTTTGGATCGGCGACCAGCGGGCCGTAGCCCGTGACCTCGTTCAGATAGGTCTCGGCCGGCGACGCGCCATCCTGGGCCCGGGCCGCGAAGGCTCCGAAGGCGATGCTGGTGGCGGTGGCGCTCAGGAACGTTCTGCGGGAAACGGCCATGGTGGGTCCTCGGGAGAAGGGGGGGGCGCGGGACGCTATGCCGACGTTTCGTGACAACTTGACCAGCGGGATAGGGTATTATAATACCGCATTATTTAGCACATTGTTTTTAAAGTATTTTCTATAAAATTCACGATCACTGTGTTGACAGTGCGGGTGGTGTCGCGTAACAGCCGCCGCTCACGCTGTTGGAGCCTGTTCTGCAAGCCCTGACGCACTGGAAATTACGGATCAATCCCATGCAAAAGATCACGGCTTCCTTGAAGCCAGCCGAGGTCGAGAAGAAGTGGATCGTGGTCGACGCCGAGAACGCCGTTGTCGGCCGTCTGGCTTCGTTCATCGCCATGCGTCTTCGCGGCAAGCACCGTCCTGACTACACCCCGCACGTCGATTGCGGCGACTTTGTCGTCGTCATCAACGCCGACAAGGTGAAGTTCACCGGCAAGAAGCTGGACGACAAGGTCTACTACCGTCACACCAGTCACCCGGGCGGCATCAAGGAAACCACCCCGCGCAAGGTGCTGGGCGGTCGTTTCCCCGAGCGCGTCCTGGAGAAGGCCGTTGAGCGCATGCTGCCCAAGGAGAGCCCGCTGGCTCGCAAGCAGCTGACCCACCTGCTCATCTACAACAACGGTGAGCACCCGCACCAAGCGCAAAACCCCGAAGTCGTCGACTTCGCGGGCCGCAACGCCAAGAACATCCGGAGCCTCTAAGCTATGACCGACGCTCAAGGCTTTGACGCGCTGGCCAGCCTGTCCAGCAACCCGGAAGCTGCCGCTCCGGCCGAACCCAAGATCGACGCCCAAGGCCGCGCCTACGCGACCGGCAAGCGCAAGAACGCCATCGCGCGCGTTTGGATCAAGCCGGGCAAGGGCTCGATCACGATCAACGGTCGTGACCAGGAAGTCTATTTCGCCCGTCCGGTGCTGCGCATGATGATCGCGCAACCGCTGGAAGTGACCGATCGCCTCGGTCAATTCGATGTCGTCGTGACCGTGGAAGGCTCGGGCCTGTCGGGTCAAGCCGGCGCGATCCGTCACGGCCTGTCGAAGGCTCTGACCTACTACGAACCCGGCCTGCGCCCGGTCCTGAAGCCGCACGGCTTCCTGACCCGCGACAGCCGCGTCGTCGAGCGTAAGAAGTACGGCAAGGCCAAGGCCCGCCGCAGCTTCCAGTTCTCGAAGCGCTAATCGCGACGATTACGTCTACGGGAAAGGGCGCTTCGGTTCGGCCGAAGCGCCCTTTTTCTTGTTCTGTCTCCTGTTCGGATTGGAGTCCGCCATGGCGAACGCTCCCAAGGTCTTCATCGACGGCGAAGCCGGCACTACGGGCTTGCAGATCCGCGAGCGCCTGGTCGGTCGCACCGACCTGCAACTGATCTCGATCGATCCCGACAAGCGCAAGGACGCCGACGCCCGGGCTGAGATGCTTAACAGCGCCGATGCGGTGATCCTGTGCCTGCCCGATGAGGCCGCCAAGGAAGCCGTTTCGCTGGTCAGCAATCCGAGCACGGTGATCATCGACGCTTCGACCGCCTATCGCACGGCCGAGGGGTGGGCCTACGGTTTTCCGGAGCTGGACAAGGACCAGCGCGGCAAGATCGCCGCGTCCAAGCGGATCTCCAATCCGGGATGCTACCCGACCGGCGCGATCGCCCTGACGCGGCCGCTGGTCAGCGCCGGCATCCTGCCGCCCGAGCTGCCGGTCTCCTACAACGCCGTCTCCGGCTACAGCGGCGGCGGCAAGGCGATGATCGCCGAGTTCGAGGATGAGAGCGCCGCCAACTACACCAAGGTCCCATTCCGGATTTATGGACTGTCCCAGGCGCACAAACACGTTCCCGAAATGCAGAAGCATGGCGGCTTGCTGACCCGCCCATTCTTCGCCCCGGCCGTCGGACGCTACATGCAGGGCATGCTCGTCGAGATGCCGCTGCACTTCGTCACGCTTCACGCTACGCCGTCGCTGGGCGCCATCCACGCGGCGTTGTCGGACCACTATGCCGGCGAGCGGTTTGTCGAGGTCGCCTCGCTCGACGAAGCCAAGGCGTTGACCACTCTCGATCCGGAAGGGCTGAACGGCACCAATCGGCTGAAGCTGTTCGTTTTTGGCTCGGACACCAGTGGCCAGGCGCGCCTGGCCGCCTTGCTGGATAATCTGGGCAAGGGCGCGTCCGGCGCGGCCGTTCAGAACCTGAACATCGCGCTCGGCCTGGATGAGGCGGCCGGCCTTTAGGCCCGCCTCAAACCCGCCAGCGGTAATGGCCGGCGGGTTTGTGCAGCTTGAAGCGCCACAAGGGCTCTTCCTTCACGCCATCACCGATATTGTGCGCGACGCGCACGTCTTCGGGCCCGCTGACGGCGACGCCCAGGTGCGGACGCCCGCCCGTCAAGCGCCAGGTCAGGACGTCGCCCGGCGCGACGTTCTCAAAAGCGTCACCCCAGAAAAGCCTAGGGGCGGGTAGGGGGAGCCTGGCTTTCTGGCGTACGAGAAACGCCTCGAGATTCAGCACCCGCCGATGATCGATATTGGCGTCGGGCGAGGTGAGCCCCCACTCTCGACGCGAGGGGTAGGCGTCGAACGCTGCCTTCATGTCCTCGTGCACGCGTTGCTGCAGGTCGATGTCCCATGCGTCGCGAGCGGCGCGGATCAAGACGTCGGAGCAGACCCCGCTGGTCCGCAGGACGTCGCCGTTCGGATAGCCGATCGATCGATAGCTGGCGTCGTAATCCACCGTGACGCCGACCTGCGCGCGGGCTGCGGCGGCCAGCTTACGACCGGCGTCCGGGATCAAGGCGTAACCGGGCGCCGCGCGCACCAGAACCGGTGCGGCGGCGAACATCCCAAGGGCGGTCCGGCGACTGAGCGTGAGCATGGCGCGGAAGCTTGGCTATGATCCTGGCGACTTTTGGGCGAACTTGGTTCGCCTTCGCCGCCATAGAGAGAACCCGGTCAGGATCGTTACGGTTGTGACTTTACGAGCACAAACGAGCCTGGCGCGTCCTCCAGCGGCTTGAGTTTACCCTTGGCCGGATCGCGGGCCGGGACCTGCTCGCCCGAACGCGCTTTCAGCCAGGTCGCCCAATGTGGCCACCAGGAGCCGGGATGCTCCTGAGCGCCGGCGATCCATTGCGAGACGTCGGCTGGGAGCTGATCATTCGTCCAATGCTGGTACTTCTTGGCGTCCGGATGGTTGATGACCCCGGCGATATGACCCGAGCCCGCCATGGTGAAGGTGACGGGACCGCCGAATGCCTTGGCCCCGCGATAGACGCTGCGATACGGCGCGATGTGGTCGTCCTTCGAGGACTGCACATAGATCGGGATCTTGACCTTCGAGAGGTCCAGCCGCTCGCCGCCCAGGCTGAGCGCTCCGGTGGTCAGGGCGTTGTCCTTATAGAAGTTGCGCAGATAGAACAGGTGCAGCGCCTTGGGCATCCGGGTCTGGTCGGCGTTCCAGAACAGCAGGTCGAAGGGGCGTGGCTCCTTGCCCATCAGGTAGTTGCTGACGAAGAACGACCAGATCAGATCGTTGCCGCGCAGCGCGTTGAAGGTGTCGGCCATCGATTGGCTGGGCAGGAAGCCGCCTGCCTGGTCCATCTGCTGCTCAATGGACTGCAGCCATTCCTCGTTGGTGAAGAGGAGCAGGTCTCCGGCCTCTGCGAAGTCCTGCTGGGCGGCGAAGAAGGTGGCCGAGTTGATGCGCTTGTCGCCACGCGCTGACATGTGCGCCAGGGCGACCGAGAGCAGCGTGCCGCCGATGCAGTAGCCAACCGTGTTGACCCGATCGACGCCGCACTGGGTCATGACTTGCTGGGCGGCGTCGTAGATTCCCTCGAACATGTAATCTTCGAAGGTCTTGGCGGCGAGCTTCTGGTCCGGGTTGACCCAGGACGCCACGAAAACCGTGAAGCCCTGGCTAGTCAGCCATCGGATCATCGAATTCTCGGGGCGCAAGTCCATGATGTAGAACTTGTTGATCCACGGCGGGAAGATCAGCAGCGGGATCTCGCATACAGTTTCCGTGGTTGGGTCGAACTGCAGCAGTTGCAGGATATCGTTCTGGTAGACGACCTTGCCCGGCGCGGTCGCGACGTTCTCGCCGACCTTGAACTTGGCGAGATCGGTCTGGCTGATGGCCAGCTGGCCGCCGCCGCGCTCCAGGTCGGCCGCGAAGTTCTGCATCCCGCGCACCAGGCTCTCGCCCTGGGTCTGCACCACCTCGCGCAGGGCGGCGGGATTGGAGATCAGGAAGTTCGACGGCGAAAACGCGTCGGTCAGCATCTTGGTGAAGAACTCGACCCGCCGCTTGGTCGCCGGATCGACGCCGTCGACCTCGGCGATCAGGCCGTTGAGCCAGTTCGACGACAGCAGATAGGACTGCTTCATCAGGTCGAACATCGGATTGGACGCCCAATCCGGATCGTTGAACCGTTTGTCACCGGCCGAGGGGGCGACAACGGGCGTGACCTCTTCGCCGGCCGCGCGTCGCGCCGCGTTCTGCCAGAGCTCCATATACTGCCCAAAGAGGTCCGCCTGGGCCCGCATCAGTCGGTCGGGCTGGGCCGCAAGGCGGGTCATCACCTCGTTCAAGGCTGGCGCGACGTGGAAGGGATCGGGCGTCAAGGCGGCGGGGCGATCGGCCTGGCGCAGCGCGGCTTCGGCGATCGCGCCCTGCGCGGTGACGGCGGCCCGCGCCAGGTTCGCCGAAAGGGTTTCGACCATTTTCAACTGGTCCGGCGACAGCATGGATTCGAACGGGGGAAACGGGGGCGTGTCTCCGCCCAACGGCGAAGGCGGGGGATCGGCCGAATCGTTTCGAGGCGCAGGTCCCGAGTCGGACTTGGTCTTGGAAGCCTTCGTCGTGGTCTTGGCGGCCTTGGGGGCCTTGTCTGCCGTGTCGGCGCCTTCGACCTTTGTCGCGGCTTTCTTCCGAGCCTTTGGGGCGGCCTTCGCCGTGGCCATGAGGTTTCCTCCGCTTCGTCCGAAGCTAGTTCTTGAAAAGCGACGCCGAACGCCTTCCGCTCGCCGCGATCATCGCATAAGACCAGATACAAGATGAACGGCGAAACCCGCAAAATTGTACGGATCGGTCTGATCGTCGGCTTTGCCGTCGGCGCGTCCGCGTGCGCCAGCCCGTTCACGACGAGCCAGGTGGATCCGAGCTCGCCGGTGGCCGCCGCCGCGACGGCCGCCGCCAAGGAAAAAGGGCCTCGCCGGAAGTTCTCAGACATCCCCGCGATTCCGAAGGACGTGCCGACGGCCGCCCAGATCCGCGCCACCGTCGACCGGCAACAAGCCGACGCCGCTGCGCTGGAAAAGGCCATCGCGCCGAACACTTGGGAACTGAAGGACACCGACGCCTATGCCGCCAAGGCTCGTCGCGAAGCCAAGCCGCCGACGCTTGCCGCGCCGACCGAGGCTGATCGCGCCGACACCGAAGCCTTCGCACGCGCAGCGCGCGGCCGAGCTAGCGCGCCTCCGTCACAGCCCCAATAGGGCGACGGAGGCATAATCTTCCTGTGGCTGGCTTGGCTTGGCCCCGCTTGGGGTCTATCCATGCCCGACTTTCGCTCCCAACGCGCCGACGCGGCGCATAGAGCCCCCATGAGCACCGATTTCCACCGTATCCGTCGTCTGCCGCCCTACGTCTTTGAAGAGGTCAACAAGATCAAGGCGCGCCTCCGCGCCGAGGGGACCGACATTATCGATTTCGGCATGGGCAATCCCGACATGCCGACGCCGCAGCATATCGTCGACAAGCTGATCGAGACCGCGCGCGACCCCAAGGCCGGCCGCTATTCGGCTTCCAAGGGCGTTCCCGGCCTGCGCAAGGCCATGGCGAACTATTACGGCCGCCGCTTTGGCGTGAAGCTGAACCCCGACACCGAGGTCATCGCGACGCTGGGCTCCAAGGAGGGCTTCGCCAACCTCGCTCAGGCCCTGACCGGACCCGGCGACGTCATCATCTGCCCGAACCCGGCCTATCCGATCCACGCCTTCGGCTTCATCATGGCGGGCGGCATCATTCGCCACGTCCCAGCGCTATCGCCCGAAGAGTACCTCTCCAACATCAGCCGTGCGGTGAAGCACTCGGTGCCGCCGCCCAGCGTGCTGATCCTGTCCTATCCGTCGAACCCGACGGCGCAGTGGGTCGATCTGGATTTCTACAAGGACGCTGTCGCACTCGCCAAGAAGCACGATCTTCTGGTGATCAGCGACGTCGCCTACGGGGAAATCTATTTCGACAACAACCCGCCGCCGTCGATCCTGCAGGTCGATGGGGCGAAGGACATCGCCGTCGAGGTCAACTCGCTGTCCAAGACCTACGCCATGGCCGGATGGCGGGTGGGTATGGTGGTCGGTAACGCCCGCATCTGCGCAGCCCTGGCCCGGGTGAAGTCCTATCTCGACTATGGCGCCTACACGCCCGTGCAGGTTGCCGCCGCGACCGCCCTGAATGGTCCGCAGGATTGCGTCGACGAGATCCGGGGCATCTACAAGAGCCGCCGCGACACGCTGATCAAGTCCATGAAGTCTGCGGGGTGGGACATCCCGAACCCGCCGGCCTCGATGTTCGCCTGGGCTAAGATTCCCGAACCCTATCGCGAGGCCGGCTCGATGCTGTTCTCGCGCCTGCTGATCGAGGAGGCTGGCGTCGCCGTGGCTCCGGGCATCGGCTTTGGCGAGTATGGCGAAGGCTATGTTCGCATCGGACTGGTCGAGAACGAGCACCGCATCCGCCAGGCCGCACGCAACGTGAAGAAATTCATCGCCAACGCCGACTCCATCCTGGCCAAGGCCCACAACAAGATGGAACAGGCCTAAGAAGGCTGCGTCGGACGGCGTAACGAGGATTCGAAGATGACGAACAAGACCTGGCGGATCGGCGTCGCAGGCCTCGGCACCGTGGGCGGCGGGCTCCTGCAGTTCCTCGCGGAGCGTCCAGCCTTTGCGCCGGCGGGCGACCAGGCAGTGGTCACCGCCGTGTCGGCGCGTTCCAAATCGCGCCCGCGCACGGTCGATATTTCGGGCCTGGCTTGGTTCGATGATCCTGTGGCCCTGGCCGCTTCGCCCGACATCGACATCTTCGTCGAACTGGTCGGCGGTTCTGATGGACCCGCCAAGGCGGCGGTCGAGACCGCGCTCAAGGCGGGCAAGCCGGTGGTCACCGCCAACAAGGCCCTGATCGCCGAGCACGGGTCCGAGCTCGCCGCGCTGGCCGAAGCCACCCAGACGCCGCTGCTGTTCGAGGCGGCGGTGATGGGCGGCGTGCCGGCCGTCAAGATGATGCGCGAGGCCCTGGTCGGCGACGATATCGTCTCCGTGGCGGGCATCCTCAACGGGACGTGCAATTTCATCCTGTCGGAGATGGAAAAAACGGGTCGTTCGTTCGCCGACGTGCTGCGCGAAGCTCAAGGCCTGGGCTACGCCGAAGCCGATCCGACGATGGACGTGGGGGGCTTCGATGCGGGCCACAAGGTCAGCATCCTGGCGGCGCTGGCCTTCGGGTGCGCGCCGAATTTCGCGGCTGCTGAGATCGAAGGCATCAGCGAGGTGGACCTGCTCGACATCAAGCTGGCCAAGGATCTGGGCTACCGCATCAAGTTGATCGCCGGCGCGGCGAAGTCCGACGACGGCGTCGCGGTGAAGGTGCATCCGTCCCTGGTGCCGCTGGACCACCCGCTGGCCCAAGCCGGCGGCGCGCTCAACGCCCTGTTCATCGAGGGCAAGCGCATCGGCCGGATCTTCCTGCAAGGTCCGGGCGCCGGCGCGGGTCCGACAGCGGCGGCGGTCGCGGCCGATATCGCCGACGTCATGACCCGGGCGGTGCGCCCGGTGTTCCAAGCGCCGGCCGGCGATCTGAAACCCTTCGTCTCCATCGATCCGTCCAAGGCGGTCGGCAAGGCCTATCTGCGCGTGATGGTGCAGGACCAGCCCGGCGTGATCGCGGCGATCTCGGAAACCCTGGCTGAATGCGGCGTGTCGATCGACAGCTTCCTGCAAAAGCCCGTGGAAGGGGCGGGCGGGGTGCCGATCGTGCTCGTTACCCATGCGACGCCGGAATCGAACCTGCTGGACGCGATTAGCCGCATCGAAAAACTCGAGACCGTGCTAGAGCGTCCCCGCCTTCTGCGCGTCGCGCGCATCTAACGACCCGGAAAACTGGGCGACGAAGGCGACATTGGGAACAAGGCCGCTTCGCTCGGAGCGGCCGGGAGAAACGGATGAGTTCGAACACCCTGGACCGTGCTCTGGTCCTGGACGCCGTTCGCGTGACCGAAGCCGCCGCCATCGCCTCGTGGACGATGCTGGGGCGCGGCGATGAGATGGCCGCTGACCAAGCTGCTGTCGACGCGATGCGCAACGCCTTGAATGAGCTCGATATCGACGGCGAAATCGTCATCGGCGAAGGCGAGCGTGACGAGGCGCCGATGCTCTACATCGGCGAGAAGGTAGGGACAGGGAAGGGCCCCCGGATCGACATCGCGCTCGATCCGCTAGAGGGCACCACCCTGGCGGCCAAGTCTCAGCCCAACGCGTTGACGGTGATGGCCTGGGCGCCGAAGGGCACGCTGCTGAACGCCCCTGACACCTACATGGACAAGATCGCCTGCGGTCCGGGCCTCCCAACTGGCGTCATCGATCTGGATCGTGCTCCAGGCGAGAACATTCAGGCCGTGGCCGAGGCCAAGGGCGTCGCGCCCTCCGAGATTACGGTCTGCGTGCTGGATCGTCCGCGTCACGCGGAGATCATCGCTGGTGTCAGAGCGGCTGGCGCGCGCATCCACCTGATCACGGACGGCGATGTCGCCGGGGTCATCAACACCACCGATCCCCTGACCGGCATCGACCTCTATCTTGGATCGGGTGGCGCGCCCGAGGGGGTTCTGGCCTGTGCGGCGCTGAAGTGCGTCGGGGGGCAATTTCAAGGGCGGCTGTTGTTCCGCAACGCCGACGAGCGGGCGCGCGCCGCGCGCTGGGGCGTGACCGACCTCGACAAGAAGTACGATCTGCACGAGATCGTCCGCGACGAGGCGATCTTCGCCGCGACGGGCGTGACCCGCGGCGGCCTGCTGGACGGCGTCGTCTATCGCGACGGCTGCGTCCACACCCATACGCTCGTGATGAACTCCTCGACGGGCACCGTTCGGGAAGTTCGCATGAAGCGGAAGGTCTGAAACCTTCCTGTCACGGCCGTCGCCTAGATGAGCCGCTCCGCTTTCGGTTCGAGGACGAGAATGACCGCTTTTGTGGACCTGGGCGCCTGGCTCGCGGCCGAGCCGGCGGAAGGCGCCCTGAAGGACGTGGTCGCGACCATCGCGGCCACATGCGCCGAGATCAGCCGTGTCGTAGCATCCGGCGCGCTCTCAGGCAGCCTCGGCGCCGCCGGCAGCACCAACGTTCAGGACGAAGAGCAGAAGAAGCTCGACGTCATCACCAACGACATGTTGAGCGATGCGCTCAAGGCGTGCGCGCCGGTCGCTGGTCTGGCGTCCGAGGAGCTGGAAGAGATCGAGCCAACCGGGCGTGTCGGCGGCTATCTCGTGACCTTCGATCCGCTGGACGGTTCCAGCAACATCGACGTGAACGTGTCAGTGGGTACGATCTTCTCGGTCCTGCCCGCGCCGACCAGCCAATTGCCAACTGAGGCGGACTTCCTGCAGTCCGGGCGCAATCAGGTGGCGGCGGGCTACGCGGTTTATGGTCCGCAGACGATGTTGGTCGTTACGCTCTCGAATGGCGTGAATGGGTTCACGCTCGGCGCCGACGGCCGCTGGTTGCTGACCCACCCCGACCTGGCGATCAAGCCGGACACCGCCGAATTCGCGATCAACATGTCCAACCAGCGCCATTGGGCGCCGCCGGTTCGCCGCTATATCGACGGCTGCCTGCAGGGCAAGGACGGCGCGCGGGGCAAGAACTTCAACATGCGCTGGGTGGCGTCGATGGTGGCCGACGTCCACCGGATCATGATGCGCGGCGGCGTGTTCATGTACCCCTGGGACGCGCGCGAGCCCGACAAGCCCGGAAAGCTGCGTCTGATGTACGAGGCGAATCCTATGAGCCTGCTCGTGGAACGCGCCGGGGGCAAATCGATCGAGGGCGTGTGCGACATCCTCGACGTGAAGCCCGGGCGGCTGCATCAGCGGGTTCCGGTCATGCTGGGTTCGGCCAACGAGGTCGAGATCATCCGCAGCGAGCTGCGCGCCGGGTAAGCGGCGTCCGATCCTGTCGTCTCGGCGACGCATGGCTCGAATCCTCGCGACACGCTAGGTTCGTCCGATGCCCGCCGACGGTGTCACCTCTATCGCCTCCAACGCCTTCCTGGGCGTCGATCGCTCGCTGAGTGGTCGAGCCTGGCGCGAGCGGCCGGCCGATTTGGCCGTGGTTCGGGAGATTCAGCAACGGCACGGTCTAATCGAGCCGCTCGCGCGCGCCTTGGTGTCGCGCGGCGTCACCCTGGAACAGGCCGAGCACTACCTGCGACCGACGCTGAAGGCCCTGTTTCCGGACCCGTCCAGCTTCACCGACATGGATCGTGCGGCTGAGATCCTCATCGATGCGTTGGAACGCGGACGGCCGACCATGGTCTTCGCTGACTACGACGTCGATGGCGCCACCAGCGCTGCGCAGTTGGTTCGGTGGTTCCGCCACATGGGCGTGGAGCTGCCAATCTATATCCCGGATCGCCTGACCGAAGGTTATGGCCCGAGCCCGGCGGCGTTCCGCAAGATTCGCGACGGCGGCGCCGAACTCGTGGTGACCCTGGACTGTGGCGCGGCGGCCTATGACGCCATCGCCAGCGCCGGGGAGATCGGTCTCGAGGTCGTCGTGATCGACCACCACCTGATGCGCGAGGATCCGCCGGCCGCCGCCGCCGTGGTCAACCCGAACCGTCCCGGGTGCCAGAGCGGGCAGGGGGTTCTTGCCGCCGCAGGGGTGACCTTTGTCCTGCTCACGGCGCTGAACCGCGAGGCGCGCAAGCGCGGCCTCTTTACCGATGAGCGGCCGCAGCCGGATCCCCGCCAGTGGCTGGATCTGGTCGCCTTGGGAGAGGTCTGTGACGTCACTCAGTTGGTCGGGTTCAATCGCGCGCTGACCGCCCTCGGTCTCAGGACGATGTCGGCCTGGGCCAACCCCGGTCTCAAGGCGCTCTTCGAGGTGGGCAAGGGCTCGGGTGAGCCTTCGGTGTTCCACGCCGGGTTCATCCTGGGGCCTCGCATCAACGCCGGCGGTCGCGTGGGCCGTTCCGACCTGGGCGCGCGATTGTTGTCCACTGACGATCCGTTGGAGGCCCGCGCGCTGGCCGAAGAGCTCGATAGCCTGAATATCGAACGGAAAGCCGTCGAGGCTGCGGTCGTCGAAGAGGCGGCCGCGATGCTGGAGCGCGGCAGCAACTTCAATCCGGACGCCCCGGTGATCGTGGTGGCGGGCGACGACTGGCATCCAGGTGTGATCGGTATCGTCGCCGGGCGTCTGCGAGAGCGCTATCGCAAGCCGGTGGTTGTGATCGGTGTCGATCGGGCGGCCAATGTCGGAAAGGGATCCGGACGCTCCCAGCCGGGCGTGAACTTGGGCAAGGCGATCCAAGCCGCGTTCGAGGCCGGCCTGCTGATGGCCGGGGGCGGGCACGCCATGGCGGCGGGGCTGTCGATTCGGCCCGAGATGATTCCCGAGCTCAGGGTCTTTCTGGAGGAGCGCCTGGCGGGCGAAATGGAGGCCGTGGGCGTCGAGGCCGTCGAGGTCGACGCCCTGTTGCAGCCGCGAGCCGCGAGTCGGGCGCTGCTGGATGATTTTCAACGTCTGGCCCCGTTCGGACCTGGAAACCCCGAGCCGCTGTTCGCGCTGACCCAAGTCCGGCCGGAGCGTGTCTCAGCCCTCAAGGGAGGGCATGTGCGCATGGATCTGGTGGGGTCGACCGGGGATCGCATCAAAGCGATCAGCTGGCGCAGCGCCGAGACACCGCTGGGGCAGCGTTTGCTGGCGGGTGGCGGCCCCTTGGATGTCGTCGGCAAGCTCAAGCCCGACGACTACATGGGTCGCAATGGCGTCCAGCTCGAGATCGAGGACGCCCACGACCCTCGGGCGCGTTACACGGACTAGCGATCGGGCGTGACGCGCGCTTCGGAACGCTTTCTGCAGGCGATGTGGACGGACTGAAAAAAGTGTCTTGGAGCGGGTTGCGCACCCCAAACGGCGCGGCTATACACCCGCTTCCTCGCGGGGCCGTGGTCCCTTCGTCTATCGGTTAGGACGCCAGATTTTCAATCTGGAGAGAGGGGTTCGACTCCCCTAGGGACTGCCACCCGCGAGGATTATAACGGCTGCCTTCCGCTTCAGCGGCAAAGTGGTCCCTTCGTCTATCGGTTAGGACGCCAGATTTTCAATCTGGAGAGAGGGGTTCGACTCCCCTAGGGACTGCCATCTCCGGCTGTATTTCAGAATTGTTTCCGCACCCTGGCCGCGACGAAATGTCGCGCATCGCGTTTACGCGCCGTTTTGACGTGATTTCGTCATTGACGGTTCTCCTCACGCGAGAACACTGTTCTCGTAGTGCTCGCTCCGATGGGCTGATTGGGCGAGCCAGAGGGGTGGGATGTCTGGTTACGATTTTGAGGACGCTGCGGCGCACGAGGAGTTCGTGCGCATCAGCGGTAAGGTGAAGTGGTTCGACGCCGGCAAGGGCTATGGGTTCATCGTACCGGATGATCCTGGGCAGACCGGGCTCAAGGACGTACTTCTGCACGTGACGTCGCTACGCAACTGTGGTCGCGAGACGGCCATGGAAGGCGCAGTGATCGTTTGCGATGTCGTTCGGCGCCCGAAGGGCTGGCAGGTCAGCGAGGTCGTCAATCTCGACGAAACCAGCGCGCCGTCGCCATTGGAGCGTCAGCGTCGCACCTTCGCCGAGGGCCCGGTGCGGCGTGACGGCTTGCGCGACAGCCATGGCCGCGGCGCCCTGACGCCAGAGGGGCCGGCGGAACACGCGAAGGTCAAATGGTTCAATCGGACCAAAGGCTACGGCTTCGTGATTCGTGACGCCGAGCCGGGCGATATCTTCGTGCACATCGAGACCCTTCGCCGAGGCGGTCTTGAGGACCTGCAGCCAGGCGATGACGTGCTGGTGCGGTTCGCGCGGGGGCCGAAAGGTCTGGTTGTCGCCGAAATCACCGCGGGCGACGCCTGACTTTCGCCGCTTCGTGTTGAAAGCTAGTCTCATCGAAGACTGGCTTTGCGCGAGGTGATGGGTGACCGAGATGATGATCGAGCGACGGGCTCTGGTGGCCGGACTGGCGCTGGCCGCCGTGGGCGGCCGCTCGGCTTTCGCTGCCGGCAAGCTGGAGACGGTCGAGATCGTCACCAGCCGCGGTCGCGCGCGCTTTCAGGTCGAGATCGCCGCGACGAAGGCCGAGCAAGAGCGGGGCCTAATGTTCCGCAAGTCGCTCGCGCCCGATCGGGGGATGCTGTTCACCTACAAGCGTCCGCAACCGGCCGCCTACTGGATGAAGAACACGCTGATCCCGCTGGACATCATTTTCATCCAGCCTGACGGCAGGGTCCTTTCGATAGCGCGCAATGCACGGCCCCATGACCTCACGCCGCTGGCGTCGGGCGGCATGGTGCTGGGCGTTCTGGAGATCGCGGGCGGTCGCGCCGCGCAGCTCGGCATTTTGCCTGGAGATCGCGTATTGCACCGCATCTTTCCCAAGTGAGCTGCGGGCCTTTGTTGATCCGCGCGCCGAACCCCTGTAGAGCAGCCGCCTGCCGATGTTTCGGAGCGTAGCGCAGCCTGGTAGCGCATCTGTTTTGGGAGCAGAGGGTCGCAGGTTCAAATCCTGCCGCTCCGACCATCGGTAAGGTACTTTGGGAGAGGTCCATGCTGGCCCGCATCTATCGCCCCGCCAAGAACGCCATGCAGTCCGGCAAGGCCAAGACCAAGGACTGGGTGCTGGAGTTCGAGCCGGCGAGCGCGCGCAAGCCCGATCCTCTGATGGGGTGGACGACCTCCAGCGACATGAACGGTCAGATCCGCCTGACCTTCGAGACCCGCGACGAGGCCGTCGCCTACGCCCAGCGCCACGAGATCGCCTTCCAGCTCTTCGAGCCCAAGACGCCGAAGCGCATCCTCAAGGCCTACGCCGACAATTTCGCGGCCAACCGCAAGCAGCCCTGGACCCACTAGGATCCCTGCGGCTCCAGCCGGCGAGCGCGCGCCCTTAGCTCAGTTGGATAGAGCATTCGCCTTCTAAGCGAACGGTCGCAGGTTCGAATCCTGCAGGGCGCGCCAGTTGGCTTCGTCGGACTCGCGTTTTTCGCCGGCCTGCCTGCTAGCGGCCTAGCGGACGCCCGCCTTTCGAACGGGCTTCACGCCGGCCGAACGAAGGGCGGCAAGGGTGGGGAAGCCGTCGACAGCCATGAGCAAGTCCAGCTCGGCCAGGATGCTCTTCAGCACGTGGACGACCCCATCGACGCCGCCGATGGCGAGACCGTAGGCGTAGGGGCGACCGATCCCGACCGCGCGGGCGCCCATCGCCAGCGCCTTGGCGACATCCGACCCGGACCTTACGCCGGAGTCGAACAACACCGGGGCGTCGCCGCTGGCTGCGACGATATCTTCAAGGAGGTCGATCGCGGCGATGCCGCCATTGGCTTGCCGCCCCCCATGGTTGGAGCAGAAGATCCCATCGACGCCGAGATCCACGGCGCGGCGCGCGTCGTCGGGGTGACAGATCCCCTTGAGGACGATGGGAAGCTTGGTGGCGGATCTAAGCCAGGCGATGTCGTCCCACGTCAGGGTCTTGCCGAACAGGCCGCCCCAGGTGCGGATCGCGGTGGCGGGGTCCTCGGCCACCGGCCGGCCCAACAGCTCTAGAAAGCGTGGATCGGTGAAGTAGTTTTGCAGGACATGCCCCCGAAGCTGGGGAAAGTTGGCGTCGTTCAGGTCGCGCGGACGCCAGCCGGTCACCCAGGTGTCCAGCGTCACCACCAGGGCCTTGAAGCCAGCGGTCTCGGCGCGCCGGATGAGGCTTTCGGCGAGTTCCCGATCCTTGGGCGTGTACAGCTGGAAAAAGCCGACGCCGTCGCCGAGCGCCGCGCCGACCGCTTCGATCGGATCATTGGCCAGGGTGGAGGCCATGACCGGCACGCCGGTTCGCTGCGCGGCGATGGCGGTGGCGATGTCGCCATGGCCGTCTTGCGCGCACATGCCGACGACCCCGATCGGGCTCATGAAAATCGGAGTCGGGAGCTTGAGGCCAAACAGGTCGATCGAGAGATCACGCTTCGAAGCGTCGACCATCATGCGCGGCACGACCCCCCAGTCATGGAAGGCGTCCGCGTTGCGACGCTGGGTGAACTCGTCGCCGCATCCGCCCTGCACATAGCTGAGCAGATCGGGAGACATCGCAGCGGTGGCCCGTGCCTCGAGGCTCTTGAAGTCCACGGGCCACCTGGGGCGAACACCCTGTAAGCCTGCCCCGTAGATTTCGTTCTGATAATCCCCGTAGTGGGCCATGGCGCACCCTCCCTGACTTTCCTCTTCGGACCCACCTTAGCGCGCCGAACGGATGTTTGAAGGGTGCGCCGATGCTGTGGCTCAGGCGGCTAGCCGCCGCGCGCCTTCCGGCCCGCCCGGACCGCGTTCGCCAGTTGCTCCAGCAGCTCGACCGAGGTGTCCCAGTCGACGCAGGCGTCGGTGACCGACTGGCCGTAGGTCAGAGGCTGTCCCGGAACAATGTCCTGGCGACCGGCGACGAGGTTGCTTTCGATCATCACGCCCATGATCGGCGAGGCCCCGGTTGAGACCTGCGCGCAGACATCGGCGATCACGGCGGGCTGGTTCTCGTGGTTCTTGCCGCTGTTGGCGTGGCTGACATCGACCATGATCCGGGGCGGCAGGCCCGCCTTGGCGAGGGCCTCGGCGGCTGCGGCCACGCTGGCGGCGTCGTAGTTCGGCGCCTTGCCGCCGCGCAGGACCAGATGGCAGTCGCCATTGCCCTTGGTCGTCGCGATCGCCGCGCGTCCCTCCTTGGTGACCGCCAGGAAGTGGTGAGGCTGGGCGGCGGCGGTCACTGCGTCGACCGCCACCTTTACATCGCCGTTCGTGCCGTTCTTGAAGCCGACGGGGCAGGAGAGGCCGGACGCCATCTCGCGGTGGATCTGGCTCTCGGTCGTGCGCGCGCCGATCGCGCCCCAGGCTACCAGATCGGCGATGTACTGCGGCGTGGTGACGTCCAGAAACTCGCAGGCGGCGGGCAGGCCCTGGGCGCTGACGTCCAGCAGCACCCGGCGCGCCAGGCGGAGGCCGTCGTTGATCCGGAAGCCACCGTCCAGGCCAGGATCGTTGATCAGTCCTTTCCAGCCGACCGTCGTGCGCGGCTTTTCGAAATAGACGCGCATGATGACTTCAAGCTCGCCGGCATGACGCTCACGCTCCACCGCGAGGCGACGGGCGTAGTCGATAGCCGCCTTGGGATCGTGGATTGAGCAGGGACCGATCACCACGACGAGGCGATCGTCCTGGCTGCGCAGAATCCGATGAACCGCGTGGCGAGCGTCGCCAACGATCTCGGCCACAGAGGATGTCGCCGGCGCTTCGCCGATGACCTGGGCGGGCGGGCTCAGAGTCTGGAGCTTCTCGATCCGCAGGTCGTCGGTCGGGACCGGGAGGGTGACGAGGTGGGCGGTGGACGTGGACGGCATGGACGCGGCTCCGGAAATTTTGGAGGTCCGGCGGCCATCAAAAAAGCCGCCCGGGGGACCCCTGGCGGCTGGTGAAGATATTCGATGGTCCTGGTGTCAGGCCAAGCGATCCCCTCCCGGCGCCAGAGGCGTCGGATAGCTAAAATACCAAAACTGCTGTTGGCAGGCGGCGAGGGTCATCAAGAGAAGCCTAGAGACAAGTTTCGCGAATGTCACGCCTGGAAGTTTGCGGGGATAGTCCGACGGGGACGAACCGCACCAGGAAGCGCTGTTCATCCCCGTTCATTGATACGTTCAGCCCGGGCTGGCGTTGCCTGCTACGGCTTCGCCGAGAGGGCCTTCAGGTCGGCGTCGACCTTGGCGACCATCTCGTCGGTGATCTTGCCCTCCGAGTAGCCCTGCAACTGCTTCAGGCTCATCGACTTGAACTGTTCGAAAGCCGGGTGCTTGGCGAGGGTGGGAAGGGTCTTATCCAAGGCGGCCTTGGCCGCCGGGTCCGCGACGACCGCTTCCAGCGGTGTGTCCGCCGAGAAGGCGGTAGCTGTCGCGGCGGCGGGCGGGGGCGAGGCGTTCTGAGCCATGGCCGGCGTCGCCAGCAGGGCGGCGAGGATCAAGCCGGTCGCGATGCGCATCGAGGAAACTCCGTTTCGAAATAGGACTCGCAGGGGATCGCAGATCGGCGTTCGCGGTCAAGTGCTTTGGCTCATCAAAGCAGTGTCACGAGAATCGGCTCGAAGCTCCGTAACGATACGTATGCGACAAATCGTGCGCCCTGAAGCTGAGGTCATGGACGGTTAACCCCTGCGATCAATGCTTGGCGGAGCGAGTAGAGGGGCGTCTATGATCGAGTTCGACAGCATCGAGGCGCAGCGGCGCACGGGCGGGAAGTTGGTCTTGGCCTGCAACGCGGCGATGGTGGCTCTGACGCCCCTGGCCAGCCTCGTCGCCGGGAACCCCGTTTTCAAGCTCGCGGGCGTGGCCATGGTCCTGGCCCTTGTGGCTTTCGCCGGCTACCGTCTTGCGGCGGATCACTTCGGCCAACGCCTTGTGTCGGCGCTTGTTCTCGTGGGTCAGGTGGTCCTGTTTGTCCTGGCCTTCAGCGGTAGCCCCCTGCAGTCAGAAGCGCGCATGGCTTTCCTCGCGGCGTTGGCGTTGCTGGTCGCCTACGGAGAGTGGCGGATCATTGCGGCGGCCGCGTTGGCCGTCGCTTCTTGCCATGTCGGGGCCGAGCTCGTCTCTCCGCATGCGCTCGGGGGCGGCGGCGGTCTCATGGCGACCGGGTTCGCGATCGGCGTGACGGCGGCCACGGCGTGGTCGCTGATCTGGATGACGGCGGGTGTTTCGCGGTTGTTCTCGGCTGTTTCAGCGCGCACCCAAAACGCCGAGCGAGCGGCCAGACAGGCCGAGGAAGCCCGCGAGGCGGTCGTGGCCGAGCGCAACGCGCGCGAGCAATCCGTCGCGGAACGCGCGGCGCTCAAGGCGGCGATGGAAGCCGAGCAAAACCTCGTCGTGTCTGAACTGGACGCTGCGATCACCAAGCTCGCCGATGGCGACCTGACCTCGCGCCTGAACCAGACCTTTGCAGAGCGTTATGAAGGCCTCCGCGCCAACTTCAACGAGGCTCTGGAACGTCTCGAGGCCGCGATGGGCGATGTGACGACGCGCGCGTCCACGATGAGCGCCGGCGTCAACGACATGAGTCGCGCGTCGGACGAACTGGCGCGCCGCACCGAGCAACAAGCCGCCAGCCTCGTCCAGACCGCCACGGCTCTGGGACAGGTGACGGTCGCCGTCAACGAGACGGCCGAGAATGCGCGGCAGGCCAATGCTGCGGCGGAGGGCGCGCGACTGGAGGCGGAACGGTCCGATCCGGTGGTGACCGAGGCGGTCGACGCCATGACCCAGATCGAAACCTCTTCTGGCCAGATCGGCCGTATCATCGGCGTGATCGACGAAATCGCGTTCCAGACCAACCTGTTGGCTCTGAACGCCGGCGTGGAGGCCGCGCGGGCCGGCGAGTCCGGTAGAGGGTTCGCCGTCGTCGCCCAGGAAGTCCGCGCCTTGGCTCAACGATCCGCAAACGCGGCCAGCGAGATCAAGACTTTGATCAGCGCTTCCACCGCTCAAGTCTCGGCGGGCGTGGAGCGGGTCGCTCGCACCCGCGAGGCGCTCCAACGGATCGTGGCGCGTGTGGCTGAGATCGACGGGCAGGTGAACGCGATCGCACGATCCGCCTATGATCAGGCGCAAAGCCTGCGGGAGGTGAACACCACCGTCGGCGAAATGGATCGTGTCGTTCAGCAGAACGCAGCGATGGTGGAGGAAACCACGGCCGCTGCTCATGCCTTGCGCTCTGAGGCTCAGGACCTCAGCGATCGCATGGGTCTGTTCAAGATCGGCGGCGCCAAGCCGGCGGGACGTCGGGCGGCCTAAGCCGTCATCGGGCGTATCGCCCGGCGCTCTATCTGGCTTTGACGCAGAGCGGCGCACGCGCCTGCTGACGACGGGCGTTCACCGCAAGCCCGATCGCCGCGAGGGTCATGCCCGCGGCGACGAAGCAGGCCGGGCAATGGCCTGCAAACGCCCAGCTATCCTGAGCAGAGGTACAGAGAGGGCCCGTCAGGAGGCGCGGGGCCGCCTCGCCAAGCGCGATCGCCCAACTGACCAAGGCCAGCGCGCCGCTGAGCGGAACGCTGTTTCGGACCAAAACCTCAAGGTGGGGCACGCGATCAATCTCCCATGACGTAGACGCACCATGACTCGCGCATGGGAAGACAGCTTTGATGCGCATCAAAGCCTGCAGAGTCGGAGCGTGACATCCAGGGGTGAGGTTCGCCCCAGGGAGTCCGTATGTCCGCAACCACACTTAGAAGCGCCGGCCCGCCAGCGGGCTCAGGAGCGCTTCTCGCCATTTCCGTCGTCGGCGCCTTCCTGGCTGTCCTCGGCGCTGGCCTAAGCCATGATCCCATCTTCCAGCTGCAGGCTGGGACGATTGCATTGGCCGGCGTGATCGCCGCCTTCGTGCTGAACGCCGGCATGGCCGGTGGGACGCTGCAGGATCATCCCGATCAATATTCAGACAATGTGGTCAAGGCGGGTGTCATCGCCACCATGTTCTGGGCCGCCGCAGGCCTGCTGGTCGGTGTGATCGTCGCCGCTCAGCTTTCCTGGCCGACTGTGTTCTATTTCCCTGAACTGGGCTTCCTGAACTTCGGCCGCCTGCGGCCGCTGCACACCTCTGCGGTGATCTTCGCCTTCGGCGGCAACGCCTTGATCGCGACGTCCTTCTACGTTGTGCAACGCACCTGCAAGGCGCGGCTCGCCGGCGGCATCACGCCCTGGTTCGTGTTCTGGGGCTACCAGCTGTTCATCGTCCTGGCCGCGACCGGCTATCTGATGGGCGCGACCCAAGGCAAGGAATACGCCGAGCCCGAGTGGTACACTGACCTGTGGCTGACGATCGTCTGGGTCGCCTATCTGTTGGTGTTCCTCGGTACGATCTGGAAGCGCAAGGAACCCCACATCTATGTGGCCAACTGGTTCTATCTGGCCTTCATCGTCACCATCGCCCTGCTGCACCTGGTCAACAACGCCGGCGTGCCGGTCGGCCTGCTGAACCACAAGTCCTACGGCGTCTTCGCCGGTGTGCAGGATGCGCTGGTCCAGTGGTGGTACGGCCACAATGCTGTCGGCTTCTTCCTGACCGCCGGCTTCCTGGCCATGATGTACTACTTCGTGCCCAAGCGCGTTGAGCGCCCGGTCTACAGCTATCGCCTGTCGATCGTGCACTTCTGGGCCCTGATCTTCATCTACATCTGGGCCGGCCCGCACCACCTTCACTACACGGCCCTGCCGCAGTGGGCTCAGACCCTGGGCATGACCTTCTCGATCATGCTGTGGATGCCCAGCTGGGGCGGCATGATCAACGGCCTGATGACCCTGTCGGGGGCCTGGGACAAGCTGCGCACCGACCCTGTGGTCCGCATGATGGTCGTCTCGATCGCCTTCTATGGCATGTCGACCTTCGAAGGCCCGGTCATGTCGATCCGCGCGGTCAACGCGCTGAGCCACTATACCGACTGGACCATCGGCCACGTGCACTCCGGCGCGCTGGGCTGGGTCGGCTTCATCAGCTTCGGCGCGGTCTACTGCCTGGTGCCGTGGCTGTGGAAGAAGCCCGGCATGTACTCGAACAAGCTGATCGAGTGGCACTTCTGGATCGCGACCACCGGGATCCTGCTCTACATCGCCGCGATGTGGGTGTCGGGCATCATGGAAGGCCTGATGTGGCGGGAATACACCCCCCAAGGCTTCCTCGCCTACAGCTTCATTGAAACGGTCTCGGCCAAGCACATCGAGAACGTCATCCGGACGGTCGGCGGTCTCATGTACCTGAGCGGCGCCCTGATCATGATCGTCAACATGTGGAAGACGATCGCTTCGCCCTCCGCCGCGCCGGCCGACGCTTCGGCTGTTCCCGCCAACGCGATCGCCTGAGGTCCCTGATGTCCATCTGGAAGCACCACGCAAAGTTCGAGCGGCATTCGCTGCTGCTCGTCGTCGGCATCCTCCTGGTCGTCTCGATTGGCGGCCTAGTTGAAATCGCTCCGCTGTTCTGGTTGCAGGGCACGATCGAAAAGGTCCAGGGCGTGCGCACCTACACGCCCTTGGAGCTGGCCGGCCGTGACATCTACGTCCGGGAAGGCTGCTACCTCTGCCACTCGCAGATGGTTCGCCCGCTGCGCGACGAGGTGGAGCGCTATGGCCACTACAGCCTGGCCGCCGAAAGCATGTACGACCACCCCTTTCAATGGGGGTCCAAGCGTACGGGGCCTGACCTCGCCCGCGTCGGCGGCAAGTACTCCGACAGCTGGCACCGCGACCACCTGATCGACCCGCGCTCGGTCGTGCCGGAGTCGGTGATGCCGCCCTACAAGTTCCTCGCCAAGAAGGAGCTGGACTACAGCGACATCGCCGATCGCATGAAGACCCAGAAGACGGTTGGCGTGCCGTACACGGCTGACCAGATCACCAACGCCAAGAAGGATCTTGAGGCGCAGGCTGATCCGTTCTCGACCGACGCCGTGGCCCTGCGTGGGCGCTACGACGCCAAGGTCGTCAACCGCGACTTCGACGGCGATCCTAACAAGATCAGCGAGATGGACGCCCTGGTGGCCTATCTGCAGATGCTGGGCACGACCGTCGACTTCAAGTCGTACAAGGCTCACGCGCCGGAGAACCAACGATGAGCGGTCTCTCCTATGAAACCGTGGCGCGCTTCGCGCAGCAGGCCGGTCTGATCTACTTCGGACTGATCTTCCTCGCGGGCGTCGCCTACGCCCTCCGGCCCTCCAAAAAGGCCGAATTCCAACACGCCGCGCGCATGCCGCTGGACGACGGGGAGCAACCCTGATGGCCGACCGTAAGATCGATGACGCCACCGGCGTCGAAACCACCGGCCACGAGTGGGACGGCATTCGCGAACTCGACAACCCGCTGCCCCGCTGGTGGCTGTGGATCTGGTACGCGACCATCGCCTTCTCGATCGGCTACTGGGTGCTGATGCCGGCCTGGCCGGGCCTGCACGGCTACACCAAGGGCCTGCTCAACAAGTCCGACCGGGCCGAGGTGGGGCAAGAGCTGAAGGCGCTGGACAAGCAACGGGGCGAGGGCGCGGCCATGCTGCGCACCGCCAGCCTTGAGCAGATCGAAAAGGACCCCAAGCTCCTGGCCTACGCCCAGCAGGTTGGCCAGTCGGTCTTCGGCGACAACTGCGCCACCTGCCACGGGATCGGCGGCACGGGCTCCAAGGGCTACGCCAACCTTCGCGACGACGTGTGGCTGTGGGGCGGCAAGCTGGAGGACATCCAGTACACCATCACCCACGGTGTCCGCACCGGCGCGGAGGGGGCTCGCATGTCCCAGATGCCGGCCTTCGGTCGCGATGAGATGCTTCAGCCCAAGCAGATCGACGACCTCACCGAGTACGTGGTGAACCTGTCGCATCGTCCCGCCGACGCGGCGGCGGTCGCTCGGGCCGCGCCCCTCTTCGAGGCGCAATGTTCGGCCTGCCACGGTCCGCAGGGCCTGGGCAACCAGCAGCTCGGCGCGCCCAACCTGACCGACGCCGACTGGCTCTTCGGGTCCGATCGCGCCTCCATCCGGGGTCAGATCTACGCCGGCAACGGCGGGGTCATGCCCACCTGGGGCGGGCGTCTGAGCCCGGAAACCATCAAGGCGCTCAGCGTCTATATCCACAGCAACGCGGGTGGTCAGTAGGGCCCATGCCCACGCTTATCGACAATACGCGTAAGCCCGACAACCGTTCGGCGGTCTCGGCCGCCGAACGGGCCAAGGGCAAGGGCGACGCCAAGGGCGGCCTCTACAAGCCTCGCCAGCCCATCTATCCGAAGCTTGTCCACGGCAAGTGGCGGATGGTGAAGTGGGCGCTGCTGATCGCCACGCTTGGCGTCTACTACATCACGCCCTGGATCCGCTGGGGGCGGCCGGAAGGCTTTCCCCAGCAAGCGGCGCTGGTCGATTTCACCGGCCGGCGCTTCTATTTCTTCGATATCCAGCTCTGGCCGCAGGAGGTTTACCTCTTCACCGGGGTGCTGATCGCCGCAGCCTTGGCGCTGTTCCTGACCACGGCGTTGTTTGGGCGCCTCTGGTGCGGCTACGCCTGTCCGCAGACCGTCTGGACCGATCTCTACATCGTGGTCGAGCGCCTCTTTGAGGGCGACCGAAACGCCCGGATGCGCCTGGACGCCGCGCCTTGGTCCTTCGACAAGCTCTGGCGCAAGACGGGCAAGCACCTTGTCTGGCTCGGCATCGCCTTCGGCACCGGCGGCGCCTGGATCTTCTATTTCCACGATGCGCCGACCCTGATCCGCACGTTCTGGACCGGGGAGGCGCCCGCGACCGCCTACGTGTCGTGCGCGCTGCTGACGGCTACGACCTACATCTTCGCCGGATGGATGCGCGAACAGGTTTGCACTTACATGTGTCCCTGGCCCCGGATCCAGGGCGCCATGCTGGACCAGCACTCGCTGCAAGTGACCTATCTGCGCGAGCGCGGCGAGCCGCGCGGCGCTCATAAGAAAGGGCAGAGCTGGGAAGGCCGTGGCGACTGCATCGATTGTCGCCAGTGCGTCGTGGTGTGCCCGATGGGCATCGATATTCGCGACGGATCGCAACTGGAGTGCATCAACTGCGGTCTATGCGTCGACGCCTGCGACGATATCCTGGGCAAGCTGGGTCGGCCTACCGGACTGATCGCCTACGACACCGACGCCGCAGTCGCCGCCCGCACCTGTGGCCAGAAGGCCGTCTATAAGCCAGTCCGGTCGCGGACGATCTATTACGCCGTCGCCCTCACCATCGTCGGCGGGCTGACGCTGTGGTCGCTGGTCACTCGTCCCAAGGCGGATCTCCACGTCATCCGTGATCGCAATCCGATCTTTGTCCGGATGCACGATGGCGCCGTGCGCGACGGCTATACGCTGAAGATCACCAACCGCACCTTCGCCGAGCGCCGCTTTGACGTGGCTTTCGAGGGCGTGGCTGGCGCGCGCCTGAGTCAGCCGGGTCAGACGGGCGACAAGGTCACGCTTATGGTCCCCGCCGACCAGGTGATTTCCGCTCGGGTCTTCGTCACCGCGCCCGCTGGTGCGGACCTGCCCGCCAGTGTTGCCGGCCGCTTCGTCGCCAAGTCCGGCGATGTGACCGCCGAATCCAAGACCGTCTTCCTTTCAGGAGCCGCGAACCCGCAATGACCGTCGCCGCGCAAACCGTTCCCAACCCGGCCTCGCGCAAAGGCCAGATCACCGGCTGGCACGTCCTGATCGGTGTCGTCGCCTTCTTCGCCTTGGTCATCGCGGTCGACGTGGTGTTCATGGTGCTGGCCTATCGCACCTTCTCCGGCCAGGTCGCCTCCAACCCCTATGAGGCCGGGCTGGCCTTCAACCAGACGCTGGCTCAGCGACAGCGAGAGGCGAGCCTGGGATGGTCTGCGGCGGTGGAGACCGAGGCCGGCAAGGCGGTGGTTGTCCGCGTTCTCGACCGCGCTGGCCAACCGCTGGATCGGCTGTCCCTGACCGGGACGCTGGAACGGCCTGCCACCGAGACGGGTAAGCAAGTTCTCAACTTCAAGCCGCTGGGTGACGGCCGTTATACCGCCTTGGCCCAGCTGGACGGGGCCTGGGACCTTCGCGCGGTCGCCCGTGATTCCAAGAACAGCTTCGAGCTGGAAGCCCGGCTGGTGTCGCGATGAGCCACGGTCTTGCGCTGCATCGCGATCTGGAGGCCTTTGTCCGCCGCGACGATACGGGGCGGGGGCGACTTGAACTCCTCGTTCGCGGCGCGCGTTGCGCGGGCTGCATCAGCAAGATCGAGAAGGCTGTTCGGGCTCTGCCCGGGGTGGAGGCGGCTCGGCTTAATCTCACCACCGGCAAGCTCGCCGTGGAGTTGGCAGGCAAGACCGCTGATCCGGGGCAGGTGCTCGAGACTGTCGAGGACCTCGGATACCGGGCCTGCTTGTTCGATCCGGCGGAGGCCGACGCCGCTCAGGATCGTGAGGGCAAGGAGCTGGCCGTGGCGCTCGGCGTCGCGGGCTTCGGCGCGGGTAACGTGATGATGTTCACCGTGCCGGCTTGGGCTGGCTTGTTCGGCCAGGAACTGACCCCCGCGACCCTGACGGTGATGTACTGGATGGCGGCGATCGTCGCCACGCCGTGCGCGCTGTTCGCTGGCCGACCGTTCTTCCGTTCCGCCTGGGCTTCGCTGAAACGCGGCAAGGCCAACATGGACGTGCCGATCTCGATCGGCGTCATTCTGACCCTGATCGTCAGCTTCTCCGAAACCCTGCTCGGCGGGAAACACGCCTATTTCGACGCGGCGGTGACGCTGCTGTTTCTGTTGTTGATCGGTCGCTATCTGGACCATCGCCTAAGGGCGGGCGCGCGCTCTGCCGCTCGAGACCTTCTGGCTCTGCAGACGCCTGTCGCCATGCGGCTCCTCGATGGCGCAGAGCAGGGGATACCGGTCGCGGAAATCCGTGTCGGCGATCTTCTCGCCGTGGCTCCGGGCGAACGGATTCCGGTCGACGGCCTGGTGGAGGAGGGCGCGTCCGAGCTCGACAACGCGCTCATAACCGGCGAGACCGCCCTGGTCCCTGTCGCAGCGGGCGCACGCCTCCACGCGGGGGCGCTCAATCTGTCCGGCCGTCTCGTCATGAAGGCCACCGCCCGCACCGAGGACTCGACGCTGGCCGCCATCGCGCGGCTGATGGAGGCCGGCGCCCAAGCGCGTTCAACCTATGTCCGGCTCGCCGATAAGGCTGCGGCGCTCTACGTGCCGATCGTGCATACTGCTGCGGCCCTGACGTTCGTTGGTGGTTGGGCGCTGGGGCTGGGTCCGCGCGAGGCGCTTCTGCGCGCGGCGGCCGTCCTGATCGTGACCTGTCCTTGCGCATTGGGCCTGGCTGTTCCGGCCGTGCAGATCGCCGCCAGCAGTCGGCTGTTCCGCAAAGGGGTTCTCGTGAAATCGGGCGCGGCGCTGGAGCGTCTGGCCGAGGTTGACCATGTGGTGTTCGACAAGACGGGCGTGCTCACCGAGGGACGTCCGGCGCTGATCGACGCGCCCGCACACCTCGTCGCAATCGCCGCGCCGCTCGCGCGCGCTTCGCGACACCCCCTGGCGCGCGCGCTCGCCGCCGAAGCGGGCGCCGGCCCCGTCGCCCAGGATTGCGTCGAGACGGCCGGCCAAGGCGTCGAGGGGGTCATCGACGGTCGTCGCGCACGGCTAGGTCGGGCGAGCTTCGTCGGCGTCAAGGAGGCCGGCGTTCGCGAGACCGAACTGTGGTTCGGCTTCGAAGGCGACGTGAAAATCCGCTTCGCGTTCGAGGACCTTCCGAGGCGCGACGCTGGCGACACGATCGGCAAGCTCGTTGCGCTTGGTCTTTCGGTCGAAATTCTGTCCGGAGATGTCGAAGGACCAGTCCGCGAGGTTGCGCGCGCCGTCGGCGTTGCGGCCTGGCGTTCAGGCCTCACGCCTGTCGAGAAGGCTGCGATCGTCGACGAGCTCAAGGCGCGCGGGCGCAAGGTGCTCATGGTCGGTGACGGCCTGAACGACGCCGCCGCCCTCGCCAAGGCGCACGCCTCGATGGCGCCGGGTGCGGCGGTCGACGCCGCCCAGAACGCCGCGGATCTAGTGTTTACGGGTGAAGGCCTGGGCGCGGTGATCGAGTCGCTCGAGACGGCGCGCGACGCGCGGCGGCGGGCGCTGGAGAACTTCGGCTTTTCGGCGCTCTACAATGTGGTGGCCACCCCCGCCGCCATGTTTGGCCTCGTCAATCCGTTTGTCGCGGCGCTTGCGATGTCGGGGTCTTCGATCGTGGTCTTGCTGAATGCGGCGCGTCCCAGCGTCGGGAGGTTCCGTCGATGAACATCGTGCTTTTTCTCGCTCCGGCGTCGATTGGCCTCGGCGCTCTGGGTCTCCTGGCGTTCTTCTGGACAATGCGCTCGGGACAGTACGACGATCCCAAAGGCGACGCGGAACGGATCCTGTACGACCACCTCGATGACAAGCCGCCGTCCGGCGCGGAGTGAGCAATACTTAAGGATCCAACTTCGAGTGTAGATCTCATTTGGCTGATGCAGGTCAAATACCAGGCCATCCAAGTCGTCCAAATTCCCCTCGCGACAAGGAACAAAGACGTCGCGGGAACTGGGGATAGACAATGAAGAAGTTGGCTCTTTCGCTCGTGGCCTTTGGCGCGCTTGGTATCAGCGCCGCCCAGGCTCAGGACTTCACGCCGAACGCCAAGGGCGACCTGATCGTTCACGCGCGGCTGACGCAAGTCGCGCCCGCCAAGGATGCGGCGATCCTGACCGCCGCCGGCGCCAATTCGGGCCTCAAGGCGCATGTTGGCAACGACATCAAGCCGACCTTGGGTTTCACCTACTTCCTGACTGACAAGGTCGCTGTCGAAGCGATCCTGGGCACCACGGAGCATAACATCCGCGCTCAAGGCCCGGGCACCGACGTGCTGGTCCACAAGACCTGGGTTCTGCCGCCCGTCGTGACGCTGCAGTACCACCCGCTGCCGGCTTCGCAGGTCAGCCCCTACTTCGGCGCGGGCCTGAACTACATGCTGTTCTACAGCGACAAGAACAAGAACGGCTTCACCGTGAAGGTGGACGACGGCGTTGGCTACGCCCTGCAGGCGGGCGTCAACGTCAAGATGAAGAACCGCTGGCTGCTGAACGCCGACGTGAAAAAGGTCTATTTCAGCACCGACGCCAAGATCAACGGCGGCGCGCTGAAGGCCAAGGTCGACCTGGACCCGGTCGTCGCCTCGATCGGTCTGTCGCGCCAATTCTAACCCCCCGGCAGGCGTCCTTGGTCGCCTGTTCTCTGGCTCCCCGTCGGTTCGCCGACGGGGAGTTTTTGTTTGTCCCGCCCGTCGTGACGTGACGAACATCGGTGCGCCTATTGATCGGCATCAAGGTCTGGTCCGGCGCGGCGGCGCAAGAAGAGGGGGTGACGCTCAGGAGCTCTGTCATGTCCCTAGAAGACACCGATCTGGTTCGCGTTCGGGCCCTGTCGCTGTTCAGGGCCTTGGATAGCGAGGTTTTCACGCGACTGATGCGCGGGGCTTTCCTGCAGCGGTTCCCCCGCGGCTCGCAACTGACCAGTCAGGGACAGCCGGACAACTTCCTGTTCGTTCTTCTCGACGGCGCGATCGAGCTGGAGGGCAGCTCAAGCGATCGAGAGTCGACGCTGGCGCTTCTGTGGCCGACCGCGACCTTGGGTTTGGCGTCGATCGTTCTCGATGGCCCAAGTCTGATGAGCGCACGAACCACCAAGGCGAGCCTCATTCTGATGGTCCCCGGTGACGCCTTCAGGCAGGCGCTTGGCGAGAATGCGGCCTTGGGGCGTGCTGTCGCGGAGGAGTTGGCCGGCTGCTTCAGCGGCGCCGTGCGATCTCTGAAGAATTGTAAGCTGCGCACGGCGCGAGAACGCCTGATCAGCTATCTGCTGGCCCAGTACGAACGCCAGGACGGTGGCTCAATCATCCGGCTGCCGTGCCGAAAGCGCGTGCTGGCGTCGCTTCTGGGCATGACGCCCGAGAACCTCTCGCGCGCCTTCGCCAGCCTCACGCCGCACGGGGTTGAGATTGACGGCGCGACAGTGACCCTGCGTCAGCCGGATGCGCTGGCGATGCTCGCGCGGCCCGATCCGATGATCGACAGTGATGTCGGCGAAGGGTTCAGCCAGGCCGAACGCGAACGCCGCCGCGGAAAGCGCTTGGCGATGGCCGCCCTCTAGCGCGCCGATCGCTCCTCCATTTGACCGCCATTTTGCAAGCCCTTGGACCGCTAATGACCCCCACCGGCCTCTCCCCCGTTCAACGCGTGCACGCCGAGCGAAATCTGCCGCGCTACACGAGCTATCCGACGGCCGTCGCGTTCGACGCCCATCAGGTCGAGCAGGCCCCTGGCTGGTTCGCGAACACCCGGCCGGACGATCACTTGTCGGTCTATGTCCACGTGCCCTTCTGTCGCAGACTTTGCTGGTACTGCGGCTGCCACACCTCAATCGCCCATACCTATGAACGGGTCGGCACGTACGCGGATGTGCTCGCGCGGGAGATCGAGATCGCCGCCGCCCGGCTAGGCGAACATGCTGGTCTGGCGCACCTGCACTTCGGTGGCGGAAGCCCCAACGCCTTGAGTCCCGCTGATTTCAAGCGGCTGGTCGCCCAACTGAAAGCGGCGTTTCATCCCCGGCCCGGCGCGGAAATCGCCGCCGAGCTGGATCCGGGCATGCTGTCGGAAGCCTTTGTCGACGCCGCCGGAGAGGCCGGCGTAACCCGGGTCAGCCTTGGCGTGCAGACCTTCGATCCGGCCGTGCAGGCAATGGTCAATCGCGTCCAGCCGTTCGAGCAGGTCTCCGCCGCAGTCCAGCGCCTACGCGCGGTCGGCATCGGCGGGTTGAACTTCGATCTGATGTACGGGTTGCCCGGACAGACGCCCGAGAATGTCTATGACTCGACGCGCAAGGCCGTTGAACTGCTTCCGGACCGGGTCGCCGTGTTCGGTTACGCGCATGTTCCCTGGATGAAGAAGCACCAGACCATGATCCGCGAAGCCGACCTCGCCGATCTGGACGGCCGCTGGAACCAGGCGGATGCGGCGGACGCCGCGCTCATCGAGGCCGGCTATGTGAGGATCGGCCTCGATCACTATGCGCTGCCGGATGACGCGCTCAGCCGGGCCTCGGCCGAAGGACGGCTGCGCCGCAACTTCCAAGGTTACACCGATGATCCGGCACCGGTTCTGGCGCCGATCGGTCCCTCTTCGATCGGCCAATTCCGGGAAGGCTTCGTCCAGAACTTGACGCCCACCGATCAGTGGGCCGGCAAGATCGCACGCGGTGAGCTGCCGCTTGGGCGCGCCCTGGCGCTGAGCGACGAGGACAGGCTCCGCGCGGCCGTGATCGAGCGGTTGATGTGCGACATGTCCGTCGATGTCGAAGCGGTCTGCGTCGCGCACGGCTTCCCGACCGATCACTTGGTCGACTGCCTGGCGAGCACGGAGGCCTTGGAGGTTGCGGGCCTCTGCACGCGGGACGGCACCGTCGTGACGATCCCGGAGAGCGCTCGCCGCTTGATGCGCGTGGTCGCCGCCGCGTTCGACGAGCGGCTCCCCGTGACGGTCAACCGGCACGCGAAGGCGGTCTAAGGCTCGCCGACAATTTGCTCGACCTCATTGGCCAAGGCTTCCATGTCGAGGATATGCAGGGAGCGACCGGTTTGTCGGACGATGTCGAGGCTGGCGAGGCGGTTCAATTCCCGGGTCACCGGTTCTCGCTGGCTGCCAAGCATTACCGCCAACTCGGCGTGGGTCGGGCAGGGGTTGATGATCGCCGATTTCCCGTCCGTGCCCGCTGCTGACCCCATTCTCAGCAGTTCGATATCGACGCGGCAGGCCACCGAGACTGCTGTCAGCTCAAACAGGCGATCCGTCAGCGATCGCGTCAGCGCGGCCATATCTTCCAGCAAGGCGCGCATGAAGCGAGGCGAACTGTCGATCAGTTCGTGGACGAGTCGCTGGGGGAGGCGGGCTATGCGAGCGTCTTCGAGCGCGACAATGTTCACCGAACGAGGAAGACCGTCGATGGCGGCGATCTCGCCGAAGTAAGCTCCGGGGTTCAGCCTTCGATAGCCGACCTCGCGCCCCGACCGGGCGTACTGGTTAGCCAGGAGCACTCCTTCGAGCAGCAAATAGATTCCCTGATCCTGATCGTGCCGCTGCACGATCATCTGTCCCTTGCCATAGCGCAGATGCTCAAGGCGCTGCGCCATGCCATCCACCTCGCCGGCGGCCATGTGCCGGAACAACCGGTTGCTCCGATAATCCTCGGTCGCTTTTGTGTTGAGCGCAGCAGGCGCGACACGCTTAGCGGACGGGGGAATCACGGTCATCTGGTACGCTCACGCTGTCGATCGGGGGGCGTTCAATGGCTAGTCCGCAACGGTACAAGGCCTTTATCAGCTATAGTCATCAGGACCGCAAAGCGGCCGAGTGGCTTCACCGCGCGCTGGAGAGTTATGGCCCGCCGCGCGGGCTACGCGGTGCGGACGGCGGTGTCCTGGCCGGCGCCCTGAAGCCTATTTTCCGCGATCGCGACGAGCTCTCGGCGACTCCTGATCTCAGCGAGGCGATTCGTGGCGCCTTGGACTGCTCGGACGCTCTGATCATTCTGTGCTCGCCGCACGCATCCGCCTCGCTTTGGGTCGACAGGGAAGTCGCGCACTTTCTCGCTCAACGCGGGGCCGCCCGCGTCATCAGCGTCATCGCGCCCGAGGCGCCGGAGCGGATGTCGCTTTCCGAAATGCTGCCGCCGACCTTGCGCGCGGCGCTTCCTGAAGGCGTCGAGCCTCTCGCGGTGGACCTGCGCCAGGACGCAGATGGACGCAGGCTCGCGAAGCTCAAGATCGCTGCCAGTCTTCTCGGCGTGAGCCTGGATCAACTGGTTCAGCGCGACGCCCGTCGACGGCTTCGGGTGATGACGGCGGTCAGTGCAGCGGCGCTGGTTGTCTCCGCCGGCATGGGCGCGATGACCGTCGCGACCTTGAAGTCGCGTCAGATCGCCCGCGAACAGCGCGATGAGACCGAAGCGCTGGTCGCTTACATGCTGGGCGATCTGCGCGAACAACTTGAACCGGTCGGCCGCCTGGACGTGCTGGACGGGGTCAGCGCCAAGGTGCTGGCCTACTACGCCAAGGCCGACAGCGACCGCCTGGATGACAAGGCCCTAGCTCAGCGCGCCAAGGCTCAGACCCTGCTCGGGACGATCCGCGAGCAGAGGGGGGATTTGGCCGGCGCGCAGGACGCCTTCGCCCAAGCCGCCGCGACGACCCATACGCTCGTGGAGCGGTCGCCCAATGACGGCGAGCGCGTCTTCGACGAGGCGCAGAACGTCTTCTGGCTCGCCTACATGGAATGGAGACGCGGCGAGGCCGTTAAGGCCGAGCGCGGATTCAAGCGCTACGAGGCGCTGGCCAAGCGGCTTGTGGCCATCGACCCCAATCGGACCGACTGGCGGATCGAGGTGGCCTACGCCAAGAACAATCTCGGCACCCTCCTGTTCGAGGAAGGACGCGCCGAGGAAGCGCTCGCGGCTTTTCGCTCTGCCTTCGTGATCTTCGAAGCCGAGCGCGTACGGGCTCCCAACGACAAGAAGCGGCTGACGGACACTGCCAATACCCATGCCTGGCTCGCTGACGCCCTGCAAGCGACGGCCAGACCGCTAGACGCCCTGACCGAGCGAGAAGCCGCCGCGCGCTTGCTCGACCAAGGCGTCGCGGCCTTTCCATCCGACAAGCGCCTGGTGGCTAAAAGCATGGGAATTCAGCTCGGTCTTGCCCGGTTGGAGTTCAACGTGGGGCGTCTGGAGCAAGCCCATGAACGGTCGGCCCGCAGCATGCGGCGCCTGCGCGAGCTTGCGGCGTTGGATCCGAGCAACGCGCGTTGGCGCGAGTATCTGGTGATCGGGGAAATGGACACCGTGGACTTCGCGACGTGGTCGGAACAGGGCGCGAAAGCTGAAGCGATGCGCAGCGCCGCCGCCAGAAGTCTTGCAAGGTTGCGGGGCGCGGATCAGGGCAAGATCTGGCGCGCCGACCTCGAAGGGCGTCTGGAGCGTCAGGCCATCGTTCTGGCTCTGCGCGCCGGCGACGACGCTAAGGCGAGGGAATTGGCCAAAGCCCTATTGCGAAGCTTGGAGTCGAGGCCCGCCAGCCGCGATACGGCGATGGATCGCTCGGATCTTCTGGGTTTCGCCCAACTGGCCGCCGGAGAACCCTCGGCCACGATCGTAACGTTTTCGCCCCGCGTTGGATCGCTGACGCCGGGCAGTCTCGACACTTTGGCCAGAGCCTACCTAGCGGTCGGGAGAAAGAGCGAAGCGCTGTCGATCGCACGGACTCTGAGCAGGCAAGGCTACGCAAATCCAGGATTTGTTGCGTTTTGGGCGGACTCTCCTGCAGGTGGAGTCGCTAGGCAGGAGGCCTCGAAGTGACAGAGCCATCACCCGGAAAAGTTGTCGAAATCGTCCTCGGATTGGACGAGCGCTACAGCTTCATGAACTTCATCGATCCGCTGCGACCAAAGCGGCTGCTTCTGGACCTCAGCGAGCGGTGCGAACTGGTGTTCACGCTGAGCGATCAACTGATCAACGCTGGTTGGTCCTTCCAACGGCGACCCATCGAAATCCAGCGCGACTTTGGCGTCAATTTCTCCAGCTATGTCTGGATGCCTTACTCTATCGATGGCGGAGATCTGGCGCACCGGTCGCGCTTTAAGATCATCTACGAGGATCAGCGGATGGGTGAATACACCTATAGCCTGCTGATGTTGGACTCCCGAGGGCAAAGGATTTGTCTGGATCCGGACATTGAAAACGGAGCCGGCCACGTCCCCTGACCCTGGCGCGATGTTCGACCGGGCGCGCGTCGCGGCGCTGATCGGGCGGGGAGAAATCCTAGCGGCCTATGACATCGCCCATGCCGCCGTGGTGGCGGGTGAAGACAGCGGCGCGGCGGCCTACGCCGCCGCGCTCTGCCTTGCGCGAGCAGGGGCCCTTGACTTCGCTAGGTCGGAGTATGTGCGTCTGGGCCTGGACCGCTTGGACGAGCATGACGCCGTCGCGCTGGGCGCGCGATTGCTGAAGGATGTGGCGCTGCGGGCGCGCGGGGCGCGGCGCCTGGCCTTCGCTAGGGCGTCCATCCGGCAGTATACCAAGCTGCACCGACGGTTTGGCGGGATCTATGGAGCTGTCAACGCCGCAACGATGACGCGTGTCTCGGGAGACGCCGAGACCGCCGCCAGCTTGGCGAAGGCGGCTCTGGCGATACCGCCGGCTCAAGATTTGGTGGGCGAGGCCGCGTACTATGACGCGGCCAGTCGAGCGGAGGCCTTCTTTCTCGTGGGCGATCTCGATGCGGCTTGTCGAACGCTGAGCCGCGCGGTGGCGTTGGCGCCCAAAGCCTATGCCGCCCATGCCGCGACGTTGCGGCAGCTGGAGATGCTGTGCCGCGAGACGGGCTCAGACCCGTCTTGGCTATCGCCGTTCCGGCCGCCCGTCTGCGCGCACTTCACCGGTCACATTCTGGACATGTCCGGTGACTCCGCCCTGTCCGGTTGGGCGCTCCGCAAGCGGGTCGATGAGCTCGTGTCGGCCCAGAGGGTCGGCTTTGGCTATGGTGGCTTGGCGGCGGGCGCTGACATCATCTTCGCCGAAGCCCTTTTGGACGCGGGCGCCGAGCTCCACGTGGTCCTGCCCGTCGAGCGTCAGTCGTTCGTAGCCGTCTCCGTGGCGCCTTTCGGGGAGACTTGGGTGCGGCGGTTCGAGCGCTGCCTGGCGCAGGCGACCAGCCTCCGCTTCGCGTCCACGGACCCCTATCTCGGCGATGAGCAGGTCTTCGCTTACTCTAGCCAGTTCGCCATGGGCTGCGCGGTCTTGCGGGCCCAGACCTTGGCGACGGAAGCCATCCAGTTGGCCGTCTGGGACGGGCATGTTGGGGCAGGTCCCGCAGGCGTCCACGCCGACCTCAGCTATTGGGGGCGAAGCGGGCGTCGGCGGGTCGCTCTGCGGGTTGACCGCCCACCGCCGATCGCGAGGCGGACCGAGGAGGGCGTCGGCCCCCGCCGGGTGATGAAGGCCATGCTCTTCGCCGATATTCAGGGTTTTGGGGCGCTCCGCGATGATCAGATTCCGGTCTTCGTCGATGCGGTCATGGGGCGCCTAGCCACGACGATCGAAGGTCTCGCCGCGCCGCCGGTGCACCTTGAGACTTGGGGCGACGGTCTGTTTCTTGTGTTCGACGAGCCTGTCGACGCAGCGGTCGCCGCTCTTGCGCTTCTCGAGACGCACCAGGCGCTTGACATGCGCAGCCTGGGGCTGCCGCGCGGTCTTGGCCTTCGTATTGGCGGCCACTACGGCCCGGTTCACCTGCGCACTAATCCCATGACCAAATCGCTGGCCGTTCTCGGTGCTCACGTGGTGGTCGCCGCACGTATCGAACCGGACGCCGCGCCGGGCTCGGTCTGTGTGAGCGAGGCCTTGGCCGGGGCGCTCGCGACGTTTCATGCCGACAAGGTCAGCTGTGGCTATGTCGGCCGGACCCAAGGGCGCAAGGGATTCCCCGCGACGCCGATCTTCAGCCTGACCCGCGCGATTTAGGCGCCTTCGCCAGCCTTCCCTACATGCCTTGTGCAAATCCGCACATCTTGGCCTGCGGTCTTGAGCCAGTGTTTGCCGTCGGCCACGTCTGGCTTGGTCGCGACGGTCTGATGGCGCCGCCCCAAAGGTGTGTTCGGTCTGTTGTCAGAGCTTGGCGCTGGTCGCGTGAACCGACTGCGGACCCGGCCACCCGCCGGTCGGGTTCGCCTTTTCGAGATCAGCACGGGGCGTAAGCGTCCCGGCTCGTTGAAAGGACCCGCGCCGTGAGTCTGGACCAAGCCTCGATCGAACCGTCGACCTTCGCGCCCCTGGACGGTGAAGCCGCCCCTGCGGTTGCAGCGACTTTTCTGCGCCACGCGCTTTCGGTCTGGGCGCGGGAACATGGCCTGACAGGCGACATGCTTTCGGCTGTAGTCGATGACGTCATGCAGCACGCAGACGCCTCGATCCGCCGAGCCCAGTTTGGGCGCGGCGCCCTGTAGTATCGATCAGGGGTTATGCAGATGCTGTGGGACGCAGGCGCTACGCCCTTTCTTCTGAAGACTCTCTGGCTGTTGTCTGTCGCGGGCGGCGTCATCGCTGGTGTGAAAATGTCCAACGCCGGTACGCGCACCTCGGACATGCGCCTTGCCCTGGAAATCGTGACAGCGGAACGCGACGAAGCCCGGCGAGCGCTCTGCGCCAGCCAGGCGACAATTGAAGAGCTTGAACACCGTCTGGCGCTTCAGAGCGACAGCGTCCGCCTCCAGATGGCCGCGATCGAGGAACGCTTAGTGGAAATGCGGCGCGCTCACGCGCACGAGACACTCCTCCAGATCCCGACGGCCAGTGCTCCCCGCATCGCCGAGAGTCGCTGCGAAGCGGCTTCTCGGATGATCGATCAAGCTCTGAACGAGCCGCGAACCTGGTCGGCGCCGCGTTAGCGGGCCACGCTCAGTCGGAACACCATCGTGTTCTTGTAGGTATGGCCGGGGTCGAGCCGCGTTGAGGCGAACTGAGGCTTGTTGGGCGCGTCGGGGAAATGCTGCGGCTCAAGGGCGATGCCGTCGCCCTGGCGATACATCTTGCCGCTCTTGCCGATCATCAGCCCATTCATGAAGTTACCGGCATAGAATTGCAGCCCAGGCGCGGTGGACAGGATTTCCAACGTCCGGCCGCTCTTCGGATCTGAAAGACGGGCGGCGAGCCGCAGCGCCGCGCCCGATGGGCCGTTCAGGACATAATTGTGATCGTAGCCGCGTCCGATCACCAGCTGAGGGTCTCTGGCGTCCCGGATGCGATCGCCCACAGCCATGGGCTTTCGGAAGTCGAAGGCAGTTCCGGCCACCGGCGTCACCGCACCCGTTGGGATCAGTTCGGCGTCGACGGGAGTGTAGCCGTCAGCCGGGATGGTCAGCACATTTCCCAGGGCGCCCTCGGACGAGCCTTCGCCAGCCATGTTGAACAGGGCGTGGTTCGTCAGGTTGACGATCGTCGGCTTGTCGGTGGTCGCGCCGTAGGTGATCGTCAGCTGGTTTTGCTCGTCCAAGGCATAGGTCGCTGTGGCGGTCAGCGTGCCCGGATAGCCTTCTTCGCCATCGGGGCTGACATAGCCAAAGGTCACGGAAGCCACCGGGCCGGCCGTGGCTTCCAGCACTTTCCAGACGACCTTGTCGAACCCCTTGACCCCGCCATGCAGCGCAGCGACGCCGTCGTTGTTCAGAGCCAATTGATATGTCTTACCGTCCAGACTGAAGCGGCCCTTACCGATCCGGTTCGCGAACCGGCCGACACTGGCGCCGAAATAGCTGTTGTTGCTGGCGTAGCCGGCGGCGTCGGCGAAGCCGAGTGCGACGTCGGCAGTCTTGCCATCGCGGCCCGGTGCGATCAACGACTGCAAGGTGGCGCCATAGGTGATGACGGTGGCGCTGACGCCGTTCCCGTTGGTCAGGGTCAAGGCCTCGATGCTCTCTCCGGAAGGCAGCTTGCCGAACGGCTTGCGCGAGAGCTCCGCCGCTTGGACGGTCCCGGCGAGCAGGAGCGCTGCGCCGCAGAGCGCTAGGGTCTTCAGCCTCATGGTCCTCTCCCTTGATGTCGTTGTCGGCGGCTTGGCCGCTCTAGAGTGACTTGATGGTCGTCGGGGTCGATGGCGCGTGCGCCAGTCGGTTGCGCGCGGGATAGTGGAACGGCGGCGCCTCAATCTCGAAGACATCGCCTTCCTGGGTCTGGAACCCCGACGCGAACGAAAGCGTCGCCGCGCCAAAGAAGTGGACGTGCACATCTCCCGGTCGCCGGAATTGGCCGTACTTGAAGTGATGGTGTTCGAGGTTCGCCAAGGCGTGGGACATGTTGCCTTCGCCAGACAGGAAGGGCTTTTCCCAGGCGACCTTGCCATCGCGGATGATCCGGCTCACGCCGTGTATCTCTTGCGGTAGGGGCCCGGTTAGCAGTTCCGGGCCAAGGGCGGCGTTGCGGAGCTTGGAGTGCGCCAGCCAAAGATAGTTTCCCCGTTCCACGACGTGGTCCGAGAACTCGTTCGCGAGGCAATAGCCTAGCCGATAGGGCGTTGCGTCGGGACCCACCAGGTAGACGCCGGCGATCTCCGGCTCCTCGCCGCCGTCCTCGGCGAATGCGGGGAACATCAGCGCCTGGCCCGGGGCGACGAGTTGGGAGCCGTCGCCCTTGTAGAACCATTCGGGCTGCACGCCGACCTCGCCGGCAGGCGGCTTACCGCCGGCCACGCCCATCAGGAACATTCGCCGGGAGTCGGTCAGCGGCTCGTCTGCGCCGGCCTGATGGGCGAGGGCGGCCTTGTGCATCTGGTCGCGGCTTTCCGCCGATCCAAGATGGGTGAGGCCTGTACCGGTCATCAGCAGGTGCGCGGCGTCGGGGTGGTCGATGGGCGCGAGCACGCGACCCTCCGCGAGAGCGACCTCGAGGTCGATAGTCTCGCCCAGAGGCCGGGCCTGGGCGGCGTCTGACAGGGTCGCGCCGGTCGCGATGGCCGCCTGCGCGAGCGCGTACAGCGTATCGGCGACCTCGACTCGGCGCGCCAAGCGAGCGTCATCGATGGCGACAAGCCGCCGCTCGCCTTGCGGCGTCTTCAGCTGCGCGAATCGAAGCACCACCGGCTCGCCTCCCTTGGTTCTAATAGTCAGACAAATAACGGTCCTGGCCGCGCTGTCAAACAAGCGAGGACCTGTGGAGGCGGAATTCTCTTGTTCTGAACGATGCAGTCTCCCTAGAGTCCCGGCGCGCCAGCTCTCGTGCTGAGCAGCGATCGGGAGTGACCTGCGGGTGGCGAAGGCAAGGGGCGAAGAGGGGGGCGGCGAGGTCGAGCGCGAGGAGGCGTCTTCAGGGCGTCTTCACGGGGCGATCGCCCGGTCGCTCGGCGCGGCGATCGTCTCTGGCAAGCACCAGCCCGGCGATGTCCTGACCAACGAGATCGAGGCCAGCGAACGGCTCCAGGTCTCCCGCAGCGCCTATCGCGAGGCCATCCGCATCCTTGCCGCCAAGGGACTGGTGGAGAGTCGGCCAAAGACAGGCACGCGCGTCAGTCCACGGGCGCGCTGGCGGCTGCTCGATCCTGAAGTGCTCTCCTGGTTCTTCGAGTCAGAACCGAGCGAGTCGTTTCTGCAGGAGCTCTACGAGCTTCGCATGATCGTCGAGCCAGCCGCCGCAGCCTTGGCGGCCAAGCGGCGCGACGAGGGCCAGTTGGAGCGGATGCGCGCCGCGCTCGTCACGATGCAGCACGAGACGCTAGTGACCGAGGCGGGGCAGGCGGCCGATCGCGACTTCCACGACGCAGTGCTTGAAGCCACCGCCAACGGGCCGCTGTTCACCCTCAGCAGCAGCATCGGCGCGGCGGTGCGCTGGACGACCATCTTCAAACAACGTGGACGTGGTCTGGCGCGCGACCCGATGCCCGAGCACTGGAAGGTCTTTGACGCCATCGCGGCGGGGCGCAAGGATCAGGCGCGCGAGGCCATGGAGCGATTGGTGACCCTGGCTCTGGAAGACACACGAGCCTCGCTGAAGGCGTAGAGGCTCGCTTGATGGCGGGCGATGGCGCTCGCATTGACGCCCCAGGCCTCGGGGTATAGTCAGACAAATACAAAGAGCGAGGCGGCAGTGAAGCGGCGGGACATTCCGCGTCTGTCCCTGTCATGCGAGCGCTGGATCCTGTCATCAAGGGTTGTCATGAGCGTCCCCAACGTCCCCCCGCGCGCGCTTCGGTCGCGCGCTTGGTTCGACAATCCCGCCAACATCGACATGACAGCGCTCTATCTGGAGCGCTACCTGAACTTCGGACTGACCCTTGAGGAGCTCCAATCGGGTAGGCCGATCATCGGGATCGCCCAGACGGGCTCGGACCTCTCGCCGTGCAATCGCCACCACCTGGTGCTGGCCGAGCGCGTGCGCGAGGGGATCCGCAGCGCCGGCGGCATCGCGCTGGAGTTCCCGGTCCACCCGATCCAGGAGACGGGCAAGCGGCCGACAGCGGGCCTGGATCGCAATCTTTCGTACCTGGGCCTTGTGGAGCTGCTCTACGGCTACCCGCTCGACGGTGTGGTTCTGACCATCGGCTGCGACAAGACCACGCCGGCTTGCTTGATGGCGGCGGCGACGGTCAACATTCCCGCCATCGCCCTGTCGGTGGGGCCGATGCTGAATGGCTGGCACAAGGGTAAGCGCACCGGTTCGGGCACGATCGTCTGGAAGGCGCGCGAAATGCTGGCCGCCGGCGAAATCGACAATGCCGGCTTCATCAAGCTCGTGGCCAGCTCAGCGCCGTCGACCGGCTACTGCAACACCATGGGCACGGCCACGACCATGAATTCGCTGACCGAGGCCCTGGGCATGTCGCTGCCTGGCTCGGCCGCGATCCCGGCGCCGTATCGCGACCGTCAGGAGAACGCCTATCGCACGGGCCTTCGGATCGTCGAGATGGTCGCCGAGGATCTCAAACCTTCTGACATCCTGACCCGCGAGGCGTTCCTCAATGCGATCGTCGTCAACTCGGCGATCGGCGGTTCGACCAACGCGCCGATCCACCTGAACGCCCTGGCGCGCCACATGAATGTCGACCTGAAGCTGGAAGACTGGGAGGCCGCCGGCAAGGACGTGCCGCTGCTGGTCAACCTGCAGCCCGCCGGCGAGTATCTCGGCGAGGACTACTACCGCGCGGGCGGCGTGCCGGCGGTGTTTGGCCAACTGATCGAGCAGGGCTTGATCCACGAGGACGCCCGGGCGGTCTCCGGCCAGAGCATCGGCGAGCAGTATCGCGGCGCCGTCATCGAGGATGAGGACGTCATCCGTCCGTTCATGCGTCCGCTCGTTGAACGCGCCGGTTTCGCGATCATGCGCGGCAATCTGTTCAACTCGGCGATCATGAAGACCAGTGTGATCAGCGAGGAGTTCCGCGCGCGCTATCTGTCCAACCCCGACGATCCAGACGCCTTCGAAGGGGACGCGATCGTGTTCGACGGGCCCGAGGACTACCATCATCGGATTGATGACCCCGCGCTGGGGATTACGGCCAACTCGATCCTGTTCATGCGCGGCGCGGGACCCATCGGCTATCCGGGCGCGGCCGAGGTCGTGAACATGCGCGCGCCGAACTACCTGATCAAACAGGGTATTCATCAGCTTCCCTGTATCGGCGACGGACGCCAGTCGGGCACGTCCGGCTCGCCGTCGATCCTCAACGCCTCGCCCGAAGCCGCGGCCGGCGGGGGCCTCGCCTTGTTGCAGACGGGTGACCGGGTTCGCTTTGACCTGCGCAAATCCCGCGTGGATGTCCTGATCTCCGCCACTGAAGTCGTCGAGCGTCGCAAGGCGTTGGAGGCTGCCGGCGGTTACGCCTATCCGGAAAGCCAGACGCCCTGGCAGGAGATCCAACGGAGCGTTGTCGGACAGATGGACACGGGCGCGGTGCTGGAGCCGGCGGTGAAATATCAGCGGATCGCCCAGACCAAGGGGCTGCCGCGCGACAACCACTAGCGCGCGGGATCGACCCTGTACGACGAACGTCGATCTGTAAGCTATATTGTCGGACAAATAACCGCCTGCTAAGGCTTCTCAGCGACAGAGGGCTGGGAGAGCACCATGAGCGGCAAGTGGTTGGGCGCGGCGGTCGCGCTGCTGGCCTTGGCGGCGAGCGCTCGGGCCGGGGAAATCAGCGCAACGGCGACGCTTCGGGCCGATCAGTCCGGCCCGACGATTTCCCGCTATATCTATGGCCAGTTCTCCGAACATCTGGGCGCCGGCGTCTATGACGGTATCTGGGTGGGGCCGGACTCGAAGATCCCCAATGTCCGAGGCGTGCGAAGCGACGTGGTGGGCGCGCTGAAGGCGATCAAGACGCCCGTGATCCGTTGGCCGGGCGGCTGTTTCGCTGACGAGTACCACTGGCGCGATGGGATCGGGCCTCGTGACAAACGTCCCTCCCGCAAGAACAACTGGTGGGGCGGCTCGCCCGAGACGAACGCCTTCGGCACGCACGAGTTCATGGACTTCGCCGAGCAGGTCGGCGCCGATCCGTACGTCGCCGTCAATGTCGGCTCGTCCAATCCGACCGAGATGCGCGAATGGATCGAGTACATGACCTCGCCGGGCGACGACACCCTGGCCCAGGAGCGCCGCGCCAACGGTCGCGACAAGCCCTGGAAGGTGCCATTCATCGGCATCGGCAACGAGAACTGGGGTTGCGGCGGTGAAATGACGGCGGACTACTACGCCAACGAGTACCGCCGCTTCTCGTCGTTCTTCCACAAGAACAGCGACAATCCTGCGGCTCGGGTCGCTTCGGGCGCCAACTCGTTCGACGTCAACTGGACCGACGTTCTGACCAAGGCGGCGGGCAAGCAGATGGACGCCATCTCGCTCCACTACTACACGATCCAGACCGGCGACTGGAACAAGAAGGGCGCGGCCACCGACTTCGACAAGGCCGCCTGGGGGAAGTCCTTTGCGCAGACCCTGCGGATGGACGATCTGCTTCGCCAGCACATCGCTGTGATGGACCGCAACGACCCCCAGAAGCGTATCGGGCTTTACGTGGATGAGTGGGGGACTTGGTACGATCCTGAGCCGGGCACGAACCCGGGCCATCTCTACCAGCTGAACACCCTCCGCGACGGCGTGCTGGCGGCGGCGAACTTCAACATCTTTCATCAGCACGCTGAGCGGGTGCGGATGGCCAACATCGCCCAGACCATTAATGTCCTCCAGGCGGTCATTCTGACCAAGGGCGACCAGATGGTGCTGACCCCGACCTACTACGCCCACCAGATGTACGTGCCGTTCCACGACTCGACGGCGATCCCGCTGGAGACCAAGGCGCCTGAGATCGACGTCGCCGGCAGCCGGATCCCGGCGTTCAACGCCTCGGCGGCCAAGGGCAAGGACGGCAAGATCTACGTCGCGGTGGTCAACATGTCTCCCGACGACGGCGTGAAGCTGACGGTCGCGCTGGCCGGGGTGAAGGCCAAGGCCGTTAGCGGCCAGGTCATGACGGCGGAAAGGATGGACGCGCTCAACGAGTTTGGCGTCAAGCCCAAGGTTGTTCCCGTGCCCTTCAAGGGGGCGAAGGTCTCGGGGGATAGCCTGTCTCTGGACATACCGTCGAAGTCGGTCGTGGTCGTGAAGCTGGACTAAAGCGCTCAAGGCGTTCGAATCCAGCGCCCCGGAGGTTTGGACGGTTTCGTCTAAACTTGGCTCGCTCCACGCGCGACAAGCTGCTGGATGGCGCATCGGCCGTGTTCCGGCTAAGAGGCGCGTCATGCTGCGTATTTCGGAATTGAAGCTGCCGCTCGGCCATCCGCCGGATGCGATGGAGCCCGCGATCCTGGCGCGTCTGGGTGTGCCGGCCACGGACCTGGTGCGTTTCGCGGTGGCCCGGCGCGCCAATGACGCGCGCAAGAAGTCCGCCATTCAGATGGTCTACTCGGTGGATGTTGTCCTGCGCGATGAGGCGGACGTGCTGCGTCGGTTCGAGGGCGACCACCATGTGCGGCTTACGCCGGATACCGACTATCGCTTCGTCGCCAAGGCGCCCGAAGGCTTTGATGGGCCGCGACCGGTGGTCATCGGCGCGGGTCCCTGCGGCCTGTTCGCCGGCCTGATCCTGGCGCAGATGGGCTTGAAGCCGATCATCGTCGATCGCGGCAAGGTCGTGCGTGAGCGCACCAAGGACACCTGGGGTCTATGGAGGCGCAGCGAGCTGAATCCTGAGTCCAACGTCCAGTTTGGCGAAGGCGGGGCGGGGACCTTCTCGGACGGCAAGCTCTACAGCCAGATCAAGGATCCGCGCTTCCTGGGGCGCAAGGTGCTGACCGAATTCGTCAAGGCCGGCGCGCCCGAAGAGATCCTGACCGAGGCTCACCCGCACATCGGCACCTTCCGCCTCGTCCATATGGTCGAGAACATGCGGGCGCTGATCGAAAGCCTGGGCGGCGAATATCGCTGGCAGCACCGGGTCGAGGACTTCGACATCGCGGTGGGCGAGGATGGCGTGCGGCGTGTGAAGGGTCTGCATATCGCCGGCCAACCCTACCTGCCGGCCCGCCACGTGGTCATGGCCTTGGGTCACAGCTCCCGTGACACCTTCCAGGTGCTCTTCGATCGCGGCGTCCATATCGAGGCCAAGCCATTCTCGATCGGCGTGCGGATCGAGCATCCGCAGTCGTGGATCGATCGCGCGCGCTTTGGCGACTGTGCGGGCCACAAGGACCTGGGCGCGGCGGCCTACGCCATCTCGCACCACGCCAAGAACGGGCGGACGGTCTACAGCTTCTGCATGTGTCCGGGGGGCACCGTCGTGGCGGCGACCTCGGAGCCCGGACGCGTCGTGACCAACGGCATGAGCCAGTATTCGCGCAACGAGCGGAACGCCAATTCCGGCTTCGTCGTCGATATCAACCCGGAGCAGGATTATCCTGGGCATCCGCTGGCGGGCGTCGAATTCCAGCGGAAGTGGGAGAGCCTGGCGTTCCAGGCCGGTGGCGGAACCTACCAGGCGCCGGGCCAACTGGTCGGCGACTTCCTGGCCGGCCGACCCTCGACCGCGTTCGGCGCGGTGACGCCGTCGTACAAGCCCGGAGTCCACCTGACGGATCTCGCGCAATGTCTGCCCGACTTCGCCATCGAGGCTATGCGCGAGGCGCTGCCGGTCTTCGGCCGCCAGATCCCCGGCTACGACCATCCGGACGTCGTGCTCACCGGCGTCGAGACCCGGACGTCCTCGCCGGTACGAATCACGCGCGGAAAGGACTTCCAGAGCCTCAACACGGTCGGCCTATACCCGGCGGGCGAGGGCGCAGGCTACGCTGGCGGCATCCTCTCGGCGGCCGTCGACGGCATCAAGGTCGCCGAGGCCGTCGCCAAGCAGTATGTCGCAGAGGGCTTGATCAGCGCCTGCTGAATGCGCGCCGAGCCAGATCGTGCAGGCTCGGCGCGTCGTTTCGTGCGGCTCTAGGCGGCCTCAGTGGCCTCCGCCAGGGTCGGATAGTCCGTGTAGCCGCGCGGCCCGTTGTCGTAGCCATAGAAGGTCGAAGGATCGGGCGCGTTCAACGGCGCCCCGGCCTTCAGCCGTTCGACCAGATCCGGGTTGGCGATGTAGGCCTTGCCGAATGCGATCGCATCGGCGCGTCCAGCCTCGATCGCTGCGTTGGCGCTGGCGAGGTCGAACTTCTCATTGGCGATGTACGGGCCGTCGAACGCCGCCTTCAGCGTAGGCCCGAGGCTGTCGGCCGCCTCGTACTCACGCGCTGAGACGAAGGCGATCTTACGCTCGCCTAGCGCCTTCGCGACGTAGCCGAAGGTGGCGGGCAGATCGCTGTCGCCCATGGTGTGGCTGTCCGCACGCGGAGCAAGGTGCACTCCAACCCGGTCGGCGCCCCAGACCGATATCGCCGCGTCCGTCGCCTGAAGCAGCAGACGGGCGCGGTTCTCGATCGAACCGCCATAGGCGTCGGCGCGGTGGTTGCTGCCGTCCTGCAAGAACTGGTCGAGCAGGTAGCCGTTGGCCCCGTGCAACTGCACGCCGTCGAAGCCGGCGGCCTGAGCATTCTCGGCCGCGCGCCGGAAGTCTTCGACGACACCTTGGATCTCTTCGATCGAGAGGGCGTGCGGAACCGGGTAGGGGCGTTCCGGGCGAAGCAGGCTGACATGCCCATTGGCCGCGATCGGGCTGGGGCCCACCGGCGTTCCGCCGCTCAGGTGCGAGGGGTCGGAAATGCGGCCGACGTGCCAGATTTGCATGAAAATGCGGCCGCCCTTGTCGTGCACGGCCTTGGTGACTTGCTTCCAGGCCTCGGTCTGCTCGGCCGACCAGATACCCGGGACGCCGGGATAGCCGACGCCCTGCGGCGAAACCGGTACGCCTTCGCTGATCAGCAGGCCGGCGGAAGCGCGCTGGGCGTAATACTCGGCCATCAAGGCGTTCGGGATATGGGTCGGGCCGGCGCGGAGCCGGGTCAGCGGCGCCATCACGACGCGATTGGGCAGGGCCAGGTCGCCGACGCGCAGCGGATCGAACAGGTTGGGCATGAACTCGTCCCTAGGCATGCGCCGACCAACCGTCGGCGTCTGCGAACCTATCTGGTCGCGCCTGCCCCAACCGCAACCGCGCCTGGGGCTGATTTCCTCTGAAAGCGGCGCGTGGAATTCTCCAAGCAGGCTAAGCCGTTTGGGCCGCCAGGGCCTCGAAGCCTCGGCGGAGATCGGCCTTCAGGTCCTCAACGCTCTCAAGACCGATATGGAAACGAAGCAGGGGACCTTCCAGCGCCACCGGGATCGAGCGCGCGCCCAACTGCGGGTCGCAGTGCAGCGCCAGGCTCTCGTAGCCGCCCCACGAGAACCCAAGGCCGAACAGCGTCAGGCTGTCCATGAAGGCGTGGACCGCTTTCTGGGAGCACGGCTTCAACACCACCCCGAACAGGCCGCAGGCGCCGGAGAAGTCCCGTTTCCAGACCGCGTGGCCGGGATCGCCCGGCAGGGCGGGATGCAGCACGCGCGCGACCTCGGGACGCTCCTGCAGCCAGCGCGCCATGGCCAAGCCGTTCTCGCCGTGCCGGGGAAGGCGCGTCGACAGGGTGCGCAGGCCGCGGAGCATGGTGTAGGCGTCATCGGACGACACCGACCAGCCGATGTCCCACATGGCGTCGCCGAGCAGCCTGGCGACGGCGTCGTCACGCGTCGCGACCGAACCCATAAAGCAATCCGAATGCCCGCCGACGTATTTGGTCAGCGCCTGGACGCTGAGGGTGACGCCATGCGCCAGTGGCTTGAACAGCAGGCCGGCCGCCCAGGTGTTGTCGATCAAAGTCATGACGCCCCGGGCGTTGGCCGCTTGGGCGATGGCCGGGATGTCCTGCATTTCGAAGGTCAGCGATCCGGGGGCCTCCAGCACGATGAGGCGCGTGCTGGACGTCACCAAGGCCATCAGCGCCTCGGGGGAAAGTTTGGGGTCGTAGTAGCGCGTGGTGACGCCAAAGCGGCCCAGCACCCGATCGCAGAAGCGGCGTGTCGGCTTGTAGGCGCTGTCGACGACCAGCACCTCGTCGCCTGCCTTCAGCACGGCGAGCATCGCCCCCGTGATCGCCGCCAGACCGGAGGGATAGAGCGTGACGTTCGTCGCGCCCTCCAAATCAGCCAGGGCGCTTTGCAACGCGGTGGGCGTCGAGAGACCTGTAATCCCGTAGGTCAGCTGATCGTCGTCATAGAGCGATGCCGCGTCCGGCAGCAGGACCGTTGAGCCCCGCTGGATCGGCGGATTGACCGTCCGTCCAAGGCGAGCGGGCTCCGAGCCTGTGTGGATCAGGCGGGTTTCTTCATCCATGGCGGGTCTCGATGGTCGGAGGTCTACTGGGCCGGACCCGTGACGACCGGCGTATCTGCCAGCCCGCCCCATTCCGTCCATGAGCCGTCATAAACCGCCGAGCGCGGCTTGCCCATGCGCGCCAGCGCCAGCGCCACGACCGAGGCGGTGATGCCCGAACCGCAAGTCGAGACCACAGGTTTGTTGATATCGATGCCGGCGGCTTCGAACACCGCCTTCAGCTTGTCCGCCGACAGCAGGGTTCCGTCCGGCGCGATCAGAGCGGAAAGAGGGATGTTGCGGGCGCCGGGCATGTGGCCGCCGCGCAGACCGGCGCGGGGTTCTGGGTCGACGCCCGCGAAGCGCCCGGCCGCGCGCGCATCGACGATCTGTTCGCGGCCGTTGGCGACGATGTCCCGCATCTGCTCCAGCGAGCGATAGACATCAGCCTGATAGCGCGGCGTGAAGTGGCGCTCCTGCGGCATTGCGGGGCCATCCTCGATCGGGCGGCCTTCGGAGATCCACTTGGGAAGGCCGCCATCCAGCACGACCACGTCCTCGTGGCCCATGGCCCGGAAATGCCACCAGACGCGCGCCGCCGGCAGGATGCCGGTGCTGTCGTAGACGACGATGCGCGAGCCGTCGCCCAGGCCCAGCTTACGGACCCGCGAGGCGAACTTGGTCGGCGACGGGATCATGTGGGGCAGGTCGCTGGTCTCGTCGGCGATCTCGTCGATGTCGAAGAACACTGCGCCCGGAATATGCGCCGCCAGGAACTCCTTGTGCGGATCGCGCTGGGCCGCCGGCATGTGCCACGAAGCATCCACCACGCGCACGTCTGGGGCGTCGAGATGTTGCGCCAGCCAGGCGGTGGTGACCAGCGGATCGGACGGAGTGCTCATGGGCGCCTTTCGGGGTCTGACTCGCCACGTTGCGGGCCGGGCAACATCGCCCCCGCGCGCACCGATCGCAAGCTACATCCAGGGCGGCGTCGGCAAGCCCTTTTGCTTAAGGAAGTCGGGATTGAAGAGTTTGGACTGGTATCGCGAGCCATGGTCGCACAGCACCGTCACGATGGTGTGGCCGGGCCCCATCGTCTTGGCCAGCTTGATCGCGCCGGCGACGTTGATCCCCGCCGAGCCGCCCAGGCAGAGGCCTTCGTGCTGGACGAGGTCGTAGAGCACTTCCAGCATCTCTTCGTCGGAGACACGGAACGGATCGTCGATCTTCAGGCCCTCGAGGTTGGCGGTGATCCGGCCCTGGCCGATGCCCTCGCTGATCGAGGAGCCTTCCGATTTCAGCTCGCCGTCCTTGTACCAGGCGTACAGCGCCGCGCCGTAGGGATCGGCCAGGCCGATTCGCACGCCCGGCTTGCGCTCCCGCAGAGCTGCGGCGACGCCCGCCAGCGTGCCGCCCGAGCCAACGGCGCAGATGAAGCCGTCGACCTTACCGCCTGTCTGGTCGAAGATTTCCGGGCCCGTTGTGCGATAGTGCGCATCGCGATTGGCGGTGTTGTCGAACTGATTGGCCCAGATCACGCCATTCGGTTCCGTCCGGGCAAGTTCCTCGGCCAAGCGCCCGGAATAGCGAACGTAATTGTCGGGATTGGAGTAGGGGACAGCGTCGACCTCGACCAGTTCCGCGCCTAGCAGGCGGATCGCGTCCTTCTTCTCCTGGCTCTGGGTGCGCGGGATCACGATGGTTGTCTTGTAGCCGAGCGACGAGGCGACCATGGCCAGGCCTATGCCTGTATTGCCCGCCGTGCCCTCGACGATACGACCGCCGGGCTTGAGCAACCCCTTCGCTTCCGCGTCGCGGATGATGGCGAGCGCCGCACGGTCCTTAACCGACTGGCCAGGGTTCATGAACTCGGCCTTGCCCAGGATTTCGCAGCCGGTGGCCTCGCTCGCTCGGGCGAGGCGGATGAGCGGCGTATTTCCAATCGCGTCGAGGACGCTGGGCAGGACGGACATGGCAGGCCTGTGGGCAGTGAGCGGGTCGCAGGTAGATCGTGTCGCGCCGCGCTCACGCAACCCCAGTTTTCCTGAAAGCGCGGCTCCCGAGCGACCAAATTGTCAGCCCATTGAGACGTTTAGGCCCTATACACCCGTCGCTCGCCACGCGCAGAACTACAAGGTTCACCGTCTAAGCCCGGCTGAGGCCCAGCTGAATGACATTGGTCCGCTCGGTCCGAAAGCCCGCCTCACAGTAGCTCAGATAGAACCGCCACAGCCGACGGAAGCGTTCGTCGAAGCCATCCTTGCGGATCTCGCTCCAGGCGGCCTCGAACCGGCGGGCCCATTCGGCTAGCGTGTCGGCATAATTCTGGCCGAAGCGCTTGAGATCGCTCCATTCCAGGCCTGCGCGTTCGGTCTCTTCCTTCAGGCGGGCCTCGCTGGGCAACATGCCGCCAGGGAAGATGTAGCGCTGGATAAAGTCGGTCTGGCTGCGGTACTCGTCGAACAGCTCGTCGCGGATCGTGATGATCTGCAGGCCGGCGCGACCGCCGGGGACAAGCACGTCGCGGACCTTGCTGAAATAGGCCGGCCAGTACTCTTCGCCCACGGCTTCGAACATCTCGATCGAGGCTACTGCATCAAAGCGGCCTTCGACGTCGCGATAGTCTACAAGCCGGATGTCGGCCTTTTCCGCAAGCCCCTGTTCGAACAGGCGCTTGCGCGCGAAATCGTATTGCGCCTGTGAGATGGTGATCCCGGTGACCTTGGCCCCGACCTCCTTGGCGGCGAACTCGGCGAAGCCACCCCAGCCGCAGCCGATTTCCAGCACGTGCTTGCCCGGCGTCAGATCGATTGTGCGCGCCAGGGCCGCATACTTGGCCCGCTGCGCCTCCGGCAGCGACTGGCCAGGCCGTTCGTAGAGCGCCGAAGAATAGGTCATCGTCGGGTCCAGCCACCGCGAATAGAAGCTGTTCCCCAAGTCGTAGTGGGCGTGGATATTCTTCTTCGAGCCCGAGCGGCTGTTGCGGTGCAGCAGGTGGTAGAGGCCATGTAATGCCCGCATCAGCGGATTGCCGGACACCAGGGCTCCCAGTTTGTCGAAGTTCAGCGAGAAGGCTTCCAGCACGGCCGACAGGTCGGGTGTCTCCCATTCGCCCGCCATGAAGCCTTCGGCGAAGCCGATCGCGCCGGACGTAAAAGCCCGCCGCATGAAATTGTAATCATTGACCCTCAGCGTCGCGTCGGGACCAGGATTTGGCCCGGTGATACGAAGCGCTTTGCCGGTCGGCAGGATCCAGGTGATCGAGCCCGCGTCCCAGTTCGTGGCCACGACGCGCAGCGCTGCGCGAAAGGCCGTCGGCGCGGTTCGTAGATCAGGATCGTTCCAGAGCGCAGTTTCCAAGGTCAGGTCTCGCATCCGGTTACCCGTTCATTAACGCCTTCGACAACCGTCCCGTAAACCCCGCGTGAAGCTAGAGGCCGTGATAGGCCTCCAGAGCACGCTCCCGCGCCTTGGCGTGATCCACGATCGGTCTGGTGTAGAGACGTTTGGCGCTGGCGGTCAGATGCAGGGGCTTGGTCCAAGGCTTGTGGATAACCTCATCAGGCATGCTGCGCAGCTCGGGAACCCAGCGTCGGACATAGTCGCCCTTGGGGTCAAACTTCTCGCCTTGGGCGATGGGATTGAAGATGCGGAAATAGGGGGAGGCGTCGGCGCCGCTGCCGGCGGTCCACTGCCAGTTGCCGACGTTGTTGGCGAGATCGGCGTCCAGCAACGTATCCCAGAACCAGGCCTCGCCTTCGCGCCAGTCAATCATCAGGTGCTTGATCAGGAACGAGGCGACGATCATGCGCACCCGGTTGTGCATGAAGCCGGTCGTCCAGAGTTCGCGCATTCCAGCGTCCACGATTGGATAGCCGGTCTCGCCCTTCTTCCAGGCTTCAAGCGCGCCTTCGTCCTTGACCCAGGGAAAGCTGTCGAACTCCGGCTTGAAGTTTCGGCGAGGCATCTCGGGCCAATGGAACAGGATCGAATGGTTGAACTCGCGCCAGCCGATCTCGGACAAGAACTTATCGGCCTCGACTACCGGTATGTCGCCTTGGTCCGCAGCGTTGCGAGTCGCCAGCCAGACCTGACGCGGACCGATCTCGCCGAAGTGCAGATGCGGCGAGAGCCTGGAGGTTGCTTCCACCCCCGGGATGTCGCGCTGGTCGCCGTAGCCTTTGATCGCGCCCTTTAGGAACGCATCGAGCCGTCCGTAGGCGCCAGCCTCGCCCGGCGTCCAGAGGTCGAAGCCCTTGGACCAGTCCGGCTTGGTCGGGTGCAGGTTCCAACTCGCGAGGTCTTCGCTGGGCGGCAATTGTGCCGGCGCGACAAGGCGGTCGGGCGCCGGCGCGACCGCAACATCGGTCAGGTGCTCCCGCGCCGCGCGCCAGTAGGGGGTGAAGACTTTGTAGGGCTGCCCCGAACCGTTCTTGACCGTCCAGGGCTCGTTCAGAAGGCTGGCGTTGAAGCTCTGGCAATCGACGCCGCGATCCTTGAGCGCGGCCTTGATCGTCGCGTCCCGGTCCATGGAGGCCTGGTCGTAGAGCCGGTTCCACAGGACGCAGGTCGCGCCGGATTGCGCAATGACCTCGTCGAGCACCTGCGCTGCGACGCCTTTGCGGAGGATGAGCTTGGCGCCCAGGGACTCAAGGCTGACAGCAAGGCTCCTGAGCGACTTGTCGAGCCACCAGAGCGAAGCCCCGCCCATCGGGCGCACCCCGGGCGTCTCGTCGAGGATGTAGAGCGGGATCACCGGGCGGCCGCTTTCCGCAGCATGGCGCAGCGCCGGATTGTCGGCTATGCGCAGGTCCTTGCGAAACCACACGATGACGGCGTCAGAGCCCGCCTTGCTGTCGCCAGAGTCGTTCCGCACTTGCACCGTCTCGTCCCAAGGGTCACCTCTGGGGCGCCCGAAGCCCTAATACGCTGGAATTGTCGTCGTGGATCAGCCCCAAGCCGTCGCCCCCAACGCCGTCGTCGAGATCAAGACGCCGAACGGCGCGCCCGTTCGCATCGGCAACGGTGAGAAGCTGTCGATCATCGCCGGCCCCTGCCAGATGGAGAGCCGCCAGCACGCGCTCGAGACGGCTCACGCCCTGAAGGAGATGGCCGATCGCCTGGGTGTCGGCCTGATTTACAAGACCTCCTACGACAAGGCCAACCGCACCTCGGCCAACGCCCAGCGCGGCATTGGCCTCAAGGATAGCCTGCCGATCTTCCAGGAAATCCGCGAGGTCACCGGCCTGCCGACCCTGACCGACGTGCACGAGACCAGCCACTGTCCGATCGTGGCCGAGGCCGTCGACGTGATTCAGATCCCGGCCTTCCTGTGCCGCCAGACCGACCTGCTGCTGGCCGCGGCCGCCACGGGCCGGGCGATCAACATCAAGAAGGGGCAGTTCCTGGCCCCCTGGGACATGAAGAACGTGATCGCCAAGGTGACAGGCGCGGGCAACCCCAACGTCATGGCGTGTGAGCGCGGCGCCTCCTTCGGCTACAACACCCTGGTCAGCGACATGCGCAGCTTGCCGATCATGAAAGAGATCGGCTGCCCCGTGGTGTTCGACGCCACCCATAGCGTCCAGCAGCCAGGCGGGCAGGGCACGTCCTCGGGCGGCCAGCGCGAGTTCGTACCGACCCTGGCCCGCGCCGCCGTCGCCGTCGGCGTGGCCTGCGTCTTCATCGAGACCCACCCCGATCCGGACAACGCGCCGTCGGACGGTCCGAACATGGTGCCGATGAACCAGTTCGAGGCCCTGGTCGCCAATCTGCTGCGCTACGACGCCCTGACCAAGGCCGCCTGACCATGAGCCGCCGCATCGTCCTGGTCACCGGCGGCGCCGGTTTCATCGGTTCGAACATCGTCGCGCGGCTCTGCGAGGATCCCGCGCTGGATGTCGTCGTCTGCGACCGCCTGCGCGACGCGGCCAGCGGCAAATGGCGCAACATCGCCAAGCATCCGATCGCCGACTTCGTCGCGCCCGAGCATCTGTTTGACTGGCTGCAACGTCGCGGCGCCGAGGTCGAGCTGGTGGTCCACATGGGCGCGGTGTCCTCGACCACCGAGACCGACGCCGACAAGATCGTGCAGTCCAACTTCGTGCTCTCGCGCGACCTGTGGGACTGGTGCGTCCAACACGGCAAGCGCCTGATCTACGCCTCTTCGGCGGCGACCTATGGCGACGGCGCTCTGGGTTTCGACGGCAAGGACGATCTGTTGTCGCTGCAGGCCCTGCGGCCCTTGAACGCCTATGGCTGGTCCAAGGCCCTGTTCGACATCTATGCGGTGCGTGAGGCCCAGCGCGGCCGCGCGCCGGCGCAGTGGGCGGGTCTGAAGTTCTTTAACGTCTACGGCCCCAACGAGGACCACAAGGGCGGCATGAAGTCGGTCGTGGCCCAGATCTGGCCGCGCATCGCGGCGGGCGAGGGGGTGAAGCTCTTCAAGTCGCATCACCCGGACTACGACGACGGCGGGCAACTGCGCGACTTCGTCTATGTCCGCGACGTGGTCGACGTGGTCGGCTGGCTGGCTAACAGCCCTGCGGTCAACGGCGTCTTCAATCTCGGCTCGGGCCAGGCGCGCTCGTTCCGCGATTTGGCGGTGGCCACCTTTGAGGCTGCTGGCCGCACACCCGAGATCACCTATATCGACATGCCTGAGGTGCTGCGCGGCAAGTACCAGTACTACACCCAGGCTGACATGAGCCGACTCCGCGCCGCCGGCTACAACGCCCCGATGACGGCGCTGGAGGACGGCGTGGCCGACTATGTGGCTGGCTATCTGAACACCGACGATCCCTACCGCTGAGCGCGCCTCGCTAACGTCGGGGCACGATTGCCGTCCATTTCCGCGAGCGTAAGCTGAACGCCGATAAGTCGGGACGAGCCCGGCAGGCAGGGAGCGAGAAATGGTCGGCATCGCCGCCTGGGGCGCCTATGCGCCGCGATTGCGTTTGAGTCGCAAGGCCGTCACCGAGGCCAACGCCTGGGTCGCGCCGAACCTGAAGGCCAAGGGCAAGGGCGAGCGGTCCATGGCCAACTGGGACGAGGATGCTCTGACCATGGCGGTCGAGGCGGCGCGCGACGCCCTTGGGCCTGACGATGATCGCTCTCACATCAACAGCCTCTATTTCGCCTCGACGACCGCGCCGTTCGCCGACCGGCTGAACGCGGGGATCGTGTCGTCGGCGCTGACGCTGGAAAAGTCGATCACGGCCAGCGACGTGACGGGCTCGCAGCGCTGCGGGCTGACGGCCCTGGGCCAAGCGCTGGCCGCGGGCGGAACCTCTCTCGTCGCGGTGGGCGAACACCGCAAGGCCCGTGCGGTCTCGGCCCAGGAGCTGGACTTTGGCGACGGCGCGGCCGCCTTCGTGATTTCGGACGGTCCCGGCGCGGCCGAGTTCCTGGGGCGCGGCAGCGTCACCGACGACTTCGTCGACCACTTCCGGGGCGATGACGGCGGCTTTGACTACTACTGGGAAGAGCGCTGGATCCGCGACGAGGGGATCGTCAAGCTGGTCCCGCCGGCGATCCGCAAGGCGCTTGAGGTTTCGGGCCTAAGCGCTTCGGATATCGATCATTTCTGCTTCCCGTCGACATTCGCCGGCATGGCCGCCACCGTGGCCAAGGCGGTCGGGATCCGGCCCGAGGCTGTCCGCGACAACCTCGCCGCCGTCATGGGGGAAGCGGGCTGCGCGCATGGCCCGATCATGCTGGCCCACGCGTTGGAGCAGGCCAAGGCCGGGGAGACCATCCTGGTCGCCCAGTTCGGCCAAGGCGCCGAGGCCCTGGTGTTCCGCGCCACCGGTCAGGGGGCGCGTCCGGCCCGGGGCGTGACCGGTTCGCTGGCTGATCGAGAAGTCGAGACCAACTATCTGAAGTTCCTGACCTTCAACGGCCTTGTTGACTGGGACAAGGGCATGCGGGCCGAGAAGGACAACAAGACGGCCCTGACCACCCTCTATCGCAACGAGGACATGATCCTGGGCCTTGTCGGCGGCCGCTGCCGCGAGACGGGGGTCATTCAGTTCCCGCGCACCCGCATCTCGGTGGCCCCGAACAATCCCGCCGTGGACACCCAGGAGCCGTACAAGTTCGCCGAACGCCGCGCGAGCATTCTGAGCTACTCCGCTGACTATCTTACGTTTTCCATGGCGCCGCCGAACCACTACGGCATGGTCGTCTTTGAGGGCGGTGGGCGGATCATGATGGACATCACCGACGTCTCGCCGGGCGACGTCGAGACCGGCCTGCCGGTGCGGATGGCTTTCCGCATCAAGGAGGTCGACGAGAAGCGCGGCTTCGTCCGGTACTTCTGGAAGGCGACGCCCGATCGGGCCGCCATCGCCGCTCAAACCTCTCAAGCCGCCGAATAGGGAGACCGACATGCCTCAAGGTATTCGCGACAAGGTCGCCATTCTCGGGATGGGCTGCAGCAAGTTCGGCGAGCGCTGGGACGCTGGCCCCGACGACCTGATGGTCGAGGCCTATCTCGAGGCCATGCAGGACGCCGGCATTGAGCCGACCCAGCTGGACGCCGCCTGGTTCTCCACCCACATCGACGAGATCGGTTCGGGCAAGGGCGGCACGCCGCTGTCGATCGCCCTGCGTCTGCCCAACATCGCGGTCACGCGCGTCGAGAACTTCTGCGCCTCGGGCTCTGAAGCGTTCCGTGGCGCGGTCTACGCCGTGGCGGCCGGCGCGGCCGACATCGCCCTGGCGGTCGGGGTCGAGAAGCTGAAGGACACCGGCTATGGCGGCCTGCCGGTCGCCAATCCCGGTACGCTCAGCCCGCAGGTGATGCCGAACGGCTCGGCGCCCGGGAACTTCGCGCAGCTGGCCAGCGCCTACCGCGCCAAGCACGGCGTCTCCAAGGACGACCTCAAACGCGCCATCGCCCACGTCTCGGTCAAGAGCCACGCCAACGGCGCCAAGAACCCCAAGGCCCACCTGCGCAAGCCGATCACCGAGGAGCAGGCGCTGAACGCGCCCCTGATCGCCGAACCGCTTGGCCTGTTCGACTGCTGCGGGGTCTCGGACGGCGCGGCGGCGGCCATCGTCACCACGCCGGAGATCGCCCGTGCGCTAGGCAAGCACGATCTGGTCACGGTCAAGGCGCTGCAGCTGTCGGTCTCGAACGGTTACGAGAGCCAGTACAACGGCTGGGACGGCAGCCACTTCCACACCGCCCGCATCGCCGCAGGCAAGGCCTACAAGGAGGCCGGCATTGAACGTCCGCGCGAGCAGATCTCGATGATGGAGGTGCACGACTGCTTCTCCGTGACCGAGCTCGTCACGATGGAGGACCTGTTCATCTCGCCCGAGGGGCAGGGCTGGCGTGATGTCCTAGACGGCTTCTACGACGCCGACGGCGGGGTGCCGTGTCAGATCGACGGCGGCCTCAAGTGCTTCGGTCATCCGATCGGCGCCTCGGGCCTGCGGATGCTGTACGAGATGTACCTGCAGCTGCAGGGGCGCGCGGGCGAGCGGCAGCTGGCCAACCCGGTTTTCGGCATGACCCACAACCTGGGCGGCGCGCCAGCGAGCAACGTCTGTTCAGTCGCCATCATCGGCCAGGAAGGGGCTTAAAGCCGCCCAAGCCTTGGTGTAACCCAGGCGCATGAGCGGCTCGTTCAAAGGCTTCAAGCGCTGGATCTTAGCGGGGGCGGCGCTGTTCCTGGCGCTGATCCTCGCGGCCGCCTTCATTTGGCGCTACGACATCCTCAGCAACGCTCTGGATCCCAAGATCCCGTTCCTGACCTACAAGCCCCCGCCGGCGCCGGACTATGGCCGGCGTGAGGCCTGGGCCTTGCTGCCGGGGCGTCCCGAAACGCCGAACGCCGCCGATCCGCCGCTCGATGTCTTTTTTGTCCATCCGACCACCTTCGACGGCGGCCGAGACTGGAACGGCGGCATCGACCAGCCCAAGGCGCAGAGATTCCTGGCTCGGGTGGTGTTGCCCAACTACGCCGGGCCGTTCGAGCGGGTGGGGCGGCTGTTTGCGCCCCGGTACCGCCAAGCCAGCCTCTACACCTACTTAACCCTGCGTGACGACGCCCGTGACGCCCGCCGTTTCGCCTATGGCGACGTCCTGCAGGCCTTCCGCGCCTATGTTTCGCGCTATGGACAGGAGCGCCCCTTCGTGATCGTCGGCGTGGAGCAAGGAGGCTCGCTGGCCGCGCGACTGCTGCGCGAGGAGATCGCCGAAAAGCCGGAGCTGAAACGCCGCTTGGTCGCTGCCTATCTGATCGAAACCATTGTACCCGCTGACGAGTACGGACCCGAGGCGCCGCTGCCGGCCTGCGAGCGTCGGGGTCAAACCCGTTGCATCGCGGCCTGGGCCTCAGCGCAGGAGGGAGATTTCCGCGCTGCGCAGGAGTTGACCGGGCGGTCGCTGGTGTGGGACGGCGCCGATCAACTGGTGAACCTCGAGCATCGCCAGCCCCTGTGCTTCAATCCGCTGCTCGGTGGCGTGACGCTTGAGCGCGCCCCTGCGCGGATGAACCTTGGCGCCGCCAACGCGACGGGCCTGGACTGGGGGGCTCGCCCGGCGTTCTTGCAGCGGCAGGTGGCGGCGCGATGCGAAGACGGCCTGCTGCGCACCAGCCGTCCCAAGTCCAGTGCGTTGCGCGACAGCGGCTCCTGGGCCGATCGGCGCAAGGTCGACGCCTTCAATCTGTTCTATGCCGACATCGAAGCGGACGCCCTGGCGCGCGCTGCGGCTCAGATCGGTCGACCGCTAAGTCCTGTCACCCCGGTCGAGCAAGGCGGCTAGCCCGCCGTATCCGGGCTGGTCGATGGCGATCTGGCCGATGGCCATGGCTCTTAGGTGCGCCAGCAACGCCGGGGCCAGCGGCGCGATTTTGCCCTGCCTCAGCGCTTGGCAGAGCTGATCGTTAAGCGTTTCGAAATCGCCCGTCTGACCCAACAGGGCGGCCAGGCGTTCGGTCGCTTCGGCTTGCAGCTTAGCCCCGTGCTCGGCCTCACGCGCCAGAATGGCCCGCGCATTGTCGGCGACGCGTGAAAGGAAGACATGACGCGCGTCTTCAGGCGTGGCGGGCTCGGCTTCAAACGCGGCCAGCCCAGCGGCCAGCTCGGCGGCGGTCGGATGGCTGATCACGTCGCGCCCTCCATCAGGGTCACCAGATCAATCTCGGCCTCGCTGGTCCGGCGGCCGATCATCGCGCGCTCGATCGAGCGGTCAGCGCCGGTTGCGAAGCTCTGGTACATCATCAGGCACATTACCGCCCATTTCAGTGAACCGAGCGCCTGCCAGAACTGGACGCGCTCCAGCGATATGTCGCCGCCATGGCCGGCCAAGAGCTCCGCATAGTCGCCGAAGCCGCCGACGGGCTTGCGCCAGGCGCCGAAACGCCAAGAGTTTACACAGATCCAACCCAGATCCTCGGCCGGATCGCCCAGGTGCGCCAACTCCCAATCGAGCACGCCCACCAGGCCTTGCTCGGGATGGATCATCAGATTGCCGTTCCTGAAATCCCCGTGGATGAGAACGGGTCGTTCGGGAGGGGGCGGCGCAGTCGCCTTCAGCCAGCGGAAGGCCGCCTCCAAGATCGGACGACGAGCGTCCAGATCGCGATAGATGCCCTCATAGCGCTCCAGCTCGCCGCGCGCGTCCGAGATCGCCAGGGGCGGCAGGTTTGTGGTGGGCGCAGCGTGGATTTGCGCCAGAACCTCGCCGCAGCGTCGCGCCAGACCGGGCCGGACGGCTGCGAAGGCCTCGTCCCGCGTGATGCGTCGACCCAGGGTCTCACCCTCCAGTCGGCGCATCACATAGGCCTCGCCCAGTTGGTCGTCGGGCGTGCAGACCTTCAGCACGGTCGGGGTCGGCGCGCCGACGGCCTCGGCCGCGCGGATCAGCGCGGCTTCCGACGCCAGCGGCAGGGCGGTTTCACGGGGCAGCGCTGCGTCAGGCCTGCGTCGCAGGATCAACGGCGTTCCGTCGCTCAGGTCGAAAGCCCAGGTCTCCAGGCTGGCCCCGCCCGAAAGCCGACGCGCATTGACGGCGCCCGTCGCGGAGGGCGAAAGCTGCGGCGCGAGGCGATCGAGAGCGGCGGCGACATCCATGCGGCCAGCGTTCCAGCCTTCACCCAGCGTCAGGCAAGAGGCTCCGCACTTTACGACACGCGCGGCGCGCCTTACGCAACGAGGCCTTCAAGCGCTTCTCACAGGATCTCCGATGCCCTCCGGCCTTGCCGCGCTGCTCGATGATGTCGCGGCCATCACCAAGATCGCCGCCGCCTCGCTGGATGACGTGGGCGCGGCGGCGGGGAAGGCGGGAAGCAAGGCGGTGGGCGTCGTGGTCGACGACGCGGCCGTGACGCCCGGTTACGCCATGGGATTCACGCCGGATCGCGAACTGCCCATTGTCTGGAAAATCGCTCTGGGCTCGCTGCGCAACAAGCTGATCTTCCTTTTGCCCGGCGCACTACTGCTCTCGGCCTTCGCACCGTGGGCGGTGACGCCGATCCTGATGGTGGGTGGGGCCTATCTGGCCTTCGAGGCGACGGAGAAGATTCTCGAAGCCTTCACGCCCCAGAACGAGGGCGAAGCGATCGAGGAGTTGGCGCTCAGCGGTCCAGCTCTGGAGAAGCAGAAAGTCGACGGCGCGATCCGCACCGATCTGATCTTGTCGGGTGAAATCATGGCCATCGCACTGGCCGAGGTCGCAAACCTCGGCCTCGCCATGCAGGCTGCGGCGCTGGCTCTGGTCGGCGTGCTCTTGACGATCGGCGTGTATGGCGCTGTCGCGTTGATCGTGAAGATGGACGACATCGGCCTCCACCTGTCGCGCCGCCAGAACAAAGGCTCGCAGGCCTTCGGGCGGGGGCTCGTCAAGGCGATGCCGGTGACGATGGAGGCCCTGACCTTGATCGGTACGGCGGCCATGCTGTGGGTCGGCGGTGGGATCATTGTCCACGGCCTGGAGAAGTTCCATCTAACGCCGATCCCGCACTGGGTTGAGGGTCTGTCTCATTGGGCGGGCCAGGCGCCGATCGTGGGGCCGGTCGCAGGATGGCTGGCCTTCGCGCTAGGCTCGGCGGTCGTGGGCCTGGCGATCGGTGGTGTGCTGGCTGGCGTCATGCACCTCTGGCATCACCGCAAGGGCGCGGCGCATTGAACAGGGGCTAGCCAGCCTCGTTCAACGGCGAGGCGGGCTTCCAGTCGAACAGTTCCTGCAGCGTCCGCAGCGCCTGGCCGCGCGGCGAGGTCAGGTCCGGATCGCGCGCCAGGATCAGGCGGGCGTCATCGGCCGCGACCGCGATCAGGTCGCGGTGGGCGACAGGGTCGGCCAGGCGATACGCCGGGAAGCCGCTCTGCTTGAGGCCTAGCGGGTCGCCGCCGCCGCGCAGCTCCAGATCCTTCTCGGCGATCTCGAAGCCATCGTCGCTGCGACGCAGGATGTCGAGGCGCTGCTGGGCCACCTCCGATAGCGGCGGATCGTAGAGCAGTACGCACGAGCTCTCCCGCGTTCCCCGGCCCACCCGGCCACGCAATTGGTGAAGCTGCGCCAGGCCAAAACGATCGGCGTGCTCGATCACCATGATGCTGGCGTTGGGCACATTGACCCCAACCTCGACCACTGTGGTCGCGACCAGGACACTGACCTCGCCGTCGACGAAGCGTTGCATGACCGAGTCCTTCTCGGCAGGCGGCATCTGGCCGTGAACGAGGCCCACGCCCGGCAAGTGGCGGGCCAGGTCGGCCGCGCGATCCTCTGCGGCGCGCAGGTCGACCTTCTCGGACTCCGAGACCAGCGGGCAGATCCAGAAAGCCTGAGCCCCACCTGAGATGGCCCCGCGCAGCCGCTCGACGATCTCCGGTACGCGCGAGGTCGGCGCGGCGCGGGTGGCGACCGGCGTGCGTCCCGGTGGTTTCTCGTCGATCCGGGACACGTCCAGGTCGCCAAACACCGTCAGTTCCAGCGTGCGCGGGATCGGCGTCGCGGACATGGCCAGCAGGTGGACCCCGTCCCCCTTGTCTTGCAGGCGACGGCGTTCATTGACCCCGAAGCGATGCTGTTCGTCGATAATGGTCAAGGCCAGGGATCGGAAGACGACATCGTCCTGAAACAGCGCGTGGGTGCCGACGGCGATGTGGTGGGCGCCCGACGCCAAGCCCGCAAGCTTGCCGGCGCGAGCCGTCCCCTTGTCTCGGCCCGTCAGCAGGATCACCGACAGGCCCAGGGCCTCCAGCGGTGCGGCGATGGTCTCAAAGTGCTGGCGCGCGAGGATCTCGGTTGGAGCCATCAAGGCCGACTGCAGGCCCGCGCTGGCCGCGTCGGCCATGGCCAGCATCCCAACCACGGTCTTGCCGGAGCCGACATCGCCTTGCAGCAGGCGGCTCATCCGTTCGCCGGAGGCCAAGTCGCCCCGGACTTCGGAGAGGGCGCGGATCTGCGCCCCGGTCAATCGGAACGGCAGGGCCTTTTCGGCGGCGTCCGCCAGCGGGCCGGCCGGGATACGCGGGCCGGGGTGTGAGCGGCGGGTGGCCTTGCGCTGAGCCAGGGCCAGTTGATGGGCCAGAAGTTCGTCATAGGCCAGGCGGCGGCGCGGCCGCGCCAGGGGCGACAGGTCGGCCTCGCCGGTGGGCGCGTGGAGCGCCGCGAGCGCCTCGCGCCAGCTGGGCAGCTTTTCGCGTTCGCGCCAGGCCGGGTCCTGCCACTCCGGCAATGAAGGGGCGCGCTCAAGCGCCTCCAGCGCGAACTTGCGGAAGGTTCGGGAGGGCAGGCCCTGGGTGGCCGGATAGACCGTTTCGACCTGGGGAATATCGCCGGCCTTCTCCTCGGCGACGATGTAGTCTGGATGAGCGATCTGCAATTCGGAGGCGAAGCCTTCGGGGCGTTCGACCTTGCCGCTGACCGCCCGGCGCGCGCCTTTCGGGTGCTGGCGTTCCAGATGCGGCCCGTGGCCCTTGAACCAGACCAGGGTGAGGAACCCCGTGCCGTCCCAGGCGCGGATCTTCCAGGGCTGGCCCAGACGATGCGGCGGCTGATGGCTATCAATCGTGACCAGGAAGGTCTGCACCTGGTTCTCGACGGCCTGATCGACGGTGGTCGTGGTTCGCCTGATCAGGCCGGTGGGCGCGGTGAACAAGACATCGCGCACGATCGGGCCGGACAGTCTTTCGACCAGAGGCGCAACCCGGGGGCCCACGCCCTTGAGCGTGGATACCGAGGTGAACAGGGGGAAAAGAATCTCCGGGCGCATTTAATGCGACCATAGCCGCGTCGGCGGCCGCCGGGCGAGCCTAGTCGGCCTGATTCATCGCCGGCTGAAGCGCGATCACCAAGTCAGAATACTCTTCTGCTCGGGAAGCCCCCGACACATTGAGGCGGGTGTAGAGCCAGGTCGCCCCATACCGAGAATAGGCTTCCGACCAGCGGGCCTTGGCGTCCACCAGATTGTTGGCCTGACCGGCGAACACGACCGCGCCCTTGGCGTCGACATAGACGAAGTTGCCGGCGATCGTCGTGCCGGGCTCGCCGTTTTCGGCCAGCTTGTAGCGGTAGACGGCGCCTGAGGCGCCCTTGAGTTCGATGTAAGGCTTCACGCTGTCCTCGCCAAAAAAGCCACCCGGCGTAGGCGGTCAGGTCGTGACGCGTCCCGTGGGCCAAATTATGGCTGGAGAACGCCGGATCTGGCCAGGAAACGTCGGGTCCGCTCTTCGCGTGGCGATGCGAGGAGCTGACGTGACGGTCCTTGCTCGACGATCACGCCGCCGTCCATGAAAATCGTGCGATCGGCCACGTCGCGGGCGAAATCCATCTGATGGGTGACGATCACCATCGTGCGCTTCTCAGCGGCCAAGTCCCGGATGACCGCCAGGACTTCGCCCACCAGCTCCGGATCCAGCGCCGATGTCGGCTCGTCGAAAAGAATGACTTCAGGGTCCATCGCTAGGGCGCGTGCGATGGCGCAGCGCTGCTGCTGGCCGCCGGACAACGCCGCCGGATAGGCGTCGACGCGATCCGACAGCCCCACCTTTTCCAGCAGCGCCAGAGCCTTCGCGCGGGCTTGGGCGGGATCCTGCTTGCGGACGATGATCGGACCCTCGGTCACGTTTTCCAGCGCTGTGCGGTGAGGAAACAGGTTGAAGCCCTGAAAGACAAAGCCGACCCGACCGTTCAGTGTCTTGGCCAGAGCGGTTTTCGCGTCGGCCGTGACGCCCGCGATCGTCAGTTGGCCGCCGTTCAACGGCTCCAGGCCCGCGAGGCAGCGGAGCAGGGTGCTCTTCCCCGATCCGCTAGGCCCAATGATCGCCACCACCTCGCCAGGCGCGACGGTCAGGTCCACCCCGGCCAGAACCGGCGTGTCGCCGAAGCTCTTCTTCAGGGACTTGGCGTCGATCGCGCTCATCGGCGGCCCTCTGCGGCGCGACGTTCCAGGCGGCTCTGCACGGCGGCCAGCATCGTCGACAGGATCCAGTAGATCGCCGCCGCCGCCAGATACATCGTGAAGATCTCGTAGGTCCTGGCGGTGATCAGCTGGGCTTGGCGGAACAGTTCCGGCACCTGGATGGTGGCGGCTAGCGAGGTGTCCTTCACCAGGCTGATGAAGCTGTTCGAAAGCGGCGCGACAGCGGTGCGGGCGGCCTGGGGCAGGATCACGCGGCGCAGGGCCTGGCCCCGGCTCATGCCGAGCACGCTGGCGGCTTCCCACTGGCCCTTGTCGACGGCCGCGATCGCGCTGCGCAGGATCTCGCAGCTGTAGGCGGCCACGTTCAGCGAAAAGCCGATCCCCGCCGCCAGCAAAGGCGGCATCTCCAGACCAAACTGCGGCAGGCCATAATAGATCAGGAACAGCTGGACCAGCAGCGGGGTGCCGCGAAACGCCGAGACGTAGACACCCGCCGGCCAGCGCAGCAGCGCCGATCGCGAAAGCCGCATAAGGGCCAGCCCGAAACCCAGCACGACACCGATGCTCATGCCGAGGACGCTCAGGATGATCGTGTAGCCCGCGCCCTTCAGCAAAAGCGGAGCGGACTGCCGCAGCAGGTCGAGGCTGGTGTCCATGGGCTAGTGCGTGACGTCCATGCCGAACCACTGCTGCGAGATCGCGGCGAGCTTGCCGTTGGCGCGCAGGGCGTCGATGGCTTGATTGATCACGACCTTCAGGCCCGGGTCCTTTTTCATCGCCACGCCCGACCCTTGGGCGGCGAACGGCTGGCCGGAAGCCACGAATTCCGGCGAGGTCTTCACGAAGTCGGCGGCGACAAGACGATCGTTCAGTACCGCGTCGATACGGCCCGCGCGCAGGTCCTGGTACTTGGTCGGATCGTCGTCGTAGGTCCGCACGTCCGCGCTGGGAACATTGGCGCGAATCCACTGCTCGTAGTTCGTGCCCAGGCCGACGCCGACCTTCTTGCCGGCAAGCTCCTCCGGCCCCGTCGGCGCAGGCTTGCCCTTCAGAGCGATGATCTGGATGCCCGAGACGGTATAGGGCTCTGAGAAGTCGTACTTGGCCTGACGGTCGGGCGTGATGGTGATCTGATTGATCACCACGTCGACACGGCCCGACTCCAAAGAGCCCAGCAGGCCGGCGAACGGGGCCGGGCTGAACTCGACCTTCAGGCCCAGCTGCTGGGCCAGCGCCTTGGCGAAATCGACCTCGAACCCGGCCAACTGGCCGGACTTGTCCTGGAAGTTGAAGGGCGGATAGGTCCCCTCCAGGCCCACGCGCAACTTGCCGGAGGCCTTGATCCGTTCCCAGCCGCTGGCGCCGTCATCGGGGTTCTTGCCGCAAGCGGCCAGCAGGGCGAGGCCAAGGCCGGAGAGAACGGCGCGGCGGGCAGGGAATCGCATCGAACGGACCTTACGGCGAAACAGTGACGCGCATTTCTATACAGGCGTGCGCGGTCCGCTAGCCTGAACCTTGCCACGGCGCGGGCGCGCCGTGGTCGATGGGTCGGGTTCAGCGCTTGCGGACGAAGACCGTGCCTGCCGAATAGCCCGCGCCGAAACTGCAGATCAGCCCCGTCTCGCCAGTGGCGAAATCGTCACTAGCCGAGTGGAAGGCGATGATCGAGCCGGCCGAACTGGTGTTGGCGTATTCGTCAAGAATGATGACGTTTTCGCCCGGCGCCGGATCGCGACCCAGCACCTTGCGGCCGATCATCTCGTTCATGTTGATGTTGGCTTGGTGCAGCCACAGCCGCTTGAGGCCGGTCGGGTCAACGCCCAGGTCCTTGGCGTGTTCGACGATCATCTCGCTGACCATCGGCACCACCTCGCGGAACACCTTGCGGCCTTCCTGGACAAAGAGCTTGTCCTTGGCGCCGATCCCCTCGGGCGCGGCGCGATTCAGGAAGCCGAAGTTGTTGCGGATGTTGTTCGAGAACTGGGTCTTCAGGCGCGTGCCGACGATCTCCCACCCGCCTTGCGCCTGGTCGGCGTCCTCGATGATCACCGCCGTGGCGACGTCGCCGAAGATGAAGTGGCTGTCGCGGTCCTGGAAGTTCAGGTGGCCCGAGCAGATCTCGGGATTGACCATCAGCACCGCCTTGGCGCTGCCGCTGGTCACGAAATCGGCGGCGGTCTTGATGCCGAAGGTCGCCGACGAGCAGGCGACGTTCATGTCGAAGGCGAACCCTTCGATGCCCAGGGCCTGCTGCACCTCGATCGCCATCGCCGGATAGGCGCGCTGCATGTTCGAGGCCGCGCAGATCACCGCGCCGATCTCTGAGGCCGGCTTGCCCCAGCGCTCAATCGCCTGCTTGGCGGCTTCCACGGCCATTTCGGCGAGGATCGAGATCTCTTCGTTCGGACGCTCGGGGATGATCGGCCGCATGATCTCCGGGTCGACGATCCCGCTCTTGTTCATCACGAAGCGCGACTTGATGCCTGAAGCCTTCTCGATGAACTCGGGCGAGGAAGGCGCAAGGGCGACCACCTCGCCGGCCGCGATGGCCTCGGCGTTGGCGGTGTTGAAGCGCTCGACGTACGTGTTGAAGGCCTCGACCAGTTCGGCGTTCGAGATGCTGTGAGGCGGGGTGTACAGCCCCGTGGCGGCGATGACGGCTTGCGGCAAGACGACGGTCCCGATGATGCGCGCGGACCTCGCTCGAAAAGAGACGGGTTCGCGTTCTGACGCTTGTTTGAACCCGTAGATAGCACGGTTGGCGGCCTCGTCATCCACCCACGGTCGGCCGATCGACACGCAATGGCCCCAAACCAGGCCGTGAACCGCCGCATGGTCGCCGCGTTATGAGCCTAGCAGGAGATAGCTGAGGGGACTGAAGAGTACGTGTAGAATTGGAGTACAAGAATGAAAACTCTCATCGCTGCTACCCTGGTCGCCGGTTCGGTTCTCGCGGCCCCGATGTTCGCTCAAGCTCAGAGCTCGACTGACATCTATGGTTCGCTGAACTATGGTCAAACTCGCACGAAGGGCGCTGACACCGGCGCAATTCAAGGGCGCGTCGGCGCCAAGCTTACGCCTTATTTCGGCGTCGAGGGCGAGGTCGCCGGCGGCGTCGATAGCGACAAGGTCTACACGCCCGGCGGTCCGGCCCGCGTGAAGATGCAGCACCAGGTGGCCGGCTACGCCGTGGGTTATCTTCCGGTGAACCCGAACCTGGATCTGACCGCCCGGGTCGGTTACGGCACGACCAAGTTCAGCACCAATAACCCGGCGGCGACGCAGTTCGACGGCAGCCGTGACAGCTGGAACTATGGCGTTGGCGCCGAGTACAAGCTGGACGGGAAGAACGGCATCCGCGCCGACTGGACCAAGTCGGAGTACACCAAGAGCGATCTGAACTCGAACACGGTGTCGGTGGGCTACGTCCGCCACTTTTAGACGATAGGACCGACGGGTCTGAGCGTGGCGCGTCCTTAGGGGCGCGCCATTCTTTTTGAGCGCTTGACGGCGCTTCGTCGGTCGTCAATCTGAACGGCAATAAGTTATGGGGGGATGCGTCGGTCTTGGACAAGGCGCTGGTGATCCAGTTGGGCGGCTCCGTCGTCGCCGTGGCGCTGCTGGTGGCGTTCGTTCGCTGGCTAGGCGTGGCCCGCCCCACGCCTCCGCTGGACGCCGCATCGGCCAAGGCGCTGCTGGATGTCGAATTCCCCGATCATCGTCCCAAGGCCACCTGGATCGCTTCCGATGGCGCGGGCCTGATCGCGCGGGACGGAGAACTCGCGCTGGTCCTCTACAAGCGTGGCGACGGCTATGTCGCCCGCGACCTTCCGTGGAGCGCGGTGGCGTCTCTGAAGCCGACCAGCGGACGCGTGACCGTCCGGGTCTCCGACGCCCGTCCCACCTTTGCCGTCAGCGACGACGTATGGCCGCCGAAGGAGCTCGCCTGATGCTGAAAGCCCCCTTTGACCCCGTCCAGCTCGCCATTCCGTTCTTTGTCCTGGCCATCGTCCTGGAAATCCTGCTCGGCCGCTTCGGCAAGGCCAAGGCCAACTACGAGACGCGCGATACGGCCATGTCGCTCAGCATGGGCCTGGGCAGCACGATCGCTGGGGTGGTGTTCGGCGGCGTCGTGTTTGCGACGACGGTCGGGGTCTACCAGCACCGGCTATTCACGATACCGATGACGGCGGTCTGGGCCTGGGTTGCGGTCTTCTTCCTGGAGGACCTGACCTACTACTGGTTCCACCGTCTCGCGCACGAACGGCGGTTCTGGTGGGCGAGCCACGTCAACCACCACACTTCGACCCACTACAACCTGTCAACAGCCCTGCGGCAGACCTGGACCGGCGGCGTCGCCGGAACGTGGCTGCTTTGGCTGCCGCTGTCGTTCCTGGGCTTTCCGCCGGCCATGGTGGCGATCCAGAAAGGGATCAGCCTCGTCTACCAATTTTGGATCCACACCGAGGCGGTGGGGCGCATGCCGCGCTGGTTCGAGGCGGTGTTCAATACCCCCTCGCATCACCGCGTCCACCACGCGCGCAACCCGCGCTATCTGGACGCCAACTACGCGGGCATCCTGATCATCTGGGACCGGATGTTCGGCACCTTCATCCCCGAGGTCGACGAGGAGCCCTGCCGCTATGGCACGGTGAAGAACCTGGGCAACTTCAACCTGTTGCACAACGTCTTCCACGAGTGGGTCGGCATCGCCAAGGACGTCGCGGGGGCGAAGTCGCCGAAGGAGGCGCTGGGCTATGTTTTCGGCCCGCCGGGCTGGAGCCCGGATGGTTCGCGGGATACCTCGCATACGCTTAAGGCCAAATGGCGGGCGCGCGTGGGGTTTGAATAGCGCCCGGCCTCATCAAGCTTACGGACGCACGACGCCAGGAGCGCTCTATGATTGTCATTCTTGGGTCGGTCGACGTCCGTCCCGACGCCCTTGAACCCGCCCTGCGACTGGCGCTTGAGCACTGCGCCCGGTCACGCGGCGAGCGTGGCTGCGTGTCGCATGACTGCTTCCAGGCGGTGGGGCGACCTCATCTTCTGCAGTTCGTCGAAGTGTGGTCCGACATGGCGGCCTTGCGGGAGCATTTCGCGCTCGCAGCCTCAAAGGCTTTCGCCAAAGACATCGGCGCCTTCGCCGCATCGCCGCCGACCATGCGGATCTTGCACGCGGAAGAGCTCGGCTGAGCTCATTGACAGGGGCGAAGTCGCCTTCCGGCCTGCGGCGCGCCGCCTAGTCCCGCAACAGCGGCAGCGAGAGCCCCGTCGCCTGCCGCGTCGCCAGCATCTCGCGGCGGAAGCGGAACAGCTCCGCTGGGCGGCCGCCGGTTTCGGCGTCGAGGCGACCCAGGCCCTCGACCAGCTCCTCGCGCTCGACCACGCGGCGGAAGTTCTGCTTGTGCAGCGGCACGCCGGCGATGGCTTCGACCGTGCGCTGCAGGGTCGAGAGGGTGAACTCCTCAGGGGTCAATTCGAACACCACGGGGCGATACTTGATCTTGCCCCGCAGACGCGACAGGCCGGTCGCAAGAATACGCCGGTGGTCCGAGATCATCGGCTCGCCGAGCGCCGCCGATAGGGCGGCAGGTTCGGCGGGGTCCTGGCCGTCGGCGCGCGCCCGGTCGCGCGCGGCTTCGGGCGCCAGGCCCGCCTCGTAGAGCAGCTCGTAGCGCTCCAGCACCCGTTCTTCGTTCCACGGCGCGCCGTCCAGGGCGAAGGCCAGGCGCGCGCGCGACCATTTGGCCGCGTCGTCGGCGGCCCAGCGCTTCAGCGCCGGCGCGATAGCCTCGTCGAGCAAGGCAGGGCGACCGACGCGCCAGTCCTCCCAGGGGAAGAATCGGGTCCACGGGGCCCAGGCGGTGTCTGGGGCGTCGGTATCAACCGCCTTCGGCGTCAGGCCCAGGTAGCCGACCGAAACCACGCGCGCTGCGCCGGCTCCCACCTCGGCGCGCGGCGCGTCGCGGCCCTTGTCGCCGAAGGTGTAAAGTTGCTCGACATAGCCCAGCTGGAAGCGGGTCTGCTGGGTCACGAAGGCGCGCAGGCCCAGCTCGAAAGTGCGATGCGACTCCGGATCGAACGGGCCGAACGGCAGGCCTGACAGCGGGGAGGCGACATCGGTGACGGCGTCGTGCGGTCGCACGGTCAGAACGACGGCCTCGCCGTCGCGGATCGCGACGACCACCGCTGACAGACCGATGACGACCGCCGTGTTCATCGCGCCCCGCTACTCGGTTTCGAACGCTGCGTCGGGCGCGGACTCATAGCCCGCCGCGCGCGACAGCACATGGAAGCGCTGAACATAGCGCGCCTGCGCCTCAAAGGGCGCCAAGGGCGTGATCTGCAGATCGTAACCCGACGGCGGTGCGCCGAAGATCGCCAGGGACTCGGCGTGTTCGAAGCCCGCCAGCTGGGTGGCCTCGAAAAAGGCGCAGGCGCGATCGGCCTGCTTGATCAGCTTCTTGATCGGGGCGGGGGTCTTCACCGGCAGGCCAAAGCGGATGTGGATCGCGTCCTCCAGACGGGTCTCGAAGTCCTTGTAGCTCACGCCCAGCGCCGCCTTGAATGGGCTGATCATGTCGCCGATCACATATTCGCTGGCGTCATGCAGCAACGCCGCCAGGCGCCAGCGCGGCTCTAAATCCGGCCTCATATGCGCGGCGATCTCTTCGACCACCAGGCTGTGCTGGGCCACAGAGAAGCCATGCTCACCCACCGTCTGTCCGTTCCAGCGCGCGACGCGCGCCAGACCATGGGCGATGTCCTCGATCTCGATATCCATCGGCGACGGGTCGAGCAGGTCGAGCCGACGTCCGGAGAGCATTCTCTGCCATGCACGGGGCGGTCCGCCCCTTTGCAGCCCTTTGGCCACGCGTTCGTTCCTTGTGATGAAGTCGGTTGACTGGCGCATCGGTTGCGAAAGATCAATGAGCGGTTCGCCGTCATCTGTGGAAATGCCCTCGAAAGGGAGCTCGATCATGAGTTGGGCGAGAATCATGGTTCCGCTGGCCGGAACCCCGAACGACCAAAGCGTCCTGACGTCCGCCGCGACCCTGGCGACCGCCTTCCAGGCGGAACTGGCCTGCGTCCACGCGCCCGCCGACATGGCCGACCTGATGCCCTGGATGGGCGAGGGCTTCATGGGCGGCGTGCAAGTTACGGCGCTTGAGAGCCTGAAAGAAGCGGCGCAAGAGGGCGCCAAGGCGGTGGGCAAGCTGGCTGCGGAACTGGGCTACGGCCGTACGCGCGTCGTCAGTCTCGACTCGCCGGTCTGGGCCGGGCTGGCGATGGAGGGACGCCTGTCCGACGTCATCGTGTTCGATGACGCGTCGGCGCGCGGCAAGGGTCCGCTGGCCGAAGCGTTTCAGCAACTGGTCGCCGATGAGCAAAGACCCACCTTGGTCGCCCGTCCGGGTTTTCGGACGGATGGTGTCGCCCTGGTCGCTTGGGATGGCGGAAAGGAAGCCAGCCGCGCCGTCCGCACCGCCCTGCCTCTGCTTGAGAAGGCTAGCGCCGTCATCGTGGCCGGCGCACCCGCCGCCTCGTCGCGCGCCTTCGAGCTTGGTCGCCTGGTCGACTTCCTCGGTGCGCGTGGGGTCAAGGCCAGCGCGCGGATACTGGACGGAAACAATGACGCCGCCGCACTTCTGCTGAGCGCGGCCAAGGACGTGAACGCGAACCTCCTGGTCGCCGGCGCGTTCGGTCACCCCAGGCTACAGGAGTTCATCTTCGGCGGCACGACGCGAACGCTGCTCGGCAGCGAAGGCCCGTCGTTGTTCCTGTCGCACTAAGCTTCTGAAGCCATAAAAGAAAGGGAGGCTGGATGTCTTTATCCCGTATCGTCATGCGCTTGGCTCGCAACCCCGGCACCGAGTTCGCGGGCGGCGACGACCACCGCGGCTACGCCCTGACCGCGCCGTTGACGGCTGATGGCCATATCGACGAAGGCGAGTACGCCAAGGTCAAGGCATCGTGCAGCGTTCGACGTTTCGCGCCCGATGAAGACGCGGTCGATGGCCGGCTGAACAAGCGTGGTCAGCGCTGGTTTTTCGATTACGACGCTGCGGAAGAGTCGGACGACGAACCGCTTCACCGCCTGGGCGAGCATCGGTTCGCGTTGGGGGAATATGTCACCGTCACCGATGAGGATGGGCGGCCGCTGACCTACAAGGTCATGGACGTCACGCCCCTCTGATAGCTGGCCCCAACATGAGTTTGACGATCCCGGCCGGACAAGCGCCCGGCCGGGGTTTCTCTTGTGGGGTCAGCCGCCGACGTTGTGGCGGACCAGCGCCTTCATGTCCTTGAACAGGTCATGGTCGTCGGTGTTGCGGTTCTTGGCCTTGACCACGGCCACGGCCAAAGGACCGCCCTTGGGGCCGCGCGCTTCATAGCCGGCCAGGCGATAGCCCTTAGGCGCCTTGTCGTTGGCGAGGATCAGGGTCGAGCGGACCGCGTCGCCGCTCTTCTGAGCGCGGATTTCCGCCCCGTTGTCATTGGCCTTGATCGTGACGTCGCCGTCGTGATCGTCGTTGGCGGCCACATTCACCGACGCCTGGGCGTCGTCGCTCTTGATGTTGACGTTCTTGTTGACCTTCACCTCGGCTGCGCCGCCGTCGCTGTTGATGGTCAGGTGGCCGATGCGGATGTCGGCGCTGTCGCCGTGAGCATCGATATTGATTCCCGGCAGGTGGATGCTGGTCTTATTTTTTCCGTCCTTGGCGTCCTTGCTCTCGGCCGGGGCGGGCGGGGCAGGGGGCGCTGGCATCAGGCCCTTGAGCTCCGCCTCGATCGGAGCCAGCGCCGCTTCCGCGTCCCCGCCGTTCAGGCGGACAAGGCGCAGATCAACCGTCCCCTCGCTGGAGGTGTAGGTGCAGGACTGGCCGTCCGGCGCGGCGCTCACGCGCGTCAGGCCGCCTTGTCGTTCGGGACAGTCCAGGCGCTCGATGGCGCGTACCGGCTCTCTGCCCAGCCGCCGCTCGGCCCTGTGGTCCTTGTCCGGCGCGCCGGGCTGGCAGGCGGTCAATGCGCTGGCGCCCACGCCAACCAGCAGCGCGGCGACCAGCCATTTCGAATGACGCATGGTGTTCCCTTGGCCTTCCCTTGGAGCCTGGACGTTGGTCGCGCGGATAGCGTGCGTCCAGTGAATTCCCGGTAACGGCCATTTCGTCGCAGGCGCGACTACTGTCCAGGGCGACCGCTGGAACCTTCCCGACGCGCTAGGAACGCCAGGCGTTCGAACAGGTGAACGTCCTGCTCGTTCTTCAGCAAGGCCCCATGCAGCGGCGGGATCAGCTTGGTGGGATCCTTTTCGCGCAGGATCGTCTCGTCGATGTCCTCGACCAGCAACAGCTTCAGCCAGTCCAGCAGTTCCGAGGTGGACGGCTTCTTCTTCAGACCTGGCACCTTGCGCATGTCGTAGAAGATACGCAGCGCCTCGGCGACGAGCTTCTGCTTGATGCCGGGGAAGTGGACATCGACGATGGCCTGCATCGTCTCGGCTTCCGGGAAGCGGATGTAGTGGAAGAAGCAGCGGCGCAGGAAGGCGTCCGGCAGTTCCTTCTCGTTGTTCGAGGTGATGATCATCACCGGCCGGACCTTGGCCTTGATCGTCTCGCCGGTCTCGTAGACGAAGAACTCCATACGATCGAGCTCCTGCAGGAGGTCGTTCGGGAATTCGATGTCAGCCTTGTCGATCTCGTCGATCAGCAGCACTGGACGCACGTCGCTTTCGAACGCTTCCCAGAGCTTACCCTTCTTGATGTAGTTCTTGACGTCCTTCACGCGCTCATCGCCCAGCTGGCTGTCGCGCAGACGGGTCACGGCGTCATATTCGTAGAGGCCCTGCTGGGCTTTGGTCGTCGACTTGATGTGCCAGGTGATCAGCGGCGCGCCCATCGCCTTGGCGACTTCGTAGGCCAGGACCGTCTTGCCGGTGCCGGGCTCGCCCTTGATCAGCAGGGGACGTTCAAGAGCGACCGCAGCGTTGACGGCGACCTTCAGGTCGTCGGTGGCCACATAGTCGGAAGTGCCTTCGAAGCGCTGGCTCATGCCTATCTCCGCCGGAATCGGATCCGGTTCGAACAGTTGTTCAAATTGAGCGGATCAAACTACTGGCGCTTGCGCTGTTGGCAAGGGTGTCGGTGCGGAAGGTGTTGTCAGGCGGCTCGGTGAACGCGGGACGGGATATCGAAACCCTTGCCGCGCAAGCGCTCGGCCATGGCCTCTCGGCGCGCCGCCCAATCGGATGACAGCAGGCCCAGGCCGATGACGTCGACCTCGTGGCCCTGTTTCATCACATGTTGCCGGAAGAGCGCCTCGCGTTGGAAACCGTACAGTTCATGCAGCCGCCAGACGCTCTCGTTCGAAATCAGGACTTCGCACCACAGCTTGTTCAGGCCCAACTGGCCAAAGACGTACTCGATGACGTGAAACTCGACATACGATCCGACCCCCAGGCCGCGCACCTTCGGGCTTGCCAGATAATAGGCCCAGGCGCAGCGGCGATGGACGAGGTCGATATCGGCCAGGTTGGCCAGGCCAACCGGCTCTCCGTCCGCCTCGATAACCCAGTACCGACGGCGCGGGTCGTGTCGCGCCACATCGAACCAATGATCGTGCTCCTCGTGGCCGATCTTGTGGTCGGAGTACATGTAGGCGGAAACGTCGGGACTGTTACGCCAGACTAGCAGCCGCTCGCGATCCTCTTCGACAACCTCGCGCAGTCGCACCGTCACCATGTCCTTTACTCCGGCACTCAACAACCTCGAGTAGTCATACCGTTATCACGTCCATCACTCCAGGCTTCGCGCGTCAGCGGCGCGTCGGGGCTGGGTCGGCGATACGGGCCTTCAAGAGCGGATATCGAAACGTCGAAAGGATGTCCCGACAGCGCTCCAGTCTGAGGGCTTAGACGACGGGGGCATTGATCCGCCTCAAGCGAGGCGGGTCATCAGCGTGCGGCGATATCGCGCAGGGCCTCGGCAACGCGGCGCATGGTCGGCTCCCAGACACCGTACTGCTCGGTAACGAAGCAACGGACGCTGGGATACCAGGGGTAATAGTCGGTCCCCAGACGGGTCCACGACGAAGCGCCGGTGAGCATGAAGATGGGCGTGCCTACGGCGCCGGCCAGATTGATGGTGGCGTTCGAAAAGCCGATGACCAGATCGACCGCCGCGCACAGGGCCGCGACGTCGTCGAGGTCCGCCTTCAGGTCGATGCCTTCCGGCTGCCAGATTTCGACGCCCAGCTCCTGTTTGGCGAAGGTGATCTCTTCCTCACAGTCGCCGTACTGCAGGTTCACGAACACCACGCCGGGCGTATGCAGAACCGGCTCCCAAAGGTGGAAGGGCGAAAACTGTCGCGCACGCTCTGCGTTCAGCTTGAGGCTCTTCCACAGAAGGCCGACCTTGGGGCCGGGACCCAGCTTTTCAAGTTGCGCCTTCCAATGCGCGACCCGTGCCGGATCCGGCTGAAGGAAGGCCGGCCGCTTGGGAAAAGCTTCGGCTGAGGGGCGCAGGCTGGGCAGGAAGTCGCCGATGGCCGCCCAGTAGTCGAAACGGTCCCAGTTCTCGACATAGGGCGCGGCTCTGAAGACTCTGCCTTCGTAAGCCACCGTCCGGTGCGCGGTCACCTCGATGTTCGGGAACGATCTCTCGAACAGGGGCGCGAGGCGACGCTCGACCGCCAGCGACAGGAAGCCGTCGGGACCCAACGCTTCGACGATGTCTGGCAGCATGTTGGCGAACATCACCTCGTCGCCCAAACCCTGTTCGGTCGTAATCATCAGGGACTTGCCCTTGAGGTCCTGCCCCGACCAGCGAACGCCGGGAATCTGAAAGCGCGGCGCGTCGGTCATGGCGGGCGAGAAGCGCGCTTCATAAGCGTCCCAGCCTTCGGATACGCGTCCCAGCGCCAACAGGATGGTCGCGCGGGCGAACTGCATCATCGCCAGGTCTTCGGGCGACCCGGGATTGCGCATCGCCGCTTCGCAATCGGCCAGCGCGCTCTCGATGTCGCCGAGGTCCAACTTGGCGAAGGCGCGATTGTGGTAGGCCTTGGAGAAGTCCGGCGCGAGGCGAAGCGCCTCGTCAAAGAAGACGATGGAGCCAGCGCCATCCCCGAGGTTACACAAAACCGTGCCGAGAGTGTTCCACAGAACCGGCGCTTCGGGATTGGCGTTCAACGCGGCCTTCAGCACTTCTATGGCCTCGCTTTCGCGGTTCAATTCGCGGAGCGCGCAGGCCAGGTTGTTGGCGCCTTCGACGTCGTCAGGCCGGGAGATACGGTAGTGCGCGAAGAACTTGGCCGCCAACTCGGGCATGTTCATGCGGAAGGCCAGGCGACCCAGATCGCCGGCCACCGGGCCGTGGTCCGGCAGCAAGGTCAACGCGGCTTCGTAGGCGCGAAGAGAGGAGGCGAAGTCGCCAGTTTTCTCGCGCGCGATCGCCAGGATGTGCCATGCCAGACCTAGGCGCTCGTCCTTTTCCAGTAGCTTGAGCGCCAGCTTGTCGGCCTTGGCGTAATCCTGCAACTGCACGGCCTGGATCGCGCGCGCCAGCGCCTTGGCGTTCTCGACGTTCTTGGTCTCCTGGGCGGCGCGGTTGAGCCGGTCCAGCGCCTCGGTTGAGGCCGAGTCGCCCAACGCGCTGGCGATGACGCTGGGATGGATCCCGGAAGCGCCGACATCGGCTTGGGCGAGGGCGCTTGCCGAGGATTCTAGGACGCTTTTGCGGGACATGGCGGTGGCCTTAGACTTTGCTGTTAACCATGTTTTGAGGCCCTATGCTTAACTGAGTCCTAAGCTGCGTCTCATGGTCGCACCGGGGGTCGTCCGGGGCGGCAAGATGGCGTTAACACGTGTTCGCCTAGCGTGCCGCTAAATCCGTCGTCCTAGGCGGATCTGGGTTCGCGGCGTCAACAAAAGGAACGGCATCCAGTGCCTTTGAAGCTGTCGCTGAAGCCCGGAGAAAAGTTCGTTCTCAACGGCGCCGTGGTCCAGAACGGAGATCGGCGCGGGGTTCTGGTTCTCCAGAACAAGGCCTCCGTCCTTCGCGAGAAGGACATCATGCAGCCGGACCAGGTGACGACGCCTGCGCGTCACATCTATTTCCCGGTGATGATGATGTACCTCGACGAAAGCGGCGCTGAGAAGTTTTACGAGGAATTCGCTACGCGCCTTAACGAATTCATGGGTGTAGTGCGTAATCCTGTGGTCCTTCAGGACTGCATCGCCATTTCGAAACACGTGATGGCGCGAGAATACTACAAGGCTCTAATGCTGAGCCGGAAGCTTATCGAGTACGAAGACGAGAGGTTGGGGCATGTCTCTTCGGGCGTATCAGCAGGCGGCGACGCGGGCTGAGAATCCCCGTGAAATGGAGTACCGCCTGTTCGGGCAGGTGACGCGCGCCCTTCTGGACGCGTCGCAGGCCCCGGTGGACGACATCGCCACGCGGATCGACGCGCTGGACTGGAACCGCAAGGTCTGGTCCGCGCTTGCCACTGATTGTGCGCTCCCTGAAAACCAGCTCCCTATGGAGCTGCGGGCCAGCATCATTTCGCTGAGCCTTTGGGTTGGCCGTCATTCCAGCGCGGTGATGCGCAAGGAAGAGGATTTCGAACCCCTGATCGAGATCAATCGGATGATCATGCAGGGGCTGGCGGGGCGCGCTGACGCCGCGTGATTCCCCTGTTCGCGCAAGACTGAAGCTCTTGCCTACCGTTTCTGGAAAAACCTGCCGCCCGGCGAATTTTGCTTTCGCCGGGCGGTTTTGTTTTCGGCTTCGGACTTCATAAAAGCCCAATAAAAACAGCTATTTGATACTTTTTGGCGGTTGGCGCCGAGTTGGCCCGCCGCTTGCGATGGTTCGCGCGGGCAAAACGCCAGCCCGGCAATGCGCCGGACAAATCCCACCAAAACGGTAGGTGTCAAATGCTGAACTCGATCAACACCAATCCTGGTGCGCTTCTGGCGCTCCAGAACCTGAACGCAACTAACACGGAGCTCTCCGCCACCCAGGGCCGTATCAACACCGGCAAGAAGATCGCTAACGCCAAGGACAACGGCGCGATCTGGTCGATGGCCAAGATGCAAAGCGCTAACGCGTCGTCTCTGAATGCGGTGAAGGACTCCCTCCAGCGCGGTCAGTCGACGATCGATGTGGCGCTTGCTGCTGGCGACACCATCACCGATCTGCTCACGAAGATGAAGGAAAAGGCTCTGGCTGCTTCCGACACCTCGCTGAACACCGCCTCGTTCAACGCCCTCAAGGCGGACTTCGAGTCTCTTCGCGACCAAATTGCCAAGGCCGCGTCGAACGCGAAGTTCAATGGCGTCAGCCTCGCCGATGGCACCACCACGAAGCTTGCTTTCCTGGCCAATGAAAGCGGGGGCAATTTCACGGTGGCTGCCAGGACCTTGTCCCTCACGGGCATTGGTCTGACGGCGACGTCGACCTTCACCACCGCCGCTACGGCCAAAACCATGATCGCGACGATCACCACATCGTTGCAGACGGCGACGAACAAGCTGTCGTCCCTCGGCACGTCTTCTGTCGGTCTGGATACGCACCTGACCTTCGTTGGCAAGCTGCAGGACAGCCTGGACGCCGGTGTCGGCAACCTCGTCGATGCGGATCTGGCGAAGGAAAGCGCCAAGCTTCAGTCGCTGCAGACCAAGCAGCAACTTGGGGTTCAGGCGCTCTCGATCGCCAACCAGACGCCGCAGTCGATCCTGTCGCTGTTCAAGGGGTGAGCCCGATACGCCGGGCGGCCGTCAAAAGCCGTCCGGCGCCTCTTTACTGCTGGGTGCGCATTTAGTGCCCGGCAAAAATTACCCATGGCGAAAGGCTCTCGGCAGAAAATGCCGGGAGCCTTCGTCGTTAATGGAAATATAACGTAACGTTTTCAGTGGTTTGGGTGGCGGGTCTGGCTGGGCAGAATTGGCCCGGCAATTGCTACAGGCCTTTTCGAGCAAAATGCTCCCGGCAGCCAAAATGGCGTCGGACACCTTGAAAAGGAACACCTCGTATGCCGCTGAACAGCATTAATACGAACGCCGGCGCTCTGATCGCCCTGCAAAATCTGAACGCGACGAACTCTGAGCTCACGACGGTTCAGCAGCGCATCAATACCGGCAAGAAGATCGCCAACGCCAAGGACAACGGCGCGATCTGGGCGACCGCCAAGAACCAATCCGCCACCGCGAGCAGCCTGAACGGCGTCAAGGACTCCCTCCAGCGCGGCCAGTCGACGATCGACGTGGCCCTGGCGGCAGGCGACACGATCACCGATCTGCTCGGCAAGATGAAGGAAAAGGCTCTGGCCGCTTCCGACACCTCGCTGAACACCGCCTCGTTCAACGCTCTTAAGGCGGACTTCGAGTCGCTGCGCGATCAGATCACGAAGGCGGCTTCCAACGCCAAGTTCAATGGCGTCAGCATTGCTGACGGTTCGACCACCAAGCTGACCTTCCTGGCCAACTCGGACGGCTCGGGCTTCACCGTCAACGCCAAGACCCTGACGCTTGCGGGCCTGGGCCTGACGGCCGGCTCGACCTTCGCGACCGCCGCCGCCGCCAAGACCATGATCACCACGGTCACCACGGCGCTGCAGACGGCCACCAACAAGCTGGCTTCGCTGGGCACCAGCTCGACGGGTCTCGACACCCACCTGACCTTCGTCGGCAAGCTGCAGGACAGCCTGGACGCCGGCGTGGGCAACCTGGTGGACGCCGACCTGGCCAAGGAAAGCGCCAAGCTGCAGTCGCTGCAAACCAAGCAGCAGTTGGGCGTGCAGGCGCTGTCGATCGCGAACCAGTCTTCCTCGTCGATCCTGAGCCTGTTCCGCTAAGGGGCAGGGACGGAGGCGGGCTCTATGGCTCGCCTCCGCCTTCTCCGGTTCGGTTGCAGGGCAATCCTCAACAGAAAAGGAGGGCCGACCGATAAAAGTCGGCGTTTAACCAATGGAACCCAAAGCCGCATTGTCGGCCATCAAAGACTACGTCGCCCCTGTTTCCCCGCCTAACGCCCCGGAGGTCTCCGAGGGCGCTAAAGTCGTTGTGGGGCAGGTCTTGCAGGCCGCTGAAGCCGAGGTCGCTCGCCGCGGCGAGGTCGCTCAAAAGGCCGAGCCCGCCAAGCCCGTCAATGATGGCCCCCAGCCTGGTGATCTGAGGCTCGTGATCGAGCACGACGACGCCTCGGGCGCCTTCGTCTACAAGACCGTCGATCGTCGAACGGGGGAAACTCTGCAGCAATTCCCGCGCGAGGAAGTGCTCAGAATGCGCGACGGGGTCGACTACGAAAGCGGGGACGTGTTCGACGGACAGGCCTGAGGCTGGCGCATCTGTCCTGGCCGCCGATGTGACGTCCGGTCGCGGCGGTTAACGGATATGGTTTAAGTGCGTTAACCATAATCTTACTTTCTGAGGTCAATTCTGGCGGCGACCGGATCGCTCGCCGAATCGCGCGCGATCGCAACCAACGGCAAAATCGCCGATCGGAGGCCGCGCATGACGCTGAGCGTCAACACGAACCAGCCCGCGCTGATCGCGCTGCAGAACCTCAATCGCACCAATGACGAGATGCAGTCGGTGCAGACCCGTATCAACACGGGCGAGTCTATCTCCACCGCCAAGGATAACGCCGCCGTCTGGTCGATCGCTCAGGCGCAGCGCGCAGACATGAACGCCTTGGGCGCTGTCAAGATGAGCCTGGATCGCGCGACTTCGATCGCCGACGTGGCGCTGGCGGCCGGCGAGTCGGTTTCCGACCTTCTGAAGCTGATGCGCGAAAAGGTGGTCGCCGCAAAGGACAGTTCGCTCACCACGACATCGCGCCAGGCTCTGAACGCCGATTTTCAGGGCCTGATCAAGAACCTGGCCCAGGTGGTCCGCAGCGCCACGTTCGATGGCGCCAATCTGCTGGACGGCAGCCAAACGGCCAACATGACGTTCCTCGCGGACGCCGACGCCGGCCAGTCGATCACCCTCACGCTCCAGAACCTCACGCTGGGTGGGACGATCAACACGCTCACCGCGACGGATAACATTCTAACGACGACGACCGCCGCAGCGGTCCTGACGCGCCTCGACGCGACCTTGAGCGCGGTGAACCAGGCGGTTGGCAATATCGGCACCCAGGCCAAGCAGATCGACGCCCACAATACGTTCGTGGCGAAGCTGAACGACGTGCTGGAGACCGGTGTCGGTAACCTCGTGGACGCCGATTTGGCCAAGGAAAGCGCCCGTCTGCAGGCGCTGCAGGTTAAGCAGCAGCTCGGCGCCCAGGCCCTGTCGATCGCCAACAGCGCGCCGCAGATCATCCTTTCCCTGTTCAAGGGGCAGTAGCGCTAGGTCCTGTCATGTCCAGGGTCTAAGCTGACCCTAGGCGAACCGGGGATTCGACTACGGGCATGATCGAGCTGCGCGACTTGTTGGACGAGGACGAAGCGCTCCTCTTTCAGTGGCGGTCTGAACCCGAGGTCGACCGTTGGATGTCTGACGCCGATCTTCCGAGCCGAGAAGCCCACGCCGCCTGGTTCCAGGCGCTGAACCGCGATCCCGACATGCGGGGCTGGATGATCACGCGCGGCGGCGCGCCGATGGGCCTGCTGACGCTAACGGGTCTGACCAGCCATCATCGCCGCGCCAGCTGGAACTGGTTTCTGGGCTCGGCCGAAGCCCGGGGCAGGGGCGTCGGGCGCGCCGCCCAGGTGCTTGGACTGGATCGCGCCTTCCTCGATCTTGGGCTGCACAAGGTCTTCGCCGAGGTGATGGCCGACAACGACGCGGCGCTGAAAGCTCAGTCAGCCGCTGGTTTCAGGCGCGAAGGCTATCTGCGCGGCCACGTCCTGAAGGATGGTCGGCCCTGCGACGTGGTTCTGCTCGGAATTCTGGCGTCCGAGTGGGCTGAGCTCCGGGAAGACGCCCGCCGGGCGCTATCCGACGCTCACCTTATCGCCAGTTAATCTCGGGGCTTAACGAGTCGTCAGCGATCGTCCTGCAAAGGTGCTTCTGGGGTGAACTGCGCCCCGACCGGGATTCGCCGTGATCGCTTTCGATACCAGCGCGCTGATCAACTACTATCAGGCCCGCTCGGGCATGACGGGTGCTGGCGCGTCCGGTGTCTCCACCGCGTCGACGAAATCCAAGGCCGTGGTGCCCAATGCGCCCTGGCTGAGCAACGCCTCGCCGCCGGCCAGCGACCTTGTCCGCTCGGCGCTTAATGGCCGCAAGTTCGTCGACGAAGGCGCTAACACCTCCGCTCTGAAGGGCGTGAGCCCCGACTACAAGAAGCTGTTTGCCACCTATCAGGCGCTGAACACACTCTCGGCGCTCGCCGCGCGCGCCGGCGAGAAGGGCGTCACCGACGGCGAGGTGTCGCGCCTGCAGACGGCCCTGACCAAGGGCCTCGGCGAGATCAGCGGCTACGTGCAGAATCTGTCGCTGGACCAGATGCGCCTGACGACGGGCGCGGTCATGACCAGCGACAAGGCTACGGTAGGCGTCCCGAAGGCCACCTATAGCTACACGACCGACACGCTCTATTCGGGCCAATTCGACGACGAGATCCCCAAGTTCAAGGGGAATGTCTCGTTCGACGTGTCAGTCAAAAGCTTCGGCGTCACCTCCACGGTGACCATGGATCTGTCGGAAATGGGCGCGACGCCGCGCACGATGTCCAACGTCGTTAGCTACATGAACGGCAAGATGAAGGCGGCGGGGTTCAACACCGATTTCTCGGTCCAGCGCACGGTGGGCGAGGAGCGCACCGTCCAGGTCAATGGTAAGCCCGTGAAGCTCCCGGCCACGGGTGATGATTTCGCGCTGCGGGTCAACGGCGACTCGGTCGAGCAACTGACGTTCAGCGCGCCGACCACCGCGCCCGCCGTCTACGTGACGACCCGGGCCGGAGATCCGGACCCTGACAAAAAGACGGAAACCGACGACGGCGTCTTCGAAACGACCCTGACCAAATACAGCGCGGCCGGGACCGCCGGTGGGCCGGGCGCCGGCGCGCCGGGCGGCAAGGTGTTCAGCGAAACCCTTCAGGGCACCATTTCCAGTGTCCGCAAGTCGGTCACCGGCGCTGACGGTTCAATCTACATGCTGGCCGATGTCGCCACCGCCGTGGACGGGAAGACCGACATCAACGGTCAACCGATCAAGGGCGACAGCGATGTCGCGCTGCTCAAGTACGATAGCGCCGGCCATTTGCTGTACGCCCGCTCGCTGGGCGCGACCGACAACGCCAGCGGTCTGTCTCTGGCCGTCGCCGATGACGGCAGTGTGGCCGTCGCAGGATCGGTCAGCGGCCGTCTTCAGGGCGCGGTCAACGGGCCGATCAACAACAGCGACAGTTCGACCACCACCGACAGCTTCGTCACGCGCTACGACGCCAAGGGCGACGAGCAGTGGACCGTCCGTCGCGGCGGCCTGCAGGAAGACGAGGCCACGGCCCTGGCGTTCGGCGCTGACGGCGTTCTCTATGTGGGTGGCCGCAGCAAATCCGATCTGCCCGGCGCTGTCGGAACCGACCCCGCCGGTGGTTGGGACGCCTATCTTTCCGCCTTCGCCACCGATGCGACCGGCAAGCCCAAGGCCTTGTTCACTCAGAAATTCGGCACCGCCGAGAACGACTCTGTCTCCGACATCGTCGTCAACGGCTCGCAAGTCATCGTCGGCTCCAAGGAGAACGGCGAGGCGATGCTGCGCAGCTTCCAGGTCAGTCCCTCGGTCGTCACGGAAAACGTGACCCAGCTGAACCAGTACGGCGCCTACGAGAGCGTGCCGGTCACCTATACCAAGACCGCCACGATCACGGCGGGCGCGACCCGAGACCTGGGTTCGCTGAAAGGCGGCGAGATCGTCGGGCTGAAGATCGACGGCGGTCAGCTCTATGTCGGCGGCTATACCGCCAACAACCAGATGTCGATCGGCGGCGCCACAACGACGTCCTCGGGCGGCATGGACGGCTTCGTCGGGCGGATGTCGCTCGATATTTCGAACACCGGCAGCGACACCCTGACCTACTACGGCGGGACCGGCGATGACACGGTCACCGGCTTTGCGGTCTCGAACGGCACCGCCTGGCTGGTCGGCGCCGCCGGCAAGAACCTGGACGGCGAGGAAACGGTCGGGACCAAGGACGGCTATGTCGCCCAGGTCGATGTTGGCACCGGCGCCGTCGATTGGAGCCAGCGCGTCACCGGCAAGGACGGGTACGCCACGCCAACGTCTGTCGCCGTATCGGCTTCGGGAGCCTCGGCGCTGGACGCCTTCGGCCTGCCGAGCGGCAAGATGGATTTCAGCCAGTCCAACCGGATCGTTTCGGCGACCTCAGCGCGCGCGGGCGACACCTTCCAGATTCGCACCCGTGAACGCGGCGCGCTGACGACGATCACGATCGACGCCAACGACACCCTTGAGACCCTGGCCGACAAGATCAAGCGCGCTTCGGGCTTCCGGGCCAAGGTCGAAACGGCCACCAACGGCAACAGCCGCGTTCTTAAAATCAGTCCGGCCTCGAACACCGCCACGATCGAAATCGTGCCGGGCAAGGGCGGGACCGATGTTCTGCGTTCGCTGGGTTTGGCCGGTGGCGTTGTGCGCGCGACCAAGACCGAGGACGGCAAGACGGTATCGGCTGATGGCAGCGGGCCCGTCTACGGTCTGCAGTTGCCGCCCGAACTGGATATCACCACCGATGAAGGGCGCAAGAACGCCAACATGGTGATCACGCGCGCGATGTCCCAGGTTCGATCCGCCTATCGCGAGATCGCCGACACTGCTCTGGGTGTAAAGAACAACAACACGTCCAGCTCGGGAAAGACGGGCGGCACGGTTCCGACCTACCTGAAGAACCAGGTCGCCAACTATCAGGCGGCGCTCAATCGTCTGACGGGCGGCTAAGCGGTCCTTTTCCACGGCCGCCAAGCTTGAAAGCGTCATCGGCGCGTCGTAGCCAAGAGGCATGGACTTTCTGAAAGATCGACGGATCATCCTGGGCGGCGGCGCGGCGCTGGCGCTTGTGGCCGGCCTTGGCATCGCCGTGGCCCTGATGTCGGGTCATGACAAGAAGCCCGCCGAGGAGCCTCCGGCCTCGCGGGCGGGTCTCATCGTCGAAACGGGGCGCGCCGACGACACCAAGCTTGATCCCGCCCGTCCGCTGCGCTGCTTCGTGGGCGGCGCGTTCGTCGGCGAGATCACCCTGGCCGAATGCGCCAAGAAGAACGGCGTGGCCACCGGCGCGCTCGACGTTGGCGTCGACGAGACCGGGGCTCTGGCTGCCGCCGACCAGGCGGGCATGGTTCTGACCCCGCTGCCGCCCGTTCCGACCGCCGTTCCAGCGCCGGCTGCCACGCCGACGCCAGCCGCGACGCCAACCACGCCGACGGCCGCCTCAGCCACCGCGCCGCTCGCCGCCTGTTGGCGCTACGCCAGCAACGAATGGCGTCGTCTGCCAGGCGACATCACCCTGAACGCCTGCGCCCAGCAGCTCTTCGGCGGGCGCTGCGAGAAGGCCGGCGGCGCGACCTACGGGCGGTGGGGCGAAGAGACGCTTCGTCTGGTTCCCGGGCGTGTCGAGATCTCGTCGGACAACCGCAGCTTCCACACCGCGTTCGAGCAGGCGCCGAACTGCTCTATTCCCAACGCCGGATAGGTTTATAGGTGTAGGCCATGAAAAAGACCGTCCTCGCCGCCACCGTTCTCGCCGCCTCGGGCCTCGTTCTCGCGGGTTGCGAGAAGCAGACCAAGGCGCCGTTCGAGCAGGGCGTCTGCTTCCACGTCGCCACCAACAAGGACAAGACGCTGCGTTTCAATCCGGTCAGCCGGAATGTGCCGCAGCTGGAAGAATGCGCGGCGACGCTTGAGGGCATGCGCATGCGCTTCGTGCGCCTGGGTCAGTCCAACAGCCGCAGCATGGTCGGCGCGTACCAGGGATCCTTCATCTTCATCGAGAAGGAAGGGATCTATGTGGGCCAGACCTATGAAGGCCCGCGCTTCATGTCGCTGGTGCGAACCGGTGACGGCCGCTTGGCCGTGCCGGGCGCGATCCGGCGTGTTCCCGCGGAGTAGGGCGGACCGGTAAACCCAACATTCCGCCCACAGAGCTCGGGCTTGCCCACAAGAACGTTGCAAGAACAAAACTTGCGCGCGTCTTGGCGGCTCGTTAACGTCTCGCTCCAGATTCCGGCGCATGGGTCGCCGGGCGAGAGCAAGGTCCAAACGATGGCGGGCAGCGTCAACAAGGTCATTCTGGTCGGCAATCTCGGCGCCGATCCCGAAATCCGCAGCCTGGGTTCGGGCGACCGCGTCGCCAACCTGCGGATCGCCACGTCGGAAACCTGGCGCGACCGCAACAGCGGCGAGCGCAAGGAAAAGACCGAATGGCACCGGGTCGTGATTTTCAACGACAACCTCGTCAAGGTGGCCGAGCAGTACCTGCGCAAAGGCTCGACGGTGTACATCGAGGGCGCGCTGCAGACGCGCAAATGGACCGACAACACCGGTCAGGAAAAGTACTCGACCGAGATCGTGCTGCAGAAGTTCCGGGGCGAACTGACCATGCTGGGCGGTCGCGGCGGCGCCGATTCCGGAATGTCCTCCGGCGGAGATGACGGCTACGGCGGCGGCTATTCGGGCGGCGGCTCCAGCTTCGGCGGCGGCCAGCGCAGCCAGCCCAGCGGACCGCGCGAGAGCTTCTCGGCGGACCTGGACGATGAGATCCCGTTCTAGCTGCGTAAGTCGGGCCGTTTCGCTCAGGCAGTCTCGATGGTCTGATGCGACAGGCGGCGAGCTTTTACCACCAACTGCTCGCCGCGCGCTCGGTTAAGGGGTGGTGCGGATTGTTTCCAGTTTAAAGTTGTGATCTCCTGATCTAAGGCTCGGGAGAGGCGCTATGCGTGCTTTGGCTTTGGTGGTCTCGGCTCTGGCGCTGTCGACGCCGGCGACGGTAGACGCCCAAACCCCTCGTGCGCCGGAGTCGATTGCAGACCCACTGGTTGTGAAGGGCGCCAATCGCGCACGGACGTTGGACTATGTCCGCGCCGTGACAGAGCTTTCGCCAAGCGGGCAGGTGAGCAAGCGGCCAAACCAGTTGTGTCCACTCGTCGCTGGCGCGCGACCGGAGATCAATCGCTACGTTCTCGCGCGCCTTCGCGAGGTGGCGAATGAGGTGGGCGTGCAGTTCGCGACGCGCTCGTGTCAACCTGATCTATTAGTGCTCTTCTCGCGTGAGCCCGAGGAGATGCTCCGCAAGGCTCGGGCGCGGGGTAAGATTCGCTATGACGACATCTCGATCCCGCGTGTGGATCGTTTTCGAGCCAACGCCTATCCCGTCCGATGGTTGAGCCGCACCATGGAAGTGCCCATCCAAGGGCAGGCTGATGGCGGCTTTACGGATACGGCGTTCGTCACTTTCCAAGCGCCTGGCAGCCGTATTGTGCAGCCCGTCGCCAGCGTTTTGTACCACAGTATGGTGGTTGTGGACGCTCGTAAGGCCGACGGCGTGCCGGTCGCAGCGTTGGCGGACTATGTCAGCTTCGTCGCGCTCGCCAATATTAAGGTCGGCGCCGTTCAGTCGAGCTATGATTCAATTTTGGAACTGTTCGCGGCGCCGGGCTCGTCGAAGCGCTTGAGTAATGCTGACAAGGCCTATCTGCGAGCGGTCTACAAGGTTCGAAGCAATATTGGTGCGAGCGATCAACTGGCGCCCCTTGCTACGGCTATGGTCGATGAGCTTCAACGATAGAGCGTCTTCAATTCATCGGGTTCGCGCAGACTGCGGGTGCAGGCTAGTACTGTGGGATCGGTCCAGCGGTAGCGGACAACCTCCACCTCAAGGCCGCCAGGAGCCTTTTCTCTAAACCGCGCCACCTCGACGCCGCCCTTGCGCTCATAGAAGCCGAGCGCCGCCGCGTTCGGCGCATAGACTTCCAAGTGCAGAGGCGCGCCCTTGTGCTCGTCGCAAAGCCAGCGTGCGACTTCGGATAGAAGGCGCGAGCCCAGGCCCTCGCCCTTCCGTTCTGGGGCGACGTGCAGGTTGTCGACGAGCAGGCCGACTTCGGGGTTTAACCGAAAGGACGCGTAGGCGAGGGCGACGGGCCCGGCGTCCTCCATGGCGGCCAGGATCAGATCGGCGTCGGGCGCGTAGGTTTCGAAGCGTTCCCGCCAGACGGCCCGTGAGATCGCCGGAAGCTGATGATCCAGATAGTGATCGCCGTAGAGACCGCGATAGGCGACCTGACGGCTGCGCGTATGCAGATCGGCGATCGCATGGGCGTCGCCCGGCGAGGCTCCGAGTCGGGCGATCCGCGCGGTCATGGGGCCATCGGAAGCGTTTCAGGACGCCAAGGCAAGTCGCGATAATCGTCCGGGGCCGGCTTAAGTCGCGTGATTGGGTCTGAATTGACGACGAGCCGGCCAAGCTCGTCGATCGGACAACGTTGTCATTGGAATTATTTGCCGAATTCAGCCCTCACAGCCTGGAACGCGAACCGCCAGTGGACGCGTTCTTGACCGAAGTGCTACTGAGGCCCCCGGATATTGCACTGCGGGATCACAACAAAGCAGCGCTGTTCCAGGGCGAGACGACCCCCAAAAGAGGGGCGCGGCCTTTTCACTTATCGCAGGGTGAATTCAAAGATGCCGGTTGAGACGCTGACCAAGGCCCGTTGGGTTTATGCTTTCGGCGGAGGCGGCGCCGACGGCGACGCCTCGATGAAGAACCTTCTGGGCGGCAAGGGCGCCAATCTGGCGGAGATGTCGGCCCTAGGCTTGCCGGTGCCGCCTGGCTTTACGATCACGACCGAGGCCTGCGTTCACTACTACGCCAACGGCAAGCAGTATCCGGCCGAGCTGGGCGAGCAGGTCCAGGCCGGGCTCGCCCGGATCGAAGAGCTCACCGACAAGAAGTTCGGCGACGTGACCAACCCGTTGTTGGTTTCGGTGCGTTCGGGCGCTCGCGCCTCGATGCCGGGCATGATGGACACGGTGCTGAACCTGGGCCTCAACGACGAGACCGTTGAGGGCCTGGCCAAGCTGTCGGGCGACCGCCGCTTCGCCTATGACAGCTACCGCCGCTTCATCCAGATGTACTCGAACGTCGTGCTCAATCTGGAGCACCACATGTTCGAGGAGATCCTCGACGACCACAAGGATCGCCTGGACGTCCATGTCGACACCGGCCTCACCGCCGACGACTGGGCCGCCGTGATCAAGGACTACAAAGCCGCCGTCCGCGAGCAGCTGGGCAAGCCGTTCCCGCAGGACGCCCAGGAGCAGCTATGGGGCGCTGTCGGCGCCGTGTTCGCCAGCTGGATGAACGATCGCGCCAAGTTCTATCGCCGCATGCACGACATCCCCGAAAGCTGGGGCACGGCCGTGAACATCCAGTCGATGGTGTTCGGCAACATGGGCGAGACGTCTGCGACGGGCGTGGCCTTCACCCGTAACCCGTCGAACGGCGACAACCGCCTCTACGGCGAGTTCCTGATCAACGCCCAGGGCGAGGACGTGGTGGCCGGTATCCGCACCCCGCAGTCCCTGACCAAGGCCGCTCGCGAAGAGATGGGCGATACGGCTCCCTCGATGGAAGAGGCGATGCCGGAGGTGTTCGGCCAGTTCAAGTCGGTCGTGGAGACGCTGGAGCGTCACTACCGCGACATGCAGGACATCGAGTTCACCGTGGAGCAGGGCAAGCTCTACATGCTGCAGACCCGCAACGGGAAGCGCACCGCCAAGGCCGCGCTGAAGATCGCGGTGGACATGGCGGCCGAGGGCGTGATTTCGACCTCGGAGGCCGTTGGCCGCGTCGAGCCGGCCTCGCTGGACCAACTGCTGCACCCGACCATCGATCCGTCGGCCCATCGCGACGTGATCGCTAAGGGGCTGCCAGCCTCGCCGGGCGCAGCCACGGGCAAGGTCGTCTTCGACAGCGACGCCGCCGAAAAGGCCGCCGCCAACGGCGAGTCGGTGATCCTGGTGCGCGAAGAGACCAGCCCCGAGGACATCCACGGCATGCACGCCGCCCGCGGCATCATCACGGCGCGTGGCGGCATGACCAGCCACGCCGCCGTCGTGGCGCGCGGCATGGGGCGCCCTTGCGTCTCGGGCGCCGGTGACGTGGCCATCTTCGAGAGGGAGGGCCTATTCCGGGTGCGTGACCGCGAGTTCAAGGCCGGGGAGATCATCACCATCGACGGCTCGACGGGTGACATCCTGGCCGGCGCGCCGAAGATGATCGAGCCCGAGCTGACCGGGGACTTCGCCACCCTGATGGCCTGGGCCGACGAGGTGCGCCGCCTGAAGGTTCGCGCCAACGCCGAGACTCCGCTGGACGCCAAGACGGCCCGTCAGTTCGGCGCCGAGGGCATCGGTCTCTGCCGCACCGAGCACATGTTCTTCGACGACACCCGGATCGCCGCCGTGCGCGAGATGATCCTGGCCGACGACGAGAAGGGTCGCCGCGCCGCCCTCGCCAAGATCGCGCCGTTCCAGAAGGCCGACTTCGTCGAGCTGTTCACGATCATGGAAGGCCTGCCGGTCACGATCCGCCTGCTAGATCCGCCGCTGCACGAGTTCCTCCCGCACACCGAGGAAGACGTTCAGGCCGTGGCCGAGGCCACGGGTCTGGACGCCGCCAAGCTGATGCGTCGCGCCAAGGAGCTGCATGAGACCAACCCCATGCTCGGCCACCGCGGCTGCCGCCTGGGGGTCTCGTATCCCGAGATCTACGAGATGCAGGTCCGCGCCATCCTCGAGGCGGCGTGCGAGATCGCCAAGTCGGGCAAGGCTGCTCCGGTCCCCGAGATCATGCACCCGCTGGTCGCCAAGGGCGAGGAGATGAAGTACCTGCGCGACCTGACCGACCGCGTCGCCAAGGCGGTGCTGGAAGAGCAGGGCGTGGCCCTGGAATACACCGTCGGCACCATGATCGAACTGCCCCGCGCGGCCCTGCGCGCCGGCGATCTGGCCGAGAACGCCGAGTTCTTCAGCTTCGGCACCAACGACCTGACCCAGACGACGTTCGGCATCAGCCGCGACGACGCCGGCAAGTTCCTGAACGCCTATATCGAGAAGGGCATCTTCGAGAAGGACCCCTTCGTCAGTCTGGACCAGGATGGCGTGGGCGACCTGATCCGCCTGGCCGCCGAGCGTGGTCGCGCGGTGCGTCCGGACGCGAAGCTCGGCATCTGCGGCGAGCATGGCGGCGATCCTGCCTCGATCAGCTTCTGCGAGAAGGTCGGTCTCGACTACGTGTCTTGTTCCCCCTACCGCGTGCCCATCGCGCGTCTGGCGGCGGCTCAGGCGGCGCTGGCCAACAAGGCCTAGCGACGACGGACCTGACTGAACTCAGGAAGGGGCCTCGGACTGGACAGTCCGGGGCCCTTTGCCTATCCGGGGAGGACGATCTTCGGGGGAAGTCATGGCCTATTTGCGCTGGCGGCGCTTCACCGAGCTTTTGTCGCTGGATCGCCCCTGGCTCGGCGAGCTCTTCATGCGCAAGCGGGGCAAGCCGATCGTCGCCGCGCCGGTCGAAAAGTGGGACGCCGAGTATCAGGCGGGTCTCTATGACCGCCTGAACCGCTCCGAGCAGCGCCATCACCATCGACTGCTGGCGGCGCTGATCGCCGACCGCTGGCCGAACCCGCGTGTGCTGGAAATCGGCGCAGGCGAGGGCGTGTTCTTCGAAGCCCTGCGCGCTCACCGTCCGGGCCGCTATGTCGGGGTCGACTTCTCCAAGCCTGCGGTCGAGCAGGGCGAACTGCGTCTGGCGCCCGAGATCGCGATCGGCGAGGTCAAGATGCTGTTGGGCGATGGGCGCACCTTCAAGACTGACGAGACCTTCGATGTGGTCGTGTTCTCCGAATGCATCGAACACCTCGGCGAGGTCGAGGCGCTGATCGCGCACTACGCGGCCAACCTGAAGCCTGGCGGCGCCGTCGGCCTGACGATGTGGTTGGCGCTGAAGCCGCTGCGCCTCTGGCATCGCTTGAAGGCGCTCGGTGAGGTGCTGGACGAGGCCGTGATCAATACGCCCTGGGGCGGAGGCTGGCTGGTGGCGGTCGTACGCCCCGCAGACTGAGGTGTTTGGACTGTCCACTTTTCTCATTTGGCTAGACCAATTTTTCGAGACGCTGTAGGAGCGTTGGAGGCGGCGCCGGCCGGCGCCAGGTCAGTCGCGCTGGAGCGTGTTTGATGTCCAAGACCTTTGCTGTCGGTCTCGTCATGGCCCTCGGCCTGACCGCTTCCCAAGTCCACGCCCAATCCCACGCGCCCGTCAAACCTCTTGAGGCGCCGGACGCCGAGGGGCGAAAGCCCCGCGCGGCTGTGACGCTCGCGCCCTACCGCTACAACGATATTCTCTGGGAGAATGATCGCACCGCGCATCGCATTTACAGCCGTGACCTTGAGAAGGCCGAGCCGCCGTCGACCTCGGGGATCGACGCCTGGGGCAAGAGCGTGCGTTGGCCCTATATGGACCGCCAGCTCAAGACCGGCGACCAGCACGCCAACCACGGCGAAGGCCTGGACTTTTACGATGTCGGCACGGGGCGCGGGGCGGGCGGCCTGGGCATCTGGCACGACAATAAGCTGTGGACGTCCCGCAATTGGGCCGACTGGAAGCTGATCCAGAATGGACCCGAGGTGGCGTCGTTCAGCGTCGACTATGCGCCGTGGCCGGTCGATGTGGACCGCAAGGTCTGGGAGACCCGGGTCTTCTCGCTACCGATGGGCACGAATTTCACACGGATGGTGTCGACGATCGGGTCTGACAAGCCAGGGCCGCTGGTGGTGGGGATCGGTATCTCCAAACGCAAGCGCGCCAGCGGCTCGGGCGTGTTTCGCCAGGATCTGGCCCCCGGCCGCGTGACCTTCTGGGAGCCTGCCGATCCCGACAAGGGCGCCATGGCCATCGCCCTGATGGTCGACCCCAAGTCCGTGGTCGAGGTGCGACAGGACTTCGACAATTACCTCGTCCTGGTCAGGGTCGAGCCGGGCAAGCCGTTCGTCTACTACATGGGCGCGGCCTGGGACAAAGGCCTCGACGTCCATAGCGCCGCCGAGTGGGATGCTTATGTCGCGGCCCAGAAGCCCGATTTTGATCCCTCGCACTGAGGCCAAAAGAAAAGCCGCCCCGAGGCGGTGAGCCTCGGAGCGGCGGAAACCGCCCGCCATGGGGGAGGGCGCGGGCGGTCTGTTCTGAGCAGCGCTAGGCGGCGTCGACCAGCACCAGTTCGGCGTCTTCCAGGGCGGTGACGGTGATAACGTCCTCGTCCTTGATGCCGGCGCCGTCGCGGGCGTTCAGCTTGACGCCGTTGACTTCGACGGACCCGACGGCCGGCACCAGATAGCCGCTGCGATCCTTGCCGAGCGTGTAGGTCGTGCTTTCACCCGCCTTCAGCGTTGCGCCCAGCACGCGGGCGTCGGTGCGGATCGGCAGGGCTTCGGCGTCATCGGCGAAGCCGCTGGCCAGCGTCACGAACTTGCCCGAGCGGTCGCCCTTCGGGAACGGCTTGGAGCCCCAGGAGGGGGCGCCGCCGAACGACTTGGGCTCGATCCAGATCTGGAAGATCCGGGTAGTCTCCGCTTCGAGATTGTACTCGGCGTGACGGATGCCCGAGCCGGCGCTCATCACCTGGACGTCGCCGGCGACGGTGCGGCCCTTGTTGCCCAGGTTGTCCTGGTGGGTGATGGCGCCATCGCGGACATAGGTGATGATCTCCATGTCGCTATGGGGGTGAGGCGGAAAGCCGGTGTTCGGGGCGATCTCGTCGTCATTCCAGACCCGCAGCGCACCCCAGTTCATGTTGTTGGGGTCATAGTAGCTGGCGAACGAGAAGTGATGCTTGGCCTTCAGCCAACCGTGGTCGGCGCCGCCAAGCTTGTCGAACGGTTTGCGGTCGATCATGGCTCTACCTTTCAAGCGTCTCTGGCGCGCCGCGTCGGCGCGTCCTGTTGAGGAGAAGATAGGGCCTCACCTGAGATTATAAATGGAAACTGTTGAAACTCATCGTTTCCAAAGATAGCTTTGGGGCATGTCCAAGCTCCCTGATCTGGAAGGCCTCGCGGTGTTCGCCAAGGTGGCGGAGCTCCGCTCTTTCGCCGCCGCGTCCGAGGAACTCGCCATGTCCAAGGCCACGGTGTCGAAAGCGGTGACACGGCTGGAGCTGAGGCTCGGCGCACGGCTGTTCAACCGCACATCGCGCCGCCTCGCCCTGACCGACGCCGGTCATGCGTTGGTGGAGCGCGCCAGCCGCGTGCTGGCCGAGGCCGAGGCGGCCGAGGAGGAGGCGTCCAGCCAGTCCGCCGCCCCGCGGGGTCTGGTGCGGATGGCCGCGCCGATGTCGTTGGGTGTGACCAGTCTGGCTCCCGTTCTCCCGGAATTTCTGGCGTCCTATCCCGAGGTGTCGGTCGATCTGCATCTGTCCGACGCCACGGTCGACTTGATCGGCATGGGCTTCGATCTCGCCCTGCGCGTCGCCGATCTGCCGGACAGTTCGCTGGTCGCGCGGCGACTGCGAGCGGTCAAGCGTTTCGTCGTGGCCGCGCCCGCTTATTGGGATCGTCACGGGCGCCCGAGCCATCCGGCCGATCTCGCCGCGCATCGGGGACTCACCTACGGCCATCAGGCCTCGCCCGAGACCTGGCGCTTTCAGAAGGGCGCAGGCGAAGAGGCCGCCGTTCGACCCCGCTCGGTGCTGCGCGCCAACAACGGCGACGCCCTGTTGCCCGCGCTGCTGCAAGGCACAGGGGTCGCCATGCTGCCGGACTTCATCGTCGGGGCGGCGGTTGCGGAGGGACAGTTGGAAGCCGTGCTCAGCGACTGGAGCGCCGCGCCCATCGCGCTCCACCTGGTGATGCCCCCCGGCGGGCCGCGCCCGGCGCGCGTGGAAGCGCTGGCCAGCTATCTCGTGAAAGCCTTGGGCGCCAGCCGCAGCTAAGCCGCTGCCCCAGAAGGTCGCGACGCGAATGGATCGCGATAACCCCAACTAGAGCGCGGGCGCCATCATGCGGCGCGACGCAGCTAGCTTGCGCGCATCGTCCAGAGGTCGAGATCCGCCTCGCGGCCGATCAGCGCCAGACCCGAAGCGATGGACTCGAACTCGCCGCCAGTCTCGATCTTGTCGGCGCCGAAGCGGCGCAGGAAGATCTCGCGCACCGCAGGCACGAACGAACTGCCGCCGGTCAAGAACACCCGATCGACACCGGCCTCGGTGAGGTTGGCCATGTCGAGGGCCTGCCCCACGGCCGTTTCGATCGCCGAGAGCTCGGGCGCGATCCAGGCTTCGAACTCTGACCGCGCCACAGGCTTTTCGATCCGCACAGAGCCGGCTTCGAACCGGAAGGTCGCCTGATCCTGGCTCGACAGCGCCTCCTTCAGCGCCGAGACCGAGCGATAGAGGGCATAGCCGTGATTGCCGTCCAGCACTTCGATCAGGGCGGCGATCTTGTCGGGCTCCAGCGCGGTGCGCTCCAGGGCGCGGATGTCGCGCATGTCCTTGGAGGCGCGCAGCAGGGCCAGCTGGTCCCAGCGGGCGAAGGCGGCGTAGTAGCGCTGCGGGATCGGCAGGCTGTTGGAGAACGACCGATAGTCCGATCCCTTGCCCAGCTCCGGCGAGACCAGCTGGTCGATGATCCGGTAGTCGAAGGCGTCGCCGGCAATGCCGACCCCCGAACGCGACAGCGGCGTCGAACGCAGCGTGCCGTCCGTCGCGCGTTCGAACCGCACGAGCGAGAAGTCGCTGGTGCCGCCGCCGAAGTCGGCCACCAGCACGGTGGCGTCCTGCTTCAGTTGGCGGGCGAAGAAGAAGGCCGCGCCGACGGGCTCATACGCGTAGCGGATGTCGGTGAAGCCCAGGCGCTGAAAGGCGGCCTCGTAGCGGGTCAGGGCCAGCGCCTCGTCCGGTGAAGAGCCGGCGAAGGTCACCGGACGGCCGACGATGATCCGGGGCGGAAGGTTCGAGAGCTGCTCGCCCGCGTGATCGCGCAGGCGCAGCAGAAACGCGGCCAGCAGATCCTCGAACTGGTAGCGCTTGTTCAGGATCCGGGTCTCGGTGAAGGCGGCCGAGGCGGCGAAGGTTTTGAACGACTGGATGAACCGCGTCTCCAGCGGATCTTCCAGATAGGCTTCGATCGCCCAGGGACCGGCCTCGACCACCCGCTCGTTGGCCGCATCGCCCACGCCCTGGACGCTGTGGAAGCTGAGCGCGGAGCGGAAGGCGAAGAGGTCGCGGTTGTCGATCGCGAAGCGGACCAGCCGCGCCTGATCATCGCCCAAGGTCAGCGAGACCACGGTGTTGGTGGTGCCGAAGTCGACGCCGATGGTGGGCGCGCCAAGGGCCGAAACGGTGAAAGCGGCCGTCATTCAGGGGCTCGATCGTGCGGTGCGGGAGGGGGCGAGCGTCGTAACCGCTTCCGCTGGAAGGTCAAGCCGCTCTCGCACGCCAGTCGGTTGACTCAGGCAGCCGGCTCCGGTCGAAGGAGGGCGAGCAAAGAACGGAAAAGCCTTGGAAACCTTCGACGTTGTGGTGATCGGCGCGGGCGCGGCCGGCATGATGTGCGCCATCGAGGCGGGCAAGCGTGGGCGTTCCGTCCTGGTGATCGACCACGCCAAGGCGCCGGGCGAGAAGATCCGTATCAGCGGCGGCGGGCGCTGCAACTTCACCAACACCGGCGCGTCGATCCATAACTTCCTGTCCGCCAATCCGAAGTTCGCCCTGTCGGCGCTGCGGCGTTATCGCCCGCGCGACTTCATCGCCTTGGTGGAGCGCTACGGCATCGCCTATCACGAGAAGACGCTGGGGCAGCTCTTCTGCGACGGCTCGGCCAAGCAGATCATCACCATGCTTCTGACCGAGATGAAGGCCGCTGGCGTCACGCTGCGCCTGGAGACCGGTGTAGAGAGCGTGGCCAAGGGCGTGTCGGGATTTGAGGTTTCCCTCTCGACCGGCAAGGTCGCCTGCGCCGCGCTGGTGGTGGCCAGCGGCGGCAAGTCGATCCCGAAGATGGGCGCGACGGGTCTGGGCTACGACATCGCCAAGCAGTTTGGCCTCAACATCATCGAGACCCGCCCGGCGCTGGTGCCGCTGACCTTCGAGGCCGGCATGCTCGCGCGCCTGACGCCACTGTCGGGCGTGGCGCTGGACGCCGTGGTCGGCCACGGCAAGACCAGGTTCCAGGAGGGCATGCTGTTCACGCACCGAGGGCTGTCGGGGCCCTCAATCCTGCAGATCTCGTCCTACTGGCGGGAAGGCGACGAGATCCGGGTCGACATGGCGCCCGGCGTCGACGCTCTGGCGGCGCTCAAGACCGCCCGCACGGCCACGCCGCGGCAGGCGGTGGCGACGGTGCTCTCAACCCTGCTGCCCAAGCGCGTGGCCCAACTGATCGCCGAGGAGGAAGTCCCCGACAAGGGCAACATCGCCGACTGTTCGGACAAGGTGCTGGGGCGGCTGGCGTCGGCCGTCAACGCCTGGACCTTCAAGCCGGTCGGATCGGAGGGCTATCGCACCGCCGAGGTGACCTTGGGGGGCGTGGACACCGACGCCCTGGACTCCCGCACCCTGGAGGCCAAGGCCGTGCCGGGGCTCTATTTCATCGGCGAGGTCGTCGACGTCACCGGCTGGCTGGGCGGCTATAACTTCCAGTGGGCCTGGAGTTCCGGCTGGAGCGCGGGGCAGTCGGTTTAGCCACTTGCCCCCTCCGCGCTTCGCGCTCCTCCCCCATAGGGGGAAGAAGGACCGCGCAAACCTTCCGCCCCCTCTTGGGGGCGGACGACCTGCGAAGCAGGTCAGGTGGGGGCAAGTGACCGCTGCGGCTACTTCTTCTTGAACGGCTTACCGGCCGGCTTGCCACCAGGCTTGGCGTCGAAGCTCTTGGCCTTGAAAGGCTTGGGGCCCTTGAACGGCTTGGCGGGACCGTCGCCGTCGCGCTTGCCGGCATAGGGCTTGGCGTAGGCTTTCGGGCCGGCGGCGTTGTCGCTGAAGGCCTTCTTGAAGGGCTTCTTGGGCGCGTCACCGTCCGCGCGCGGGGCGCGGGGCCTGTACTCGCGCGGCGCGTCGGCGCCAGCCTCGTGGCGCGGCTTGAAGGCGCGCTTCGGTGCGCCGTCAGAGTCCTGCGGCGAGTACGGACGCGGCGCATCGTTGTCGCGTGGGGCGCGGCGCGGCTTGTAGTCGCCCTTGGGCTCTTCGCCACGGCCATAGGGCTTCGCGTTGCTGAAGCCATCTTCGCCGAAGCTGGACGGGCGCGGGGTGTGATCGCGCGAGCCCGGAGCGTTGGCGCGCGGCGAGCGCGGGGCCTCGTCACGGTCACGCGGCGCGCGCGGCTTGTACTCGCGCGGACCATCGTTGTCGCCGCGCGGCGGACGGGCAGCGAACTCGCGACGCGGGCCGGCTTCGCGCGGGGCAGGGGCCGTGGTCGGGGTGATCGAGACGTCTTCCCGCACCGTCGTCTGGACCGCCGCGCCGAACTTCACGGACGCCTCGGCCGAAATCTCGAACTTGGTGTCGTAGTCGAAGATCCGGATCGCGCCGATGTCCTTCTTGGTGATGTGGCCCAGGCGGCAGATCATCGGGATCAGCCACTTCGGGTCGGCGTTGCCGCGACGGCCCACGCTGATGCGGAACCACTCCGAGCCTTCCATGCTGACGCGCGGCTCGCGCTCGGGGCGGTCACCGAATTCGCGAGGCTCACGGGGCTCACGCGAGCGGGGACCCGGATCGGCCCCGTGACGCGGGTCGTCATAGATGTCTTCCGGCGACGGCAGCTTGGCCCGGCGGGTGCGGATCAGCGCGGCGGCGATCTCGACCGGCGTGCGCTTGGCCAGCATGGCTTCGGCCAGGGCGATGTCTTCCTCGGTCGAGGTCTCGCTGAAGATCGGGTCCTCAAGCAGGCGCTCCTGGTCCTTCTCGCGGATCGAGTCGGCGCTGGGGGCGCCGCCCCAGTCGGCCTCGACGCCGGCGGCGTACAAGAGTTGCTCGGCCTTGCGGCGACGGGTGTAGGGCACGACGAGGGCGCTGACGCCCTTCTTGCCGGCGCGGCCGGTGCGGCCCGACCGGTGCAGGAGGGTCGCCTTGTTGATCGGCAGCTCGGCGTGGATCACGAGGCCCAGGTCGGGCAGGTCGAGGCCACGCGCGGCGACGTCGGTGGCGACGCAGACGCGGGCGTGGCCATCCCGAAGCGCTTGCAGGGCGTCGGCCCGTTCGCGCTGGCTGAGCTCGCCCGACAGGCCGACCACGGCGAAGCCGCGCTCGCGCAGCTTGGCGTGCAGGCTGCGGACGCTCTCGCGGGTGTTGGCGAACACCAGGGCGCCGGGGGCTTCGAAGAAGCGCAGCAGATTGACGACCGCGTGCTCGACCTCGTTGGGGGCCACGCGCACGGCGCGATACTCGATGTCACGGTGCGGCTCGTTGCGGCCGATCGTGTCGATGCGGACGGCGTCGTTCTGATAGCGCTTGGCCAGTTCGACGATGTCGCGGGCCAGGGTGGCCGAGAACAGCAGGGTCCGGCGCTCAGGCGGCGCGGCGTCGAGGATGAACTCGAGGTCTTCGCGGAAGCCCATGTCGAGCATCTCGTCGGCCTCGTCGAGGACGGCGACCTTGAGCTTGGAAAGATCCAGGTGACCGCGTTCGATATGGTCGCGCAGACGGCCCGGTGTGCCGACGACGATATGGGCGCCGTAGTTCAGCGCGCGCTGTTCGCGGCGGGCGTCCATGCCGCCGACGCAGTTGATGACCGCGGCCTTGGCTTCGGCGTAGAGCCAGCCGAGTTCGCGGTTGACCTGCATGGCCAGTTCGCGGGTCGGGGCGATGACCAGGGCCAGCGGCTCGGCCGCCTGGCCGAAGGTCTCGGCGTCGCCCAGCAGGGTGGGGGCGGCGGCGAGGCCGAAAGCGACCGTCTTGCCCGAGCCGGTCTGGGCGCTGACCAGCAGGTCGCGATCAGCGGCGTCGGCGGCCAGCACGGCGGCCTGGACGGGGGTGGGCTCGGCGTAACCTTGAGCGGCGAGAGCCCGCTCAAGAGCGGGGTGGGAGGCAGGAAAGGGCATAAGGGTCCAGTTCACGTCTGCGGCCGCACACAAACACGCGCGGCTCGCGCCATGACCAAATCGGGCCCCTTTGAAGCCTTGAACGCTTCCCTCGGACCGCTTCTTGGTCGAATTCCAACAAAAATAGCCCCCTTCCGCCGCCGAAGCGACACGAAGGGGGCTCGATGAGCGGCCTTATGCGCTTGTTGCGGTGCAAAAAGCAAGCGTGTCGTGAGAAGAGGGCGGCTTTGTCGCGGTTCAGGCGCGGCCAGGATCTTCCGACCGACGCGCCGTGAGCTCCGCAGCCAAGCGGGCGACGCCCGCCGTCAGCAGGCCCAGCATCGCCATCATCAGGGCTTCGGCCAGGCCCGGCGCCAGAACCGCCAGGCTCGGCGTGGCGCCCAGATTGGCGATCCCCACCGCGCCGGCCAGAAGGGTGTAGGCGGCGGCTGCGAAGCCCAGGGGCAGGGCGCTCTTGTTGATCGCTGTCAGCCAACGAGCGCCAGGTCGTATGGCGGCCATGACGGGAGCGGCGATCAGCCCGGCGACCAGCAGGAAAGCGATCAACTGCACGGGGATGGCGGCGTTCGCGAAGATCGCCAAAAGCGTCAACGGCTTGTGGTCCGAGGACGCCACGGCGGTCGAGGCCAAGGCGGGGGTGGCGAGGATGGCGGCTGCGGCGGCGGCGATGACGGAAAGGTGGCGTATGCGCTTGGAAGGCTCCTGATGATTACGCATGTAAAATCGACGCTGAGATTACGTGTGTAATGTAGTTGGTCAAGCCGACTCCTCGAGCCTTGTCCTGCTGGAACCCTCTCCCATGGGGAAAGGGCCGGGGAGAGGGGGTGCGGCCTTTGCCGGCGCGCCGGCAGGGCGGCGGCTTTGAAACCCCTCTCCCGACCGCTTCGCGGCCACCCTCTCCCTCTGGGAGAGGGAACGCGGCGCCGTGAACGCTCGGAATTGGCGGAACCGAAACCAATGGAATCAACCGCTTCTCACTTTTACGCTCCAACTCATCCCCGGCGTCAAAACCCGCCCCATACTCAATGCATCCCCGTCGCGGGGGAGGGCGTATGGATCCGGCCCAATGCGGCGGCGGGGCTAGGTTGAGCGGGGCCGCGTGGTC
>JAIUNU010000008.1 GCA_020161365.1 Pseudomonadota bacterium | reverse complement strand
ACACAGGTGCTGCATGGCTGTCGTCAGCTCGTGTCGTGAGATGTTGGGTTAAGTCCCGCAACGAGCGCAACCCTCGCGATTAGTTGCCATCAGGTTTGGCTGGGCACTCTAATCGTACTGCCGGAGTTAATCCGGAGGAAGGCGGGGATGACGTCAAGTCCTCATGGCCCTTACAAGGTGGGCTACACACGTGCTACAATGGCGACTACAGAGGGCTGCAATCCCGCGAGGGGGAGCCAATCCCTAAAAGTCGTCTCAGTTCGGATTGTTCTCTGCAACTCGAGAGCATGAAGTTGGAATCGCTAGTAATCGCGGATCAGCATGCCGCGGTGAATACGTTCCCGGGCCTTGTACACACCGCCCGTCACACCATGGGAGTTGGCTTTACCCGAAGGCGCTGCGCTAACCGCAAGGAGGCAGGCGACCACGGTAGGGTCAGCGACTGGGGTGAAGTCGTAACAAGGTAGCCGTAGGGGAACCTGCGGCTGGATCACCTCCTTTCTAAGGATGCCTCTCCAAGCTCTCACGGGCTTATTGAGGCTCCAGACACGGTCGCTAGACGGCCACAAATGAGCGGATCGCCGCCGTCTTCGTTTCTCTTTCCACTCACTTGGTTCCGTTAGGGATCAAGTCGATCGCGAGCCCGGAGGCGGACGCCTGCGAAGGCCGTCATAGGCCTGTAGCTCAGGTGGTTAGAGCGTACGCCTGATAAGCGTAAGGTCGGCAGTTCGAGTCTGCCCAGGCCTACCACTCTTCTCCTGAACTTCGGATCACGACCAGCTCTCCTGGCTAACCCAGATCTCTTGAAAAAGAGGGGCCATAGCTCAGTTGGTAGAGCGCCTGCTTTGCAAGCAGGATGTCGTCGGTTCGAATCCGTCTGGCTCCACCATCTCTCCTCCCGATGAGGATTGAGATTGATCTCGCGATTGGAATGACAAGTTTGCACAGGCTCTTCGAGCTTGCTGCGAAATGACATTGTGAAGGCAGGGTTCTCCCGCCGACCGCAGCTCACCCCTGGGATGCGGATCCGGTTCAAGGGCGGACTTAAGAAGACATCATTGTCTGACTAAAGGTAGAGCTCATGCTCAGGCCTCCCCGCGTGATGCGGCGAGGGCTGATCAAGCATGGGTTTTGCTGAGAACGATCAAGCGCATAAGGGCTTCTGACGGATGCCTTGGCATTGAGAGGCGATGAAGGACGTGGCACGCTGCGATAAGAGCCGGGGAGGCGCGAGCACCCTTTGATCCGGCTATCTCCGAATGGGGAAACCCACCTTTATGGTCACCCGACTTTGCTTTGCCTTCGGGCAAGGCGACGATCGGTTGATCAGACAAGGTATAATGACCTGAATACATAGGGTTCATTAAGCAAACCCGGGGAACTGAAACATCTCAGTACCCGGAGGAAAGGACATCAACCGAGACTCCCGTAGTAGTGGCGAGCGAACCGGGACCAGGCCAGTGCTGTCGTGACATAAAGCTGAAGGATCTGGGAAGGTCCGCCATAGTGGGTGATAGCCCCGTAAGCGTCAAATAGCGACAGACTCGAGTAGGGCGGGACACGTGAAATCCTGTCTGAACATGGGGGGACCACCCTCCAAGCCTAAGTACTCCTCAATGACCGATAGCGAACAAGTACCGTGAGGGAAAGGTGAAAAGCACCCCGACAAGGGGAGTGAAACAGAACCTGAAATCGGAAGCCTACAAGCAGTCGGAGCCACCGAGCGTGGTGACGGCGTACCTTTTGTATAATGGGTCAGCGACTTCATGTGCCGTGCAAGCTTAAGCCGTTAGGTGTAGGCGCAGCGAAAGCGAGTCTGAATAGGGCGAATAAGTACGTCGCATGACGACCCGAAACCAGGTGATCTATCCATGAGCAGGTTGAAGGTAAGGTAACACTTACTGGAGGACCGAACCGGTGAATGTTGAAAAATTCTCGGATGACTTGTGGATAGGGGTGAAAGGCCAATCAAACCTGGACATAGCTGGTTCTCCGCGAAAACTATTTAGGTAGTGCCTCGGACGAATTCCTTGGGGGGTAGAGCACTGAATGGATGCGGGCGGCGCGAGCTGTACCAATTCTAATCAAACTCCGAATACCCAAGAGAACTATCCGGGAGACACACGGCGGGTGCTAACGTCCGTCGTGAAAAGGGAAACAACCCTAACCATCATCTAAGGCCCCCAAGTACTGGCTAAGTGGGAAACGATGTGGGTTTGCTTTGACAACCAGGATGTTGGCTTAGAAGCAGCCATCATTTAAAGAAAGCGTAACAGCTCACTGGTCAAGCGAACCTGCGCGGAAAATGTAACGGGGCTAAAGCCAGTCGCCGAAGGTATGGGTGTGCGTAAGCACGCGGTAGCGGAGCGTTCCGTAAGCCGATGAAGGTGAGGCGTGAGCCTTGCTGGAGGTATCGGAAGTGAGAATGCTGACATGAGTAGCGATAAAGAGGGTGAGAGACCCTCTCGCCGAAAGCCCAAGGGTTCCTGCGTAAAGCTAATCTGCGCAGGGTTAGTCGGCCCCTAAGGCGAGGCCGAAAGGCGTAGTCGATGGGAATCAGGTGAATATTCCTGAACCAGTTGGAAGTGACGGATCTGGTAAATTGTCAGGGCTTATTGGATTGCTCCTGGCAGTGAACAGGTCCCTGGAAATAACTCCAACGGAGACCGTACCCGAAACCGACACAGGTGGGCAGGTAGAGTATACCAAGGCGCTTGAGAGAACTATGCTGAAGGAACTCGGCAAATTGCACGCGTAACTTCGGGATAAGCGTGACTCTCTTTTGGGCAACCAGATGAGAGTGGCACAAGCCAGGGGGTAGCGACTGTTTATCAAAAACACAGGGCTCTGCGAAGCCGCAAGGCGACGTATAGGGTCTGACGCCTGCCCGGTGCCTGAAGGTTAAAAGGAGGGGTGCAAGCTCTGAATTGAAGCCCAGGTAAACGGCGGCCGTAACTATAACGGTCCTAAGGTAGCGAAATTCCTTGTCGGGTAAGTTCCGACCTGCACGAATGGCGTAACGACTTCCCCACTGTCTCCAGCATAGGCTCAGCGAAATTGAATTCCCCGTGAAGATGCGGGGTTCCCGCGGTCAGACGGAAAGACCCTATGAACCTTTACTGCAGCTTCGCCTTGGCGTTAGCAGCAACATGTGTAGGATAGGTGGGAGGCTATGAAACCGGGGCGCCAGTTCCGGCGGAGCCATCCTTGAAATACCACCCTTATTGTTGCTGACGTCTAACCGCGGCCCGTTATCCGGGTCCGGGACATGGCGTGGCGGGCAGTTTGACTGGGGCGGTCGCCTCCCAAAGTGTAACGGAGGCGCGCGATGGTGGGCTCAGACCGGTCGGAAATCGGTCGTCGAGTGCAATGGCATAAGCCCGCCTGACTGCGAGACTGACAAGTCGAGCAGAGACGAAAGTCGGCCATAGTGATCCGGTGGTCCTGCGTGGAAGGGCCATCGCTCAACGAATAAAAGGTACTCTAGGGATAACAGGCTGATTTTGCCCAAGAGTCCATATCGACGGCAAAGTTTGGCACCTCGATGTCGGCTCATCACATCCTGGGGCTGGAGCAGGTCCCAAGGGTTCGGCTGTTCGCCGATTAAAGTGGTACGTGAGCTGGGTTCAGAACGTCGTGAGACAGTTTGGTCCCTATCTGCCGTGGGTGTACGAGACTTGAGAGGATCTGTCCCTAGTACGAGAGGACCGGGATGGACACACCTCTGGTGGACCTGTCATGGCGCCAGCTGTGCAGCAGGGTAGCTAAGTGTGGAATAGATAACCGCTGAAAGCATCTAAGCGGGAAACTAACCTCAAAACAAGGTCTCGCTGAGAGCCGTGGAAGACCACCACGTTGATAGGCCGGGTGTGGAAGTGCGGCGACGCATGGAGCTTACCGGTACTAATAGCTCGATAGGCTTGATCGTTCTTCAGTCAAACCCATGCAACAGCATGGCTCTACTTCAGACACTGATGTCTTCTTCACAATCTCCGGTCCCAAATGGGACTGGATGATATCCTTTTCGCTGACCTGGTGGCTTTGCCGGGGGTTCCCCACCCGATCCCATTCCGAACTCGGTCGTTAAGTCCCCCTGGGCCAATGGTACTTCGTCTCAAGGCGCGGGAGAGTAGGTCGCCGCCAGGTCCGCCAAAAGGATATCAAACAACCGTCCACGAACCCTCCCTCACAATCAACAAACACCCTGACGCGGGGTGGAGCAGCCCGGTAGCTCGTCAGGCTCATAACCTGAAGGTCACAGGTTCAAATCCTGTCCCCGCACCCAAGGGTCATCGAATTGCACGGCCGCCCTCGGGCGGCTTTTTTGCATTTGGGGTTCCGGCTCACTTCACAGGAGCGGGCGGGCCGCGACGAGTCGGTCCAGCGCCGTGCGGGCGGCCTGGCGCAGTTCGGCGTTATCGTCACGGAGCGCGACACGGGCGGCGCTGAGCGCCAGCGCAGAATCCCCTTCGGCGACGCGATCCACTAGGGCTTGGCGCACGACGCGGTCGTTCAACGCCCCGAGCGCGTCCTGAACCGCCTTGGCGGCGTCGAGCAGGTGTTCCACCCGGCGCGGATGTTCCGGAAACAGCGACGCGAGGTCCTCGAGGGCGTAGCGCAGCGTCTTGCCCTTCAGGCGTAGCTTGTGGCGGCCGTGCGCGTCGAGTTCGTCGAACCGCCTGGCGGCCTTGCCGATCCGCCGCTGGCGATGGGCGAGCGCTTCGGCGGCGAAGGCTCTGGCGGATTCGCCGCGACGATCGGCGAGGCGGGAATCGGTCGTCCAGGCGCCGGCTTCGAGCCAGGCGGCCGCTTCCAGCAACACGTCGCGCGCGCGCGGGCTTTCCAGCGCTGCTTCCATGCGCAGGTAGGCGCTGGCGCGGGCGGCGTTCAGGCCGCGTTCGAAGACGTCGCGGCCTTCGAAAGTCGCGCCTTGGGCCGCGCCTTCCCAGACCTCGCCAATGAAGACGTCGAGATCGCGCGCCGCGTCCAGTTCGCCGGCCAGCCACGCGAGTTCGCCGTCGAGCGCCCGCGCGGCGTCGTCTCGGGCGAGAGGCTTGAAGATCTTCAGCATAGCCCGCAGGCGGCGGGACGCCACCCGGGCCCGGTGCACGCCTTCGGGCGCCGGACGTTCGCGCAGGGCCTCCAGCGCCGCGCAGAGCTGGGCGAGGCCAGCCTGGCCGATCGCCTGCAAGGCCTCGCCGACCGTTGCGTCCGGGGCGAGAGCCACGGGGCGACGACGCGGCGTCGGCGTCGCGTTCCCGGCCGCCAGGCCATAGCCGCGCTCGGCCTTGCTGATCAGCGACAGACGCAGCGGCGCATGCCGGGCCAGGGTCCGCGCCAGGTCGAACAGCGCCTGCGGCTCGCCCGACTTCAACTCGAGCTCGAGCTCGCAGACCGCCGCGTGGCGGTCGCCGGCGCTGAGCTCGCCGCGATCCAGCGCCACCTCGATCAGCGTCTCGCCGTTGCGGACCATCCGGATCACCCGCTCGACCCGCGTGGTGAACACCGGCGACAGCGTCGCCTCGGCCAGCATCTCCCCCACCGGCGTGCGGGCCAGAGCGTCGCGATCGGGCGCAGGGCCGGCGATCTTCTCTTCCCATTCGCCGCGCGAGAACACCCCGCCGGCCGAGGCCGACTTCAGGGTCTGCTTGCGGCCGCCCTCGCCGTCGCGCACCCGCAGGCCAAAGCCCGCCCGGCGCAGCGCATGGTCGGCGGTGTCGTAATAGGTGGCGTCGAGCTGGCGCACCGCGCCCTCGCCGTCCAGCGCGCCCAGGATCGCCTCGGCCGCCTCGGGCGGGATCAGGAACTTCAGCTCGATCTCGCGATCCATGATCGGAGCCTCTTCAACCGCCGCGCCCGGCCCGTCGGCACGACCTCTAGCCCAAGTCTTGCCAATCGTCATGCGTCGGGCCAAACGTCCCGGCCATGAGTCAGATCAATGCTTCCCCCCGCCACGACTGGACGCTCGCCGAGGTCGAGGCCCTGTTCGCCCTGCCGTTCATGGAGCTGGTGTTCCAGGCGGCCAGCGTGCATCGCGCCCACTTCGATCCCTCCGAGATCCAGCTCTCGCAGCTCCTGTCGGTCAAGACCGGCGGCTGCGCCGAGAACTGCGGCTATTGCAGCCAGTCGGCCCACTTCAAGACGGGGCTGAAGGCCGAGAAGCTGATGGCCGCCGACGACGTGGTGGCCAAGGCTCGCGCGGCCCGCGACGGCGGCGCCCAGCGCTTCTGCATGGGCGCGGCCTGGCGCGAGCTGAAGGACCGCGACCTGCCCAAGCTCACCGAGATGATCGGCGAGGTGAAGGCCCTGGGCCTGGAGACCTGCGCCACGCTCGGCATGCTGACCGCCGACCAGGCCAAGGCCCTGAAGGCCGCCGGCCTCGACTACTACAACCACAACCTCGACACCGGCCCCGACTACTACAAGGACGTGGTGACCACGCGCACCTATCAGGAGCGCCTCGACACCCTGGCCCATGTGCGCGACGCCGGCATGAGCACCTGCTGCGGCGGCATCGTCGGCATGGGCGAGCAGCGCCGCGACCGCGCGGGGCTGCTGCACCAGCTGGCCACCCTGCCGGCCCACCCCGACAGCCTGCCGATCAATGGCCTCGTTCCCGTCAGCGGCACCCCGCTGGGCGACAAGGTCCTGTCGGAAGGCAAGGCCATCGACGCCATCGAGTTCGTCCGCACCATCGCGGTCGCCCGCATCGTCTGCCCGAAATCCATGGTCCGCCTGTCGGCCGGCCGCGAGGGCATGAGCCGCGAGCTGCAGGCCCTGTGCTTCATGGCCGGCGCCAACTCGATCTTCGTCGGCGGCAAGCTGCTGACCACCCCGCTGCCCGGCCAAGACGAGGACAGCGCCCTGTTCCAGGACCTCGATCTGAAGCCCATGGGCGGCGCCGTCCGCGTCGAGGCCAAGGCCGACGCCGCGATGGTGGCGGCGGAGTAGGGCGCCGTTCAATCCTCCCCCCAGCGGGGGAGGTGGCGCGAAGCGCCGGAGGGGGAAGTCCTGCAGACCCCGCCTATTCCCCCTCTGTCGTCTCTTCGAGCCGACACCTCCCCCGCCCGGGGGGAGGATTTGGGCGCGCCGCCGCGACTTCACGCGGCTCGCCGCTGAAGGTCGGAAAGGGACGCGGAGCGCCGGACATCCGTCCGGAGAACATTGATAAATACCGTTTCGACGAAGCCCGACGCTCCGCGCGGTCGTTATCCGCCAGCGTCCCGTCAGGTGGCCCTGTTCAGGCCTTACCGGGACCCGAGCCCCTGGTTTCCCAGGCGCCCGACGGTCGAGGAGGACGAGCCAATCCAGGCTAAGACACATCCCTTTGCCCTCAACCACGCCAACGGCGGGCGGGTCTGGCCAGCAACCAAATCCCCGGACCGTCCGAGTATCCCCCTCGAACCTCCACCGCTCGACCGCCCCCCGCCGCCACGATGGTCGCTGGCCATGCGCCCTTTCCTCGCGACGAGGTGAGACCATTATGGGGCGGGTCTCAACGCGGAGGATAGGTTTGGGCGTAAAAGTGCGAAGCGCTTGATTCCATTGGGATCGGCGTCGCCAATTCCGAGCATTCACGCCCGCCAATCCCCACAAGCCGTGTCATCCCGGGCGGCGAAGCCGACCCGGGACCCAGGGGTTGCAAGAGCGCCGCGCTTGGTCACCCCCTGGGTCCCGGCGCTCCGCGCTGCGCGCTGCGGCCGGGATGACACGGGGTGTGTGGTGGGCGCTGTGCGTCTCTTCTCCCCCGCTGGGGGGAGGATTTTTGAGCACGCCCCCCCTGTCGGCTTCCACCCTTCTCGTCCGTCCTTGGCCAAAACGGAGAGACCCACCGCATGCGCGACAAGATCACCTCCTGGGCCGGCTGGATGCTGACGAGCGCCTTTTCCCTGTTCATCGCCGGGGCGTCGATCGCGCCCAAGCTGCTGCATCACCCGGCGGCGACCACAACCCTGCAAGCCCTGGGCTGGGACCCGCGCCATGCGCTGATGATCGGACTGATCGAGCTTTCGTGCCTGGTGCTCTACCTCGTTCCGCCCACGCGCCTGTTGGGCGCGGTGCTGTTCACGGGCCTCCTGGGCGGGGCGATGGCCACGCAGATCCGGGCCGGCAGCCCGCTGTTCAGCCACACGCTGTTTGGCCTGTATCTGGGTCTCTTCCTGTGGGGCGGCCTGTGGCTGCGCGACCCGGCGCTGCGAGCGCTGTTCCCGGTGTGGCGGAGCCCGCGCCTCGACGGCTGAGGCGCGCAGCCCCCCTGGCCCCCGCGCCGTTTGCCGCTAACCTGCCGACCCGACAGAGAGAGACGGCGGGAGGGGCCGAACCGACATGGCGCGCTGGATTTTCAGGATCGCGGCGATCTATGGGCTGATCGCCCTGACGCCGCTCTATTTTCTGGAGGCCAAGGTTGCGGCCCCGGCCCCGCTGCTGGCCCATCCCGAACACTTCTACGGCTTCATCGGCACAGCCCTGGCCGCCCAGGTGATGTTCCTGGTCATCGCCAGCGACCCGGCGCGCTACCGGCCGCTGATGCTGGCCGGCGTGCTGGAGAAGCTGGCCTTCGGGGTTCCGGTCTGGTGGCTGTGGACCCAGGGCCGCGTCATCGCCCCGACCCTGGTGTTCGCCAGCATCGACCTGATCCTGGCCGCCCTGTTCCTGTGGGCCTGGCGCCGCACGCCGAAGGCTGCGGGGTAGGGGAGAAGCGGACGGAGGGGACGTTCTGCGGGTCCGCCCCTTCCCGTCAGACCGGTTCCCTCTCCCAGCGGGAGAGGGTGGCCCCGGCGAAAGCCGGGGTCGGGAGAGGGGTTGCGCCGCCCTGCCGGCGCGCCGTCGGGCGCCGTACCCCCTCACCCCGACCCTCTCCCCATGGGAGAGGGCTTCACCCGCCAAGCCCGCCGTCATCCCGCGCTTCATGCGCGGGACCCATTTGTCCGCCGCACGGGCGGAGATCACCCGCGCGCTCATGTGAAAGCTGAACCCTGGGTCCCGCGCATGAAGCGCGGGATAACGGTGTTTATGATTGGAAAGGTCAGTGAGAAGCCGACCGCCTAGAGGTCGGGCCAAGCCTTACATCTCTTGGAGGCTGCAGAGTGCTGGACGGGCCGGGTTGGTCAAGAGACCCAGGCGGTCGCGCGCTCAGCCCCGCCCCTTCCCGCAAGACCGGTTCCCTCTCCCAGCGGGAGAGGGTGGCCGCGAAGCGGTCGGGAGAGGGCTTACGCGGTTTGCCGCCCTGCCGGCGCGCCGTCGGGCGCCGTACCCCCTCACCCCGACCCTCTCCCCATAGCAGAGGGAGCTGGGCGGCAAGACGCGTTGGTCAACAGCAGCCGCACTGATCGGCCTCGTGCCACAGTCCATTAGCCCGATGTTCGGAACCACTTTGTGGGCTTTCCTTCTCGTGGGGCGTGAGCAAAAATCGGGTCGCGTCACTCTGGGAGCGGTCGGCCGCTAAGCCAATAGCCCTCCCCTGACTGCATGATTTCATCAGTGCGTTTCATGTAACGCCAGATGTTCGTACCCAGAACCTTTGCAGGGTCATGTCCTTCAACACGAATTCCGCGCTCCGCGAGTGATTCGAGGAGTTGGCTACGGGTTTGTGGGCGTTCCGCATGCCTCAAAATGTCGAGTACCCCCTCCATCACAGCTGCTGGGCTGGGGTTCGATCGCGTACGTGGCCGCCTATGGGGATTTTCGCGTGCTACTCCCTCTGAATTCTGGACTCCACCGTCCGAGAGGGGCGAATCCGGTTCGCCTTTTGATGGTTCCTCTAGAGGGAGCGGGAGTGTCGGAGGGGGGGAGTCCTCCTCGAGTTTTCTCGCAATTGAAATAAATTCATCAAGTTTTTCAATCTGATGTTTGATTTTTGAGAGGAGGTCGAGCAACTCATCGCGCTTCCGTATCGCACTCTCGACTATGGGGTCCATTCTTTAGCGCTCCCTCCGTGCCGAACGCACTTTTATCCGATTTTCGGGAGGAGTTCCACGCCTTTCATGGGGCGAGTCCAGCGAAATTGACTTCCGAGTCCGCCATTATGGTTAATGGAGTCCGAAAAGTCTTGCGCGTGCAGCAAAGCGCTGCTAGAATTCCCGTGAGATTGGAATTCTCATAAGGAGGTGCCGATACGATAACGATTTAGGAAGAACCGGCGCGACGCCGAAGGTTCGGGGCCGCCGCAGGTTACTGCAGCGACCCCTAAACATGCGAACCACAGCGCAAAGCTGTGAGAGCCCTCATGCCCTAAGCAAGCCGAGACTCTCACTTCGCGCGGTGGATTTCAACCCATCACCGAACACAGGAGCTCGATCATGGTAGTCCATGTAATCGACTACTACCGTGTGCGCTTCGGCAAGACGGAGCACGTTTGTGCCCATGTCCGCCGCTGGCCGCGTACCTAGTAGTTACCAACTAGGGTAAACCCTCAATAAGGGATCCGTGAGAGATACTCACGGGTCCCGCTTGGGTGCTTTGAGCGACTCGCCCAGCTCTGAGTTCTCTCTCCCCCTTCCCCCCACGCCCCATCTCCGCTACACCGCCCCCGCAATGACCCGCACGCCGCACCATCACGGCCACCACCACCATCCGACCTCGCCTCGCGGGATCGGCCGGGTCCGCGCGCTCTAAAGCCGAGCGTACCCAGCCAGAGCCCCGCCTAGCGGATGGGGCTTTGCGACAAGCGCCATCCGTCGAAGCCTAGATCACCAGGACCGACGAATGACCGACACCCCCGACACCAACACCGACTTCCGCCCCGAGGCCCGCGCCCCCCGCGGCTTCGCCGACAAGCGCGCGCGCGACCTGCGGGCCGAGCGGGCGATCCTGGAGGCGGTGTCGGCGGTCTATGAGCGCTACGGCTTCGAGGCGCTGGACACCGGGGCGTTCGAATATGCCGACGCGCTGGGCAAGTTCCTGCCCGACAGCGACCGGCCCAACGAGGGCGTCTTTGCGCTGCAGGACGACGATGATCAGTGGATGGCGTTGCGCTATGACCTGACCGCGCCGCTGGCCCGCTTCGCCGCCCAGACCTGGGAGACCCTGCCCAAGCCCTTCCGCCGCTACGCCTACGGGCCGGTGTGGCGCAACGAGAAGCCGGGGCCGGGGCGCTTCCGCCAGTTCATCCAGTGCGACGCCGACACGGTGGGCTCGGCCCGTCCGGAGGCCGACGCCGAGATCATCGCCATGGCCGTCGAGGGGCTGGAGGCGGCGGGCCTGCCGCGCGGCACGGCGGTGCTGAAGATCAACAACCGCAAGCTGCTGAACGGCCTGCTGACGGCCGCCGGGGCCGACAGCGCCGGCCAGAAGCTGGCCGTGCTGCGCGCGGTCGACAAGCTGGACCGCCTGGGCGTCGACGGCGTGCGCCTGCTCCTGGGCGAGGGGCGGCTGGACGAGAGCGGCGACTTCACCAAGGGCGCGGGGCTGAAGGGCAAGGCCGTCGACCAGGTGCTGGACTTCGTCCAGGCCGGCTCGACCGGCGGCCGAGCGGCGACGCTGGACAATATCGCCCGCGTGGTGGCCGGCTCGGCCGAGGGCGACGAGGGCCTTCTGGAGCTGTCGCGGATCGACGCGGCCCTGACCAGCCTCGGCATCGCCGACGACCAGGCCTTCATCGATCCGTCGATCGTGCGGGGGCTGGAATACTACACCGGCGCGGTGTTCGAGGCCGAGCTCTTGCTCAGCACCACCGACGAGAAGGGCAACAAGGTCACCTTCGGCTCGATCGGCGGCGGCGGGCGCTATGACGATCTGGTGGCGCGGTTCACCGGCAATGTGACCCCGGCGACGGGCTTCTCGTTCGGCGTGTCGCGCCTGGCGGCGGCGCTGCGGGCGGCGGGGCGTGAGCCGGGCGGGTCGGCGCGCGGGCCGGTGGTGGTCATCGCCTTCGACGACGCGCACATGCCCGAATACTTCAAGGTGGTGGGCGAGCTGCGCGCGGCGGGCATCCCGGCCGAGGTGTATCTGGGGACCTCGGGCATGCGGCCGCAGATGAAGTACGCCGACCGTCGCCTGTCGCCGGCGGCCATCATGCTGGGCGGCGACGAGATCGCGGCCGGCACGGTGACGATCAAGGACCTCGACTTGGGCCGCGAGCTCGCCTCGGGCGTGGCCGACAACGCCGCCTGGAAGGCCGAGCGTCCGGGCCAGCAGACCATCCCGCGCGGCGAGCTCGTCGCGGCCGTCCGCAAGATCATCGGGGGTTGAGGTGAGGCTCGAGCGTTCCATTCCAGCCGACGCGCTGGACGCCATCCGCGCCCCCTTGCTGGACGCCGGCGCGGTGCTGACCGACGCCCCGGTGCTGCAGCCGCTGGGCCTGCTGCTGGATCTCGCCGGCGAGGCCATGCGCTCGCGGCTGTTCGTGGTGTCGGGCGAGGCGGGCGAGGAGGCGTGCCTGCGTCCCGACTTCACCGTCGCCGTGGCCCGCCAGCACTTCGAGGGCGGGGGCGGGGCGGGCCGTCGCCGCTATGAGGGCAAGGCCTTCCGCGTGGCGCCGCGCGGCTCCGACCGCGCCGAAGAGTTCCTGCAGCTGGGCGTCGAGGCCTTCGAGGGCGGCGACCGCGTCGCCGCCGACGCCGAGATGGCGGCCCTGGCCTGGGCCTCGGCCACGGCGGGCGGGCGCGAGGACCTATCGCTGGTGCTGGGGGATGTGTCGCTGTTTTCGGCCTTCGTCGACAGCCTCGACCTGGCCCCGCCGCTGGCCGCGCGCCTGAAGCGCGCGTTCGCCAAGCCGCGCCAGCTGAAGGCCGAGCTCGACGGCTCGTCTGAGCGCGGACTGGCGCTGGACGAGAACAAGAGCCGCATTGCGGCGCTACTCGCGGGCCTGCCCGAGGCCGAAGCCGCCTCGGTGCTGCAGGAGCTGTGGTCGCTGGCCGGCATCGAGCCCGTCGGCGGTCGCCGTCCCGCCGAGATCGCCCGCCGCCTCGTCGAAAAGGCCGACGCCGCCAAGGCCGGGCGCCTGGATCCCGAGCCCGCCGCCAAGGTCCGCGCGTTCCTGGGGGTCTCGGATCGTCCGGACGCGGCGCTCTCGGCCATTGCGGCCCTGGCGGGGCCCAAGGCCGAGTCGCTGAACGCGGTCCTCGACGGCTGGCGCGCGCGTCTGGCCGGCATGGCGCAGCGCGGCGTGGCCCTGGAGCGCGCAACCCTGGCCGCCGCCTTCGGCCGGGCGTTCGGCTACTATGACGGCTACCTGTTCGAGATCCGCTCGGCCGCGCTGGGCGACGAGCGCCCCGTCGCCGCCGGCGGTCGCTATGACGGCCTGCCCGCCAAGCTGGGGGTTGCGACCGACACCGGCGCGGTCGGCTTCATGATCCGCCCCGCGCGGGCCTATGCGGGAGGCGGCGAATGAGCTCCGCACCGATGATCTTCGCCATCCCCTCCAAGGGCCGCCTGAAGGACCAGGTCGAGGCCTGGCTGGCCGACTGCGGCTTCAAGCTGGAGATGACCGGCGGCGCGCGCGGCTACTCGGCCGAGCTGTCGGGGCTGCCGGGCGTGTCGGTGCGCCTCTTGTCAGCCGGCGACATCGCCGCCGGGCTCGACTCGGGCGACCTGCATCTCGGCGTCACGGGCGAGGACTTGCTGCGCGAGCGCGGCGACGACATGGACAGCCGCGTCATGCTGCTGCGGGCCCTGGGCTTTGGCCGCGCGGACCTCGTGGTCACCGCGCCCAAGAACTGGCTGGACGTCGACACCATGGCCGATGTCGACGAGGTCGGGCACGCGCATCTCGCCAAGACCGGCCGCCGCCTGCGGGTGGCGACCAAGTACGTCACCCAGACCCGCGCCTTCTTCGCCCGCCACGGCGTCGCCGACTACCGGATCGTCGAAAGCAGCGGCGCCACCGAGGGGGCTCCGGCCGCCGGCGCCGCCGAGCTGGTGGTCGACATCACCACCACCGGCGCGACCCTGGCCGCCAACGGGCTGAAGATCCTGTCCGACGGGGTGATCCTGAAGAGCCAGGCCCAGCTGACCGCCTCCCTGACCGCCGGCTGGAACGGCGAGCAGCTGGACGCCCTGCGCCGCCTGCTCTCGGTGGTTGAGGCCAAGGGCCGGGCGGGCAAGCTCGCCACCCTGGTCTGGCCGGCCGAGCAGGACCGCGCCGCCCAGGACGCCGTCGCCGCCTATGTCGCCCGAGGCGGCTCTCGCCGGGCCAACGGCGCCCTGCTGGCCACCGCGGACCTGTTCGACGCCGCCGCCGCTCTCGCGGAGGCCGGGGTCGAGCCGGTGACGGTCTCGCGTCCGGACTACGTGTTCGAGTCGCGTTCGGCGGTGCTGGATCGCTTCGTCGCCGCGCTCGAAAGGTAATATTTGACACTATTGTCAAAAATTGAGGGTGAATCCCGACGTAAATTCGACCCGAGCGTCCAAACAACAGCGGATGTGTCAAAAATTCAGCGAACCCGTTGAGAAAAAGGCGGTCGCCGCGTTGACACCGTCACGGATTTGACGTTTCTACACACTGCAAGGACGAAACGAGCCCACCAGAGAGCTCCCGTTCTTCGGCGTTTCGGGGAGGAAACGCCCGCCTAGATCGAATGATCGAGAAAATAGCCAGCCCGTCGCGATTATCCCCCGCGGCGGGTTTGGTGTATCTGGGCCCTGCTTCACAAATTTGACGCTCCCGTCAAAAAGCGCTCCCGCCGCTTAAACGCCCAGAGTCGCGCCCGCCGCGCGCTGGCGATCCAGGGCCGACAGAATGTGGTCCGCCAGGCGTTCGGCGGCGGGCGGCGGCGCGCCCCGCGCCTTCAGCAGCGCGATCTCGGCGTCCTCCAGGCGCGGCAGGCCTTCGGACAGGATGGTGAGGTCGTCCGGCGCCATCTCGCGCGGCAGGACGCTGAGGCCAAGCCCGCCCCGCAGCGCCGCCAGCTGCCCGGCCAGGGAGGGGCTGGTGTAGGTGGCGCGCCAGGCCTTGCCCGAAGCCTCCAGCGCCGCCACCGCGCGCTTGCGATAGACGCAAGGGGCCGGCGCGGCGACCAGCGGGACCGGACCCTCGCGCCGGGCCATCTCGGGATCCAGCGCCACCCAGACCAGCGGCTCGCGCCACACGCGCACGCCCAGATCCGGACCCAGCGGCTCGCGCTTGACCAGGGCGAGGTCCAGGGCGCCTTCGCTCAGGCGGTCCAGCAGGTTCAGGGTCAGGTCGCAGGTGACGGTCAGGGCGATGCGCGGATGGCTGCGGGCGAACGAGCTCAATACGGCGGGCAGATGCTGCGTGGCGAAGTCTTCCGGCGCGCCCAGCCGCACCTCGCCCTCGATCTCGTCGGCGCCCAGGCTGGCCAGGATCTCGTCGTTCAGCCGCAGCAGGCGGCGGGCCTGGGGCAGAAAGGCCGCGCCCTGTTCTGTCGGCGACACATGGCGGGGATCGCGCGACAGCAGCGGCTGGCCCAGCTGCTCCTCCAGGCGGCGCACCTGCAGGCTGACCGCCGACTGCGACCGTCCCAGACGCTCGCCCGCCCGGGTGAAGCTGCGTTGCTCGCACACCACCAGGAAGGCGCGGACAAGATCGAGATCCAGGTTAGTGCGGCGCGGCATGACGGCTCCATGATGAGCATTCCTCATCATGACCATATCAGAAATCAACAAGGGAAATCACTAGTCCGCCGGTAGAGGAGCCCCCGCGCCAAGCGGCGCTGTTTCTCGAAGGGGGCGTTTTCGTGGATCTTCTCACCCAGACCGTGTCGGCGGCGGCCGGCAACCTGCTGCAGCCGGCGGTGCTGTTCTTCGCCCTCGGCCTGATCGCCGCCCTGGCGCGCTCGGACCTGGCCTTGCCGAAGGAGGCGGCCAAGACCTTGTCGCTGGTCCTGATGCTGTGCATCGGCTTCAAGGGCGGGGTCGAGGCGCGCGCCCATGGCCTGGACGCCGGCTTCCTGAAGGCTGCGGGCCTGGGTCTGACGCTGAGTTTCCTCTTGCCGCTGCCGGCCTACGTCCTGCTCAAGCGCATGGGTCTGAACACCATCACCGCCGCCGCCACCGCCGCGCACTATGGCTCGGTGTCTGTGGTGACCTTCGCCGCGGCCCAGAGCTATCTCGCCTCGATCGGCCAAGCGGCGGGCGGCTACATGTCGGCCGTGCTCGCCCTGATGGAGACGCCCGGACTGCTGACCGCCATCACCATCGCCGCGATCGCCACCCGCGATGGCGCGCATGGCAAGGATCCTGAGCGGGTTTCGGCCGGCAAGCTGGCCCATGAGGTGCTGCTGAACGCGGCCAGCGTGGTGCTGATCGGCGGCTTCTTCATCGGCCTGATCACGGGCCACCAGGGGGGCGCCAAGCTGGCGACCTTCACCGGACCGGTGTTCCAGGGCGTGCTCTGCGTGTTCCTGCTGGGCCTGGGGGTTCGGGCCGGCCAGCAACTGGCCGCCGCGCGGGGCTTCAAGCTCGGCCTGCTGGCCATGGGGATCGTGCTGCCGATCCTGGGCGGTTCGGTCGCGCTCGTCCTGGGCTGGCTGGCCGGTCTGCCGGCCGGCGATCTGGCCGCCCTGGCGGTACTGGCCGCCTCGGCCTCGTACATCGCCGCCCCGGCCGCCATGGGCCTGGCCCTGCCCAAGGCCGACGCCGGGGTCTACCTGACCCTGTCGCTGGGCGTGACCTTCCCCTTCAACCTGACCCTGGGCATCCCGCTGCTGGCCCTGGCGGCAGCCCAACTGGCGGGGGGCTAGGATCGTCCCGGCGCCGCGCATCCCCACGCGGCGCCGAAACGGGTTCGAGGACCGCCGGCCTGGCCGACGGTCCTCTCATGGCCCTGGAACCAAGGCTTGCTAGGTCGGGGGCGCTGCGAAGCGGATCGGAATCGTCACCCGCCCGCCGTCGACCGGTCTGCCGTCGAGGGTCTGCGGACTCATCTGGAAGATGGTCCCAAGTTGCAAGGCCGCAGCGCCGAAGCCATAGGCGTCCGCGCTTTCGCGCAGCACCTTGCAGGCGGTCAGTTGGCCCGTCGCCGTAACACCGCAATCGATGACGGCGAAGCCTTCGGCTTTGGCCGCCTTGGCCGCCGCCGGATAGAAGCGCGCCATATCCTGGGCGGTCGGCTTGACGACCCAATTGGGCTGGGTGATCGCCGGCGCTGGACGGGCATCGGCGGCCCACACGGCGCCGGCGCCCGCGAAGCCGACCAACGCCGCGAGGGCCAGGCCCGCCGCCCGCCTCGCGGGGCTTCTGGTGGGGATGTTCAGCATGATCAGTCTCTCCTTCAGGGGATGAGCGCCGCCGGCCGGCCAATGGCAGCCGAGCGGAACGACGCGGGGAGCCAAGACGGCGTCCAGCAGGGTCTCGGCATACAGCCGGCGCGCTTCCGGACGCTGGGTGAGAACGGCCTCATCGCAGGCCATTTCCTGGTCGAGGCGCAGCCGGCGCGCGCCCAGGTGAACCAGCGGGTTGAACCAAGCCAGGCACTGGATCACCACGACAAAGGTGTTGATGAGCGCGTCGCCGCGCGCGAGGTGGACGCCCTCGTGCGCGAGAACCAGCGCGCGGGCCTCGCCCTGGAAGCGGTCGTCGAAATCGGCGGGGACCACGATGCGGGGCCAGGGAGAGACCAGCACCATGGGGCCGGCCCCCAGATGTTTGCCGACCAGCAGTTCTGCGTCGGTCGGATGCGGCTTCAGTGGCCCTAGCGACTGGGTGAAGCGCACTTGGCGCAACAGGAAGGCGGTGGCCGCGACCAGGGCGCCCAGCGCCCAGACCAACAGGGCCAGCTGGACCGCGATCGGTGTCGTCAGGGCCAACGGAACCGCCTCTCGCGCAGCCTTACCGGCGGTGATCAGGATCGGCGCTAGCGGGGTGGCCTCGATCGGCGCGGGCGCTAGCGCCGCCAGGGCGCACAGAGGCGGGGTTAGCCATAAGAGATAGGCGGGCAGGGCGCCAAAGCGACGACGGACAGGCCCGCGCAGGGCCATCACCGCCAGAACGCCGCCGGCCAAGGCCAGATTGGCGCTGACCAAGCCCGAGAGGACCGCCGCGCTCATTTGCCGATCCTCTCGACCAAGGCCTTCAACTCAGCGATGTCCTGGTCGCTGAGCTTGTCGCCTTCCGACAGGTGCATGACCAGCGGGGCGAGCCGGCCGTCGAACAGCCGGTCCAACAGGCCCTGGCTCTCGCCCTGCACATAGTCGCGTCGGCTCAGCAGGGGCGAGTAGAGGTAGCGGCGACCGTCGGCCTTGGCCGTGACGGCCTTCTTCTTGACCAGACGACTGATCAGCACCTTCACGGTGCCTTCGGTCCAATCCTGCGGGCCGCAAACCTGGCTCATGATCGCCTCTGAGGTCAGCGGGCTTTCCCGCCACAGCGCCTCCATCACCACGCTTTCGGCCGCGCTGATCTTCATGGCTTGCTCCCGATGACAGTTGTCAACGATCTATGGTTGACAGTTGTCATCGATCTCGTCAATCGACGTTTTCTGAAGGCTCCGGCCTTCAGGCCTTCTTTGAGCGCCCCCACCCTTGGACTGCGCTCATCAATTCGTTGCCTAGGACGCCGGAGAATCTTAGCCGCCAAGCGCTTTTGGCGGCGCCCCTGTCTGGGGCCAAGGTGGATACGACGCCGAACCCAGCGCAGACGGGCCCCTCTGGAATATTGTACGCAAACGCGTACAATAACGCCATGCGCACCACCTCCTACAGCGACCTTCGCAAGAACCTCTCAGCGATGATCGACGCCGTGACGGCCGATCACGAGCCGATCATCATTACCCGCGATCGCGGACGCCCGGCGGCGGTGCTGATGTCGGTTGAAGACTTCGCCTCGTATGAGGAGACGCGCTATCTGCTCCGTAGTCCCGCCAACGCGGAGCGGCTCGGGGAGTCGATCAAGGCGCTGGAAGCGGGTGAAGGCCGGGCGCGTGATCTGGCCGAATGAAGCTGATCTTCAGCGAGCAGGCCTGGGACGACTATCTCTATTGGCAGTCGCATGATCCGAAGATGCTGTCGCGGCTGAACGGGCTGATCAGGGAGTGCTCGCGCACCCCGTTTCAAGGCACGGGAAAGCCCGAGCCGCTTCGCGGCGCCCTGTCAGGGTGGTGGTCGAGGCGGATCAATCAGGAACACCGTCTGGTCTATCGGCCGACCGAGGATGGCCTTCTGATCGCGCAGTGTCGTTATCATTACTGACTCGCGTCGCTTCAGACGGCGCTGGCGGGATTGCGGACGCAAAAAGGGCCGGTGATCGCTCACCGGCCCCTGATGTCGTGTGACGGCTCGGGTGACTACCAGAGCTTCACGCGGTCTTCCGGCGCGACATACAGCTTGTCGCCCGGCTTGACGTCGTAGGCCGAGTACCAGCCCGGCTGGTTCCGGATGGTGCCATTGACGCGGTAGTAGGCCGGCGAGTGCGGATCGGTGGCGATCTGCTGCTTGAGGGCCTCGTCGCGGGTCTTCTGGCGCCACACCTGGGCCCAACCCAGATAGACGCGCTGGTCGCCGGTGAAGCCGTCGAGAACCGGCGAGGGCTTGCCCTTCAGCGAGACGTGATAGGCGTCCAGCGCGAAGGCCAGGCCCGACAGGTCGCCGATGTTCTCGCCCATGGTCAGGGCGCCGTTGACCTTCACGCCCGGGAAGGGCTCGAAGGCCGAGTACTGGGCGCCCAGCTTGGCGGCCTGGGCGTTGAACTTGGCCGCATCCTCGGCGGTCCACCAGTCGCGCAGCACGCCGTCGCCGTCGGACTTGCGGCCCTGGTCGTCGAAGCCGTGGCCGATCTCGTGGCCGATCACGCCGCCGATGCCGCCGTAGTTGACGGCCGGGTCCGCGTCCGGATGGAAGAACGGCGCCTGCAGGATGGCCGCCGGGAACACGATCTCGTTGTTGACCGAGTTGTAGTAGGCGTTGACCGTCTGCGGGGTCATGCCCCACTCGGTCTTGTCGACCGGCTGGTTCAGGCGTTCGACGTCGTGGCGGTAGTCCCAGGCGCCGGCGCGCAGCACGTTGCCGTAGGCGTCGTTGTCCTTGATCTCCAGCTTGGAGTAGTCACGCCACTTGTCGGGATAGCCGATCTTGACGGTGAACTTGGCCAGCTTCTCCTGCGCCTTGACCTTGGTCTCCGGACCCATCCAGTCCGAAGCGTCGATACGACCCTTCAGGACCGTGCGGATGTCGCCGACCAGCGAGATCATCTTGGCCTTGCTCTCGGGCGGGAAGTAGGCGGCGACATATTCCTTGCCGACCGCTTCGCCCAGCATGCCGTTGACGGCGCCGACGCCGCGCTTCCAGCGCGGGCGCTGCTCGGGCTGGCCCGCCAGGGTCTTGTTGCGGAACTCGAACTGGGCGTCGACGAAGCGCTTGGACAGCATGCCCGACGCGCCGTCGATGACCTTGAACGCCTGCCAGGCCTTGAGGGTCTCCAGCGGGGTGTCGGCGTAGATCTTGGCGAACTTCGGGAACGAGGTGTTCGTCGTGACGATGAAGCGGTCGATCTTGGGCAGCTCGGTGCCGACCAGATACTTGTTCCAGTCATAGCCGGGCGTCATCGCCTGCAGCTCGGCCAAGGTGGCCGGGTTGTAGGTCTTGTCGCGGTTGCGGCGCTCGACGCGGGTCCAGGTGGCTTCGGCGAGCTGGGTTTCGAACGCCAGGATGGCCTTGGCGTTCTCGGCGGGCTTTTCCCAGCCGGCCATGGTCAGCATCTTCTCGACATAGGCCAGGTAGGCGGCCTTCTTGTCGGCGAAGCGGGCTTCCAGATAGTAGTCGCGGTCGGGCAGGCTGAGGCCGCCGGTGCCGGCGTAGACGGCGTAGCGCTGCGGGTTCTTGGCGTCCGTCTGGATGCCCAGGCCGATCAGCGCGGTGTAGGGCGTGGTCGAGGCCTTGCCCATCAGGGCGGTGAATTCGTCCTTGGTCTTGACCTTCTTGATCCCGGCCAGCCAGGGCGCCAGCGGCTTGGCGTCCAGCTTCTCGATGGTCGCTTCGTCCATGTAGGCGCGGTAGGCGGCGCCGATCTTGGCCTTGTCGCCGGTCGCGGCCTTGTCGGCGGCGGCGGCTTCGATGATCGACCGGGTGCGGGCTTCCGACAGTTCGGCCAGGAAGTCGAAGGCGCCGTAGCGGGTGCGGTCCGACGGGATCTGGGTGCGGGCGTCCCAGGCGCCGTTGGCGAACTTGTAGAAGTCGTCGCCCGGCTTCACCGAGGTGTCCATGCCCGAAATGTCGAAGCCCCAGGTCCCGTAGCGCGGGGACTCCAGCGAGGTCAGATCGGCCGACGCGCTGGCGGCGATCGAGGGCAGCAGCGACTGCACGACGCAAGCGTCGTCGATGCAGGGGTGTTCGTCGCGCGCTTGCGCCCCGAACGCCGAGAGGGACAGGGCCGCGAACGCCGCAGCGCCGAACCAGACTTTTTTCATGGAATTCGTATCCGTTGGTGTGAGCCGGCGGCAATCTGCTACGGCGCGAAAACTTTACCCCCTTAAAAAAAGTTCATGTGACCCATTTTTTGAATCCCGGGTTTCGCGCGCGCGCCCGAAGCCAGGGGCGCGAACGCGAAAAGGCCGCCGGCGTCGGGGAACGCGCGGCGGCCTTGCAAGGGATCCGGGGCAGGCAGGATTTGCCTGCGCCTAGTTCACCAGGTCGCGCAGCTGGGCCAGGGCCCGTTCCGGCGGCGACTGGTAGGCGATCGGCGAGACGAACCGCCCCTTGGCGTCGAACAGGTAGATCGCCGAGGAGTGATCGATCGTGTAGCCGCCGCCGTCCAGCGGGACCTTCTGATAGTAGACGCGGTACGCTCGGGCCGTCTTGGCGATGGCCTCGGGCGTGCCGGTGAACCCCTGGATGCGCGGGTCGAAGTTCGACAGATACTCCCGGAGCTGAGCGGGGGTGTCGCGTTCGGGGTCGACGGTGATGAAGACCACGTTCAGCTTGTCGGCGTCCTTGCCCAGCGCCTTCAGCCAGGCGGTCAGCTCCGTCATCGTGGTCGGGCAGACTTCGGGGCAATAGGTGAAGCCGAAGAAGACGGCCGTCGGTTTGCCCAGCAGCGACTTCTCCGTCACCGGCCGGCCGTTCATGTTGGTCAGCTGGAACGGCCCGCCGATCTTGATCAGCGCGCCGGCCGTCTCGCGCGCGGCCTTGTCGCCGCAGGCGGAAAGCGGCGTGGCGACCAGCAGGGCCAGGGCCAGGGCGATCGCCCGCATCAGTGATGCATCCCCGACATCGCCGGCATGGGCGGGGTCTTGACCACGGCGGTGACCTTGACCGGCTTGGCCTTCTGGAACTTGAGAGTCAGCGGCACCTGGGCGCCTTCCTTCAGGGCGATCTTGGGGGCGATGACCATGATGTGGTCGGCGCCAGGCTTGAGCGCGATGGCCTTACCGGCCGGCAGGGCCAGGCCGTCGGTCAGCTTGCGCATCCGCATCACCCCGCCGTCCATCGACATGGTGTGGATCTCGCCACGGTCCGCAGCGGTGGTCTCGACCGCGACCAGGCGGTCATCGACGCTGGCGGTGAGAGTGACATAGCAGCCGCCGGCCAGGGCGCCGGTGGGGGCCGGGCGGCACCAGGCGTCGGCGGCGACGACCTTGGGCGCGGGCGCGGCGGCGGTCATGGCCAGGGCGGCGGCGGAGACGACCAGCAGGGTCAGGGTCTTCATGTTCAGGCTCCGGTCTGGGCGCGCGGCGTGATCAGCCGGCGCAGGGTAAGGTCAAAGAGGAGCGCCGCAACCAGCGACGCCCCCACCAGGGGGTAGAGAAGGGCCAGCGGCGCGACGATCGCCAGCAGGCCGGCATAGGCGCCGCGATGGGTCGGACGCCCGGGGGCGGCGAGATGGCCCCTGGGGCGACGCTTCCACCACATGACGATCGCCGAGACGCCCATCAGCCAGATCGCGACGCAGCCGGCCAGCATAACCAGCTTGTTGACGATGCCGAACTGCTGGCCCTGGTGGACGGCGATGCCCCACTCGATGGCCTTGGCCGCCGGCCCGAAGTCGCGATAGCCGATGTCGCCCAGAACCCGGCCGTCGCCGCCGTCGAGATAGATCGTGCGGGTCCGTTCGACCTTGTCGGGCATGTAGGCGGCGGTCCAAGTCCCGCGCGGGCTCTTGGGCAGGGACAGGGTGAAGCCGTCCGTCAGGCCGGCGGCGCGGGCCTGGGCGACGATGGCGTTGGCGTCGAGCGGCGCGGGCGGCTCCATCATCATCATGTGATGGTCGTGATCGTTCATGCCGGCCATCTGAGCCTGGGCGTCCGAAGGCGGCGGGGTCTTGGCCTGCAGGGCCCAGGGCACGCCCGTCGCCTCCTCGACCGGGGCCGGTCTGCCGTGGTGCTGCTCGGCGACCGGCGGCTTGGGACGGCCCCAGCCGGCCTGCGTGGTGAGTTGGCGGACTTCCTTGCCCCAGAAGGCCGACCACGGCATGCCGGTGACGGCGAGGAACAGGATCACGCCGCTGGCGAACGCGCCGGTCACAGCGTGCAGGTCGCGCCAGAACAGGCGTTTGGCGGGCCGGCTGCGCACGGTGACGACGCCGCCCGTCTGGCCGCGCGGCCACCACAGGAAGATCCCCGTGGCGACCAGAACGATGGCCCAGCCGGCCACGACCTCGACCATCAGGTTCATCACCGGTCCGGCGATCTCCAGGCTGTGCAGGTGCTTGACCAGCCCCATAACGCCGCCGGGCTGGGTGGTTCCGAGCACCGCGCCCGTATGCGGATCGACATAGGCGGTCTGCTTCTCGCCGTTGGCCTCGACGGTGACCTGGACCGAGCGGTCGTCCCGGGCGGGCAGGACCATCTGCCTGGCCTCGCCACGGGTGGCCGCCTCGGCGGCGGCGATCCAGGTGGTGGGATTGGTCTGTCTCGGTCCTTCGGCCACCACGACCAGCGGACGATGGATCACGGCGGTCAGTTCGTCCTTGAACAGATAGAGGCCCCCGGTCAGGGCCATCAGCATCAGGATCGGCAGGACCAGAAGCCCCGCATAGAAGTGCCAGCGCCAGAAGGCGCGATAGACCTCGCCGGCCGGGGCGGTGGTCTCGGGATTGTCGATCGCGGTCATCGCGATGCTCCGGGTTTGGGGCGACGGCCTTGCGAGCCGCCGCCCCGTCGGGACCAAGGAAGGGCTAGAACGTGACCGTCACGCCGCCGAACACCGAACGGCCGTCGCCCGGCCACAGGGTCGCGGTCGAGGCGGTCCAGGCGATCGCGGCCTGGGTGTTCGAGACATAGGCCTTGTCGGTCAGGTTCCGCGCGTCGAGGAACAGCGACACCGTCTGATTGACCTTCCAGCCCGCGTTGAGGTTCAGGATCGCGTAGCTCGGCGCTGTCTGGGTGTTCCTGTAGTCGATCCACTGGTCGCTGGCCGACCACTCGACCGACGGGGCCACGAACCAGCCGCGCGGATCGTCATAGCGGACTTCCGAGCGGTAGAAGGTCTTGGGCACGATCGGCAGGCGGTTGTCGCCGTACTGGGCGTCGTTCTTGAATCGGAAGTCCGAATAGGTCCAGGTCTGGCGGATCCGCCACCGGGGCGCCACGGCCCAGTCCAGCGCCGCCTCGATCCCTTGGTGCAGGGTCTTGTCGGCGTTGAAGGTCGAGGCCGGGATCGACGGGTTGACCGTGTACTGCAGCATCTCGCCCTTCAGCTCGGCGCGGTACAGGGTGACGTCATAGGTGAACCGCCCGCGATGGCCGCGCGCGCCCACCTCGCCCGTCCAGGCCTTTTGAGACTTCACCGGCGCGAAGCCCGTATTGGTCGGCGACATCGAGCCGAAGTTCGGCGGCTCGACCGAGCGGGTCAGGTTGGCGAACACCTGGTCCCCGACCTCGTTCTGCCAGAGCAGGCCGACGCGGGGCGAGACCCAGTGATAGCTCTTGTCGGCCTTCAGGTTGAAGGTCGAGGCCACGCCCGGAATAGCGAAGCTGGTATAGTCGCGCTTGGCCTGGCCCCAGGTGGCCCCGGCCACGACCGCGACCTGATCGGTGACGAACAGCCGGCCCTCGCCGAAGACGTCGAACGCCTTGGCGTTTTGCAGCGTGCGCGAGGTCGGCGCGCCGCGGCCGCCGCGGACATTTACATAGAAGTTGGAGTCCATGTCGCCGGTGCGGTACCAGGCGCCGAAGAAGGCGTCGGCGCGCTTGCCGCCGATCTCGCCGTCCCAGTCGAACCGGCCAAAGGCGCCGTAGTTGCGGCTCTGCTGGTCGATGACCTGGAAGATCGGGTGGTCCAGGTCCTTCCACACGGCATAGACCGCGCCTTCGAAGACGAGGTTGTCGTCCAGGCGCCAGGTGGTGCGCAGCGACCCGCGAACGCCGCGCTGGTTACGGCCGTTGTCATTGGCCAGGTTGCCGGCGGCCGACTGGCGCGGATTGGCGTTGAACTGCGCCAGGGTGAGCGAGCCGGGGATTTCCTGGTTGATGTTCGAGCCGTTGACGATCAGGCGAACCTCGCGGTCCTCGCCGAACGACCGGCCGATGTTCAGCGAGCCGAACTGGATGTTCTGCTGGCTTTGCGAGCGCCAGCCTTGGCTGGTCTGGTTGGTGCCGGCGACGAAGATGTCCCAATCGCCGATCTGGCGCGCCAGGGCGATGTGTTCGCGCGCGAGACCATAGGAGCCGCCGTCGAGGCGGATCTTGTTCTGGAAGCCGGCGTCCTTGCCGGTGGGCGTGACCATGTTGATCGCCCCGCCCAAGAGGGCGCCGCCGAAGCGCAGGGCGTTGCCGCCGCGATAGACCTCGGCGTAGCGGGTGTTCAGCGGGTCGGCGATCTGGGTGTCGCCATAGCCGTCCGCCTCGTTCAGCGGCACGCCGTCCTGGGCGATCAAGAGGCCCCGATTGTGGTTGGCGTTGCCGATGCCCGAACCGCGGATCGAGACGCGGATGTCGCCGCCCCACTTGCGCTGGGCGTAGACGCCCGGGGCGTCGCGCAGCATGTCGTCGAGCGCCAGGGTCTGGCGGTTGATGTAGCTTTCCTGGGAGATCACCGAGACGGCGCCCGGAGTTTCCGACAGGCGCTTACGGGCGTCGGCGACGACCGGCGGGTCTTCGGGGTTCGGACGGGCGGTGACGATGACCGACGAGACCTGGGTGTTGTCGGCGGTCGCGGCGGCGGTGTCGGCGGCGTAAGCAGCAGGCGCGACGACCAGGGCGGCCGTGGTGGCCAGCAAAAGAGACTTCATTTGAATACAGCGTCCGTCGGCCGCGCAGCGGCGGCCGTGAGTGATCAGGAGCACGCCAGCGGGGGCGCGCGTTTACGCTCGATCGCGAGGACCGAGGCTCAGATCAGGACGACGGGTGGGCCAGTCGGCGGCGGGGGCGGCGCGGCTAGGCCCCGGCCGGGCGCCAGCGTGCGTGCGGGCGGCAGGAGCGGCGCGGCGTAGGCAATGAGATCGACGGCGATGGCCGCGACCACGGACGGCGGCGGAGCCGCCGCGCCCTGGGCCGCGAACGGGCAGGGGACGTCGTGGCCGGCCTTGTCGCTCTTGTCGCCGTGGCGGGCGTCGAGCGCGTCTCCCGGCTGGACGACTTTCGCGCCGTCGCCGGTGCAGAGCACCAGAGCGAAGGGCAAGCCGTTGCGCGTCTCGGCGCTGGGCATGAAGCCGGCCGGGACCATCACCTTCAGCACGATCGCCAGCAGCGCGAGCGCCAGCAAGGCGTCGCGGGCCAGAAGTCTCGCGGTGGAGGTCGGGCGATTCACGAGGGGCGCTTTAGCCTAAGGCGGCGCGCTTGTCTCGGGTCTGCGCGCCCTTAAGATCGTCAAGCCCTGGCGGGGCGACGGCGGCGCGGCACGCGAACGGTCGCCTCACCGTCCATCACCACCTCGTCGCCGACCAGGGCCGCGCAGCGCAGGACGACCCGCGCGCTCTCGGCGTCGATGGAGGCGACGGTGGCGCGGGCCGTGACGACGTCGCCGATCCGCACCGGCTTATGGAAGGTCAGGGTCTGGCCCAGATAGATCGCCCCGGCGCCGGGCAGGATGGTGCCGACCACGGCCGAGCCGAACGAGGCCGACAGCAGGCCATGGGCGATGCGGCCGCGATACGCGGTCTTGGCCGCGAAGGCCTCGTCCACATGGACGGGGTTGAAGTCGTCCGACGCCTCGGCGAAGCGCTGGATGCGCTCCTCGGTGACGGTGACGTGTTTCTCGGCGGTCATCCCGACGGAGAGCTCCTCCAGGATGTAACCGCCTGTAGGGTGCGGTCCGATCATGTCCGGCGGTTACCGGTCTCGCGGCGCGGTGGCTAGAGAAATGTGACGACGAGCGCGGGTGAGCGCCCCCTCCGTCTCGCTGCGCATGCGCAGCGATCCACCTCCCCCCCAGGCGGGGCAGGAGGGTTGAGCCTCCTCCTCACCCGCAACGCGGGGGAGGTGGCGCGGCGCCGATAGGCGACGTGACGGAGGGGGCGCTTACTCGCGTTGGCGCTCTAATGCGCCGCCGCCGGCGGCTTCTTCCGCGGCGCGCGCGCCAGCATCCCCCGGGCGATCTCCTCTTCGCCGATCAGGGCGTGGGTGGCGCCGGCCGTCTTCAGCAGGGCGACGTCGGCGTCGGTGTAGGCGCGGGCGATGATTTCGCAGCCGGGGTTGGCGACGCGGGCCTGCTCGATGATCCGCGCGGCCTCGAAGGGGCTCGGCACGGCGACGAACAGGTGGGTGGCCTTGTCCAGGCCCGCCTTCAGCAGCACCTCGGGCTTGACCGCGTTGCCGCCGACCGTCTCGAAGCCCGCCTTGCGCAGGTCCTCGGCGCGTTCGGAGTCGTCCTCGATCACCACCAGCGGGGTGCGGCCCTTCAGGCCCTCGGCCACGGCCTTGCCGACCCGGCCGTAGCCGACCAGCAGGGCGTGGGGTTGGGCCGCGGCCACCATAGGCGGCTCGCCCGCGGCGGCGCGCTCCTTGGCGATCATGCCGGGAAGCATCCTGTCCAGCATCGCGAACAGCAGCGGGTTGACCAGGATCGACAGGATGGCGCCGGCCAGGATCAGGTCGCGGCCTTCCGGCGGCAGCAGCTTCAGCGAGACGCCGAGGCCCGCCAGGATGAACGAGAACTCGCCGATCTGGGCCAGGCTGACCGAGATGGTCAGGGCGGTGCTCATCGGGCGGCGGAAGGCCAGGACGATGATCAGGGCGGCGATGGACTTGCCCACCACGATGATCGCTAGGGTGGCCAGCACCGCGACGGGCTCGCGCAGCAGCACCATCGGGTCGAACAGCATGCCGATCGAGACGAAGAACAGCACGGCGAAGGCGTCGCGCAGGGGCAGGGTCTCGTTGGCGGCCTGCTGCGACAGCTCGCTTTCGGCCATGATCATGCCGGCGAAGAAGGCGCCCAGCGCGAACGAGACGCCGAACAGCGCCGCCGAGCCGAACGCGACGCCCAGCGCGATGGCCAGAACGCCGAGGCGGAACAGCTCGCGCGAGCCGGTATGGGCCACGCGGTGCAGGATCCAGGGAATGACCCGGCGGCCGACGATCAGCATCAGGGCCACGAAGGCGACGACCTTGCCGATCGTCAGCGCGAAGGCGCCCAGCACCCCGCCGGCGGCCGCGCCGCCCTTGGCGTGCTCCATCGGCGCCTCGCCGCCCAGCACGCCGGACAAGGCCGGCAGCAGCACGAGCGCCAGCACCATGGCGAGGTCCTCGACGATCAGCCAGCCGACGGCGATCTTGCCGCGTCCGGTCTCGACCAGGCGCCGCTCCTGCAAGGCGCGCAGCAACACCACCGTCGAGGCCACCGACAGGGCTAGGCCGAACACCAGGCCCGCGCCGACGCTCCAGCCCAGCGCGACCGCCAGGCCCAGGCCCATCAGAGTCGCCGCAGCGATCTGCACGACCGCTCCGGGAATGGCGATGGTCTTCACCGCCAGCAGGTCCTTCAGCGAAAAGTGCAGCCCGACGCCGAACATCAGCAGGATGACGCCGATCTCGGCCAGCTGCGGGGCCAACTCCTGGTCGGCCACATAGCCGGGCGTAAACGGCCCCACCAGCACGCCGGCCAGCAGGTAGCCGACCAGCACCGGCAGTTTCAGCCGGTTGGCGATGGCGCCGAACACGAAGGCCAGTCCCAGGCCCGCGACGATGGTGGCGATCAGCGAGGTGTGGTGCAAAGGCTCTCCTTGACGGTCATCTTTTTCGGGCGTACTCAACCAATATGGGCGACGATGTCCTGGTGTGCTAGATGCCTCACGCAAAAATTCTCCTGCCGGCCCAATGCCGGGCCGCCCGCGGACTGATCAACTGGTCGCAGGGCGAGCTTGCGGATCGGGCGGGCGTGTCGCGCAGCACGGTCAAGGACTTCGAGACCGAGCGCCACGCCTTGCACCATAGCACCGAACGCCTCCTGATTGAGGCGATCGAGGCGGCAGGGGTGTCGCTGATCGCAGGCGACGAGGCGGGGCCGGGCGTCCGGTTCAAGCGGCCGGTCTAGCGCTTGGGTTCCCGTAGGCGGACGTAAAGAAGAGGAGGGCGCGTGGCGCACGAGGTTTCCCCAGAGAGCTACAAGGACCTGGTCCTGTTCCTGGCGACCGCCGGCATCGTTGCGCCGATCTTCAAGCGCCTGAAGATCAATCCGATTCTGGGCTACCTGCTGGCCGGGGTGATCCTGGGTCCTTTTGGTCTGGGACGGTTCATCCACCTGGCGCCCTGGCTCGACTACGTCACCGTCGACAACCCCGACGAAATCGCCCAGCTGGCCGAGTTCGGCGTCGTCTTCCTGCTGTTCATGATCGGCCTGGAGCTGTCGTGGGAGCGCCTGCGGCTGATGCGCAAGTGGGTGTTCGGCCTTGGCGCGGTGCAGGTGATCGGCTGCTCGCTGGCCCTGGGGGCGGGCGGGATGCTGCTGGGCCTCGAGCCCGTGGCGGCCCTGACCATCGGCGCGGCCCTGACCCTGTCGTCCACCGCCATCGCCGTGCCGGTGCTGGCCGAGCGCCGCCGCCTGCATTCCGAGGCCGGCCGCGCCACCTTCTCGGTCCTGCTCTTCCAGGATCTGGCGGTGGCCCCGATCCTGATCACCCTGGCGATCCTGGGGCGCGGCAACGGAACGTTCCAGCTTCAGGACCTGCTGGCCCTGGCCCCGGCGGCCGTCGGGCTGGCGGCGATCGTGCTGGTCGGGCGCTTGGCCCTTCGCCCGATGCTGAAGTCGGTCGCCAAGGCCAAGAGCGAAGAGATGTTCATGGCCGCCTGCCTGCTGGTGATCATCGGCGCAGGCCTGGTGGCGGCGTTGTCGGGGCTGTCGATGGCGCTCGGCGCCTTCGTGGCCGGCGTGCTGCTGGCCGAGACCGAGTATCGCCACGAGGTCGAGGTCAAGATCGAGCCGTTCAAGGGTCTTTTGCTCTCGCTCTTCTTCGTGTCGCTGGGCATTCGGCTGGACCTGTCGCTGCTGGCCGCGCAGCCGGCGACGATCCTGGCGACGGCGCTGGGTTTGCTGGTGCTGAAGACCGCCGTGGTGTTCGGCAGCGGGCTCTTGATGGGGCTGAACCGCCGCGCCGCGATCGAGGCCGCCCTGATCCTGGCGGCCGGCGGCGAGTTCGCCTTCGTGCTGCTCGACAACGCCATGAGCGCCCAGGTCGTGCCGCCGGCGATCGGCCAGGCCGTGCTGGTGTCGGCCACCCTGACGATGTTCCTGATCCCCGGCCTGGCGGCGCTGGGCGGTTATCTGGGCCGCAAGAACGCGCCGTTGCCCGTCAGCGAGGCCCCGCCCTCGACCGCCAACGAGCCCGACCGTGTGGGGCCCGAACCCGCCGGCCAGGTGCTGGTCATCGGCTATGGCCGCGTCGGCAAGCTGGTCGGCGACATGCTGGGCCGTCACGATCTGGCCTGGATCGCGGTCGAGCGCGATGCGCGCCTGGTCGAGCAGGGGCGCCGCGACGGCGCCCGCATCTACTACGGCGACGCCTCGCGCCTGGAGCTTCTGGAGCGCTGCGGCCTGGCCACGGCCCGGGCGGTGGTAGTGACCATGGACGCCTTCGAGGTGGCCGAGGCTGTGGTCGCCGCCGCGCGCGGCTCGCGCCCGGACGTGCCGATCGTGGTCCGCGCCCGCGACGCCCGCCACGCGGCGCGCCTCTATGAGCTGGGCGCCACCGACGCGGTGCCGGAGACCATCGAGGCGTCGCTGCAGCTGTCCGAGGCGGTGCTGGTCGACATCGGCGTGCCGATGGGCCTGGTGATCGCTTCGATCCACGAGCGCCGCGACGAGTATCGCAAGAAGCTGAACCGCCCCGACGCCCTGGGCGGCCGCCGTCGTCGCCTGCGGGACGCCAGCTTGCGCTGACGCGTCGAGCACGTACCTATCGCCCGTGAAGACGGGAGACGACGGATGAGCGGCGTGACGACGGACATGGCGGCCTATTGGGATCGCGCCGGAAGGGTCTGGGTCGAGCAGCAGGCGCTGCTGGACCGGCTGTATCAACCGATCGCCAAGGCCGTCGTGGACCGCGCCGACCTGCGCGCGGGCGAGGCGGTGCTGGATGTCGGCTGCGGCGCCGGCGCGACCACCTTCGAGGCGGCCTGGCGCGTGGGGCCGGAAGGCCGGGCCGTCGGCGCCGACATCTCGGGCGCCCTGCTGGAACTGGCGCGTCGGCGGGCGGGCGAGCAGGCGCTGGAAGGGGTCGAATTCGTCCATGCCGACGCCCAGACCCACGCCTTCGGCCAGGACTTCGACGCGATCGTCTCGCGCTTTGGCGTGATGTTCTTTCCCGATCCCGTCGCCGCGTTCGCCAATCTGCGCCGCGCCCTGAAGCCCGGCGGACGGCTGGCCTTCGCTTGCTGGCGCGGTCCGGAGGACAATGCGATCGCCCAGGTCCCGCTGGAGGCCGCCGCGCCATTCCTGCCTGAGGTTCCGAAGTTCGAGCGCAACGCGCCCGGCCGCTTCGGGTTCGCCGATCCAGAGCGGGTGCTATCCATCCTGGCCGAGGCGGGATGGCGCGACATCACCATCGAGGCGCTCGACGATCCGACGCCGGTCAGCTTCGAGGAGCTGCTGACCATGAGCCTGCGCGTCGGACCGCTGAACCCGATCCTCTCCAATGCCGACGAGACCCTCCGTGCCCGCGTGCGCGAGGCGGTGACCGCCGCATTGTCCCCGTATGTGAAGGATGGTGTGGCGCAGATGAACTCGGCCTGCTGGCTGGTGACGGCGCGGTGAACGCCGGGCCCCGAAATTGAACTTGGCCGAAGCCTCGTATATAACCGTCAGGTCATTTACGGGGGCTCGGGGGAATGCAGGCAGGCGCTCCAAGGTGGCGGCGACGGAGTCAGGCGAGGCCGGGGGAGATTGTCCAGGCCGCCCTCGACGTGTTCGCCGAGAAGGGCTTCGCTGCTGCGAAGCTGGATGAGATCGCCAGCAAGGCGGGCGTCTCCAAGGGCGCGCTCTATCTCTACTTCGAGACCAAGGAGGACATCTTCCGCGCGGTGGTGCGCGAGGCGGTGGTTCCCAATATCGACAGGGTCGAGGCCTTGCTGGCCGAGGCGACGATTCCCTTTCCCGACCTCCTGCGACTGGCCCTGTCGCAGATTGAGGCGGTGATCGAGACCTCTCGCCTCGGCGCGGTGGCCAAGCTGGTCATCGGCGAGTCGCGTAACTTTCCGGAACTGGCCCGGGTCTGGCACGACGAGGTCGTCAGTCGGATGCTGGCGGCGATGTCGGGCGCTTTGGAACGGGCGCAGATGCGCGGTGAGGTTCGCCTCGGCGAGCCCCGGCTGCAGGCCTTCAGCATCGTCGGCCCGATCCTGCTGGGCGTGATCTGGCAGGAGACCTTTACGCCGGTCGGCGCGCCGCCGGCCCCGCTCAAGAGTCTAGTCCGCCAGCACGGCGAGACCATGATCGCCGGTCTGGCGCCCCGCGCCGGAGTGTCGTCATGAAGGCCCCTGTGGTTATTGTCGGCGTCATCGCGGCGGTCGGCGTCGTCGGCTTCGTGGGATGGCGCCTGCTGGGCCCGGACGCTCACCGGTCGCCGCGCCTTTCCGGTTATGTTGAAGGCGAGACGCTCTATGTCGGCGCCGCCAATGCAGGTCTGGTCAGCGTGGTGGCGGTGCAGCGGGGCGATCGGGTCAGTGCCGGCCAGCCGCTCTTCGCGCTGGACGCGGCCCAGCTGACCGCTGCGCGGGATCAGGCCGCGGCCCAGGCGGCGATCGCCCGCGCTCAGCTTCGCGACGCGCGCAAGGGTCAGCGACCGCAGGAGCTGGCCGTCTACGACGCCGAGCGCGCCGCCGCCGAGGCCCGTGTCGTGGAAGCCCAGGCCGAGTATCGTCGGGTTGAGCCGCTGGTGGCCAAGGGCGTTTACGCCCGGGCGAGGCTGGACCAGGCCAGCGCCGCCCTCGACACCGCGCGGGCCAACGCCGTCGCGGTGGGGCGACGCAAGACGGTCGGAGCCCTGGGCGCGCGTTCGGACGCCGTTGCGGCGGCCGAGGCGGCGGTGGCCGCCGCCGAGCAGAGCCTTGCCGCCGCCCAGAGCCGCCTGGACCAGATCAGCCCGCGCGCGCCCGCCGCCGCGCGCGTCCAGGACGTCTTCTACCAGCCGGGCGAGTGGGTCGCCGCCAATCAGCCAGTCGTCGCGCTCCTGGCCGATGACCGCGTCCGGCTGCGCTTTTTCGCGCCCGAGTCCGAGCTGAACCGTTACGCCGTCGGGACGACCGTCCGCTTCACCTGCGACGGCTGCGGCGCGCCGCGCGTTGCGCGGATCAACTATGTCTCCCCCCGCGCGGAATTCACCCCGCCGGTGATCTACAGCCGCGAGGCGCGTCAGCGGCTGGTCTTCCTGGTCGAGGCCCGGCCCGAGGCGGGGCCGCCCCTGGCCCCCGGGCAGCCCGTCGACATTATCCCGCGCGAGGCGGGGCGATGAGTGATCTCGCCGTCGACGTCTCGGGCCTGAACAAGAGCTTCGGGCCCCGTCACGTGGTGCGGGACGTCGCGATCCAGGTCGGGCGGGGGCGTATCACCGGCTTTCTCGGGCCCAACGGCTCGGGCAAGACCACCACCTTGCGCATGCTCTGCGGGCTGCTGACGCCCGATAGCGGCGCTGGGACGGTTCTGGGCCTGGATTTCCGAAGAGACGCCGAAGCGGTCAAGCGACAGACCGGCTACATGACGCAGAAGTTCTCGCTCTACGAGGACCTGTCGATCGAGGAAAACCTCGACTTCGTCGCCCGCGTTCATGAGCTGGACCGCCGGCGCGAGCGGGTGCGCGACAGCCTCGAGCGTCTCGGCCTGACCGCGCGGCGCAAACAACTGGCCGGAAGTCTGTCAGGCGGCTGGAAGCAGCGTCTGGCCCTGGCCGCCAGCATCCTGCACGGGCCGCGCCTGCTGCTGCTGGACGAGCCGACCGCCGGCGTAGACCCCAAGGCCCGGCGAGCGTTCTGGGACGAGATCCACGCCCTGTCGGCCGAGGGTCTGACCGTGATGGTCTCGACCCACTACATGGACGAAGCCGAGCGCTGCCACGACATCGCCTACATCGCCTACGGCGCTCTGATGGCGCGAGGAACGGCCGAAGAGGTCATCGCCGCCTCGGGTCTCGTCACCTTCCGGGCCGAGGGCGCGGGAGCCGACCGACTGGCGCGAGACCTCGCTGCGGCGCCCGGCGGGATCATGGCCGCGCCGTTCGGCTCGGCCCTGCACGTCAGCGGAACCGACCGGGCGGCGCTGGAGGCGGCGATCGCGCCCTATCGACGGCCGCCCTTCGTCTGGACCGAGGTGCGGCCGACCCTGGAGGACGTGTTCATCCGTCTGATGGGCCAAGCGTCGGACAACGTCGAATGACCCGTGCGGCGCCTCGGCGGCTGTCGGCCGCGCGCATCCTGGCGGTGCTGATCAAGGAGTTCATCCAACTCACTCGCGACCGTCTGACCTACGCCATGATCCTGGTGCTGCCGATCGTGCAGCTGATGCTGTTCGGCTACGCGATCAACAATGACCCGCGTCACCTGCCCACGGCGATCCTGGTGCAGGACCAGGGGCCGATGGCGCGGTCGACGGTCTCGGCCCTGGTCAACAGCGGCTATTTCGAGATCGTCCGCACCGCCGCCTCGCCCGTCGAGCTGGACGAGGCCCTGGCGCGTGGCGAGGTCCAGTTCGCGCTGACCATCCCCGCCGACTTCACCCGCAAGGTGGTGCGCGGCGAAGGGGCTCAGGTTCTGGTCGAGGCCGACGCCTCCGATCCCGCCGCCACCGGCGGGGCGATCGCGGCGCTGGCCAACCTGCCGCGCACGGCCCTGACGCGAGAGCTCGTCGGCGCGGCGGCTCAGGGGCGCATCGGAGGGACCGGCGTCGATCCGTTCGAGGTCGTGATCCACCGGCGCTACAACCCCGAGGCCATCACCGCCTACAACATCGTGCCGGGCCTGCTGGGGGTGATCCTCTCCATGACCCTGGTGATGATGACCTCGCTCGGCGTCACCCGCGAGTATGAGCGCGGGACCATGGAGAGCCTGCTGGCCACCCCGGCCCGACCGATCGAGGTGATGATCGGCAAGCTCGCGCCCTATGTCGTGGTGGGTCTGGCGCAGACCGCCATCATCCTCGTCTTGGCCAAGGCGCTGTTCGCGGTGCCCATGGCCGGCGGCTGGGGCGCGCTGACGGTTGGCGTCCTGCTCTTCATCGTCGGGTCGCTGGCCCTGGGTTTTCTGATCTCGACGCTGGCCCGCACCCAGCTGCAGGCCATGCAGATGTCGTTCTTCTACATCATGCCGTCGATCCTGCTGTCGGGCTTCATGTTTCCGTTTCGTGGCATGCCGGCCTGGGCGCAGGCGCTGGGCGGCCTCATTCCAGTGACCCACTTTCTCCGGGTCGTGCGCGGCGCCTTGCTCAAGGGGCTGGATATCCCCCAGCTCTGGCCAAGTCTTTCGGCCTTGGCGCTCTTTGTTGTCGCGATCTCCGCCCTGGCCATGGCGCGCTACAGGACCACCCTCGACTAGGTTGCTCGTGAAGGGGGTGTCACATAAGTGAAGCGGTTGTGCGGAATTTGAGCAAGGTTTCGCGAATGCTTGGGTGTTTCCTGAGTTCTAGGCCTTGCGCGCGGCCGTTTCACGTGCGAACCCAACGAAGCTGACGCTTATGTTCCGTGGAAGTCGGTAGGCACGCTCGGAAGTCGATTCTGAGGGGCGGTCTTGTTTAGCATTCCTGCGGCGATGCGCAGGGGGCGAAACCTGACGAGTGTGTCTTTGCTGACACTTTCCCATGGCGTTCGCCTTGGTATAACGATGCTCGGTCGGTCTCCCCGGCCTGGGCAGGGCAATAGAGGGCTCTTCAACAATGAAACTCAACCTCCTGGCGGGAGCTGCTCTGGCCGCGGTGTTCGCCGCGTCGGGCGTTTCGGCCCAAGAGACCGGCTGGTACGGCGCGGTCGACCTCGGCCAACACTGGCCGCAAGCGCTGACGACCGAGTCTGACGCGTTCGCGCCGGACGGCGCTTCGTATCACTGGACCTGGAAGACCGAGAAGGATTGGACCGGTTTCGTCCGTCTGGGCTACCAGTTCAACCCGAACTGGCGTGTTGAAGTCGAAGGCGGCTATCGCCCCGGCGACTTGGTCGGCGTTCGCGGCAACGCCGTTCGCCAGCAACCCCAAGGTCTTTGCACCCCGGGTATCACCCGCACCTCCACCGCGCCGAAGTGCGGCTCGCCGGACGGTTCGATCGACTCCTGGACCCTCATGGCGAACGTCCTTTATGACTTCGCTCCGAACTCCTGGCTGAACCCCTTCATCGGCGCGGGCGTTGGCCTGAACCGTCTGGACGTCAAGGCCCTGGGTCAGTTCAGCGGCGTGCAGGCTCCGATCACGACCCTCAACCCGGCCGTGCAGAACCTGACTGTCGATGACGACGATCTGGCCGTTGCCTGGCAGGCTATCGCCGGCGCCTCGATCAAGGCCACCGACAAGCTGAAGATCGACGTCACCTATCGCTACCTGACGGGCGCTGACCACAAGTGGCAGTCGCTGGGTTCGGGCGCGCTGCAGCCTGGCGCTTTCGAAGGCCAGTACCGGGACCAGTCGCTGACCGTGGGTCTGCGCTACTCGTTCGCGTCGCCGCCGCCGCCGCCTCCCCCGCCGCCGCCGCCCCCGCCGCCTCCGCCTCCGCCTCCCCCGCCGCCTCCGCCGCCGCCGCCTCCGCCGCCGCCGCAGTATGAGGCCCGCGAGTTCATCGTGTACTTCCCGTTCGACCAATCGGTCCTGACGCCGGAAGCGCAATCGGTGGTCATGGAAGCGGCCAAGTACTCGAACGACGGTAAGGCGACGAAGATCATCGTCGTCGGCCACACCGACACCTCGGGTTCGCCGAAGTACAACGCCAAGCTCTCGGAACGTCGCGCTCGCGCCGTCGCCGACGCTCTGGTCTCGCAAGGCGTTCCGCAGAACGTCCTGGGCGTGGACTGGAAGGGTGAAAGCGCTCCGGCCGTCGCCACCGGCGATGGCGTGAAGGAACCGCTGAACCGCCGTTCGACGATCTCGATCAACTTCTAAGATCGAATCGACTGCATCTAGGGGAGGGCCCGGCGGCGACGCCGGGCCCTTTCTCTTTGCGCGTGTGTCGAGGGCGACGGGGTCGCGCGCTCCAGGGGGGCGCGCCGGCGACGGCCCGGGCGGAAAGCGCCTGTTTCCGGGCGCTTGCCGCGGCCTCCGGCCTAGCGGGGTGGTCAGGCGTCGCTGCGACCCCGCCACCCTGCCTTGTGCTCCACCTGTGGGCGAACGGCGTTGTCCGGGGACGGACGCCCTTGGCCGCCTTGCGGCGGTCTGTCGCGCCTGAAAAAAGTTCGTGGAGGCAACCCCTTGTCCCGCCTATGCAAGTTGTCGGCGTTCACAGGTTGTTAACGAAAAACTCGGGTCAGGGGCGTTGACGAGTCATTCACCAGTGTGGCCCCATATTTGGGTTGAGGGGGCTCCTCAGCCACAAGATATAGCGGCTGGCGAGGATGTTTCCTTCTCCGGAACACGCTGATTGAGCATGGATTTTGGTCATGAACGGCAGTGAAGCGGTGAAGTCGAGCGTCCGAAACGAGGCCCGTCTGGCGGCGATCAAGCCCGCCAAGCGCCCGCAGCTGGCTCTGGTGCGCAAGGTCGAGGTCGACCGCTCGCGCGACGCCTTGCTGACCGATTTCGGCAAGACCACCCTGGAAGACCGCTACCTGCTGCCGGGCGAGAGCTACCAGGACATGTTCGCCCGCGTGTCGACGGCGTTCGCCGACGACGCCGACCACGCTCAGCGCGTCTACGACTATATGAGCCGCCTGTGGTTCATGCCGGCCACGCCGGTGCTCTCGAACGGCGGCGCGGATCGCGGCCTGCCGATCAGCTGCTTCCTGAACGCCGTCAACGACAGCCTCGACGGCATCCTGAGCGTCTGGAACGAGAACGTGTGGCTGGCGGCCAATGGCGGCGGCATCGGCACCTACTGGGGCGGCGTGCGCTCGATCGGCGAGAAGGTGAAGGGGCAGGGCCAGACCTCGGGCATCATCCCCTTCATCCGGGTGATGGACTCCCTGACCCTGGCCATCAGCCAAGGCTCGCTGCGTCGCGGCTCGGCCGCCGTCTATCTCGACGTGCACCACCCCGAGATCGAGGAGTTCCTCGAGATCCGCAAGCCGTCGGGCGACTTCAACCGCAAGTCCCTGAACCTGCACCACGGCCTGAACATCACCGACGAGTTCATGTTCGCCGTGCGCGACGGCAAGAAGTTCGGCCTGCGTTCGCCCAAGACCAATGAAGTCCTGCGCGAGGTCGACGCCCGCGCCCTGTGGCAGAAGATCCTGGAGCTGCGCCTGCAGACCGGCGAGCCCTACCTGATCTTCTCCGACAGCGTGAACAACGCCATGCCCGCGTTCCAGCGCGAGCTGGGCCTGAAGGTTCGCCAGTCGAACCTGTGCAGCGAGATCATGCTGCATACCGGCACCGACCACCTGGGTAACGAGCGCACAGCCGTCTGCTGCCTGTCGTCGGTCAACGCCGAGACGTTCCTGGAGTGGCGCGACCACCCGACGTTCATCGAGGACGTCATGCGCTTCCTCGACAACGTCCTGCAGGACTTCATCGACCGCGCCCCCGACGCCGCTGCGACGGCCGCCTATGCGGCCATGCGCGAGCGCTCGGTGGGCCTGGGTCTGATGGGCTTCCACAGCTTCCTGCAGAGCCAGAACGTTCCGTTCGAGAGCGCCCTGGCCAAGAGCTGGAACATGCGGATGTTCAAGCACCTGCGCCGCGAGGCCGACAAGGCCTCGATCAAGCTGGGCGAGGAAAAGGGCCCCTGCCCGGACGCCGCCGATCGTGGCTCCAAGGAGCGCTTCTCGCACAAGCTCGCCATCGCCCCCACCGCCTCGATCTCGATCATCTGCGGTGGCACGTCGGCGGGCATCGAGCCGATCCCGGCCAACATCTACACCCACAAGACCCTGTCGGGCTCCTTCGCGGTGAAGAACCCCTATCTGGAGAAGCTGCTCGAGGAGAAGGGCCACAACACCGACGCGGTGTGGGGTTCGATCCTGGAGAACGAGGGCTCGGTGCAGCACCTCGACTTCCTCAGCCAGGACGAGAAGGACATCTACAAAACCGCCTTCGAACTGGACCAGCGCTGGGTGATCGAACTGGCCGCCGACCGCACGCCGGAAATCTGCCAGAGCCAGTCGGTCAACGTCTTCCTGCCGGGCGACGTCGACAAGTGGGACCTGCACATGCTGCACTGGATGGCCTGGGAGCGCGGCGTGAAGTCGCTGTACTACCTGCGCTCCAAGTCGGTGCAGCGCGCGGCCTATGCCGGCGCCGAGGGCAAGGCTGAAGCCAGCGCCAGCGGTTTCGACGTTCCGGAAAAGACCGATTACGACGAGTGCCTGGCCTGCCAGTAAGGGCGACCGAGGGCTTCTGACGAGGGCGGCGCGAGAGATCGGGCCGCCCTTTTCACATTTCGGGAACCGTATCGGCGCACAGTGGCTTCAACCTGCGCGCATTCGCCGCCGTGACAGCCGGTGGGATGCGCCTAGGGTCAGGTCCATTGGGTCTGGGGAGGCCACATGCGGACGGTGGGGAAATATAGCGCGATCTGCCTGGCGGCCGCCGGCTTGACGACGACCTGCGCCGCCGCCCAGACCATGACGACGCCCCCCTATTCCTTTGAGGTCAGGCCCGAGCCGACGCGCACGCTGGATCTGGCGGCCCAGGACAGCGCCTTTACCTTCAGCCCCGCTGGGACCAAGGGCGATCTCCGGGTGCTTGAGGCCGACCGCTTTTATCCGGGCGCGGGTCCCGTGACGTGGCGATCCAGCGCGGTGGCTTATCAGGACGCGGCGGGCGGCCCGATCAACCAGATCCGTGTCTCCGTGGCTAACGTGCCCCGCATCGCTAACACCGCGCCGCTCTCCCTGGTCCGTCCCGGCGCCGAGGCCTACGATCTTCAGGACATCGATGTGACGCTGACACGCGGCTGGCCTTCGGCGGTCGCCCTGGCGGGGCGCAAGTACGCGCTGGATGTCACGCCCCATGCAGGCGTCGGCTTCGGCGGCGCGGGCGGTTCGGCCGAGGCCGGCGCCACCGTGCGCCTGGGCAAGAAGCGCAACATCGGCGACCGCGTGAACGACGCCCTGGGCGTTCGCGAGGGCGCCTCGGTCTTCGGAGATCGCGGTCGCTGGTACATCTACGCCGCGGCCAGCGGGCGGGCCGTGGGACTCAACATGCTGCGCGGCCAGAACGGCGACTGGACCCGCGCGGGCCTCTCGCAGGACGTCACCAGTCGCCTGATCGGGGACAGCCAGGCGGGCGTCGCCTGGCGGAAGGGGCCCATGCAGGCCTCGCTCGGCTACATCCACCGCGAGATCCGCGCCAAGGAAGGTATTCTGGGTCTCGCGACCCAGAAGGACGATGTCGTGGCCCTGTCCTTCAGTCTGAAGCCGCATTGGTAGGGCGCTGACCGCCTGTCGGGCTTGTGTTTCCGGCCGCTTTCATGCAGCAAGCCACGGTCCGTCCCTGAAACCGTCAGCGAACCCATGAGCGACAGCGAGCCCCCGCGCCGCAAGACCCTGAGCCTCAAGAGCGCCGTCGCCGCCCCCGGCGGACCGCCGCCGCTTGAGCGCATGGTCAAGTCGTCGACCAAGACGGTGTTTGTCGCCCCCCACGCTGCGCCGCCCCCGCCGCCGCCCCCTGCGCCCGCGCCGGTCGGCGACTGGAAGTGCAAGCCGTGCGGTACGCGCTTCGATCCGCCCACGGATCTCGCCGACGAGGATTCCGTCCGCTGCCCCTCGTGCAACGCCCGCCTGGGTCTGGCCTCCGACTTCCGCGCCGATCCGCCCAACGTCGGCAAGCTGCGCGCGCGCTGGCTGAAGAAGGCGTAGAGTTTAAGGCAGGCGCGGCGCGGGCAAGTCCCGGCCGCCTTGGTGGAGCGTCAGGCTGGTGGCCTTGCCATCGGCGCCCAGGGTGAAGGTCGCGTTGGCCGGCACGACGGTCCAAACCACCTTGGTCGGACCTTCCGGAAACACCTCGAACTCGGGCTGACCGGTCAACTGGGCGAACAGGCCTTGGTCCCGGCGCGTCAGGGTCATCACCACGCCGGGCGCCAAAGCGTAGCGGCCGACCAGCGCCTCCATCTGCTGGACGGTCAGGGTCGCGACCTTGGCGGGGCGCGGCGGCGCGGGCGGCTCGGCGCCGTCGGCCAGGCGCTGCGCCGTGGTGCTCTGGCCGTTCTGATGCAGCGTCACCGCCGTGCCGCGCCCCTGGGCGTCGACGGTGAAGGTCAATTGGGCGTCAACGACCTTGAGGAAGAAGGTCGTCGGGCTTTCGGCGAAGATCTCGACCGCCGGCTGCCCGGTCAACTGACCGATCATCCGCTGGCCGTCGCGGCGGATGGTCATCACCACGCCCGGGGCCATGGCGTAGCGGCCGACCAGCTTGTCGAAGGCCTCGGCCGGCAAGGGGACTGCGACCCGGGTCTTGGGGGCGGTCTTCAGCGGTCGACCGGCCAACAGGTGCAGCCCGATGTCGTCCACGCCCATGGCGCTGGCGGCGTTGTTGAGCACCACCACGCCCCGTCCGGTCTTGCGATTGAAACCGACGAAGCTCTGAAAGCCCATGGTGCCGCCGGAATGGGTGACGATCTCGCCGTCGGGCGGCGACCAGACATGCCAGCCCAGCGCCACGGCCACCTCGCCGCCGACCGGACGCCGGGGGACCAGCTGGTCGGCCATCGCAGCCTTAAGCGGCGTGTCGGCGTAGCCCAGTTCGGCGGCCAGCAGCCTCAGGAGGTCTTCGGCCGTCGAACGCAGAGCGCCCGCGCCCGCCAGACTCGGCAGGTCCCAATGGGGCGTAACCTCCAGCGCGGCATTATGGCCGCTCGAGAAGCGCGCGGCTTGGACGGGTGACAGGACGATGGCCGTGTCGGTCATACGCAACGGCGCCAGCACCCGCTCGCGCAGCACGGCCTCGTAGTCGCCGCCGGCGCGATAGGCCAAGGCCCGGCCCAGCAGGCCCACCCCAAGGTTCGAGTATTCATAGGCTGCGCCGATGTCGCGAGGCAGGGTGTAGTCGCGCAGGAAGGCGTCCAGCTGGGCCTCGGTATAGTCCGCATAGGGGTTGAGCGGGTCCTTGGGCGCCATGTTGGTCGGCAGGCGCGGCAGGCCCGAGGTGTGCGTGGCCAGGTCGATCAGGGTGATGGCCTTGCCGTTGCGGGTCGGCACGACGGTGCCCGGAGGCAGGTGCTTGGCCACTGGATCGTCCAGCCGGACCTCGCCGCGCCGGACCATGTCGGCCAGCAGGAGGCTCGTCAGCACCTTGGTGACGGAGCCGATCTCGAACAAGGTCCGACCGTCGACCGGCTTGCCGCCAGCGCCCATGAGGCCGTGAGCGACCACGCGCCGGCCGCGCGCGTCGATCACCCCGACCACCATGCCCCGGCTCTGGCGATCGGTGTCGACCCGCTGGGCCAGGATCTGCCGAATGGCGGCGTCGGGCAGTTCGACCGCAGCGACGGGCGTTGCGGGGCCCGGAGCGCCTTGCGCGACGGCGCTGAGCGGCGCGAGGCCCCCAAGGGCTGCCAAGACGAGATGAAGAAGAAGCTTGCGCATGGGGCGTTCCCAACTCGGGGGCGGTGCACTGACCTCGTCGGTGAACGACATGGCCAGATCGTTGAGCCGGATCGTCAGGTGATCTGTCCGGTTGCGTTCAAGTTGCTCGTGAGGCGTTTTGCTGTCATCATCCTAGGGTTGTCGGATCAAATCAACACGCGTTCTCTGGAGGACCGCATGCGTATTGTCTGCCTAACGAGTCTCGCGCTCGCGATCTCAGCGACATCGGCCATCGCCGCGCCGATGGGGCCCACCGACGGCCCGTCGCGTACGCCTGTTGCGGTCTATCCGCCGGCAACCAACGTGAAGATGACGGCTAAGGGCGAGCGAGAGTTGCTGGCGCAGCGCGCCGCCCGAATGATCAATGGCGGTCACTGCAAAGGTGCGCTGCGGATGGCCTTGCGTGAGCGCGATTTTCTAATGGCAGATCGAATCCAAGATAGCTGTCGGACGATCTCAGGGCTCTAGCGGAGCGACGTCCAGCGGTTTCTCATCGCGCACCACCAGGCCGGTCCCAGCCGAGACCGCCTGCGGGACCTGTTTTCTGAACAGGCCGCGCCAAAGGCTCTGTTCCTCCACGGCGTTGGACCAGACCGCGCCGGTCGCCGCCTGCTCGAAGCCGGCGTCATAGATGCTGCGCATCAGGCCGGTCTCGAACTTCAGAAGGTTCATGCCCTCGAAGGTGTTGGGGATCGACGCCACGCTGAGCGGCAGGTTGTGGCGGGCGCAGAAGCCGGCGGCCAGGCTGAGCGCCTGGCGGTAGGAGAACCGCAGCATGGTCTCGAAGCTGCGCGCCATGATCGAGGCCACGCCCGGCGGCGTCGACTGGGTGGACGGGTCCAGCACCGTGTTGACGATCACGTGCACCCGGCCCCGGCGCAGGCGCGAGCCCAGATTACGCCAGTGCAGCAGGGCGTCAGGCATCAGGAACAGCGGCGCGGCGACGCCGCCGTCGACATGCATTTCCTGGTACATCTGGCCGTCGGCCTCGACCTCGATCAGCTTGGGCGGAAAGATGCCCGGCACCGAGGAGGAGGCGACCAGCAGGGCGCGGAACAGGCTCAGCGCTTCGGCGCCGCCTTTGCGGGCGATCTCGCCCATGTCCCAGACGACCGCGCGCTGGCTGTCGAGATTGGTGGTGGCGATCAGCAGGCGGCGGCCCTTGGCGTGCTCGGCGGCGATGGCCTCGATCATCTCCTGGTCGACGAAGGTTTCGACCAGCACATCCAGTGACTCGCCTTTGAACAGGCTGGCGCTGAGCGCGGGGGCCAGTCGCCGAAGGCTCAGCAGTTCTGCCGCGTGACCGCCGGTATAGGCGTCGGTCAGGCGCTCGTCCCAGGCCGAGCCGAGGAAAGCGAGCGGCGCGATCAGGGCGCCCGTGCTAACGCCGGTGACGATCGCGAAATCGGGCCGGGTACCGGCCTTGGAGAGGCCTGCCAGCACCCCCGCCCCATAGGCGCCGCCAGCCGCGCCGCCGGACAAGGCCAGGATGTTGAACTCGTCGCGGCCCAGAAGCGAGCGCATCGGCGTCAGGCGATCGGCGGCCTGGCGCAGGGCGTCGTCGGCCTGGTCGACCGTCAGTCGCACGCGCGGGAAGCCCGCCGCCTCCACTGCAAGGTCAGACGGCGGCGTGGGCAGCCGCTTGCCGCGCAGCGGGTCGTTGGACTTCCAGTCCCGGAAGAAGCCCTGAAGGCTGAAACTGCCGGCCGAGTCCTTGTCCACGCGTCGTCTCTCCGGATCAGTGCGCGCCGGCCAGCACCACGCCCACCAGCACGGCCGCATAGTGCAGGCCGGCGCCGCCGATGACGTGGCCGTGCCAGATGGCGCGGCGGAACTTCAGGCGCCGCATCAGGTAGAAAACGGTCCCGGTTGAATAGACGATCCCGCCGATGGCCAGCAGCAGCAGGGCCACCCAGGACAGGCCGTCGATCATCGGCTTGATGGCCACCAGAACCAGCCAGCCGAGCGCGAGGTAGAGGCCGACCCAGAACCGCTTGTCCAGGCCCGGCAGGAACAGCTTGGCCAGGACGCCGATCGCAGCCACGGTCCAGACCGCCGTGGTCATCCCGATGGCCCACCAACCGTGCAGGTTCTGGGTGGTGAAGGGGGTGTAGGAGGCGGCGATCATCACGAAGATGCCGGCGTGGTCAAAGCGGCGCAGCAGGGGGCGCCAGCGCGCCTTGGCGAAGTTGTACGCCGTCGACAGCGACAGCATCAGGATCAGGCCTACCGTGTAGACGCTTACGGCGGCGACCTGTTTGAGGTTGCCCACCCCGAACGCCAGGCCCAGCAGGATGCCGCCGCCCATCAGGGCGCAGGCTAGCCCGGCCAGGTGAACCACCAGGTCGGCGCACTTGGCCGCCGGGGTCGGATAGTGCCGGCCCGGCTTGGCGACGACGAGATCGGTCGCGGTCTGAGTGGTGGTGGTGAGTTCGGTCATGGCCCGGCCCCGATGGCTTGCAGTACGCACGAAGCATAAGTTCGTTCCGCGACATATAAGCGTCGATCATCGTGGCCGGGAAAGGGCGGCGGCGACACGATGGCGCGGAAAAGCGCGCTCAGGCCAAAAGGCCGCGGGCGCCGTCGACCATCAGCTTGCCGCCGACCAGCACCAGCAGCACGTAGATGACCTTGTAGAAGCCCTCCGACGGTACGCGGCGCACGAGCCAGACCCCGGCCCAGGTCGACCCGATCGCCAGCGGCAGCAGAACGCCCGCAGTGGCCAGCACCTGCGGCGTCAGGTGTCCCAAAGCCGCGTAGGCCGGGACCTTCATCCAGTTGACCACGCCGAAGAAGATGGCGCTGGTGCCGATGAACACATCGCGCGGCAGCCGCCGGGGCAGGACATAGATCTGGAAGGGCGGGCCTCCCGCGTGAGCGATCTGGCTGGTGAAGCCCGCCGCCGCGCCGCACAGCGCGCCCAGCCAGGGGCGGCCCGGGCCCGGCGCGACCTGCTCGCTGGCCTTGACCGCCCGCTCGGCCCACAGACGCTGCAGGGCGAAGACGACCGAGATCGCGCCGACCGCCAGCTCGACGGCGGCCTCATCGACCAGCGCCGCCAGGGCCCAGCCCAGAAAGATGCCGACCGCCGCCGCCGGCAGCATCAGGATCAGGATTCCCCGATCCCAGCTCTTCCGAAACGACCAGACGCTGACCACGTCCTGGACCAGCAGGATGGGCAGGGTGATCGACGCGGCCATCACCGGCGACACCGCCAGGGTCATCAACGGCACCGCCACCACGCCGATCCCCGCAAAGCCGCCCTTGGCCAGACCCAGCAGGATCACGGCGGGGATGGCCACGGCGTAGAAGAAGGGATCGGTCAGCATGGCGGGGTGTTAGCAGAGCTGTTGCGGAAGGTCTCCCTTCCCCCTTTTCGGGGGAAGGGCGGCGCGTCATGCGTCCAGCATCACCTCGGCGATCTGCACGGCGTTCAGCGCCGCGCCCTTGCGCAGGTTGTCGCCGACAACGAACAACGCCAGGCCGTGGGGGACGGTCGGATCGGGACGCACGCGGCCGACGAAGACCGGGTCCTGGCCTGTGGCGGCCAGCGGGTTCGGCACGTCGTCGATGACCACGCCCGGCGCGGCGGCCAGCAGGTCTAGCGCCTCGGTCACCGAGACGGGGCCGTCGAACTCGGCGTTGATCGACAGCGCATGACCGGTGAACACCGGCACCCGCACGCAGGTGCCGCTGACCGGCAGGCCGGGGATCTCGAGGATCTTGCGGCTCTCGTCGCGCAGCTTCAGCTCTTCCTCGGTATAGCCGTCCTCGCCCAGCACGTAGTTCAGCGGCACGACGTTGTAGGCCAGCGGCACGGCCCACTTGCGCGGGGCGGGCAGGGGGGCGGCGTCCGGCGAACGGGCCAGACCGTCCAAGTCCCCGGCCGCGCCGGCGCGCAGCTGCTCGGACAGGACCTCGATACCCTCCATGCCGCCGCCCGAGGCGGCCTGGTAGGTGCTGACGGTCAGGCGCTTCAGCCCCGCCTTCTCGTGCAGGGGCTTGAGCACCGGCATGGCGGCCATGGTGGTGCAGTTGGGATTGGCGACGATGCCCTTGGGAATGTTGTTCAGCGCGTGCGGATTGACCTCCGCCACCACCAGGGGGACGTCCGGATCGCTGCGCCAGGCCGAGCTGTTGTCGATCACCACCGCCCCGGCGGCGGCGGCTTTCGGGGCCAGCGCGCGCGAGGTCGAGCCGCCCGCCGAGAAGAACACGATGTCCAGGCCTGCGAAGTCGGCGGTGGCGGCGTCCTCGACCACGATCTGCTGGCCCTTGAAGTCGACCTTGCTGCCCGCCGAACGCGCCGAGGCGAACAGGCGAAGCGAGGCGAGGGGGAAATCCCGCTCGGCCAGCAGTTCGCGCATCATGCCGCCGACGAGACCGGTGGCGCCGACGACGCCGACGTGGGGCGGGTTGGATCGGGAAAACTTGAAGCTCATGGAAGGCGTCTCCGGAAGGTCTGGAGCGCGGGGAGCTTTCGGTCTCTGGATGTGAGAGCCGCCCCGCGCATCGGCGGGGCTGGTTCGAGGATGCCGCTTAGATCGCGCGCACGCCCGCCGCCCCACCGAGGTGGGCCGTTTTGCGGGTAATAGTTTTGGTCGCGGCGAAGGACATCGGCAGCGCTTCTAGCGGCGCCGATGCGTTCCGTAAAGGCCTTCGGAGGCACAAGGATGCGGCGACACGGCCTTTTCCGGTTCGGGCGGGCAATAAATTGCTCCGCCGCCCCGTCTGGACCGATCGGCTAGAACCCCAGTTCGGGCTGCATGGCGCCCGGCTGCTGGGTTTCGGGCAGGTGGCAGGTGAAGGTCGAGCCGTTGCCCGGCTCGCTCTCCAGCGCCACCCAGCCGCCGTGCAGCTCGACCAGCGCTTTGACCAACGCCAGGCCAAGGCCCGGGCCACCACGATCGCGGCCGACAAAGCGGTCGAAGATGTGGGCCTGGACGTGGAAGGGTACGCCCCGGCCAGTGTCGGAGACGTCCAGCCGCACCTCGCCCAGCGCACGGCGCGCCGACAGGGTGACCCGGCCGCCGGGCGGGGTCTGGCGCAGGGCGTTCTCGACGAGGTGGTCCAGGGTCTGGGCCAGGCGCTTGCCGTCTCCGCGGATCAGGCCGACCTCCTCGTCGCACTCGACGGCCAGGGTCACGCCGCCCAACTGGGCGTCCTTCAGCGCGCGCTCCTGGGCGTTGAGCAAGAGGTCGGAGACGCGGATGTCCTCGATCTCCAGCGCCATCTCGCCAGCGTCGATCTGGGCCATGTCCAGCACGTCGTCAATCGAGCGGGCCAGCTGGGTGGCGGCGGCGCGCACGGCGGCCACGTGGTTGCGACCGCGTTCCGAGATACCGTCGGCCCGCTCCAGCAGTTCGGAATAGCCGATGATGGTCGTCAGCGGCGTGCGCAGCTCGTAGGAGACGTTGCCGACGAAGTCGCGCTTGAGGCGCTCGGCCTCGGCCAGGGCGGCCGAACGATCCGCCAGGGCGCTTTGCAGGTCGCGGGTGTCGGTGACGTCGGCGAAGGCGATCAGGGTCGCGCCGTCGGGCAGCGGCCGGCTCTGGTACAGCACGATGCGGCTGTCGGAGGTCCGCACCTCGCCCGAGGTCGGGGCCCGCATCTGCGGATCAGGATCGGCGACCCGGCCCTTGAGCTCGCGCCAGAACGACAGGTCGTGTAGGCGCGGCACGCACAGCTCGACCACGCCCTCGAAGTCGCCCGCCGCCTCCAGGGCGTGCGGGGTGACGTTCCAGAAGGTCTCGAAGGCTTCGTTGTGCAGGCGCAGCCGGCCGTCCGAGCCGAACACGGCGACGGCGTCGTTCAGCTTGTCGAGCGTGGCCTGCTGCACCTGGATCAGGGCGTTGTACTGGGCCTTCAGGCGCAGCTCGCCGGTGATGTCGGAATAGATCAGCAGCATGCCGCCCAGCGGGTGCGGCTGGCGGACGACCTTCAGCGTGCGGCCGTCGGGCAGGTCCCACAGGTCGTCGGCCTGCGGGCCGAGATGCTCGTAGCGGGCCAGTTCGGCGGCCTTCCAACCGGCGTAGTCGATGGTCTCGGGCAGGCGGCGGCGCTGGCGCAGGCGATCCAGCACCTCGCCGTGGGTCGGGCGGTCGGCCAGCCACGCCGGCTCCAGGCCCCAGAGCTCGGCGAAGGCGGTGTTGTGATACGACAGGCGACGCGTCTGGCTGAAGATCGCCACGGCCTCGGCGATGTGGTTCAGCGTCTCGTCGTGGGCCTCGACGTGCTTTTTGAAGGCGTCGCGGACGTCCTCAATCTCGGTCACGTCGGCGCAGAACACGCCCACGCCGCCGCCGTCCAGCGGCTGGGCCGACAGGCGGAACGCGCGGCGACGGCCCTCGACATTGATCCAGCGCAGCGCCTCGCGGCGCTCGCCCTTGCTGGCGGCTTCGACGACCACGGCGTCGGCGCCGCGATCGAAACTCTTGCCGGCCAGGGCCGAGCCCTGAGCTGAGCCCGCGCCCACGGCGCGTACGAAGGCGGCGTTGCCCCAGATCGCCTGGCCGTCGGCGCCGGCGATCCAGCAGGGCTCGACGACGCTGTCGACGAAAGCGGCGAAGCGGGCGGCGGTGGGCAGGCCCGAGTCCGCGCGGTCGATCGGCGCCAGGCGAAGCCAGGCCAGGGCGCCGGCGGCGCGACCTTCGACCGAGACGAGGCCGCTGGGGCCGCGCACCTCGAACACGCAGGGCTCGCCCCGCTCGAACAGGGCCGATAGCTTCTGGGCGTAGTTCGGATCGGCGTCGCCGAGCGCGGCGACCACGGCCGAAACCTCGGCGGGCGCGCCCAGCGCCTTGGCGCACGCCGCCAGGCCTTCGCCGCCGGCGACCAGACTGGCCTGGCCGGCTTCGACCGCGACCACGGTGGTGTCGAAGGCGTCGAGCCAGGCCGGGGCGTCGTCAGAGCCGCCCTGCTGGATCAGGCGCGTCTTGAGCGCGGCGATGCGCGCCTCCAGGTTCCGTCGCTGCCCGTGGGACCACAGGGCGACGGAAAGGGCGAGACACACCGCGCCGGCCGCCGCCGCGAGGATCAGGTCGTACGAAGTCATCAGGCGCGTCGCTACCCCAGCGGGTCCTCGAATCAGAATCCCAGATTAGTCGAGCCGTGACCAGAGGGCGATCAAGCTCGGGTGTGGCCCTCGGTCGCGTTTTCTGCGTTGCGACGGCCGATCTGTCGCCTGAGAAGAGGGCGAGCCTATGGCGATCACCGCCAATCGCTCTATGTGAACCTGATGACATGGTCCGATCGCCTCGCCCCGTCGCTCGACGATTTCGCCCTCCTGGCCAAGCAGGCCTTCGACGACCTGCCCGCCGAATTCCGCCAGCTCGCCGGCGAGGTGGTCATCCGGGTCGATGACTTTCCCAGCGAAGAGGTCCTGGACAGCCTCGGTATTGAAGACGCCTTTGAGCTGACCGGCCTCTATCAGGGTGTGGATCTGAGCAGCCGCTCGGTGCTGGATTTCGGGGCCGAGCCGTCTCGGGTCTTTCTCTATCGCCGGCCGATCCTGGACGAATGGGCCGAACGCGGCGACGTCACCCTGGGCGACCTGATCACCCACGTGCTGGTCCACGAGATCGGCCACCATTTTGGCCTGTCGGACGACGACATCCACCGCATCGAGGACGAGGCATGAGCTTCTTCGACACCGAAGCCTGGCGCGAACGCATGGACGAGCGCTGGTTCGACACGGGCGTGGCCATGGCCGAGGCGGGCGCGGTCGACCTCGTCGCGATCGAGGACGACAAGGTCACGGCCCACGTCACCGGCAGCGTCGGTGATCTTTACGTCGTCCAGCTGTGGGCGCCGGCGGGCGAGGGGACCTGCACCTGCCCGGGCTTCGAGAAGTTCGGCGCGTGCAAGCATCAGGCGGCGGTCGTCAGCGCCGCCAACGCCGCTGATCTTGGCAAGGTTAAGGACCGGATGGCCCGACTGCGCGATGGCCTGGCCCTGGACAGCCGCGAGGCGCTGGTCGAGCGGCTGGCCGAGCTGGCGCGCCTGCAGCCGGCGGTGCTGGCGGCGCTGGAGGGGCGCGCCTGATCACCCGGGTGTCTTGACCGCAGGCCCGCCGGGTCGCTCTCCTTGCGCGGGGAGGACCAAACATGGCCAGCTGGTACGAGCGCAATATCCTGCCGAAGCTGTTGTGCTGCGCCTGCGGCGCGCCGGCGATCCAGGCCCAGCGACGTCGCGTCGCCCCGCGCGCCGAGGGCGAGGTACTGGAGCTGGGGATCGGCGGCGGCCTCAACCTCGCCTACTATGACCCGGCCAAGACCACGCGGGTGACGGGCGTTGATCCCTCGCCAGAGCTGCGGGCGATCGCCGGACAGGCGCCGCGTCCAGACGGCCTTGTTGTCGACATCCAGGCCGGCGAGGCCGAGCGTCTTCCGCTCGCCGACGCCAGCTTCGACACCGTGCTCTGCACCTTCACCCTGTGCTCGGTGCAGTCGCCGACAGCGGTCTTGGCCGAGGCGCGGCGGGTGCTGCGCCCCAACGGACGTTTCCTGTTCTGCGAGCATGGCCTGTCGCCCGACGCCGAGGTCTCACGTTGGCAGCGTCGCCTGGAGCCGCTGTGGAAGCGGATGGCCGGCGGGTGCCACCTGACGCGTCCGGTCGCCAGCGCCGTCGCGGCGGCGGGGTTCCACCTGAACGAGGTCGAACAGCGCTACATGCCCAAGACCCCCCGCCCTCTGGGCTGGTGCGAATGGGGCGTGGCACGGCTGGCCTAGAGTTTGGCCAGCAGCCGCTCCACCCAGGCCGGCACGACCTCGGTGGCGGGGCCGTAGAGTTTCTCGTCGAAGACATAGGCGTTGGCCGAGGGCTCAAGATTGATCTCGCAGGTGGCGATCCCCATCGCCCGCGCCTCGCTGACAAAGCCCGCCGCCGGATAGACCGAGCCTGAGGTGCCGATCGAGACGAAGAGGTCGGCGCGCGAGAGGGCGTCCTCGATCTCGTCCATGAACAGCGGAACCTCGCCGAACCAGACCACATGAGGCCGGGCGCCGCCGTCGCGTCCGCAGGCGGCGCAGACGGTGTCGGGCGATAGCGGCCCCGCGTCTGGCCAGGTCGCCTCGCAGTGATGACAGCGCGTGACGGCCAGCTCGCCGTGCATGTGGACGACTCGCCGGCAGCCGGCCTTCTCATGCAGGTCGTCGACGTTCTGGGTGCAGAGAAACAGCGTCCCGCCCCGTTCGGCCAGGCCCGCCTCCAGGCGCGCCAGGGCGTCGTGCGCGGCGTTCGGCCGGGCCTCTACGAGGTTGGCGCTGCGGGCGTTGTAGAAATCGCGCACCAGGGCCGGATTACGGGCGAAGCCTTGCGGGGTCGCGACCTCGTTCAGGTCATATTTCGTCCAGACGCCGTCCTTGTCGCGGAAGGTGCCCAGACCGCTCTCGGCCGAGACGCCGGCCCCCGTCAGAACGAACACGTTCATGGTCACTCCGATTACCCCTGTCGCGCGAACCTGACGGCGGCGTCATTTTTCATTTGACCGCGATCAAGTCTTGAGTTGACACTGTTTAGATAGCCGAAGGCCTGCGCAAGACGGGCCTCGGCGAGCCCACATCCCAGTCGATCGGCCGAATTAGGGAGCGCCGCCATGACGGACAAGAACATCACCAAGGACGCCATGTACGACGCGGTGGCGCCGGACGACTTCGAGTCGATGCTCGAACTCGACCGGTACAACAACCGCTCGACCGCGTTCGACAAGATCATCTCCGCGACCCATGACCACTTCTGGGATCCGCTGGACAAGGCCTATATCGATTTCGACGAGCCGTTCGACATGGAGAACCAGCCGCTGGTTCCCGAGGAGATGGTCATCGCCCTGTCGACCGACTATGTCTCGAACCATCTGTCGGACCCCAAGCAGCGCGTCCGGTTCATCAACCAGTCGGTGCTGCGGAACTTCTCGTCGATCCTGCACGGCGAGCAGGGCGCGCTGAACCTGTCGGCCAGCCTGTGCCACGTGCTGAAGGACCAGGGCGCCCAGGAGTACGCCGCCAACCAGACCCGCGAAGAGGCCCGCCACGTCACGGCCTTCGCCAAGTATATCAAGGCGCGCTGGGGTCGTCCGGTCGAGTGCGGCCCGGCCCTGAAGACCCTGCTGGTCGAGATCATCGGCTCGCCCGAGGTCTACAAGAAGATCATCGGGATGCAGATGCTGGTCGAGGGCCTGGCCATGGGCGCCTTCGCCACCTTCTACAACAACATCAATGACCCGGTCGGCAAGAAGCTGCTGCAGCTGGTGATGACCGACGAGGCTTTCCACCACAAGTTCGGGAAGATCTGGGCCGACCGCACCGTGCCCAAGCTGTCGCCCGAAGAGCACGCGATCATCGAGGACTGGGCGGCGCACTGCTTCCAGACCCTGCTGTTCAACCTAGTCTCCCCGCACCAGCAGCTGGATCTCTACCGCGAGTTCGGCCTGGATCCCGACAAGGTGGTCGAGGAGTATGGGAAGATCATGACCGACGACGTGCGTCGGGAAAACATGAAGGAGCAGACCAACATCTTCCGGGTGCTGGTCAAGACGCTGCTGAACGCCGGCATCATCACCGACCGCACCAAGGCCTTCTACGCCATGTACGTGGACCTGGCCGAGCTGAAGAGCGAAGGCGAGCGGATGGTCGGCGACGACATCGCCGAGGAAGGCATCCGCTACCTGCAGGCCATCAACTTCAAGGATCGGCCGGTCGCGCCGGTCAGCATCGCGGCCGAGTAAGAGGCGCCCACACCTCCCGACGTCGCGCCGCCCCGCCGGAACCCCGGCGGGGCGGTTGTCGTTCTGGCCTTCTCTTTTCCGCACGATGCGTCATCCGCCGGACCTCTCCGCGCGTACCGTCAGGCGAGATTTCCGGAGGTTCCATGCGCACGTCGCTGCTCGCCCTGCCCCTCGTTCTGTCGCTGGCCACGACCCTGGGCGCGTGCGCCTCCGGGCCGGTCGGCAACCCCAACCCACCGCAGCCGGCCAAGGCGGTCGAGCTCGATCGCTATCTGGGCAAGTGGTACGAGGTGGCCCGCTACGACATGCGATTCCAGAAGGGTTGCGAGGGCGTCACCGCCGAGTATTCCAAGCGCCCAGACGGGTTCATCCGCGTCCTCAACACGTGCCGCCAGGATGCCGTCGACGGGCCGGTCCGGACCGCCGAGGGCAAGGCCAAGGTCGTCGACACCACGACCAACGCCAAGCTGAAGGTCAGCTTCTTTGGTCCGTTCTTCGGCGACTATTGGATCATGGACCATGCCGACGACTACAGCTGGGCGATCGTCGGCGAAGGGTCTGGCCGCTATCTGTGGCTTCTGTCGCGTCAGCCCCCGACCGACGCGGATCGGACGGCGCTGATCGCGCGCGCCAAGGCGCTGGGCTATGATGTCGGCATGCTTCGGCCGACCAAGCAGCCGCCGCGCTGATCGGACGCGCCAAGGCTCCCAAAGAAAAACGGCCTCCCTAGTGGGAGGCCGTTTCCGTGAGCAGGCGGTCTTAAGACTTTCAGGCCGCCTTGCGGGTGCGACGCGGATGGAAGAACAGCGCCTGACCGATCGCCGCCTTCACCGTCTCCGGCTGGAACGGCTTGGTGATCAGGAAGGTCGGCTCGGGACGCTCGCCGGTCAGCAGGCGTTCGGGGAAGGCGGTGATGAAGATCACCGGCACGTCCATGCGGCCCAGGATGTCCTTGACCGCGTCGATGCCCGACGAGCCGTCGGCCAGCTGGATGTCGGCCAGGACGAGGCCGGGCGTGCGGCGCGCGACCGCCTCCAGAGCCTCACCCCGCGTGGCGGCGATGTCGGTGACTTCGTGACCGAGCTCGCGGACTAGGGCCTCGATATCGGCGGCGATGACCGGCTCGTCCTCGATGATCAGGACTTCGGTCGCCAGTTCGGCGTCTATCTCGGCCTGGGCGTCGGCGATCAGGCGTTCGACCTCGCCGAAGTCGCAGTCCAGGATCTGGGCGGCTTCGGTGGGCGTGAAGCCCTCAAGAGCCGTTAGGAGGAACGCCTGGCGCGAGCGCGGCGCAATGCGCATCAGGCGCTGGGCGGCGTCATCGCTGGTCAGCGAGGCCTCGTCGCGGCGGGCCTCAAGCTGGGCGCCGGAGCTCAGCCAGATGGCATGGAACACCCGATACAGCGCCACGCGGGGCGACAGATCGGCGTCCAGCGACAACTCGCCGGCGGCCAGGGCCTCCAGCGCGACGCGGACATAGTGGTCGCCGGTCGTCTGGTCGCCTGTCAGGGCGCGAGCGTAGCGGCGGATGTAAGGCAAATGCGGCGCCAGACGAGCAAGAAGACTCATGACCCCTCCCGATTCGATGTCTTCAAAAACCTACCAACGAACGGTGAAGCTACGCCGTTCCGTCGAAGGTCGATAACGCCCCCTCAACTGGACGGTTCCGCCGCGCGCAGATTTTTGCCATCTTATGCCCAAGCTTATGGAACCGGGTACGGAAAACCACGTTGTCGTCTGGCGGAAAGACATTCGGCCAAAGGGGGCGGGCGCCGATAAGCTTCGGCGTCGAGGACATGATCGAACACGTACCCATGGAAGACAAACGCAAGAGCGCCGCGGCGCTTGACGAAGCGCGCCTGCGTCAGCAGGCGATCGGGGTTCGCCTGAGGCAGATGTTCGACGAGGTCGTCAACGAGCCGGTTCCCGACGAGTTTCTCGATATCCTGCGCAAGGCTGAACCGCCGGCAGGCGAAAAATGAGCACTGACCAGCCGTATGTTGGGCGTTCGGCGCCCGACCCGGTGCGGGACAATGCGTTCAAGCGCGAGCTCGTCACGCTGATCCCCCATCTCCGGGCCTTCGCGCGCACCCTGACCGGCGACCCCACCGCCGCCGACGATCTGGCGCAGGACGCCATGATGAAGGCCTGGGACGCCCGCGCCAGTTTCCAGATGGGCACGAACATGAAGGCCTGGACCTTCATGATCCTTCGCAACCAGTTCTACTCGGAAAAGCGCCGTAGCTGGCGCCAGTCCCAGCTCGACCAGGAAGCGGCCGAACGCACGCTGGTGGCGGTGGACGATCCCGAGGCGCCGGTGGCGCTGGATGAGCTGCGTCAGGGCCTGACCATGCTGCCGCCGGAGCAGCGCGAAGCGCTGATCCTGGTGGGCGCCGGGGGCTTCGCCTACGAAGAGGCCGCCGAAATCTGTAACTGCGCGGTCGGCACGGTGAAGAGCCGGGTCAGCCGGGCGCGCCGAGCGTTGCAGGCGATCCTCGAGACGGGCGCCTATGACCGCGACGGGGCGTCGGCGGGGGATGCGATGCGTGCGATCCTGGCCGACGCGGAGCGATTGAGCTCGCCCCGGTGAACGCGTTTTCCGGCCGCGCCGCGCGCGCCGCCAACTCCATCCGAGTCCGCCTGGCGCTCGCATTGTGCGTGGCCCTGCTGCCTGTGCTCATCTTGGGCGGACTGCAGTCGATCTTCGCCTTTCGGGCCGAAGCCGACGCGCGTCGTCAGAGCCTGGAGCTGGCCGCAGGCCATAGCGCCACGATCGCTCGCGCCCGCATCGAGGCGGCCGGGGTGCTCCTCCAGACCTTGGGGCCGGGCTCGGTAGGCCTGGAGTGCGCCCAGCGTCTGGCCGACGTCCGCGCCCGCCTGCCCGGCTACGCCAACCTGATCCGCTTCGATGCGCGCGGACGCGTGGCCTGCGCCGCCGCCACCACGCCCTACGACACCCAGCGCGGCGCACGACCCTGGTTCCAGGCGCTGCGCGGCGGGGAGACCATGATCGTCGCCGCCGCCCCGGGCGCGGTCTACGCCGACGAGCCGTCGATCCTGGCCGCCGTCCGCGCGGGGGGCTCTGATCGCTTTGACGGCGCGATGGCCGCCGTGCTGACCTTGCGGGAACTGAAGCTACAGACCACCAGCCGATTCCTGCCCAACGGGGCGGAGGTGGCCCTGGCCGACTCCAACGGCCGCGTGTTCGCCGCCACAGACTCCCAGGCGTTCGGCGAACCCTATCCGGGCTGGCGGACCATCGCCGCGCGCGACAAGTCAGTGCTGTGGAGCAGCGAGGACCTGGCCGGGCGTCAGCGCAACTACTCGGCCGCGCCGCTCGTTGACGACAAGGTGTTCGTGATCCTGTCGGCGCCGTCGCCCGGCTTGCTCTCGTGGGCGTCGATCAATCCGATCTCCCGCCTGCTGCTGCCGCTGCTGGCCTTCGCCCTGGCGCTAGGCGCGGTGCTTTACGCGGCCGAGCGCGGCGTGATCCGCTGGATCGTCTATCTGCAGCGGGTCGCGGCCATCTACGCCCGCGGACGCTTCACCGTGCGGCCCCTGCAGGCCGAGCGTGCGCCGCCCGAGATCCGGGAGCTGGCCACCACGCTCGACGCCATGGCGGGCGCGATCGTCACCCGCGACGCCTCGCTGATGGACAGCCTGGCCGAGAAGGACGCGCTGATGCGCGAGATCCATCACCGGGTGAAGAACAATCTCCAGATCATCACCTCCCTGCTCAACATGCAGCAGCGGGCGCTGGCCGATCCGGCGGCCAAGGCGGCGATGAACGACACGCGCCAGCGGATCACCGCGCTCGCGCAGATCTACCGCGCGCTCTACCAGGGGCCGGACCTCAAGCGGGTGGACTTGCGGCCGTTCCTCGAGGAGCTCACCGCCCAACTTCTGGCCAACGACATGGGCGGCTTCGGCGGTGCGGGCGGACTGGTGCGGACCGAGGTTCATGCCGATCCGTTGGTCATCGATCCCGACCGGCTGGCCCCGATCGCGCTGTTCGCCGTGGAGGCTATCACCAACGCCCAGAAGCATGCCTTCGGACCCGGCGGCGGGGCGTTGGTCGTGGGTTTCCACGTGCGCGGCGACGAGGCCGAGCTGTCGATCAGCGACGATGGCCCCGGAGCGGCCGACAGCCTCAGCGGGGGAGTGGGGCGCACGCTGATGACCGCTTTCGCCCGCCAGCTGCGGGGGGCTGTGGCGTTCGAAACCCGCGAGCCGCGCGGCCTGACCGTCCGCCTGACCTTTCCGACTCCTCAGGCGGTGAACGCCGTGGTCTGAGTCGGAACCGAGCTTCGCTGCTGGCGTTCTGCAAGGGCAACGGTTCACACGCCCCGCCGCGCGCGGCTCGGGCGAACAGCGGAGAATAACATGCGTAAACTGGTGATCCTGGCCGCCCTCGCCGCCTCGCTTTCGGTCGCGGCCTGCAACACCGTCGAAGGGGCCGGCAAGGACGTCTCGTCGGCGGGTAAGGCCGTGACGGAAACGGCGCGAGACGTGAAGAGCAACTAGGCTCAGCGCGCATATTTCGAGAGAGGCTCGCCGAACGTCGGCGAGCCTTTTTTGTGTCTGGATGTAACCCTACGTGTCGTCGATGCAATCTTGGGTGGCGACCGCGTTATAGGGTTGAAAGAATGTGCGGCGAAGCTTCCCCATTCCGGGGATTTCAGCCGCTTGCCCACGTCCGACGCCACGACGGTCTTCATTCATAGCGGCTGGCGCTGTTCCAGTACCTATGTCTGGCATCGCTTCCGCAGGATGGCCGGTGTCCGGGCCTATTACGAGCCGTGGCACGAGCAGCTGGCGCGCGTCACCGCCGCCACCATCCAAGTCGAGACACCCAACAACAGCGGCCTGCGCCATCCGGGCGGCGATGCGCCCTATCTGCGAGAGTTCGAGGTTGTTCTCGATCCCGCTGGCGGCGTTCGCGGCTTCGATCCCCGCTTCGCCCTGGACCGCTTCTGGATCGACCCCGAGGCCAGCGATCTGGAACAGCAGGTCTATGTCGAGGGCCTGGTGGCGGCTGCACGCGAACGGAACCAGATCCCGGTGCTGGCCTGCTGTCGAACCCTGGGCCGTGCAGGGTGGCTGAAGCGGCGCTTTGGCGGGTTCCACATCGTGCTGATCCGCGACCCGGTTCAGCAGTGGCTGTCGTTCTATTCGTTGCGTCGCCGCCCGCGCCCGACCTATTTCGAGCTCTGTCACTATGTCCTGCTGTCGGAAATGGCCGGCTGCGCGGACGTCTCCCGCGTGCTTCTGGGCGCCGGGTTTGAAGGCGGCGCGCCCTTGGCCGATCGGATCGCGACAGTCCGCGCCCGGCTCAAACGCGCGCCCGCCAGCATTTCCTTTCAGGCGTTCCTGGCGGTGTGGCTGCGGTCCTACCTGAAGGCGCTGCCGCACGCCGATCTGGTCGTCGATGTCGACCGCCTGGCCCGCGACCAGACCTACGCCCGCGAGGTCGAGGCGACGATCGAGGCGGGCTGCGGATTGCGCCCGGACTTCTCCGACTGCCGCGCCCCGCCGCCGCACGGCGGCCATCCGCCGGTCGCGTGGCGCAAGGCCGCTCGGACCGTGGTCGATCTGATGGACCTGCGGCAAGCGATCATCGGACCGGACGCCCCGCCTATTCTGTTTCGCAAGCTGGCGCCGGCCCTCGCGGCGTTGACGCCTGGGAGCGTCGGCGGCGCGGCGAAACTTCGGGAAGCCTTAGGCGGCCTCGTGGGCGGCGCCTGGCTGGCGCGCCCCCCGGGAAGCGCCTATGCGGCCGCCGCCGCCCGAATGGACGGGTCACGCAGATAGATGCCGTGACCGCCGGGCGCGGGGGTCAGCACTTCGTCGATCTCCGAGGCGTCGTCTTCCGGATCCAGCACCAGGACGCCGTCCTCGGGCAGCAGCGCCGCCAGCGCCCGGGCCACCTTGCCGCGCAGCGAGGCCTCCATGCCGCCCAGCACGTTGCGCAGCAGGATCACGTCGAACCGTCCCATGGCCGACAGGTCCGCCAGCAGGTTGATCCGCTTCCAGCGAACCATCTGACGAATCCGGGGCGAGATCGCCCAGGTGTCATCCTGGCTCTCGAAGTACTTGATCAGAAGCCGTATCGGTAGGCCGCGCTGGACCTCGAACTGCGTGTAGATGCCGGCCTGCGCCTTTTCCAGGCTGCGTTCCGACAGGTCCGAGCCGAAGAATTCGAACCGCGCGCCCGGAAACAGTCCCGGGGCCTCAGCGGCGGCGATGGCCATCGAATAGACTTCCTGCCCGGTCGCGCAGGCCGCGCTCCAGATCCGGATCGGCGTCTCGCGACGGCGTTGCGATAGCGCGGGCAGGACCTGGTCGCGAAGCTGGGCGAAGGTCTCGCGCCCGCGGAAGAACCGGGTTTCGCTGCGGCAAAGCGCTTCGACGACCGCCCAGATCAAGCGCTCCTCACGCTTGCTACGCAACGCCGCGATCAGGGCGTCGATCGAGTCATAGCTCTCTCGTCGCGCCAGCGGCGCCAGGCGGCTCTCGATCAGATAGGGCTTCTCGGTCTCGATACGGACGCCGGCGCGCGCGCGGCCGAGGGCGGCCAGCAGATCCATGTCTTCGGGCGTCACAGCAGGCCCGCCTCGGCGAACTTCGCCTCGATGATGTCGCCGTCGAAGGGCTTCATGATGTATTCGTCCGCCCCGGCCTCCAGCGCCGCGCGGATGTGGTCGGGGCTGTTCTCGACCGTGCAGAAGATGACCTTGGGCGCCGCACCGCCCGGCTCGGCCCGTAGCTGGCGCAGAAAATCGATGCCGTTCATGACCGGCATGTTCCAGTCGAGCAGCACAGCGTCAGGCATGGCCGCGCGGCACCACGCCAGGGCCTCCATGCCATCGGCGGCCTCGGCGATCTCGAAGCCGATGTCCTCAAGGACTCGGCGGGCGACCTTACGGATCACCCGGCTGTCGTCGACCACCAGACAGGTCTTCACGGCGCGCTCCAATCCAGGCGGGCACCATGCGCAGCGGCTGGTTAAGGAGCGGTTTGCTAAAACCCGGATCGGGCGCGCGATCTTGCGCGCTAGGCGGGGACCCAAGCGGCGATCGACGCGCGCTCTTCGGCGATCTCCACGGCGATCTGGCCGCCGGCCGCCCGGACCAGGGCGTTCAGATAGGCCGCTTGCACCCACGGACCGCCAAGGCCCTCGGCCAGGGGTTCGCCCTTCAGGCCCGCCAGAACCTCGGGGCGCAGGCGCGCGCGCGGCCCCTGGGCGTCGGCGATGATCGAGAAGCGACCATCGGCGGCGACGCCCTTGACGGTGGCGACGCCGCCGGCCGGCAGGGCGCTGGCGGCGATCTGGGCGATGTTCAGCACCGCGCGCGACGAAGGCTTGTTCATCGCCTGCGGCTCGATCTGCCAGTCCAGGGTGGGGCGCACATGGGCGAAGACGCCCTGCGCCAGCTTCTCGAGTTCGCGCGAGTCGAAGTTTTCCGCCGAAGCCGAGGCGCCGAACGCCACCCGCGTGAACTGCAGCAGGTCGGCCAGCTTGCGGGCCGAGGAGGCGATCAGGTTCATGGCGTCGTCGCGCATGTCCTGGGCCGAAGGGTCGTCCAGCAGATCGAGGCCCGAGACGATGGCGCTGGCCGGACTGATGAAGTCGTGACACAGGCGCGCGGCCAGCATGGCGGCGAAGTCGGGGCCCTGAACGTCGGTTTCGGGGGACGCGGGGGCGGCGGTCTCGGAGACGGTCTCGGTCATGGCGGCGGACTTTGCCGTGATTTGAGCCTTTCGCAAACCACGCGCCGGCGCCGCGCGGCTATCGCCGCTTCGAGAAAATAACGCGCCTGTTTGGCCGGTCGCGCATTTCATCGCGCGCGGACTGGCCCTATGGAAACGGCCGTGATCGATCCGTTCCTAGAGCCCGGCGTCCTGGTGCGCCATCCTGGCCAGCCCGACTGGGGCCTGGGGCAGGTGCAGTCCGTGATCGGACATCGCGTGACGGTGAATTTCGAAGAGGCCGGCAAGCAGACCATCGACGCCATGCGTGTGCGTCTGGTCTTCGTCGGCGACGACCCCCGGGGGCAGGCATGAGCGACGACAATCTGACGGTTCAGGACCTTGCGGACTGGGGGCGGGTCCTGGCCAAGATCACCGAGGAGGCCGCCGTGGTCATCCTGCCGTACTGGCGCACGGAGCTGGCCGTCGCCCAGAAGGCCGACGAAAGTCCGGTCACCGAGGCCGATCGCGCCGGCGAGCGCCTGATCCTGGAGCGTCTGGCGAAGCTCTATCCCCAGATTCCGGTGATCTCGGAGGAGGACGCCAGCGAGTTCGGCACGCCCGAGGCGATCGGTCCGCGCTTCTTCCTGGTCGACCCCGTCGACGGCACCAAGGCCTTCGTCCGCGGCGATCCGAACTTCACGGTCAATATCGGCCTCATCGAGCGCGGGGTTGCGGTCGCCGGCGCGGTCTGTGCGCCGGCCACGGGCGAGGTGTGGTTCACCACGGCCGAAGGCGCGGCCAAGCGCGCCGGACCGGACGCGGCCGAGACGCCGATCCATGTCCGCCCCTGGCCGGCCGGCCAGGCGCTGGGCCTGATCAGCCACACGATGCGCGAGGAGAAGGCGACGGAGCTGGCCGCAGAGTACGGCTTTGATCTGCGCACGCCGATGGACAGCTCGATCAAGATGTGTCGGATCGCCGAGGGCTCGGCCGACATCTATCCGCGCCACGGCCCGACCTCGGAGTGGGATACGGCCGCCGGCCATGCCGTGCTGGTCGCCGCCGGCGGGGCGTTCACCCAGCCCGACGGTTCTCCTTTCCTCTATGGCAAGGCCGACCAGAGCTTCCGCAACGGCTGGTTCGTCGCGCGCGGCGGACAGCGCTGAGCTTAAGGAACGTCCTCGCTGACCGCTTCGGCGGGCGTGGTGAGGATCGTTCCGACCGAGGCCGCGACGATGGCGGCGATCGCCAGCCACTGGGTCACAACCAACCGCTCGTTCAGGATCGCCAGTCCGGCCAGCGCCCCGACCGCCGGCTCCAGGCTGAGCAGGACGCCGAAACTGCGCTTGGGAATGCCGCGCAGAGCGATCATCTCCAGCGAGTAGGGGATCGCGCTGGACAGGACCGCCACCACTAGGCCCAGGGCGGCGATCTTCGGATCGAACAATGTGGCGCCCGCCGAGACCAGGCCGATCGGCGCGACGATCAGCGCTGCGGTGGTCATGCCCAGCGCGACGGAGCGCCCCGCGTGCAGGTGAGCCGTCCGCTTGCCCAGGATGATGTAGAGCGCCCACATCACGGCCGCCGCGCAGGCATAGGCCACGCCGACCGGGTCCAGCGGCTTGGCGCCGGGGTTGATCGGCAACAGCAGGCCAAGGCCCAGCACCGCCAGGGCGATCCAGACGAAGTGGATAAGGCGGCGGGAGTGGGCGACGGCCAACACCAGAGGCCCCATGAACTCGATGGCGATGGCCAGGCCCAGCGGGATGGTGCGGATCGACATGTAGAAGCACAGGTTCATCGTGCCCATCACCGCGCCGTACATCGCCACGGTGCGAAGATCCGCGACGGAGAGCCGATGACGCCAGGGACGCCAGATGGCCAGCAGGATCAGCGCCGAGAAACCGACGCGATAGGCGCTGACGCCCTGGGCGCCCACCAGCGGGAACAGGGTCTTGGCGAACGAGGTCCCCACGCACAGCGTGACGATGGCGGCGAGGAGCGCCGCATAGGGCAGGAGAGGAGCGCGGGCGCCGGACATGGCCCGTCTTTAGGGGCAGGGCGCAGGGAAGGCCAGATGGCGGAGGTCGGGCGCGGGCGGCTTGATTTGCGAACAAAGCTGGAACATGATCGCGCGCGATGGACGTAATCATCGAGCTGGCGCCCTCACGCCCTGAAACGACGCTGGCCGTGACGCGCGGCGCGGCGCGGCTTCTGGTCGACCTGGGCTATGCGCCCTTGGCGGAAGTGACCCTGCCCAACGGACGAAGGGCTGACCTGATGGCCTTGGGGCCGAAGGGCGATGTGCTGATCGTCGAGGTGAAGTCGGGACTGGAGGATTTCCGCGTCGATCGGAAATGGGGCGAGTACGCGCCGTTCTGCGACGCGTTTTATTTCGCCGTCTCGCCCAGTTTTCCGGACGGGATCTTGCCGGAAGAACCGGGGCTGCTTGTCGCAGATGGATTCGGTGGGGCGGTGGTGCGCGAGGCGCCGCTGACGCCGCTGGCGCCCGCGCGACGCAAGGCCTTGACGCTGGCGTTCGCACGCCTCGCCGCCTGGCGGGCGGCGGGCGTGAACGCCGAGCGTCTCAGTCTCTAGATCCGGGCTGTTCGCCCGGCTCAGCGCGGTTTAGCGCGCGTTTCGCGAAATCAGGAAACCCAGACCCAAGCCGATCGCGAAGGCGCCGAGGGCGACGCCCATCGGATGGTCTTCGGCGACGTGGTGGGCGACCTTGGCCTTCTCGCTGGTCCAGGCCGCGCCGGCGCGGGCCTTCTCGGTGGCGAAGGTGCGGGTCTGCTGAGCGACTTCGGTCGCGGTTTCGCGTGCGGCCTTCACAGCGTCCAGCGCGGCCTCCTTGGCCCGCTTGGTCTTTTCGGCGGCGGTCTTGGCGGCGCCGTCGGCGGCGTTGGTGACGTCGGACGGGATGAAGCTGCTGATATCGGTCATGGGGAGGCTCCTCGGCTTGACCCCGTGGAAACTCGCGGCGCGCCGATTAGTTCTCTCGAACCACCTTCAAAACCGCCTCTCCATAGCGATCGAGCTTGCCCTGGCCCACGCCACCGGCCTTGCCCAGCGTCGCCAGGGTGGTCGGGCGCGCCGCCGCGATCTCGGCCAGGGTGGCGTCGTGGAAGATCACATAGGGCGGCACGTGCTGCAGTTGGGCCTGCTCCTTGCGCCAGGACCGCAGGGCCTCGAACAGCAACTGGTTCTCGGGCGGGATGGTCAGGGCCCGGCCCTCGCGACGCTTGCGCGCGCCCCCGCCCGCACGGCCGCCGCCGTCGGATGGGTCGGTCATCTGGCGCAGCGCGACCTTGCGCTCGTTACGATAGACCTGACGCACGCCCTCGACATCGCCCAGGCCTACCAAGGGGCGACCGTCGTTCGGGTCTTCGCGCAACAGGCCCTCGAAGATCAGGGTGTCGAAGAGATCGCGCCAGGTCGGCTGGCTGAATTCCCGGCCGATGCCGAAGGTGGGCAGCTGGGCCTCCTGAGGCGTCACGTCCTTGGTCTTGCCCATCAGGTGCTCGATGACCCGCCCGCGACCCAGGCGTCCGCCCAGGCGGTGGACCGCCGACAGGGCCTTCTGGGCCGCCTCAGTGGCGTCGATCCCCGTAGGCGGCGAGACGCAGATGTCGCAGACCCCGCAGCGGCCGACACCTTCTTCGCCGAAATAACGGCGCACGGCGGCGGCGCGGCAGGTGACGCCCTCCAGCATGGCGTAGAACTGGCGCAGCTTGCGGGACTGCACCTGCTTGACCTCGTCAGGCGCCTCGCGGGTCTCGATCCGCCGACCGGCCCAGGCCATGTCGGCTGAGCCATAGAGCGTGATGCCCTCGGCGGGCTGGCCGTCGCGCCCGGCGCGGCCGACCTCCTGCCAATAGGCCTCAATGGCGGCCGGCGGATCGGCGTGGATCACATAGCGAACGTCGGGCTTGTCGACGCCCATGCCGAACGCGATCGTGGCGACCATCACCGCCGCATCGGCCTCGAGGAAGTCCTCCAGCCGACGGGCGCGCACGGCCTTGTCGAGGCCGGCGTGATAGGCGAGCGCCGGGACGCCTTCCGCATTGAGCCGCTCTGCCAGCTTTTCGGTCCCATCGCGCGAGCCGGCGTAGATGACGCCCGATCGGCCGGGGCGCTCCAGGACAAGCTCGACCACCCGGTCGTGGCCCTTGCCGCGCTTGCGCTCGGCGCTCAGCGCCAGTTCGGGACGGGCGAAGCTGTCGACGAACTCAGCCGCCCCCTGCAGGCGCAGCTCGGCGCGGATGTCGTCGCGGGTGCGGGCGTCGGCGGTGGCGGTGACGGCCAGGCGCGGCACGTCGGGAAACAGCTCCGCCAGCCGGCCCAGCATCCGGTACTCGGGCCGGAAGTCGTGGCCCCACTGGCTGACGCAGTGGGCCTCGTCCACGGCGATCAGGGCCAATGGCGTGCGCGCCAGACGATCCAGCATCCAGGGCTGCATCAGGCCTTCGGGCGAGAGATAGAGCAGGTCGACCTCGCCGGCGTCGATGCGCCGCCAGATGTCGGAGCGCTCGTCCAGCGAGATGTTGCTGTCCAGCCGCTCGGCCGCCACGCCCGCCTGGCGCAGGCCCTGCACCTGGTCGGCCATCAGCGCGATCAGCGGCGAGATGACGAGGCCCAACCCTGGTCGGATCAGCGAGGGGATCTGGTAGCACAGGCTCTTGCCGCCGCCCGTCGGCAGCACCGCCATGGCGCTGTGGCCGGTCAGCAGTTCGTGGATGACCCCGGCCTGCAGCCCCCGAAAGTCGGCATGACCGAACGTGCGGCGCAGGACGTCTCGCGCGCGGTCAAGCTCGGGGGATTCGGGAGGGACGTACACGGGCGCTCTTATGGCGCTCGCCCGGCGCCCCGCCAAGTCAGGATCGCAGGCACGGCGGTTTCTGTGAGCGCGCCCGCCGGAGGGTTCCCGACGCGCGCCGCGCCCCCTATGTTGCCGGCCATGACCGACGCCGCCGCGCCCCCGCTTCCGAACGCTTCCGAACTGACCCAGGACGGCCCGGCCGTCAGGCTCTTCCTCGTCGACGGCTCGGCCTATCTGTTCCGCGCCTATCACGCCCTGCCGCCCCTGACGCGCAAGAGCGACGGTCTGCCGGTGGGCGCGGTGCAGGGCTTCTGCAACATGCTTTGGAAGCTGCTGCGCGACATGCAGGGCGACACGCCCACCCACCTGGCGGTGATCTGGGACCATTCGGAAAAGACGTTCCGCAACGATCTCTACGACCAGTACAAGGCCCACCGCCCGCCGCCGCCCGAGGACCTGATCCCGCAATTCCCGCTGGTGCGCGACGCGACGCGCGCCTTCGGCGTCCCGGCCATCGAGCTGCCGGGCTACGAGGCCGACGACCTGATCGCCGCCTACGCCTGCAAGGCCCGCGAGGTCGGCGGCGAGGCGATCATCGTCTCGTCCGACAAGGACCTGATGCAGCTCGTCGGCGATGGGGTGTCGATGTACGACCCGATGAAGGGCGTGCGCATCGAGCGCGAGCAGGTGTTCGAGAAATTCGGCGTCTATCCGGAAAAGGTCGTCGACGTTCAGGCCCTGTGCGGCGACAGCGTCGACAACGTGCCGGGCGCGCCGGGCATCGGCATCAAGACCGCCGCCCAGCTGATCACCGAATATGGCGACCTCGACACGCTCTTGGCCCGGGCTGGCGAGATCAAGCAGCCCAAGCGCCGCGAGACCCTGATCAACTTCGCCGACCAGATCCGCCTGTCACGGGCCCTGGTGAAGCTGGACTGCGACACGCCGCTGCCCGAGCCGCTGGATGACCTGAAGGTCCGCGAGCCCGACAAGGAGGCCCTGGCCGCCTTCCTTGAGCAGATGGAGTTCCGCTCGCTGGCCCGACGGGTCGGCGATGGCTCGGCGGCGACGACGCCCGGCACGCTCGATCGTCCGCCGGCGCCGCCCAAGGCGCCGGTGGTCAGCGTCTCGTACATGGGCGCGGCCGCCCGCGCGGCGGCCCACCCGGTGGAGCCGGTCAAGATCGACCATGCCGCCTATGCCTGCGTTCGCGACCTGGAGACCCTCAAGGCCTGGGTGGCCAAGGCCACGGACAAGGGCCTGGTGGCCTTCGACACCGAGACCGACGCCCTGTCGTCGGCCACGGCCGGGCTGTGCGGCGTGTCGCTGGCCATCGCGCCGGGCGAGGCGTGCTACATCCCGATCAGCCATTGCGAAAAGGCCGACGGCCTGGCCTTCGAGGCCGCCGCCGACATCGAGCAGATCCCGCTGGCCGACGTGGTCGCCACCCTCAAGCCGCTGCTCGAGGACCCGGCGGTGCTGAAGGTGGCGCAGAACGCCAAGTACGACATCGCCGTCCTGGCCCGGCACGGGATCCAGGTCGCGCCGATCGAGGACACCATGCTGATCAGCTACGTGCTGGAGGCGGGTCTGCACGGCCACGGCATGGACGAGCTGTCCGAGCTGCACCTGGGACACAAGCCGATCCCGTTCAAGCAGGTGGCCGGCAGCGGCAAGAGCCAGATCAGCTTCAAGCACGTGGCCCTGCCCGAGGCGACCGCCTACGCCGCCGAGGACGCCGACGTCACCCTGCGGCTCTACCATCACCTGAAGCCCCAGCTGGCGCGGGCCGGCCTGTCGACCGTCTATGAGACGCTGGAACGCCCGATGCCGGCGGTGCTGGCGATGATGGAGAACAATGGCGTCCGCGTGGACCCCGAGGCCCTGCGTCTGCTCTCGAACGAGTTCTCGTTGCGGATGGCCCAGTTCGAGGCCCGCGCTCAGGAGCTGGTCGGTCGCCCCTTTAACCTCGGTAGCCCCAAGCAGATCGGCGACGTGCTGTTTGGCGAGATGCAGATGAAGGGCGGCAAGAAGACCGCCACCGGACAGTGGTCGACGGACAGCGACGTGCTCGAAAGCCTGGCCCTGGAGCATGAGTTGCCGCGCGTGCTTCTGGATTGGCGTCAGCTCTCAAAGCTCAAGGGCACCTATACCGAGAACCTGATCGCGGCGATCGCGCCGTCGACGGGACGGGTCCACACCTCATACGCCCTGGCCGCGACGACGACCGGGCGTCTGTCCTCGTCCGACCCCAACCTGCAGAACATCCCGGTCCGCACCGAGGAGGGCCGCAAGATCCGCAAGGCCTTCGTGGCGTCACCGGGCAACGTGCTGATCAGCGCCGACTACAGCCAGATCGAACTGCGCCTTCTGGCCCACATCGGCGACATCCCGCAGCTGAAGAAGGCTTTCCAGGACGGCCTCGACATCCACGCCATGACGGCCTCGGAGATGTTCGATACGCCGATCGAGGGCATGGATCCGATGATCCGTCGCCGGGCCAAGGCGATCAATTTCGGCATCGTCTACGGCATCAGCGCCTTCGGCCTGGCCAACCAGCTCGGCATCGGCCAAGGCGAGGCCGGGGCCTATATCAAGACCTATTTCGAACGCTTCCCGGGCATTCAGGCCTATATGGACGCGACCAAGGCCTTCGTGCGCGAGCACGGCTATGTCAGCACGATCTTCGGCCGGAAGATCAACATCCCCGACATCGAGGCCAAGTCGGCGGCGCATCGCCAGTTCGCCGAGCGCGCGGCGATCAACGCGCCGATCCAAGGGGCGGCGGCCGACGTGATGCGCCGGGCGATGATCCGGATGCCCGCCGCGCTGGAACGGGAAGGTCTGGCGACGCGGATGCTGCTGCAGGTGCACGACGAACTGGTGTTCGAAGCGCCCGAGGCCGAGGCCGAGCGCGCGTGCGACGTGATCAGGGCCGTCATGGAGAAAGCCGCCGAACCGGCCGTGGCCCTGTCGGTCCCCCTTACGGTTGAGGCGCGGGCCGCTAGCAACTGGGACGAGGCGCACTGATCAAAAAAGTGGCGGAAACGTCGGATATGCGACATCTCGCCACGTCACGGTTAAGGGGTCGGAAACAGGTTCGGGCGGACTCGTCTAGGTGAGGTTCGCCGATCCGGTCACACTGAAAATATCAGTGATATCCGAGATTTGGCGGCCGCGCACTAGACCTGGAGCTGGCCGTGTCCTTTGGCGACCTGAAGATCTCGCAGAAACTGATGACGGTGTTCGCCGTCATGCTCGCCACGATCATGCTCATGGGCGTGGCGCTGTATGCCAACAATGTGAGCTTCACCAACTCGGTGCATCGCACTGAGCGCGCCTACGAAATGGTGCGGGCCGCAGACCAGGCCGCCTTCCGTTTGACCCGCCAGGAGAACTCGCTGCGCGGCTTCCTGCTCTCCGGCGACCCCTACTACGTCAAACGCCTGGAGGAGGCCCATAAGCCCAAGTTCATGAAGGCGCTGGACGATATGCGCACCTTGGCGGCCGGAGACCCGCAGGACCTGGCGCGCATCGCCGCCGTCGAGGCCGCCTACGCCAACTATCGCAAGATGGCCATCGAGCCGGGCGAGACTCTGGGCGCGGATCCCGCCACCCGTCCGCAGGCCGTCGAACTGGTGCGCAATGACGGCGTCGCCGACAAGGCGGTCGAGCCGGTCGAGAACGCCATCGAGGCGATCACCAAGAACGCCGAAGAAGAACTGGCGGCCGAGGCGACCGCTCAAAAGAAGGCCGACGCCCAGGCCAGCTTGGCCCTGGCGATCGGCATCCTGGTCACTGCCGCCATCGCCATCGCTGGCGGACTGCTGCTGACCCGCGCCATCGCCAAGCCGGTGACGGCCATGACCAGCGCCATGCGCCGCTTGGCCTCTGGCGATCACGGTGTTGAGGTGCCCGCGCGAGGCCGCAAGGACGAGATCGGCGAAATGGCCGCCGCCGTGGCCTACTTCAAGGATTCGGAGGCCGAGAAGGTGCGTATCGAGGCCGCGGCCGTCGAACAACGTCGCGCCGCAGACCAGGAGCGCGCCGCCAACGAGGCCGAGAAGGCCGAGGTCGCCCGTCACGACGCCATCGCCATCTCGGCCTTGAACGAGGGTCTGGATCGTCTGGCGTCGGGGGACCTGACGCACCGCATCACTACGCCCTTCGCCCCCAAGACCGAGAGCCTGAAGACCAATTTCAACGCCGCCGCTGACCGCATGCAGCAGGCGATCCAGGCGATTGGCGTGGCGACGGGCGGGGTCAACAGCGGCTCGGACGAGATCGCGCAGGCCTCCGACAACCTGTCACGTCGCACCGAGCAGCAGGCCGCCAGCCTGGAAGAGACCGCTGCGGCCCTCGACGAGATCACCGCCACGGTGCGCAAGACCGCCTCGGGGGCCAAGGAAGCCTCGCAGGTGGTGGCCGTCGCGCGCGCCGACGCCGAGAAGTCGGGTCAGATCGTCAGCCAGGCCGTGTCGGCGATGACCGAGATCGAGACGTCGTCCAACCAGGTCAGCCAGATTATCGGGGTGATCGACGAAATCGCCTTCCAGACCAACCTTCTGGCGCTGAACGCCGGCGTCGAGGCCGCGCGGGCGGGCGAGGCCGGCCGTGGCTTTGCGGTGGTCGCCCAGGAAGTGCGAGCTTTGGCCCAGCGATCGGCCGACGCGGCCAAGGAGATCAAGACCCTGATCTCGACCTCGACGCAGCAGGTCGAGACGGGGGTCAATCTGGTCGGCCAGACGGGCGAGGCCTTGAACCGCATCGTCGCCCAGGTGGCCTCGATCGACGCCCTGGTGAAAGAGATCTCGGCCTCGGCCAGCGAGCAGGCCACCGGCCTGAACGAGGTCAACACGGCCGTCAACCAGATGGACCAGGTGGTTCAGCAGAACGCCGCCATGGTGGAGGAGGCCACGGCCGCGACGCACTCGTTGAAGAACGAGGCCAAGTCGCTGGCCGAAATGGTGGCGCGCTTCCGCGTGGCGGAGGGCGCGGCCATCGCCGCGCAAAGCGCGCCGCGTGTCAGCTACCGCCCGCCGGTCGACGCGCCTGCGCCGGTCGCCCGCCCAGCGCCCGTGGCGCGGCCCGGCCGAGGTTCGGCGGCGGTGGCCGTTCGTGAGGACTGGGAAGAATTCTGATCGCGTCTGCGATCACACGTCCTGAGGCTCCCGGTTCGCCGGGAGCCTTTTGCCATTCTAGCCCTTGTTGACGGCGATCGTCTGGAACGACGATTGGGTCGGCTGCGGCTTGGGGCTCGCGCCCGGCGTCGGCAGGGCGAGGCCGATCGCGGCGGCGATCAGAAGGGCGATGGCGAAAAAGGCCTTGCTGGCCATGGTCGTGTCTCTGGTCTGCGTCGTGAAGCGACAATCGCTGACGCCGACGACGCACAGATGGCCCCGCCCGCGCTGGTTTCAAGCCGTTCGCCGTGCGGCGCTCTTGACCTGATCCAACAAGAAAGGCCGGAAACCGCCTCGACGGTTCCCGGCCTTCTTCCTTCAAGGACCTTCAGCGCGGACGGGAAACCATCCGCGCTTTGAAATCAGAAGATTTCGAACAGGCCCGCCGCTCCCATGCCGCCGCCGATGCACATGGTCACCACGCCCAGCTTGGCCTTGCGGCGCTTGCCTTCCAGCAGGAGGTGGCCAGCGCAGCGGGCGCCGGTCATGCCGAAGGGGTGGCCAATGGCGATCGAGCCGCCGTTGACGTTGTACTTTTCCGGATCGATGCCGAGGCGATCACGGCTGTAGAGGCACTGCGAAGCGAAGGCTTCGTTCAGTTCCCACAGGTCGATGTCGTCGACCTTCAGGCCGTGGCGCTCCAGCAGACGCGGCACGGCGAAGACCGGACCGATGCCCATCTCGTCGGGCTCACAGCCGGCCACGGCGAAGCCGCGGAACGCACCCAGCGGCTCGAGGCCGCGACGGGCGGCTTCCTTGGCTTCCATCACCACCACGGCGGCGGCGCCGTCCGACAGTTGGCTGGCGTTGCCGGCGGTGACGAAGTTGCCCGGACCCTTCACGGGCTCCAGCTTGGCCAGGCCTTCCAGGGTGGTGTCGGCGCGATTGCACTCGTCCTTGCTGACCACGTAGTCGACCAGGCTCTCTTCCTTGGTCTCCTTGTTGACCACCTTCATCTTGGTGGCCATCGGCACGATCTCATCGTCGAACAGGCCGGCGGCCTGGGCGGCGGCGATGCGCTGCTGGCTGCGCAGGGCGTACTCGTCCTGGTACTCGCGGCTGACATTGTAGCGCTTGGCCACGATGTCGGCGGTGTCGATCATCGCCATCCACAGCGCCGGGTGGGTCTTCAGCAGTTTCTCTTCGGTGATGTGGTAGCGGTTCATGTGGCCGCTGGCGTTGACCAGGGAGATCGACTCCACGCCGCCGCCGATGGCGACTTCAGCGCCGTCGTTGCGGACGTAGTTGGCCGCCGTGGCGATGGCCTGCAGGCCCGACGAGCAGAAGCGGTTGACCGTCTGGCCCGAGGTGGTGATCGGTAGGCCGGCCCACATGGCCGCGTTGCGCGCGACGTTCATGCCGGTGGCGCCTTCGGGGCCGCCGCAGCCCAGGACCACGTCCTCGACTTCCGCGCCGTCCAGCTTGGCCCGAGCGACCGCGTGCTGGATCGCGTGGCCGGCCATCGCCGCGCCATGGGTGTTGTTGAAGCCGCCGCGGACCGACTTGGCCAGACCGGTGCGGGCGTAGGAAACAATGACCGCTTCGCGCATAGAGGCGCACTCCCCGTTAAACGTTAGTTTGAATTGGCGACCACCCTAGACCGTCTCGTTGCGGTGCGAAAGATCACGTGCGCGTAAAGGGAAAGCCGCCCGGTCCCGGGGTCATGGCGTGGCTTTGTGATCACAGTTTCGATCACCTCTAATGCGCTGATTCTAAAAGCCTTCGTTTCAGATTGACTTTCGTCAGGACGGAGATGAACGCTGCCGTTGCGTCGGGAGCCCGTCTCCAAGAACGCGAAAAACATCAGGGAGGTAATCATGACCATCGTGTCGTCGCGCCGTCGTGTGCGCGCGCTGCTGGGCGCCAGCGCGCTTTCTACGCTTCTAGGCGCGGGCCTTGTGGCGCTGCCGTCGATCGCCGCTGCGCAGCAAGCCGATCAGAACGCCATCGAGGAAGTGATCGTCACCGCGACCAAGCGCGACGCGACGATCCAGGACATCCCCTTCTCGATCAACGCCCAGACGGAAAAGGACATCCAGCGCTCGGGCGCGGTGACGCTGGAAGACCTGTCGCGCAACGTGGCGGGCCTGACCATCCAGAACCTCGGCCCGGGGCAGAGCCAGGTTTCGGTGCGCGGCGTGTCGGCCGGCCAGGTGGTTCGTGACCAGCCGGGCGTGAAGGAGCAAGTCGGCGTCTATCTCGACGAGTCGGTGATCTCGCTGTCGCTGTTCACGCCCGATATCGACCTTTTCGACCTGAATCGCGTCGAGACCCTGCGCGGTCCGCAGGGCACGCTGTTCGGCTCGGGCTCGGTGGGCGGCACGATCCGCTACATCACCAACCAGCCCAAGCTCGGCGTCTCGGAGGGCACGTTCGAGGCCAACGCCAACCTTGTGGACGGCGATGCGTTCGGCGGCCATGTGAAGGGCGCGGTGAACATCCCGATCTCCGACAAGATCGCCATGCGCGCCGTCGGCTATCTGACCCAGTACGGGGGCTTCATCGACGCCCGCAAGGAAGGCGGCAAGGTCGACAAGAACGTCAATGACGGCACCCGTCGCGGCGGCCGCCTGTCGTTCTACATCGAGCCGAACGAGCAGGTGAACTTCACGCCGCGTATCGTCTATCAGGAGATCCGCGCCGGCGGCTTCAACCGCCAGGAAACCTTCAACCTGTTCGCCAACAATAACACCACCACCCGGCCGAAGATCCAGCTGGGCGAGCGCGAGCAGTATCTGCTGCTGGACGAGAGCTTCGCCGACAACACGCTGCTGGCGGACATGACCGCCAACTTCAAGTTCGACGCCGCCACCCTGACCAGCGTCACCAGCTTCATCAGCCGGGACATCACCGTCAGCCGCGACGCCAGCGCTCTGACCGGCAGCGTGTCGGTGGATCTCGGCTATCCGGCGGCCGCGGTGCTTCTGCCCTCGAACCTGCGCGACACCACCGACCTTGAGCAGTTCACTCAGGAGCTTCGCCTGGCCTCTACCGGCGACGGCCCGCTGCAGTGGGTGATCGGCGGTTTCTATTCGAAGGTCGACCGCGTCTATAACCAGCGCCTGCCGACGCCGGGCTATGACGTGGCGACCGACGCCAAGCTGGGCGCGGGCACCTCGGCCGCCGTCGCCAACGGCTTCGGCAAGGACTCGCCCTACAACGCGTACCTACCCTACGACATCAAGCAGAAGGCCGTGTTCGGCGAGCTGACCTACACGACCGGCAAGCTGACCGCGACAGCGGGCGGCCGCTATTACGACTTCAGCGAAACGCGTCAGTTCAAGTCCGGCGGCCTGTTCGCGAACGGCGACAACCGCACCGACAAGACCTCGTCGGACGGTTTCACGCCGCGCTTCCTGCTGAGCTACGAGGCCAGCGACATGGTCACCTTCAACGCCCAGGCCTCGAAGGGCTTCCGGCTGGGCGGCGTCAACGATCCGCTGAACCTGCCGCTGTGCTCGGCCCAGGACAAGGCGATCTTCGGCGGCTACCAGTCCTACGACGACGAGACGCTGTGGAACTACGAGGGCGGCGTGAAGTCACGGTTTGGCCGCGTCACCCTGAACGCGGCGGCCTTCTACACCGACATCAAGAACCTGCAGACCACTCTGGACGCCGGCTCGTGCTCGTCGCGCGTGGTGTTCAATGTGCCCAAGGCCCACACCAAGGGTGTCGAGGCCGAGCTGACCGCGCGTCTGGCCAACGGTCTCGACATCGGCCTGTCGGGCAGCCTCCTGGAAGCCGAGTTTGACTCGACCGTGAAGGACGGGACGGGCGCGGTGATCGGCGGCATCCGCGAGGGCAATCGACTGCCGTCGGTGCCGAAGTTCCAAGTGTCGTTCGACGTCACCTACAGCAAGGAAGTCCGGCCGGGCGTCAACGGCTACCTGAAGGCTTCGCTGCAGCACGTCGGCAACCGCTTCACCCAGGCCAGCGACCAGGAGAACAACCCGCGCTCGTTCGTCTCGGGTCTCGCCTTCGGCGGCGCCACAGGCACGGTCCCGACGGTCGTCAATCTCCAGCTGCCCAGCTACGAGATCGTCAATCTCAGCGCCGGCCTGGAGATGCCGGACGGCGTCGACATGACGTTCTACGTCAACAACCTCTTCGACGAGAACGCGCTGCTGTCGTTCGACCGCGAACGCGGTGGTCGCGCCCGTCTGGGCTACGCCGTGGGTCAGCCGCGCACCATGGGCGTGACGGTCCGCAAGTCGTTCTAAGGCGGTAGACAAACGCCTCTTGAAGGGCGGTCGCTTCGGCGGCCGCCCTTTTTCTTGACGCTTTGGTTCCGTCGGGCGCACGTTGGTGAACAACGATAAGATGACGGGAGGACGGCCATGGGCGAACGCGCCTACGATCTGGTCCTGCGGGGCGGCGTGGTCTTCGACGGCGCGGGCGGTACGGGCTTCCAGGCCGATGTCGGCGTCCGGGACGGCGTCATCGTCGCGATCGGTCAGGGCTTGGGCGCCGGCGCCGAGGAGATCGACGCCAAAGGACGCATCGTCACGCCGGGCTTCGTGGACATCCATACCCACTATGACGGCCAGGCGACCTGGAGCAGCCAGCTGGGTCCCAGTTCCGGCCACGGCGTCACCACGGTCGTGATGGGCAATTGCGGGGTCGGCTTCGCGCCGTGCCGGCCGCAGGACCACGATCGCCTGATCCGCCTGATGGAGGGCGTGGAGGACATTCCCTTTCCCGTGCTGACCGAGGGGCTGCCCTGGGCCTGGGAGAGCTTTCCCGACTATCTCGACTTTCTGGCCGGCCGCGCCTTCGACGTGGATGTCGGCGCCCAGCTGCCGCACGCGGCCCTGCGGGTCTATGTGATGGGCGAGCGCGGGGCGAACCGCGAGCCGGCGACCGAGGCGGACATCGCCGCCATGGCCGCGATCGCCCGGCGCGCGGTCGAGGCCGGCGCCCTGGGCTTCTCCACCTCACGCACCCTCAATCACCGCACCAGCGACGGCCAGCCGACCCCGACCCTGACCGCAGGCGAGGACGAACTGACGGGAATCGCGCTCGGCTTGGCGGCCGCCGGCAAGGGCGTGCTGCAGGTGGTGTCGGACTTTGTCGACGGCCCCGCCGAGCTGGCCATGCTGCGGCGGATCGTCGAGCGGTCAGGCCGGCCGCTGTCGTTCTCGCTGGTCCAGAGCCCCAAGGCGCCGCAGGGCTGGCGGGCGTTGCTGGATGGCGTCGCCGCCGCCGTCGACGCGGGCCTGCCGATGAAGGCGCAGGTCTGCGGCCGTCCGGTCGGGGTGCTGTTCGGCCTGGAGCTGACCCTCAATCCGTTCAGCCAGAACCCGGTCTTCGCCGAACTGAAGGACCGCCCCTTGGCCGACAAGGTCGCGGCCCTGTCCGAGCCGGGATTCCGCGCCCGGCTGCTGGCCCACGATGGCGAGGCCCAGGGCCCCTTCGCTGGTAGCGCGCTGCGGACCTGGGACAATCTCTTTCCGATGGGCGGCGACGACCCGGACTATGAGCCCACCGCCGACATGACCGTCGCCGCGATCGCCGCGCGCCAGGGGCGCGACCCCGCCGCTGTCGCGCTGGACGCGATGCTGGCCCAGGACGGGCGGGGCATGCTGTACCATCCATTCCTGAATTACGCGGACGGCTCGCTGGACCCCAGCTTCGCCATGCTGACGCATCGCGACACCGTGCCGGGCCTGTCCGACGGCGGGGCCCATGTTGGCATGATCTGCGACGGCAGCTTCCCGACCAGCAACCTGATCCACTGGACCCGTGATCGGACCCGGGGGGCCAGGATCCCGCTGGAGACCATGATCGCTCGCCAGACCCGCGACACCGCCCGAGCTGTCGGCCTGCTGGATCGGGGGCTGATCGCGCCGGGCTATCGCGCCGACCTCAATGTCATCGACTACGAGGGCTTGCGGCTGGACGCGCCCCGGGTGGTCTACGACCTGCCTGCGGGCGGGCGTCGCCTGACCCAGCGCGCGCACGGCTATGTCGCCACGATCGTCGCCGGCGTCGTCACCCAGCGCGACGGCGAGCCGACCGGAGCCTTGCCAGGCCGCCTGGTGCGCGGCGCCCAGGCCGCGCCGCTCGCCTTGGCGGCCGAGTAACGCTTACTCGCCGAAGCCCTTGCCGGGCGCGAAGGGCGAAAAGCGGATTAGCCGGGAGTCTTCCACCGCTGCCTGGCGATGCTTGACGTGCTCGCGGTACTCGGGGTTCGTGACCATCGCCAGGAAGGCGCCGGCATTCGGGTACTCGGCGATGAAGGCCAGGTCCCACCGCTCGTCGCTGGGACCGGTCAGCACGACCTCGGGACTGCCCGCCCACACCTGACGGCCGCCCAGTCCCTCGAAGATCGGGCCGGAGGTGCGGCCGTACTCGCGATAGGCGTCGAGACCCGTCATGCCCTTGCCGTGATTGGGATGGTCGGCCGGATAGTCGGCCAGCGGCTTCAGCCGGATCAGGTTCAGCATGTGGATCGGCGCATCGCGCGGCAGGGCCTTGAACGCGTCGAACTGCGCACGGGTCGGGTCGATATTGGACATGGCGGTTCCCCCTCGTCGTTTGGGGGATGATGACGCCGAGGCGAAGCGTTCCGCCAGTCTTCCTTAGCGTCACCGCTTCGGCAGGATCGTCAGGCCGTCCGCCAGTTCGTTGCGGTCGTCTCCGCGCGGGGGGACATGAGCGGCGAGGATCGCGCCGGTGCGGGCGACGGCGGCCACGAAGCCGTCGGCGACCTTGCCGCGCTTGAGTCCCGCCACCAGATCGGCGACGACCTCGTCCCACACCGCATTGGGCGCGGCCTTGTAGATGCCCTCGTCGGCGATCACCTCGACCCGGTGCTCGGCCAGGGCTGCGAAGATCAGCACGCCGGTGCGGTCGCGGGTGACATGCAGGCCGTGACCGAGGAACTGCTCCATGGCCGCGCGCTTGACGCGGGCGGTCTTCAGCGCGCCGGGAGTCAGGGCGCGACGGACCGGCGGGATCGACACCACCAGGGCGGCGACGACGAACACCACCAGCTGCAGCACGATATAGGTCGACAGCGCCGACAGGATCGCGCCGTCCTGGGCCGCGTGGTGGCCGACGCTCCAGCCGCCGAACAGGCGGGTCAGCATCTCTGGACGAAAGCCCGCCAGCAGCGCGGCGGCCGGGAGGACAAGGGCGCTGGCGGCGGCCCAGACCAGCGGCGTCTCGCGATAGTCCGAAACCTCCGGCGCCAGGACGCAGAAGATCTCGCCCGCAGTGGTTTTCTCCGCGTCCGCCACCGCCTGGGCGATGCGGTCGAGATCGTGGGGGGTCATGTGCTTGGCCATCTCACCACCGTCCCGAACTGCCGCCACCGCCGAACGAGCCGCCGCCGCCGGAGAAGCCACCGCCCCCGCCGCCCCAGTCACCGCCGCCACCGCCGCCGCGCCCGCTGCTGGTCAGGACGTTGAGGATGATCCAGGGCAGGGCTGAGCCGAACCCGCCGCGCCGTCCCCTGAACAGGCTGGAGAACACGAAGATCACGAACAGGAAGATCAGCAGTCCGACGATGGGCGAGCCGCGCGCCTCGTGACGCTCGGGCCGCGCGGCGTCCGCCACACGCGCCTTGGCCTCGTCGGGCGGCAGGCCTAGCTGCTCGATCATGGCGTCAGCGCCGGCGACCACGCCGCCTGAGATGTCCCCGTTGCGGAACTTCGGCAGGATGGCCGACTGGATGATGACGCTCGACAAGGCGTCGGTCAGCACCGGCTCCAGGCCATAGCCGACCTCGATCCGCACCTGGCGGTCGTTGGGCGCGACCAGAAGGATCGCCCCGTCGTCCTTATCCTTGTCGCCGATCCCCCAGGTCCGGCCGAGCTTGTAGCCGTAGTCCTCGATCGGATAGCCCTGCAGGCTGCTGACCGTGGCCACCACCAACTGACGGCCGGTGCGGGTCTCCAGCGCCTCGAGCTTGTCCGAGAGGTCTTGCTCGACATCCGGCGACAGCACCTGTGCGTCGTCGACCACGCGGCCGGACAGCGCCGGGAACTTCGGGTCCGCCAGGGCGGGCAGGGCGAACAGCACCGTCGCCAACATCAACAGCCACATCCTCACCCGTGCAACGGGGGAGGTGGCGCGGCGCGGATACGCGCCGTGACGGAGGGGGCGCAAGCGGCGGTTGGACGCCCCCTCCACCGCTCTGCGGTCCCCCTCCCCCGTTTTACGGGGGAGGATGAAAGCGGTCATGGCCACAGGCCTACTGGACCTTCGGCGGCGCGGCGGTCGGCGGGCTGGAGAAGTCCACCGTCGGCGCGCTCTGGGCGGCGGCGGTGGCCTGGAACAGCTGGGCCGGCTTCTGGTCGCTGTAGAGCGTCTTGGCCCAGAACACGCTGGGGAAGGTCCGCAGGGTGGTGTTGTACTTCTGCGCGGTCTCGTTGTAGTCGCGCCGCGCGATCGCGATGCGGTTTTCGGTGCCTTCCAGCTGGCTCTGCAGGGCCATGAAGTTCTGGTTCGACTTCAGGTCCGGATACTGCTCCTGGATCACCATCAGGCGACCCAGCACGCCCGACAGCTGGTCCTGGGCGGCGGCGAACTTCTGGAACTGGGCCGGGTCGGTGATGGTCGAGGCGTCGACCTTGACCTGCGTGGCGCTGGCGCGGGCCTGCGTGACGGCGGTCAGCACGTCCTTTTCCTGGGCCGCATAGCCCTTAACGGTCGCGACCAGGTTAGGGATCAGGTCGGCGCGGCGCTGGTACTGGTTCTGCACCTCGGCCCAGGCGGTCTTGGTCGCCTCGTCCTGGGTGGGAATCTTATTGATCCCGCAGCCCGCCAGGGTGGCGGGGATGGCGACGACCAAGGCGACGCGCGCGGCGTTACGGACGAGACGGCTGTTCAAGGATCCCTCCACCAAACCCGGTGAGCCCGCCCGCCTCGAAGGAGGCGGACCCGCAGGCTCGTCCGGCGATATGCGAACATGTACGCCGCATACCGCCGTTAGATAGCGCGTCCGTTGATACACGTCAGGGCCACGAAGGTTAAACCTTATCCATCTCCGCGAAGGCTTGCTTGCGCGGACCCATGTAGCCGAACAGCCAGGCGGCGACCTTACGCATCTGGATTTCCTCGCTGCCCTCGGTGATCCGGTAGCGGCGGTGGTGGCGGTAGATGTGCTCGAACGGCTTGTGCCGCGAATAGCCGATGCCGCCGTGGATCTGCATCGCCCGGTCGGCGGCCTCGCAGCACAGCCGGTTGGCCCAGTAGTTACACATCGAGACCTTATCGGAGAGGCGCTTTTCCACCTCGACCTTGGACATCTGGTCCATCTCCCAGGCGGTTTTGCGGATCAGCAGGCGCAGCATCTCAGCCTGGGTCGAGAGCTCCACGATCGGGAACTGGATGGCCTGGTTTTCCGACAGCGCCTTGCCGAACGGCTTGCGGGCGCGCGCGTACTTGATGCTTTCCTCGATGCAGTAGACGGCCGCGCCGAGGCTGGAGGCGGCCTGGCGGATGCGGTTCTCGTGCACGAAGTGCTGGGCGAGGGCCAGGCCGCCGCCCTCGGGTCCGAACATCGCCGAGTCGGGGACCCAGACATTGGTGAAGCTGACCCGGGGGTGGTCGGTCGGCATGTTGAAGGTCCAGAGGTACTCCTCGATCTTCACCCCGGGCGCGTGAGCCGGAACCAGAAAGGCGGTGACGCCCCGCGCGTCGCCGTCGTTTCCGCTGGTGCGGGCGAACAGGCAGCAGTGGGTGGCCGCGTGCATGCCCGTGGTCCACATCTTCTCGCCGTCGATCCGCCAGCCGGCCTCGCCGTGGCGTTCCTCGCGCACCGCGCGGGTCTCCATGAAGGTGGCGTCAGAGCCGTGGTCGGGTTCCGTAAGTCCAAAGGTCGGGCGGAAGGCGCCGCGATCCAGCATGTCCTCGATCAGGTGCTGCTGGTCGGGCCGGCCGAAGTCGCGGATCATCAGCACGAACGGATTGTTGCCGACGATCGAGTGTTCGTTCTGCAGGTCGTTGAACAGGCCAAGACCCTTACTGGCCAGGTGCTCGCGGATCACCGCCATGCCCAGGTTCGTGCCGTCCTGGCCGCCATAGGCTTTGGGCAGGGCGTAGCGATAGTGGCCGGCCTGGTCGGCCAGTCTGCGGGCCTTGCCCAGCAGTTCCTCCCATTCGTGGCGCGGCAGGCCGCCCGCGTCCCAGTCGGTGCGGGCCCATTCGCGGCGGTGGTCGAAGAAGCGCTCGTTGTCGTCGCGCGCCTGCAGAGGGGCGATCTCCTTCTCGATGAAGGCGTCGAGCTCTTCGAGATAGGCCGAAAGTTCCGGTGACAGTCGGAAGTCCATGGTCAAGCCTCCCTGCGCGCATTGTTCTCTTTAATTTCGAGACTAAAGCGCGGGCGGCCGCTGCGGCCAATCGTGCCCCTGCGGAACGGGCTTTAACGGCTCCTTGACCAGCGTGACCTTATACTGGTCGCATGATCACCATGGCCGCCTTCGCGATCCTTGGCGCCGCGCTCGGACTGTTCGTCCGGCCGCGCGTCCTGGGCGTGATCCTGCCGGTGCTGCTGGCCGCGATCGTCGAGGGCGCTGTGCTCTGGATGATCGGGGTGATGGAGAAGCAGCCGAACCGCGAGCTGCTGATCGACCGCCTGCAAGCCATTTTCGGCGAGGGCTGGGTTGGCGCGATCGGGCCCATAGCCGCCGCGTTCATCGGCGCGTTCATGGCCGCGTTGATGAGCGCCTTCACCGATCCTTCCGGTCCGGGCCCTGTCGTGACCGCCGACGGCATCCAGCGTCGGGCCGGCAAGGACGGGCGCTACGCCCGCGCCAAGGGCATGGTCGAGGACCGCGCCATCCACGCCCAGGCCGAGAGCCGGATCGACCAGATCCTGGGGCTGTAGCGCTCGCCATCGCCGGCGAGCTGCGCCGTTTTCGACGAGAAATATGCGTTTTTCGAAAATGCGAGGCGCAAGCGAAATTGCGCTTGCGCAATTTCTTATCACTGATATCTAAGCGATGCTTAGTTCGGACCCGAAGCACCGGTGGGGATACCGGCGCCGTCATCCCCGGGGTCGGGCGGCCAGTACCTGCGTTTTTCACCGATCCTCGATCTGACCGCAACTTCCCCAAAGCCGGAGGGCTTTCTGATGAAGCTCCGTTCGCTGGCGGCTGTCGCCGCCCTGTCTGTTTCCATGCTCGCCGGCCCCCTCGCGGGTAGCGCCCTGGCCGATGGACGCATCGCCGCTGCGCTGGACGCGCCGGTTGCGGCCAAGACCAAGGTCGTCGCCGGCGGCGCTGTCTTCGTCTGCGAAGGCGCCGAGTGCGTTTCGGCCCAGGCGCCGTCCCGGGCCCTCACCGCGGCCGCCTGCAAGGCGCTCGCCAAGGAAGTGGGTCGCGTCTCGGCCTTCGGCGGCGACAGCAAGTCGCTGGACGCCGAAGACCTGGCCCGCTGTAACGCCTCGGCCAAGGTCGCGGCTAAGTAAGAACACCTATCGCTTTACCCTAGTACCCAGACGCGTTGCGGGCCGCCGTTTCTCCGGCCCGGTCTGGCTGTTTCCTCGAGCATTCGCCTTGACGGGGCGGCGGATCGTTCCGCCGCCTCTTTTCTTTTTCGGCCACAGGACTAGTTGAAGCCCATGGACAAGAGTCTCGCCGCCCAACTGGAATCCGTTCTGCACAAGGCCGCAGGCGAGGGCGCGTCGCTGACCTCGATGACCGTGGACTATGGCGCAGTCGACGTCGCGGGCGAGCTTGACGCCAAGGCCTGGATCGAGCGCGCCACCCGCAGCCTTATCTTCGCACAGGCGGAGCTGCGCCGCGCCGACGGCGGGCTGGCGGCTTCTGGTTCGGCGATATTCCGTCGCTCCGAGGTCTGAGCGAGCGCTCGGTTGCGCCCCGTTGGTTGCGACTGCGAAAGGCCCGTGTTATCAGGCGCGCGGCTTCGGACGGGACGGCGCGGCAGCGCCGACCGTCCATGTGCTTTTTTCAAGCGCGTTCAAGCCTTTAAGTCGCGATGAGGGTTAAACTTCTTGTCGGCGGCGATTTGCAACGCACCGGGCGGATACCAAGTGGCGGACGAAACCAAGGCGACGGATGCGGGTCAGCGCTATGCGCAGTCCCTCTTCGAACTGACGATCGAGAACGGCAATCTGGCCAAGGTCGAGGCCGACCTTAAGAGCCTGAAGGCGATGATCGCCGACAGCGCCGACCTGCGCCGCCTGATCGACAGCCCGGCCTTCTCGGCCGAGGACAAGGGCAAGGGCCTCGTCGCCGTGGCCGTGAAGGCCCGCTTCGACATGTTGACCACGAAGTTCCTGGGCCTAGTGGCCGCCAACGGCCGCACCCGCGACCTCCTGGGCGCCATCTCGGCCTTCGTCGAGCTGTCGGCCAAGCATCGCGGCGTGGTGACGGCGGAAGTCGTCTCGGCCGCCGCCCTGTCGCCCGCCCAGCTAAAGGGCGTGCAAGCGGCCCTGGCCGAGGCCCTGGGCAAGACCCCCGAAGTTTCCACGCGCGTCGATCCGTCCCTGTTGGGCGGCCTGAAGGTGCGCGTTGGTTCGCGTCTCTTCGACGCTTCGCTCCGTTCGAAGCTCGATTCCCTGAAATTCGCCCTGAAGCGCGCCTGAGCGTATAAGCGCGCCGTAAAAAATTAGATCGCAGAGAGCCCAGAAGACCATGGACATCCGCGCCGCCGAAATCTCGGCCATCCTTAAGTCGCAGATCGCCAACTTCGGCGAAGAGGCCGCCGTCTCGGACGTCGGTCAGGTGCTGTCCGTCGGTGACGGCATCGCCCGCATCTACGGTCTGGACAACGTCCAGGCCGGCGAAATGCTGGAATTCCCGAAGGCCGGCGTGAAGGGCATGGCCCTGAACCTCGAGCGCGACAACGTCGGCGCCGTGATCTTCGGCGCTGACGCCGAGATCAAGGAAGGCGACGAAGTCCGTCGCCTCGGCGAGATCGTGGACGTGCCGGTCGGCAAGGGCCTGCTGGGCCGCGTCGTCAACCCGCTGGGCGAGCCGATCGACGGCAAGGGCCCGATCCAATACACCGAGCGTCGCCGCGTCGACGTGAAGGCCCCGGGCATCATCCCGCGCAAGTCGGTGCACGAGCCGGTGCAGACCGGCCTGAAGTCGATCGACACCCTGATCCCGGTCGGCCGTGGCCAGCGCGAGCTGATCATCGGTGACCGTCAGACCGGCAAGACCGCCGTCGCGATCGACACCATCCTGAACCAGAAGGCCGTGAACGCCGGCAAGGACGAGAGCGCCAAGCTCTACTGCGTCTATGTCGCCATCGGCCAGAAGCGCTCGACCGTCGCCCAGATCGTGAAGACCCTCGAAGAGCACGGCGCTCTTGAGTACACCACGGTCGTCGTCGCCTCGGCCTCGGAGCCGGCCCCGCTGCAGTACCTGGCCCCGTTCGCCGGCTGCGCCATGGGCGAGTGGTTCCGCGACAACGGCCTTCACGGCCTGATCATCTATGACGATCTGTCCAAGCAAGCCGTCGCCTACCGTCAGATGTCGCTGCTGCTGCGCCGCCCGCCGGGCCGCGAAGCCTATCCGGGCGACGTGTTCTACCTGCACTCCCGTCTGCTGGAGCGCGCCGCGAAGCTGAACGAAGACAACGGTTCGGGCTCGCTGACGGCTCTGCCGATCATCGAAACCCAGGCCAACGACGTGTCGGCCTACATCCCCACCAACGTGATCTCGATCACCGACGGCCAGATCTTCCTGGAAACCGACCTGTTCTACCAAGGCATCCGTCCGGCCGTGAACGTCGGTATCTCGGTGTCGCGCGTCGGTTCGTCGGCCCAGATCAAGGCGATGAAGCAAGTCGCCGGCCCGATTAAGGGCGAGCTGGCCCAGTACCGTGAAATGGCCGCCTTCGCGAAGTTCGGCTCGGACCTGGACGCCTCGACCCAGAAGATGCTGGCCCGCGGCGAGCGCCTGACCGAGCTCCTGAAGCAGCCGCAATACGCGCCGCTGTCGGTCGAAGAGCAGGTCTGCGTGATCTACGCCGGCACCCGCGGTTACCTCGACGGCATCCCGACCTCGTCGGTGCGCCGCTTCGAGAGCGAGTTCCTGGCCCGCCTGCACAGCCAGCACGCCGACCTGCTGGAAGGCATCCGCACCAAGAAGGCGCTCGACAAGGATCTGGAGAACACGCTGAAGAGCGCGCTCGACAGCTTCTCGTCGACCTTCGCCTAAGCCCCTCGGAACCGCTCGGAGAGAGTAGCGCCGAATGGCCAGCTTGAAGGAAATGCGCAATCGGATCTCGAGCGTCAAAGCGACGCAAAAGATCACGAAAGCGATGCAGATGGTGGCGGCGGCCAAGCTGCGCCGGAGCCAGGACGCGGCGGAAGCCGCTCGTCCTTACGCCCGGCGTCTGGCCAGCGTCATCGCCAACCTCGCCGCCGGCGTGTCCGGCGACGGCGCCCCGAAGCTCCTGGCCGGCACCGGCCGTGACGATCGCCACCTGGTGGTCGTCGCTGCGGCCGATCGCGGCCTGGCGGGCGGCTTCACCTCGTCGATCGTTCGCGCCGCGCGCGCCCACATCGACGGGCTGATCGCCCAGGGCAAGACCGTCCGCGTGATCTGCGTCGGCAAGAAGGTGACGGCCCAGCTGGCCAAGCCTTACGCCGGTCGCGTCGTCGAGACGTTCGACCTGTCGTCCTACCGCCAGCTGACGCTGGCCGTGGCCCAGCCGATCGCCGACCTGATCACCCGCGAGTATGAGGCGGGGGAGACCGACGTGGTCACCCTGTTCTACAGCCGCTTCAAGTCGGTGGTGCAGCAGATCCCGACGGGCCTGCAGCTGATCCCGGCCGTGGTCGAGGGCGCGGAAGCGGCTTCCGGTCCGGCCGCCGTCTACGAGTACGAGCCTTCGGAAGAGGCCATTCTCGAGACTCTGCTGCCGCGCAACCTGACGGTCCAGATCCTGTCAGCCCTGCTGGACAACATGGCCGGCTTCTACGCCAGCCAGATGACCGCCATGGACAACGCCACGCGCAACGCCGGCGACATGATCAAGCGCTACACCCTCGAGTACAACCGTTCCCGCCAGGCCCAGATCACCAAGGAGCTGATCGAGATCATCTCCGGCGCCGAAGCCGTCTGATCCAGCCTAACGACATAAGCACGCAGAGACAGAAAAGACCGCACCGCCATGGCCAAGACCCCCGCTGAAAAGCCGGCGACCGCCGCCAAGAAGCCCGCCGCCCCCAAGGCCGCTGCTGCTCCGAAGGCCGCCGTCGCCAAGGCTCCCGCCGCCGCCGCCAAGGCGCCGGCCGCCAAGAAGCCGGCCGCGCCGAAGGCCGCCGCGCCCAAGGCTCCGGCCACCAACCTGAACGGCGCCACCGGCCGTCTGGTCCAGATCATCGGCGCCGTCGTCGACATCGAGTTCGACGGCGCTCTGCCGGCGATTCTGAACGCCGTCGAGACCGTCAACGAAGCCACCGGCCAGCGCCTGGTGTTCGAAGTCGCCCAGCACCTGGGCCAGAACACCGTCCGCGCCATCGCCATGGACGCCACCGAAGGTCTGGTCCGTGGCCAGGCCGTCCGTGACACGGGCGAACCGATCCGCGTTCCGGTCGGTCCGGGCACGCTGGGCCGCATCATGAACGTCATCGGCGAGCCGATCGACGAGCAGGGCCCGATCCAATCGGACCTGTCGCGCCCGATCCACCGCGACGCCCCGACCTTCGCCGAGCAGACCAACACGGCTGAAGTGCTCGTCACCGGCATCAAGGTCATCGACCTGATGTGCCCCTACACCAAGGGCGGCAAGATCGGCCTGTTCGGCGGCGCCGGCGTCGGCAAGACCGTGACGATGCAGGAACTGATCAACAACATCGCCAAGGCGTACGGCGGTTATTCGGTTCTGGCCGGCGTGGGTGAGCGCACCCGCGAAGGCAACGACCTCTATCACGAGATGATCGAGTCGAACGTGAACGTCGACCCGAAGGCCAACAACGGCTCGACCGAAGGTTCGCGCTGCGCCCTGGTCTACGGCCAGATGAACGAACCCCCGGGCGCCCGCGCTCGCGTGGCTCTGACCGGCCTGTCGATCGCGGAATACTTCCGCGACGAAGAAGGCAAGGACGTGCTGCTGTTCGTCGACAACATCTTCCGCTTCACCCAAGCCGGCGCCGAAGTGTCGGCTCTGCTGGGCCGTATCCCGTCGGCCGTGGGCTATCAGCCGACCCTGGCCACCGAGATGGGCAACCTGCAGGAGCGCATCACCTCGACGAACAAGGGTTCGATCACCTCGGTCCAGGCCATCTACGTGCCCGCCGACGACTTGACCGACCCGGCTCCGGCCACCTCGTTCGCCCACTTGGACGCCACCACCGTTCTGTCGCGTGACATCGCGGCCCAGGCTATCTTCCCGGCCGTGGACCCGCTGGACTCGACCTCGCGGATTATGGACCCGCTGGTCATCGGCGAAGAGCACTACACCGTCGCTCGCCGCGTCCAGGAAGTCCTGCAGCAGTACAAGGCCCTGAAGGACATCATCGCCATCCTGGGCATGGACGAGCTGTCGGAAGAGGACAAGCTGATCGTGGCTCGCGCCCGCAAGATCCAGCGCTTCCTGTCGCAGCCGTTCCACGTCGCCGAGCAGTTCACCAACACGCCGGGCGCCTTCGTCCAGCTGAAGGACACGATCCGCTCGTTCAAGGGCATCGTGGACGGCGAGTACGACCACCTGCCGGAAGGCGCCTTCTACATGGTCGGCCCGATCGAAGAAGCCGTGGCCAAGGCCGAGAAGATGGCGGCGGAAGCCTAATGACCGAAGAGACGGACCTGGCCAATTTCTGCTGCGACGAGCTGGCCGAAGCGGTGTCTCCGGACGCCAACGCCGGCTTGATCGAGCATGACAGCGGCCTGATCCTGCTGAATCTCGGCGAGCGGGAAGAAGAGGGCGAAACCGGCGTTGTGCTGGCGACGATCCGCTTCTGCCCGTTCTGCGGAACCGAGATCCAGACCGATGAAGACATCGAGGCCGCCCTGGGCGGCGTCGAGGAGACGTTCAACTGATGGCCAAGCTGCACTTCTCTCTGGTCGCCCCCGAGCGCGAACTGTTCTCGGGCGAGGTGGACATGGTCCAGGCTCCGGGCGCCGAAGGCGACTTCGGCGTGCTGGCCAACCATGCGCCGTTCATGACCACCCTGCGTGAAGGCAAGGTGACCGTGAAGGACGGCGCGACCACCAAGGTGTTCGATATCCAGGGCGGCTTCGCCGACGTTGGGCCGGACGGCCTGACGATCCTGGCGGAGCACGCCGTCGAAGCGGCCTGATCCGACTCGGCCGTATCGAGACGATCCTGAAGCGCCCTCGGTCCCCCCGGACCGGGGGCGTTTTCGCGTCGAAGGCGACCTTCCATCGCGCCGCGGGAGATAAAATTACACCTGTGGCCCAATCTTGGTCTTAATCCGTGCCCATAAGGGTTGCGAGGGACCGTCCGTCGGTTTTAATGCCGACCTCTCGTCTTGTTGGGGATACCTTGCCTATGCGCCTTGCGCTCGTCAGCCTGATCGCCCTCGGCGCGGTCTCGACCTCCGCCTTCGCTCAAGAGCAAACCACTGCTCCTGCGTCCACCCCAGCCGCTACGCCGGCCCCGGCGGATCAAGCCGCACCCGCTGCGCCGGCTGACCAAGCCGCTCCTGCCGTCGCCGCTCCGGCCGCCCAAGCCGCGCCCGCCGCCGACGCCTACGTCGCCCCCGTGCGCGGTCCGCGCACCACCGACGCCTTCACCGTCCGCCTCCTCGACGTGCTGGACCGCATCTGCAAGCCGCAGGTCGCCGGCGGCGATTTCGCGCAGCTGGTCAAAGACTACGGCTTCAAGAAGAAGAAGGAACAGTGGGTCCTGGCGCTCGACAAGCCGTTCAACATCACCCTGGATAACCCGGGCTCGAACAAGAACGTCTGCACCGTCACCATCGACTATTCGCAGGCCCCCGAGCAGGCTCAAGAGCTGGCCAACGGCCTGCACGATTGGGCCACCTGGGAAAACAGCCCGCAGCTGCGCCTGATCCGCAATGACCAGACCGTCGGCAGCGACTATCGCCGCTTCACCGTGTCGTGGGACGACGCCTGGGCCGGCGGCCGCGCGGGTCTGGTCTATATGCGCCTGAAGAAGCTGGACGAGACCTCGGTCGGCAAGAACTTCGAACGGGCTCAAATCCTGTACAGCACGACCAGCCGCTAAGGCCGGTTGCCGCCCCTCTAGGGCGGACCTATCTAGAAAAGGCGCGGGGACGACCCCGCGCCTTTTTGCTTTGTCCGGGGACGACCCCGCCTTTTTGGACAGAAAGGGCTCGTCGTGGCCTGGATCATTCTCTTCATCGCCGGCCTTTTCGAAGTGGGCTGGGCCGTGGGCCTGAAGTTCACCGAAGGCTTCACGCGACCGATCCCGATCGTGCTGACGGCGATCAGTCTGGTGCTGTCGATGGGGCTTCTGGGCTGGGCGGTGAAGAGCCTGCCGCTCGGCACCGCCTATGCGGTGTGGACCGGCATCGGGGCCGTCGGCACGGCCATCGTCGGGATCGTGGTGTTCAAGGAGCCGGCTACCGCCGCCCGGCTGGTCTGTTTTGGGCTGATCGTGGCCGGGATCCTCGGGCTGAAACTGTTCAGCCCACAGTAGGTCGCTAGTAGGCCTCTAAGGTCAGGCGGCCGCGCGCCCTTCGGCGGCGATGAAGTCGAGACACCGCGCCGCCACCGCCTCCCAGCCCGGTTCGCCCGGCAGCCAGTGGCTCATTTCGGCGAAGACCTCGACCTGGCCGCCCAGGCGCGCGGCCGTCTGGCGGACCGTGGCCGGCGGGTGGATCACATCCTTGCCCCCTGCGATGGCCAGCACCGGACAGGCGGGCGCGCGGACATTGGTGGTCATGAATGGGTCCAGCCACCAGTTCAGCGTCTCCCACAGCGCGCGGCCGCTCTCGGCCGTCATCCGTGCGAAGATCGCCTTGCGGTCGGCGCGCTCCAGTCGGTCGACGCTGTAGCGGCGCACCACGCCGTAGTCCGGCGCGATGGCCTGCATCCAGTACGGGCCCAGGGCGTAGAGGCTGACCGCCGAGACGGCCTCTTCCAGGCTGGCGCCGGAGACACCCCACGGCGCGGACGGCGCCAGAAGGATCAGCTTGGACACCGGCGCGCGCGCCGCCGCCATCTGGGCGACCAGGCCGCCCATCGAGTGACCGATCAGGATCGGCGGGGCTTCGCAGGTCTCGATGAGCCGGCTGATCTGGCGCGCATAGTCCGACATCGAGACGCCGGCGGCGCTGCTGGCCCCGTCGTGGCCGATCAGGTCGGGCGTCAACACGCGATGTCCCGCCGCCTCGAACGGCGCGCGGAACCCATCGAACGTCCATCCGCCGCAGAAGGCGCCGTGGACCATGATCACCGGTGCGCGCATGAACGCCCCTAAACCCCCGCCGACGACACTGCCGGCGGGGTCAGCCTACACTTACTTCTTGGCCTTGGGCGAGGATTTGGCCGGCGCCTTTGTCGCAGGCGCCTTGGCGGCCTTCGGCGCGGCGGGGGGCTTGGCGGCCGGAGCGGCCTTGGCCGCAGCCTTGACCGCCGGTTTCGGGGCCGCCGCCTTGGGAGTGGCGGCCTTCTTCGCCGCCGGCGTCTTTTCGACTGCAGGCTTGGCCGCCGCCTTCGGCTTGGCTTCGGGCTTGGGCTTTGCGGCGGCGGCGGGCTTGGACGGGGCCTTGGCGGGAGCCTTCGCCGGCGCTTTGGCCTTGGTCGGAGCCTTGGCGGCGGGCTCGGCGGCCGGCGCCGCCTTGGCTTTCGGCGCGGCCGTCTTGGCGGCGGGAGCCTTGGCTGGGGCCTTGGGCTTGGCTTCGGCCTTCGGCTTGGCCGCAGCCTTCGGCGCTGCGGTTTTCTTCGGGGCGGGGGCCGGCTCAGCGGCCTTTACGGGCTCGGGCGGCGGGGCGGCGACCTCAACAGGCGCCGGCTCGGGCGTCTTGGCCGGTTCAGGGGCCGGTTCGGGGGCGGCCTTGGGAGCCGGTGCGGCCGGTGCGGCAGGCGTCTGGTTCTTGCCCCGCAGCCAGGCGATCACGTCATCGAGGATCTTCATCGTGTTCGGCTCGTCTATGAGATAGTGGGCGTTGTTGGGATAGATCTTGATATCGGCGCTGGCGTATTTGCGGCCGATCCGCTGCACGTCGTCCAGCGGCGTGGTGCGGTCCAGCGCTCCTGCCAGCACGAGGATCGGAACCGTCACCTTAGCGGCGTCAACGTGCGCGGCCTTGTTGGGATCCTTGTCCGGCCATGCCAGATCGGCCAGCACCTGACCGCTGTCATGCACCATGGTGGCGTAGAGCGCGTCATGTCGGCTGGCCGGCACCGCGTTCATCACGCCAAACTTGAAGCCCGGCTTCCACATCTTGCCCGCCTTGGTCTCGGGCTTGGGCTGCAGGGCCATGTTGAGGAAGGTGAAGACAGGTGAGAGCTTCGGCTTGCCGCGCGCGTCCGCCGGCGAGGCGGGAGCGAACAGGACCAGCGCCGAGGCGTGGCCGGCCTCCGCGATCTTCTGAGCGATGAGGCCGCCCATCGAATGGCCGAAGACGAGGGGCTTCTTGCCCGTCTCCTTGGCCAGGGTCTGGGCCAGGGCGCTCATCTCGGCGACGTAGTCGGCCAGGGTCAGGCCCGCCAGGCCCGCGCGCGGGCCGTCGACCGTCCGCACGGCCGAGCGAATGGTTGGCGCCTCGACGCGATAGCCCTCGGCCTTCAGCCGCTCGGCGACCGGTCCCCAGACGTCGCCCGCGCAGCCATAGCCGTGAATCAACAGAACCGTGTCCGCCATCCAACTCTCCCCTTCGCGGCGGCGGACAGATCAGGCCCCGCGCGCGAACCCCTGGAACGCGGCGACCACCGCTTCGTAGACCCCGCGCTTGAAAGGTACGATCAGTTCGGGCGTTTCGTCGAGCCTGCCCCATCGCCAGGCGTCGAACTCGATGTGTTCGTCTGCTTCCAGATCGATTTCCGACTCCTCGCCGACGAAGCGATAGGCGAACCAGACCTGCTTCTGCCCTCGCCAGCCGCGCGCGTGCTTCGGATTGGCCAGAACCTCGGGCGGGAAGTCGTAGGTGATCCAGCCCTGGGTGCGGCCCAGAAGCTCCACCGAGGTGACGCCGGTCTCCTCGGCGAGTTCGCGGCGCGCCGCGGCTTCCAGGTCCTCGCCGTCGTCCACGCCGCCCTGCGGAAACTGCCAGTTGTAGGGCGGGGCCTGTCGATGACGGCGGCCCAACCATACGCGACCGTCGGAATGGAATAGTACGACGCCGACGTTGGGGCGGTGCTGGGGATGGTCAGGCTCGGTCATGCCGAGCCTTATCTCAGGGCGCTCAACGCTGCGCCAGGGCCGATGCGGGCGCCAGTTGGATGCCGCGCGCCTGCAAACCGGCCGCCCAGGCGCGAACCTGGCTGATGGTCACCGGATAGGCGAAGCCCGAGCCCAGCGACTGTCCCCGCGCCGCCGCACCGTTCTCCAGAGCGCGGAGCTGGGCGTCGATGGCGCTGGCCGAGAGCTCGTCGTCGATCACCCGGTCGGCCGAGGCGCGCGGGATCGGACCGGCGCGGCGGGCGGCCAGGCCATCGTCGATGAAGGCCAGGCCCCGCGCCTTCAGGACGCCGTTGAAGGTGTTCATCGCCTGGTCGTTATCGACGAAGCGGGCGCCCAGATAGTTGGACAAGCCGAAATAGCCGGTGGCGCGCGACATCAGCCATTCCAGCTTCCGGACGGTGTCCTCGGGCCGGTTGGCGGCGATCAGGGTGTAAGGACCCGGATCGTTGGCCGGGTAGTCAGCCGGCTCCATCGGCGTTTCCAGCAAGACCTCGTGGCCGTGGGCCCGGGCCAGGTCGATCCAGCCCTGCAGGCCCTCGGCGTAGGGCGCGAAGGAAAGGGTGATCTCGCCGGGCAGGGTTTCGATCGCGGCGCGGGTGGTCTGGGCGTTCAGGCCAAGGCCGCCGATAACGACGGAGACCTTGGGGCGGCCGTTCGGCGTGAAGGGGCGGGCATAGGCCTCGGCGGCGGTTCGGCCGTCGGCGGCGATGATCGGCAGGGGGCCGCCGCCCGGACCGGGCGCGGTCAGGCCGGCGATCGGGGCCTGCGGCAGGCCGGGGCCTTGCGGGATCGCCGGCGTGTTCTCCAGGCCATCGGCGGGGGTGGCCTCGCCCTCGGCCTGCGCCATCAGGGGGCCGAAGGGTTTGGCCGAAAGACCCAGTTCCCCCGGCACCAGGCTGGCCTCGTGGGCGGGGTCGCCGCCCAGCGCTTCGCGCCAGCCTTCGGGCGCGTTCTTGGTCGCGCCGATCTTGGTCAGCTCCAGCCGAATCACTGGCGAGCCGGCGTGCGGGTCGCTGGTGATCAGCACCAGCGTCGCCAGCGAAGCCAGAAACAGGAGCGCCGCGCCGCTAGCGCTGATGTAGGGATTGCGGATCGCCGCCATGAGCTTGGCGCGCAGGTCGCTGGGCGCGCCCGAAACGGGCGCGGCGGCGGCGTAGGCGGGCTTTCGCGAGAACGAGACGGCCATGACGCCCTTATCCTAGGGGGCAAGCTTCGAAGATATGGTTAACGAGATATGTCCGGCCGCGATCCGGGGGCGCGACCGGGCGACGCGGGCGCCACTGAAATCATCGTTTTCTGCAACGCACGCAGGCGCACGATGGAATGCGCCGGAAAGTCGTCCCTGGGCGGATTGACGATATACGCTCCGACTTTGTTCCCTGAAGGCCTCTCGCGGGAGAGACCGGGCCCCGGCCCGGCGCTGAAGGCGAAACCGCCCCGGAAACGCTCAAGCAGAAGGACCGCGCGAGACGTGGAACGCTGGAAAGCAGGGCGCTTGCCGCTCTCGCCGAAGGAGCAAGGCCCGTCGACCTTGGTCGACCGCCGAATCTCTCAGGCGCCAAGGACAGCGGGGGCAGAAGGCGTGTCGTTCCGACGCGTCCAAGCCCCTGTGTGTGATCGCGAACGACTGACACCTAAGAGCACAACGAATCACATCTCCAAACGCGATCGCCCGAAGGCTTTCGCGCGGTTATTGTTCAATATTATACAATAAAAAGCGCCTGACTGAAAATCAAACAGTTGTTGCGCAAGGTTTTGACGCTGAGAAATAGTTGAACCTATTTTCCTTCTCGAAGGTTTACCCGGTTCTATCCCCTTGTGACGCTTGGCGGGTCAACATGATTGGGGATAGTCATGACCTCTCGCAAACCTGCGCGCGACGCCGCCCGGCTCAAGGCGCTCTTATTGGCCGCTTCTTTGTTGGGGGGCGCGAGCAGCGCCTACGCTCAGCAGTCGGAGAAGCCCGCCGAACTGGAAACCGTGGTGGTGACCGGCAAGCGTTTGTCCGAGGCCAGCGTCGCCATCGGCACCGACCACGCCACCGCCACCGTGTCGATCACGCGTGAGGCGCTGCTTTCGGCTCCAGCGGGGATCACCGGCCTGAAGATGCTGGAGAGCCTCCCGGGTTTCAACGTCCAGGCCAATGACGCGCTGGGCATGTACGAGTTCGGCAACTCGGTGTCGGTGCGCGCCTTCAACTTCCAGCAGATCGGCTTCCTGCTGGATAACATTCCGATGGGGCGCAGCGACCAGTTCGGCGGTAGCCCGATCTATCGCTATGTCGACAACGAGAATCTGCTGCGGGTGACCGCTTCCGCCGGCGCGGGCGATGTCGCCCTGCCCAGCTATGCGTCGCTGGGTCCGATCGTCGACTACTTCACCCAGGCGCCGTCCGAGGAGGCCGGGGGCGCGATCAGCCAGACCTTCGGCAGCGACGACCTGCGCCGCACCTTCCTGCGTCTCGAGATGGGCAAGGTGGGGCCGCTCTCGGGCTATGTCAGCGGTTCGTGGATCAAGGGCGACCTGTGGCGCGGCCCGGGCACGATCGATCGCAAGCACTACGAGGGGAAGCTGAAGTACGAGTTGCCCAACGGCGGGGACATCACCTTCCAGACCGTCCACAACGACTATTTCGACTATGACAGCCCGTCGATCACCAAGGCGCAGTACGCCGGGACGGCCGGCGATGTCTTTGGGCGCAAGGGCCGCTATTTCGCCTATCTGGGCGCGGTGCCGACTTCGGTTCCGTTCGGAACGCCGCTGTCGATCCCGACGGGCAGCCTGCCCGAGGCGGTGGCCGGCGTGCCGTACTCCAACGCCAACTACGCCCAGTACTACAAGTTTGCGATCAACAAGCGGAAGGACCACCTGTACGGCCTGACGCTGAACACGCCGATCACCGACAATCTCGACCTGATCACGACGGCCTATTACGAGGACAAGGGCGGGTACGGCGTGTCGCCGGAGGCCTATGCGACCTCGCTGGCCAGCCACAACGCCGAGCGCCTGATCGTGCCGGGCCTGTTCGCGCCCAAGGGCATCCAGTACGGCCTGTCGGGCATTGACGGGATCCGCCAGGGCGTGACCGCCAAGCTGGCCTGGCATGTCGGCGTCAACAAGATCGAGGCCGGCGTCTGGCTGGAGAACGACGACTATCACCGCACCCAGAACCGCTACAACGTCGAGAACGGCAACCCGGACGGCAAACCGCTCTTCAACGAGCGGGTCCACGCCCAGCGTGACTATAAATCCCTGCGGGAGACCACGCAGTTCTTCCTGAAGGACACGCTGACGCTGATGGACTCCAAGCTGAAGCTGGAGCTCGGCTTCAAGGCCACCGACATCGACTACAAGATCTCGGGCTATCGCAATCCGAACGACTATATCAACAGCCGCCGTCCGCTGCTGAAGGACAACTGGAAGGACAGCTTCCTGCCGCAGGTGGGCGCGGTCTACAGCGTGACCGGTCGCGACCAGATTTTCGCCTCGTACTCTGAGAACATGGCCCTGCCGCGCGGCGCCGATGACATCTTCTCGGCCGCCAGCCCGACGGTCGCGGGGCCCGACCCCGAGACCTCGACGAACTGGGAGCTCGGCTACCGCGCCAACCACAAGACGTTCAACGCCTCGATCGTGGCCTACCAGACCGAGTTCAAGAACCGTCTGCAGTCGTTCGCAGCGCTGGTGCCGGGCGGTGGCGGGATCACCGAGACCTTCTTCCAGAACGTCGGCGCCGTCCGGGCCAAGGGCGTCGAGTTCAGCGGCCAGTGGAAGCCGGAGATCCTGGCGGGCAAAGCCTATTTCAACGCCAACCTTTCGTACAACAGCGCCAAGTTCCAGGATGACGTCCTGAACTACCGCGCCAGCGCCACGGCGGCGGCCACCACCCTGGCCATCGCCGGCAAGAAGGTGCCGGACTTCCCCGACTGGGTGCTCCAGGGCGGCGTCACGGTCGAGCCGTTCGACGGCCTGTTGATGAACGTCTCGGCGCGCCATCTGGAGAGCCGCTTCACCAACTTCATCAACAGCGAAAGCGTCGGCGGCTATACGATCGTCAACGCCTATATCGACATCGGCGACGGCTTCTCGGCCGGCCCGTTCAGCCAGATCAAGGCGCGGGTCAACGTCGATAACCTGTTCGACAAGGACTATCTGGGTACCATCAGCACGACGGTGAACACCGCCGCCAGCTTCCGCCCGGCGCCGCCCAGAACGATTCAGTTCACGATCTCGGCCGATTTCTAAGGCCGATCGCGGAGGTAATGAAAAACGCCGCCCCGGAGCCTCCGGGGCGGCGTTGATCCTTTCGGGAGAGAGTCGAGGCCTAGTGCTTACTTGGTCTCGGTCACCGGCGCCTTGCCGCCCGCCGCGGCGGCGGCCTTGGCCGTCACCTCGGCGACCTTGGCGGCGGGCTTGGGGAGCTTCGGCGTATTGGCGACGCCCCCGGCCTGCAGCACGGCGATGGCCCGCTGCAGTTGGAAGTCGCCCTTCTTGTCGTCGAAGCCCGTCGGTGGCGCCTCGGCCGGCGTATGAGCGCCGACGCGCGCCTTGCCCTCGTCGGCGTTGAGCGCGTTCTTGAAGCTGGCTTCGCTGAACCAGACGCGATTGGCGATGTCCTGGGCCTGGTCACGGGTCTGGGCGACTTCGAGGTCGGGCGCGATGCCGGTCTTCTGGATCGAACGGCCCGACGGGGTAAAATACTTGGCCGTGGTCAGCTTCAAGGCGCCGTCGGCGCCGCCGCGCAGCGGGATCACGGTCTGCACCGAACCCTTGCCGAAGCTGGTCAGGCCGACCAGTTCGGCCCGCTTGCGGTCTTGCAGCGCGCCCGCCACGATCTCCGCCGCCGAGGCCGAGCCCTGGTTGATCAGCACCACCATCGGCAGGCCGTTCAGCATGTCGCCCGCGCGGGCGTTGTAGCGCTGGATATTGCGGGCGTCGCGGCCGCGCTGGCTGACCACCTCGCCACCGTCCAGAAACACATCGGCCACGCCGACCGCCTGGTCGAGCAGGCCGCCCGGATTGTTGCGAAGATCCAGGATAAGGCCCTTCATCTTCGGGTTCTTGGCCTTCAGCTCGTTGATCGAGGCCACGAGCGCGTCGGTGGCCTTCTCGTTGAAGCCGGGCAAGCGGACATAGCCGTAGTCGCCCTCCATGCGGGCGATGGCGGCCTTGGGCTTGATGACTTCGCGGATCAGCTTGACGTCGAAGGGGTCGGTCTTGTCACGAGCGATCGTCAGGGTGACGGGCTCGCCGGCCGTGCCGCGCATCTGCTTGACGGCTTCGTTGACCGTCAGGCCCAGCACGCTCTGGCCGTTGACCGAGGTGATGTAGTCGCCGGCCTGGATGCCGGCGCGCGACGCCGGGGTGCCGTCCATCGGCGAGATCACCTTGACTACGCCCTCTTCGCTGGTGACCTCCAGGCCAAGCCCGCCGTACTCGCCGCGGGTGGTGTCCTGCATGTCTTCATAGGCGTCGGGCGCCAGGTAGCCGGAGTGCGGGTCTAGGCTGGTCAGCATGCCGTCGAGGGCCGCCTCGATCAGCTTCTTGTCGTCGACCTCGGTGACATACTGGTCCTCGACCGTGCCCAGCACGTCGCCGAAAAGCTCCAGCATCTTGTAGGTCTTGGCCTTGGGGGCGTTGTTCGCCTGGGCGATGGGACTGATGTAGGCCATCGTTCCCGCGCCGAGGACGAAGGCCGAAACGCCGATGATCAGGTACTTGCGCATAAAGGCCCAGAAGGCTCCCTAGCGGCGCGCGGCGCCGCAACCCGTGTTTAGTCCCGACCAACCCTGTCAGTGACCGGAGGTATAATTACGGCCACAATTACTGAAAAAGTCGACTATCGCGACTCCTGTTTCAGCCAGCGCTCCGGATCGGCCGGCGCGCCGTTTTCCCTTACCTCCATATAGAGTTCCGGCTCGGAAGACGCATGGTCGGGCATCTTTCCGATGGGGGCGCCGGCCGCGACAGATTGTCCGGGCGCGGCGGTGACCTGGTCCAGGCCCGCCAGCACCACGTGATAGGCGCCTTGGGCGCGCAGGATCAGCACTGCTCCCCAGCCATTCAGCGCGCCGGCGTATTCGACGACCCCGGCGACGGGCGCGGCGATGGTTGCGCCCTTCTCGGGGCGCAGTGTCAGGCCCGGCGACTTGCCGCCGACCGGCATCTCCTGTCCGAACCGACGAACGATCGCCGCTTCGACGGGCGGCCGCAGCTTGAGCGGGCCGCTGGGCTCGAACCGGCCCAACCCGTCCGTCAGGGCGCCGAGGGTCTTCAGCTCATTGGTCTGGGTCAGCGCCTCCTGGGCATAGGCGCGTTCGAGCTCGGTCTTCTCGATGATGAGGCGCTCGATCTCGCCCTTGCGGTCCGCCACCACGCTCTCGGCCGTGAAGAGTTCCGCAGAGGCGGCCGCCGCCTCGCGACGCAGGGTCCCGATCGCCGTCGCCTGACGGCCATAGGCGTCGGCGCGCGCCTTCAGATCCGGCGTCATGGCGCGGATCAGGATCGCCGCGCGCACCGCGTCGCGGGCGTCGCCGGGCGACACCAGCAAGGCTGGCGGGGGATCGCGGCGAAACAGCTGCAGCGCTGACAGCAGCAGTGACAGCCGCTGACGGTTTCGGCCGAGATCGGCCAGGATTGTCCTTTCCCGAGCGTTCAGCGCCTCCAGTCGGTCGCGCTTGGCGTCCACATCGACGCCGGCGGCGATGCGGGCGTGGTCCAGCCGATCAAGCTCGGCGCGCAGGTCCTGGATCTCGCGGCGGATGTCGGCGGCTTGCTGGCGATCCTTGGCCCGCTGGGCCTCGAAAGCCGGGTCCGCGCGCTGCCAGCCGACCACTACCGTCGGGACGGTCAGGATCAGGGCGCAGGCAGCAAGGGCGAGTCGCGAGCGGGGCATCGCCGGAACTCTTGCCTCAATCGCGGTGATAGGGCGAGCCCGACATGATGGTCGCGGCGCGATAGACCTGTTCGGCCAGCATGGCGCGGGCCAGGGCGTGCGGCCAGGTCTGGACGCCGAAAGCCATGGTTTCGTTCGCCGCCGCCAGGATCGAGGGATCCAGGCCATCGGCGCCGCCGATCAGGAACACCACGCGGCGGTTCCCGTCATCGCGCAGCCGAGCCAGATGATCGGCGAAGGCGCGGCTTTTCCAGGCCTTGCCGTGCTCGTCGCACGCCACGACATACGCGCCCTCAAGATGCGGGCGCAGCACCTCGGCCTCGGCGGCCTTGCCGGGCTTGCGCGCTTCGACCTCAAGAATGTCGACAGGACCAAGCGCCAGCGCGCGGCCGGAGGCGGTGGCGCGGGACGCGTAGTCCAGCGCCAGCTGAGCCTCGACCATCCGGCCGAGCTTTCCGACGGTGAGGATGGTGATCTTCATCGGGAAACAAGGCTCAAGGCCGCCGCCTCTTAATCAGGCGGCGGCCGAGCTGGATCAGGAAAATCAGTTCGCCGCCGTGCGGTGCGGGGCGTCGACGGCCCAGATCTTCTCGATGTTGTAGAAGCTGCGCACTTCGGGGCGGAACAGGTGGATGACGACGTCGCCGGCGTCGATCAGCACCCAGTCGCAGTGCGGCAGGCCTTCGACCCGCGCCTTGCCGAAGCCGCTTTCCTTCAGGGCGCGCAGGATATGGTCGGCCAGGGCGCCGACGTGACGGTGCGAACGGCCCGACGCCACGATCAGGCTGTCGGCGACCGAGCTCTTGTCCGTCAGGTCGATGTGGACGATGTCCTGGGCCTTGTCGTCGTCAAGGCGGTCGAGGATGAGGCGCTCCAGCGCCTTCACGTCGAGAACCGGACTCAGGCCCGGGGATTCAGTCGAGGACTCGGCGCCGGCCGGGCCTTCGTGCGCACTTTGCGCGGGGTCGCTACGCAGCGGATTGCTCCTTATGGGGTCGCTGTGGATAGCCCTCATAGCACGGAATTGGACGAAACGTGAGGGGGTGATGGCGGAACGGCGTTTCGCAAGCCTTCAGCGGCGCGCGCGCAACGCTTCTTAACCCTTCTGCCGCGCCCGCATCGCCGTCGAGGAGGCGAAGTTCAGCGGCCCCGTCAGGTAGACCCAGGCCGGTGATTTGGCGTCCGGCAGCTTGGCGGCGGCGCTGGCCGGCCAGCGGGCGAAGGCGAAGCGGCGAGCGGCGGGTGCGGTGCGGGCCTTCAGCGCGATCCACGGGCGCGAGATCACCGCCACGGGCACCTCGCGCATGATCTGGGTCCAGCCGCGCCAGCGATGGAAGGTGGCCAGGCTGTCGGCGCCCATGATCCAGACGAACTTCACGCCGGGGTAGCGGGCCCGCAGAACGCGCAGGGTGTCGATCGTGTATTGCGAGCCCAGTCGCGTCTCGGCGTCCGAGACGATCATCCCCGAGCCGCGCGCCCAGCGGCGGGCGTTGGCCATGCGCTCGGCGACGGGGCGGGTTTCATGTGAGGGCTTCAGCGGATTCTGCGGCGACACGAGCCAGATCACGCGATCCAGCTCCAGCCGGCGCATGGCGGTTTCGGCCACGTGGGCGTGGCCCTCGTGCGCCGGGTTGAAGCTGCCGCCGAACAGCCCGACGCGCATCCCGGGCTCCAGGTGGAACCCCAGGCGCTGGGCGTTGGGCCGGCCGGCCTCAGGGACGAGTCTGGCCGGTCCCGCGAACCACATATTTGAACGTCGTCAGTTGCTCGGCCCCCACCGGGCCGCGGGCATGTAGCTTGTCGGTGGCGATGCCGATCTCGGCCCCGAAGCCGAACTCGCCGCCGTCGGCGAACTGGGTCGAGGCGTTGACCAGCACGATGGCGCTGTCGACCTCGGCGATGAAGGCTTCGGCGGCCGCCGGATCCTCGGTGATGATCGCGTCGGTGTGGCCCGAGCCGTACGAGGCGATGTGCTGGGCCGCGCCGGCCACGCCGTCGACCACGGCCACGGCCAGGATCGGGGCCAGGTATTCGGTCGTCCAGTCCTCGGCGCTCGCCTTTTTCATGGTCGGCTCGATGGCGCGGGCGGCGGCGTCGCCGCGCAGCTCGCAGCCGGCCCTGATCAGGGCGTCGGCGATCGGCGGCAGCAGCTTTTCCGCGGCCGCCTTGTCGATCAGCAGGGTCTCGGCCGAGCCGCAGACCGACACGCGGCGCAGCTTGGCGTTCACCACCACCTCGACGGCCTTTTTCAGGTCGGCGGCGGCGTGGACGAAGACGTGGTTCAGGCCTTCCAGATGGCCCAGCACCGGGGCGCGGGCCTCGGCCTGGACCCTGGCCACCAGGCTCTTGCCGCCGCGCGGAATGATCAGGTCGATGGTCTTGTCGAGCCCGGCCAGGATCATACCGACGGCGGCCCGATCGGGTGTCTTCACGGCCTGCACGGCCGCAGCAGGCAGGCCGGTCTTCACAAGGCCCCTGACGATGGCGGCGTGAATGGCCAGGTTGGAGTGGATACACTCCGAGCCGCCGCGCAGGATCACCGCATTGCCCGAGCGCACGCACAGCGCCGCAGCGTCGGCGGTCACGTTGGGGCGGCTTTCATAGATCATGGCGATCACGCCGATCGGCGTGCGCACGCGGGCGATGTCCAGGCCGTTGGGCCGGGTCCAGCGCGAGGTGGCCACGCCGACGGGATCGGGAATGGCGGCCACGGCCTCGACTCCGGCAGCCACGCCCTCCAGGCGGGCGGCGTCTAGAGCCAGCCGGTCCAGCATCGGGCCCGAGACGCCGTTCGCCTCAGCCCGCGCCAGGTCCTTGGCGTTGGCGGCCAAGATCATGTCGGCGTCTTCGCGGATGGCGGCGGCCATGGCCTGGATCGCGGCGGTGCGCTGCTCTGGCGTGGCGAGACGAAGCGCGCGCGCGCCGTCACGGGCCGTCCGGCCCATCCCCGCCATGATCGCCTGCAAGCTGGCGCCCGCGTCGTCCATCTCGTCCCCGTCCTGACGGTTATGCTCAGGTTGAGACTTACCTAGGCGCTTTCCGGAACGGATGAAACCGGGTTCGTCTGAAAACGGAGGGAGTTTTGGTGACAGTCGGGGCGTGGCCATTGCCGACGGCGAGCGGCCGACGCATCAAGGGTTGGCTAAAACCGAGAGGCGTTTCTCATGTCCGACAACAAGGTGAAGGGCCCGGCGTCCTACTTCCCGTCGATCGAGAAGACCTACGGCCAGCCGGTCGCCCACTGGCAGAAGATCGTGCGCGACGCCTATCCGGCCAAGCACATGGATCTCGTCGCCGTGCTGAAGAGCGCGCATGGCATGGGCCACGGTCACGCCAACGCGATCGTGGCCTACACCTTGGCCGAGGACGGTCTGAAATAGCCGCCTATTTCGCGTAGACGACCCGGCACTCGCCCTCGACCGTGGTGTAGCGGCCGTTGGCGGCGTCGACGAACGAGATGCGACCGCCTTCGTCATACTCGACCTTGCCGGTCGAGCGTCCGGCGAAGGTCTGGGTCCCGTACGACCAGCAGACGATGTCGGCCGGCTTATCGTTCCACGTCGCCGCGCGCCGGGCTTGCTTGCTCTCGGTGCAGGCCGACAAAGCCGGAAGGGACAGGACGGCGAGAGCGACGACGGCGAGGCGCATGGGATTTCCCGGTGGTGGTTAGGTCGAACCGCGAGAGTCTCCCGCTCGCATATTGCCTGAGCTTAGCATCGGCGCGCGCAAGGACCAGCGCCCTAGTCTTTTGGACAAGCGCCCCAACGGGCGTAATAGGCTTCCAGTGTCTCCAGGCCCATAGCCGCGCGCCGAGTCTCCAGGCCTTGAGGATCCTCGACGGCGGGATGGGGTTCGCGCCGGCCCGCACGGCAGCGCGCTTGTGTCGCGTAGAGCTGATTGCGGCCCTCATTCGCCGCTAGGCGGTCGTAGAGGTAGGCGTAGTTGCGCTTGTTAGTCTCGTTCTGGTCCTTGAGGCGGGTCAGCAGGGCCAAGGCTTCGCGCTGGAAGGCGGGGTCGTGATCGCTATGCTGGACGATCAGCCAGGCCGCCCGATCGGCCTCTGGACCGTCGGCGGAGAGGGTGAACCAGCCGTGCGACTTGATCTCCGCCTTTAGCCACTCGGCGTTGTCGCGGGCGACAACGCAGTAGCGGTGTTTCGAGCGCAGGGCGATCCGTCGCTCCACCCCTGGCGTCGGATTTCCTGGCGCGGAGATGCTCAGGCCGGCCTGGTCGACTGCGACGCGCTCGATCACGGCGCGGGCGCGCGGGGTTCGCGCGGCCTGAGCCTGCTTCACGAAGTCCTGAACATTGCGGCTGACATAGCGGCCGTCGACCTGCTCGCCGGCCAGGGCCTTGGCGCGCAGAGCCTCGCCGTCTCGCTCAAGCTGGGCGGCGGTCTCACGGTCCGCGCGCCAAGCAGCGGCGGAGTTGGCCTCCGTCGCGCTCTCAAGGCCCAGGACGATCTCGAAGTCAGCCTCGGTGCGACAACCCTTGGCCTCATCGTCTGCGGAGACTGAAGCGGCCAGAGCCCGGACCTCCGCCGGGGTGCGGCCCGCGCGAAGGATCCAGTAGTCGAAAGCCCGTGCGGCCATGGCGTCAGCGCGTAGCGCCGAGAGCGGAAAAGGCGCCGGGATTGCGCTCGCCAGCGCCAAGGCGACCACCACAGGTCCCGGTCCCAACGCCATCACCCACTCCGCCCCAAGCCCGCTCAATTCGAAATTGTTCTCGGGATGAGCGGCGCGTCAAGTTGAGCGCGAGGCTATTCCGCGTCCCACTGATACGCCTTGTCCAGCCAGTCGCCGAGACGCCCGTCGGGGCGGGCCAGGGCGTGGATGCGGGTCATTTCGGCGTCCGAGAGCTCGAAATCGAGCACGTCGAAGTTCTCGGCGATGCGGGCGGGATTGCTGGTGCGCGGGATGGCGATGATACCCTGCTGGATGATCCAGCGTAGCGTGACCTGACCGGGCGTCTTGCCGTGGGCGCGGCCGATCTCGATCAGCACCGGGTCTTGCGCAACCTTGCCTTGGGCCAGCGGCGACCAGGCGGTGATTGAGACGCCCAACTGGTCGGCCTTGGCCTTCAGGGTCTTCAGCGACAGATAGGGGTGGTACTCGACCTGGTCGGTGGCGATCGGCGCCTCCGACAGCTTGGCGGCCTCTTCGAGCTGCGCCGAAGGGAAGTTCGACAGGCCGATCGCGCGGGTCCAACCCCTGGCGCGAACCTCGTTCAGGGCCTTCAGGGTTTCGGCCAGCGGCACCTCGGGTTTCGGCCAGTGCAACAGCAGCAGGTCGACATGGTCGACGCCCAGCTTCTCCAGGCTCCTTTCGGCCGAGCGTTGCAGGTCGCCGTCGGCGAACTTGTCGATCCAGACCTTGGTGGTCAGGAAGATCTCGTCGCGCTTGACGCCGCTGTTCCTGATCGCCGCCCCGACGTCGCGCTCGTTGCCGTAGATCTGGGCGGTGTCGATGTGGCGGTAGCCGATCTCCAGCGCCTTCTCGACCAGCGGTACGGCGGTCCCGTTCTCCAGCTGCCAGGTGCCAAAGCCCAGGGCGGGCATCAGGACATCGCCCGAGCGGACGGCGGGAACGAGCTTGGACATCGAAAACTCCGGATAGAACGTCAGGCGGATATGGGCGCTGCGGCGCTGGGCGCCAACCGGGTCCGAACGCGCAAGAGGGCGATGAAGATCAACGCGACGAGCGCAAACGCCACGCTCATCTCCACCATGGTCAGCAGCACCTTGGGATAGCCGCGCTTGGCGACGTTCATGAACGGGTACGGATACCAGGTCGTCAGGGCCCCATGGACCAGGGTCCAGGCGCCGAACAGGGCCGGGAAGGCCATGGCCTTGGCCGCGACGATCCAGCGGGCGGGACCGCGGCCGCCGCGCAAGGCCACGTCCAGCAGGAAGGCGATCGGAGTGATGGTGTGCAGGATCGTGTCGGAGGCCTTGCGCAGGCCCTGCGGGTCCCACTGCCAGGCCAGCATCGTGTGATAGACGACCGCCGTGATCGCCAGATAAGTCGCGATCGCCGCGCGCGGCCCACTCTCTTCCGACCACGCGGCCAGACGGCTGGGCGGAGCGGCCAGCGGCGCGGTCAGCGCGACGGCGGCCAACATGTTCGACAGGATCGTGAAGTAGCTGAAGAACTCGACCGACTTCACCGCCGCCGACACCAGGGTCTCGTCATAGACCATCAGGCCGTACTGCAGGGCGGGGCCGAGGCAGGCGATCAGCGCGATCAGGATGCGCCAGAGGGCGAGCGGGCCTTTCATGGAGTCTCCGTCGGGTGGGCTTCGTCCCACGCCTTGAGCACCTTTTTAGGCGCCGTGGCGCGCCACTGGCGCATCACCAGCCGCTCGACCGTGCCGGGATGGGCGCCCGCCAGGCGGACCAGAACGTAGGGGTAATTTCGGAAATGGTCGGTGAAATGGAACACGTCGGGCTCGGCCTCGACCAGCATGTCGCGCTCGTCGAACGGCACGGCCGGACAGACCAGGCTCTCGCCGTCCTCGAACAGGCGGGTCAGGAACTTGCCGTGCGCCTTCAGGCAGGGCCGGCCATAGGCCGTGCCGTCCGCGACGCCCGGCAGGCGGAACGCAAAGGCGCGAACCTCGTCATAGGTCATGGGCAACCCCTCCCGGCCGGGACTATAGGTGGCCAATGCACGCTGAGAACCCCCTGAAGACGCCGGTGCTGGTGCTGGGCGCCACCAGCCTGATCGGTCGCCATTTGATGGCCCGTCTGAAGGATGAGGGCCTGGACCCCATCGCCTTCAGCCGCCGGCCGCCGGGGGCGGACGCCTGCTGGGTTGGCGGCGATCTCAAGGACTCCGACCTCGCCGAGCGTCTGCCGGTGGCCGCCACAGTGTTTTCGCTGTCACCGATCTGGCTGCTGCCGCCCGCCTTGACGGCGCTGAACGCGCGGGGGATGACGCGTCTGGTCGCCTTCTCATCGACCAGTCGGTTCACCAAGACCGACTCGCCCGTCGCGGCCGAGCGCGCGGTGGCGGCGGCCCTGGCGGAGGCGGAGCAGGCGGTCGAGGCCTGGTGCGCCGCCAACGACGTGGCCTGGACGATCCTGCGGCCCACCCTGATCTATGACGAGGGGCACGACGAGAACGTGAGCCGCATCGCGCGCTTGGTGCGGCGCTTTCATGTGATGCCCCTGTCGGGGGCGGGGGAGGGGCTGCGCCAGCCGGTCCACGCCGAAGACCTGGCGGCCGGCGCTCTGGCTGCGGCGCACGCGCCGGGCGCCGCGAACCGCGCCTACGACCTCGTCGGCGGCGAGACGGTGAGCTACCGCGTGATGGTCGACCGCGTGTTCGAGGGCTTGGGCAAGACGCCCCGCAGCCTGCCGATGCCGACCTGGCTGTTTGGCCTGATCATGCGTTTGGCCAAGCCGTTCTATCCCGGCGCCACGACGGCCATGGGGACCCGGATGGGCCAGGACCTGACCTTCGATTCGTCGGACGCGGCGCGGGACTTTGGCTGGAGCCCTCGCCAGTTCCGTCCGCGCTTTTAGCCGCCCTCCGACCGCGCGGCTCTATTCGACCCCCGTCGCGCTCCACACGCCCAGTTCGTTGCCCGACGGGTCGGTGAAGTGAAAGCGACGCCCGCCCGGGAAGCTGAAGATCGGTGCGGTGATGACCCCGCCCGCAGCCGTGACCTTGTCGAGCATCGCCTCCAGGTCGTGGGCGTAGAGGATGACCAGTGGTCTGTCGCTGGACCCTTCCTGCGGCCTGGCGAAGCCGCCATCGGTCCCCTGGCCCTCAAAGGCGACATAGTCGGGACCGTAGTCGGCGAAGCTCCAGCCGAAGGCGGCGGAATAGAACGCCTTGGTCGCCGGCAGATCGCCGCCGGGCCACTCGATGTAGTCGATCTTGCCGTCTTCACGCATGGTGGCCTCCGAGCAATTGTTCCTGAATTGTTCTAGTTCGCCGTCAGGGCAGAGTCCAGACGCTGGTGCGCTTGATCGCCATGTCCTCCAGCTCGCGGGTGGTCTCGACCTGGTACTCGGCCAGCTTCACCAGGTCGTCCTTGCGGAAGTAGGTGCGGCCCGGATCGCCGATCAGCACCGTCGAGCCCTGGGCGCGGCCGCGCCGCAGCCAATCCATCACCGCCTCGGCCATCGGCTTCTCGTAGCAGATGTCGCCGGCCAGCAGGACCTGCGCGTCTGGCGGCGGGCCGTCCAGCAGGTTGGCCTCAGTGAAGGCGACGGCGACGCCGTTGGCTTCGGCGTTCAGGGTGACGGCGGCCTCGCAGAAGACGTCGATGTCATTGGCCAAGACGCTGGCTGCTCCCGCCTTCATCGCCGCGATCGCCACCAGGCCCGAGCCCGTGGCGAAGTCGAAGACGGTCTTGCCGGCGACGGTTTCGGGATGATCGAGGATGTAGCGCGCCAGGGCCTGGCCGCCGGCCCAGGCGAAGGCCCAGAAGGGCGGCGGCAGGCCGATCTCCTCCAGAGCCTCCTCGGTCAGCTTCCACAGCGGCGTGACCTCGTCGGCCAGATGCAGCACGAGTTCCGGCGCATGCGGCGGCGTCAGAAGCTGGGTGTTGTCGCGGATGAAGGCGCGGCGGCCTTGCAGGGTCTGGACGATCATGGGCGGCGTTAGAGCACGCCGCGCGTCAGGCGGCGATCACCGGTTTGCTCGATGCGGCCTTCAACACGCTCAGATAGCCCGGCGCGGTCAGCATGCCCTGGGTCAGGCCCTTCTTCTCCAGCACCCGGTGGGCCAAAGGCAGGTTCCAACACGGCGTGTGCATGAACATGTGATGTTCAGCGTGGAAGTTGACGTAATAGGGCGCGATCAGGGCGCGCTCGATCCAGTTGGCGTTCGTGGTGCGCGCGTGGCGGAACGGGTCGGGCTCGTCCTTGGCCACCAGGGCATGCTCGGCGATGTTGCGCAGGCGCGTGACCAGCGGGAACCAGGTGGCCATCGGCACGATCCATAGCGCTAGCCAGGCCCACCACAGGCCCATGGCCGACAGCGCGACCAGAATGCCGAGGTTCCACAGCAGGAACGGCTTTTGCCGCGCGATCTCGCCGGCGAAGATCGCGCCCTTGGGCTGACCCAGCGCCCTGGAGCCCTTCATCTTGCCCAGCAGAGGCCCGAAGCGCTGCTTGAAAAAGGTCTGGCCGGTCAGGTCGCGAACGACCTTGCGCCACAGCGAGGCGCGGGTCGTCGGGAAGGGCGCCGAGAGCACGAGGTCAGGATCCTCCGCCTGCTGGGCGTACTTGTGGTGGCTGAGGTGATAGGGCCGATAGCTGGCCAGCGACGCGCCGGTCGGCGCCGCGCACAGCCATTCACCCAGCCAGTCGTTGACCTTCAGATTGGGATGCAGCCCGCCATGCGCGGCCTCGTGCATCAAGATCGCCAGGCCCAGCTGCCGCGCGCCGATCAGCATCACGGCCAGCACGTAGGTCAGCGGATTGGGGAAGGCCACGAACAGCGTCCCGGCGGCGAGGATCACCCCCCAGGCGTGGGCCACCATCCACACGCCGCGCCAGGACGAGCGCGCGGAAATCCGCGTCCATTCCTCGGGCGTGAACAGGTCTTGCGGTTTGACGCGCGAAGCGACGGCCATGGAACGATCATCGCACATTCAGCTTTGGCCTGACAGCATGACCCAACGTCACGACTTGGAGCCGATGATGCGCCGCTTGATCCCCGCCCTTGTGCTGACCGCCTGCGTCGCGGGGGCTCTGCCGGCCGCTGCGGCCAGCTTCAATTGCCGCAAGGCCCGCGCGCCCGACGAGAAAGCGATCTGCGCCAATCGCGACCTGAATGACCAGGACGTGCGGATGGACCAGCTCTACGTCATCACCCGCCATCTCGTGCCGATGGGTGGGCGTGACGCGATCATCGGCGACCAGCGAGCCTGGCTGCGAGACCGGAAGGCCTGCGGGGCCAACACGGCCTGCCTTCGCCGGAGCTACGAGGCGCGCCTGCGCCAGCTGAACACGGTGATGGAGCGGGTCTACAGCCAGGGGCCGTTCTAGAAGCTCACCCCTGGCTTCCAAAGCCCGGCCACCAACCCCACGAACACCACCAAGCCCGCCAGCGCGTTCGACTTGAAGAGTTTCAGCGCACCGGGGCCGTCTTCAACCCGCACGGCGGCGGCCTGTCGCGACAGGTGCAGGGCGAACAGGGCCGCCAGCGGTAGGAACAGCGGTCCTATGTCGCCGACCCAGCCGGCGATCACCAGCAGGATGAAGCTGGCCAGATAGAACCCCGCGACGCCGATCTGCACATGCTGGCCCAGCCGCCGGGTCGAGGACTTGATCCCCGCCAGAGCGTCGTCCTCGATGTCCTGGATCGCGTAGATCGTGTCGTAGCCCAGGGTCCAGAAGATGCCCGAGGCGTAGAGCAGGGCGGCCGACCACGACAGATGGCCGGTGGCGGCGGCGTAGCCCAAAAGGGCGCCCCAGTTGAAAGTCAGGCCGAGCCACGCCTGCGGCCACCAGGTGATCCGCTTCATGAAGGGATAGGCCGCCACCAGGCCCAGCGACAGCACGCCCAGCAGGATCGCGGTCCAGCCCAGGCAGATCAGAATGAGAAAGCTGGCCAGGCAGCAGCCGGCCACGAACAGCCAGGCTTGCTTGACGCTGATCAGACCCGCCGGGATCGGACGCATCGCGGTGCGGGCCACCTGGGCGTCGAAGTCGCGGTCGACGATGTCGTTGAAGGCGCAGCCGGCCGCCCGCATCAGGGCCGCGCCGACGAAGACCGCCAGCAGCAGCAGCGGATTGGGCCAGCGGCCCTGCTCGGCGGCGGCCAGGGCGATGCCCTGCCAGCCGGGCAGCATCAACAGCCAGATCCCGACCGGCCGGTCGAACCTGCCCAGCTTCAGCCAGGGTCGCAGGCGCTCGGGCGCGTGGCGGTCGACCCAGTTGGTGACGGCGGCGTCGGGCAGGATGGTGCTCATGCGGCGAGGCTTAACCCGCAATCCGCGCGCTCGTCCTATAGAGAAGATCGATCCACATAAGAAAAATGATCAGTTGGATTTATTTCTCGGTGGCGACCATGTGTCTCTGACCAAAAGGACAGGAGATCGCCATGACCACCGCCGCAATCCGCCTCTCGGGCTGGAGCCTTCTGGTCGCCGGCGTCGGCGCTGGCGTTGTTCTGCCGCATCCGGTCACGACGGCGCTGTGGACGCTGTCCGCCAAACTGTTCGGCCGCGTGGGCGACCAGCGTATGGTCCGCCGTCTCACGGCGGCGACCAAGTTTGGCCCGCGCATTCGCGAAAGGCTCAGCCGATCCTCACCGCGCCGCTTCAGCAGGGCGCTGGAAGCGTTCTGAGGCTTTCGATCGCGTCGCAAACGCTCTAGCGTCTGCGAATGGATCGCAAACCCGTCCGCAAACCGCGCCGCAGCCTGACCCGGGCTGAGCGCTGGGTGCTGGATGGTCTGGGCGGCGCGCTGCTGGCCACCGGCGCCGTCGGGGCGGTGGTGCCGGGCATGCCGACCACGGTGTTCTGGATCGGCGCGGTGCTGTGCTTCCTGAAGACCCGTCCCCACGCCGTGCGTCCGATGCTTCGCGTGCCCGTCGTGGGCCCTGCGATCCGCTGGTTCCTGCGCTGGCGACCGTTCGGCGGCGGGCGGAGAAAAGGAAAACCTCTCCCATAGGGAGAGGAGGGACCCGCCGCGAAGCGGTGGGAGGTGAGGGGTTTCGGCACGACCGCGCTCCGTCGGCCGACTTAACCCCTCTCCCCAGCCCTCTCCCTCTGGGAGAGGGAGCCAAAAAGCCCTATCTCCCGCGCCATGACTGATATGCTCGAGGACGAAGACGAGACCGGCGCCAAGAAGCGCGCGCTGTCGAACCGCCAGGTGCTGGGCTTTGTCGCCCGGTTCTGGAAGCGGCGGCCGGTGCTGTTTGGCCTGGGCGTCGGCCTGACCCTGGTGGCCGTCGCCTTCGACCTGGCGCTGCCCTACGCCTCTGGCTACCTCGTCGACACCGTGGCCACCAAGCCGCGCGGCGACGGGCAGGCTTGGTCGGCGCTGGCGATCTTCATCGGCGTCTATTTCGCCTTCGCGGTGGTGCGCAACATCGCCCACCGGTTCTGGATCCCGCTGGCGGCCCGGAACATGGAGGAGATGACCAACGAGAGCTTCGCCAAGGTCCAGGCCTTTTCGTCGGACTGGCACGCCGACAGCTTCGCCGGCGCGACCGTGCGCAAGCTGACCCGCGCCATGTGGGGCTATGACAGCGTCACCGACGCGGTGACCATCTGGCTGGGGCCGGGGGTCATCGTGTTGATTGGCCTGTCGGTCGCCATGCTGGTGCGCCAGCCGCTGGCGGGGATCATCTCGCTGGTCGTGGTGGCGGCCTATCTGACGGTGAACCTCGTGATCACCGAACGCTATGTGCGGCCCAGCAACCTGAAGTCCAACGCGCTGGACTCCAAGATCGGCGGGGCCCTGGCCGACGCGGTCACCTCCAACCCGACCGTGAAGAGCTTCGGGGCCGAAAGCCGCGAGGCCGAGCGCCTGGCGCAGGTCACGGCGCAGTGGCGCGAGGCGGTGATGATCACCTGGAACCGCTTTACCGACGTGTGGCTGGGCCAGAACCTGCTGCTGGTCGTCCTGCAGGCGGGCCTGACCGGCGCCATGGTCTGGGGCTGGGCGCAGGGCACGGCCACGCCCGGCGACGTCGCCTTCGCCATCACCGCCTTCATGCTGATGAGCGGCTATCTGCGCAATCTCGGCGAAAACATCCGCATGCTGCAAAAGGGTCTGGACGACACCGAGGACGTCGCGGCCTGGACCCGCCTGGCCCCGCAGATCGCCGACGATCCGAACGCGCCCGACTTCCAGCCGGGTCCCGGCGCGATCGAATTCAAGGACGTGACCTTCCGCTACAAGGCGGCCGGCGCGCCGCTGTACGACCGGTTCAGCCTGAAGATCGCCCCCGGCGAGCGGGTAGCGCTGGTCGGGCCGACGGGCTCGGGCAAGTCGACCTTCGTCAAGCTGATCCAGCGTCTGCATGACCTGCAGGACGGGGCGGTGGTCATCGACGGCCAGGACGTCTCGAAGGTGAAGCAGGCCAGCTTGCGCCGCGCCATCGCGGTGGTGCCGCAGGACCCGGCCCTGTTCCACCGGACGCTGTTTGAGAACATCGCCTACGGCAAGCCGGACGCCACCCGAGAGGAGGTCGAGGACGCCGCCATCAAGGCCCGCGCCCACGAGTTTATCCTGCGCCTGCCCAAAGGCTACGACACCCTGGTCGGCGAGCGGGGCGTCAAGCTGTCGGGCGGCGAGCGCCAGCGGGTGGCCATCGCCCGCGCCTTCCTGGCCGACGCGCCGATCCTCGTCCTGGACGAGGCGACCTCGTCGCTGGACGTCGAGACCGAAGGCCACGTCCAAGCCGCCGCCGAGGCGCTGATGGAAGGCCGCACCACGATCGTCATCGCTCACCGCCTGTCGACGGTGCGCGGCGCCGACCGGATCCTGGTGTTCCAGGGCGGCCGCGTCGTCGAGGAAGGCCGCCACGCCGAACTGACCGCCAAGGGCGGGGTCTATGCGCGGCTCAACGCGATCAGCGCGGGGGTGGTTTGACCGCTGACCGGGCGTCTCAACGACGATCGGGTTTGGAAGACGTCGAGACGGTCTCGCAGCCTTTCCCGGCTCGGCGGATTTCCAGAACCTGATCGCCGATGATCAGGTCGCGCGTTGTTCTGGGCTCGCTCATCCTGGCCGGGCCAGCCTCCAGGGCTTTTCCGAGGTCAACCGGGCCGCAGGGAGCGTTCGTCTGGGCGACCAATGTCCAGCGTCCGTTCTCCAGTCGGAACACATCCGACATGTCGCCGGCGCCCAACAACACCTCTTCGGTTCCGTCGCCGTCCATATCGAAGATGAGCGCCTTGCACAGCGAGCCGGGCCCGATGCAGCTACCTCGCGTTTCGGCGTCCCAGGTCTGGCTGACGAACGACTGAGGCAGTTTCGCGCCCGTTGGGAAGACCTTTACGCCGCTGAAGTCGGGCTTTTCCGGCTGAGGGACGGGACGGCTATCAAGGGCGCCCATCGCCTTGGCGCGTTTGACGATCTCCGGATCGCGGCTGCTCTTCAACCGCTCCAAAGCCTCGCGCCCATAACGCCCCGCATCGAAGCGCAGGAACGCGTAGTCGAACTTGTCCGCCGCCACCTTGCCGGCTTCGAGGCGCTTGACCTGGCTCGCCACCGACAGTCGCGCCGGATCGGCGAGCGGGGTGAAGAGGGCGATCAGCAGCAGGACGCAGACCGCCGCCATCAGCGGATTGGTCCGCTCCAGCAGCTTCATCCAAGGACCCGGCTTCACGGCGGCGAGCGCGTAGCCGATGGTGAAGCCGATCGCGACCAGCAGGAAGACGCCGGCGAACACCCGCTCGGGCGTCAGACCGTACTGGTCGATCCGCAGCCAGAGCGCATAGCCGGCCAGGATCACGATCGGGATCAGCAACAGGCCCGCGATCCGCGCCGCGAGGCGGGGAATCAGGTGAGGCGGCTCGCCGCCGTCCTGATAGGCGGCGTTGATCAGCAGGATCAGGGCGGCGGCGGCGGCCAGAAGCAGGGCGGTGGCGGCCTTGGTGCCCCACAGCGGCGCCAGGCCCGTGAAGGGCAGGGTGGCCAGGAACCCGCCGCCGATCAGCACCATCAGGGGCAAGAGCCAGCCCAGCAGGGTCAGGCCCACCGTCAGGGCGCCGCGCACCAGGCCCGCGCGGGCCTCGGTCAACTGCACGGCCATATGGACGGCGGCGGCGAACATCAGGCCGGTGGCAGGGAAGGCGAAGGCAGTCTCGCCGATCAGCTTTCCGATGGCCGAAATCCCGATCAGCTTGAACAGGGCCGCAGCCAGGAACAGCAGCAGCCAGAAGGCCCCGGTGAAGGCCAGCGACAGCGCCAGACGCACGCCGTTCGTCCACGTCAGGTCGAAATAGTCGGGATAGGGCGCGATAGGCTTGCGCGCTGCGTCGGCCGGCTGGACGAGGTGGTGCGCGATGAACAGCATCACGGCCGTCGCCAGGAACAGAGGCGGCGACAGCGGGCTGACGCCGATCCGGTCAGGTGCTGCCCCGACCCAGGCGGCGTGGACGGCCAGGATCCCCGTGACGGCGGTGGCCACGGCGCTCCAGATCAGCAGGTTCCGCCGACGCATGGCCGACAGCGCCGCCAGGGGCAGGAGCGGGACCATCAGCACGCAGACCAGCAGCGGCGCGTACAGCATCGGCTGCGTCGCGGGCCAGGCCTTGGACTCGTCGGCCTTTTGCAGCAGGAACAGCGCCACGCCCTGAGCCAGGCCGATGGCCAGGCGCAGAATGGCGGCGTCGCGCGATCGCGTGGCGTCCATGACAAGGTCCTCCCGTTCGCGCCCACACCATCATGTCGGCGCATGGTTGTGAAGCGGCGCGCCTTGGCCTAGCACTTTCGCCCTCAGTGGAGGGGTATCGATGAAACAGTCTTTCCGGGCGGGCCTGCTGGCCCTGGTCGCCGTTGCGGCGTTGTCGGGTCCGGCCGCGTTCGCGCAGGACAAGGCGGGCGACAAGCCCGCCGCCGAGAAGTCCGGCTTGGACCTGCCGGCGTTCCCCGCCGAGAAGTCGGTCAAGCAGACCACGGTGCTGGCCGGCAAGACCCTGGCCTACACCGCCACGGTCGGCGCCCTGCCGGTGCGCGACGAGAAGGGCAAGCAGATCGCCGAGGTGGTCTATACCGCCTACACCCTGGACGGCCCGCGCGATCCCAAGCGTCCGATCACCTTCGCCTTCAACGGCGGTCCGGGCGCGGCCAGCGTCTATCTGAACTTCGCGCTCGGCCCCAAGCGGGTGCAGTTCGGCGCCGAGGGCGACAGCCCCTCCGATTTCAGCAAGCTGGACGATAATCCGGCCTCGTGGCTGGACTTCACCGATCTCGTCTTCATCGACCCGGTCGGCACGGGCTTCTCGCGCTCGCTGGTCAATGAGGACGAGACCAAGAAGCGCTTCTACGGCGTCAAGCAGGACATCGACTATCTGTCGCGGATCGTCTTCGACTACCTGGTCAAGACCGATCGCCTGACCTCGCCGAAGTACCTGGTCGGCGAAAGCTATGGCGGCTTCCGCGGGCCGCGGTTGGCCTACACGCTGCAGACGGATCTTGGCGTGGCGGTGAAGGGCGTCGTGCTGGTGTCCCCGCTGCTGACCAGCGCCGGCCGCGTCTCGCAGGAAATCTCGCCGCTCCCGGCCATGTGGACCCTGCCGTCGATCGCGGCGGCCAAGCTGGAGCGCGACGGCAAGCTGACGCCCGAGAGCATCAAGGCCGTCGAGGACTACACGCGCGGCGAATACATGGTCGACCTGATGAAGGGCTCGGACCCTGCCGCCCTCGACCGCCTGACGGCCAAGGTCTCGGCCATGACCGGGCTTGACCCCAACTATGTCCGCCGCGCTGGCGGCCGCCTGGAGACGCAGTCGTTCCTGCGCGAGGTGTTCCGTGACAAGGGGCGACTGGGCAGCCGCTACGACAGCAACGTCACCTCGCTCGACCCTTTCCCCAACGCGCCCGAGCAGGAGGTCAACGATCCGATCCTCGACGCGATCATTGCGCCGACGACCAGCGCCATCGTCGACTTCACCACCCGCGTCGTCGGCTGGAAGCCGGAGGGCCGCTACGATGCGCTATCCGACGTGGTGAACCGCAACTGGGATCGCGGTCGCGGCCCCGATACGGAGTCGGTCTCTGACCTTCGCAAGATCGTCTCGGTCGATCCCAAGCTGAAGGTGCTGATCGTCCACGGCTACAACGACCTGTCGTGCCCGTTCTTCGCCTCGCGCCTGATCGTCGACGCGATGCCGGCGACCGCGAACGGCCGGGTGACCCTGTCCAACTATGCGGGCGGCCACATGTTCTACAGCCGTCCCGACAGCGGCGCGGCGTTCCGCAAGGACGTCATGGCGCTGTATGGCGTGAAATAGGTGAGGCGGGTGTCGGCGGGGGCGCTTCTGGAACGTCCTTCGGTCAATCGATCGAGGATCAACCGATGATGAAGCCCCCCGCCGCGTCCGTTGATGACTATCTGGCCAAGCTGCCCGCCGACCAGCGCGCAGCGCTTGAGGTTCTTCGCGCCCAGATCCGCGCGGCCGCGCCTGAGGCGGCCGAGGCGATCAGCTACGGCCTGCCGACCTTCAAGCTGAACGGCAACCTCGTCCACTTCGGTGCGGCGGCCAAGCATTGCGCCTTCTATCCCGGCGCGGTGATGGATGTGTTCGCCGAGCGGCTGGCCGGCTTCGAGACCGCCAAGGGCACGATCCGCTTCCAGCCGAACGCTCCGCTGCCGCCGGATCTGGTGGAGGACATCGTCCGCCATCGGGTGGCGCGGAACGCGGAGGTCGCCGCGGAGCGGAAGGCGCGGAAGTCCGGCGCTAGCGCTGTGCGTCTCACGCGCTAGGACAGGCCGAGCACGCGCAAATAGATCGAATAGATAAAAATGAGTGTCACGATCCAGCCAATGATGCCGGCCAAGACAATCTTTGGCCGCTTTGATCGCCAAGCGACAAGGAAGGTGATCAAGCCCGCGCTGTTCAGGCCGATATAGTGTGTGAGCTTTTCCCATTGGCTCTGCTCGATCATATGGAGCGTGCTTGGGATCTCAATCGCCAGGGTGAGAAAGAAGACGCCAATGACCGGGCCAAGGATCCAATTGCGGCGCGCGAAGAAATAGTCGTCAAGATCAGGCCAAGCGGCGTGATCGTCCGGCGTCACCGTGACGGCGGCGAGAAAGTAAGCCACGCCGATGATGATCGGGATCGCCAGATCGATCAGATCGATGCGGAGGTTCTGTAGGCGAAGCCACGCGTCGATCATCGACGCGGTCAGCTGCAGAAACACCAGCACGCCGGCTGCGGGCGTGAGCAGTCCGATCTTGGGTCGGGTCCGGGCGCGAATGAGCTTTCCAAACCCGAGCAGGAGTTCCGCCAGACCAATGCCCAGCAAGATTCCGTAGAATCCCATGAAGAACTCGAATTTCGACATGGCGCGACCTCCCCCCGGCGACCATCGCAGAACTCCACCTATCGCAGAGATCACAACTCTGACGGCGGTCCAACTCGATTCCGCCCGCGCGACCAGACGGGTTTAAGCCGAGCTTTGCTGTCAGGCCCGCAGAAGAGCCAAAAGGCGCGACGTCACCGCGCCAGCCGGCCGTCCTCGAGCGCTGCCGGCTCGAAGGGGAAGATCACCGCAGGATCGGGCTTGGCCACGCTCTTGGCGATCTTCTTGTCGCCCGCCGCATGCAGCAGCCAGCGGATGACGTTGAGCCGCGCGGCCTTCTTGTTGTCGGCCCGGACGCAGATCCAGGGCGCGACATCGCTGTGGGTCCGCATCAGCATGTCGTCGCGGGCGGCGGTGTAGTCGTCCCACTTCTCTTCGGCGACCTTATCAAGATCGCTGGTCTTGAAGGCCTTCAACGGATCTTCGCGACGGGCCTTCAGCCGCTTGGCCTGCTCGTCGCGGCTAATGTCCAGCCAGAACTTCACATAGCGCAGGCCGTTCTCGACCAGCATCCGCTCGAAGGCCGGGACGTCGCGCAGGAACTGCTCCTGCTGCTCCGGCGTCGAGAACCCCATCACCCGCTCGACCCCGGCGCGATTGTACCAGGAGCGATTGAACAGCACCGCCTCGCCGCAGGCGGGCAGCCAGTCGACATAGCGCTGGAAGTACCACTCGCTACGTTCGCGGTCGGTCGGCTTGGGCAGGGCCACGACCGTGGTGGCGCGCCGCGAAAGGTGCTCGGTGATGCGAGCGATCGTCCCGTCCTTGCCGGCGGCGTCGCGGCCCTCGAAAACGACGAGGATCTTGTCGCCCTCCTTGATCGCCTTCTTTTGCAGGGCGATCAGCGCCAGCTGGAGCTGGACGAGTTCGGTCTCGTAGTCTTCGGACTTGCTCATGTGGCGAGCCTACCCCCGAAAATCCTTGTTTGTCGCGCCTTCGGGCGGCGAAACCGCTTCACACTTTCGCCTCAGGCGCTCGAGTTAGGCTAGAAGGACGCCATGATCCGTCTCTTCGTTCCCAATGACCTCTCCGCCGGCGCCGGTGTCGTACCCACCGTCGACCAGTCTCGCTACCTGACCTCGGTCATGCGCCTGTCCGTCGGCGCCGAGCTCTTGCTGTTCAACGGCCGCGACGGCGAGTGGCGCGCCATCATCGTCGAGGCCACCAAGCGCGGCTGCCTGCTGAAAGCCGAGGAACAGACCCGGCCGATGGCGCTGGGTCCCGACCTTGATCTGATCGTCGCCATGGTCAAGCGCGGCCGGGTCGAGACCATCGTTGAGAAGGCGGCCGAGTTGGGCGCGCGCCGGGTGCGCCTGACGATCACCCGGCGGACGAACGTCGACTTCGTCAAGCTGGGTCGCCTGGACGCCATCGCCATGGAGGCCGCCGAGCAGACCGGTCGCCTGGACGTGCCCGAGGTCGCCGATCCCGAGAAACTGGACAAGATTCTGGACGGCTGGGATCCGGCCCGGCGCCTCGTGTTCTGCGACGAGGGCGGCGACGCGCGGCCGGCGATCGAGGCCTTGGCGGGAACCGGTGATCCGGCCGCCATCCTGATCGGACCCGAAGGCGGCTTTGCGCCCGAGGAACGCGAGCGTCTGCGGGGGCTTTCCTTCGTCACGCCGGTGTCGCTTGGGCCACGCATCCTCCGCGCCGACACAGCGGCCATTTCGGCCATGACCCTGTGGCAGGCCGCCGCCGGGGATTGGCGCTAGGACGCAGATAAGCTCAAGGTCGCCCCTTGAGGTTCGCAAAGAAAACGCCCAACTGGGCGTGACCGAGTAGTATCGCCGTCGGCGGAGAGCATGGGCCCTCTCCTCCCGCAGCACCGCAAACCCTGGGGAGGGACGGCTCGCATGGCCGACACCGCTAGCGTCCAAGAGCGTCAACTGACGCTCGACGATCTGACCGCGTACTTCGCGAAGGGCTGTAAGCCCAAGGAATCCTTCCGCGTGGGGGCCGAGCACGAGAAGTTCGGCTTCTATCTCGGTTCGCACGAGCCGGTTCCCTACGAAGGCGACAAGGGCGTCCACGCCCTGCTGACCGGCCTGCAGCGTTTCGGCTGGACGCCGGTGATGGAAGGCGAGGTCATCATCGGCCTTGAGCGCAACGGGGCGAATGTCAGCCTTGAGCCGGGCGGGCAGTTCGAGCTCTCGGGTGCGCCGCTGTCGACCATGCACGAGATCTGCGAGGAGACTGGCCAGCACCTGGACGAGGTCAAAACCGTCGCCGACGAGCTGGGCCTGGGCTTTACGGGGCTGGGCTTCTCGCCAAAGTGGACGCGGGCGCAGGTGCCGATCATGCCCAAGGGGCGCTACGTGATCATGCGCAACTACATGCCCAAGGTCGGTCATCTGGGCCTCGACATGATGCTGCGCACCTGCACGGTGCAGGCCAATCTCGACTTCTCCAGCGAAGCCGACATGGTGGCCAAGTTCCGCATGAGTCTGGCGCTGCAACCGATCGCCACCGCCCTATTCGCCAACTCTCCGTTTACGGAAGGCAAGCCCAACGGCTTCCTGTCGGCCCGCGCCAATGTCTGGACCGACACCGATCCGAACCGCACGGGCCTGCTCGATTTCGTGTTCGAGGACGGCTTCGATTTCGAGCGTTACGCCCGCTACGCGCTGGACGTGCCGATGTATTTCGTCAAGCGCGGCGACAAGTACATCGACGTGGCTGGCCGGTCCTTCCGCGATTTCATCGAAGGCAAGCTTCCGGAGCTTCCGGGCGAGATCGCCACGATGAAGGATTTCGCCGACCACACCACCACGGCCTTCCCCGAGGTGCGCCTGAAGACCTATCTGGAGATGCGCGGCGCCGACGCTGGCCCCTGGAGCCGTCTTTGCGCCCTGCCGGCGTTGTGGACAGGCGTCTTCTATGACGACGCGGCCCTGGCGGCGGCGTGGGACCTCTGCAAGGACTGGACGATCGAGGACCGCGAAGGCCTGCGTCGCGATGTGCCCAAGCTTGGCCTCAAGGCGAAGGTCGCGGGCCGTACCGCTCAAGACGTGGCCAAGGACTTTGTCGCCATCGCCAAGTCGGGCCTGAAGAACCGCGCCCTGCTGAACGGCGGATTCCTCGACGAGACGATCTATCTGGGCGAGCTGGAGCAGATCGCCGACAGCGGGATCACCCCGGCCGAGAAGCTGCTGTCGCTGTATAACGGCGCCTGGGGCGGCGACATCGACCGCGTCTTCACCGACTGCGCCTACTAGGCGGCTCTAGGGCGAGCCGATATCCCGGTAGGGTCGTTCGACGTCGCGTTCCTCGTGATCCGGATCCGGCGAGGTGACATTGGGCGGCCAGTGCTCGGCCTGGCTGGTTCCGGAGCCGCTGTCGGTGTGCCGGATCACCTCGCCGACATCCAGGGCCTGGGTCTGGGCCGGCGTGAGGTCGCCGAGCTGAAACTCGACGTGCTCGGGATAGAAGGCCAAGCGCCCGGCGATCTGGATCAGGGCGGGCGGGGGCGCCTCGTAGGACCACACCGCATCCTCGATGATCTGGCGGTCGCGATAGATCGTGTAGTAGGTGGCCTGGCCCTTGTACGGGCAGTGCGTGCTCTTGTCGGTCCGCCGCAGGAACGCCATCCGCACGTCGTCGCGCGGGAAATAATAGACCGGCGGGTAGTTGGCCTCCTGGAGGATCAGGGCGTCGCCGCTGTCGGCGATCTCATGACCCTCGAAGAGCACCCGGACCACGCCGGGCGCGCGGGTCAGGGCGATGGGGTGGCTTTCGTCCGGGGTCTTCATGATCGGGGCTCGCGTTCGGTTTTTCCTACGCGCCCTTAACGCGCGAGACGGCGGCCAAGCTTCCGGCGTCGAAAGGTCCCGACGGCGCCCGCGCAAGCCGTTGCTTGTGAAACGGTCTCTCGCGTGGTCTTCTCGCCGCCAAATTGGGGTCGGCGGGGATGATTTGACCATGGGGGGTCAGTCTCCGCCTCTCGTTACGATTCAAGGCTAGCGTATGAACATCGTTATCGCCGTGGGTATTCTGGTCACGCTCGTGACCGGCATCCCGGTCCTTGTCCAATTGCTGAAAGGCCATCCGCGCGGCCTGATCATCTGTTTCCTGGCCGAGATGTGGGAGCGCTTCTCCTACTACGGCATGCGCGCCATCCTGATCTTCTACCTGACGCAGCACTTTCTTTTCGATCCCAAGGCGGCGTCGGGCCACTACGGGTCCTATACCGCGCTCGTCTATCTGGTGCCGCTGATCGGCGGCTTCCTGGCCGACAAGTGGCTGGGCACGCGCAAGGCCGTGGCGTTCGGCGCCGTCCTGCTGGTCGCCGGCCACCTGGCCATGGCGATCGAGGGCAAGCCGGCCGTCCAGACCCTGACCTACCAGGGCGCGACCTACGAGTTCCAGGCCGAGGGCCGGGGCCAGAATCGCGAGGCCAAGCTGGTGGTCGACGGCAAGGCCTATGAGGTCGCCGCCACCAAGGTCGGCGATTTCGAGATCAAGGGGTTGCCCGCCAATGCGCCGCTGCCGGCCGTGCTGCCCAAGGCGGACTACAAGCTGGACGTGACCGGTCGCGACCCGCTGTACCTGAACATCTTCTGGTTCTCGCTGTCGCTGATCATCCTGGGCGTCGGCTTCCTGAAGCCGAACATCTCGACCATCGTCGGCCAGCTCTATCCGCAGGGTGACCCGCGTCGCGATCCAGGCTTCACCCTCTACTACTACGGCATCAATCTGGGCTCGTTCTGGGCCTCGATCCTGTGTGGTCTGTTGGGCGTCAATGTCGGCTGGTGGGCGGGCTTTGGCCTGGCCGGCGTCGGCATGCTGGCCGGCTTCGTCGTCTTCGTGCTGGGCAAGCCCTGGCTGGACGGCAAGGCCGAGCCGCCGCAGCCCAAGGTGCTGAAGGAAAAGGTCGCCGGCCCGATCAATCGCGAGCTGGCCATCTACGCCCTTTCGCTGGTGGGCCTGGTCGGGATCTTCTTCCTGGTGCAGTTCAACGCCATCGTCGGCGTCGCCCTGAACATCGGCATCCTGGCCTCGCTGGGCTACATCGGCTTCTTCATGTTCACCAAGTGCGCCAAGGAGGAGCGCGAGCGCCTGGCGCTGGCGGTGTTCCTGATCTTCGGCGCGGTGGTGTTCTGGACCCTGTTCGAGCAGGCCGGTTCGTCGCTGAGCCTGTTCGCCGCCACCAACGTTCAGCTGGACCTGGTCCGCGAGCCCGTCCGTCTGTTCGGCGGCGCGGTGACGCTGGCCACGCCCGAGCAACTGGCCAAGGCGGGAATTGATGCGGCCTCGACCTTCTGGGTGAACACCAGCTTCAACGCCCCGCAGACCCAGGCGCTGAACGCCGGCTGGATCCTGATCTTCGCGCCCGTGTTCGCGGCGATCTGGACCTTCCTCGGCGCGCGCGGCAAGGACCCGAACCCGGTCGTCAAGTTCGGCCTGGCGCTGATCCAGGTCGGCGCTGGCTTCCTGCTGCTGCAGTGGGGCTCCACCTTCGCGGACGGCGCGTTCAAGCTGCCGCTGATCTTCCTGGTGCTGATGTACATGCTGCACACCACCGGTGAGCTGTGCATGTCGCCTGTCGGCCTGTCGCAGATGACCAAGCTGTCCCCGGCTTCGGTGGTGTCGTTCATGATGGCCGTCTGGTTCATGGCCGTGGCCATCGCCCAGTGGGTCGGCGGCAAGATCGCGGGCCTGGCGGCGACCGAGACGGTCGGCGGTCAGGTGCTCGACCCGGGCGCGGCCCTGGCTGCGTCGCTGAAGGTCTTCAACATCATCGGCCTGGTGTCGGTGGTGATCGGGATCGGCTTCCTGCTGCTGTCGCCGGTCCTGAAGAAGTGGTCGCACGGCGCCGACGACGTCGATCAGGCGAAGACGGCCTAAGGATAAAGAAGGGCCCCGGCGAGGATCCGGGGCCCCTCGCGGAGGCGTGGAGGGGGCCACGCCTCACCTTCGGGTGGGACGGTCCTCGCGGTGGCTCAAACCGTGGGGACCGCTTCCGCTCCCAACCCGAACGATCTTGGCTTGTTCGTCCTGGCCCTGACCGTGCCTCTCGCGTCGGCGCGAGGAAAGTTACAAGCCCGACAGGTGGATTAAACCTTTGCAAGGTGGTCGGACGCTGCGGCGAGGCCCCGGCAGCCAAATGCAGGAGCGGTCATGCATCGAGTTTCGACACCCTTGACCGTGGCCGATCTGGACACCCCCGACGGCGCGGCCCTTCTGGCGCTCAACAACACGTACGCCTTGGAACTGTCCTGGCTGGAACCTGAGCGACTGGCGCATCTGGTCGCGCAGGCGTTCCTGGCGCGGCGCGTTGGCGTGGCCGATGCTCTGCTGCTGACCTTCGATCAGGACGCCGACTACGACAGTCTCAACTTCCTGTGGTTCCGCGCCCGCTATCCGACGTTCGTCTATGTCGACCGGGTCGTCGTCGCCGACAGCGCGCGGGGGCGGGGGCTGGCCAAGGCGCTTTACGACGACCTCTTCGCGGCGGCCACGAGCGCCGGGCACGAGCGGATCGTGTGCGAGGTCAATTCCGACCCGCCCAATCCGGCCTCGGAGGCTTTCCACGCCGCGCTGGGCTTTGTTCCGGTCGGAACCGCGGAGATCCACGGCGGCCAGAAGACGGTGACCTATCTGGAGCGGCGGCTTTAGGGCGCCGAAGCGCGCCTAGACCGCCGTCCCGCCCACCGTCAGCCCGGTGATCTTCAGGCTCGGCTGGCCCACGCCCACGGGCACGCCCTGGCCCGACTTGCCGCAGACGCCGATGCCGGGGTCGAAGTCGAAGTCGTTGCCGATCATCGTCACGCGGGTGAGGGCGCTGGGGCCGTCGCCGATCAGGGTCGCGCCCTTGACCGGGGCGGTGATCTTGCCGTCCTCGACCAGGTAGGCCTCGGTGCACTGGAAGACGAACTTGCCGTTGGTGATGTCGACCTGGCCGCCGCCGAAATTGGCGCAGTAGAGGCCGCGCTTCAGCGAAGCAATCATCTCTTGCGGATCATGGTCGCCCGCCAGCATGCCAGTGTTGGTCATGCGCGGCATCGGCATGTGGGCGTAGGACTGGCGGCGACCGTTGCCGGTGGCCTTCATCCCCATCAAGCGCGCGCTCATCCGGTCGTGCATGTAGCCGACCAGGATGCCGTCCTCGATCAGGATCGTCCGCTCGGTGGGCGTGCCTTCGTCGTCGACGGTCAGCGAGCCGCGGCGGCCGGGAATGGAACCGTCGTCGAACACGGTGACGCCGGGAGCGGCCACGCGCTCGCCGATGCGACCCGAAAAGGCGCTGATGCCCTTGCGGTTGAAGTCACCTTCAAGGCCGTGGCCGACGGCCTCGTGCAGCAGCACGCCGTTCCAGCCCGGGCCCAGCACCACGTCCATCTCGCCGGCGGGGCAGGCGACGGCGTCGAGGTTGACCAGCGCCATGCGCAGGGCCTCGTCGACTTGGTCCTGCCACTTGTCGGGCGATATCCAGGCGGCGAAGCCGGCGCGGCCGCCGGCGCCGGACGATCCGCTCTCGCGACGGCCGTCCTTCTCGACGGTGACCTGGACATTGACCCGCACCAGCGGGCGGACGTCGCGGATCAACCGGCCGTCGGCGCGCAGGATCTCGACGACCCGGCGCTCGCCGGCCATCGAGGCCATGACCTGGACGACGCGCGGATCGCGGGCGCGGGCGAAGGCGTCGATTTCCTGGAGGAGGGCGACCTTGTCGGAGAAGTCCGGCGCGCTGACCGGATTGTCCTCGCCATAGAGCTTTTCGTTGGTGGCGCGCGGACCTTCCGCCGACACCCCGGCGTGGCCGCGCTTGGCGAGGCTGGCGCTGTCGGCCGCGCGGCGGATGGCCGCCTCGCTGATCTCGGCGGCGTGGGCGTAGCCGGCCGTCTCGCCGGCCACCACGCGCAGGCCGAACCCCTCGCCCGAATCGTAGGAGGCGCTCTTGAGGCGTCCGTCGTCGAAGACGAAGGCCTCGCTCTCGGAGCGTTCGAGGAACAGTTCGCCGTCGTCGGCGCCGGTCAGGGCCTCGCCCAGGATCGAACGGGCGCGGTCGGGATCGACACCGGCGGCGTCGAGGATCGAAAGGGAAGAGGCGGGGATCGGAGCGTTCATGGACCTACAGGTAGGCCTTCCGAGCGCGTCCGTCACCCCGCCCCTTTTGTCGCGGATCAGTACTCGCGACGGACTTCGCCGGAGCCGGTGATCTCGCTGGTCACCAGCTTGGGTTCGGTGCGCAGTTCCACATCGCCGCTGCCGGAGATGTCGATCTTGGCCTTGCCGGTGGCGAAGACCGCGCCGCCGCCGCTGCCCGAGACGTCGATGGTGGCGTCCTTGGCCTTCAGCGCGGCCAGGTCGGCGTAGCCGGAGCCGGAGGCGCCGACGGTGATCGTCTCGGCCTTGCCCTCGGCCTCGACGTCGCCGCTGCCGGAGATGTCCAGGCCCAGCGACGGGTGCTCGTAGCGCCGGATGTCGAGATCGCCAGAGCCGCGAACCTCGAAGCGGGTGACGCCCGGAGCCACCACCGTGATCTTCATCCGGTCGCGGTCGCTGCGCACCTGCAAGCCGTCCGAGCCCAGGGTCACGACGGCGCGGTCGGTGAGGTTGATATCGTCCAGCGTGATGCGGCCGCCGTCGACCTTCAGTCGGGAGACATAGGCTTTGGGCCCGGAAGCGACGATCTTGGCCTCGGCGCCCTGCACGAACACCACGTCGACCGGCAGGTCGGTGATCAGCGTGTCCTTGCCGGTCCAGGGCACGGTGCGGTCGATGATCGGCGACGGCGCGCCGCCGACCCCCGTGTGGCGAACGGTGCGGATCACCTTGCCATTGTCGTCGGTGATGGTCACCGAGGCGCTGTCCCCGAACGGAATCGTCCAGCCGTTCGTCATCAGTTCGGGTCCGGCGATAGCCGCCACCCCGGCGAAGCAACCGACCGCGAGGGCGAAGCTCGCCCCGGCGACGATGAGCGTATTGCGGATCAACATGGTCCCCTCCTCTCCGCTCAAGCTTGTTCCATGGCCGGCTTCAGAAGCCGGAAGTGCAGGCGGGCGTACCAGACGACCGCGTTGAAGACCCCGACGGTCACCAGCGTCAGCAGCGAGCCGATGAAGGTGGCTGTGGCCATCAGGCCGATGCCGCTCAGGAAGGCGGTGACCGGTCCGCCGGGCGGCAGGGTCAGCGGGCCGGCGGCGAAGATGAAACCGCCGACGAAGAAGATCGTCACCACGGCCACCAGGAAGCCGAACAGCGTGGCCAGCACGCCCATCAGCAGGGGCAGCAGGAACATCACGTCGATGGCCCCCAGGCCGATCAGGGCGATGATCGCGGCCATGGCGTTGGACGGGCTCTTCTTTTCCTCCCACTGCTTCAGGCCGGCCTCGGCGCGCAGCTCGCGGGCCAGGCGGTCGGGATCGCCCAGAGCGGCGGCGACCTCGGCCTCGGTGCGGCCGGCGGCCTGGGCGTCGGCGAAGTGGGCCTCGTGATCGGCGACGATGTCGGCGATCGTGGTGGCCGGCAGGCCCGACAGGCCGCGACGCAGGCGGGTGATGAACTCGGCGCGGGTCATGCGGCGGCTCCCACGATGCCGTTCACCGCATTGGCGAACGCGGTCCATTCGGCCTTCTGCTGCTCCAGGCTTTGACGCCCGGCGGCGGTGAGGCGGTAGTATTTGCGCGGCGGGCCGCTCTGGCTTTCCACCAGATAGGTCTCGACCAGGCCATCCGACTGCATGCGGCGCATCAGCGGATAGATCGTCCCTTCCCCCATATCGATGTCCTTCGTGAGCCTGCTGGCGATCTCGTAGGCGTAGCTGTCGGCGTGCGAGAGCAGGGCCAGCACACAGAGCGCCAGCACGCCTTTCTTCAGTTGGATTTCAATTGTTTCCGGCACGGCGTCCTTGCCTCCGTTGATGCTCTCTTCTACCGCCAGGTACTGAGTATCGCAAGGTACCTATCCATGAATGATACGTAATGATCCGGACACGGGATTCGGGGGTTTCTGAGAGGGATTCGCGACTGGACCCCCTCGCGGCGGGGATAAGCGGCCAATCCCATGCTCAGCGCGTGGGCTCTGGCGCTTGGCAAGGGCTGGCGATGCGCGTATGCAGCCTCCGGACCGACAATCGGTGGGGCTGGGCGTCGACGCGCGACTCATTTTGAGCAAAGTCGATTGCGCGGCATCTTATCGAGAGTCGTAATGTGCATGTCGGCGCGGCGTGGGCCTTGATCAGGCTCAAATCGCCGCCGAAACGGGCCGTGAGGGATATGAAGGCGCAATTTTCGGGGATTCGGCGGATCATGACGGGCGCGTCCGCCCTCGCCGCTACGATGATGTTCGCGGGTCACGCGCTCGCTGAAGATCTGATGGGTCAGCCGACGCCGGGGGCCATCGACCTCCAGCCGGCCGCGTCGGAGCTGAAGCACCACGCGATCCAGTTCCACAACCTGGTGCTGATGCCGATCATCACGGCCATCACCTTGCTGGTCCTGGGCCTGCTGGTCTGGATCATCGTTCGCTACAACAAGAAGGCGAACCCGGTCCCGGCCAAGTTCAGCCACAACACCACGATCGAGGTGATCTGGACGGTCGTGCCGGTCCTGATCCTGATGGTCATCGCCATCTTCTCGTTCCGCCTGCTGTTCCACTACAACGACATGCCCAAGCCGGCCCTGACCGTGAAGGCCACGGGCTATCAGTGGTACTGGGGTTACGAGTATCCGGATCAGAAGATCAGCGAGATCATCTCGCTGCCGCTGACCAAGGAGCAGGCCGACGCCAAGAAGGTTCCGTACCTGTTGGCCGCCGACAACGCGATGGTTGTCCCGGTGAACCAAGTGGTCCGCGTGCAGGTCACCGGCGCCGATGTGATCCACGCCTTCGCCCTGCCGGCCTTCGGTCTGAAGACCGACGCTATTCCGGGCCGCCTGAACGAAACCTGGTTCAAGGCCGAGCGCACCGGCGTCTTCTACGGCCAATGCTCGGAGCTGTGCGGCGTCGACCACGCCAACATGCCGATCGAGATCAAGGTCGTGACCCAAGCCGAGTTCGACGCCTGGGTGAAGTCCAAGACCGCTCCGCCCGCGCCCGCGGCCGCCCCGGCTGACGCCGCCGCGACCCCCGCCTCGGCTCCGGCCGCTCCCGCTTCCGCTCCGGCCGCGGCTCCCGCCGCGCCGGCGGCCTAAGAATACGATCGTAGGATAGACGTCAGATGGCTTCCGCCGCAGACACTCACGACCACGCCCACGACGACGACCACAAGCCGCCGTTCATCGCGCGCTGGTTCTTCTCGACGAACCACAAGGACATCGGCACGCTGTACATCCTGTTCGCCATCATGGCGGGCATCGTCGGCGGCGCTCTCTCGGGCCTGATCCGCTGGGAGCTGATGGAGCCGGGCATCCAGGTGTTCTCCGACACCGGCATGCTGGCCCAGATGGGCATCTTCAAGGGCAAGCACGGCTATAACGCCGTCGTCACCGCCCACGCTCTGATCATGATCTTCTTCATGGTCATGCCGGCGATGATCGGCGGGTTCGGCAACTGGTTCGTTCCGATCATGATCGGCGCGCCGGACATGGCCTTCCCGCGGATGAACAACATCTCGTTCTGGCTGCTGGTCGCCGCCTGGGTCCTGCTGGTCCTGTCGATGTTCGTTGACGGCGGTCCGGGCCATGGCTTCGGTGGCGGTTGGACGATCTATCCGCCGCTGTCGACCATCGGTCACAAGGGTCCGGCCATGGACCTGGCGATTCTGTCGCTCCACCTGGCCGGCGCTTCGTCGATCCTGGGCGCGATCAACTTCATCACCACGATCTTCAACATGCGCGCGCCGGGCATGACCCTGCACCGCATGCCGCTGTTCGCCTGGTCTGTGCTGATCACCGCCTTCTTGCTGCTGCTGTCGCTGCCCGTCCTGGCCGGCGCCATCACCATGCTGCTGACCGACCGTAACTTCGGCACCCACTTCTTCGACCCGGCCGCCGGCGGCGACCCCGTCATGTTCCAGCACCTGTTCTGGTTCTTCGGTCACCCGGAAGTGTACATCCTGATCCTGCCCGGGTTCGGCATCATCAGCCACATCGTCTCGACCTTCTCCAAGAAGCCGGTCTTCGGTTACCTGGCGATGGCCTACGCGATGGTCGCCATCGGCTTCGTCGGCTTCGTCGTGTGGGCTCACCACATGTACACCGTCGGCATGAGCATCAACCTGCGCGCCTACTTCGTGGCCGCCACGATGATCATCGCCGTCCCGACGGGCGTGAAGATCTTCAGCTGGATCGCCACGATGTGGGGCGGTTCGATCAGCTTCAAGACGCCCATGCTTTGGGCGATCGGCTTCATCTTCCTGTTCACGGTCGGCGGCGTCACCGGCGTCGTCCTGTCGAACGCCGGCATCGACTACAGCCTGCACGACACCTACTACGTCGTGGCGCACTTCCACTACGTGCTGTCGCTGGGCGCCGTGTTCGCCATCTTCGCGGGCTTCTACTACTGGTTCGAGAAGATGTGGGGCGTGAAGTACAACGAGTTCCTCGGCGCGCTGCACTTCTGGATCATGTTCGTCGGCGTGAACCTGATCTTCTTCCCGCAGCACTTCCTGGGCCTGCAGGGCATGCCGCGTCGCTATGTCGACTATCCGGACGCCTTCACCAAGTGGAACTACGTGTCGTCGGTCGGCTACATGATCACCGTCGTCGCCGTGGGCGTGTTCATGCTGGTCCTGATCGAAGCGGCGATCCGTCGTCGCAAGGCCGAGGCCAACCCGTGGGGCGAAGGCGCCACCACGCTGGAATGGACTCTGTCCTCGCCGCCGCCGTTCCACCAGTTCAGCGAACCGCCGGTGATCAAGGCCGACGACCACCACTAAGGTGAGCGTCGTCCTCAAACGGACCTAAAAAGGGGGGCGCGGGCGGGATCCTTAAGGGTCCGGGCCGCGCCCCTCTCCTGTTCAAGACCTGTATGTTTTAGATCGATGTCAAAGACAGCCGCCATGACGTCTGACAGCGCCGAGATGAACCCCGTGCGGGATTCGTCCGAGACCGCCCGTTGGCAGGACTATTTCCAGCTGATGAAGCCGCGCGTCATGTCGCTGGTGGTCTTCACCGGCCTGACCGGGCTGCTGGCGGCGCGCGCGCCGATTCATCCGGTCCTCGCCGCGATCGCCGTGCTGTGCATCGCCATCGGCGCCGGCGCCTCGGGCGCGCTGAACATGTGGTACGACGCCGACATCGACCGCCAGATGCGCCGCACGCGCGGTCGTCCCGTGCCGGCCGGCAAGGTCAAGGGCGAGGAGGCCGCCTCGCTGGGCGTCGTCCTCAGTCTCCTCTCGGTGATGTTCCTGGGCTTCGCCGTGAACTGGCTGGCCGCGGGCCTCCTGGCCTTCACCATCGTCTTCTACGCCGTCGTCTATACGATGTGGCTCAAGCGCTGGACCGCGCAGAACATCGTCATCGGCGGTCTCGCCGGCGCCCTGCCGCCGGCCATCGGCTGGGCCGCCGCCACGGGTTCGGCGCCGCTGAACGCCTGGCTGATGGTGGCGATCATCTTCTTCTGGACCCCGCCGCACTTCTGGGCGCTGTCGCTATATGTGACGACCGACTACGCCAAGGCCGGCGTGCCGATGCTGCCGGTGGTCAAGGGCGCCAAGGAAACCCGCAAGCAGATCCTGCTCTACAGCCTGCTCCTCATCCCGATCTGCCTGTCGCCGGTGCTGACGGGCCTGGGCGGTCCGATCTATCTGGCGGTATCCGGCCTCGGCGGCCTTGTGTTTCTGCTGCTGGCCTGGCGCGTCTTCGCCAGCAAGGCCGGCGACGCCGCCGATCCCCGGGTGGCCGACCGCGCCCTCTATGACGTGACGGAGGACGAAAAAGCCGCCGGCGCCAAGGCGGCGCGCAATCTCTTCGCCTTCTCGATCCTCTACCTCTTCGCCCTGTTCGCGGCCCTGCTGGGCGAGGCCGTGACCGGCGTGCATCCCCTGGAGCTCCTGAAGTGAATCAACCGGTCGAAACCGACGCGGCGCGACAGGCCGCCAAGAAGGCCCGCGACGGGCGCAACCTGGCCCTCGCCCTGGGCCTCGTCGCTTTCGTGGTGCTCGTGTTCGTTGTCACCCTCGTGAGGCTCGGCGGAAATGTCGCACACCCCCACGTCTAAAGACGATCTGACCCCGCAGCAGCAGGTCGCCCGTCGCAACAAGAAGGTTGCGATGATCTGCGTGGCGACCTTCGTTGGCATGATTGGCGCGGCCTATGCCGCCGTGCCGCTCTACAAGCTGTTCTGTCAGGTGACGGGCTTCGACGGCACCGTCCGCAAGGCCGAGGTGGCCCCATCGCGGGTCCTGGATCGCAAGATCACGGTCCGCTTCGACGCCAATATCCGCGAGTTGCCCTGGAAGTTCCAGGCGCTGCAGCCCAAGCAGGACATCCGCATCGGCGACACGGGCCTGGCCTTCTTCAAGGTGACCAACCCGTCCGACAAGCCGATCACCGGCCGCGCGCTCTACAACGTGGTGCCCGAGCAGGCCGGCCCGTACTTCCAGAAGCTGGAATGCTTCTGCTTCACCAGCCAGACGATCCAGCCCGGACAGACCGTGGAGTTCCCGGTCGTCTACTTCGTGGATCCCCAATATGCGGACGACCCCGAGACGAAGGGAAAACCTGAGATCACTCTCAGCTACACCTTCTTCCCGGCGGTCGACGAGGGTAAGAAAGGCCAAGTCGCCGCGGTGACGACGCCTCGTATCGTGGAACCCCTTGGCGGCGCACCGTCGAGAGGTCTATAGCGTTCACAACGATCACGGCGCGGGGGGAACCGCCGACCGTGCTCAGAGGGATATAAGGGTTAGCAGCAACATGGCCGGCGCCGTCAAACACGACTACCACATCCTTCCGCCCAGCCCCTGGCCCTTCGTGGGCTCCGCCGCCGCGACGGTCATGGCCATTGGCCTGATCGGTTGGGTCAAGGGTGGCGTGCTCGGCATCGAAAAGGGCAACTGGGCCATTTTCGCCGCCGGCCTCGCGGGCGTGCTCTACACGATGTTCGGCTGGTGGGCCGATGTCGCCAAGGAAGCCAAGGCCGGCGACCATACCCCGGTCGTCTCGATCGGCCTGCGCTACGGCATGATCCTGTTCATCGCCTCGGAAGTGATGTTCTTCGTGGCGTGGTTCTGGATGTTCTTCGAGATGGCGCTGTTCCACGAGCACCGCACGCTCTCGACCATCGAGGAAGTCCGCACGGCCTGGGCCGCCTGGCCTCCCGCCGGCGTCGAGACCGTCTCGCCGTGGCACCTGCCGCTGATCAACACCCTGACGCTGCTGCTGTCGGGCACCACGGTCACCTGGGCGCACCACGCGCTGCAGGTCGGTGACCGCAAGGGCGCCAAGTGGGGCCTGATCCTGACCATCCTGCTGGGCTGCCTGTTCACCGCCATCCAGGTCTACGAATACGCCCACATCAACCACGAGCAGCTGTTCTACTCGGAAGCCGCCGCCAACTCGGGCCTCTATGGTTCGACCTTCTTCCTGGCCACGGGCTTCCACGGTTTCCACGTGTTCGTGGGCACGCTGTTCCTGATCGTCTGCCTGATCCGCCTGCTGAACGGCGCCTTCACGCCCAAGCAGCACTTCGGCTTCGAAGCGGCCGCCTGGTACTGGCACTTCGTCGACGTGGTCTGGCTGTTCCTGTTCGCGTTCATCTACGTGATCTTCGGGGCCTCGGCCCACTAAGATCGAGAGATCCAAGGGGCCCGGAACGCCAACCAGCGTTCCGGGCCTTTTTCGTTTCGGGAGGTCCGCGTGACCAAGAACAACCCCTACGCCGCCGGTGCGCGCGGCCTCTGCCCCCACTGCGGCGAGGGCTATCTGTTCGAAGGCTTTCTCAAGGTCGCGCCGCGCTGCGAGGCCTGCGGCTTTGATCTGGGCAAGTACGAGACCGGCGACGGCGCGGCGACGTTCGTGATCCTGATCGCCGGCGCGATCTGCGCCTTTGGGGCCTTGTTCTCGATGTTCGCCTGGAACTGGCCGGTCTGGGTGTCGCTGGTCATCTGGCTGCCGGCCGTCGTGGTCATCAGCCTGGGCCTGATGCGTCCGGCCAAGGGCCTGATGGTCGCCGCCCAGATCGCCCAGAAGGCGTCGGAGGCCGGACGCGACCATGTCTGAGGTTCCCGCCGCCCGATCGCGCTTTCCCTTTGGCCTGACGATCGCCACGGCGATCGCCTTCGCGATCCTGTGCGGCCTGGGAACCTGGCAGTTGCAACGGCTGCACTGGAAGGAAGGCGTCCTGGCGCGGCTCGAAGCGCTGAAGACCGCCCCGGCCCTGCCGCTGGTGCAGGTTCTGACCGCCAAGACGCGGCCCGAGGACCTGGCCTGGACCCGCGTCAGCATCGATTGCGGTGATGTCGCCGGAGAGCCCCTGCCGCTGGTCTACGGCGTCCGCGACGGCGATGTCGTCTGGCGCGCCCAGGCGCCGTGCGCCGTGCTGGCCGGACCCTACAACATGATCCTGGTGGATCGCGGCGTGGTCGGCAGCCTGACCGGGCAGGTCGCCCCCGCGCCCCGGGCCTTTGACGCGCCCCGCCGCGTCGTAGGCGTGCTGAGCCCGATCCAGCAGCTGGGCGGCGACCGCGCCAAGGTCCTGCAGCGCTTCGCCGATCGCAAGCCCGCCCCGTTGGTCCTGATGGTCGAACAGGAAACGCCGGCCCCTAGCGGAATTACGCCGGCGCCGCTGCCGGCAGAAATTTCCAATCGGCACCTTGAATACGCTCTTACGTGGTTCGGTCTTGCCGTAACCCTGCTGTTTATCTATGCCGCCATGCTCTGGCGGAGACTGAGATCCTGATGCGCTACGTTTCGACCCGCGGCCAGTCCGCGCCCATCGGCTTCCTCGACGCTGTCCTGGCCGGCCTTGCCCCGGATGGTGGCCTGTACGTGCCCGCCGAGTGGCCCAGCTTCACGGCCAAGGAGATCGCGGCGTTCGCCGGCAAGCCCTACGCCCAGGTCGCCGCCGCCGTGGTCGGCAAGTTCGTCGGTGACGATATCCCGGCCGACGACCTCCTTCAGATGTGCGAGGAGGCCTACGCCACCTTCGCCCACACGGCCGTGGTTCCCGTCAAGCAGCTGACGCCCAACCGCTACCTGCTGGAGCTGTTCCACGGCCCGACCCTGGCGTTCAAGGACGTGGCCATGCAGCTGCTGGGCCGCCTCTACGACTATGTGCTTGAGCGCCAGTCGCGGAAGATGACCATCATCTGCGCCACCTCGGGCGACACCGGCGGCGCGGCCGTCGAGGCTTTCCGGGGGCGCAAGAACGCCCGCATCGTCGCGCTCTTCCCCGAGGGGCGCATCAGCGAGGTGCAGCGCCGGTTCATGACCACGGCGACTGACGCCAACGTGGCCTGCGTCTCGGTGCTGGGCTCGTTCGACGACTGTCAGGCGATCGTCAAACAGGCCTTCCAGGACGACCAGTTCCGCCACGCGGTGGACCTCTCGGGCGTCAACTCGATCAACTGGGCGCGGATCGCCGCCCAGAGCGTCTACTACTTCACCGCCGCCGTCGCCCTGGGCGCGCCCGCGCGTGAGGTGGCGTTCGTGGTGCCGACCGGCAACTTCGGCGACGCCTACGCCGCCTTCGTCGCCAAGACGCTGGGCCTGCCGATCCATTCGGTGACCGCCGCCACCAACAGCAACGACATCCTGGCCCGCGCCTTCGAGGACGGCCGCTATTCGCGCGGCGCGGTCGCCGCGACCCAGAGCCCGGCCATGGACATCCAGGTCGCCTCGAACTTCGAGCGCCTCTATTTCGAAGCCGTCCGCCGCGACGGCGTCGAGACGGGCCGGGCCTTCCGCGCCTTCGCCGACACCGGCCTGCTGGATATCCCGCCGGCCGCCCATGCCTGGATGCGCGAGCTCTTCCGCGGCGCCGCCGTCAGCGAGGCCGACACCGCCAAGACCATGCTCTCGACGCTGAACGAGACCGGCGAGGTCGTAGACCCGCACACCGCCGTGGGCCTGGCCGCCGCCCAGGGCGTCCGGATCGATCCGTCGATCCCCGTCGTAGTGCTGTCGACCGCCCATCCGGCCAAGTTCCCTGAGGCGGTGCAGGCCGCCACGGGCCTTCTACCCTCGACCCCGCGCGCGACGCCGGACCTCTCCAAGAAGCCGGAAAAGTTCGAGCGCCTGCCGGCCGACGGGTCGTCGGTGAAGGCTTTCGTGCGGACCTTCGCAGCGAACAGTTGAGCCAAAGCTGGCGTTCAAGGGCGCGAAGACCTAGATAGCGCCCCTCATGACCGCTTCCTTGCGCACCCTGAAGAACGGCGTCCGCGTCGTCTGCGATCCGATGCCCGGCCTCGAAACCCTGGCCCTGTCCGTCGTGGCCGGGCGTGGCGCGGCCTATGAGGGCCCGGCCCGATCGGGATGGTCGCACCTGCTGGAGCACATGGTCTTCAAGGGCGCGGGTTCGCGGTCGGCCCGCGACATCGTCGAGGTCATCGAGAATCAGGGCGGTTCGATCAACGCCGCCACCGGCTATGAGCGCACCAGCTTCCAGGTGCGCGCGCTGAAGGGTGGGCTGGATCTGGGGATGGACGTGATCGCCGACCTCGTGCGTCGGCCCACGCTCGATGGGGCCGATCTGGCTCGCGAGAAGCAGGTCGTGGCCCAGGAGATCGCCGAGGCCGCCGACGCGCCCGATGATTACGTCTTCGACCTGATTCAGCGCGCCAGCTGGGGTGACCATCCGGTGGGGCGTCCGATCCTCGGATCCGATGAGACGGTCAACGCGGCGACCGTCGAAGCGCTGTCGGACTGGCGCGCCAACCTCTATGCCGCTGATCGCCTGGTGATCGCCGCGACGGGCGCGGTGGAGGAGGGCGAGCTGATGGCCGCCGCCGAGCGGGCGTTTGGCGATCTTCCGGCCACGCCGGGCGCTTCGGTTCCGTCGCCCGCCGCCTTTGTCGGCGGACCACTGGCCGAGGCGCGCAAGCTCGAACAGGCGCATCTGGTGTTCATGCTGCCGGCCTGCGGCGCGCGCGAAGACGACTATTTCGCCTTGCGGATCTTCGCCGAATGCCTGGGCGGCGGGATGTCGTCGCGGCTGTTTCAGGAGGCCCGCGAGAAGCGAGGCCTCGCCTACAATATCGACGCCTATGCCGACACCTACGCCGATCACGGCGCGCTGGGCGTCTATGCCGGCTGCGCGGCGGGCGACGCGGTGGAAACCGCCAAGGTCTGCGCCGACGAGCTCCTGAAGCTGGCGGATCGGATCGAAGAGGCGGAACTGGCGCGCGCCAAGGCGCAGCTGAAAGCGCATATGTTCATGGCCCGAGAGCAGCCGCTGTCGCGCGCCGAGCAGGGCGCGGGTCAGGTGCTGCTGTTTGGCCGGCTCTATCCGCCCGCCGAGCTGGCGCGGGAGGTCGACGCGGTAACCCCGGCCGATGTCGCGCGGCTCGGGCGACGGCTGCTGTCGGCGGGGCGCGCTGCGACGGCGGTCCTTGGCGCGAAGTCGGCCCTGAAGGCCGGCGAGGCCTTCGACAAGGCATTGTTCTCGGCCGCCTGACGGTCGAAGGTGCGCCCGTGATCCCGTCAGAGTTTCGCCCGTGTCCGCCCTTTTGCCGTTCTTGAAGCCGCGCCAGCCTCTGCGGCTGCGGGGGCGCGCGGTCTATCTGCGGCCGCCGACGCCGCGCGACTACAAGCCGTGGGCCGCCTTGCGAGCCCAATCCCGCACCTTCCTGAAGCCTTGGGAGCCGACTTGGCCAGAGCATGATCTGGACCGCGCGGCGTTTAGAGCGCGGTTGGGCGCGTATGCGCGTGAGATGGAGCTGGGCGAGGCCTATGCGTTCTTCATTTTCCGCGAGGACGACGACGCCTTGCTGGGCGCTATCCGTCTTTTCCACGTGCGGCGTGGCGTCGCCCTGACCGGGACCATCGGCTACTGGCTGGGTGAGCCCTTCGTCCGGCGGGGCTATATGCAGGACGCGGTCGAAACCTTGATCCGCTTCGCGTTCGCCGGGCTTGGACTCCACCGTCTGGAGGCTGCATGCATGCCGGAAAACCACGCTTCGGCCGCGCTACTCGCGAAATGCGGGTTTTCTGAAGAGGGATATGCGCCGGCTTATTTGAAAATTAACGGCGCTTGGCGAGATCATCGTCTGTTCGGCTTGGTGGCGCCCGAGTAGCGCCCCGCCTAGGCCGATCTAGCTGGGACGGGCATGTCTTTTCGGACGGGCGAGCGACGCATCTGGGATACGACGGCCACGCTTGAGGCGTTGGGCGCGGCCGATGTCGCTCTGTGGATCTGGGAGCCCGAGTCCGACCGCCTGCGCCTGAACGGCGCGACGCGCGCGCTGGGCCTTGGTCCGCTGGCCCCCGAATGCTCCTCCGCCGCCTTCCGCGCCTTGGCCCTGCCGCAGGACCGCGCCCAGGCCGAGGAGGTGCTTAAGCCGCGCGAACCCGGCAGCGAAGTCATCGCGCGGTTCCGGGTGCGGGGCGGGGAGACCTGCCTGTGGCGGGGCGTCTGGCTGGAAGAGGGCGTCCGCGCCGCCGGCGTCGTCGCCCCCGAAACCAAATTCTCCGCGTCCGAGCGCTGCGAGCTGACGGGCCTGCTGGACCGTCGCAGCTTCATCGCCCGCGCGCGTGAACGCCTGTCCCGGGACGGAACCCATCAACTGGTCGTGGCCGACCTGGACCGGCTGCGTCGTCTGAACGAGGCTCTGGGCCACGAGCGCGCGGACTTGGTCCTGGCCGCCCTGGGCTCGCGGCTAGCGGCGGCCTTCCCCGCCCAGGCGATCCTTGGGCGCATTGGCGAGGATGAGTTTGCTGTCCTGTGCGAGCCACGGGGCTACGAGCCGGCAGAGGTGCTGCGCGGCGCCCTGGAGCAGCCGCTGCGCGTCGCCGGCTTTGACATCCACCCGACCCTGTCGATCGGCGCAGTCGCCGCCGAGGGCGGGCTCGATGCGCCCGACGCCGCCGAGCTGATCCGTCGCGCCGAGCTGGCGGTTGAGGCCGCCGCCGCGGCCGGTCGCGGGGGCGCGGCCGCCTATGGCCGCTCGATGGAGACCGACGGGCTGTCGCGTCTGGCGCTGGAAGCCGACCTGCGCGGCGCGATCGGTCGGGGCGAGATCATGCCCTACTTCCAGCCGATCGTTCGCCTGTCGACCGGCGCCCTTTCCGGCTTCGAGGCCCTGGCCCGCTGGATCCATCCGCGTCGCGGCATGCTGCCGCCGGACGAGTTCCTGCCGCTGATCGAAGAGATGGGGCTGATGAGCGAGCTGGGCGCGCACATGATGCACGCCGCCGCCCAGCAGTTGTCGACCTGGCGCGCCGCGCATCCGGCGATGGGGAACCTGACGGTCAGCGTCAACCTGTCGACCGGCGAGATCGACCGCCCGGGCCTTGTCGCGGACGTAGCCGAAACCTTGCGCGTCAACCGCCTGCCGCGCGGCGCGCTGAAACTGGAAGTCACCGAAAGCGACATCATGCGCGATCCCGAGCGGGCCGCCGTGATCCTGAAGACCTTGCGCGACGCCGGCGCGGGTCTGGCGCTGGACGATTTCGGGACGGGCTTCTCGTCGCTGTCTTACCTGACGCGCCTGCCGTTCGACACGTTGAAGGTCGACCGCTACTTCGTCCGCACCATGGGCACCAACGCCGGCTCGGCCAAGATCGTCCGGTCGGTCGTCAAGCTGGGCCAGGACCTGGACCTGGAAGTCGTCGCCGAAGGCGTCGAGAACGCCGAGATGGCGCACGCGCTGCAGGCGCTCGGCTGCGACTACGGCCAAGGCTTCGGCTACGCGCCGGCGCTGTCGCCGCAAGAGGCCGAGGTCTATCTGAACGAAGCCTATGTCGACGGCGCCGCGCCGGTGAAGGCGCGGGGTTAGGCCCGTCCCGCCGTCGCCGACAGGTGGTCGGCGGTGATCCCCAGCTTGGCCAGGGCCCGGGTCCACTTGTGCTCGTGGTCCTCGTCAAACAGCAGGCCCTCGTCGGCGTCACAGATCAGCCAGACATTGTCGCGCAGCTCCTGCTCCAGCTGTCCGGGGCCCCAGCCGGCGTAGCCGAGGGCCAGCAGCGACTTGCGCGGGCGCTTCATGGCGCTGGCCATGGCGTCCAGCGCATCGCGGGTGGCGGTCAGGGCCACGCCGTCGGCCACGGCGAGGGTCGAATCCGGCGAGTTGAAATCGTCGGTGTGCAGCACGAAGCCGCGTTCGCGCTCCAGCGGACCGCCCAGCAGCACAAGGTCGCTGGGCGCCTGGATGTCCGACCGCACGCCCAAGCGGTCGAGCAGCTCGAACACCGTCAGCCCCTCCACCGGGCGATTGACCGCCAGGCCCATCGCGGCCTCTTCGTCATGGGCGCACAGATACAGCACCGTACGTTCGAATCGCGGGTCCTCGATTCCGGGCATGGCGACAAGCAGCCTGCCGATCAGGAACTCACCGTCATCATCGTCGATTAAGCTGGCCATGCACGAAGCATTGGCTTTCGGTGTGACGGTTTCAAGTCGAACGCGCCAACAAAGCGTGCTTGGCGACCGCCGCGCCGGGGTCTATTCGAGTCCCCTCAATTCATCCCCACACGAGGAAACAGGCCCATGGCGATCAAGGTTGGCGACACGCTGCCCGCGGCGACTTTCATGACCAGCACGGCCGAAGGGCCCGCGCCGATCACCACCGACGACATCTTCAAGGGCAAGACGGTCGCCCTGTTTGCAGTGCCTGGCGCCTTTACCCCGACCTGCTCGGCCAAGCACCTGCCGGGCTTCAAGGAGAAGTCCGAAGAGCTGAAGGCCAAGGGCGTCGACTCGATCGTCTGCGTCTCGGTCAACGACGTCTTCGTGATGAAGGCGTGGGGCAAGGACCAGGGCATCGACGGCGAGGTCCTGCTGATCGCCGACGGCAACGGCGACTTCACCAAGGCCATCGGCCTGGATTTCGACGGTAGCAAGTTCGGCATGGGCCCGCGCTCGCAGCGCTATTCGCTGGTCGCCAAGGATGGCGTCGTCACCCAGCTGCACGTCGAGGACGCCGGCCAGTTCAAGGTCTCGTCGGCCGAGTACCTGCTGGAACAGCTGTAGGCTTCGTCGGCGGCCCAACGCCGAGCAGAACGGGCGGCTCGTATGTGCGGGCCGCCCTTTTTGTTGTATATGAGTCGCTATTTGAAACAATGCGTTTCAATCATTTCCATTCTTGTCAGAAACGATCTCGGGCAAGTTTCTCTTGTCAGCGGCGAGGGACGGCCTCGCGCCCTACCAGACGAGGGATCGAAGATCATGAGCAGCGGCTTCATCACCACCCGCGACGGCGCGGAAATCTTCTACAAGGACTGGGGCTCGAAGACCGCCCAGCCCATCGTGTTCCACCACGGCTGGCCCCTGTCGTCGGACGACTGGGACGCCCAGATGATGTTCTTCCTCGCCGAGGGCTATCGCGTCATCGCCTTTGATCGCCGAGGCCACGGTCGCTCGACCCAGACCGATAGCGGCAACGAGATGGACACCTACGCCGCCGACACGGCGGCCCTGGCCGAAGCCCTGGACCTGCGCAACGCCATCCATGTCGGCCATTCGACGGGGGGCGGCGTCGTCACCCGCTACGCCGCGCGCTTTGGGGGCGAAGGTCGCCTCGCCAAGGCCGTCCTGATCGGCGCGGTGCCGCCGATCATGCTGAAGACCGAGGCCAATCCGGGCGGCCTGCCGATGGAGGTCTTCGACGGCTTTCGATCGGCCCTGCTGGCCAACCGCGCCCAGTTCTTCCGCGATATCCCCGAAGGTCCCTTCTTCGGCTTCAACCGTCCCGGCGCCAAGGTTAGCCAGGGCCTGATCGACAACTGGTGGCGCCAGGGCATGATGGGCGGCGCCAAGGCGCACTACGACAGCATCAAGGCCTTTTCCGAGACCGACTTCACCGAGGATCTCAAGGCGATCGACGTCCCTGTTCTGATCCTGCACGGCGAGGACGACCAGATCGTGCCGATCGCCGACAGCGCCGAGCTGGCGATCAAGTTGGTCAAGAAAGGCACGCTGAAGACCTATCCGGGCCTGCCGCACGGCATGGCGACCACCCACCCGGAGATCATCAACAAGGACCTCCTGGCCTTCTTCAAGGCGTAGGTGGAATACGCGAAAGCCGTGTCATCCCGGGCGGCGTAGCCGACCCGGGACCCAGGGGCCGCCGCACTGCCGATTGCCCCTGGGTCCCGGCTCTCCGCTTCGCTGCGGCCGGGATGACACTGGTCGGTGTCAGGCCCCCAGCACTTCCGGCGTCATCGTCTCGAAGTCCGCCGCACCGATCATGACGCCGGCCGCTGCGCCTGGAACCTGGGCGAGGACCGCCTCGGCGAACACGCGAGCGAGGGCGCGCTTGCTCTCGGCCCAGGCCGTGTCCGCTTCGCCAGAGGCCGCCAGAGCGCCTTTGGCCAGCATCCAGCCGCCCACCGTGTCGCCCAGGAGCTTCTGATAGGCCGTCGCGCCCGCCAGCGCATCGGGCATCGCCTTGGCGCGGCGCTCGATCAGCCAGGCCGTGGCCGAGGCGGCGGCGTCGAGGGCCGCCTCGAGGCGCAGGCCGACGCCCTTCAGGTCCGAAGCCTTGAGCGCGTCGATCGTGTCGCGCATGTCGTCCATCAGGTCGCCGATGGCCTGACCCTCGCCCAGCATCAGCTTGCGGCCCACCAGATCGATGGCCTGGATGCCGTTCGTGCCTTCGTAGATCGGGGCGATGCGGGCGTCGCGATAGTGCTGGGCCGCGCCGGTCTCCTCGATGAAGCCCATGCCGCCGTGGATCTGCACGCCTTGCGAGGCGACGGTGACGCCGATGTCGGTCGACCAGGCCTTGGCGATCGGCGTCAGCAGCTCTTCGCGCAGCTTGGCCGCAGTGCGAGTCGCCTCATCCTGCGCGGCGCGGGCGAGGTCGGCGGCGACGGCGGTCGACAGGCAGATCCCGCGCGCGGCCTCGATATGGGCCTTCATCAGAACGAGCGTGCGCCGCACATCCGGGTGGTCGAACAGGCGCGCGGGATAGGCGCCGGTCCAGGCCGAGCGACCCTGGGCGCGGTCCTGGCTGAAGGCCAGCGCCTGCTGATAGGCGCGCTCGGCGATAGCCACGCCCTGGGTCCCGACCTGCAGGCGCGCGGCGTTCATCATCACGAACATGTTGGGCAGACCTTGGCCCAGGCCGCCGACCAGCTCGGCCTTGGCGCCCTCGAACAGCATCACGCAGGTGGGCGAGCCATGGATGCCCAGCTTGTGCTCCAGGCCGCCGACGCGCAGGGCGTTGGCCTCGCCCAGCTTGCCGTCGTCGCCGACCAGCACCTTAGGCGCCAGGAACAGCGAGATCCCCTTCACCCCGGGCGGCGCGTCGGGGGTGCGGGCCAGGACCAGGTGGACGATGTTGTCGGCGGCGTCGTGGTCGCCCCAGGTGATGTAGATCTTCTGGCCGGTGATCCGCCAGCCGCCGTCGCCGTCCGGCGTCGCCATGGTCGTGAGGGCGGCTAGGTCAGAGCCGGCCTGGGGCTCGGTCAGGTTCATGGTGCCGGTCCACTCGCCCGACACGAGCTTGCCCAGGTACTTGGCCTTCTGCTCGGGCGAGCCGCACAGTTCCAGGGCCTCGATCGCGCCCAGGCTCAGCATCGGGCACAGACCGAAGGCCATGTTGGCGGCCTGGATCATCTCGAGGACGGCGACCTCAAGAGTCTTCGGCAGGCCTTGGCCGCCGTGAGCGACTGGCGCCGCCAGGCTTGTCCATCCGCCCTGCGCGAACTGCTGATAGGCGTCGGCGAAGCCGGGCGCGGTGCGCACCACGCCGTTCTCCAGCTTGGCCCCGACGAGATCGCCCGCGCGGTTCAGCGGGGCCAGGATGTCGCCAGCGAACGCGCCAGCCGCTTCGAGAACCGCCCCGACCGTGTCCGCATCGGCTTCGGGGAAGGCGTCGGCGAGGCGCTCAAAACCCGCCACATGGCGCAAGGAGAAGGCAAGATCGCGGACGGGCGGGCGGAAAGTCATTGGGAGAAACTCCAGATCACGCCCTGTCTTTAAGCGGGGCGCCGAGGGTCGCCAAGCACTCGGCGCCTCACGGAATTATATCACGCTGGTGCGTTATCACGCGCTCGTGAACACGTTGCCCTTCAAAGCCGTGCTGGAGTACCTAGATCGGGAAACTGCAACTAGCGCTGTTTTAATTCTCCCTGGAGCGCCTCCCGATGTCCCGTCACTTCTCCCTGTCCAAGGTCGCCTATGGCGCCGTCGCCATCGCCTTGCTGACGGCTCCCGCCGCGCTGGCCGCGCCGGGCGTCAGCTCGACCAAGCCCGCCGACCTCCCGGCCGGCCGCTATGTGCTCGACAAGACCCACGCCTCGGTCGTGGGCAAGATCAAGCACATGGGCTTCTCGAACTACCAGTTCCGCTTCACCAAGGTCGACGCCGAGTTCACCTATGATCCGAAGGCGCCGCAGGACGCCAAAATCAAGGTCACCATCGACCCGGCTTCGATCGACACCTCCACGGGCGCTGACGAGTTCGGCCTGAAGTTCAACAAGGAACTGGCGGGCGACGGCTGGCTGGAGGCCAACAAGTACCCGACCGCCACCTTCGTCTCGACCAAGGTCGAGCCGGGCGCGGGCCAGTCGGGCAAGGTCTATGGCGACCTGACCCTGCACGGCGTGACCAAGCCGGTCGTGCTGGACGTCACCTTCAACGGTGTCGGCTCCGGCTTCGTACCGGGCAGCGTCAAGACGGGCTTCTCGGCCGTGACCTCGATCAAGCGCTCGGAGTTCGGCGTCAGCAAGTATGTGCCGCTGGTCGGCGACGAGGTCGCGTTGAGCATCGAAGTCGAGTTCGACAAGAAGTAAGCTTGGCCTGAACAGGGGATCTGGGAGAGTCGCATGGCCGAGAACCGGACGCGCTACACGACGGTGGCGATCGCGCTGCATTGGCTGATCGCCGCGGCCATCATCTTCCAGATCATCCTGGGCTGGCGGGCGGGGGACGGGCCCAAAGGGCCGACCACCTTCGCCCTGATGCAACTGCATAAGTCGATCGGGATCACCATTCTGCTGCTCAGCGTGGCGCGTCTGGCATGGCGATTGGTCAATCCCGCGCCGCTGGCGCCGTCGGGTCAGCCCCGCTGGGAGCAGATCGCCTCCAAGGTGGTGCACGTCGGCTTTTACGTGATCATGATCGGCCTGCCATTGACGGGCTGGATCCTGGTCTCCACCAGCCGGACTAACCTGCCGACGATCCTGTTCGGCGCGATCCCCTGGCCTCACCTGCCGCTGCTGCCGGACCTCGCCGCCGGCCCCAAGCACCTGTGGCACGAGATCGGCGAGATCGGCCACGGGATGCTGGTCAAGACCACCTATCTCCTGCTGCTGCTGCACCTGGGCGCCGTGGCCAAGCACCAGATTCTCGACAAGGACGCGGTATTCCAGAACATGGCCCCGGGGGCCAAGCCGGGCTGGAAGGAGCCACGCCTCTGGCTGGCCGCCGCCGGCTTCGCCGCCATCGTCGCCGCTGGCTATCTGTACATGCCCAGCACCGCGCCGACTGCGCCGCCGGCCGCGCCGGCGGAGCCCGCGCCGACCGCCGCGCCTGCGCCGGTCGCCGCTCCGGCCGCTGCCACGGATCAGGCCGCCGCGCCGGACGCGGTCGCTGCGCCGCCTCAGAGCGACCTCAAGGACCCCGTTGCGTGGACCGTCCAGAAGGGCGCGACTCTGGGCTTCACCGCCACCTGGTCGGGCGCCTCCATCGAGGGCCGCTTCCAGCGGTGGACCGCCGACATCCAGTTTTCGCCCGAGGCTCTGGACCGCTCGAAGGTTACGGTCGGCGTCGATCTGGCCTCGGCCGAGACCGGCGACGCTCAGCGCGACGCCAGCCTGACGGGCGAGGACTTCCTGGACACCGCCGATCACCCCAAGGCCGTGTTTACGGCGACCAAGTTCCGCAAGACGGGCGAGGACAAGTACGTCGCCGACGGCAGCCTCGACCTTCGCGGCGTGAAAAAGCCGCTCAGCCTGCCGTTCTCGCTGAAGATCGACGGCGACACGGCGACCGCCAGCGGTGTAACCACCTTGGACCGGACGACGTTCGGCGTGGGACAGGGTGAATGGGCTTCGACGGACGAGATCGCGGCGCAGGTGAAGGTGAGCTTCAAGCTGACCGCCAAGCGGAAGTAGGCGCCGCCGCCGCAGCCTTGCGCGCCGGCGGACTGGTGATCCTGCCCACCGAGACCGTCTATGGCCTGGGCGCGAACGCGGCCGATCCTGTCGCCGTGGCTGCGATCTTCGAGGCCAAGGGGCGGCCGCGCTTCAATCCGCTGATCGCCCATGTCGCCGATCTCGAGACCGCCGCGCGGATCGCAGCCTTCGACGACCGTGCGCTGGCGCTGGCCCGTGAGTTCTGGCCGGGTCCCCTGACCATCGTGGCGCCGATCCGAGACGCCGAGGCCGTCTGCGACCTGGCGCGGGCGGGCCTGGACACCGTAGCGATCCGCGTGCCGGGCCACCCCTTGTCGCGCGCCGTGCTCGCCGCGTTCGGCGGGGCGGTCGTCGCGCCATCCGCCAATCGCTCGGGGCGGCCAAGCCCCACCACCTACGAAGACGCCATGGCCGAGACGGGCGACAAGGCCGCCGCCGCCCTGGATGGCGGGCCTTGCGCGGTCGGTCTGGAATCGACCGTCGTCTCGGTGCTGGACGGCGAGGTCCGCCTGCTGCGCCCGGGCGCGGTCACGCGGGTACAGTTGCAGCAGATCGTCGGCCGACTGGCCGAGGCCGAGGACGACGCCAAGCGCTCGCCGGGGCGCCTCGCCCTGCACTACGCGCCTGACGCGCCGGTACGGATCAACGCAAAGGCGCCGGAAGCCGGCGAGGCCTATCTGGCCTTTGGTCCCTGGCCCGAAAGCGCGCGTGTCTTCAACCTAAGCCCGACCGGCGACCTCGCCGAGGCCGCCGCCAATCTGTTCGCGTTCCTGCGCGCCGCCGACCGCATCCGACCGTCGGCGATCGCGGTGGCGCCAATCCCGGAGGAGGGGCTGGGCGAGGCGATCAACGACCGCCTGCGGCGCGCGGCGGGCTATGTCGGTTAGCTCCAGAGGCCTATGATCGCATCATGACCAAGCCCGTCCCCGCCGATGTCGTGTCCCGCCTGAAAGCCGTGCTCGGTGAGGGCGGCTGGAGCCAGGATCCGGATGTGATCGCGCCCAGGCTCGTGGAGTGGCGCGGTCGTTGGCGCGGCGAGACGCCGCTTCTGGTCACGCCCCGCTCGACGGCCGAGGTCGCCGCCGTGGTCGCGATCTGCGCGGCTGACGGCGTGGCGATCACCCCGCAGGGCGGCAACACCGGCCTCGTGGCGGGCCAGATTCCGCAAGGCGAGATCCTGCTGTCGACCCAGAAGCTGACGGCGGTCCGCGACGTTGATCCGATCGACGACGCGATGGTGCTGGAGGCCGGCGTCACTCTTTACGAAGCCCATCAGCAGGCGGCCAAGGTTGGTCGGCGTTTCACCGTCGGCGTGGCCTCGGAGGGATCCTGCACGATCGGCGGGCTGATCTCGACCAACGCCGGCGGCACGGCCGTCCTGCGTTACGGCATGATGCGCGAGCAGGTCCTTGGCATCGAGGCGGTGCTGCCCAACGGTGAGATCTGGAACGGCCTCAAGCGGCTGCGCAAGGACAACACCGGCTATGACCTGAAGCAGTTGCTGATCGGCGCCGAGGGCACGCTGGGGATCGTCACCGCCGCCAGCCTGAAGCTGCACGCGCCGCTGGCCTCACGCGCTGTGGCGATCGTAGGACTGGCCTCGCCGGTGAACGCCATCCAGCTTCTGGCCCGCGCTAAGGACGAGACCGGCGGCGCGGTCGAGGCCTTCGAGCTGATGGGCCGTCTCGGCTTTGAGCTGACCGTCCGCAACGTGCCGGGCCTGCGCGATCCGCTCCCCGAGGCGCATCCCTGGTATGTGCTGATCGAGATCGCCAGCGGCGAACCGGGCGCGGCCGAGGCGGCGCTGGAGCGTCTGCTGGCCGGGGCCCTGGAGCGGGGCCTTATCGCTGACGCGGCGGTGGCGCAAACCCAGACGCAGATGAAGGCCTTCTGGCACATCCGCGAGGGCCACTCCGCCGGCCAGAAGCCGGAAGGAACCGTCTGGAAGCACGACGTCTCGGTGCCGGTCTCGAAGATCCCCGACTTCATCGGCCAGGCCAACGCCGCGATCGAGAAGGCCTTCCCAGGAACCCGCATCGTCGCCTTCGGCCATGTGGGCGACGGCAATGTCCACTACGACGTCTTGCAGCCCGTCGGCGGTGACGGCGACGCCCACGAGGCTCAGCGCGAGGCCGGGGCCAAGATCATCCACGACATCACCGCCGCCTTCGGCGGCTCGATCAGCGCCGAGCATGGCCTGGGCGCGATGAAGACGGCCGAGGCCCTGACCTACAAGGACCCCATCGAGGTCGCGGCCTTGCGGGCGATCCGGGCGGCGCTGGATCCCCAGCGGATCATGAATCCGAGGGTGTTGTTCTAGCCCTCGGGAACCCCCGCCATCATGGCCTTCAATGCCGCGAGGTGGCCCTTCAGCGCCTTGCGTCCATCCCCGGTCAGCGCCAGCCAGGTGCGCTGCCGGCCGTCGGAGGCGGCCTTTCTAACCCGGACGTAGCCGGCCTCTTCCAGGGTCTTCACGTGCTTGCTGAGCACCGACTCCGAGACGTCCAGCGCCTCGCGGACGGTGGCGAAGTCGATGGTGTCCACCGCCGCCAGCATGCAGCACATCTGCAGGCGGTTGGGGGCGTGGATCACCGGATCAAGCGCTCCGCTCACAGGCGACCGCCGTCGCGAAGATCGGCGCGGAAGGCGGCCTCCCAGACAAAACCGCCGATCGTCACGATCACCGCGATCAGGCCCGCGAACACGAAGGGCGCCAGCGTTTCCTTGCGGGTGTGGAACAGCCAGGCCGACAGCAGCATCAGGCCCGTCGTGATCGTCGCCAGCCCCACGGAGACCCACCGCGTCCGTCCGGCGCGATAGCCGCTGACCCAGAGGCCCGTGCGCTTGATGTAGGCTCGAACCAGCAGGATCAAACCGGCGATGAACACGGCGTAGTAGGCGTACATGCCCGGAACCGGCACGGCCTGGACGGCGCAAAGCCCACCCATCAACAGACCCAGGGCCGGATGATACCAGACCGGCGCCCTGACGCGCTCGGCGAGGTCGGCGTTGGCGGCCTCAAGTTCGGCCAGCATGCGCAGGGCGTCTTCGTCTCGGGTCATGGCGACCTCCTCGCTTTCCAATATGGAAACTCATGACATCCACTTTCCATTCTGGCAAGTAAAAACTTTCCATCATGGAAAGTGGGTAGGCTCGACCAAGGGCGCAGCGCGAGTCACTCTGGCCTCGTGAGCGATCTCTTCCGTTTCTCCGGCGCGGTCCGCCGTCATCCCGAGGTCGAGGCCTGGTTCTCGAGCGACGCGCCAACGCGCCGTGTGGCCGAGCACTGGTTCGCGCGGCTGCGGAGCCTGGGCGAGGATGTCCGGGAGCTGCTGCATGACGGTCATCCGACCGCCTGCGTCGATGACGCCGCCTTCGCCTATGTCGACGCCTTCACCGCCCATGTGAACATCGGATTCTACAGGGGCGCGTTGCTGGACGATCCGGCTGGCTTGTTGGAAGGCTCGGGCAAGCGGATGCGGCACGTCAAGGTTCGCTGGGGCGCGCCGCTCGACGAGCATGCATTGCAGACACTCATGGTGGCCGCCTATCAGGACATGCGCGCCCAGGTCGACGCGCAAGCGTGAGGCGGACCTAGCGCCAGGACGCCTAAGCCTCTATCTCCCCGGCCATGTTGATGGTCATCTCGCCCGCCAAGTCGCTGGACTTCACCGCGCCCCAAACGGTGCTGCCGCTCACGACGCCTGAGCTGAAACCGCAGATCGCCGAGCTGGCCAAGGTGACTCGCAAGCTGACGGCGGCGGACCTCAAGCGGCTGATGCACATCTCCGACGCCCTGGCCACGCTGAACCGCGAGCGGTTCCAGGCCTTTGACCCGCAGGTCGAGGAGGGGTTGCAGGCCGTGATCGCTTTCAACGGCGACGTCTATGCGGGCCTGAACGCGCGCGAACTGGATCGCCCGGCCCTGGAGTGGGCTCAGGATCACTTGCGGATTCTGTCGGGCCTCTATGGGGTGCTGCGCCCGTTCGACGCCCTCCAGCCCTATCGGTTGGAGATGGGCACGCGCCTGAAGACCAAGAAGGGCGCCAATCTGTACGACTTCTGGGGCGAGACGATCTCCAAGACGCTCAACCAGGCGGCCGAGGGGCACACCGACCCGACCTTGGTGAACCTGGCCAGCCAGGAGTATTTCGGCGCGGTCGACGCCAAGGCGCTGAAGCTGCCCGTCGTCACCTGCCACTTCAAGGAAGAGAAGGGCGGCGAACTGCGCGTGCTGGGGTTCTTCGCCAAGAAGGCGCGGGGACGGATGGCGCGCTACGTCATCGACAATCGGATCGATCAGGCCGAGGGCCTGAAGGGCTTCGACCTCGACGGCTATCGCTTCCAGGCGGCGCTTTCGACCGACGCCGATTGGGTTTTCGCTCGCCCGCAGCCCTGAATTCATCTATCGATGAATTTATAAGCGCTCGCCCTTCGCAAGGGCGAGCTATATGCTGCACCGCAACACGCGATAGGGCAGCACTTCAGGGAGCGCGCGCATGGCCGTCGATTTCGGTTTGCAGGGGCAGGTCGCCATCGTCACCGGCTCGACCAGCGGCATCGGTCACGCGATGGCCGATGCGCTCGCGGCTCAGGGCTGCAACATCGTCATGAACGGTCTGGGCGAGATGAACGCCATCGAGCGGGCCCGCGCCGAGATGGCCGAAACGCACGGCGTTGAGGTGCTCTATCACGGCGCCGACATGACCAAGCCGATCGAGATCGCCGACATGGTCCGCGCCGCGAAAGCCGAGTTCGGCGAGCTCGACATCCTGGTCAACAACGCCGGCGTCCAGCACGTGGCCCCGATCGAGGACTTCCCGGACGACAAGTGGGACCTGATCATCGCCATCAACCTGTCCTCGGCCTTCCACGCCACCAAGGCGGCGGTGCCGATCATGAAGGAGCAGGGGCGCGGTCGCATCGTCAACGTGGCCTCGGCGCACGGCTTGGTGGCCTCGCCGTTCAAGGCCGCCTATGTCGCCGCCAAGCACGGGATCATGGGCCTGACCAAGACAGTCGCCCTTGAGGTCGCCCAGCATGGCGTCACCTGCAACGCCATCTGCCCTGGCTTTGTGAAGACCCCGCTGGTCGAGGCCCAGATCGCTGATCAGGCCAAGGCGCGCGGCATTTCCGAAGAGGCGGTGATGAAGGACGTCATCCTGGCCAGCCAGCCGACCAAGCAGTTCGTCACCTTCGACCAGCTGAACGGCATGCTGCTGTATCTGGTCTCGGACCTCGGCGCGTCGGCGAACGGCGCGGCCTATCAGGTGGACGGCGGCTGGGTCGCCCAATAGGCCAAGCCACACTTTCGCCTGTCGACCGGGGCAGGAAGCGCTACTGATCGGAAGGGCTTGGTCCTTCGGGAGGTCGCATGCCGATTCCGCCGTTCAAGAAGAAGCCCTCGGGCCCCAAGGGCCTGAGCCTCGCCCTGCAGGGCGGCGGCGCGCATGGCGCCTTCGAGTGGGGCGTGCTGGACCGCCTGCTGGAGGAAGACGGGCTGGAGATCCGCGCCGTCACCGCCGCCTCGGCCGGCGCGATGAACGCGGTCTGTCTGGCCCAGGGCCTGATCGACGATGGCCGGGCGGGGGCGCGAGCGCGCCTGGAATCGTTCTGGCGCAATGTGAACAGGGCCGGCGGCCGCAACGTCTTCGGTGACACCAGCATCTGGACCAATGCGTTCGGCGGCGGGGTCGACTGGCTGAAGAACACGCCGGGCTGGCGGATGGCGGAGACCTTGGCCCTGTCGTTCAGCCCCTACGAGTTCAACCCGTTCAACCTGAACCCGCTGCATGACGTGCTGGAGGGCGAGGTGACCTTCAGCCGGATCCGGGATGCAAGCCCGATCAAGCTCTACATTTCCGCCACCCAGATCCGGACCAGCAAGTCGAAGGTCTTCCGCGAGACCGAGCTGACTTCCCGCCACATCATGGCCAGCGCCTGCCTGCCCCAGCTGTTCCAGGCGGTGGAGATCGACGGCGAGCCCTATTGGGACGGTGGCTTCCTGGCCAATCCGCCGCTGTGGCCGCTGTTCTACGACGATACGCCCGACGACATCCTGATCGTCACCCTCAACCCGTTCGTCCGTGAGGAAACCCCCAAGTCGCCGGGCGAGATCATGGACCGGCTGAACGAGATCACCTTCAACGCCTCCCTGGCTTCTGAGCTGCGGGCCATCGGCTTCGTCCAGAAACTGCTGGACGAGGGCCTCCTGAAGGACAACGCCCGGGGGCGCTACCGCCGGATGCTGGTCCACGCCATCACCGCCGATAAGCCGTTGGCGGATCTGTCCCTGTCGACCAAGTTCAACACCGAATGGAGCTTCCTGACGGACCTGAAAGAGCGGGGGCGGGCGGCGACGGAGGCCTGGCTGGCGGATTCCGGCGATTGCGTCGGCGAGAAGTCCAGCGTCGATCTGAAGGTCGGTTTCCCGTAAAGCTAGGGCATGAGCCATCCCGTTCCCACCGTCGGCGTCGTCTGTCTCCGGGGCGAGGAGGTCTTGCTGATCAAGCGCGGCACGCCGCCCAGGCTTGGGCAATGGAGCGTGCCCGGCGGCAGGCTGGAATGGGGCGAGACCCTGCAAGGCGCGGCGCTGCGCGAACTCAAGGAAGAGACCGGCGTCGACGCCGAGCTGCTGGGCCTGATCGACGTGATCGACGGGGTGTTTCCTGCGAGGCCGGGTGGGGAGATCACCCGTCACTATGTGTTGATCGACTACGCGGCCCGATGGACGGGCGGTGAGCCGGTCGCCGGCGACGACGCGGCCGAAGCGCGTTTCGTCTCCCGCCAAGAGGCGATGACCCTGGTCGAGTGGGAAGAGACCCGGCGCGTGATCGCCGAGGCGTTCGAGCGGTTTGGGGGTAGCGCCGCCTGACCAGGGTTCGCGCCGGACCCTGACGCCTTGTCACCAAGCCCCTTGACCGCCGGCCCCGGGTCCCGCATCCCGGCGGCATGGCCGTCTATACCGACATCACCGACCAGGAACTCGAAACCTTCCTTGAAGGCTATGACCTCGGCGCGCCGCTGGCGTTCAAGGGCATCGCCGAGGGCGTTGAGAACTCCAATTTCCTGCTGGAGACGGAGAAGGGGCGCTACATCCTGACCGTCTACGAACGGCGGGTGAAGGCCGACGACCTGCCGTATTTCCTCAACATGCTGACCTGGCTGGCCGACAGGGGCTATCCCAGCGCCCGGCCTATCCCGACCCGCGCGGGCGCGACGCTATCGAGTCTGCGCGGCAAGCCCGCCGCCATCGTCGAGTTCCTGCCCGGACTTTCGGTGCGCAAGCCGACCGCCGCCCATTGCCGCGAGGCGGGCGAGGGCCTGGCTTGGTTGCACCTGGCCGGCGAGGGCTATCCTGGGCGCCGCGCCAATGACCTTGGCCAAGCCGCCTGGTCGCCGCTGTTCGCCAAGCACCGCAAGGCCGCCGAGGATCTCAAGCCGGGCCTGTCGGCTACGATCGACCAGGACCTGGCGCAACTGGCCCTGATGTGGCCGCGGAACCTGCCGACCGGCGTGATCCACGCCGACTATTTTCCCGACAATGTCTTCTTCCGCACCGACGGCAAGTTCGCAGCAGCGATCGACTTCTACTTCGCTTGCGACGACGCCTATGCCTACGACGTGGCGGTGACGCTGAACGCCTGGTGCTTCGAGGCTGACGGAAGCTTCAACATCACCGCCGCCAAGGCGCTGCTGAACGGCTATGAGCGCCGCCGGCCGCTCAGCCCGGCCGAGAAGGAGGCCCTGCCGATCCTGGCGCGCGGGGCGGCGATGCGGTTCTTCCTGACCCGGCTAGCCGACTGGGGCTCGACTCCCGCCGGGGCGCTGGTCCGGCCCAAGGACCCTCTGGAGTACGAACGCAAGCTGGCCGTCCACCGCGAAGGTCTCGTGCTGTTCTGATGACGCCGAAGGTCACGATATACACGGACGGCGCCTGCAAGGGTAATCCGGGCCCAGGCGGCTGGGGCGCCATCCTGTTCTATGGCGACAAGAAGAAGGAAATCTGCGGCGGCGAGCCGGGGACGACCAACAACCGCATGGAGCTGATGGCCGCCATCCAGGCGCTGGAGCTGCTGAACCGTCCTTGCGTCGTCGAGCTGCATACCGACAGCCAGTACGTAATGAAGGGCGTCACCGAGTGGATCCGGGGCTGGAAGGCGCGCGGCTGGAAGACCGCCGACAAGAGCCCGGTCAAGAACGACGACCTGTGGAAGCGTCTCGACGCCGCCCGCGCCCGGCACGACGTCGACTGGCGCTGGGTCAAGGGCCACGCCGGCCACCCGCTCAACGAACGGGCCGACCAGCTGGCCAATGAGGGCCTGCGAGAGGCCAATCCGCGCGTGATCTAGAGCCGCCCAGGCTCTGATCCATCGGCGAAGGGCAGCCCCTCGTCGGCCCAGCCCGTAATCCCGCCGATCATCAGCTTCACCGGACGTCCCAGCTGGGCCAGCTTCAGCGCCGCGCGGTCGGCGCCGTTGCAATGCGGTCCGGCGCAGTAGACGACGAACAGGGTCTCGGGCGGCCAGGCGGTCATGCGATCGGCGGTGATTTCGGCGTGGCGCAGGTGAAGGGCGCCGGGCACGTGCCGGTGGGCATAGGCCTGTGGCGAGCCCACCACGTGCAGCAGGACGAAGTCGACCTCCCCCGCCTGCATCGCGGCCGCGACGTCGGCGCAGTCGGTCTCCAGCGAGAGGCGCGCGGCGAAGTGGGCGGCGGCGACGGGCGACGCGGCGGCGGGGATCTCGGACACAAAGCTCATGACGGCCTCCGTTTGCGGACGCCGCCATACTTGCCGTGGCCCGGGCTTCGGCGTTAGTTGGCAAGATCGACATTGACCGTAAAGATCATGCCAAACGCCTCACCCTTGGTCGTGGTGCTCGCCTATGACGGCCTTTGCACCTTCGAGTTCGGCGTGGCGGTCGAACTGTTCGGCCTGCCGAGGCCGGAGATGGGCGAGGGCTGGTATCGGTTCGCGACGGCCGCGGTCGAGCCGGGCGAACTGCGCGGTCTTGGCGGGGTGCGGATCGCCGCAGACGGCGGTCTTGCGTTGCTTTCAAGGGCCAGCGTCATCGTCGCGCCGGGCTGGCGGGGTGCGGCGCATCCCGTTCCCGAGCCCCTGGTCGAGGCTCTGAAGCTCGCCCACGCGCGCGGCGCGCGGCTGATGTCGATCTGCTCGGGCGTCTTCGTCCTGGCGGCCACAGGCCTGCTGGATGGCCGCCGCGCCACGACCCACTGGCGCTATGCCGAGACGTTGCGCGCGCGCCATCCCGCGATCGAGGTGCTGCCTGACGTGCTCTATGTCGACGAGGGGGACGTCCTGACCTCGGCCGGCAGCGCGGCGGGTCTGGACCTTGGCCTGCACCTGATCCGCCGGGACTTTGGACCGGAGGCCGCCAACAGCGTCGCCCGCCGCCTGGTGATCCCGCCGCACCGCGACGGCGGCCAGGCGCAGTTCATCGAGCGGCCCGTGCCGAGCGCCCATGAGGCGTCGCGCCTGTCGCCGATCCTCGATCGGATGCGGGCCGATCTTTCGGGCGAGCACACGATCCGGGCCCTGGCGGCCGCCGCAGGCATGAGCTCGCGCACGTTCCTGCGTCGGTTCGAGGCGGCGACGGGCCAGACCCCGGCCCGCTGGCTGCTCGCCGAACGGCTGAATCGCGCCCGCGACTTGCTGGAAACGTCCTCCATCGGCGTCGATCAGGTCGCCGAGGCCGTGGGACTGGGCGCGCCGGCCCTCCGCCATCATTTCCGCCGGCAGTTCTCGACCACGCCCGGCGCGTACCGGGCGCGATTCGCGAGAGGCTAGCCGATATCGGCGCGGCCCAAGGCGCGCTGTTCAGTCCAGATCGGCAGCTCTCGCGCCTGATCGGACGTCCGACCACGCCATGGCCCGCGTTTGTCGCTGGCGTCTTGGAGTCGCTGTAGCCGGCTCCTAATGATCGCCCACGAAGTCTGTGGGCGATCGCGGTTTTCCCCTCGCCAGGGCGCCGCGGGTCTGCGAGTCAGCCCGCATGAAACGCGTCGGCTACTACCGCATCCCGCCCGCGCCGGGGGTGTTCTTCAGCCCGGCCCAGGAGGAACGACTTCTGCTGCTGGGTTGCGAGCAGGTGTTCAGCGACCGCTGTCTGGCCTCGGGCGTGGTGCGACCAGGGCTTGAGCGGGCCTTGGAGGCGCTGGAGCCCCAGGGCGTCTTGGCCGTTCCCAGCCTGCACGCCCTGGGCGGTGATCTGGTGGCGGTGATGGACGTGGTGCTGAAGCTCCACGCCCGCGACCTGCATCTGGTCGTCCAGCAGCCCCCGATCGACACGCGCGAGGATCCCGGCTTCTTCGAGGCCTGCCTGGCCCTGGCCGCCTTCAACGGCGAGCGCGCCATGGTTCGCCGCGCCGAGACCGCCTTGGTCGCCAAGGGCTCCAGGGCGGGCGGCATGAAGGGATTGAAGGCGGCGGCCCAGTCGAGCGCCGAGGCCGACGACCAAGACGAGGAAGACTAGACCGACGCCCTCCCTCCCGTGTCATCCCGGCCGAAGCGTAGCGCAGAGCCGGGACCCAGGGGGTGACGAAACTCTGTACGCGCCGCCCCTGGGTCCCGGATAGCCTCTACGAGGCTTCCGGGATGACACTGGGGTTTGCAGCTCCCTAGACCTTCAGCCGATACCCCGTCCGGAAGATCCACCACACCGCGCCCAGGCACGCGGCCAGGAACACCGCGGTCATGGCCAGGCTGATCCCGACGCCGACGTCCGACTGGCCGTAGAAGGCCCAGCGGAAGCCGCTGATCAGATAGACCACCGGGTTGAACAGCGTGATCTTCTGCCAGATCTCCGGCAACATCTTGATCGAGTAGAAGCTGCCGCCCAGGAAGGTCAGCGGCGTGACGATCAGCAGCGGCACGATCTGCAGCTTCTGGAAGTCGTCGGCCCAGACGCCGATGATGAAGCCGAACAGGCTGAAGGTGACCGAGGTCAGCACCAGGAACAGCAGCATCACGAACGGGTGGGCGATCTCGAACGGCACGAAGATCCGCGCCGTGGCCAAGATCAGCAGGCCCAGGCAGATCGACTTGGTCGCCGCCGCGCCGACATAGCCGGCCACCGTCTCGTACCAGGCCACCGGCGCCGATAGGAGCTCGTAGATCGTGCCCGCCCACTTGGGCATGTAGATGCCGAACGAGGCGTTGGAGATGCTTTCGCTCAGCAGCGACAGCATGATCAGGCCCGGTACGATGAACGCGCCATAGCTGACGCCGTCGATGGCCTGCATGCGCGAGCCGATCGCCGAGCCGAAGACCACGAAATAGAGGCTGGTCGACAGCACCGGCGAGATCACGCTCTGGGCCAGGGTGCGGAACCAACGCGCCATCTCGAACTGGTAGATGGCCTTGATCGCGTAGAGGTTCATTGCGGGGCCCTCACCAGGCTGACGAAGATGTCTTCTAGCGAGCTCTGGTCGGTCTTCAGGTCCTTGAACTCGATCCCCTGCTCGGCGAGGCGCTTCAGCAGATCGGCGATGCCGGTGTCCTCGGCCTGGGCGTCGAAGGTGTAGACGAGGTCAGCGCCGTCATTGGCCAGGCTGAGCGAGGCGTCGGCCAGGGCGGCCGGCAGCGCGGACATTGGCTCTTTCAGGTGCACGGTCAGCTGCTTCTTGCCCAGCTTGCGCATCAGGACCGACTTGTCCTCGACCAGGATGATCTCGCCCTTGTTGATCACCCCGATCCGGTCGGCCATCTCCTCGGCCTCCTCGATATAGTGGGTGGTCAGGATGATGGTGACGCCGCTTTCGCGCAGCTTGCGGACCATCTCCCACATGTCGCGGCGCAACTCGACGTCGACGCCGGCGGTGGGCTCGTCCAGGAACAGGATGGTCGGCTCGTGGCTCAGCGCCTTGGCGATCATCACCCGGCGCTTCATGCCGCCCGACAGCGCCATGATCTTGCTGTCCTTCTTGTCCCAGAGCGACAGGTCGCGAAGGATCTTCTCGATCAGCGCGTCGTTGCGCGCCTTGCCGAACAGGCCGCGCGAGAAGCTGACTGTGGCCCACACGGTCTCGAAGGCGTCGGTGTTCAGCTCCTGCGGCACCAGGCCGATCTTGGCGCGGGCCGCGCGATAGTCGCGCACCACGTCATGACCGTCGGCCAGGACGACGCCCTGGCTCGGATTGACGATGCCGCAGATGATGCTGATCAGGGTGGTCTTGCCCGCCCCGTTCGGCCCCAGCAGCGCGAAGATCTCGCCCTGTCGGATGTCGAGATCGATCCGCTTGAGGGCCTGATGGCCCGACGCATAGGTCTTGGTCAGACCCTGTACCGAAATGATGGATGTCACGCCCTATCCCTTTACGCGCGGCGATGCAGCGCCGCGCGGCCCCTTGGCCGCCCATGACGGCCTAGATGGGGTCCCGGCGCGCGAAGTACAGGGCCGCGCGCCGCGAACTGTCAGCAGTCGGCTCAGGCCGGGATCTTGCGCACCTTAAGAATGGAGCCGTCCACCCCGACCACCACGACTTCCTGGCTGATCGCCGGGATCGCCTCGTCGGTCTCGGCCGCCCAGTCCTTGCCGTCGATGAAGACGCGGCCGCGCCCTTGCTCGAAGGTCGACAGCACCTGGCCGCGCTGGCCGACCAGACGCTGCAGGGGATCGTTGAGGTCCGGTCCCGTGGCGTCCAGCACGGGCCGCAGATAGCGCTTGGCCAGGAAGGTCGAGGCGATCGCCAGGGCGGCGAACAGGCCCAGCTCGATGACGAAACTCATGGGCAGAAGCTGGGCGATGATCCCCACGACGAAGGCGCTGGCGGCCGACCACAGCAGCCAGCCCGTGCCGGTGGCCACCTCGACGGCCAGGAAGGCGGCGGCCACGGCCAGCCAGAGCCAGAAGGGATGCAGCGCGTGGAAGCCGGCGATCGCGTCCATCCGTCTACTCCCCGCGCTTGCCGCCGAGCGGGGCGCTGGTCGCGCCGCGCGGCGGCGGTGTCGGACGCGCCGAGTCGGCGCCCAGCGACTTGATCAGCTCGCCCACGCCCGCGACGGTGCCGGTCAGCCCGGCGAAGTCGGCGGGCACGATCACGGTCTTCTGCTGCGGGCTCTTGGCCAGCTCGGCGAAGGCCTCGACGTACTTTTGGGCCACGAAGTAGTTAATCGCGTTGACGTCGCCCTTGGCGATCGCCTCGGACACCGCCGCCGTCGCCTTGGCCTCGGCCTCGGCCTCCCGCTCGCGGGCCTCGGCGTCGCGGAACGCCGCCTCGCGGCGCCCTTCGGCCTGCAGGATCGCCGATTGCTTCTGGCCCTCCGCGCGGGCGATCTGGGCCTGCTTCTCGCCCTCGGCCTCGGTGATCACGGCGCGCCGTTCGCGCTCGGCCTTCATCTGGCGAGCCATGGCGTTGGTGATGTCGGCCGGCGGCGTCAGATCCTTGATCTCGATCCGCGCGACCTTCACCCCCCAGGGGCCCGTGGCGTGGTCGATGGTCGACAGCAGGCGCGTGTTGATCGCGTCGCGCTGGCTGAGCACCTCGTCCAGCTCCATCGCGCCGACCACCGTGCGCAGGTTCGTCTGCGCCAGCTGCGTGATGGCGTACATCAGATTGTCGACCCGGTAGGCGGCCGCGGCGGCGTCCATGACCTGGATGAACACGATCGCGTCGACCTTCACCGACACGTTGTCCTTGGTGATGACCTCCTGCTGGGGCACGTCCAGGACCTGCTCCATCATGTTGACCTTGCGGCCCACCGTCTCGAAGAACGGCGTCAGGATCGAGATGCCCGGCTTGAGGGTTCGGGTGTAGCGCCCGAAGCGCTCGACCGTGAACTCGCGCCCCTGCGGCACGATCTTGATCGCGCTGAACAGCAGGACGAAGGCGAAGACCAGAAAAACCAGTACGACGATGCCGCCCAAGACGGTCACTCCTCCAACTTGAAGTTGGGTGGAGGTTAGCGCGCTCGCGCTTCGTCCGCCATGAAATCCGGTGACGCTGCGGCGCGGTGAACCTCGCGCATGGCCTGGGACAGCTTCTGGGCCAGGGCCTGGCCTTTGCGCGCCACCGCCTGCTCGGCCTTGCGGCTGGCCTCGTCGCACAGCGGGTACTCGCTGCGACGCGAGGCGAAGCCGGTGTTGAAGCGTTCGCGCATCTGGGCGTCGAAGGCCTGGTCGGCCTGTTCCACCTCGGTCAGCCGCACCATCCGCGAGCGCCAGTACTGGTCGCCCTCGCCCTGGCAGGTCTGGCGCAGGGCGTGGCTCTCGCCCAGCGCATAGGCCAGATCCAGCAGGCGCTGACGGTCTTCGGGCGGCCTTTCCTGGGCCAGGACCGGAACGGCGACGAGGCTCGCCAACAGGACGCCGATGAGAAGCGGACGCGACATGGACCTTTTATCGCCAACTCCCGGGCCGCTGTCACGACCACGCCGCCCAACGGGCGAGCGGACGCGGCGTCGCTTGGGGACAAACTTCGCCGCCAGAAAGCAAAAAGCTCGACCGATAAAGGCCTTGCGATCGCCACGGTTCGGGTTTTCCCTGTGGATATTGCAAGGAGGTCTGACCATGACTGAGGTGCACTACGGCGTCGTGCGCGTCGGCGACCATTGGGCGATCGTCGGTGAAAACCTTCGGTTCGGCGCCTATGAGACGCGAAGCCAGGCCCAGGCGGCTGTCCGGCGACTGGCCGAGTTCCCGGCGGGCGTCGGCCTGCCAGTGATGCTGCATGAGCAGGAGGACGACTGGGTTTTTCCAGGTCCGACGCTTCTCAGCTAACGCCCATTGATCTGGTTTGGAGGCTTCCATCCAAGCCAGGCAGGGTCTAGGCGGCTTCGGGATCCTCGGGGCCGTAGAGCAGCGGCTTGATGAAGCGCCAGACCTGCAAGGCTGAGGCGATCGCGCCGACGACGGACGCGACGACCTGGAAAGCCTGCCAGATCAGGCTGACCAGAGGGTCTTCGCCCAGCATGGCGGCCAGCGGATAGATCAGGTTGCTGACCGCGATGCGAAAGTCCGCATAGACCGTGGAGTACTCGACCGACGCCCCGGCGATCGCTGCGGTGACCACCACCGCCAGCACCGGCGCCCACAGCAAGGGCAGCAGCAGCAAGAGCGCCAGCGCGGTGATCAGCGACTTGGTCGAAAGGCCGACGTCCCTGACCACCGTGACGCCCACGCCGGCGATCACCGCCAGCCCCAGCAGGCCCAGAGCCACCGGCAGCACAAGATCGGCTGCCGCGGCCAACGGCGTGCGGATACCGAAGACCAGGACGGCCATCACCAGAAGCGTGCCGACAAACCCGCCCAGCCAAAGCGCCCCGTATTGGCTGAGCCGCCGCCGCAGATGCTTTCGCGCGATCATCGCTTTCTCCCCCCGCGTCCGCCGGAGCGTGCTTCGGAAGAGTCTCGTCGTCCATGGGAAACTAAGCCGTGCGTGGCGCGCTTCATACGGACAGAGCTTCAGGGGAGGTTCCGATGACCGCCATTACCCGCCTTGTCCGCGCCGCCGAGGCTGAGGCTGCGCCTTTCTCCGCCAATCGTCTGCTCGCGGCCCTGCGCCCCGACGCCCTGGCCGAGCTTGCGCCGCACCTGACGTCGGTCGACCTCGCCAGTGACGACCTGCTGTTCGATGTCGGCGACGATGTCGAAACCACCTACCTGCCGTGCGGACCGACGCAGGTTTCGCTGCTGGTGGTTTCGCCCGACGGGCAGGAGATCGAAGCGGCCAGCGTCGGTCTTGAGGGCGCGATCGGCGGCGTGGTCAGCGCCGGCTACAAGCCCGCCTACGGCCGCGCGGTGGTGCGCACGCCGGGTCAGGCCTTCAGCCTGCCGACCGCGCGGCTGGAAGAGGTGAAGACTCGGGTTCCGGCCGTCGGCGACCTGTTCGATCGCTATGCCGACGTGATGATCGCCCAGATGATGCAGCTGGTCGCGTGCAACGCGCTGCACCCGATCGAGCAGCGGGCCTGTCGCTGGCTGCTCTTCGCCCATGACCGTTCGGGTGACGAGCCGATCCGCCTGACCCAGGAGACCCTGGCCCAGATGCTGGGCGTCCAGCGCACGACGATCAGCGCCGTGGCGCGGACGCTGCAGGACGCCGGGATCATTCACATCGGCCGGGGCCGGGTGGAGGTTCTGGATCGCTCCGCCCTCGAAAAGCGGGCCTGCGAATGCCACGACGCCGTCGAGGCCCATTTCCATCGCCTGTTGCCGAAGGTCGAGCTTTAGGTCCTGAAGGACGAGGCCTTGGTCAGCGCCGCCTCGGCCTCCGCCATCAGCCGCGTCACGATCTCGCCGGCCGGCAGGACCTCGCGCACGCCGCCGGCGCTCTGGCCCATGGCGAAGCACGACTTGTCGGCGTCCAGCCCCTCGATCTGGCCACCGATACCGCCCATGGCGCCGTTGCGGATCGAGACCATGGCCTGCTGCGGGAAGGGCTGGATATCGCCCGGGCGCGACTCCCAGTCATCGACATAGGGGTTCTTCTTCACCCGCATCGGCTTGCCGGAGTAGCAGCGGGTGCGGACGGTGTCCTCGTCGGCCGCCTCGACCACCGCCTGACGGTAGAGGTCCCCGGCGTGCGCCTCGTGCGAGGCGATGAACCGCGTTCCCATCCAGACGCCCTGCGCGCCCAAGGCCAGGGCCGCCGCCAGACCTCGTCCGTCATGCAGGCCGCCGGCGGCGACCACCGGGATCTTCACCGCCTCGACCGCCTGCGCCACCAGCGGCAGGGTGCCGACAAGACCCGTGTGGCCGCCGCCTTCGCCGCCCTGACAGATGACCGCATCGCAGCCGGCCTGCTCGGCCTTGACCGCATGTTTCACCGCGCCGCAGACGACCATCACCTTCAGACCGGCGGCCTTGAGTCGCTCGATGATCGGCATCGGCACGCCCAGGCCTGCGACGAAGGACGAGGCGCCCTCTGCGATGATGACATCAACGCTGGCGGTCAGGGCGTCCGGGGTGGCGGCCAGCAAGTCGACGCCGAAGGGCTTGTCGGTCAGGCTTTTGACCTCGCGCATCTGGGCGCGGATGAAGTCCGGACTGGTGCCGGCCATGCCCAGCACGCCATAGCCGCCGGCGTTGGAGACGGCCGCAGCCAGCGGCGCGTAGGACACCCCGCCCATGCCGGCCAGTAGGATCGGATGCTCGATCTCCAGCAGATCGCAGAGCGGCGTGCGCAGGCCCATGGTCGTGTCTCCCCGTGTTTCCGGAAAGGATCAGGGCGGGATCGCCGCGTCACAAGCCTGCCGCGAGGTCAGTCCCGATCGGGTGCGCCCAGCGGGAAGAAGTGCCGGTACGGTCGCCCTTCCTCGACGCAGCGGCCGATCGAAGGGCGGGCCAGGAGGCGCGCGCGATAGGCGCGAACCTTCGGATAGGCCTCGCCGATCGGCCGCACCCAGTCGGCGTAGAACAGCGAGGCGGCCGCCGCGCAGTCGGCCATCGTAAAATCTTCACCCGCCGCCCAGGGGCCAGCGAGATGCTCTTCGAGCCACTGATAGGCGGTGTCGAGCGCAACAGCCGCCTCGGCCATGGCCTCCTTGCGGCCGCCGTCGGGGCGGATAGCCTCGAACACCGGGACCTGCATCGGGGTCATCACGTAGTTGTCGAAGAACCGATCCAGGAACCGCACCTTCAGCGCCGCCTTCGGATCATCGGGCAGCAGCTTCACCGGACCGGGGTGAAACAGCTGCAGGTGCTCGATGATGATGCTGGATTCCACCACCGTGACGCCATCGTCCACGACGACCGGGAAACGGCCCAGCGGCCAGAGGGCCTGACGCTCCTCCATGGCGGCGGGGTCCTCGGGTCCCAATAGGCGGTAGGTGAACGGAACGGCGTTCTCATAGAACGCGATCTGCACCTTCTGGCAGTACGACGAGAACGGATGGGCGTAGAGCGACAGGGTCACGGGCGGCCTAGTCGCGCCGGACGAGCTCGGTTTCCAGGTCCGCGCCATGTGTCCAGAAGCAGGCCATCATGCCGGTGAAGGCCAGGGCCAGCATCATCAGGAAGCCGCGCGGCGGCGCCAGGCTGACAACGTCTTGGGGCGTCATCTCTCTCGTTTCCTCGTCGGCGCCCGGATCTTCTCGTCCAGGCTGCCGTGGGAGGAAGCTTCACACCGACGGGCCACGCGCGCAAGCCCCTGTTTAACAACAGCTTTTAATGGACTTCGGAGTCCAATAAACACTGATCCTGACCGCCGCCGGGTAAACAACGAAAATTCCTCATCATCCCGGAAGCCTCGGAGAGGCTCTCCGGGACCCAGGGGCGACCGCACTGCGCCGGGCTCCTGGGTCCCGGCTCTCCCCCCGGCTTTCGCCGGGGTTCGGCCGGGATGACGCGCGTATTTTGCCCGCAGCGAGTTCGATCCGCTCTGAACGCCCGCCCTAGAAGATCGAGTAACCGCCGTCGATCACCAGGGTCGTGCCCGAGTGATAGCTGGAAGCGTCCGAGGCCAGATAGACGGCCATGCCGCCGAAATCCTCGGGCTCGCCCCAGCGACGGGCCGGCACCCGCGGAATGACCTTCTCGGCGAAGGCCGAATTGGCCTGGGCGCCGGCGGTCATGTCGGTGGCGATCCAGCCGGGCAGGATGGCGTTGGCGCGCACGCCATAGCGAGCGTGCTCGACGGCGACCGACTTGATCATCGAGATCACCGCGCCCTTGGTGGCGGCGTAGGCTTCATTGCGGGCCGCGCCCTCGATGGCCGCCAGCGAGGCGACGCCCACCAGCGAGCCGCCCGGATCGCCGGCCTTGGCGCGTTCGACCATGTGGCGGCAGGCCTCGCGCAGGGTGAAGAACACCCCGTCCAGATTGACCGCCAGCACCTTGCGGTAGACCTCGGTGCTCATGTCGACGAACGAGGGCGAGCCATAGCCGATGCCGGCGTTGGCGAAGACGCTGTCGACCCGGCCCATGGCGGCGACGGCCTCTTCCATGCCCTCGCGGACCTGGGCCTCGTCGGAGACGTCGACGGTCTGGGCCTTCACCCGCACGCCCAGCGCGGTCAGTTCGGCCTCGGCGGCCAGATTGCGCTCAGGGTTGGAGCCCCAGATGACGATGTCGGCCCCGGCCTGCGCCATGGCCTTGGCCATGCCAAGCCCGATGCCCCGATTGCCGCCGGTGACCAGGGCGACCTTTCCCGACAGGTTGAACGGCGCATAGGCCATGACGAACCCTCCCTCATTCTTCTTGAAACGCTTGTTTGAAGGAGAGGTGGTCGGGAGCCGAAGGTCAAGAGGCCCAGAAGTGGAAGGTTCGCCAGCCCTCACCGATCGCCGGCCGCGACACGCCCAAAAGATCGGTGATGGTCAGGGCGGCGCCGAAAATGAACGTGCTGACGCCGGGAGCCCAGAAGATCAGCGCGAACAGGATCAGGAAGCCCACCCGCTCGACCTTGACCATCCGCGCTTGAACGCCCTCAGGCAGGAACGGGCGGATCACGCCATAGCCGTCCAGGCCCGGGACCGGGAGCAGGTTCAGGACGAGCGCGCTGGCCTGCAGCATGGCCAGCAGCGACAGGGCGTTGAACAGGGGCGGGCTGCCGGCCGCCAGCGGCAGGCTGACAGCGATGACGACCAGCACCACCAGCGTCCCCAGCGGTCCGGCCAGCGAGGCCAGCGACCGCCAGCCGCGCGAGCGCATCAGGTCCTCGCGCAGATAGACCGCCCCACCCGGAAAGCCGATGCCGCCGAGGGCCAGGGCCACCAGCGGGATGATGATCGTGGTGAAGAGGTCGGAGTACTTCAGCGGATCGAGGGTCAGATAGCCCTTCTCGACGATCGTCGTGTCGCCGGCCTTGTAGGCGATGAAGGCGTGTCCAAACTCGTGTACGCCGACGCTCAATACCCAGGCGGCGGCCACGAAGGCGAAGGTGACGATCCCGAGCGGCTCGATCCCGCTGGCCACCGCCCACCCGAGACCAAGGCACGCCGCGATCAGGATCAGGGCGTTGGGACTGATCGGCGCGCGGGGCGGGACGGGGGCTTCGAGGATAGTCATGGCCAAGATGTCGGGGACTAGGGCCGGGAGCGCAAGCGCAGTGTTGCTTCGCGATCGGACCGCAGCCGAGGCGAGGACAGACGTTCCTCCTAAGCCGTCAGCAGCCGCGGCAACTTGAACGTGATCGTCTCCCGCGCCTCGACTAGTTCCTCGACCGTCGTGTCGAACCGCGCCGAGATCGCGTCGATGACGCCCTGCACCAGATCTTCCGGCGCCGAGGCTCCGGCGGTCAGGCCCACGCGCGAGACCCCGTCGAACCAAGTCCAGTCGAGGCCGCTTGCGTCGTCGATCAGATGGGCGTCGCGCGCGCCGGCCTTCAGGCCGACCTCCTTGAGGCGCACCGAGTTCGACGAGTTCTTCGAGCCGACCACCAGGATCAGTTCGGACTGCTCGGCCAGGTGCTTGACCGCGTCCTGGCGGTTGGTGGTGGCGTAGCAGATGTCTTCCTTGTGCGGCGCGGCAATGCCGGGGAAGCGCTCGCGCAGCAGGGCCACCATGTCGGCGGTGTCGTCGACCGACAGGGTGGTCTGGGTCAGGAAGGCGACGTTGGCGGCGTCCTTGGGCTCCCACGCCGCCGCGTCCTTGAGGTCCTCGATCAGCGTGACCGCGCCTTCGGGCAGCTGGCCCATCGTGCCGATGACTTCCGGATGGCCGGCGTGCCCGATCAGCACGATTTCGCGGCCGGCGTCATAGTGCTTCTGAGCCTCGACATGGACCTTGGAAACGAGCGGGCAGGTGGCGTCCAGATAGATCATCTGGCGAGCCTTGGCTTCGGCCGGCACCGACTTGGGCACGCCGTGGGCCGAGAACACCACGGGGCGATCGTCGGGCGCTTCTTCCAACTCTTCGATGAACACCGCGCCCAGGGCCTTGAGGCGGTCGACCACGTGGCGGTTATGGACGATCTCGTGGCGCACATAGACCGGCGCGCCGAACTTCTCGACCGCGCGCTCGACGATCTGGATGGCGCGATCGACGCCGGCGCAAAAGCCGCGCGGGCTGGCCAGCACCAGCGAGATCGGGCGGCGGATCGGGGTCTGAGCGTTCATGGCGTCGAAACTAGCGTCTCGCAGGTCCGTTCGCCAGGAGTCTGCGTCGTTGCGACGTCACGCATATGCCTTTATCAGGCTGCATGACGCGGGCGGGGCGCTGTGGCCCCGCTTGGCTCTTGTGTCCGGAATCGACGTTTCATGCGCCGCACCTTCACCCTCGCCCTCAGCGCCCTGATGGCTGTCTCGATCGCCGCGACCACGGCGACGGCCGTCCACGCCCAGTCGCGCGGCGACCAGGGCGGCGGCGAGGACGACGCGGCCAAGAAGCGCAAGCGCGACGAGGAATGGAACCAGCCCAAGGCGCCGCTGCCCCAGCTGCGCAACGCCGGTCCGTGCCCCTATGTGAAGGTGCTGTACGACGCCAGCCGCTATGTCGAGTTCAAGGACGGCAAGGAATCGGCCTCGCAGGCCGGCTTCACCGGTGAGATCCAGAGCCTGACCTCGGGCTGCGCCTATCGGGGCGACGAGCCGATCAAGATCCGCGTCGAGGCCCTGTTCCAGTTTGGCCGTGGCCCGCAGGCTGTCGGCGACAAGCACGTTTATCGCTACTGGGTGGCGGTGACCGAGCGCAATCAGGCGGTGATCGCCAAGGAATATTTCGATCTGCCCGTCACCTTCGCCTCGGGCGAAGACCGCGTCTATGCGCGCGAGACGCTCGAGCAGATCACCATCCCCCGCGCTGACGGCAAGGTCAGCGGCAGCAATTTCGAGGTCCTGCTGGGCTTCGACGTGACGCCGGAAATGGCCGCCTTCAATCGCGACGGCAAGCGCTTCCGGGTTAACGCCGGCCAGACGGCTCCGGCCTCGCAGGCCCAGACCCAACCAGGGACGACCACCAAGCAATGAACGATTTGAAGCGGTCCTTGAGCGAGGCGGCCGCGGCCGCTTTCCAGGCCGCCGGACTGCCTCCCGAATTCGGACGCGTCACGGCTTCCGACCGACCAGACCTGGCCGATTTCCAGTGCAACGGCGCGCTCGCCGCCGCCAAGAGCGCCAAGCGCAACCCGCGCGAGATCGCCGTGCAGGTCGTCGAGATCCTCAAAGGCGACCCGCGCCTGGCCTCGGTGGAGATCGCCGGCGTCGGCTTCATCAACATGCGCGTCAGCGACGAGGCCCTTTCGGCCCGCGCCCGCGAGATCGCGGGGGATGAGCGCACCGGCGCCCATCTGCTCGAAACGCCGCGTCGCGTGCTGATCGACTACGCCGGGCCGAACGTCGCCAAGCCGATGCACGTGGGCCACCTGCGCGCCTCGATCATCGGCGAGTCGATCAAGCGCCTTTACCGCTTCCGGGGCGACGACGTGGTGGGCGACGCCCACTTCGGCGATTGGGGTTTCCAGATGGGCCTGCTGATCAGCGCCATCATGGACGAGGACCCGTTCATCAACGCCTTGATGGAAAAGCTGCCGGAAGCGCCGCGCGGCTTCTCTTCGGCCGACGAGGCCAAGGTGATGGCCGAGTTCGAAAAGCGCATCACCCTGGCCGACCTCGACCGCATCTATCCCGCCGCTTCGGTGCGCCAGAAGGAAGATCCGGCCTTCAAGGAGCGCGCCCGCAAGGCGACGGCCGAATTGCAGAACGGCCGCTTTGGCTATCGGCTGCTGTGGCGCCACTTCGTCAATGTCAGCCGCGTGGCCCTGGAGCGTGAGTTCCATGCGCTGGGCGTCGACTTCGACCTCTGGAAGGGCGAGAGCGACGTCAACGACCTGATCGAGCCGATGGTCCACCAACTGGAGGTCAAGGGCCTGCTGGTGAGCGACCAGGGCGCGCGCATCGTCCGTGTGGCCCGTGAAGGCGACAAGCGCGACGTGCCGCCGCTGCTGGTGGTGTCGTCGGAAGGCTCGGCGATGTACGGCACGACCGATCTCGCCACGATCCTGGATCGTCGAAAGTCGTTCGACCCGCACCTGATCCTTTACTGCGTGGACCAGCGTCAGGCCGACCACTTCGAGACGGTGTTCCGCGCCGCCTATCTGGCCGGCTATGCCGAAGAGGGCTCGCTGGAGCATATCGGCTTCGGCACCATGAACGGCGCCGACGGCAAGCCGTTCAAGACCCGCGCCGGCGGGGTGCTGAAACTGCATGACCTGATCGAGATGGCTCGCGAGAAGGCGCGTGAACGCCTGCGCGAAGCCGGCCTCGGCGCCGAGCTCTCAGAAGAGCAGTTCGAGGACACCGCCCACAAGGTCGGCGTCGCGGCGCTGAAGTTCGCCGATCTGCAGAACTTCCGGGGCACCTCGTACGTCTTCGATCTAGATCGCTTCACCAGCTTCGAAGGCAAGACCGGCCCGTACCTGCTGTACCAGTCGGTGCGCATCAAGAGCGTGCTGCGCCGGGCCGCCGAGAACGGCGCCGTGGCCGGTCGCATCGAGATCCACGAGCCGGCCGAGCGTGACCTGGCCATGCTGCTGGACGCCTTCGAGGGCGCCTTGCAGGAGGCCTATGACAAGAAGGCCCCGAACTTCGTCGCCGAGCACGCCTACAAGCTGGCCCAGTCGTTCTCGAAGTTCTACGCGGCTTGCCCGATCATGAGCGCCGACACCGAGACGCTGCGCGCCTCGCGCCTGACCCTGGCCGAGACGACACTGCGTCAGCTGGAGCTGGCGCTGGAGCTGCTGGGCATCGAAGCGCCGGAGCGGATGTAAGGATCAAGCGGCCATGGTGCGCGCGCCAGCCTCGGTCTGGAAGCGCTCCATCAGCTGAGCGAGCTGCCGGGCCTCGTTGGTGAGGCTGTGGCTGGCGGCCGTGGTCTCTTCGACCATGGCGGCGTTCTGCTGGGTCACCTGATCCATCTGGCCCACCGCTGAATTGACTTCGCCAAGGCCGGTAGCCTGGTCGTGGGCTGCTTGGGCTATGCCCTCCACGAGGGTTTGGATCTTGCCGAATTGAGCGACGACGCCGGTGAGTTCGCCGCCAACCCGGCCGACCAGCTCGACGCCGTTCTCGACACTGCGGCTGGCCTCTTCGACCAGGGTCTTGATCTCCTTGGCCGCGCCGGCCGATCGTTGGGCCAGGGCCCGCACCTCCATGGCCACGACGGCGAAACCGCGCCCGGCCTCGCCCGCACGCGCGGCCTCGACCCCGGCGTTGAGCGCCAGAAGGTTGGTCTGGAAGGCGATCTCGTCGACCACAGTAATGATCTGGCCGATCTTGCGCGACGAGGCGTCGATGCGCTCCATCGCGACGCCGGCCTCGCTTGCGACGGCGCTGGAGGCGCCGATTAGCTCGCGGCTCAGCGCGACCTCGTTGAAGGCGGTGCGCGCGTTGATCGCGGTGGTCTTGATCGTGGCGGTCACCTCGTCCAGCGCGGCGGCGGTCTGCTCCAGACCCGCCGCTTGCTGTTCGGTGCGCCGGGCGAGGTCATCGGCCGCCACGGTGATCTGCCGCGCGCCGCCGCCGACGGCGCTGGCGCTGGAGACGACCTGGTGGATGGTGTCCCGCAGGGTGGTGATCGAGTCGTTGAAGTTGCGCCGCAGGCGTTCGAACTCCTCGGGGAAGGCGTCGTCGATCCGTTGTGAGAGGTCGCCATGGGCCAGACGGCGCAAGCCCTCGTCGAGCGCGTCGACCACGAACGAACGGCGTCCCCGGGCCTCGGCTTCGGCCGCCGCGTAGGCCTCCTCGCGGGCCGCCGCTTCGCGGGCCTTTTCCTGCTGAACCGCCTGGCGACGTTCGATCGCGGCGGCGCGGAACACCGAAACGGCCGCCGCCATGTCGCCAACTTCGTCCTTGCGCTCGCGCATCGGCGGTTCTTGCGAGTAGTCCCCCTCTGCGAGCCGGCCCATGTAGGCGGTCATGCGCGCCAGCGGATCGATAATCCGCTTCCGGAGGGCGCCGACGCCCAGAAGGATCATCCCGAGCATCCCGATCGCCACCACGCCCAAGCCCGCAAACACGGAGAGGGAGGCGGCCTCTGACTCATGGGCGGCGGCGGTCACCATCCCCCGCGCCTTCGCCGTCAATTCGTCCACGCCAACGCGGTGCCGACGATAATGACCGTCCAACTTGGCCGCGGCCATGTTGACCGCGATCACGTCGCCCGATTTCAGGGCCGGCGCGTAGGTCTGGTCCAACTCGCGCCAGAACGCGCGACCATGCTGGTCCAGCCGTTCGAGCGAAGCCTTGGCGTCCTCGGGAATGTCCGACCTTCGCCAGTAGGCGACGCGCGTCTCATAGTCGGCGCGGAGCATGGCCAGTTTGGCCAAGGTGGCTTCGGCGGCGCTGGGATCCTGGCTGCCCTGTTCGACCACCAGCATACTCTCCACCAGATAGGCTGGTGGCGGCAGGATGTCGGCGACGAGGTCAAAAGCTGCGGCTTGGCGATTGGCGATCGGCCCGCCCACCCGCAGATGCAGCAGGCCGAACGTCGCTGCAGCGATGGCGATCGTCATGCCGACCATCAGCGCGGCGGTCAGGAGTTTCAGGAACGCATTGAGGCGCAGCATTTGAACCATGAGCTGGAGGTTAAATGGCCAAGCTTGAACTGCGCTGGAACGATGGTCGGCCAAAGGTAAACGTGATCGTAACTCGGTCTGCGGCAGATTCTCCCGGCGTCCGAACGCCCGCAAAACGGGTGCCTGGAGTTGTGGATTGATTTCCCCGCAGCCGAGAGGACAGTCTGGGCCGAGTGAAGGCGCGAGGGGGCTATGGGGAAGACGTTTTTGAAATCGCTGATGGCGGGCGCCTGCGCCTTGGCCATGGCCGGTCCGGTGGTCGCGGCCGATAGGGCCTCCGCCAAGCCCGGCGACAAGTTCGCCTCCGCCACGGCCGGCCTCGAGCGCAAGGACGGCCTGGTTCCGGTGTTCGTCGACAAGAAGGACGGCAAGGTCCTGTTGCTGCTGCCCAAGCCGGGCGCGGACGGGATCGCGGGGCGCTACCTCTACCAGACCTATCTGCGCGCGGGTCTTGGCTCCAACCCCACGGGCCTGGACCGTTCCGCGCCCGGCGACACCCAGATCATCGCCTTCCGCAAGGTGGGCGGCAAGGTCGTGGCCCAGTTCGAGAACTGGGGTTTCTCGGCCGCACGAGGGTCAGCCGACGAGCGCCAGGCGGTGGCCGACTCGTTCCCGATCTCCACCGTCTGGTCGAATACGGTGGCGGCCGAAGGGGCTGACGGCGGCCTGCTGGTCGACGTGACATCGTTCCTGACCCGCGACGCGCAAGGTGTCGCCAAGACGCTCAAGCGCAGCCGCCAGGGCGACTTCCGCCTCCATGACGGGCTGTCCTACGCCGACGCCGGCGCGGTGAACGCCTTCCCACAAAATATCGAACTCGAAGCGGTCCAGACATTTGTCGGCGACGAGCCGGGGGCCGAGGTGCGCGGCATTGTTCCCGACCCGCGCAACGTCACGCTCGTGCTGCACCACTCCTTTGTCGCTCTGCCCGAGCCCGGCTATCAGCCGCGCCAGAACGATCCACGCGTCGGTGTGATCGATCACACTGTGGCCGACTATTCCGCGCCGCTGAACGAGCCGCTGGTGCATCGCTTGGTCCACCGGTTCCGGCTGGAAAAGACCGATCCGACCGCCGCGCGCTCGCCGGTCAAGAAACCGATCGTGTTCTATATCGATCGCGCCGCGCCGGAGCCCGTTCGCTCGGCCCTGATGGACGGTGCGCGCTGGTGGGCCCAGGCCTTCGAGGCGGCCGGCTTCATCGACGCCTTCAAGGTGGAGGTGCTTCCCGAGGGAGTCAGCCCGCTGGACGCGCGCTACAGCGTCGTCAACTGGGTGCACCGCCAGACGCGTGGCTGGTCCTATGGCCACGCGGTGGTCGATCCGCGTACCGGCGAGATCGTCAAGGGCGACGTGTTGCTGGGCTCGCAGCGCATTCGCCAGGATCGCCTGATCTTCGAGGGCCTCGCCGGCTCCGACGCCACCGGCAAGGGCGGCCCTAACGATCCAATCGAGATCTCCCTGGCCCGCCTGCGCCAACTGGCCACCCACGAGATCGGCCACTCGATCGGCCTGCAGCACAACTTCGCCGCCAGCACCTATGGCGGCCGCGCCTCGGTGATGGACTATCCCGCGCCGAAGATCGCGCTGAAGGACGGCAAGCTCGACTTCACCGACGCCTATGGCCGGGGCGTCGGCGATTGGGACAAGTTCGCCATCGACTGGCTGTACGGCCCCGCCCCGGCCGGCGTCGACGAGAAGGCCTGGCTGAAGGCCAAGGCCGACAGGAGCCAGGCCGCCGGTCTGCGCTATGTGTCGGACGAGGACGCCCGCAGCGCCGACACGGCCCACCCGCTGGGCGCGGTCTGGGACAACGGCAGCGATCCGGTCGCCGAGCTCGATCACCTGATGGCCGTGCGCAAGGTCGCGCTGGATCGCTTTGGGCTTGGCAACCTGCCCAAGGGGGCGTCGGTCGCCGACCTGCGCCGGGTGATCGTCCCGATCTACATCTTCCACCGCTACCAGGTGGACGCGACCGCCAAGCTGGTCGGTGGGATCGACTTCACCTACGCCGCCGAGGGCGACGGCCATGAGGCCAGCAAGGTCGTGCCGGCCGACCGTCAGGCGGCCGCCGTCGACGCCCTTTTGAGGACCCTGTCGCCGGGCGCGCTGGATCTCAGCGACAAGGCGTTGGACGTGCTGACCTCGGGCCAGTCGCAGGGCAACGACAAGGCCAATGATATCGAGACCTTCGGCCAGGGGCCGGTCTTCGATCTGCCGGCCGCGTCCGAGGTGGCGGCGGATCTCGTCTGGAGCGCGCTGTTCGCGCCGGCGCGCCTGAACCGCCTGGTTGAGGCCAAACGCCGTGACCCTGCTCAGCTCGGCGTCGATGGGTTGCTGGACAAGGCCCTGGCCGCTGTCGCCTTCGACGGCAAGGCTATGGGACGTCAGGCCGAGCTGGCGCGTCGCGTCCGGCAGCGTCTGGTGGTCAGCCTGGCTCAGACCCTGAACGACAAGACCCTCGCGCCCACGGCCGCCGCGGTGATCCGCGCGCGCCTCGTCGACTGGGGCAAGGGTCTGGCCAAGGCGGGCGGCGACGGCGCCGATCGGGCCCAGGCGCGACTCCTCGCGGGGATCGTCGCTGACGAGACCGGCGATCGCCTCGCGGCCCTGGTCGAAGGCGGCAAGGCCAAGGTCGAGATTCCGCCCGGTCCGCCGATCGGCGAGACGGATTGGTTCGGGGACTTGAGCCTCTAATTCGTCCGACCTCCCCGGCGAACGCCGAGGCCCAGATCGAACTCCTAGGGCTGGCGGCTTCTGCTCGGACTCTTGGCGCGAGCACCACAAATGCCCCGGATGAATCTGGCCCCCGGCATTCGCCGGGGAAATCGGAGGGGATGGGGCCGGTCCAGCTTGACTCTAGTGGGACCCTCCCGCATGACGCCCAAGACCCCCGCGGGAGACATCGGGATTCGCTCCCGAGGCCGAAGGCGCAACCGCCCCGGAAACGCTCAGGCAAAAGGACCGCGCGGGTTTAGGAACGCTGGAAAGCAGCCTCTCCACCGGAGGGGCTCGCCGAAGGAGCAAGGCCAAACCCGTCCGGCAGAGGGGCGAGGCCGGAATCTCTCAGGCTCAAGGGACAGCGGGGGCGACTTGCCGGCGTGAGCCGGTCCCGTCGCCGACCCCGCTTGGAGCCCTGCTGCGTGTCCGACCAAGACCTGAAGAAGACCCCGCTGTACGACGCCCACGTGGCGGCCGGCGCCCGCATGGTGCCGTTCGCGGGCTATTCCATGCCGGTGCAGTACAAGGACGGGGTGCTGAAAGAGCACCTTTGGGCCCGCGAGCACGCCGGCCTCTTCGACGTCTCGCACATGGGCCAGGCCCGCATTCGCGGCGAGAACCCCGCCAAGAGCTTCGAGAAGGTGGTCTCGGCCGACTACCAGGGCCTGAAGGCCGGCAAGCAGCGCTACGGCGTGCTGCTGAACGCCGACGGCGGCATTGTCGACGACCTGATGACCGCGCGTCCGGACGACGATGGCCTGTTCGTCGTGGTCAACGGCGCCTGCAAGGACAACGACTACGCCATCATCGCCCGTGAACTCGCGGGCGAGGCCACCGTGACCCGCCTGGAAGACCGCGCGCTGCTGGCGCTGCAAGGTCCCGAGGCCGCTGCCGTGCTGGCCGCCCATGTGCCGGAAGCCGCGCAGATGGTGTTCATGGACGCCCAGGCTCTGACCGCCTTCGGCGTTGACGCGATCATCTCCCGCTCGGGCTACACCGGCGAGGATGGGTACGAGATCTCGGTTCCGGCCGAGGCCGCCGAGCGGGTCTGGAACACCCTGCTGGCCGACGAGCGCGTTAAGCCGATCGGCCTCGGCGCCCGCGACAGCCTGCGCCTGGAAGCGGGTCTGCCGCTCTACGGCCACGACCTGGACGAGACCGTCTCGCCGATCGAGGCGGGCCTGAACTTCGCCGTCGGCAAGTCGCGCCGCGAGGCCGGCGACTATCTGGGCGCGGCCCGCATCGCCAAGGAGCTGGCCGGCGAGCTGTCGCGAGTCCGCGTGAACCTCAAGGTGCTGGAAGGCGCGCCGGCCCGCGAAGGCGCCGAGATCGCTGACGAAGCAGGCAATGTCATCGGCAAGGTGACCAGCGGCGGCTTCGCGCCCAGCCTCGGCTACCCGATCGCCATCGGTTTCGCCCCGCCGGCCTTCTCGGCCGTGGGGACGCAGCTCAAGGTCATCGTCCGGGGCAAGCCGGCCGCCGCCGAGGTGGTGGCCAGCCCCTTCGTTCCGAACCGTTACGTCCGCAAACTCTAAACTCAGGGGACTCACAAAGATGCGTTTCACCAAGGATCACGAGTGGGTCATCGTCGAGGGCGACGTGGCCACGGTCGGCATCACCGCCTACGCCGCCGAGCAGCTGGGCGACGTCGTGTTCGTCGAGACCCCGGAAGCCGGCAAGGTCGTCAAGCAAGGCGAAGGCCTGGCGGTCGTCGAGAGCGTCAAGGCCGCCTCGGACGTCTACGCCCCGGTCTCGGGCGAGGTGATCGAAGGCAACGGTGAGCTGGCCGGCGCGCCGGAAACCGTCAACGCCCTGCCGGAAAGCGGCGGCTGGTTCGCCAAGATCAAGCTGTCGAACCCGGCCGAGGTCGACGCCCTGATGGATCGCGACGCCTACGAAGCCTTCCTCGCCACGCTGTAACCAGGACCCCTTCCCCTAAGGGGGAAGGGAGCAGGACAAGAACATGCGCTACCTCCCCCTGACCCCCGAAGACCGCGTCGAGATGCTCGGCGCGATCGGCGTTAAGTCGATCGACGACCTCTTTGTCGACGTGCCGGCCTCGGCCCGCCGCGACGCGCCGGTGGACCTGCCGCACCATGCCGGCGAGCTGGACGTCGAACGCGAGATGGCGGGCCTGGCCCGTCGCAATCGCGCGGCGGGGGAGGGGCCGTTCTTCTGCGGCGCCGGCGCCTATCGCCACCATGTGCCGGCCACGGTCGACCACATCATCCAGCGGTCGGAGTTCCTGACCAGCTACACGCCGTACCAGCCGGAAATCGCCCAGGGCACCCTGCAGGTCCTGTTCGAGTTCCAGACCCAGGTCGCGGCCCTGACCGGCATGGAAGTGGCCAACGCCTCGCTCTATGACGGCTCGACCGGCGCGGCCGAGGCCGTGATGATGGCCCAGCGCGTCACCCGCAAGACCAAGGCGGTGATGTCGGGCGGCCTGCACCCGCACTATGTCGGCGCGATCGAGACCCTGGCCCACGCGGCCGGCGTCACCACCAACGCCCTGCCGGCCGCCGTGGACGCGGAAGACGCCGTGATCGCCGCCATCGACCAGGACACCGCCTGCGTCGTCGTCCAGACCCCGAACGTGTTCGGCACGGTCACCGACGTGACCAAGATCGCCGAGGCCGCCCACGCCGCCGGTGCGTTGCTGATCGTGGTCACGACTGAAGCAGTCTCTTATGGCCTCCTAAAGTCTCCGGGCGAGATGGGCGCCGACATCGCCGTGGCCGAGGGCCAGTCGATCGGCAACGGCCTGAACTTCGGCGGGCCCTATGTCGGCCTCTTCGCCTGCAAGGAAAAGTTCGTCCGCCAGATGCCGGGCCGCCTGTGCGGCGAGACCGTCGACGCCGACGGCAAGCGCGGCTTCGTGCTGACCCTGTCGACCCGCGAGCAGCACATCCGCCGCGACAAGGCCACCAGCAATATCTGCACCAACAGCGGCCTCTGCGCGCTGGCCTTCTCGATCCACATGAGCCTGCTGGGCGAGACCGGCCTGCGCCAACTGGCGGCGGTCAACCACCAGAAGGCCCTGGCCCTGCGCGACGCGCTGAAGGCCGTGCCGGGCGTCGAGGTGCTGACGCCGCGTTTCTTCAACGAGTTCGCCATCAAGGTTCCGGGCAAGGCCGCCGAGGTCGTCGAGACCCTGGCCGCGCACGGCGTCATCGCCGGCGTGCCGTTCTCGCGTCTCGACGGCAAGGCCGGCCTCGACGATGTGCTGCTGGTCGCCGCCACCGAGACCACGCTCGATATCGACATCACTGTTTTCGCCAAGGCCCTGACCAAGGTGTTCGCCCAATGAGCATGAACAATGTCGGCCGCCCCACGCGTCCCGAAGCCGCCAATGATAGCGCCGCCGGTCACCAGACCCTGACGGGCGCGCGCGGCCTGCTGCAGGACGAGGCCCTGATCTTCGAACTGGACGGCTGGAACAAGACCGGCGTCGACCTGCCGCCCGTCACCGCCGCGTCGTCCAGCGACCTGGCCGGCCTGCTGCGGTCCGAGCCGATCGGCCTGCCAGGCCTGTCGGAGCCGGAAGTGGTGCGCCACTATGTGCGCCTGTCCCAGAAGAATCACGCCATCGACCTGGCGCTGTATCCGCTGGGTTCGTGCACGATGAAGCACAACCCGCGCCTCAACGAGAAGATGGCCCGCCTGCCGGGCTTCTCCGACATCCACCCGCTGCAGCCGCAGTCGACGGTGCAAGGCGCGCTGGAGCTGATGGACCGCCTGGCCCACTGGCTGAAGACCCTGACCGGCATGCCCGCCGTCGCCCTGACGCCGAAGGCCGGCGCTCACGGCGAGCTCTGCGGCCTGCTGGCCATCCGCGCCGCCCACGAGGCGGCCGGCAACGGCCACCGCAAGACGGTGCTGGCCCCGACCAGCGCCCACGGCACCAACCCGGCCACGGCGGCCTTCGTCGGCTACACGGTCGTCGAGATCGCCCAGACCGAAGACGGCCGCGTCGACCTGGCCGACCTGGAGTCCAAGCTCGGCGACCACGTGGCCGCGATCATGGTCACCAACCCCAACACCTGCGGCCTGTTCGAGCGCGACGTCGTCGAGATCGCTCGTCTGACGCACGCCGCGGGCGCGTACTTCTACTGCGACGGCGCCAACTTCAACGCCATCGTCGGCCGGGTGCGTCCGGGCGACCTGGGCGTCGACGCCATGCATATCAACTTGCACAAGACCTTCTCGACGCCGCACGGCGGCGGTGGTCCGGGCGCGGGTCCGGTGGTGTTGTCGGAGGCCCTGGCGCCCTTCGCGCCGACGCCCTGGCTGACCCATGGCGACAATGGGTTCGCACTGGCCGAGCACGCCGGCGACGACGACGCCAAGACCGCTTTTGGCCGCATGAGCGCCTTCCACGGCCAGATGGGCATGTATGTGCGCGCCTACGCCTACATGCTCAGCCACGGCGCCGACGGCCTGAAGCAGGTGGCCGAGGACGCCGTCCTCAACGCCAACTACGTCAAGGCCCAGCTGAAGGACGTCATGACGCCGGCCTTCCCCGAGGGGCCGTGCATGCACGAGGCGCTGTTCGACGACCGCTGGCTGGAAGGCACCGGCGTGACCACGCTCGACTTCGCCAAGGCGATGATCGACGAGGGCTTCCACCCGATGACCATGTACTTCCCGCTGGTCGTCCACGGCGCGATGCTGATCGAGCCGACCGAAACCGAGAGCAAGCACGAGCTGGATCGCTTCATCACCGCGCTGCGGGCTCTTGCGGGCGCCGCCAAGGCCGGTGACGTCGAGCGGTTCAAGGGAGCGCCGTTCCACGCGCCGCTCCGACGCCTGGACGAAACCCAGGCCGCCCGCAAGCCCCGGTTGAAGTGGAAACCTGTGGCCGCGGCGCCACTAGCGGCTGAATAGCATTTTCCATACCCCCTTGCGACCAGAGGGCGCCTTTACGGCGCCCTTATCCCTCCACATATCGGGGAGGCGCATCGGGGCTGACTGGTTTTTTCAGGGAGCAGGCGAGGCGCAAGCCCGTTGACCTCCCATGACCGCTTTTGCTTTCGCCATGCCGCGCGCCCGCCGCACCGCCGATGACCTCGCCCGCGAGCTCGTCGCGCGCTTCTTGCGCGTGTCGTTGGTCGCTCTTGGCCTGGTGTTTATCGCCGGCGGCGCCCTGATCGCGCCGCTGCCCGGTCCCATGGGCCTGCCGCTGACGGTCATCGGCCTGATGTTGGTGCTGCGCAACTCGTTCAAGGCGCGCAAGCAGTTCGTCCGTTTCCAGCACGCGCACCCCAAGCTGGTCTTTCCGATCCGTCGCCTGCTGCGCCGCGAGCCCGAGGTCGTGCTGGTGGCCTGGCAGCAGGCGCTGCGCATCGAGCGCATCGTCATGCCGCGCAAGTGGCGCGTGGGCGTCCGTTGGCGAAAGTCGTTGAAGCGGCGCGCCCGCCAGCGCGCGGACCGGTGACCGCGAGCGCCCCAGCCTTGGACGGCATCAAGCACAGGGTCCGTCGCCGCGCGCGACTGGCCCTGCTGCTCCGTGAATCGGCGGCCCGGGCCTTCCGCTGGGCGGCGATCGGCTTCGGCGCCCTGGTGATCCTGGCCGGCGCCATCCTCACGCCTCTGCCGGGGCACCTGGGTCTGCCGCTGCTGGTCATCGGCCTGATGATCGTGCTGCGCTACTCGTTCCAGGCCCGCAAGCAGTTCATTCGCTGGCAGCGCCGGCACCCGAAGCTGGTCTTCCCCATCCGCCGACTGATGCGTCGCGAGCCGGAGGTGCTTCTGGTGGTCTGGCAACAGATGCTGCGGACCGAGAAGCTCATCCTGCGCAAGGCGCGCTGGCGGCTGCTGAAGAAGACCCGCAAACGCGTGCGCCGCTATGTCGCCCGCAGGACGGCAAAGGCCGTTTAGCCGTCGCTCCGGCCAGACCCGCCTACGCGGCGCGTCTTGAGCGAGCGGCGGCGCGCGCCGTGACGTTGAAGCGGGCGATCAGGTGATCAAGTTCATCGGCCTCCTGGCGCAGGCTCGCCGCCGCCGCCGTCGCTTCCTCGACCATGCCGGCGTTCTGTTGCGTGACCTGATCCATCTGGTTGACCGCAACATTCACCTCGCCCAAGCCCGTGGCCTGTTCTCGCGAAGACTGCGCGATCTCGCTGATCAGCGTATCGATCTCGCTGACCTTGTTGACGATCGTGCGCAGCGCCTGACCCGTGTCGCCCACCAGTTTCACGCCGCGCTCCACCTGAGCCGAGCTGTTGGCGATCAGCACCTTGATCTCCTTGGCGGCGTCGGCCGAGCGTTGGGCCAGGGCGCGCACCTCCTGGGCCACGACGGCGAAGCCGCGCCCCGCTTCGCCCGCGCGAGCGGCTTCGACCCCGGCGTTCAGGGCCAGAAGGTTGGTCTGGAAGGCGATTTCGTCGATCACCCCGATGATCTGGTTGATCTGGTTCGAGCTCGACTCGATGCCATCCATCGCGGCGACCGCCTCTCCGACGATCTCGCCGGACTTGGCCGCGTCGACCCGCGCGTCGGAGGCCGCGACCGAGGCGCGCTTGGCGCCCTCGGCGCTGCGTCCGACCGTAGCGGTGATCTGATCCAGCGCGGCGGCGGTTTCCTCCAGGCTGGCGGCCTGTTGCTCGGTCCGGCGTGACAGGTTGTCCGACGCGGCCGAGATCTCGTTGGCGCCCGCCGTGACGTTCCGGGTCGCCGAAGCGACCGCGCCGATGGTTTCATCCAGCGCTGCGACGGCCCCGTTGAAGTCGTCCCGAACGTTCGTGAACTGCGCGTCGATTGGGCCCGACATCCGGTAGCTGAGATCGTTCTCGGCCAGTCGTGACAGAGCCTCGGCGATTTGGTTGACCGCATCGACGCGTCCGGTCACGTCGGTGGCGAACTTGACGACCTTGGCCACGCGGCCCCTGGTGTCGAACACCGGGTTGTAGGACGCCTGGATCCAGATCGCCTTGCCGCCCTTACCGATACGCTTGAACTCCTCGGCCACGAACTCGCCGGCGTTCAGCGTGCGCCAAAACGCCGCATAGGCGTCCGAACGGGCATAGTCGGGCTCGACGAACAGGCTGTGGTGCTTGCCCTTGATCTCCGCCAGCGAGTAACCGACGGCGTTCAGGAAGTTGTCGTTGGCGTTCAGGATGACGCCATCGGTGGTGAACTCGATGGTGGCCTGCACACGCTCCACAGCGTCCAGCCTCGCCAATCGGTCGGCGTCGGCTTCCTTCTGGGCGGTGATGTCGGTCGCCACCTTGAGGACCTTTGTAACTTGGCCAGCGCCGTTTTTGACGGGGTTATAGGACGCCTGGATCCAGACCTCTCGGCCGCCCTTGCCCAAGCGCAGATATTCCCGCGCGTCGAACTGACCCCGCGCCAGTTGGGTCCAGAAGTCGCGATAGGCCTGGCTCGCGGCGTATTCGGGCTCGACGAACAGGCTGTGGTGCTTGCCGACGATCTCCCGCTCCTCATAGCCCAGCGCTTTGCAGAAGTTGGCGTTGGCGGCGAGGATCACGCCCTTGGTGTCGAACTCGATCATCGCCAGCGACTTGCTGAGCGCATCGATCTTGTGGGCGGCGTCACCCGAGAAACCATTCCGGAAGCTGATCATTCGGCGTGACCCATTCGTTCATGGAAGGTTTCCAAGCTTCGGATAACGTGGGTTCTTCATGGTGAATTTCTGGTAAAAATATCGGTCTCCAACTGCAATCTGTAGAAAGTGCATCACTCGAACTGAGTACAGAAATCGTGGTTCGGAAGCGTCTGATTTTCATTATCAATAAAAGCCAAGCATATGCTCTGAACTCGCTTATAAGTTTAGATCCCCGCAGAAGCATCTTGCGTCGCGCGCCGACATTCCAGGTTTCTTGATGGCGAGTTTCGACGCGCACCGCGCATTTGGCGTCCGTCAACCAGCGCTGTAGCTTGGTCGCGAAAGGATCCGCCGATGTCCTGTCGACCCGCCTGTATCGCTGCGGTGCTATAATCGATGCCGCCTCGTGTTCAGGCCCTTGTCGCGCCGCTGAAGCTGCTGGCGCCGGCGCTCGTTCCGTCGTGGAACTTCTTCGACGTGATCGCGCCCGCGCCGCGCGTCGAGTACGCCCTGCTGGCCTCGCCCGGCGACACGGGCGGAATCTGGCGGGTGTTTCGGCCCCGACCTGAGCGCGTGTCGCTGGCGCGGATGGCGCGGCGGCTGTTGTGGAATCCCCGCTGGAACCAGAGCCTGTTCGTCATGAGCTGCGCCGAGCGGCTGGCCGAGGATCGCACGCCCGAGCACAGCGAGACCGAGCTCTTCAGGCGCATCGCCGCCGATCTGGCCGCCGAGCCCGCCGACGCGACCCGCCCCTGGTTGTGCTTTCGTCTGGTGTTCGTGCATCGCGAGGGCGAGGCGCTGACCGAGGAGGTGATGGTCCAGCCCGCGCCGCGCCGGCTGGCGGAGATCGATATCCGATGAGCCTGGAACTGGCCCGCCGCCTCGTCGAGATCCTGCTGGCTCTGGCGCTGATCCAGCAGAGCCTGGAGCATCTGCGCGGGTTCCGCGACGAGCGGATCCTGTTCGGCGCGCGGATCGGGCTGGCGATCCTGGTGCTGGCCGGCGTCGCGGGCCCCTGGCCCCTGGTCGGGCTGGCCGGCTTGTCGCTGCTGATCCTGCACCGCTTCCAGGGCCCCTATAATGGCGGCAGCGACCGCATGGGGCTTCTGATCCTCTGGTGCCTGACGCTGTCGCGGCTTTCGCCCACGCCGATGCTGGCCGAGCTGGCATTCGGCTATCTGGGGGCGCAACTGACCCTGTCCTATTTCATCTCAGGCTGGGTGAAGGTCGTGAACCCCGACTGGCGCTCGGGGCGGGCGCTGCGGGATGTGTTCCAGTTCTCGGCCTATCCAGTCGCCGAGGGCCTGCGCGCCTTCGCCGACCGGCCGCGCCTGTTGCGGGCCATGTCCTGGGGCGTGATGGGCTTTGAGCTCGCGTTTCCGCTCACCCTGCTGTGGACGCCGGCTTTGGTGGCGGGCCTGGTCGTGGCCGGGACCTTCCACCTCGCCAACGCCTGCCTGTTCGGGCTCAACCGCTTCTTCTGGACCTGGCTGAGCGCCTATCCCGCCATCCTGTGGCTGCAGGGGCGAATCTTCTAGGCCGCCGTCTTCTTGCGCAGGCGGGCCAGGCGTCGCAGCCGTCGCCAGAAGCGGGTCTTTTCCGGTTCTGGATAAGGCTGCAGGTTGCGGAAGAACTCCTCGGCGCAGGCGCGCCACGAGAACCGCTCGGCGAACTTGCGGACCACGGTGCGGTCCAGGTCCAGGCACGCCAGGCACGCCTCGCGCAGCCCTTCGGTCTGGCCGGGCGCGAGGACGCCGGCGTTGGAGCCGGGAATGATGTCCACCGGACCCGGAGCCGAGAACGCCGCCACCGGCACGCCGGCGGCCATGGCCTCCAGGATGACGAGGCCGAAGGTGTCGGTCAGCGAGGGGAAGCAGAACACGTCGGCGCAGCCGAAATAGCGGCCCAGCTCGTCGCCGAACTTGGCCCCCAGGAACTTCACCTCTGGATACTTCTCGGCCAGCTCCTCGCGCTGGGGACCATCGCCGATGACAACCTTGGTGCCCGGCAGGTCGAGGCTGGCGAAGGCCTCGATGTTCTTCTCCACGGCCACCCGGCCGACATTGAGGAAGATCGGCCGCGGCAGGCCCTCGAAGAGGTCGGGCTCATCCGGCAGGCGGGGCTTGAAGATGTCGGTGTCCACGCCGCGCGACCACGGCGAGAGGTTGCGGAAGCCGTGCTTGGCCAGCTCGTCGCGCATGGTCGGCGTGGCCACCATCAAGCGGCCCGACGGCTTGTGGAACCAGCGCATGTAGGTGTAGCCGGCCGCCAGCGGCAGCGGCAGGCGGGCCGAGACATATTCGGGGAACTTGGTGTGGTAGCTGGTCGTGAACGGCAGCTTCCACTCCAGGCAGATCCGCCGCGCGGCCAGGCCGATCGGTCCCTCGGTGGCGATGTGGATCGCCTCGGGCTCGAACAGCTTGAAGCGCTCCTGCACCGGCTCATAGGCGCCGATGGCCAGCTTGATCTCGGGATAGGTCGGCAGCGGGAAGGTCGGGAACTGGTCGGGGCTGACCACATCGACGATATGGCCCATCGCGCGCAGCTCCTCGACCACGCGGGTCAGAGTCCGCACCACCCCGTTGACCTGGGGCTCCCACGCATCGGTCGCAAGCAGAATTCGCATCAGGCGGCGGCCGGCTCCGGAAGCGGCTCATCCGAGGGGGCGGCGGGCGCGCGGTCGATCACCGACCACGAGCGCATCTTGGCCCATTCGAGAATTTCCAGGCGCCCGTCCGCGTGCTCGGCCAGGGCCGTGCAGCTTTCCACCCAGTCGCCGTCATTGACGTAGTGGATGCCGTCGATGTCGCGCATCTCGGCCTTGTGGATGTGACCACAGATCACACCGTCCACCCCGCGACGTCGGGCCTCGTCGGCCACGGCGGCCTCGAAGTTCTCGATGAACTGCAACGCGTTCTTCACCTTGACCTTCAGATAGGCCGAGAAACTCCAGTATCCGAACCCCAGGCGACGCCGCAGGCGATTCACCAAGGTGTTCAGCATGAGGATGGTTCTATAGGACCAATCCCCGAGGAAGGCGAGCCACTTGGCGTGCTGCACCACGCCGTCGAACTCGTCGCCGTGCACCACCAGGTAGCGCTTGCCCGCCGCCGTCTCGTGGATCATGTCGCGCGCCACCACCACGCCGCCGAAGTGGACGCCGCAGAATTCGCGCACCCGGTCGTCGTGGTTGCCGGGCACATAGATCACCTCGGTGCCCTTGCGGGCCATGCGCAGGATCTTCTGGACCACGTCGTTGTGCGCCTGGGGCCAGTGCCAGCCGCCGCGCAGCTTCCAGCCGTCGATGATGTCGCCCACCAGATAGAGCTTGTCGCACTCGATGTGACGGATGAAGTCCAGCAAGAGCTCGGCCTGACAGCCGCGTGTGCCCAGGTGCAGGTCGCTGATGAACACAGCGCGATAGTGGCGGACGGCGACGTCGGCGGTCATGGTCGAACCCCCCATTGGTCGAACCCGGTGAAGGCCGCCGTGAGATCGCTCCGTCCCCGGATCGGCGCGATGGCGGCCAGTGGGTGGCGATTAAGCCGATTGCATGTCGCTTTGATGAAGCTCGGTCGATCGCGCCCTGGCCTTCGCTTCCCTTGCGTAAGCCCGAAAAACGCGCAGTTTCGACAAAAACGTCAAAAACCTGACCGGGGCCCGAAGCCTTTTGCCGCAAGGGCCCGCTGGCCTGTTGCGGTGCAGCATGGCGCGCACTAGATCAACCTTATGGACGCCGCCCGCCTCGCCAAGGACACCCGCAAGTCGCAGAAAACGCGCGCGCGGATTCTCGACCGGGCGATGCATCTGTTCGCCGAGATCGGCTATCACGCGGCCACCAACCCGGCCATCGCCGACGCTGCGGGCCTCACGCGCGGGGCGATGCTCTATCACTTCCCCACCCGCGAGGCGCTGGTCGAGGCGGCCGTCGCCCATATCCAGGCCGAGCGCTCGGCCCTGTTCCGCGCCGCCGCCGACAGCCTGCCGCCCGGCGCCGACGTCACCGAGCACGCGATCGACAGCTATTGGGACCTGCTGCACAGCGTCCCCTTCACCGCCTTCGCCGAGCTGGAGGCCGCCGGTCGCACCGACCCGGCCATCCATGCTCTGCTGGCGCCCGCTCAGGCCGAGTTCGACCGCGCCCAGGCCGGCGACCACTTCCTGAAGATCCTCCACGCCGGCGCCGGCCCCCGCTTCCAGGCCAGCCGCGACCTCGCCCGCTTCATGCTGGAGGGCCTGGCCCGCACCACGCTGACCTATGACAAGGACGGCCGCAAGGAACGCCTGCTGGCGGTGATCAAGCGCGCCACGCACATGCTGAACCGCAAGGGCGACATACAGGATCTGTGGCCGGAGTAGGGGCCCCGGCCAGGCGATGAGGCCGGGAAGGTCGGGTTTCTTGGGGGGCGTTAGGCGCTGCTCACGACCCATAGCGGACTTTGCCTCCCTCTCCTTTAGGGAGAGGGAGGGGCCCGCCGCGAAGCGGTGGGAGGGAGAGGGGTTACGAGGGCTGACGGCGTGCCGGCGCTCCGTCGGACGCTGTAACCCCTCTCCCCAACCCTCTCCCTCTGGGAGAGGGAGCAATGACCGACATCCACCCAACACAGACCCTCGATCCGTCCGCTTTTAGCAGCGGTCGCTAGCCCGGGCGCTCGGCCGTCCAGGGCTTGAAGAGGCCGATCCACAGCGCCAGCACCGCGACATAGGCGCCGAGCTGCGCCAGCGGCGTGAGCGGGCCGAGGCTGCCGTGCAGCAGCGCCACCAGCGTCACCCAGAGCGGAATCGCGTTGGCGACGCAGGCCAGCCAGGCTGAAAGGTTCTGGCCCTGATCGACGGGCGCGGCGGCGGCGCTAGGCTTGGACATCGTCTCCCGCTCCGGACGTGAAACCGAGCGTCACCCAACCGCGCGGGCCCGCGCCGATCAAACCAGTTCCGCTGAGGCGGGCGATAGCGCTGCTGAACGACCGTGGCCCTCGACGGGGATCGAGGACGCCCAATCCCCGTCTTTCGCGGCGCCAGAGTCCATGAAATCAGAGGCTTGCGATTTTAATGCGCCGCTGAATCATCCGCGTTGAAATCACCTGCACAATGCTTCCACCTCGTCGCGAGGAAGGGGCGCATGGCCAGCGACCATTTGCGGCGGCGGGGGGCGGTCGAGCGGGGACAGGTTCGAGGGGGATACTCGAACGGTCCGGGGCTGAGCTTGCTGGGCTCACCCGCCCGCCGTCGGCGTGGTTGAGGGCAAAAGGATGTGTCTTAGCCTGGAGTGGCTCGTCCTCCTCGATCGCTGGGACTTCCGGAAACGGAAGCGCCCAGGTCCCGGTAAGGCCTGAACAGGGCCACCCGACGGGACGCTGGCGAATAACGGCTGCGCGGAGCGTTCGGGCTTCGTCGAAACGGTATCTGCAAACTCACACTCCGGACGATGTCCGGCGCTCCGCATCCCTTTCCAGACCTTCAGCGAGCGATCGCGTGAAGTGGATGAACCGCGTCCCAAATCCTCCCCCCAGCGGGGGAGGTGTCGGCTCGAAGAGACGACGGAGGGGGAAGAGGCAGGGTCTGCAGGACTTCCCCCTCCGGCGCTTCACGCCACCTCCCCCGCTGGGGGGGAGGATCGTCTAACCCCCCTCAGGTCGGAGCGATCGGCAGGGCGGTGGTGAACTTGATCTGCTCCATGGCGAAGCTGGACGAGACGTCGGTCAGGGGCGCGGTGGCGATCAGGCGTTTGTAGAAGCGGTCATAGGCGGCGATGTCCTTGACCACGACCTTGAGGAGATAGTCGACATCGCCGCTCATCCGATAGAACTCGACGACCTCGGGCAGGGCGCTGGCCCCGGCGGCGAACTGGTTCAGCCAGCCCTCGTCGTGGTGGCCGGTCTTGACGGCGACGAACACGGTCAGGCCCAGGTCCAGGGCCTCGCGGTCGAGCAGGGCGACACGGGCGGTGATGACCCCGGCGTCCTGGAGGCGGCGCACGCGCTTCCAGCAGGGGGTCTGGCTCAGGCCCACCCGCTCCGCCAGCTCGGCGATGGGAACGGTGGCGTCCTCCTGCAGGATGGCCAGCAGACGACGATCGATTTGATCGAGATCAATCATCTCGAAATCCGATTCAGAAGAGAACGAAATTCTCCATATCGCGGAAATGGTAACCTTTCAAACAATGTCTTTCTCCGAATCCACGGCATCCTAGAACGCCTCGGTTTCAGCCAGCGGGGCTCCCATGGACCTGTCGTTCACGCGTCATCCCAAGTCGGTCGGCGAGAGCTACGGACAGCACATGGGCGTGGCCTGGAGCTTTGGCTTCACCTTGCTGGGCGCGGGCCTGGCCTGCATCATCCACGGCATCCTGCCCTTCGCCTTCGAGCGCACCGGCAGCCAGACCGTGCGCCGCCTGCACGAGCGGCTGAGCAACCGTTGCGCCAAGGCCGACGCCCACTTCGCCGCCGCCTCGATGAACGGCGAAACCGTCCGCGGATGACCGCCGCGACCCTGCGCCTGAACGCCGTCCGGGTCGGACCGGGCCTGTTGGCCGGTCTCCTGATGGCGGTGCTGGCCAAGCTGCTGTCCCAGAGCCTCCACGCTCCCGCGCCGCTGCTCGCGGTGGCGCTGGGCATGATGCTGGGCGCTCTGGGCCTGCAGGGACAGCTCGGCGCGGGTCTCGACATCTTCGCCAAGCCCGGCTTGCGGCTGGGCGTAGCCATGATGGGCGCCCAGATCAGTTGGAGCGAGTTCGCCGCTCTCGGCGGTCCGGCCGTGCTGGCCAGCGGCGCGGTGGTGTTGGGCGGCCTCGGGATCGGGGCTCTGGCCGGCGCGGCTCTGGGCTTGCCGCTGGCCGAGGCTCTGATCGCGGCGGCCGCCTGTTCGATCTGCGGCGCCTCGGCCGCCTTGGCCGCCTCGCAGGCCGCGCCCTCCAGTCCCGAGAACCAGCGGACGACGGCGCTGGTCATCGTCGGGGTCAACCTGCTCTCGACCGTGGCCATGCTGGGCTATCCGCCGGTCGCCAACGCCCTGGGCCTGACCGCCCACCAGGCGGGCGTGTTCTTCGGCCTATCGATCCACGACGTCGCCCAGGTGGCGGGGGCGGGGGCCTCGGTGTCGCCGGAGGTGGCCGGCACGGCGGCGCTGGCCAAGCTGTCGCGGATCCTGTGGCTGGGGCCGGCGGTGGTGCTGATCGGCCTGATGCTGACCCGGACGGCCCAAGGCGGTCGCGTTTCAGGCCTGCAGGCCCCCCCGATCTTCGTCTGGGGCTTCGCGGCCCTGGCCGCCGCCCGCGGCCTCAATCTGATCCCGCCGGCGCTGGTCGCGACCCTCGGCGCCTGCTCGAGCTTCCTGCTGCTGGCGGGCGTTGGCGCGATCTCGGCCAAGCTCGGGCCCAAGGCCCTGCTGGAAGTCAAGCCGCGCCTGGCGATCCTGCTGGTGACGCTGACCCTGGCCGTGGCGATCCTCGCCTACGCCCTGACGAGGATTTTCTTCTAACTTCGAGGCTTGGCTGAGAACGAAACCCGCTTCATGGTCCGCATCGAGAGTCGGAGGGACCCCCAAAGTGAGCTTCTGGACGCGCCGCAAGGCCATCGACACCATCACCGCCGGTCATGCGGACAGCCATCAGCTAAAGAAGACACTGAGCTGGCCCCACCTGGTGGCCCTCGGCGTCGGGGCCATCGTCGGCACCGGCATCTACACCCTGACCGGCGTCGGGGCGGGCCTGGCCGGGCCGGGCGTGATCCTGTCCTTCCTGATCGCCGGCGCCGTCTGCGCCTGCGCGGCGCTGTGCTACGCCGAGCTGTCGACGATGATCCCGGCCTCGGGCAGCGCCTACACCTATAGCTATGCGGCGATGGGGGAGCCGGTCGCCTGGTTCGTCGGCTGGAGCCTGATCCTCGAATACACCCTGGTCTGCGCGGCGGTGGCCGTCGGCTGGTCGGCCCACGCCCATGGCCTGTTCAAGATGATCGGCTTCCCCGACGCCCTGCTGGCCGGACCCCACCAGGGCGGCCTGATCAACCTGCCGGCCGTGTTCATCTCGATGGCGGTGGCGGGCCTGCTGGCGCTGGGCACCCGCGAGAGCGCCACGGTGAACATGGTGCTGGTCTTCGTGAAGATCATCGCCCTGGTCGTCTTCGTCGTGCTTTGCCTGCCGGCGTTCAACATCGCCCACTTCACCCCGTTCATGCCCAACGGCTTCCAGGCCCATGTGCCGGAGGGCGCGGCCGGCGACGCCGCCAAGATCGGGGTGATGGCCGCCGCCAGCCTGATCTTCTTCGCCTTCTACGGCTTCGACGCGGTCTCGACCGCCGCCGAGGAGACCAAGAACCCCAAGCGCGACCTGACCATCGGCATCGTCGGCTCGATGGCCGCCTGCACCGCGATCTACATGATCGTCGCCGCCGTCTCGATCGGCGCCTCGCGCACCGAGATCTTCTCCAAGAGCGAGGCCCCGCTGGTCTTCATCCTGGAGAGCCTGAACCACGGCAAGATCGCCCAGCTGGTCGCCCTGGCTGCCGTCGTGGCCCTGCCGACCGTGATCCTGGCCTTCATGTACGGCCAGAGCCGGATCTTCTTCGTTATGGCGCGCGATGGCCTGCTGCCCCGCGCGCTGTCGAAGGTGAACGCCAAGACCGGCACCCCGGTGATGATGACCCTGCTGACCGGCGTGCTGTCGGCGGTGCTGTCGGGCCTGCTGTCGTTGAAGGACATCGCCGAACTGGCCAACGCCGGCACGCTGTGGGCGTTCATCGCCGTCGGCGCCTCGGTGATCCTGCTGCGCCTGCGCGAACCGAACCGGCCTCGGGTGTTCTCGACGCCGTTCTGGCAGGTCGTGGCGCCGGCCGGCATCCTGGGCTGCCTCTATCTGTTCGTCAGCCTGCCGGCCAAGACTCAGCTCTACTTCCTCTACGCCCACCTGATCGGCGCGGTGATCTATCTGGCCTATGGCATGCGCAAGAGCGTGCTGGCCCAGCAGGAACGGGCGTAAGGGAAGGCTTCCATTCTCGAGGGCCGTCGCTACAGTTCCCGGCAAAACAAGCGTTTGACGCCACGCTCGCGGTTTCCGCGAGGGGCTGGGGAACTGGGAGACGAAGCGTATGGCCCTCGATCTGGAAACCCGTGAGCAGCTGATCGACACGGTCGCCCGCTTCGTGGCCGAGCGCCTGCGTCCGATCGAGGCTCAGGTCGCCGAGAACGACGCGGTTCCCGACGACGTGATCGAGGAGATGAAGGGCCTCGGGCTCTTTGGCCTGACGATTCCCGAGGAGTTCGGCGGACTGGGCCTGACCATGGAAGAAGAGGCGCTGGTGGCCATCGAGCTGGGCCGCGCCTCGCCGGCCTTCCGCTCGGTGTTCGGCACCAATGTCGGGATCGGCAGCCAGGGCCTCGTGATGTTCGGCAACCCCGAGCAGAAGGCCAAGTGGCTGCCGGGGATCGCCTCGGGCGACGTGATCACCTCGTTCGCCTTGACCGAGCCGGAGGCCGGCTCCGACAGCGCTGCGGTCCAGACCCGCGCTACGCTGGACGGCGATCACTACGTCCTGAACGGCTCCAAGCGCTACATCACCAACGCTGGCAAGGCCTCGCTCTTTACGGTGATGGCGCGCACCAATCCTGACGCCAAGGGCGGGGCGGGGGTATCGGCCTTCCTGGTCCCGCGCGACCTGCCCGGCCTCACGGTCGGCAAGCCCGAAAAGAAGATGGGCCAGCAGGGCGCCCACATCCACGACGTGACCTTCGACAATGTCCGCGTGCCGGCTTGGAACCGCCTGGGCGCGGAGGGCGAGGGCTTCAAGGTGGCGATGCAGGTGCTCGACCGCGGCCGCCTGCACATCGCCGCCGTCTGCGTGGGCGTAGCTGAACGCCTGATCGCCGACTGCGTAGCCTACGCCTCCGAGCGCAAGCAGTTCGGCCAGCCGATCGCCAGCTTCCAGCTGATCCAGGCGATGATCGCCGACAGCAAGACCGAGGCCCTGGCCGCCAAGGCGCTGGTGCTGGAGACGGCCCGCAAGCGCAACGCGGGCGTCAACGTCACGCTCGAAGCCGCCTCATCCAAGCTTTTCGCCTCGGAAATGGTCGGTCGCGTGGCGGACAGGGCGGTGCAGGTGTTCGGCGGCGCCGGCTATGTCGCCGACTACGGGATCGAGCGGCTTTATCGCGACGTGCGGATTTTCCGGATCTACGAAGGCACCAGCCAGGTCCAGCAGCTGATCATCGCGCGGGAGACACTCAAGCGCGGCGGGTAGATGCGGTGACCGGTCGCTACGCTCGGCGGGGTCTGCGGTTTCCCGCTGCGGCCTTCGCCGTTCAGCGCGCGCCATTTGCTTGGTGTACGGATTAAATCTGCAACCAGTAGGCTTGTGCGACGAGGTGTCGCGCTCCTGGCGCGAATATTTAAGCGCTGATTAAGGATCAGGGCAGAGGCTCTCCCCACGTAAAATGACGGGGACGGCTATGAGCCAGGACTACGCGATCGGTGAGCGTACGGCGTTCATGGGCATTGATGACAAGGCGCGATCGGCGCTCCGCGATCTGCGGCCGATCATCCGTGCCGAGATCGGCAATGCGCTGGCGAGCTTCTACGGCAAGGTCCGGACCACCCCGGAGACCCGCGCTTTCTTCAGCGACGAGCGCCACATGGACGCGGCCAGCGCCCGCCAGCAGACCCATTGGAGCGTGATCGCCGAGGGGGACTTCAGCGACGACTACGTGCGGGCGGTTCGCGCGATTGGTCAGACTCACGCGCGGATCGGCCTGGAGCCGCGATGGTACATCGGCGGCTACGCCGTGGTCGGAGACCATCTCGTCCGGGCCGTGATCGACTCCATGTGGCCCAAGGGGCTGCTGGCCAAGGGCGACTCTCGTCAGGCCGGCGAGGCGGTCGCCGCGCTGATGAAGGCGATCTTCCTGGACATGGATTTCGCGATCTCGATCTATCTCGAAACCCTGGACAACGAGCGCAAGCGGCTGGAGGCGGAGCAGCAGGCGGCCCAGGTGCGGCAGGAGCAGATCGTCGCCCTCCTGGCCCAGGCGCTGGACCGTCTGGCCGCCGGCGATCTCCTGGCCCGCCTGGATAGCGAGGTTTGCGGTGAGTTCCAGAAGCTGAAGGATGACTTCAACCACGCGGTGGGGCTGCTGGACCAGGCGATGTGCGGGGTAGGCGGCGCGACGGAAGGCATCCGCTCGAGCACCGAGGAGATCAGCGTTGCGGCCGATGATCTTTCGCGGCGTACCGAACAGCAGGCCGCCAGTCTGGAACAGACGGCTGCGGCTCTGGACCAGATCACCGCCACCGTTCGTCGGTCGGCCGCCGGCGCCAAGCAGGCGCAGAACGTCGTCGCGGGCGCCAAGACCGACGCAGAACGGTCGGGGGCCGTCGTCAGCCAGGCCGTGGCGGCGATGGGAGAGATCGAGACTAGCTCGCGAGAGATCGGCAATATCATCGGCGTGATCGACGAGATCGCGTTCCAGACCAATCTCCTGGCCTTGAACGCAGGGGTGGAAGCCGCCCGCGCGGGTGATGCGGGCAAGGGCTTCGCTGTCGTCGCCCAGGAAGTGCGGGCGCTGGCGCAGCGCTCGGCCGACGCCGCCAAGGAAATCAAGGCCCTGATCAACACCTCCACCAAGCAGGTCGAGGCCGGGGTCAGCCTGGTGGGGCAGACCGGCGAAGCGCTGCGCGGCATCGTCTCGAAGGTTGCGGAGATCGACGAGTTGATCGCCCAGATCTCAGTCTCCGCCCAAGAACAGTCCAGCGGCCTTCACGAGGTCAATACGGCCGTGAACCAGATGGATCAGGTCACTCAGCAGAACGCGGCCATGGTCGAGCAGACGACGGCCGCGACCCACTCGCTGAAGAGCCAGACCGGAGAACTGGTCCGTCAGGTCGAGGGCTTTCGAACCTCGGCGATCCGTCGCACGGAGCCGAAGCCGGTCACCCGCGTCGCGGCGGCGCCTTCCGCGAGCCCGCCGCCTCGTCCCACGATGCGCCCCGGAGCCGCTGCTCCGCCTTCGCGCGGCTCGGCCGCCGTTGCGCTCAAGGAAGAGTGGGAAGAATTCTAGGGGCGAACCTCCGCAGACAAGGTCATCGCGGGGTGCGTCGTTTTGCCGCTGATGACCTGGATCGGCACCCGTAGGAACCCTTTCGGCGATCTCCAGAAAGCAGAACGCCCCCGTCGACCATGTCGACGGGGGCGCTTTGTGTTCCCTTCGGAAAGACGCTTACGCGCCGCCCGGGAAGCGGAACGGAACCTTCACAGTGCCGGTCTTGGCGCCCATCGGCAGCTTTTCAGCGATGCACATGGCGGCCTTGTCGAAGCCCTTGCCCGCCGCGCTGTTGTCCACGACCTTGCAGTCCGAAAGCTTGCCGCCGTCGGCGTTGCACTCAAGCATGACTTGCGCGGCGTCGCGCGTATTGGCGAACTGCTGCAGGCAACGGCTCATTTGGTCTTCGAAACCACCGGCGGCCGAGGCGGCCTGGGCGACGAAAAAGCTGCCAGCGATTCCCGCGGCAATAGCGATCGGATATTTCATCCCGCTGCTCCTAGTAATAAATTCACGTCCCATGGACGATGCGCCAACCGGACGCCTGAGCAATTTCGCAGGTGCGAGTTAAGATATCCTGAGTCATGCGGCAATATTCGAGATTTACTCTCGGGTAACCATGATCGGCGCGGGTCAGGACTCTCGATTCAATCTCCGCGCTTTATAGAATCAGCGCCCTCGAGGGTGCGACCAAATGACCACTTGGGCCAGAACCGGCCGGAAAGCGCCGCCTTCCCTTAACCAAGTCAGAGTCTGTTAGGACTCTATCCGGATTATCCACCTTCAGTTTGGCGATCCGTGGGCACGGAGCGCTGGTTGGAGGGGACCTCGCGATGAAACGGATCCGTCTCGTCGATCTACCGTTGATCATCAAGATCGGCTTCGCGCCGGCTTTCGCGCTGCTGATGCTGGCCCTCATGGCCGGCGGCGCCATCATTGTTCAGAAAAGCCAGTCGGCCGCTCTGAAGCAGGTCGTTGAAAGCGACATGCGCCAGAACCTGGAGATCCAGCGGATTTCCAAGCGCATCTCCAACATCAACGGCGAGCTGTTCGTCGTGATGACCCACAAGGCCGGCAATATCGACGTCGATAAGAACGACGCGCGCATGGCCGCCGTCCTCGCCGAGACCGATGCGGTCAAGAAGGACCTGATCGCACTCAAGAGCAAGCTGCCGGCCGCCGAACAGCCGAAGATCGCCGAGCTGATCAAGTCGCTCGAGGAGTGCCGCAGCGCGATCGACACGGTCAGTGGGATGATCGGCGTCGACTTCAACATGGCGGCCGGCTTCATCGCACCGTTCGAAGAACAATACGCGAAGATGACCGGTCAGCTCGACCAGGTCGTCGCCGCCGCCAATCAGCGCATCGAGAACGAGACCGCCAAGCGTCAGGCTCAGGCGACCGCCGCCATGAGCGTCACCGTCCTGATGTCGCTGATCACCTTGGGCGCGGTCGGCGCTCTGGCGTTCCTGACCGTGATGACGACCCGCAAGTCGATCAACGACATCGCCGCCGCCACGGACAAGCTCTCCAAGGGCGACAACGCCATCGATCTTGAGAAGATGACCCGCGGCGACGAGCTGGGCGCCATCGTCACGGCGCTGAAGGTCTTCCGCGACAACCAGCTGCACCTTGAGCAGCTTCGCGCCGAGCAGGAAAAGTCGGCGGCCCTCACGGCCGACGAACGCCGCGCCAAGGAAGCCGCCGCCGCCGCCGCCGCCAAGGAGGCCTCGCTGGTCGTCTCGAACTTGGCCGAGGGTCTGGAAAAGCTGGCCTCGGGCGATCTGACTTTCCGGGTCACCGCCGATTTCCCGGGCGATTACCGCAAGCTGAAGGACGACTTTAACGCCGCCATGGGCTCGCTGCAGGAGACGATGAAGGTCATCGCCGCCTCGACCGACGGCCTGCGCACCGGCGCGGACGAAATCGCCCACGCCTCCGACGACCTGTCGCGCCGCACCGAACAACAGGCCGCCAGTCTGGAAGAGACCGCCGCCGCTCTGGACGAGCTGACCGCGACGGTGCGCCGTACCGCCGCCGGCGCCCGTCAGGCCTCCGAAGTCGTCTCGACCACCCGTGGCGAAGCGACGCATAGCGGCCAGGTGGTGCACGAGGCAGTCTCGGCCATGGGCGAGATCGAGAACTCGTCCAAGCAGATCAGCCAAATCATCGGGGTCATCGACGAGATCGCTTTCCAGACCAACCTCTTGGCTCTGAACGCCGGCGTCGAGGCCGCTCGTGCCGGTGAAGCCGGTCGCGGCTTTGCGGTGGTCGCTCAGGAAGTCCGCGCCCTGGCTCAGCGCTCGGCCGAGGCGGCCAAGGAAATCAAGACGCTGATCTCCAGCTCGACCCAACAGGTCAGCCAAGGGGTCAGCCTCGTTGGCCAGACGGGTGAGGCGTTGCAACGCATCGTGGCGAAGGTCGGTGAAATCGACGCCCTGGTCACCGAGATCGCGGCCTCGGCTGCGGAGCAGGCCACCGGCCTGAACGAGGTGAACACCGCCGTGAACCAGATGGACCAGGTCACTCAGCAGAACGCCGCCATGGTCGAGCAGTCGACCGCCGCGACGCACTCGCTGAAGGGCGAGACCGCCGAGCTGGTGCGCCTGATGGCTCGCTTCCAGGTGGGAGCCGGCTCTTCGGCCTATGCCCGACCGGTCGCCGCCGACACGACCCAACACGCCCCGGCGCGCAACCCGGTCGCCGAGCAGCAGGCCCGTCTGAACACCTTCGCCCGTCCGGGCCGGAGCACCGGTTCGGCGGCCGTCGCACAAGCGCCCGTGACCGACGGGTGGGAGGAGTTCTAAATGGCCGCCGCCATCGCGCTGCCCGAAAATCTGGACCTGAAAGCGGCGGCGCCGCTGAAGGCCGCTCTGCTGGAACGTCGCGGCGCGGCGATCACGGTGGAAGCCGATCAGGTTCGCCGTCTCGGCGGGCTGTGCCTGCAAGTGCTTCTGGCCGCCCGCAAGGCCTGGGATCAGGACGGCCAATCCTTCTCCATCACGGGGCCTTCCGAGGCCTTTGTCGAAACCACCCGTCTATTTGGCGCCGCAGGGGCGCTCCTTTCGGCGGAATTCCAAGGAGCTGAATCGTGACGCGTACGGTTCTCACGGTCGATGATTCCCGGACGATGCGGGACATGCTGCGCATGGCCCTCGCCGGCGCCGGCTTCAACGTGGTCGAGGCGGTGGACGGCGAGCATGGTCTCGAAGTCCTGTCCGCGCATCGACCCGATGTGATCATCACGGACATCAACATGCCGAAGCTGGATGGCTTCGGCTTTATCGAAGCGGTCCGCGTCGATGACGACTACCGCGCGATCCCGATCCTGGTGCTGACCACCGAAAGCGATCCGGCCAAGAAGCAGCGGGCTCGCGAAGCCGGCGCCACGGGCTGGATCGTCAAGCCGTTCAACCCGGAAAAGCTGGTCGACGCCATCCGACGCGTCGCCGCCTGATCCAGGTCACGGACCAGTACGTCGTTTTTGATTACCCGTTGCTAGACGCGAATTAGGACTTACGGGAATGGACGAGCTAGAGGCCATCAAGGTCACCTTCTTCCAGGAGTGCGAGGAACTGCTCGCCGACCTCGAAGGCGGTCTCCTGGCCATGGAAGAAGGCGCGGGCGACCTCGAGACGGTCAACGCCGTGTTCCGCGCCGTCCATTCGATCAAGGGCGGCGCCGGGGCCTTCGGCCTTGAGCCGCTGGTGCGTTTCGCCCACGTGTTCGAAACCCTGCTGGACGCCGTCCGCGGGGGCTCGGTGCCGAACACGGTCGAACTCGCCGCTGTCCTGCTTCGCGCCTCCGACATCCTGGCCGACCACGTCAGCGCCGCGCGCGGCCTTGGTGATGTCGATATGGCCGCCTCCGCCGCCATGGCCGCCGAGCTGGCGCAGTGGACGGATCCGAACGCAGCGCCGGCGGCCCCTGCGCCCGTCGCCGCCCCGGTCGTCGCTGAGGAAGCCGCACCCGTCATCATCGGCGCCGATGATGACGCCATGGACGAAGACGACCTTGGTTTTGTCTTCGTTCCCCAGACGATCACCGTCGAGGCCCAGGCCGCCGACGCCGAGCTGATCCCGTCCAACGTCTGGACGGTGTCGATCCGTCCGAAGTCGGACCTCTATCGCAAGGCCAACGAGACCGCGCTGCTCCTGCGCGAACTGAACCGCCTTGGTCCGATCAAGGCCACGCTCGACGACAGCGCTCTGCCGGCGCTGGAGAACCTCGATCCCGAGGCCGCCTTCGTGACCTGGATCGTCCGCCTCGAGACCGAGCAGGACGAGAGCGCCATCCGCGAGGTCTTCGAGTTCGTCGACGGCGACTGCGATCTCGAGATCACCCGGGGCGAGGCCTCTGTCGAAGCGGCGGTCGCCGCCCTGACCGCCACGACTGAGCCCGTTGCCGCCGTCGAGCCGGCCGCTCCGCCGCCGGTCGAGCTGATCGCGCCGGTCGCTGAAGCGCCGCCGGTTGAAGCCGCGCCGGTTGTCGAGGCCGCCAAGGCCGCCGCCGTCGCGCCGCCGGCGCAGAAGGCGACGCCCGTCGAGGTGCCCGGCCCGGGCCAGTCGGTGATCCGCGTCGACCCCGAGCGCATCGATCGCCTGATCGATCTCGTGGGCGAGCTGGTCATCAACCAAGCCATGCTGGCGCAGCGCGTCGGTGAATACGGCATCGCCCCGTCGTCCAACCTGGCCATGGGCCTCGACGAGCTGGAACAGCTCACGCGCGAGATCCAGGACAGCGTCATGGCCATCCGCGCCCAGCCGGTGAAGTCGGTGTTCCAGCGCATGCCGCGCCTGGTTCGCGAAGTCGCCAACATGACGGGCAAGCACGCCCGTCTGGTGATGGACGGCGAGAACACCGAAGTCGACAAGACGGTCATCGAGCGTCTGTCCGACCCGATCACCCACATGCTGCGCAACGCCATCGACCACGGGCTGGAAAGCCCCGAGGAGCGCAAGGCGGCGGGCAAGAACCCCGAAGGCGTCGTGCGTCTGGCGGCCCTGCACCGCAGCGGTCGGATCGTCATCGAAGTTTCGGACGACGGTAAGGGCATCAACCGCGAGCGCGTCTTCGGCATCGCCGTCAAGAAGGGCCTGATCGCGCCCGACCTGCAGCTGACGGACGAAGAGATCGACAACCTGATCTTCCTGCCGGGCTTCTCGACCGCCGAAAAGATCTCGGACGTGTCGGGCCGCGGCGTCGGCATGGATGTCGTCAAGCGCTCGGTTCAGGCCCTGGGCGGCCGGATTTCGATCTCGTCACGTCCGGGCCAAGGTTCGACCTTCACCCTCAGCCTGCCGCTGACCTTGGCCGTCCTGGACGGCATGGTGGTCGATGTCGCTGGTGAGACCCTGGTTGTGCCGCTGGCTGCGATCGTCGAAAGCCTGCGTCCGAAGCCTGAAGAGGTCCGTCCGCTGGGTCCGGTGGGCTCGGTGCTGGCCGTCCGCGACAGCTTCGTGCCGCTGATCGACGTCGGCCTGACGCTCGGCTACCGCGAGGAAAGTCCGCATCCGACCGATGGCGTCGTGCTGCTGGTCGAGGGCGAGGACGGCTCGCGCGCCGCCCTGGTGGCCGACGCCATCCATGGCCAGCGCCAGGTGGTCATCAAGTCGCTGGAACAGAACTACCAGCAGGTCGAGGGCGTGGCCGCCGCGACGATCCTGGGCGATGGCCGCGTGGCCCTGATCCTGGACGTCGACGCCACCATCAATCTGCGCCGTCGCGAAGGGGGCGCGCCGCGTCCCCCCGAGCCCAGCCTGATCGCCGCGGAGTAAGTCATGTCCGATCATGCCACCGCCACCAGCGCCGATCGTCGCGAACTGATCTCCTTCCGCGTGGGCGAGCAGGAGTACTGCGTCGACATCATGGCCGTGCGCGAAATCCGCGGCTGGAGCCCCGCGACCACCCTACCGCAATCCCCCGGCTACATGCGGGGCGTCATCAACCTGCGCGGCGCGGTTCTGCCGATCATGGACCTGGCCTGTCGCCTGGGCATGCCGGTCATCGAGCCGACCGTCCGCAGCGTGTTCATCGTGGTTAAGGCCGGCGATCGGACGGTGGGCCTGCTGGTCGACGCGGTGTCCGACATCCTGTCGATCAACGACGACATGATCCAACCGACCCCCGACGTCGCCTGCGACGCCGTCCGCAGTTTCGTTCGCGGGATCATCTCGGTCGAGGGCCGCATGATCAGCGAAATCTCGCTCGACCGGATCTTGCCTGAACGGGAGGCCCTGGCCGCCTGATGTCTTCTGTTTCCGCGCCCATTTCAGACCGCCGCGAAGCCATCGTCGATGGCGAGTTCGCGTTCACGTCCCAAGATTTCAAGCGCATCGCCGCGCTGCTCTATGATCTGGCCGGCATCAGCCTGCCGGACAGCAAGGCGACCTTGGTCTATTCGCGTCTGGCCAAGCGCCTGCGCTCGCTGGGCATGCGCTCGTTCAATGAATACTGCGCCTTCGTCGCCAGCGATAAGGGGCACGACGAAAGCCAGGAGATGCTCCGGGCGCTGACCACCAACGTCACGCGCTTCTTCCGCGAGCCGCACCATTTCGACGACCTGCGCGCCAATGTTCTGGAGCCGATCGCCGATCAGGTTCGCGCGGGCCGCCGCCTGCGCCTGTGGTCTGCGGCCAGCTCGTCGGGGCAGGAACCGTACTCGATCGCGTTCACGGTGCTTTCGGTTTGGCCGAACGCCGCCGACCTCGACATCCGGATCCTGGGTACGGATATCGACACCAACGTGCTCGCGACCGGACGCGCCGCCGTCTACGACGAGTCCCTGCTGGAAGGCATTCCGGCGGCTGCGCGTGGTCAATACTTCGAACGCGACGCCAGCGATCGCCGGAGCTGGCGCGTCTGCGAGGCCGCCCGAAGCCTGGTCGCCTTCCGCGAACTAAATCTCAACGGTCCGTCCTGGCCAATGAAAGGCCCGTTCGACGCCATCTTCTGTCGGAATGTCGTGATCTATTTTGATGAACCCACTCAGGAGCGCGTCTGGAACCGGTTCGCGCCGCTCGTCGCCCCCGGCGGCCGGCTCTATGTCGGCCACTCCGAACGGGTCGGTACGTCCGTGACCGCGTTCGAGAGCTGCGGTCTGACCGCCTATCGGAAGGTGGGACGCTGATGGCCAAGATTCGCGTTCTCGTCGTCGATGACTCCGCCACGATGCGGAGCCTGATCTCGGCGGCCCTCAATCGTGACCCGGATATCGAGGTGGTCGGCGGCGCCGGCGACCCGTTCGAGGCGCGGGGCATGATCAAGGCCCTCAACCCCGATGTCGTCACGCTGGACATCGAGATGCCGAACATGAACGGCATCGATTTCCTCGAGAAGATCATGCGCCTGCGGCCGATGCCGGTGGTCATGGTCTCGACCCTGACACAGGCCGGCGCCGAGATGACGCTGCGGGCCCTGGAACTGGGCGCCGTGGATTGCGTGGGCAAGCCCGCCGACGCCACTGGCACTCAGGAAGCCCTGGCCGAGATCGTCGCCAAGGTAAAGATCGCAGCGCGCGCCTCGGTTCGCACCAACGCCGGCGCCGCACCTAGCACCGCCGCGCCGCGCCGCAAGGACTTCATGCCCTCGGGCGACATCGTGGCGATCGGGTCTTCGACCGGTGGGGTGGAAGCGCTGCTGACGATCCTGTCGCTGTTCCCCGAGACCTGCCCGCCCACCGTCATCACCCAGCACATGCCGGCGACCTTCACCGCCAGCTTCGCCGCACGCCTGGACCGTTCGAGCGGGGCCAAGGTGCAGGAGGCCACCGACGGCGCGCTGCTGGAGCCTGGCAAGGTGTATGTCGCGCCGGGCGGCGCGACCCACCTGGAGGTCGTACGTTCGGCCGGCCTGCGGTGCCGTCTCGTCGCGGGCGATCCGGTGAGCGGTCACCGGCCTTCGGTGGACGTCCTGTTCAATTCGGTGGCCAACGCGGTCGGCGACAAGGCGGTCGGGGCTATCCTGACCGGCATGGGCCGCGACGGCGCGCAGGGTCTCCTGAGCATGCGCAAGGCCGGCGCAAAGACGCTGGGCCAGGACGAAGCAAGCTGCGTCGTCTACGGCATGCCCCGTTCCGCTTTCGAAATTGGCGCCGTGGAGAAGCAGGTCAGCCTGTCTTCCATGGGCCAGTCCATCCTCGATTTGGCCTCCGCGAGGCGATAGACCATGCCCCAAGCAAGCTCCATCTCCGTTCTCGTGGTCGACGACCAGCTCACCATGCGGGCCCTGATCCGCAATGCGCTGCAGCAGATCGGCTTCAAGGACATCCGTGAGGCTCCCGATGGCGAGGAGGCTCTCAAGAACCTTCTGGCCAAGCCGGCGAACCTCGTCATCTCGGACTTCAACATGCCGAAGATGGATGGCCTGGCGCTGTTGCGAGCTGTTCGCTCGCACCCGCCGATCCGCCAGACCGCGTTCGTCATGCTGACGGGCCGCGCCGACCGCGAACTGGTGCAGCGCGCCGTGCAGTTCGGCGTCAACAACTACTGCGTGAAGCCCTTCACGGTCCAAGGCCTGAAGGAAAAAATCGAGCAAGTGTTCGGGCAGCTGACATGACGGCATTCCATCACGACGACCCGGAACGCGCGATCAAGGTTCACGTCACACAGGGCGAAAGCCACGTGTCGACAGATCCCAACGTGGTGATGACGACGGTGCTGGGCTCCTGCATCGCCGCCTGCATTCGCGATCCGCAGAGCGGTGTCGGAGGCATGAACCACTTCCTGCTGCCAGACTCCGGCGACGGCCGGCGCGACGGCGACGCCGTGCGGTACGGCGCCTATGCCATGGAAGTGCTGATCAACGACCTCCTCAAGCGCGGCGCTCGCCGCGAGCGTCTCGAGGCGAAGATCTTCGGCGGCGCCAAGCTGTTCGACGGCCTGTCGGATGTGGGCGCGAGCAATGCGGCCTTCGCCGAGCGTTTCCTGCGCGACGAAGGCATCCCGATCGTGTCGTCCAGCACGGGCGGCGTCTCGGCTCGCCGCGTCGAGTTCTGGCCGGCTTCTGGACGTGTCCGTCAGCGCCTGGTCGCCGTCGATAACGCGCCGCAGGATGTCCGGCGTCCGACTCCCCCGCCGATGCCTGCGGTGGCGAGCGGCGACGTGGATCTGTTCTAGTTCATGGCCGCATCGCCGCTTCAGACCGACACGACCGTTCCGCCGGAAGAGCATCTTTTGGTTGGCGAACTGTCGCGTCGTCTGGCGGCGGAACTCGCGTCGGCCGCGGCCATCTGCCAGGACTGCGAGCATCTCGTCGGCGACCTCGCCGGCGGCGGCGCCACACTGCCCAGCTTGACCAGGCTGCAGGCGCTGGACGAGCTCAGCCAACGCCTGCATGGGCTTTCGGCCGTGCTGCAGCGCATTGGGCAGCACGCTTCGGGCGAATGGAGCCTATCGATCGAGCCTCTGCTGGAAGGCCTGGGGTTGTCCGATCTGGTTGTGAGGCTAAGGGCCAGCGAGCAGGCCGCCTGGGAAGCCGAGGCCGGCGAGTTGGACTTCTTCTAGGCGCCGATGACAGACGCCCTTCTCCCCTCGACCCGGATCAATCTTGAGCGGGCGACGGTGCTCGTGCTGGACGACAACGGCCCGTCACTGGACATCCTGTCCCAAGTGGTCTCCGGCTTCGGCGTCAAGCAATTGCACCGCGCCGAGAGCGTCGCCGACGCCCAGGGCCTGATCCGGACCAAGACCTTCGACCTGGTGATCAGTGACGTTCAGATGCCTGTCACCGATGGCATCGAGTTCATTGAGTGGCTCCGGCGCGAGGGCGGTGAAACCAATCGCTTCATTCCGGTCATCCTGGTGACCGGCCACACGCGGACGTCGCAGATCTTCAAGATCCGAGACGCGGGCGCCAACTACGTCGTCGCCAAGCCGATCACCCCGAAGGTTCTACTGGAGCGGGTCTTCTGGGTCGCGCGCGAAGATCGCGCCTTCATCGAATGCGACACGTTTGTCGGCCCCGACCGTCGCTTCAAGCATATGGGCCCGCCACCGGGGACGGACGGCCGGCGCAAGGATGACCTTCCGGCGGAGGTGGGCGAGGCGCAGACGCCCAACCTGTCCGATGATGAGATCAGCAACATGATGCGCCCAGCGAAGGTGCAGATATGACCGTCCGCAAGTTCCGCCCCCCGAACCGCCTGGCCAAGATGATCAAGGAGCGTGGGGGCATCCTCGCGCAAGACGCCATCGCCGCTGCGGAGGCGGGCGTCGAGTCGCTGCGCGAGGCCTCGATCGCCGCGCTCGACTCGACGTTGGCCGAAATCGAGGAGCGATTTGGCAAGGGCGCGGAAGGGCGGGGCGCTGAGTCCTTTGAGAGCCTCTACGTCCTTGCGTCGCGCATCATCGACGTCAGCGCCTTTGTCGAGGGCACGGGCCTGGATCGCGCGGCGATGTCGTTATGCGGCCTCGCAGACAACTGCGCCGAGGCGGGGGCGTGGCGCTGGGACGCCGTCGACGTGCATCTCAACGCGTTGAAGCTTCTGCGCAGCGTGGGCGCGAGCTTGCCTGCCGCGCAACGCGACTCGATGCTCCAGGGCCTTTATCAGGTCAGCCACTTCCGCCCGGACGAGAGCTGAGCGCTCGCCTCCGACGGGTCATTGTGTCGGAAACGCAACGGCGTTCGCAGTCTCTTGGCTTGTGACCGTATTGTGGCCTTGTCGGTCGGCTCGGCCTTTGTTAGCAGTCTGATACCGGTGTCAAAAACGCTTATCTGTTTCTGACACCGGTAGCAAAAAAGCGAAGACTTCAAGGCCGGAGCCGGTTTCGCGGGAAGGACGCGGAGCCGAGACGAAGGCCAAGGCGGCGGCGACGTCGTCGTCCAATGGTCGAACGGGAGGAGGTTCTATGTCCAAGAATACCAAGGGACGCGTGCGCGCCCTGCAATACGGCGTCTCGGGCGGCGCCCTGGCGCTGGCGATGGCCTTCGCTGGCGCGGCGAGCGCGCAGACCGCTCCGGCCGCTGCGGCGGATGACCAGGTTGAAGCCGTCGTCGTCACGGGTTTCCGCGCCTCTCTGGCCAACGCCCTGGACGTCAAGCGTCGTGAGAACGACCTCGTCGACGTCATCAAGGCGCAAGACATCGCCGACTTCCCCGATCTGAACCTCGCCGAGTCGCTGCAGCGCGTGCCGGGCGTCTCGATCGACCGCGACGGCGGCGAAGGCCGCACCATCACCGTGCGCGGTCTGGGCCCCGACTTCACCGTCGTGCGTCTGAACGGTCTGGAAGCGCTGGCCACCACGGGCGGCAAGGACGGTTCGGGCGGCGCCAACCGCGGCCGTCAGTTCGACTTCTCGATCTTCGCTTCCGAACTGTTCAACAGCGTCACCGTGCGCAAGTCGACCTCGGCGATGAACGAGGAAGGTTCTCTGGGCGCGATCGTCGACCTGCAGGCCGCCCGCCCGTTCGACTTCAGCAAGTTCACGATGAGCGCCAGCGCCAAGGTGGGCTGGAACGATCTCTCGCGGAAGAGCGACCCGCGCTACACCTTCCTGATCAGCAACCGCTGGGACACCGGTATTGGCGAAATCGGCGCGCTGCTGTCGGTCGCCTACGCCACTCGCGCTCAGCGCGAAGAGGGCTCCTCGACCGGCCGTTGGGAAAACCCCTCGGTCCGCTTCAACTCGGCGACGGCCTTCCCCTGCACGGGCGCGGCCTATAACCCGGTCAGCGGCCCGGCCCTGACCTGCGCCCAGATCGGCACGGTCACGGGCGGCACGAACCCGACCGTGACGGCCGCTTCGGGCACCGCCAACAGCCTCTGGCACCCGCGTATCCCGCGTTACGGCCGCCTGGACTATGATCAAGAGCGTCTGGGCGTGACCGGCTCGCTGCAATGGCGTCCCAACGACCGCTCGACCCTGACCTTCGACGCGATGCTGGCCAAGTTCCAGAACAACCGCGACGAAACCTACCTGGAAATCATCTCGTTCAGCCGTAGCGGCGCGGGCCTTCCGCAGACCGACGTCGTGAACTTCACGGCCGACAGCAAGGGCACCCTGATCAAGGGCACCTTCGACGACGTCGACGTCCGTACCGAGTATCGCCACGACACCCTGAAGACCGAGTTCAACCAGTTCGCCCTGACGTACGACACCAAGTTTGGCGAAGGTGGCAATCTGAAGCTCGGCTATGGCCAGTCGCGTTCGATCCAGGACAACCCGGAACAGACGACGTTCTCGTTCGAGCGCTACGACAGCGACAACTACAGCTACGACTATTCGGCAAACGACAAGCTGCCGAACTTCAACTACGGCTTCGATCCGACGAACCCGGCGAACTTCGTCTACAGCTCGAGCAACGCCTTGGGCGACGCCTCGCTGCTGCGGATGCGTCCGAGCAAGGCGGTCAATACGTTCAAGACCTTCTTTGCTGACGTCGACTACCAGATCCTCGACGGCTTCAAGCTGCGCTATGGCGCGAAGTACAAGGAGTACGGCTTCAGCTCGTGGGAGAAGCGCCTGAACTCCCGCGTTCTCGCCGGCAACTCCGCGACGACGTTCACCAACGAAGCCGCCTTCGGCCTTCCGCCCGGCGTCACCGTGGCGGACGTGTCGCGTGTGATTACCGGTTTTGGTCGCGGCCTGGATATTCCTGCGGGCGTGCCGACGTCGTGGCTGGCCCCCGATCTGGACAAGCTGCGCCAGAAGCTCGGTTACGATTGCAACTGCGTGAACGCCAACGGCGACTTCCGTCTCAGCGTCCTCAACCAGCTGGGCGCGATGCGTGCGATCACCGAAAAGGATACCGCGCTCTATATCCAGGGCGATTTCGACTACGATGTCTTCAACATTCCGGTGCGCGGCAACTTCGGCGTTCGCTACGTCAAGACCGAGCAGGAAGCGACTGGCCACTACAGCACGGGCAACACGACGCAGACCGTCACGACGCTGGGCGGCACGTTCAGCCAGCGCGTGCCGATCGATGCGGTGCAGACGGTCAAGCGTCAGTACACTAACACGCTGCCGTCGCTGAATATCTCCGCGCAACCGCTCGAGAACTTCTTCGTCCGCTTCGCGGCCGCCAAGGTGATGACGCGCCCGCAACTGCCGAACCTGTCGCCGGGCTACAGCGCGATCAGCCAGTCGGCCCAAACCGTCACTCGCGGTAATCCGGACCTCAACCCGATGCTGTCCAATAACCTGGACCTGAGCTTCGAGTGGTATCCGGACAAGGAGACCCTGTTCTCAGTCGGCTTCTTCCAGAAGGACATCAAGTCCTACATCCAGACTTCGTCGGTCGCTGTGCCGTGGGCCGAAACCCAGCTGCCTGACAGCCTGCTGTCGAATGGCAATACGGCGGACACGCTGTTCACCGTGACGACCCAGATCAACACCCCTGGCGGCAAGCTGAAGGGTTACGAAATCTCGCTGCAGCGTCCGTTCTCGTTCCTGCCGGCGCCGTTCGACGGCTTTGGCGGCATCGTGAACTACACGCACGTGCAGAGCGACATCCAGTACGTGATCGCCAACCCGGTCTATTCGGGGACCCCGCGCGTCCTGGTCACGCCAGCCGTGATGCTGACCCAGCCGCTGGTGAACCTGTCGCCCGACGCCTACAACGCGACGCTCTACTACGAGAAGAGCAATTTCAAGGCGCGCGTCTCGGCCTCGTATCGTGACCCGTACCTGATCCAGGTGGCGCCGTCGGCGACCAACAACAACGATGTCCGCATCAAGGAAAAGACGCTGAACATCGACAGCCAGATCAGCTACGCTTTCAAGAACTTCACCGTCACGTTGGAAATGATCAACCTGACCGATGAAAAGGACAGCAAGGTCGACGACTCGACCCGCATGATCTCGGAAGAGTACGTGCACTACGGTCGTCAGTACTATCTGGGCGTGAAGTGGAAGTTCTAAGCTCCCACGGCTCCCGAGGCTGACTAGGAAAGGGCGCTGACCTGATGGTCAGCGCCCTTTTTCGTTCCGGCGTGTCGCGATCAGGCCTCGACGCCGTCGATCCAGGTCGAGACGACCTCGCAACGATCATCCAGCAGGCAAAGGTCGGCCGCGTAGCCCGACGCGATACGTCCGCGCCGCTGGCCAAGACCCAAGAAGGTCGCCGGGGCTTGGCTGGCCATCATCACCGCCTGCTCGAGCGTCAGTTCAAGCAGGCTGATCGCGTTGCGAACGGCCGTGATCATGTCCAGGTCCGATCCGGCGAGCGTGCCGTGGTCGTCGACGCAGACGCCGTCGACGACGCGGATCGCGCGCCCCTGAAGCTTGAAGCGCTTGTCGGTCATCCCCACGGTCGGCATGGCGTCGGTCACCAGCATGAAGCGGTCCAGCGGCCGCGTGCGCAGCGCGATCTTCAGTGTCACCGGGTCCACGTGACGGCCATCGACGATGATCCCGCACCAGGCCGCCTGGCTCTCCAGCGCCGCCCCGACGGCCCCCGGCTCGCGGCTGGTGAGGGGAGACATGGCGTTGAACAGGTGGGTGAAGCCTGCAAGACCCTGATCCAAGGCCTGCCTCATGGTCGGGTAAAGCGCATTGGTATGGCCCGCCGCGACGACGACGCCCGCTTCCGTCAGTCGTCGGATTATCTCGGGTGTCGTGCGCTCGGGCGCGAGCGTCACCAGGGTCGCGCCAAGCTTCAGAGACGACAATAGTGTCAGCGCCTCTTCGTCGATGAGCCGGAACTTGTCGGCGTCGTGGATGCCCTTGCGCTTCGGATTCAGGAACGGGCCTTCGATGTGAAGGCCCAGGACGCCTGGCACACCGCGCGCGATGGCCTGTTCTGTCGCCCGCATCGCCTGATCGACGATAGCGAGGTCGTCGCTGATGAGCGTCGGCAGAAAACCGGTCGTGCCGAACGGCCGGTGCGCCGCCCCGATCGCCGCGATGGTCTCGACGGTCGGCGAATCGTTGAAGAGCACGCCGCCGCCGCCATTGACCTGGGTGTCGATGAAGCCGGGAACCAGCAGGCCACCCGCAAGGTCGCGATGCTGGGCGTTAGCGGGGATCTCACGCGATGCGACGATCCCCGCGATGATACCGTTCTCGACCAGAACGGCCTGACCTTCGACGACGCCGGCTTCCGTCAGGACGCGGCCATTGACCAGAGCTGCCAGCATCAGACGGTTTCAGTCACCTTGTTGAGATGGGGAGGGCTGTCGGGATCGTAGCCGCGTGCGACCGACAGCGCATTGGCCATGCCATAGAAGCTCTGGATCATCAGGATCGGCTCAAGCACCGGGTGGGCGGACAGAGCCGGCAGAACGCCTGCGCTCGGCTCGCCCGAGCCCGACACCAGAACCTCAGCGCCTCGCGCGCGGAGGTCAGCGGCCATGGTGTCGACACTGGCGCGACTTTCGTCGTTCTGGGCGAACACCAGGACGGGAAAGCCGTCCTTCACCAGGGCCATGGGGCCATGCAGCACCTCGGCCGCGCTGAAGGCTTCGGCATGCAGGCCGCAGGTCTCCTTGAACTTGAGGGCTGCCTCAAGCGCCACGCCAAACCCAACGCCGCGGCCCAGGACGTAGAGGTTGCGCGCCAGCGTCAGGCGCTCGACGGCCGGCGACCAGTCCAACGCCCAGGCCTCCGCGAGCTGGTCCGGCAGGCGCTCTAGCGCCGTGCTCAGTCCGGAATCCTCAGTCCAGGCAGCGATGAGCTGGGTCACCGCGACGAGAGCGGCGATGTAGGACTTGGTGGCCGCCACGCTAAGTTCCGGGCCGGCATGCAGCGGGATCACTTCATCCGCCAGCGCAGCGAGCGGGGAGTCCACGACATTCACCAGGGCTACGGCGTACGCCCCCGCCGCCTTGGCCGCACGGACGGCGGCCAGCAGGTCGGGACTCTTGCCCGACTGAGAAATGGCGAGATAGAGCGCGCCCTCGAGATTGGGCGACGCATCGTACACGGAGCTTACCGAAAGACCGGCCGACGAGGTCAGAACGCCGGCCTTGGTCTCGATCAGGTAGCGCGCGAAGGTGGCGGCATGGTCGCTGCTCCCGCGTGCGCAGGTCACCACCACCCGGGGCGGGTTTGTGCGTAGGCGCTGGGCGAGGGCCTCGATTAAGCTGGCGTTGGCGGTCAGTTGCGCGGCGACGACCGAGGCGGCCTGACCCGCCTCCTGGAACATGCGCGTGGACTCCGCCGGCGTGTGCTGGGGCGACGCGCCCGTGGGCGCGGGGATCTCAGGACGGGTCAAGACGGTCGCCTCCAAGCTCTACTCCTCGGCTTAAGCTCTTACTCAGGACAAGGCGTTCAGTTCGGCGACGAAGTCGTAGGCGTCGCCGCGGTAGTACGACTGGGTGACCTCGACCGCGCGTCCGTCCTTGAGAAAGCCGCGGCGTTCGATCAGCAGGCCGGCGTCCTTGACGGGAACGCCCAGAAGGTCTGCCTGTTCGGCCTGGAAGAGGATTGCGCGAAGCCGCTGCAGCGCGCGTACCGGCCGATGGCCTGTGGCCTCAAGCGCTTCGTACAGAGAAGTGCCGACGGCGTCCGTGGAGGGCAGGGCGAACGCTGCGATCGTCGTATACTCCACCGCCATGGGCGCTCCGTCGGCATAGCGGATCCGGGCGAACCGATAGACCGGCGTGCCGGGCGAGAGGCCCAGCGTCAGGGACTCCTCCGGCGTGACCTGTCCCTCGCCACGACTGATCCATTCGCTGCGGGGCACGCGACCGCGCGAGATCATGTCTTCGGTGAACGATGAAAGCTTGGAGAAGCTCTTTTCGACCCGCGCGGCGACGAAGGTGCCGGCGCCTTGTCGGCGCGTCAGCAAGCCCTCGCTGACCAAACCATCCAGCGCCTTCCGCACCGTGATGCGTGAGATGTTGAACTCCTCGGCCAGGTCGCGCTCGGCGGGCAGCGCGTCGTCGGGGGCCAGGACCTTTTTCTGGATCGCGTCCCGGAGCGCACGCTGGAGCTGCCGGTACAGGGGCGCATGATCATCGGCGGCGTTCAGGCGGCCAATTCGTTCGGCAAACGTCATTGCGGCGCCCTCCCTTGCTCCGGCTCTCGGCGGTTTCGACGATATAGAACCATTCTCATACCAATAACATTATGGTCTGCAATTGGTTTCTTTTTGGCCTTGTCATCTGCAGAATTTCCGTCACAGTCGCGTCCCGAGGCCTGAGAAGTAGCACTTTCTGCGGAGCCTCCCAGAAAATTGGTATCATATTGGGCTTGGATTTCTGCTCCAAGCCCGGTGGGCCCGGCATAATGGGGAGAAGCCGAGTATGAAGACTATCCGTAGATCCGTTCTGGCGGCGTCCGCCAGCGCAATGGTGGTCATGATCGCCGCGCCGGCCATGGCCCAGAGCAGCGGCAACCAGGTGGAAGAGGTGGTCATCACCGGTATCCGCGCGTCGCTGCTTCAGTCGATCGAATCCAAGCGCAAGGCCGATGCGATCGTCGACGTCGTCACCGCCGAAGACGTCGGCAAGTTCCCGAGCACGAACGTCGCTGAAGCGCTGACGATCGTTCCAGGCGTCACCGTCGACCGCGCCTTCGGCCAAGGCGAGAAGGTCAGCATCCTGGGCACCGACCCGGCGCTGAACCGCACCCTGCTCAATGGCCAGACCGTCGCGTCGGCCGACTGGTTCATCCTGGATTCTCCGGGCCGCACCTTCAACTACGCGCTGCTCGCGCCGCAGATCGTCGGCAAGGTCGACGTCTACAAGTCGCCGGAAGCGCGGATCGACGAAGGCAGCATCGGCGGTACGGTCATCGTCAATACCCGCAAGCCGCTTGATCTGAAGTCGGGCACGATCGCCGGCGCGGTGAGCTATCTCTATACGGATCGCTCCAAGAAGGGCGATCTGCAGGGTTCATTGCTGGCCAGCTGGAAGAACGCCGACAGCACCTTCGGCGCCAGCTTCTCGGTGCAGCGCGCCGAAGACCAGCTGCGTCGTGACGGCGTCGAGACCTACGGCACGATCGCGGCCAACCAGTGGGCCGGCGGTAATCCGGACAATCCGGTCGACTCCCGCACCAAGGGCTGCGTCGGCTCGTGCGCCAGCACCCTGACGGCCAATCTCAACGCGCGCAGCCCGAACGCTTTCGGCGCCTCCTACTTCGAGCAAGGCCGCACGCGGACGACCTACACCACCTCGCTGCAGTACAAGCCGAATGACCAGCTCTCGCTGGAGTTCAACTGGCTGAAGATCGACGCCGACTACGACAACACCAATCAGTCGATGTACGCCTTCCAGGGCAACACCTGGAACAGCCTGGGCGCGCTGACCGGCCTGACCGTCAACAACGGCGTGGTCTCCAAGGCCTCGTTCAACAATGCGCTCAGCGTGCTGGACGTGCAGTACCGCGAGGCCTCGCTGAAGTCCGACACCTTCCACCTGAAGGGCGGCTACAAGGGCGATGGCTGGGACCTCAACGGTGAGGTCGGCAAGTCGAGCGCCGACGGCGGCACCAAGCGTCAGGTGTTCCTCGAATTCCTGAACTGGGCCAGCTACACAGTCGACATCAGCGGCGCGCCCAAGAGCCCGGGCAGCCTGACCTACACCACCAATGTCCTGGGCAACCCGGCCGCTTTCGCAACTGATCCGGGCTGGAGCGGCAACCTCGTCAGCAAGCCCACTTCGGACGAGGAAAAGTACGCCCAGTTCGACTTCGGCAAGGACTTCGACGGCGTCATCCAGCGCGTCCAGGTCGGCTACAAGCGCCGCGAACACCAGACCGGCCAACAGTACGCAGGCATCGCCATCACCGGCGTCGCCGCCCCGGCCTCGTCGTTCAATCCCTCGACCGTGCCGAGCAACTACCTGAAGGGTTTCGACGGCGTCGGGACCCAGATGCAGAGCCGCTTCCGGATCGACGGGGAGTCGATGGTCTCCTACGTCCAGAGCGGCAAGTGGCTGGCGGCGGGCGCCACCATGCCCAAGCCGTCGATCTTCGCCGCCGCCGAGTTCACGGCCGGCAACTGGAACATCCAGGAAGACATCGACGCCCTGTACGCCCAGGCCAACTTCAAGGCCGACAACGTGCGCGGCAACTTCGGCGTCCGCTACGTGAAGACCTCGGTCGACAGCGCCGGCTACGTCTGTAAGCCGGGCGCGCCCTGCAACAAGGCCGCCGACTGGACCTGGCAGTCCACCAAGAAGAGCTACGACAACGTCCTGCCCAGCGTGAACATCATCGTCGACGCCCGCGAGGACCTTGTCCTTCGCTTCGCGGCGGCCCAGGTGATCGCGCGTCCGAACTATTCGGACATGACCAACTATTTCTGGCTGTCCGACGGCATCCTGACCGGCGGCGGCGGCAACCCGGCGCTGGAGCCCTACAAGTCGAGCAACTTCAACGCCTCGGCCGAGTGGTACTTCCAGCCCCAGGCGATCCTGTCGGCGGAGGTGTTCTACAAGGATATCTCCAACTACATCCTGCAGCGCACCCAGCCGGAGTCCTACTTCAACCAGTCGCAGGGCAAGGTCACGACCTACCAGATCAGCCGTCCGTTCAATGCCGGTTCGGCTGAGGTGAAGGGCCTGGCGCTGGCCTACCAGCAGACCTTCGGCATGGGCTTTGGCGTCCTGGCCAACTACACCTACGCCGACGCTTCGGGCCAGTCGGGCGCGCCGCTGCCCTACAGCTCGAAGAACCAGGTCAATCTCAGCCCCTTCTACGAGAACGGTCCGTTCTCGGCCCGGGCCACCTTCACCTGGCGCTCGAAGTACTTCACCGGCGTCGATCGCGGCGACGACATGTTCGTCAAGGCCTCGAAGACCCTCGACGCCACCGTGGGCTACGCCGTGACCAAGAACATCACGATGTCGGTCTCGGGCCAGAACCTGCTGGACAGCGAGTACTACGCCTACGCCAACACCACGGCCCTGCCGCGCGGCGTGTACCGCACGGGCCGCAAGCTGCAAGCCACGCTGAACGTCACCTTCTAGAACGTTCCGCTCACGGAGGCTTTGGCGGTAGCCGAAGCCTCCGGCGTTTGCGCATTGATCCAACCCCTCCTGACTGCAAGCATGGAGCTGGGGCGGGGCGACCCGGTCGTCCCGCCCGCTTTTTGCCGGCCGTCCAAGACCTTCCCTGCGAGGCTGCGTGATCTTGACCCCGCTCCGCATCGCCGCTGTCTCGGCGTTCGCGCTAACCGCTGCGTTCGCGACCGGCGCTTTCGCCAGCAGCCTCACGATCACGCCCGCACCCGCCAAGGTCGTCGAGGCCGAGGGGAGCTTCATCCTCTCGGCCGCCACCCGCATCCACGTGCCTAAGGGTGATGTCGAAGCCAGGGGCGTGGCTATCCAGCTCGCGGACCTCATCCAGCGTTCGCGCGGCTTCCGTCCGCTTGTCGCGGAAGGGGCCCCATCCGTCGACGCCATCGTCCTGACCCGGGAGGGGCCCTCAGGCGAAGCCTATACGCTCGATATCAACGCCAAGGGCGTGACGATCGCCGCCGCAAAGCGCGCCGGCCTTTTCTACGGCGCAATGTCGCTCTGGCAGTTGGCCACTCCGGACGCGACCAAAGGACCCGTCGCGCTTCCCGCCGCCGCCATCGAGGATGCGCCGCGCTTCGCCTGGCGCGGCCTGATGATCGACAGCGCCCGCCACTACCAGTCGCTCGACACGCTGAAGGCGGTGATCGACGCGATGGCCGCACACAAGCTCAACACCTTCCACTGGCACCTGGTCGACGACCAGGGCTGGCGGCTGGAGATCAGGAAGTATCCGAAGCTGACGCAGGTGGCGGCCTGGCGGCGCAATCCCGGCGCGGCCGTGAACTATCCCAAGTACGGCGGCTTCTACACCCAGGACCAGGCGCGGGAACTGGTCGCCTACGCCGCCGCGCGGAACATCACGGTCGTCCCCGAGATTGAAACGCCCGGTCACGCCCTGGCGCCGATCGTCGCCTATCCGCAACTGGGAACCGCGCCGCCGGACGCCAGCAAGATGGGCGACTGGGGCGTGTTTCCTTGGCTCTACAACACCGACGACGCCACCTTCGCCTTCCTCGACGACGTGCTGAACGAGGTGATGGACATCTTCCCGTCGACCTTCATCCATGTCGGCGGCGACGAGGCGATCAAGGACCAGTGGAAGGCCAGCGCGAAGATCCAGGCCAAGATCAAGGAACTGGGGGTCAAGGACGAGCACGAGTTGCAAAGCTGGTTCATCCAGCGAGTCGGCAAGACGCTCGAGAAGCGCGGCCGTCGCCTGATCGGCTGGGACGAGATCCTCGAAGGCGGCCTCGCGCCCAACGCGACGGTCATGTCCTGGCGTGGCATCGACGGCGCCATCGCCGCCGCCAAACAGGGCCATGACACCGTCCTGTCGCCGCACCCGGTGCTCTATCTCGACAATCGCCAGAGCGCCTCGGCCGAGGAGCCCACCGGACGCGGCCACATCTCCAGCCTGAAGGATGTCTACGCTTTCGACCCGGCGCCAGCGCAGCTGACGCCTGACGAGCGCAAGCACATCCTCGGCGTCCAGGCTAACGTCTGGACCGAGCACATGCAGACCGACCAGCGCATGCAACTGATGGCCTTCCCGCGCGCCGTCGCGCTGGCCGAGCGAGCGTGGTCGTCCGAAGCTAACGCCAGCTGGGAAGATTTCGCCAAGCGTCTCCCGGCTGAGATGGCGCGGCTGAAGGTCCTGGGCGTGGCCGCCAATCCGGTTCCCTTCGAGCCCCAACCGGCGCTCTCGGAGGGCGAGGGCGGCAAGACGCGTGTGGCGTTATCGACGGGCCTCGGCGTCGGGCAGATCCGCTACACGACCGACGGCGAGGCGCCGACTGCGGCCTCTCCGACCTATGCGGCTCCTGTGGAGCTGATCACCGGCGCAGTGCTGAGGGCGCGGACCTTCGTCGACGGTCAACCGCTGGGGCGTGAGCGGTCCTGGACCCTATCGGCGGATCTTCTGCAGACCCGAACGAGCGGCCAGCTCAAGCTCTGCACGCAGCAAGTACCGCTGACGATGATCGACGACGCGCCCGCCGCGCTCGACCAACGCCCGATGATGATGGTCGACATCTTCAATCCCTGCTGGATTTGGGAAGGCGCGCGTCTCGACAAGGGCGCGCTGCTCAGCGCTCGCGTCACCCAGATCCCGTTCAACTTCCAGGTTGGCAAGGATCGCGACAGGATCCCGCTGCGGCCGCCGGCCACGCCGGGCGGCGAGTTGGAGGTACGCGTGGGTTGCACGGGCGAAAGGATCGCCGCCATCCCGCTCGGCGACGCCGCCCGCAATCCCGGAGTCTCGACCATCGCCGGCCGTCTGCCGGCGCGCGCTGAGAAGCTCGACCTCTGCCTGACTTTCACGTCGAAGACCCTCGATCCTTTCTGGGTGATCGAGCGTGTCGCCCTCAAGCCCGCGCCCTAGTTTCGAGGAAGCGTAGACCGTGTCGAACCTCGTTCTCACAGCGCCCCTGAAGGGCTGGGTGTCATCGCTGGATGAGACGCCGGATGCGGTGTTTGCGGAGCGTATGCTGGGCGATGGGCTGGCGATTGATCCGCTGGGTTCGGTGCTGCACGCGCCGTGCGACGGGGTGGTGGTGTCGGTGCACCGGGCGAGGCACGCGGTGACGCTGCGGGCGGGCAACGGCGCTGAGATCCTGATGCATGTCGGGCTGGAGACGGTGGCGCTGAACGGCGAGGGCTTTGAGGTCTTCGTGC
>JAIUNU010000007.1 GCA_020161365.1 Pseudomonadota bacterium | reverse complement strand
CAGACCCCGGTCGAAACCGCTTCGAGACCACGCGGCCCCGCTCAACCTAGCCCCGCCGCCGTATTGGGCCGGATCCATACGCCCTCCCCCGCGACAGGGATGGCTATGATTGTGCAGCAGGATTTAGCGCCGGGGATAAGTTGGCGCGTAAAAGTGAGAAGGCGTTGATTTCGTTGGCTTCGGCGTCGCCAATTCGGAGCGTTCACGCCCGCCAATCCCCGTAAACCGGTCCCCTCTCCCAGAGGGAGAGGGTGGCCGCGAAGCGGTCGGGAGAGGGGTTTCAAAGCCCCGGCCGTGCGCGCCGAAGCGCCGCGAGGATGTCGTCGGCGGTCCCGCCGGGATCGGCCAGCACCCGCGTGTTGGGGAACCGCAAGACGGCGTAGCCGAACCGCTCCAGAGCCTCGGTACGGCGGGCGTCGTCATCCTCCCGCCCCTCATGCGCCGCGCCGTCCAGTTCGACGATCAGCCGCGCCTATTCACAGACAAGGTCGGCGAAATAGCCGCCGATGGGAACCTGCCGCCTGAACTTGAACCCGCCCAACCGGTGCGCCCGGACCAGTCCCCACAGGATCTTCTCGGCCAGTGTCTGGGATTGTCGCAGGCGACGGGCGGTGGCGGTGGCGTCCATGGCGAGAGCATGAGCTCAACCCTTGGGCGCACTCAACAAGAGGAATCAGTGTTTTCGTGTCGCGTTCCCTCTCCCGGCGGGAGAGGGCGGGGCCCGTCCCGACGAAAGTCGGGATGGGAGGGAGAGGGATTACGAGGCCCTGCCGGCGCTCCGGCGAGCGGCTTACCCCCTCTCCCCGGCCCTCTCCCCATGGGAGAGGGAGTCGCGACGCTCCTTCCCGCCTCGGGAAGGGAGCCATCCTTACATCTCACGGCGAGACGATCGCCGGGCTGTCCAGGTCACTCAAGGACGGCTTCGCCGCCGCAGAGCGGCCGCCCGGAGGGCGGTCCTTGACTGACCTGGTCAGTCCGGCACGCTGCTGCCTCCAAGAGATGTAAGGCTCACACCGCCTTACGAGGCCATTCAATAAAACTTAGAGGACCGCTCTGTCTGATGCCATCTATAGCGTTCAAAGCGGAGAAGAACTGATCGATATGGCTACGGCCGATATCAGCCGGCCCTAGTCCGGCAGAGGCTCGAATGATATTCACGATATCGATAGATAGCGAAATTAACCTGGCAGCCTCATCTAGATTAATTGCCACATCGCCGTAGACATCCTTTACAGTTCTTGTCTTTGACAGATGCGCATAAACGTTATTTCTAAGCCCCTCTATTTTCTTGAATACAGGAATGGCCTCGGCGAGCAGTTGATCCACTTCAACCAATTGCTCCGGCGACATGCGATCCCTACACTCTCGCACCAGGGCAGGAATGCTGTTGGCTTTTCGATGTTCGATATAGGCCGATGCTGCTCGTACATAGAACGTATAGCGGTGAGCCAAGCTATTTGCCCACCAGAGGTCGGATAACTCCTCGCGATAGACGGCGGTCTGCTTCCATGCCGTATCGCGAATATGCGCGCTCCAGAGATCATGATGCATTCCGGCTGCGATGATGTTCCTTGTCATCATCTCAACACGCTCAATCAGGTCGATCATGCCATGAGCTCAGAGTAGCGGGGTTACCGAGAGTATCGAACCTCCACCAGAGTCGGCCACGCAGAAAAAAGGCGGAGCCTCCCGACCCCGCCCTCTCCAAGTTTAGCTAACTCAGCAGCAGAGCAAACCTACTCCGCCGCCACCTTCGGCGCGTAGCCGAGGATCGCCTTGGTCTCCAGGAACTCGCCGAACGCGTGGTCGCCCCACTCGCGGCCGTTGCCGCTCATCTTGTAGCCGCCGAACGGGGCCATCAGGTCGGGGCTGGCGCCGTTGAGGTTGACCTGGCCGGCGCGCAGCTGGCTGGCCACCTTGCGGACCGCGTCCTGGTCGCCGCCCGAAACATAGGCCGCCAGGCCGTATTCGGTGTCGTTGCCGACGGTGACGGCTTCATCCACCGTGTCGTAGCCCAGGATCGAGACAACCGGGCCGAAGATCTCTTCCTTGGCGATGGTCATGTCGTTGGTGACGTTGGCGAAGACGGTGGGCTTCACATAGTAGCCCTTGTCCAGGCCTTCCGGACGGCCCACGCCGCCGGTGACCAGGGTAGCGCCCTCGTCGATGCCTTTCTGGATCAGGCCCTGGATCTTGTTCCACTGGGTCTCGGAGACCACCGGGCCCATCTTGTGGTTGCCGTTCGGGTCGCCGACCGTGTGGGCTTCGGCGGCGGCCTTGGCGATGGCGATGACCTCGTCCATGCGCGCACCCGGCACCAGCATGCGGGTGGGGGCGTTGCACGACTGGCCCGAGTTCATCATCACCGAGGCGATCCCGCCGCCGACCGCGCGCTGGAAGTCGGCGTCGTCGAGAATGATGTTGGGGCTCTTGCCGCCCAGCTCCTGGTGGACGCGCTTGACGGTCGGGGCGGCGTTCTTGGCCACCTCGATGCCGGCGCGGGTCGAGCCGGTGAACGAGACCATGTCGACTTCGGGATGGCTGGACATCGCCGCGCCGACCGTGGGGCCGTCACCGTTGACGAGGTTGAACACCCCGGCCGGAACGCCGGCGGCGTGCAGGATCTCGGTCCAGATATAGCCGCTGAACGGGGCGATTTCCGAGGGCTTCAGCACCATGGTGCAGCCGGTGGCGATGGCCGGGGCGACCTTGCAGGCGATCTGGTTCACCGGCCAGTTCCACGGCGTGATGAAGGCGCAGACGCCGATCGGCTCTTTCACGATCCGGGTCGTGCCGCGATCTTCCTCGAACTTGTAGTTCTTGAGCACGGCGGCGGCGGTCTGGACGTGGCCGATGCCCATGGCCGCCTGGGCGCGCTGGGCCAGCCAGGCGGGGGCGCCCATCTCCTCGGTGATGGCCTTGGCCATGTCCTCGAAGCGCTTCTGGTACTCGGCGACGATGCGCTCGAGGATGTCGATGCGCTCTTCGCGGCTGGTCTGGCTGAAGCTGGCGAAGGCCTTGCGGGCGGCGCGGACGGCCTTGTCGACGTCGGCTTCCGAGCCCATCGAGATGACGCCGCAAACCTCTTCGTTGGCCGGATTGATGACGTCCAGCGTCTTGGGCTGGGCCGGGTCGACCCAGGCGCCGTCGATATAGAACTTCGTGTACTCGCGCATGCCTTCGCTCCTGCCCTGTGGGTCCGCTCTTAGTTGGGAGACGCGGCGGACGGTTTCAAACAGCCATTTAATGTGATCGGCGTTCAGGTGGGAAGGGGGAACAAGCGCCCCCTCCGTCACGATGCTACGCACCGCGACACCTCCCCCGTTCCACGGGGGAGGAAGAAAGGCATCCTCCCTCGCGCAGCGGGGGAGGTGGATCGGCGCGGATACGCGACGAGACGGAGGGGGCGCTGGAGCTCTCTCACCACATCGGATCGGTCTCGTCCCCGTGCAGCGCCTCGGCGATGCGCTTGCGGGTGGCGCGGGTGGTCTCTTCGGGCAGGGCGTGAGGATCGAACCAGCCGACGGCGTGGATCTCGCCCAACGCGTCGGACGGACAGGGCTCCCAGGCCTCGATCCGGTAGAGCAGCACGTGGTCGCCGGGGTGCAGCACCTCGTTGCTGTGGGCCGAAATCAGGCGCGGCCGCGAGAGGGCGCGGACCCCGGCCTCCTCGGCCAGCTCGCGGATCACGGCGGTCTCGGCCGTCTCGCCGCGCTCGACCCCGCCGCCGGGCAGGTACCAGCCCTTGATGTAGGTGTGCTGGATCAGGAGGACCTTGCCGGCCTCGTCGGTGACCACCGCCCGCACCCCCAGCGTCAGGCCGCGCGCTAGGCGGAACCAGGCATAGACCAGGGGGCGGGTGAACGGTTCGATGCGGCGGCGCCAGAGCATGGGGTGGTTTAAATCCTGCCTCAGACCCCGTGTCATCCCGGAAGCCTCGGAGAGGCTGTCCGGGACCCAGGGGCGGCCCGCGCGGCGCTCTGTGCCCCCTGGGTCCCGGCGCTCCGCGCTTTGCGCTACGGCCGGGATGACACCGGGGAGAAATACGCAACCGCCTGAGCTTGCGAATAGCGGACTGCGCCGCTAAAGCCCGAGTGATCACTTTCTCTTTTCCGGAGCCGCGCCATGATCGCGATCGGTGTCATCGCTCTCTTCCTGCTCGTCATCATGGGCCTGAACCTGACCGAGTTTGGCCGCATCGACTAAGATGACCTCGCGCGGCGCGGCCCTGGTCACCGGCGCGGGACGCCGGATCGGCCAGGTCCTGGCCCTGGAGGCCGCGCGCGCCGGCTACAACGTCGCCATCCACTACCGCGCCTCGGCCGACGAGGCCGAAGAGACCGCGCGCGCCGTCCAGGACCTGGGCCGCCGCGCCCTGCTGGTCCGCGCCGACCTGGCGGACGAGGACGAGACGCGCAGCCTCGTGGCCCAGGCCGCCCCGCTGGGTCCGCTGACCCTCCTGATCAACAACGCCTCGGCCTTCGAGGACGACCGCGTCGGCGGCCTGTCGCGGGCCACCTGGAACCGCCACCTCGAGACCAATCTGCGCGCGCCGATCGTGCTGGCCGAGGCGATGGCGGGGGCCCTGCCGGCGGATCGCCACGGCCTGGTGGTCAACCTGATCGACCAGCGGGTTTGGCGGCCCAATCCGCAGTTCTTCAGCTACACGCTCAGCAAGGCGGGCCTGTGGTGGGCCACCCAGACCCTGGCCCAGGCCCTGGCGCCGCGCATCCGCGTCAACGCCATCGGGCCGGGTCCGACCCTGCCCTCGGTGCATCAGGCGCCGGGCGAGTTCGAGGCCGAGGCGGCGGGCGTGCTGTTGCAGCGGCGCGCCAGCCCCGAAGAGGTCGCCGCCGCGTTGCGCTATCTGATTGACGCGTCCTCGGTCACGGGACAGATGATCGCCGTGGACGGCGGCCAGCACCTGGGTTGGAAGACGCCGGATATTGTTGCTCCGTAGAGCCTGTCTGGAACAATAGGCTCGACCTCGTTGAAAGAAAGGCCGCGCCTTGGCCGCTTCGCCCCTCGCCGACCCCGCGCCCGCCGCCGACATCGCCCGCATCATCGTGACCAAGGTCTTCGTGCGCGGCCTCAAGGTCGACGCCCAGATCGGCGTCTATGACCACGAGCATGGTCGCCTGCAGCCGCTGGTCGTCGATGTCGAGCTGGACGTGGCCGCCAGCCACTGCGAGCGCCTGGGCGACACCGTGAACTACGAAACCATCGGCGAGGCCGCCCGCGCCATCGTCGCCGAGGGTCATATCGATCTGGTCGAGACCTTCGCCGAGCGCCTGGCCCAGGCCTGTTTCGCCGACCCCCGTGTCACCCGCGCCCGGGTGCGGGTGGAAAAGCCCCTGGCCCTCGCCCCGCACGCCGCCGCCGCCGGCGTCGAGATCACCGCCGTCCGCGCGTGACCGCGATCACCTTCAGCGCCCGGCTCGCCCCGTTCCAGCCCGAAACGGTCTGGACCCTGGAGGCCGGGACGCTGATCGAGACGCGCGGCCGGATCGAGCGCCGCTTTCCGCTGTCGGGCCTGAGCCGTTACAGCCTGTCGCTGGCGCCGGACGGCCGGCGGCGGGTGCTGCTGGTCGTGTTCGGCCGCCGCCGGCTGCTGATCCCGTCGCAGAGCTATGTGGGTCCGGGACGGTTCGAGGATCGCCTGGCCGCGTTTTCGATCCTGGCCCGCGCCATCGCGGCCGTGGGCGCGGACCTGTCGCCGCGCGCCAAGTTCGGCCTGGCCAGGCTGGAGGCCCGGACGGCGCTGACCTTCGTCATGGGCCTCTTGGCCCTCGGCGCCGCCGCCACGCTGCTGTTCTCGCTGACCGCCGGCATGGCGGCCGTCGGCGTCGACATGGCCGCGCGGATGGCCTTCGTCCTGATCCTGATGTTCGCCGCCCTGCCCTGGCTGGCGCGTCCGGCGGACTTCGATCCGCGCGATCCGCCCGCCGATCTTCTGCCCTGAAAATGCGAAGAGCGCCCCGACCTTGCGGCCGGAGCGCCCCTTCTGGGAGACCTGAAAGGGTCTATCAGCGCGGCATCAGCACGCTGTCGATGACGTGGATGACGCCGTTGCTGGCGGCGACGTCGGTGGCGGTGACGGCGCTCTTGCCGCCCTTTTCGTCGGTGATCACGACCTTGCCGCCGACGACCGCAGCCTTGAACTGGCAGCCGCCGACCGTGTTGATCGTGTAGCTGCCGCCGTGCTTCTGGATCGCGTCGGTCAGAGTCGCGGCCGTCACCTTGCCGGCCACGACGTGGCAGGTCAGGATCTTGGTCAGGGTGGCCTTGTTCTCAGGCTTCACCAGCGTCTGCACCGTGCCGGGCGGCAGCTTGGCGAAGGCGGCGTTGGTCGGGGCGAAAACCGTGAACGGACCCGCGCCCGACAGGGTGCCAACCAGGTCGGCGGCCTTCACGGCGGTCACCAGGGTCGAGAAGTCCGCATTGCCGGCGGCCACGCCGACAATGTTTGGCTTGGCGCCGTGGTGGTCGGCGAGGGCGGGACCGGCCACGGCGGCGGCGGCCAGGGCCAGAACGGCGGCCCGGCGTTGCATCGAACGCATCATGTCTTGAAACCTTCCATCAAGTCTTCGGGTTGGGGGAACTGAAGAGGTCGACGGCGCGCGGTCTGATCAGCGTTACGGCCCCCGCTCCGTGCCGGATCGATCCTGCGAGATGACTTTTTTGTAAGGTTCGAGGAGCCCGCCCAACGTGACATCGCCTTCATGACGCCACCTTCATTTGCATCCCGGCGCGATCGGCGCGACGATCCGGATGACAAGGTTATCCCAGGCTCAACCGTGACCGACCCCACACCCGAAACCGCCGTCCCGCCCACGCTGCAGGACGACAAGGCCCTGCCGATCGCGATCTACGCGCTGCATATCGCCGGCGCCGTGACCGGCGGCTTCACCAGCCTGATCGCGGCCATCCTGGCCTATATCAGCCGCAAGGACGCGCCTGACTGGCTGGCCAGCCACTACGAATTCCAGATCCGCACCTTCTGGCTGGCGCTGCTGTTCAGCGCGGTCTCGCTGCTGCTGACCGCGGTCGGCATCGGCGTGGTGATGCTGGTCGCAGTCGGCCTCTGGGTCATCGTCCGCGCTATTGTCGGCCTTTCGCACCTGCTGAAGGGCCAGCCCTACCCCACGCCTAAGAACTGGATGCTCTAAGCCATGACCGACGCCGCCGTCGCCCCTCGCGCCGAGGAAGACAAGATCCTGCCCGCCGTCGTGTACGGCCTCTACCTGCTGGGCTTCACCAACGGCCTCACCTTCTTCGTGGGCCTGATCGTGGCCTATGTGAACCGTGACGCCGCAGGCCCCATCAACGCCTCGCACTACACCTTCGCGATCCGGACCTTCTGGCTGGCCATCGCCTGGTTCCTGATCGGCCTGATGATGACCATCTTCGGCGCGCCGCTGAGCCTGCTGCTGGTGGGTATTCCCGTGCTGATGGCGGGGATCGCGATCATGGGCGCCGTGGGCGTCTGGTTCGTGGTTCGCTGCGTGATGGGAATCTACTATCTCACCCGCGGCGAGGCGCACCCGCGCCCGCGAACCTGGTTGATTTAGAGGCGCCTCCTTCGCCCGGCGCCCGCCACGGGATCATTCGCGCGGCCCCCTTCCCCTGCCGGTTGAGACGGCTCGACGGGATCGGGGCCGTCGGATGACTAGTGCGGCTCGGCGGTGGGACGCCTATAATGGGCGCACGTCTGGGGGACGCGATGTTGGCGCGACTGGTTGGGATCATCTTGGGGCTGATCCTGGCGTCGTCGGGGTATGTGGTGGCGGGCTGGGGCTCGCTGGGGACATGGGCCACGAACCTCGACCTTGGTCCGTTTGAACCGCATCGGCCCGCTGTCGGCGTGGCGGCGACGATCGTGGGCGGGGTGCTCATCGTCGCCGCCCTGCTTCCCCGTCCCAAGCGCAAAACGCGCAAGACCGCGCCGGTCGCGGCTACGGTCGCAGCGCCGTCACCTGCCCTAGCCCTTTCCGCCGTCGAGCCGGTGGCGACGCCGGTCATGCCCGTGACGCCGCCGCCCGAGCCAGTCGTCGCGCCGCTCCCGCCCCAGCCATCGCCCAACACCTTCGCCGAGATGCGGGCGCGCCTGGTCGGCCTGAGCCGCGCGGATTCCTGGGGTGAGTGCGCGCGCCTGCTCGCGACGATGAAGCGCCAGGCGCACACCGACGAGGAACTGGCCATCGTTCATCGCGACCTGGGCGACTTCGCTCGCGCTCAGGGCCAGCTCGATGAAGCGGCCGAAGCCTATGAGACGGCCGTGGCCTTTGCGCGTCAGGTTCGCCAGGTCCGCACCGACGACGCCAGCACCGAACTCCTGGCCGGCGCACTGTCGGGCGTGGGCGACGTGGCCGAGGCTGAGGGGCGTCTTGACGCGGCGCTCTCGGCTTTCGAAGAGGCGCTGGCCCTGCGCCGCTCACGCGGCGGCCGCGAGGCGCACGACGCCAACGCCCAACGCGCGCTCTCGGTCAATCTCGAGCGCCTGGCCGATCTTCGCGAGGATCGCGGCCACCGGATGCGGGCCCTGGACCTCTATCGCGAAAGCTACGACATCGCCGGCCGCCTGGCCGCCGCCGACCCGGCGCGGTTCGGACCGGACCTTGCTTCGACCCGCGCGCGCCTCAACGAACTGGAAGCCAAGATTTCAAGCTGACGACGCGGCCAGCGCAGGGCGCCACCGGCCTTCTCAGGCCTTCGGACACTTCGCGCCCGTATCGATCCACGCCTTGATCAGCGCGCCAAACTGAGCCTGCGTGCCCGGCGCCGGTGTTCGCCCCTCGCCCGGGTTCCAACCCCACCCCACCAGGTGGTCCTCAGCCATGTGGTGATGAATCTCCGCCAGGGTCTTGCCGCCATTGGTGGCGGGGTTCTTGATCTGGGCGCAGATGGCTCCGAGGGACTTGCCCTGCCAAGCCATTTCGGCCGGCGCCAGCGCCCACTTCGGATCACCCGGAATGCTCTTGATGCGATCGCCCCAGGTCGGGACGTTGGCGGCGGTATGACATGAAAGGCACGGCAAGCCCGCCGGACCGTGGCCGCTGTCGCCGGCGACCATCGGCGGATTGTGCGGATGCAGGTCATCCCCCTGAGTGGGCGAGCGTTCGGCGGGGTGGCAGTTCAGGCATCGGGGGCTCTGGATCACCTTGCCCGCTTCCTCGAACAGGGCCAGCGAGCGGGCGGCGGGGTCCTTGATACCGTCAAAGCTGGCGACGGTGCGCAGGGACGCCGCGGCGGCCGGCTTCACCGAGGGTGCAGCGACGCCTCCGGCCAGAACAGCGCCTGCGGCGGTCACGCCTCCGACGAGGATGGCGATCGTTACGATGCGCATGGGGTTTCCTCCAGCAATGCCGGAGGGCCAACGCCTCAGCTTAGCGTGTGGTTTCCTGGGTGAGGAACCGCCCGATCCAATCGGCCATCCGCGCTCGGTCGTTGGGGCCGTCCAGACTGGCGATCGCCGCATCGGCCTGCGGATCGGTATACCGGGTCCCGCGCCGCGCCTCGATCAGCGCCTTGGCGTAGTCCGGCGAGAACTCCGGATGGAACTGCATCGAGATCGCGCGGGCGTCCTCATAGGCGAGAATGCCATAGGGGGTGAACGCGCTGCCCGCCAGCACGCGGGCCGTGGGCGGCAGGTCCACCACCTGGTCTTGGTGCGACCCCGGCACGGCGACCTGCGCCGCCCCGTCCATCCAGGGCGCCCGCTCGGCGACCGTATAGGCCTGGAGACCAACGCCCCAGCCCTTCGCCGACTTCTCAACCTTGCCTCCGAACGCCTCGGCCATGACCTGGTGACCGAAACACACGCCGACCAGCGGCGTCTGCCCTCCGGCCGCTCGCAGGAAAGCCTTCAACGGTTCGATCCAGGGCAGAGGGTCATAGACCCCCGCCGAGGAGCCGGTGATCACATAGGCGTCGTTATCGCCCGGATGGGCCGGCAAGACCCCGCGCTGGACGTCATAGGTGCGGTACGCATGACCATCGCCCAGCAGCGCCTCGAACATCGAGCCGTAGCCGCCAAAGGTCGCCTTCAGCGCCCCGGGCGGTTCGCCCGTCTCCAGCAGGCCGATCTTGAGCGCGCGCGCCGTCATCGTCGTCAGTAGACCATGCCCTGAGCCACGGCCTTCAGGCGCTCGATGGCGCTGAACTTGTCTTCGATGAAGTCCTGGTCGATCCACCAGAGCTCGATCTCGCGCATAACCTCGCCGACCATCGGGCCCTTGGGCACCCCGGCCTTCATGACCTCGTCGCCCGACAGCGGGAAGGCCGGCGGGTTCCAGGTCTCGGCCAAGGCCAGCAAGGCTCGCCATTGCGGCGCGGTGGAGTCGCGGCCCGAACCCGCCCAAGCCAGCTTGATACGGTCAGAGAAGGTGCGAGTCCCCAGGCCATAGACCGCCCGGCGCGCCTCACGCGGGCTCATCCAAGAGACCACGCGGGGCGTCTTGCCGACGGCGTCCACCAGGCGGTCGCGAACATTGTTGGGCAGGCGCAGGCGCTCGGCCAGCTGTTCGGCGACCTTGGGATCGTCCGGGATCAGGGCCGCGAGGCGCAAGTCGGGATCGTTCTCGAACAGCTGCTCGGTCTCGATGCCGACCAGCGCCTCGAACCGGGCCAGGGACTTCACCGACGGCAGGATCGAAGACAGGACGCTGGTGGCGGCCATCAGGCGGAAGGCCGGACGCGGATCATCCGCCGCAAGCATCTTCATCAGTTCCTTCTGGGTGCGCTCGGCGGCGCGGCCCGACACCATGCCCTTCAGCGCCTTGCAGGCGGCCAGGGCCTTCTGGTCGGCCTCGCCCCGGCCATACCAGGCCTGGAAGCGGAAGAAGCGCAGGATGCGCAGATAGTCCTCGCGGATGCGGGTCATCGGATCGCCGACGAACACCACCCGCCCCTCGCGCGCGTCGGCGACGCCTTGGCCCGTCGGGTCGTAGATCCGGCCGTCGGTGTCCGCGTAGAGGGCGTTGAAGCGGAAGTCGCGCCGCTCGGCGTCCTGATTCCAGTCCTGGGTGAAGGCCACCACCGCGCGCCGACCGTCTGTCGAGACGTCCTTGCGCAGGGTGGTGATCTCGTAGGGGCGTCCGCCGGACAGGGCGGTGATCGTGCCGTGGTCGACCCCGGTCGGGATGGCGCGCAGGCCGGCCTGCTCCAGGGCGTCGATGACGAGGTCCGGCGTCAGGGTGGTGGCGATGTCGATGTCGTCGACGGGCTTGCCCATCAGGGTGTTGCGCACACATCCCCCGACAAACCGCGCGCAACCGGCGTAGCCGCGCGCTTCCAATGCGGCGATAACAGCCTTGGTCTCCGGAGACGCGATCCAGGGCGCGTCACCGATCATTTCACTGCTCAACGCCTGACTCCCACTCACGCGTCCGATCCCTCTGACGAGGGGGCGACATTGTTAGGCCAGCAGGCCCCCGCTTCGCCAGACCCGAAACGCCCTATTCAGGGGGGCCGCGCCCGGATTCGTCGTAGAGCGCCTCGTAGAGCGCGCGCAGCATCCCGGCCGTCGCGCCCCAGATGAACCGATCGTTCCACGGCATCGCATAGAAGTGACGTCGCGGGCCGCCGGGAACCTCCCGATGCTGGCGCTGGTGGTTGGCCGGATCCATCAGGAAGTCGAACGGCGTCTCGAAGACGTCGGCGACCTCCTCGGGACTGGGCGTGAAGGTCGCCTTGGGATCGATGAAGCCCACCACCGGCGTGACGTGAAAGCCGGTGACGGTCTGGTAGCCGTGCAGCAGCCCCGCCACCGTGACGTGGGCGGGGTCCAGGCCGACCTCCTCCTGAGCCTCGCGCAGCGCCGTGCCCCAGGGGGTCTCGCCCGGATCGCATCGCCCGCCCGGAAAGGCGATCTGGCCGGTGTGGCTCCGCAACGTGTCGGAGCGGCGCGTGAGCAGGATGGTCGGACCGTCGTCGTGCTCGACCAGGCCGACCAGCACGGCGGCCGGCCGGAGGGCGTGCGGGTTGTCGACCTTCAGGCCCGGATTGAGATCAAAGTCCGACCGCAGGGGATTGGCCAGGCTGGGATCATAGTCGGCGATCGGATGCAGGCGGCTGGTGATCCAGGCGCGGCGCTCTTCGCGGGTCATGCCGCACCCTTGCCGGGCCCGGCGATCGGGAAGAACGCCCCGCCCGAGCGCACGCCCCAGACGCCCTCGCGTTCAACCGCCAACTCGGCCAGTTCGTAGAACACCGCCCGTGCGATCAGCGCTTCCAGGCCTCGTCGGACGTGGACATACGGACGCGGTTCGCCGGTCTCCGCGTCGATGGTGACGCGGATCGGGTTGTCCGGCCCCGCCGTCACCGTGTCGCCGACATTGGTCTGGAAGACGAGGTCCTCGCCCTCGCGGTCCACGCGAACCGCGATGAACGGCGCGTCCTCGACGGTGATCCTCATCTTCTCGACCGGCGTCACCAGGTGGTAGCCGTCGGGGTCCAGCCGCAGAACCGTCGAGAACAGCCGCACCAGCGCCTCGCGGCCGATCGGCGTGCCCTCGTGGAACCAGACGCCGTCCTTGCGGATGCGGATGTCGATCTCGCCGCAATGGGGCGGGTTCCAGAGGTGGACGGGCGGCAAGCCGCGCTCGCCCGCCGCTTTCACGGACTGAGCGACGCCATCCAGGCCAGACTTGAAGGGCGTGTCGGTCATGCCCGTTCAGTTAGGCTGTCGGGCGCGCCGGCTCAAGCGCGAGGGTCAACGGCGACGAGGCCGGAGAGTCCTTCGTCGCCGCCTTCGCGCAGCGGCAACAGCAGGACGCGGCGCTGATCGACCGGCCCGGGCATCACGACTCCGGCCGTGTGGGCGTTGGAAAAGCCGACGCGCCCAAAGTACGGACCATCGCCCACCAGCAGGACCGCGCGCCAGCCGGCGGCCCGCGCCGCCTCGCAGGCGGCCTCGACCAGGGCCTGGCCCAAGCCGGCGCTGCGCTCGTCGGGATCCACGGCCAGCGGCCCCAGGAACGCGACGGGTTCGCCGCCGATCGTCACAGGCCACATCCGCACGCAGCCCACAGGCGCGCCGCCGCGCAGGGACACGAACGAGCAGTCGGCCAGAAGGGTGTTGCCCTCGCGCAGGCGCTCGGATGACTTGGCGAACCGGCCGGGGCCGAAGACCCGGTCGATCAGGGCGGTGACGGCGGCTTCCATCGCCGGGGTCTCGTGGACCAGCGGCGGAAAGGGGTCGGGAGAGAGAGACTGTTGAACGGAGGTCATCGGCCTTCGGAAAATGCGAAAGGGCGTCGGGGGCTCCCGACACGAAGGCGCGCGGGAGGGCTTCAGATCGTGGCGCGTTCGCGCTTCATTCGTCGCAGGCGTCGCATGCCTGATTGCCTCCAAAGGATGCGGCGCTGTAGGGCCAAGGCCTTCGCAGGTCAATAACGTTGCGGTGCGACGACTTGGCCCTATGTTCGGCGCGATGTCCGATCCCGCCGCCCCATCGTCCGAGCCTGCGCTCGAGAGCTCTACCCGCGCCCTGTTACGGGAGCGTGACTTCCTGCTGTTCTGGGCGGCGCGGTTCGTCTCCACCCTGGGGGTGCAGATCCAGTCGGTGGCGCTGGGCTGGCAGGTCTACGCCATCGCCCGGATGACCCGCTCGGTCGGCGAGTCGGCGTTCCTGGTCAGCATGATCGGCCTGGCGCAGTTTCTGCCGCTGTTCCTGCTGACCCTGGTGGCCGGCGAGACGGCCGACCGCCGGACCCGCAAGCTGATCGTCGCCGCGACCCTGGCGCTGGACGCCGTCAGCGCCGGCGTGCTGCTGATCCTGGCCCTGATGGGCTCGCACCAGCTGTGGCCGATCTTCGCGATCTCGGTGCTGTTCGGCGCCAGCCGCGCCTTCCTCTCGCCGGCCAGCAGCGCCATGGGGCCGATGCTGGTGCCGCGTCCGCTGCTGCCGCGCGCCATCGCCTGGCAATCGCTGTCCTGGCAGGCCGGATCCATCGGCGGACCCGCCCTCGGCGGCCTGCTCCTGATCCATTCGCCAGCCCTGGCCTTCGGGGCCTCGTTCGCCCTCTACCTGACCGCGGCCCTGCTCGCCTTGGCCATCCGCAAGCCCACCAAGCCCGAGCAGCAGCCCGGCTCGCGCGTCGAGCTCATCAAGGAAGGCCTCTCCTACGTCTGGAACAACAAGATCGTGTTCGGCTCGATCTCGCTGGACCTGTTCGCCGTAATCCTGGGCGGCGCGACGGCCCTGCTGCCGGTGTTCGCCAAGGACGTGCTGCATATCGGCCCCGGCGGCTTTGGCCTGCTGCGCGCCGCCCCCGCGATCGGCGCCTGCCTGGTCGGGATCTATCTCGCCGCCAACCCGATCCGACGCCAGGCCGGCAAGATCATGTTCGCCGGCGTCGCCGTCTTCGGCCTGGCCACGGTGGTCTTTGGTCTTTCCAAGCTGGTCTGGCTGTCGGTGGCGGCGCTGGCGGTGCTGGGCGGGGCCGACATGCTGAGCGTCTATGTCCGCCAAACCCTGGTGCAGATTGTCACCCCCGACGCCATGCGCGGCCGGGTCGCCGCCGTATCGGGCGTGTTCATCAGCGCCTCCAACGAGCTGGGCGAGGTCGAGAGCGGCGCGGCGGCCTGGCTGCTGGGTCCGATCGGCGCGGCGGTGTTCGGCGGCGTCGGCGCCATGGCGGTCACCGGAATCTGGGCCTTCCTGTTCCCCGAACTGCGCAAGGCCGACCGGTTGGAGTGAGCCGCGTCAAGGCGGGAGCGGGCGCCGACGGCAACTTAGGGCAAGATCATCCGTCTACGGATCAACCAGAGCCGTTCAGCCTCTCCCGGCGCCATCTCTATCGCCCGGTCATAGGCCCGCAGAGCCTCGTCGGCTCGGCCCAGCCGCGCCAGCAGATCGGCCCTGACCGCATGGTAAGGCTGAAAACGCTCAAACCGGTCGGCGTCCAGCGCCTCGACCTCGGCGAGGGCGGCCGCCGGCCCGGCGAGCTCCGCCAGCGCGACGGCGCGGTTGAGACGGACGAACGGATCGTCGCCCTCTTGAAGCAACAGGTCATACAGCGCCAGCAGGGTCGCCCACGGCGGCGGCTCCGCAAGGGACCTTCGCAGCGCCCAGGCCCCATGCAGGGCGCCCCGCAACTGGCGCGGGCCCGGACGGTTCAGCCGCGCGGCGCGGCGCAGGAGGGCTTCGCCCTCGGCAATCAGGGCGCGGTTCCAAAGTTTCGGGTCCTGCTCGGCCAGAGGGATCATGGCCCCGTCCGGGTCCAGCCGAGCCGGACGCCGCGCCTCGGCGAAGCGGACGAGGGCGGCGAACGCCAGGGCCTCCGGATCGTCGGGGGCCAGGCCCGTGAGCACGGCGGTCAGGTCCAGCATCTCGCGGGCGTAGCCGGCGTGCGGCCCTGAGCCGGCGGCGTCTTCGTGGGCGCGGGCGTAGGCCACTTCCAGGGTCGATAGCACCGCCGCCATCCGGCCGGGCCAGGCCTCCGGACCCGGGACCTCGAACGATACGCCCGCCTGCGCGATCTTCCTCTTGGCGCGGGTCAGGCGCTGGAACATGGCCGGTTCGGCGACCAGGAAGGCGCGGGCGATCTCGGCGACCGAGAGGCCGCAGACCAGGCGCAGGGTCAGGGCGGCGCGCGCCTCCGGCGCGACCGACGGGTGGCAGCAGACGAAGATCAATCGCAACCGCTCGTCGGGGATCAGGCGGTCGTCGGCGGTCAGGATGTCCTCGGCCGTGGGGGGCGGCGCGGGCGGTTCAACAGCGTTGGCGCGACGCATATTCCGTCTACGGATCATATCCAGCGCATAGCGACGGGCGACGGCGTAGAGCCAGGCGGCCGGGTCCAGCGGCGGCGCGGCGGGCCACACCGCCGCCGCCCGTGCGCAGGCCTCGGCATAGGCCTCTTCAGCTAGGTCGAGGTCGCGGAAGGCGGCGGCCAGGGCGGCGACGATCCTGCCGCCGTCCCGCCGCGCCGTCTGGTCGAGCAGGCTCAATCTTCGTCGATGATCGGGCGCACCTCGACCGCGCCGTCGCCGGCGAAGGGGATGCGCTTGGCGATGGCCAGGGCCGCGTCGAGATCCGGAACCTCGATCACGTAGAAGCCGCCCAACTGCTCACGCGCCTCGGCGTAGGGGCCGTCGTGCAGGGTGTCGACGCCGCGCGCCTTGCGCAGGGTGGTGGCGGTGTCTGACGACTTCAGACCCTGGCCGCCGCGCAGCACGCCCTGCTGGGCCAGTTCGGCCGCCAGAGCGCCATGGGCCGCGATGATCGCCTCCAGGCTGGTCGCGCCCTCTTCGGCGTAGACCGCTTCGTTCTCGTACAGCAGCAGGGCGTATTGCATGGTCTTCTCCCGTCGGCGCGCGACCATCGCAGCGCCTCGACCCCAGAGACGCACCGGGTCCGCAGGATTCGACAGCGGCCGTAAAAAAATGTCGAGAGGGGCGCGATTACGCCCGGCCGATTGAACAGCGTTATGACCCGCGACATAACAGGTCATGGACGGATCGACCCTGAACACAGCCCCCTTCCGCGATGCTCGCTACGCGCCCCGCGCGCTGGAGGTCGAGCGATCCCAGGGCGAGGGGGGCGAGACGCTGATCCTGCGCAATCCCATGCCCTATTCCGATGCTGTGCGGACCACGACCGCGCCGCTGGCGCGCTGGGCGGCCGAGGCGCCGGACCGGATCTGGCTGGCTGAACGCGACGGCGAGGGCTGGCGCACCGTGACCTATGCGCAGGCGAGGTCTCGGGTCGAGGCGCTGGCGGGCGGGCTGGCCGCGCTGGGCCTGCACCGAGGTCAGCCGTTGCTGATCCTGGCGCGCAACGGCATCGACCACGCCCTGATCGCCTACGCCGCCATGAGCCTGGGCGCGCCCGCCGCGCCGGTGTCGCCGCAATACGGCCTTAAGGGCGCGGATCTCACCCGGCTGCAACACGCCGTTGAGCGGCTGAAGCCCGCCGCCGTCTACGCCGACGACGCCGAGGCGTTCAGCGACGCCCTAGCCGCGCCGTTCCTGGCCGGATTGCCGGTCGTGGTCAGTCGCAATGCGCGGCCGGGCGACGTCGCCTTTGAAGCCTTGTTGAAGAGCTCGCCGCTGCCGCCAACGGCCCAGCCGGACGACGTGGCCAAGCTGTTATTGACGTCCGGCTCGACCGGGAAGCCGAAAGCGGTGGTGTGCACCCACGCCAACATCGCGCTGAACGCGGCGCAGATCGAGGCGTGCTACGCCGACCCCGAACCGCCGGTGCTGGTCAATTCCGCGCCCTGGAGCCACAGCCTGGGCGCCAACGCCATCCTGCACATGGTGCTGCACCGGGGCGGGACGCTCTACATCGACGCCGGCCAGCCCGTGCCCGGGCGCTTCGCCGAGACCGTCCGGAACCTGTCGGAGGTGGCCACGACCTATCACAACATGGTCCCGGCCGGTTGGGGCATGTTCGTCGGCGAGCTGGAGCGTGACCCGGCCCTCGCCGCGAAGTTCTTCGAAAAGGTGCGGGTTCTGCAGTACGGCGGAGCCTCGATGGCCCAGTCGATCCTCGATCGCGTCCAGGCCGTCGCGGTGCGGACGGTGGGCGAACGGATCACCTTCGCCGCCGGCTATGGCGCGACCGAGACGGGGCCGACGGCCTGCAACATCCACTGGCTGAATGCGCGCTCCGGGATGGTCGGTCTGCCCACGCCCGGTACGGCGGTGAAGCTGGTTCCGGCCGGCGACGGCGGCAAGTTCGAGATCCGCGTGAAGGGCCCGCAGGTCTCGCCCGGTTATCTCGACCAGCCCGAGGCCACGGCCCAGGCCTTTGACGAAGAGGGCTTCTACCGCCTGGGCGACGCGGCGAGGCTGGCCGATCCGGAGGATGCGGCGGCGGGGCTGGTGTTCGACGGACGCCTGGTCGAGAACTTCAAGCTGGCCAGCGGCACCTTCGTGGCTGCCGGGGCCCTGCGGGTGGCGGCGGTGTCGGCGATCGGCGGCGTCGTGTCCGACGCGGTCGTCTGCGGCGAGGGACAGGAAGGCGTCGGCCTGATGCTGTTCGTCGACGCCAAGGCGGCCGAGCGGCTCGGCGCCCCTGATGCGGTGCGTGCGGCCATCGTTGAGGGCCTGTCGCGGATGAACGCGGCGGCCAAGGGCGGCGGCGGACGGATCGCTCGGGCCCTGATCCTGGACGGCGCGCCCGACGCGGCGAGCGGCGAGCTGACGGACAAGGGCTATATCAACCAGGCCCTGGCGCGGGATCGGCGGCCGAAAGAGCTTGAGCGGCTGTTTGCTGAGTCGCCCGGCGAAGGGGTGATGGTGTTCTCCTAATCCGACCTCCCCGGCGAAGGCCGGGGCCCAGATCGAACCCACGGAGGTCCGCCGGAAGCGCAGGGCCGTCGGCGCGTTACCTTCAAACGCTCAGGCTGAATCTGGGCCCCGGCCTTCGCCGGGGAGGTCGGTGGTGGAGGCGTCCAACGCCCCCGCCACACCGACGCAGATCAGCAACTGTCCAAAGTAGTAGAGACCCCAGACGCCCAGCCCCGTAGCCAGGTTGTCGGGCAACGGCCCCAAGCGGCCAAAGATCAACACATCCGAGACCACGAACATCAGCGCGCCCGAACCGACGGTCTTGAACGGGAACCGGCTCATCAGGGCCGTGGCGGCCATCACCGCCAGGAACAGGCTGTAGAGGGCGATCCCCGGCGCGCCGGCGCGGTCGCTGGGCAGCAGGAACGACACGGCGACGACGATCGGGATCAGCGCCAGCGGCGCCAGGGACCCAGGCTTGCGGTGGCGAAGATAGAGGCCGCTGGCCACCACGTGTCCCAGCAGGAACGAGATCGCGCCAACCGTGAGGCCGTGGGTCTCCAGCAGGACGTCGCCGCCGGTCCCCAGCGCCATGACGGCGGCGAGCAGCCAGCCGTCCAGCGACCGGGCCCGTAGCGCGGCGTGGATCGCCAGGAGGGCGACGCCCGCGCCCTTCCAGACGGTCTCGACCCCAGGCGGCAGGGTCAGGGCCCAGCTGGCCACATAGCTGACCCCGGCGAACACCGAAGCGATCAGCGTCCACCGCGCGGCCGCGCTCATGCCTTGCATCATCCTGTCCCCCCGCTTTTTGCTCAGACTGCGCCGCCCCGCCCTCTGAGCGCAATCGCCTTGAAGCGTCCCCGGGTTGGCGCGGCCGGCGAAATGTCGGAAGGAAGAGGCATAGGTACGGAGAAGACCATGAACGGCGCGGACGCCCTGATCACCACCCTGGCCGACAACGGCGTGACCGCCTGTTTCGCCAATCCCGGCACCAGCGAGATGCAGTTCGTCTCGGCCCTGGACCGCGAGCCGCGCATGCGCAGCGTGCTCTGCCTGTTCGAGGGCGTGGCCACCGGTGCGGCCGACGGCTATGGCCGCATGGCCGGCAAGCCCGCCTGCACCCTCCTGCACCTGGGACCCGGCTACGCCAATGGCGCGGCCAATCTGCACAACGCCCGCCGCGCTTTCACCCCGGTGGTCAATGTCATCGGCGACCACGCCACCTATCACCGCGACTTCGACGCGCCGCTGAACAGCGACATCGCCGCCCTCGCCGCCCCCAACTCACTGTGGGTCAAGTCGGCCGAGACCGCCGACAGCGTCGGGCCTCTGGCCGCAGAGGCCATTGTCGCCAGCTATGGCGCGCCCGGCGGCAACGCCTGCCTCGTCCTCCCCGCCGACGCGGCCTGGAACGAGACGACGGTCAAGGGGCCGGTCGTGACGCCGCCCGCCTTCACCGCGCCCGAGGCTACATCCGTCGCCGCAGCGGCCAAGGCGCTGAGCGATGCGGCCAAGCCGGTGCTATTGCTGGGCTCCGGCGCCTGTGGCGAGGCGGCCCTGACGGCGGCCGGGCGGCTTGCCGCCCATGGCGTGCGGGTGCTGACCGACACCTTCACCGCTCGCCAAGCGCGCGGCGAAGGTCGTTTTCGCCCCGACAAACTGCCCTATTTCGGGGAGCTGGCGCTGAAGGACCTCGATGGCGTCGACTTGATGGTGCTGGTCGCGACCCAGACCCCGGTGGCCTTCTTCGCCTATCCCGATCGTCCCAGCGTGCTGGTTCCGGAGGGTTGCGCAGTCGAGACGCTCTGTGGCCGCGAGGTCGACGCCGCCGCAGCGCTCAACGCCCTGGCTGACGCGCTGGGCGCTCCGGCCTTGGGTTCCGTCGAGACCTACGCCGCGCCGGACGCGCCGGCCGGACGCCTCGACGCCTGGGCCATCGGCGCGGCGATCGCCCGGCATATGCCGACGAACACGATCATTTCCGACGACGCGGTGACGGCGGGCCTGCCGATCTTCACCCAGACCAAGGCGGCCCGCGCCCATGACTGGCTGTCCCTGACCGGCGGCGCGATCGGTCAGGGCATCCCGCTGGCGATCGGCGCGGCGGTGGCCTGTTCCGACCGCAAGGTGCTGGCCCTGACCGGCGATGGCGCGGGCATGTACACCGTACAGGGCCTCTGGACCGTCGTGCGCGAGAAGTTGGACGTCACCGTCGTCGTCTTCGCCAACCACGCCTATCGCATTCTCGGCATCGAGCTGGGCCGCACCGGCGCCGGCAACCCTGGTCCTGCCGCCTCGAAGCTGCTGGATCTCGGTGATCCGCGCATCGATTGGGTCAAGCTCGCCGAAGGCATGGGCATGACCGCCGAGCGCGTCTCCACCGCCGAGGCCTTCGACGAGGCCTTCGCCCGCGCCATGGCGACGCCGGGGCCGCGCCTGATCGAAGCGGCGATGTAGGAAAAGCCCTCTCTTTCAGTCCAAAAAGAAAAAGCCCGCCCGGATCGCTCCGGGCGGGCTCTTCCTTGTCAGGCCGTGACCTTGATCAGGCCTTCGGCTTGTTGGTCGGCAGCTTGCAGCCGCCGCCGATGCCCTTGGCCTGGGCGCAGGAGAGGAACTCCTTGGCCGCCGGCTTGGCGACGCCGACCGGATAGCCCAGGACCCAGCCCGGCAGGCCGTCCGAGCAGGCCACTTCGACGAAGCCTTCGGTGTCGGTCGAACCGATGATGCGCGCGTCCGAGACCTGGCACGAGGCCTTGTTGAAGCCCACGAGGTCCTTGGTCAGACGAGCATATTGCGTGTCCTTCTTGGTGAAGGAGCAGCGGTAGCCGTTCATCTCGGCGGTCAGGCAGTCAAAAACCTTGCCGTCGGTGGCGGTGAACACGGCGATGCCGCCCACGTCGCTGCCCTTGCACTTCAGCTCGACGACTTCCTTCTTCGGGTCGTTGGTCGGCAGCATGCCGTACTTCTCGACGTCGCAGGCGAAACCGGCCTTGTTGGCCAGCTTGCTGTAGAAGCCGGCTTGCTCGGTCTGAGCCGCGACCGCGTCGGTCATGGTGCAGCCGCCGCCGACGAAGCCGGCCTGGGCGCACGGGATGGCGCGGTTGAACGCACCGGTGGCCGAGGTCTGCTGGTAGACGTAGCCCTTGCCGTCGTCGCAGGCGACTTCGAAGTAGTTGTCGGTCTTGGTGCTGAGGACGTAGCGCTTGTCCTTGACCACGCACTTGGTGCCGGCGGCCGCAGCGGCCGTGTTCAGCGTGTCGACGATCTGCAGCTGGGTCTGACGGTTGGTCAGCTTGCAGCTCACATTACCGCCTTCTTCGTACAGCAGGCAGCTGTTGACGGTGACGTCACCGCCGATGTTCATCGGGGCGGTAGTCTGGACGACGTAGCCGGAGCCGCCCTTACAGGCGACTTCGAAATAGGCGTTCTTGGCCCCCGTGCCGATGGCGCGGGTGTTCTCGATCTCGCAGTTGGCGCCGCCCTTCTTGACGTAGGCGTCGAGGCCAGCGCTGGGATTGGCGTTGCCGGGCAGGATACAGGCCAGACCGCCGACCTTGCCGTCCGGACCCGGCTGGCTCGATTCGAGGCAGCTATAGACTTGCGGCGCGGTGTCCTTCTTGGCGATGAGCGCGAAGCCCATGCCTTCGTTACACGCGACTTCGAAGTACTTGGCGCCCGCCTTCTTGTCCTCGCCGATATAGCGAGCGTCAGAAACGGTGCAGCTGGCGCCGCTGGCCTGCATCAGCGCCGGCGCTTCCTTCATGCCCGCTTCACGCGCCTTGGCGTCGATGGCGGGCTTGCCCTTCTGTTCCTTCGGCGCCGAAATGACGGCGGCCGGAACGAGTACGGCGACCGCGAGGGCGGCCGTCAGGCCGATCGCGAAAGGCCTCATGGGAAACATCTCCTGGGTGGATTCCTCGCGCGGACATAAGCGCGTGCTTGCATCAGGGGTCAAGATACCGTCCGACCTAGGCGTGATCGTGACGGCCCTTACGGGCAAAAAATGGGTAATATCGGGAATAAGCGTCGGTCGACTGGCGCGCGGGGAGAGTGAAATGCGCGACGGGTTCGAGGACGAAGCGACGGAAGCGGCGTCGGAGCCGAAGAAGGCGGGGCGACTCGTCTATCCGTTCGAGACGGCGCCGGAGCAGGGATCGGGCCAGGCCGTCGAGGTCGCTCCAGGCGTGCTGTGGCTGCGGATGCCGCTGGGCGGCTCGCTGCAGTTCATCAATGTCTGGGCCATCGCTGACGGCGAGGGCTGGGCGGTGGTCGACACCGGGATCCAGACCCGTGAGACCAGCCAGGCCTGGCGCGCCGCGTTCGCTGACGCTCTGGGCGGCAAGCCGATCACCCGCGTGATCGTCACCCACCTGCATCCAGACCATATCGGCCTGGCCGGATGGATGACGCGCAAGTTCGATTGCCGGCTCTGGATGACGCGCCTGGAGTACTTCCAGTGCCGGATGCTGGTGGCCGACACCGGCCGAGAGGCGCCCGAGGACGGGGTGCGGTTCTTCCGCGCCGCCGGCTGGGACGAGGACGCCATCGAGAACTACAAGGCCCGCTTCGGCGGCTTCGGCAAGGCGATCTACGCCCTGCCCGACAGCTATCGCCGCCTGACCGACGGCGAGGACTTCGACATCGGTGGCCGCACGTGGCGCGTGGTCACCGGCCAGGGCCACTCGCCGGATCACGCCTGCCTGTGGTGCCCGGAGCTGAAGCTCCTGATCTCCGGCGACCAGGTGCTGCCGCGCATCTCATCCAACGTCTCGGTGTTCCCGACGGAGCCGGACGCCGATCCACTGTCGGACTGGCTGCGCTCGCTGGCCAAGGTCAAGGCGACCGTGCCCGACGACGTGATCGTGCTGCCCGCGCACAATGATCCCTTCGGGGGGCTGCACACCCGCATCGACGCCCTGATCTCTGGTCACGAGCGGGGTCTGGCGCGGCTTGAGAAGAAGCTTTCCGAGCGCAAACGCGTGGTCGACACCTTCGGCGCGTTGTTCGCCCGTCCGATCGGACCCGACCTGCTGGGCATGGCGACGGGCGAGGCCCTGGCGCACCTCAATTGCCTGATCGGACGAGGCCGGGTGCGTCGCGAAGTGGATGGCGACGGCGTCGCCTGGTACGCGGCGAATTCTAACGAAGCTTAAAAACGACCGTTTGACATTTCGCATGTGAAATATACGGTTGGCGCATGTCCACGCCGCCCAACCGTCGACTGGTCTTTCTGCTCAACGCCGGCCATCGGCGCGTGCAGCGCTGGATCGAAGGCAAGATGACGGCTGAAGGCGGCCTGACCGCCGCCCAGTCGGGCGTGCTGTTCTTTCTTGGCGAACGGGACGGCGCCTTGATCGGCGAGGCGGCTGACGCCCTCGATCTGGCCCCGTCCGCCATGACCGGCCTGATCGACCGCATGGCGCGGGCCGAGCTAGTCGAGCGTCGCGCCGACCCGAAGGACGGACGGGCTATGCGCCTGCACCTCACCGACAAGGGTCGCGCCGCGCGCGACACGGCCAAGGCTGGCCTGCGCGGCGTCAACGCCCAACTGACCGAAGGCTTCACAGACGAGGAAATCAGCGTGGTCTCGCGCTGGCTGACCAGTCTGCAGACCAAGTTCCCGAAGGGAGAACCCCAATGACCGAGCATGTGAAGGTGCAGATCGACGCTGGCGTGATGACGATCACCCTGGCGCGCCCCGAGAAGAAGAACGCCTTGTCCAACGCCATGTACGGCGTGCTGGCCGACAGCCTGGAGGCGGCCGAACAGGACCCGGCCATCCGCGTCGTGGTCTTCCAGGGCGACGGCGACAGCTTCACCGCCGGCAACGACCTGCAGGACTTCACCGCCCAGGCCACCGGCGCCTTCAGCGGCGAGCGGCACGTGACGCGATTCCTGAAGGCCCTGGCCAACGCCACGCGCCCGCTGGTCGCGGCCGTGCAGGGCCAGGCCGTCGGCGTGGGAACCACCATGCTGCTTCACTGCGACCTGGTGTTCGTCAGCCCCGACGCGCGCCTGACCACCCCGTTCGTCAACCTCGCCCTGGTGCCGGAGGCCGCGTCCAGCTGGCTACTGCCCGCCCGCATCGGCCACGCCCGCGCCTACGCCATGTTCGCTCTGGGCGAGGCGGTGGACGGCGCCACGGCCGTGGCCTGGGGCCTGGCCAACGGCTTGGCGGAGGGCGATGCGCTTCGGGCCCGCGCTCGCGCGGCCGCCGACCAACTGGCCAAGCGTCCGCTGGGCGCATTGACCGTCACCAAGCGCCTGATGCGCGACGCTGAGAAGATCGCCGCCCTGATGGACACCGAAGGCGCTGAGTTCGCCGCGCGCCTGCAGACCGCCGAAGCCCGCGAAGCCTTCATGGCCTTCGCCGAGCGCCGCGCGCCCGACTTCAGCAAGGTCGGCTGATCGCTCTGACCTCACCCCACGTGATGTCTTTGCGGAATTGCGCGATCCAGATGTAGCGTAGCCGACATAACAACAGACGGGAGGAGACGGGCATGAGCGGACGGATCACATCGGCCTTCGGGGCCAAGTCGACGGCGCGCGAGGTCGTGGCGGGTCATGACCTTTCGGGACGGGTGGCCATCGTCACCGGCGCGGCCACCGGCATCGGGGTGGAGACCGTGCGGGCGCTGGCCCTGGCCGGCGCGGAGGTGATCATCGCCGCCCGAAAGCCCGAGCTCGGCGAAGAGGTGGCCAACGCCATCAATGAAGAGGCCGGCTCCAAGCGGGTCAGTTTCGGCATGCTGGACCTGTCCAGCCTGGAGGCCATCCGCCACTTCGCCAACGTCTGGGGCGACCGGCGGATCGACATCCTGATCAACAACGCCGCCGTCATGGCCAGTCCGCTGATGCGCACCGCCGACGGCTTCGAGATGCAGTTCGGGACCAATCACCTGGGCCATTTCCTGCTGTCGGTGCTGTTGGCCCCGAACCTGATCGCCGGCGCCAAGGCTAGCGGCAAGCCGTCCCGGCTGGTGGCGCTGTCGTCGATCGGCCACCGCCGGTCAGGGATCCATTTCGACGACCCCAACTACAACACCCGCCCCTACGAAAAGTGGGAGGCCTATGGCCAGGCCAAGACCGCCAACAGCTTGTTCGCGGTGGGTTTCGACAAGCGCTTCAAGGACCAGGGCGTCCACGCCAACGCGGTCATGCCGGGCGGCATCCTGACCCCGCTGCAGCGCCACCTGCCGATCGAGGAGCAGCGCGCCCTGGGCTGGCTGGACGAGAACGACCAGCCGCGCGAGGGCTTCAAGACGACCGAGCAGGGCGCAGCCACCAGCGTCTGGGCGGCGGTGGGCGCCGAGCTGGAGGGCGTCGGCGGGCTCTATCTGGAAGACTGCAACCAGGCGCTGCCCTGGAGCAAGGATAACCCCTGGACCGGCGTCATGCCGCACGCCCTGGATCCGGACGCCGCCGATCGGCTCTGGGACCTGTCGGTGGACATCGTCGGGGCCGGCGCCTGATGGAGCGCGCCTCGACGCTGCGCCTAGCGGGCGCCGCAGCGCTGCTGGGCGTGGCGATCGACGTCGTCGCGCCCTTCCTGATCTATCCGCGCCTGGTCGAGCCTCAGCCGCATCTGGTCTACACGCTGATCGATCTTCTGCTGCTGATCGGCATGCTGGGCGCGCGGACTCTGACTGCTCGCGACACTGGCGCGGTGGGGCTCGCAGGTTTTGTGTTGTCGATTCTGGGCGTGCTGCTGGTGCGGACCTCGTCGGCCGAGATGTTCGGAGAGGCGTCTTACGTGATCGCCTCGGCCGTCTGGTCGATCGGCATGGCGGTCTGGGCCGCCGACCTCCTGCGGGTCCGTGTCCTGAGGCTGGCGGCGGGGCTCTGGATCGCGGCCCTGGTCGTCGGGCTGGCCGGCCTGGCGCTGAAGGATCACGGTCCCGTCGCGCACATGGCCAAGATGACCTTCCTGCTCGGATTCGCCGCCGTCGGCCTTCAACTGTTCAAAACGCGTGGAGACCCCGCATGAGCCTCAAGAACAAGACCCTGTTCGTCACCGGCGCCTCTCGCGGCATCGGCCTGGCCATCGCTGTCCGCGCCGCTCGCGACGGGGCCAATGTGGTGATTGCGGCCAAGACCGCCGAGGCGCACCCCAAACTGCCGGGCACCATCTACACCGCCGCCAAGGAAATCGAAGACGCCGGCGGCAAGGCCCTGCCGCTGGTCGTCGACGTGCGTGAAGAGGCCAGCGTCCACGAAGCGGTCGCCAAGGCCGTGGCCCAGTTCGGCGGCATCGACATCTGCGTCAACAACGCCTCGGCCATATCGCTGACGCCGACCCTGATGACCGACATGAAGCGCTATGACCTGATGCACCAGATCAATACGCGCGGCACGTTCGTCACCTCCAAGGCCTGCATCCCGCACCTGAAGAACGCCGAGAATCCGCACGTCCTGATGCTGTCGCCGCCGCTGGACATGTCGCCGCGCTGGTTCGGCTCGCACGTGGCCTACACGATGGCCAAGTTCGGCATGTCGATGTGCGTGCTGGGCATGGCGGAGGAGTTCAAGCCCGACGGGATCGCGTTCAACGCCCTGTGGCCCCGCACCGGCATCGCCACGGCGGCCATCCAGTTCGCCCTGACCGGCGAGGAGGGCCTGCGCCACTGCCGCACGCCCGAGATCATGGCCGACGCGGCCTATGCGATCTTCAACAAGCGCTCTCGCGACTTCAGCGGCAACTTCCTGATCGACGACACCTTCCTCTACGGCGAGGGCGTGCGCGACTTCGATCACTACAAGGTCGACCCGACCGCCAGCCTGATGCCGGACTTCTTCGTGCCCGAGAGCAGCGAACCGCCGCCCGGGGTGAAGATCGGGTGATCGAGACCCTCTCCCAGAGGGAGAGGAGGGACCCACCGCAGAGCGGTGGGAGGTGAGGGGTTTCGTCGGCCGACGCCTTACCCCCTCTCCCTCCCACGCTTTCAGCGCGGGCCCCGCCCTCCCCCCTTGGGAGAGGGCTTCTGTTTGCGCGCCGCCACGGCCAACGACTTCCGCGCCCAGTCCAGCAGGAGATCCTGATCGTCCAAAGCCTCGGCGGGCGCAGTCCAGTAGGCCATCGTCTTGCCGTCCTCGAACGGGGCGAAGGCCTGTGCGCCGGCGGCCTCGAATTCGAGCTTCAGGGCCTCGTCGCCCTTGAGGTAGAGGACGTCGTCGTCGATGAGCGCGAAGAACAGCCCGTTCGCATAGACGCCGACTCCCCCGAACATGCGCCGCGCGCTGATCTGGCCCAGCGGGGCCAACTGCTCCAGAACGAAGTCCTTGTAGTCGTCGGATACCGCCATGCCCGTCACCGTCCGTCCCGCCACGCCCGCCGATGCGAGCCTGATCCACCAGTTCATCCTCGATCTGGCCGAGTATGAGAAGCTGCTCGACACCGTCCAGGCGACAGAGGCCGACACGACGGCCGCCCTCTTCGGCGACAAGGCCCGGGTTTTCGCCGACATCGCCGAGATCGACGGAGAGCCGGTCGGCTTTGCGCTGTGGTTCTACAACTACTCGACCTTTGTGGGCCGGCACGGGATCTATCTGGAGGACCTGTTCGTGCGGCCGTCGGCGCGGGGCTCGGGCGCAGGCAAGGCGCTGCTGGCGAACCTCGCCAAGCGCTGTGTCGACGAGGGCCTCGGGCGGCTGGAGTGGTCGGTGCTCGACTGGAACGCCCCGTCGATCGCCTTCTATGACGGCCTCGGCGCGGCCGCGATGGACGAGTGGATCATCCGCCGCCTGACGGGCGAGGCGCTACGCAAACTGGCGGTCGCGTAGGCCGCACCTACCCCGCCAGGGTCTCCAGGAACCGCACCGGCTCGCCCTTGCCCTCGGCGATGATCTCGTCGTCGCGCATCACCACGATCCCGCGCACGATGGTCGCCACGGGCCAGGCCTTGGCTTCGAAGCCGTCGAACGGGGTCCAGCCCGAGCGGGTGGCCATCCAGTCGTGGGTGATGACCCGGCGGGCCTTCATGTCGACGATGGTGAAGTCGGCGTCGAAGCCCTCGGCGATGCGGCCCTTGTCGGCCAGTCCGAAGATGCGGTTCACGCCGTGGCTGGTCAGGTCGACGAAGCGCTCGAGGGTCAGCCTTCCGTCCGCCACGTGGGTCAGCATGATCGGAACCAGGGTCTGGACCCCCGGCATGCCGGACGGCGAGGCCGGATAGGGCCGGGCCTTTTCCTCGCGCGTGTGCGGGGCGTGATCGCTACCCAGCACGTCGGCGACGCCGGTGTCGATCCCGCGCCAGATCCCGGCCACGTGGTCGGCCTCGCGGATCGGCGGGTTCATCTGGGCGAAGCCCTTCAGGCGCTCATAGGCCTCGGGCGCGACCAGCGTCAGGTGCTGGGGCGTGACCTCGACGCTGGCGACATCCTTGTTCTGGGCCAGGAAGTCGATCTCTTCCTTGGTGGTCACGTGCAGCACGTGGATGCGCTTGCCCAGCGACTTGGCGATGCGGACCAGGCGATGGGTCGATTGCAGGGCGGCCTGGGCGTCGCGCACCTCCGGGTGGCTCGTCCAGTCGCCGGGACGGGCCAGGATGCGACGCTCGGCCAGGCGATATTCATCCTCGGAGTGGAAGGCCGCGCGGCGATTGACGTGGCGCAGCACGTTCTCCACGCCCTCGTCGTCCTGCACCAGCAGCGACCCGGTCGAGGCGCCCATGAACACCTTGATGCCGCAGCAGCCCGGCAGGCGTTCCAGCTCGCCCAGGAAGGTGGCGTTCTCGTGGGTGCCGCCGACATAGAAGGCGTGGTCGGTGTGCATCCGGTTCTTGGCGCGCACGAGCTTGTCGGCGAGCGAATCCGGGTCCGTCGTCGTCGGCTCGGTGTTGGGCATCTCGAACACGGCGGTGACGCCGCCCAAGGCCGCACCGCGCGAGCCGCTCTCGAGATCTTCCTTCCACTCCAGGCCCGGCTCGCGGAAGTGGACCTGGCTGTCGATGACGCCCGGCAGCACCGTCAGGCCCGTGGCGTCGAACACCTCGCCGGCGCTGGCCTGCGAAAGGTCGCCGATCGCGACGATCTTGCCGCCGCGCACGCCGATGTCTGTGAAGCCCCGGCCGGCTTGGTTCACCACCTCGCCGCCACGCACGATCAGGTCGAAGGTCTGGGTCATGGGACGGCTCCGGAGGGTTTCCGGCGATCTAGGACGATCGACCGAAACAGGCAACCATTAGGTCCCGATCTCAGGGCTTTGACGGCGCGGGCTTGCTGAGGTCGAAGGCCACGCGGAACAGCCTGTTCGGGCGCGAAAGCTCATAGGTGAACGCACTGTCGGTGAGGCCCAGCGCCCAGACGTTGGTGTTGGAGACTGTCCGGTTCAGTCGTGTGAACAGGGCCTTGGACTCGTCGTCGACCGGGAAGCGCTGGGCTTGCGCCGTTCCCGGCTCCGCCGTGTCGCCGCCATAGCGCGACAGCTCGTCCTCGACGCCGTCGGCATGGCGGTGATCGTGCTTGAGGCGCAGTCGGCCGTCGTCGAGCCGCGTGATGATCCAGGTGCGCGAGCGATCCTCGCCGACGCGGAACGGAATGCGGATCTGCCGGGCGTCGCAGTGGGCGACGGTCATCACCAGCTCGGCCTTGCGGAACGCCTCGTCGGCCGCGTCGCCTTCCACGACCTGACCGGTGAAGGTCTTGCCGCACAGCGCGCTCAGGCGATCGAAGAACTGCTCGCCTGGCGTCCCGGCGAAGGCCGCGGCGGGCGCCAGGGCCAGCGCCGCACAGAGGGCGATCAGGGATTTCATCGGAGTCTCCTGGGCCGCGCTTTAAATCGGCTCAGTCGCGATCGGGCTGGGCGGCGCTTTCCAGCTGGTCTCCTGCGAGCTCTTCCCCGGCGGGCTCGGAAGACACGTCGGCGGGCGCCTCTGAAATCGGCGCGGCGGGCTCCTCGGGGGCGGGATCGGGTGCGGCCTCAGCCGCAGAGGCTTGAGCTTGAGGCTCGGCTGTCACGTCGCTCGCTTCGGCCGCAACGGGTTCCGGCGGAACGGTCCCGGCGACCTTGGCCAGCAGCGCCTTGGCCGCCTTGAAGACCGTCGCCACCGGCAAGTCGCTCATATGGCGGATGGCCTGGGACAGCTCCGGATCGATGGCCAGGAACTGTTCGAACGTCCGTGGGCCGCGCACCGCCACGGCGTGCTCGCCCCACGGCGCGTAGCGGCGCTCGTCGGAGGGGCCGAACAGGCCGATGGTCGGCGTTCCGGCGGCGGCGGCGATGTGCATAAGGCCCGAATCGTTGCCGATGAACAGGCTGGCGCGCTTCAGGCACGCGTAGGCGGTCAGCAGGTCGACCTTGCCGGTGAGGTCGATGGTGCGGCCGCGCGCCGAGGCCATGCGCAGCTCCTCGACCATGCGGGTGTCGTCCGGGCCGCCCAGGATCAGCAGCCGCCCGCCGGCCATCGGGCCGTCCTTGTCGAGCAGCTGCGCGGCGGTCTGGGTGAAGCGCTCGATCGGCCAGACCTTACCCACCCAGTTGGCCGCCGGGCCCACGGCCAGGATCGGTCCGGTTTCGCCGCCCTGGTTCAGGCCCAGCATTTCGTCCGCCAGGGCCTGAACCTCGGGCGTGATGTAGAGAAAGGGCGGCGGCGGATCGCCCTCGAGCTTCAGCGTGCGGGCCGCGTCGACCACCTTGTGGACGACCTCGCCCGGGATCTTCTTCCAGATGGCGCGCTTGTCGCGCCGCAGGAACAGGGCCGTGGCCGAGCCGCGCAGGTCGACGATCAGGCTCCACTTCTTGTGGCGCACCTGGTTCCAGAGCTTGAACCAGTGTCCCTTGCCCTTGCCCTTCTCCATCACGATCACGCGGTCCAGACCGGGCACGTGGGCGAAGAGCGGCGCGGCGAGGGGCCCCGCGACAATGGTGAAGCGCGCGTTCGGAATCTGGTCGGCCAGCATCTTGATCAGGCCAGACGACAGCACCGCGTCACCGATACGCGTCGCCGTGATGAAAAGGATCGGGAAGGCCCGCTGTGTCATCGGTCCACCTATAGGCCGGTCGGTGAGTCGGCGCACCCCACGTTAACACTTGAGTTACCTCAAGGACTGGCGCCGCCCGCGACACGGCGCCACATGTGCCCTCATGACCGCACCTTTGCTCGCCCGCCTCGCCTCCCGCGCCGTCATCGCCGTCTCCGGGCCGGACTGGCGAAGCTTTCTGCAGGGCCTGCTGACCCAGGATGTCGAGACCCTGGCCGTGGGCGAACTGCGCTTTGCGGGCCTGCTGACCCCGCAGGGCAAGCTGCTCTACGACCTGTTCGTGGCGGGAACGGAGGACGGCGCGCTGCTGGACGTGGCGACGGCGCACCGTGACGCCATCCTGGCGCGCCTGACGATGTACCGCCTGCGGGCCAAGGCGGACCTGGCCGCCAGCGACCGCCCGGTGATCGCGGTGTTCGGCGGCGAGGCCTCGGGTCCGGGCCTCTATGCTGATCCGCGCCTGCCGGCGCTGGGCGCCCGCGCCTATGACGACCGGGCGACCAACGCCGATGAAGACGCCTATGAGGCTCATCGCCTGGCGCTGGGCGTCCCCGGCCCCGCAGACTGGGGCAGCGAGGCCAACTATCCGATCGAGGCCAATTTTGACCTGCTGGCGGGGATCGACTTCAAGAAAGGCTGCTTTGTCGGCCAGGAAACCACCAGCCGGATGAAGCGTCGCGGCACGATCAAGAACCGGATGCTGCCGATAACCTTCGAGGGCGCGCCGCCAGCCTTCGGCTCAGAGGTCCTGGCGGGAGACTTGCGCGCCGGCGAGGTCTTGGGCGGCCGCGAAGGCCGGGCCATGGCTCTCCTGCGTCTGGACCGGATCGACGGCGCCTCGCTCAACGTCGACGGACGGTCGGTCCGGGTCGAGCGGCCGGAGTGGAGCCGCTAAAGCCTCTGGTTGCGAGCGCCCCCAATTCCGGGCACAGAGCGCGGAAAGAGAGTCGCCCTGACCGGTGACCGAAAGCGCTTTAGGGGCACAGGAAACATGAATCGTCGCAAAGTTCTCGGCGCGGGCGCGCTGCTGGCCGTCACCGCTATCGCCGGACCGACCCTGGCCGCCGACGCCGCGCGATTTACGGTCAAGGTTCGCGGAAAGGGCCCCGACGTGATCCTGATTCCGGGCCTTTCGTCGTCGCCGGAGATCTGGGAGTCGACGGCCCAGGCGCTGGAAGGCCGCTATCGCGTCCACCTCGTCCATGTCGCCGGATTCGCGGGCGCGCCGACCGCCGGCAACGCCGAGGGCAAGGTCGCCGCGGGCGTCGCTGAGGGCCTGGCCGGCTACATCCAGGCTCAGGGCCTGAAGTCGCCGGCGGTGATGGGCCACTCGATGGGCGGCACGATCGGCATGATGCTGGCGGCCCGGCATCCGACCCTTGTTGGCAAGCTGATGGTGGTCGATATGTTCCCCAACCTCGCGGTCGCCTATTTCGGCCCCGGCCAGACGCCGGAGTCCGTCGCCCAGCGCGCGGCCGGCTTCCGCGCCCAGATCGCCAACGCGCCCGCCGACGCCTTCAAGGCCATGCAGGAGCAGGTGATCGCGGGCATGGTCCGCACTGAGTCCGCCCGCGCCGCCATCGTCAAGCACTCGCTCGACAGCGACCGGCAGGTTTCTGGCCGCGCCATGGAAGAACTGCTGACCACCGACCTGACGCCCGAGCTGGCCAAGATCACCGCGCCGACCACCGTGGTCTGGGCCTGGAACAGCGGCATCCCGGTCCCCGCCGCGACGTTCGGCGGCTGGTATCAGGCCGCCTATGGGCCACTAAAGGGCGTCAAGCTGGTGCGCATCGATGATAGCGCCCACTTCATCATGATCGATCAACCGGCCAAGTTCATGGCCGAGGTCGAGAGCTTCCTGGCCGGCTGATCCTAGAGCGTGATAGCCGAGAGTGTGAGCAGTTTCGGCGGTAATCACGCTCTAAATGTTTGAAATAGAGCCTTTCCCCCTCGAATGATTCCATTCGAGGGGGAAAGGCTCGAGGTCGACCTTATCGGCAGCGGCCGTAGCGGTCCGGGGACGCCCCCGGGCCGCCGCGCCAGCCGGGTGGGTTCTCCCAGTTCGTGCCGGGACCACCGCGCGGACCGGGCGGATTGCGGTCGTTGTCGAACCAGCACCTGGCGGTCTGGTTCCACCAGCCAAAGCCCGGGTGATAGTAGCCGTAGGCGCGGTTGTAGTAGTAGCCGTCGCGGTAGCGGAACTCGATCCGCTGACCCTTCCAGCGATAGTAGCGGCGGTCGGGCGAGGCCCCGGGGCCGCCCCGCCAGCCCGGCGGATTCTCCCAATTGGTTCCCGGCCCGCCGCGCGGCCCCGGCGGATTGTGATCGCGGTCCCGGTGCTGGGCCAGAGCCGGCGTCGTGGCCAGGGCGGTCGTGGCCAGGGTCAGGATGGCGAAGGTCTTCAGGCGCTTCATCGGCGCACCTTTCGTGTGTCTAGGTCCCTCGCGAAGCCCAACGCGCAAGATCCGGAAATCCGTCGCCCTACGCCGCATGTTCCTGAAAAGTTCTAGTCAGCCGGCAAAGTTTCTGCCAGCTTCGCCGCATGAACGACATCACCCGCTGCACCTGGAAAGGCATGAACGGAGACCCGTTCTACGAGGCCTATCACGACAACGAATGGGGCGTGCCCGAGTGGGACTCCCGCGCGCTGTGGGAGAAGCTCGTCTTGGACGGTTTCCAGGCGGGGCTGTCCTGGATCACCATCCTGCGCAAGCGTGAGGCCTTTCGCGCCGCCTTCGCCAATTTCGACCCGGAAAAGGTCGCGCGCTTTGACGAGACAGATCGCGCCCGACTGATGGCCGACGCCGGCATCATCCGCTCGAACGGCAAGATCGACGCGACAATTCAGGGCGCGCGCCTCTATCTCGACATGCGCGAGCGGGGCGAGGATTTCAGCCGGTTCCTATGGGACATGGTCGGCGGCGCACCGATCCAGAACCGGTGGGAAGCCGGCCAGGTGCCGGCCCAGACCCCGTTGGCCGTCGAGATGTCCAAGGCGCTGAAGGCCAAGGGCTTCAAGTTCTGCGGCCCGGTGATCGTCTATGCCTTCATGCAGGCGACCGGGCTGGTCAACGACCACCTGGTGACCTGCTTCCGACATGAGGCGTGCAAGGCGCTGGGCCACCGTCACTGAGCGACGGCGGCCGTCTCGCCCTGACCATAGGCGGCCGACAGCTGCTTGTAGGCCTTGGAGCCGAAGGCCAGCAGGGTGACGATCACCCCAACCACGCCAGCCACCGTGAACACCAGCGCCATGCCGCGATCAGGCCCTCGGCCAAACCAGTCGCCGATCGTGGCCGCGCCGGCGCCATGGGTCATGAACGGGATGAAAACGAACTGGGTCAGCGGTCCGATCAGGAACGCCGTCAGCGGCGACGCCGCCTGCTCCACCGACTGGGCGAAGCCGAAGACCCGGCCCTGGCGCTCGAACGGCACCACCTTCTGCAGCGTCGTCTGCTCGGCGGCCTCCGCATAGGGCCCCAGCGCCATCCAGACGAAACAGCCGATCGCCAACAGGACGATCGACGACTTCAGCGGAAACACACAACACACCGCCCACGAGATCAGATTGACCAGAAGCAGTGTGCGCAGCGGGTTCTTGCCCAGCCCCGTCCTGCTGATCGCGACGCCGCTGGCGATGAAGGCCACCGACAGGAAGCCGAACAGCAGCCCCCACGCCTGCACCGACACCATCGACAGGCCATAGGCGTCCAGCAGGGCCATGAAGATGCCGCCCAGGAAGTTGTTGAAGGTCGCAAACAGGATCAGAGCGAAAAGACCCGGGACGGCGGCCACCACCTTGATCGTGCCGGCGAGGTCGATCGTCTTGGGTTCGACCGGCGCCCCGTGCTCGGCCTCAACGCGCGGCTCATGGACCGGAACGGCCAGCAGGTGGACCAGCGCGGCGAGCGTAAAACCCAGGGCGAAGACGAGGGCGGCGAACATGCCGCCCCAGGCCACCAGGAAGCCGCTGATCACCGAGGTGGTCAGGAAGCCAACGCCCGTCACCATACCCACTAGGCCATTGGCCTTGTCGCGGCGATCCTCGGGGATCATCAGAGTCACCAGGGTGGGCAGGGCGATGGTGCGGATATTGCCGGCGATGACGCCCAGCATCGAAAGCCCGATCAGCGCCCACAGCCAGGGCCGCCCGACATCGGCGATGGCGCCCTTGGGCGCCAGCAGCAGCACGGCCAGCGCCACGGCATAGAGCAGCAGCGAGGCCACGCTCGACCCCGCCATCGCCAGCTTCTTGCGATGATGGTCGACAAGGCTGCCGAACCAGATGCCGCAGGCCGCCGTCAGCACCAGATAGACGCCCGCGATCATTCCCGTGGCGAAGACCGACTTCGTCTCCAAATAGACGTAGAAGGTCAGGGCGAACCAGATCGTGAAGTTGGTGATGTTGGCCACGAGGTTGTTGACCAGCAGGTGATGGAACGGGGTCACGAAATGCGTCTCCACGGCAGGAGAGGACCCTGCCAGTCGCCGGCGCCCCGGGCAATCTTGACCGGCCGAGGGGACCTGCGAACAGCGGTTGCCTCCCGGAAGCGACCGACTAAGTTCCGCAACGACAGATCCGGAGAGGGCGCATGGTGGGCAAGCATATCGTCGGCGTGGCTGCGGCGCTGGCTTGTGGGGCGGTCAGCGCACAGGCGCAGGTCATCCAAGACGTGCCTGTCGTGGAAGCGATGAACGCCTATGTCGAACCGACTGGTCTGGTGGAGGTCGAGGCCGGTCGCCGGATTCACATTCACTGCCTGGGATCGGGCTCACCGACCGTTGTCTTCACCGCCGGCCTTGGCGGCTGGTCGGGCAGTTGGGCGCTGGTGCAGCCCGAGGTCGCCAAGACCACCCGCGCCTGCGCCTGGGACCGCGCGGGCTTTGGCCTGAGCGACGGAGACGCTCAGAACGCCCAGACCTCGGACCAGACGACGCAGGACCTGGCCAAGGCCCTGGCGGCGGCGGGCGAGCGCGGACCCTTTGTGCTGGTCGGCCATTCGGCCGGCGCGTTCGAGACCCTGACCTTTGTCGACCGTCACCGGGATCAGGCCGCCGGCGTGGTGTTCGTCGATCCGACCCGGCCGCATGACATGGCGCGCGAGGCCAAGGCCGGCCCCAAAGCCGCCGCTGCGGATCGCGCCTATTTCGCTTCCGAAACCAAGCGCCTACGCGATTGCGCGGCGGGGATCGAGGCTGGAACAGTCAAGACCGGCGCGCCCGCCGCCCCGTGCTTTCAATACTATCCGGAGATCCCGACCGCCGCTCAGACGGCGCTGGCGCGCCGTGACGCCGAACCCGCCCGGCTCCGTGCTCAGGCCTCTCTGTACGAAGAGTATGAACCGAACGGCGAACGCGTCGCGCGCGACGGGCGAGACTGGGGCGACCTGCCGCTGATCGTCGTCAGCGCCGGCGCGGCGGCCGACGGCGGTCTCTGGAGTCCCGACGCCCGGGACGAGCACGCGGCCCTGTTCGCCGACTGGACAGACAGCCACAAAACCCTGGCCAAACTGTCCCGTCAGGGCGAACGTCGCGTCGCCGAGGGGGCGGGGCATCTCGTCCAACTGCAGAAGCCGCAGGTGGTGATCGAGGCGGTGCTGGACGTCGTCAAGGCGGCGCGGCCCCAGTGAGGCCCTGCCGCTAGCCCCCGATCCGTTGGCTGACGCGCACCCAATCCACCTCCAGCGTCGCCGGGAGGGCGGATTCGTCGATGCCCTTGGCGTTGGCGCTCTCGGGCCAGCGGCCGCCGAAGGCGAGGTTGATGACCAGGTGGAACGGCTGGTCGAACGGCGCGGCGCTGGCCGGCTGATTGTCGCGTTTCCAGTCCTGCGGCGTGGCGCGGGCGTATTCTCGGCCGTCCAGGAACCAGATGATCGCCTCGGGCGACCATTCTACCACATAGACATGGAAGCCGTCCGGCGCGGCCGGCAGGGGCGTGCTGGCGCTGACTTGCTTGTGGGTCCCGGCCGCATCGGCGGCGAAGTGGATCGTACCGAACACGCGGTTCTCGCGGCCGTCCGCGCAGGCCTCGCCCGACGGCGGGCACGGCGCGCCGAGGTTCACCGTTTCCAGGATGTCGATCTCGCCGGACCTAGGCCAGCCGCCGTACAGTGAAAGCTCCGGCATCATCCAGATCGCCGGCCAGACGCCCTGCCCGCCCGGAACCCGCGCACGGGCCTCGACGCGGCCATAACGCCAGCTGAACTTACCCTGGGTGACGATCTTGCCGGAGGCGTAGTCGCCGGTCTTCATCGGCCCCGTCGGTCCGGCCCACGGATTGGCCAGACCCCGCGTCTTGCGCTTGATCGCCGTCAGCCGCAGCGCGCCGTCCTTCACCGAAAGGGTCTCGGGACTCACGACATAGCATTGCCGCTCGTCGTTGCCGCCGCCGCCGCAATCGGCCGCCGGCGTCCACTTGGCGGCGTCCAGAGCGGTCCCGTTGAACTCGTCGGACCAGACCAGCGTCCAGTCGTCCTGAGCATGGACCGGTCCGGCCACCAGCAGGGCGGCGCAGAGGGCGAGGAGGGCTGCGATGGGACCTGGCATGGGGCGACCCTAACGGCATCGGGCGAGCCGCTCCACCCGCGTCCCGACACATTCACATACGCACCGAACCGGCCTAAACAGCCCCCATGCCGCCCGGACCCGACATGATGCTGGAACTGGCCTGCGGACCGGGACCGGTCTGCGGGGTGGACGAGGCCGGGCGCGGCCCGTGGGCGGGCCCCGTGAGCGCCGGGGCGGTGATCCTGGATCCCGACCGCATCCCCAAGGGCCTCAACGACTCCAAGAAGCTCTCGGCCAAGGCCCGTGCGGCCCTCGAAGAGGAAATCAAGGACGTCGCCATCGCCTGGTGCGTGGGCCTCGCCTCGATCGAGGAGATCGCCAAGCTCAACATCCTGCACGCGGCGGGCCTGGCCATGTGCCGGGCCATCGAGGGCCTGTCGGTTACCCCGGCCTTCGCGCTCGTGGACGGCAACTACGCCTTCAAGCTGCCCTGCCCGATCAAGACCGTGGTCAAGGGCGACAGCCTGTCGTGCTCGATCGCGGCCGCCTCGATCCTGGCCAAGGAGGCCCGGGACCGGATCATGATCGAGATGGACGCGCTCTATCCCGGCTACGGCTTCGCCGGCCACAAGGGTTACCACGCGCCGATCCATGTGGAGGGCCTGCGGCGCCTGGGCCCCTCGCCGATCCACCGCCTGGGCTGGGCGCCGGTGAAGGCGGCGCTGGCCGAGTTGGCGGTTAATGGCGAGCTAGACCTCTGATCGTCCACAGGTTTTGAGTCTGATCAGACTCAAAAGCGCCTGAAACGCCGTGGTTAACGGCCCGGTAACCACGTCTCTCAACACCGGATTTACCAGAAAGACTCATGATTCCGTTCTCTTTCTTGAGGACGTGGGACCATGAAGTTCGGGCCGGAAACCATCATCCACGGCGACTGCATCGAGCAGATGAACGCCCTGCCCGAGAAATCGGTCGACCTGATCTTCGCCGATCCGCCCTATAATCTGCAGCTGGGCGGCGACCTGCTGCGCCCCGACAATTCCAAGGTCGACGCGGTCGATGACCATTGGGACCAGTTCGAGAGCTTCGCGGCCTACGACAAGTTCACCCGCGAGTGGCTGAAGGCCGCTCGCCGCGTCCTGAAGGACGACGGCGCGATCTGGGTGATCGGCAGCTATCACAACATCTTCCGCGTCGGCGTGGCCGTGCAGGACCTCGGCTTCTGGATCCTCAACGACATCGTCTGGCGCAAGTCCAACCCGATGCCCAACTTCAAGGGCACCCGCTTCGCCAACGCCCACGAGACCCTGATCTGGGCCTCGAAGAGCCAGAACGCCAAGCGCTACACCTTCAATTACGACGCCCTGAAGATGGCTAATGACGAGGTGCAGATGCGCTCGGACTGGACCATCCCGCTGTGCACGGGCGAAGAGCGCATCAAGGGCGCTGACGGAGCCAAGGCGCACCCGACCCAGAAGCCAGAGGCCCTTCTCTATCGCGTCATCATGTCGACGACGAAGCCGGGCGATGTGATCCTGGATCCGTTCTTCGGCGTCGGCACCACCGGCGCGGCCGCCAAGCGCCTGGGCCGCCGGTTCATCGGCATCGAGCGCGAGGCCGAGTATCTGGAGCACGCCAAGACGCGCATCGCCAAGGTGACGCCGATCGCGCCCGAAGACCTGGAGGTCATGGGCAGCAAACGCGCCGAGCCGCGCGTGCCGTTCGGCACCATCGTCGAGGCCGGCCTGCTGTCGCCGGGCGACACCCTCTACTGCGCGAAGGGCACGCACGTGGCCAAGGTGCGCCCCGACGGCTCGATCACCGTCGGCGACCTGTCGGGCTCGATCCACAAGATCGGCGCCCTCGTCCAGAGCGCGCCGGCCTGCAACGGCTGGACCTACTGGCACTTCAAGACCGACGCCGGCCTGGCGCCGATCGACGTCCTGCGAGCCCAGGTCCGGGCGGGGATGAACTAGAGCAACCGCTCGGCCGCCCTCGCCGCCTTCAGGAACACGCTCGGCAAGGCGCCCAGCCCCTCGCGCGGCGTCCAGACGAAATCGCCGCCGCCCTCAGCCGCGAACACCCGCAGCGTCAGCGAGAAGTGCGTGAACACGTGTTCGACCGCGCCGAGGTCGCGCCAGACGGCGGCGACCGGCGCGGCGGCGACCGCTTCGGCGTCGCCATAGGGCGCGGCGCGCCAGTCAGATGTGGGAAGGCCCAGCATCCCGCCCAAAAGCCCCTTGGGTGGACGGCGGACCAGGGCGACCTCTTCGCCGCGCGTCAGCACGTAGGCCACGCCGTGGCGACGCGGACGGTCGGCCTTCTTGGTCTTCCTCGGATAGGTCTCGGGGGCGCCGCCCAGATGCGCCGCGCACCAGGCAGAGACCGGACAGCGGTCGCACAGCGGCCCCTTCGGCTTGCAGACTGTAGCCCCCAGATCCATCAGCGCCTGGGCCCAGTCGCCGGGGCGATCGGCGGTGATGAGGTCAGCCGCCAGGGCCTTCAGCTCGGGCTTGGCGTCCGGCAGCGGCGTCTCCACGGCGAATAGCCGCGACATCACCCGCTCGACATTGCCGTCGACGACATTGGCGGCGCGGTCGAAGGCGATCGCCGCCACGGCGGCGGCGGTGTAGGCGCCCACGCCCGGGAGGGCGCGCAAGGCGTCTTCGGTGTTGGGGAAGACGCCGCCATGGTCGTGGACGACGGCCCGCGCGCAGGCCAAGAGGTTGCGGGCGCGGGCGTAGTAGCCAAGACCCGCCCAGGCGGCCATCAGGTCGCCGTCCTCCACCGCCGCCAGATCCGACACCGTCGGCCAGCGTTGCGTGAAGCTCAGGAAATAGGGCGTGGCGTGCGGCACGGTGGTCTGCTGCAGCATCACCTCCGACAGCCAGACCCTGTACGGATCGCTGCGCACGCCCGCGCGGCGATCAGCGGGGCTTACGCGCCAGGCCAGATCGCGCGCCTGGGCGTCGTACCAGGCCAGCAGGGCCGAGCGGAGAGCGTCGCGGTCTTTCATGCCCCTCGCCTACCGCGAACCGGCGGCGTCATGCTAGTTTCCTTCCATGCGTCGCCCCTTGCCCACGCCGGAAGAAGCCATCGCGATCCTGCGCAGCAAGCGGACCAAGCCTCAGCGCCGTCCGCCGCCGCCGGCCGGCAAGAACCTCGCCCCGTTGCTCAAGGACCTGGAAGACCGCTTCGGCAAGGGTCCCGCCGCCCTGCAGGCGCGCTGGAAGGAGATCGTCGGCGACACCCTGGCGCGCCGCACCGAACCGGTGCGCATCATCAAGGGCCGCAACGGCGAAGGCGGGGCCCTGGAACTGCGGGTCGACGGGCCAGTCGCCTCGCTGATCCAGCATCAGGCGCCGCAGATCACCGCGCGGCTCGACATGCTGCTGGGCAAGGGCGTGGTCACCCGCCTGCGGATCGTACAGGGCCCGGTCAAGGCGCCCGCCACCGCGCCGTCCACGCGCCTGCGCCGCAAGCCGCCGCTGGACGCGGCGCTGGAAAAGCAGCTGGCCGACAGTCTGGCCGAACAGCCCGACGGGGCGCTAAAGCAAGCGCTGCTTAAGCTGGGTCGCGGGGTTCTGTCCTCCGAGCGCTAGAGGCTGGATCGGACCATTGACAAGGACGGCTGGCTCACGCTCTTGGAGCCGTCACGGTTGCGCCTTTTTCGCTGCCTAACGAGAATCGGGTTTAACCTCTCCAACGACCGCCAAGGGGCCATTTCATGCGTTCGCTGATCAGCCGAGTCACCATCGTCGCCGCCCTCGCGGCCAGCCTCGCAGCCTGCTCGCCCAAGAGCACGGCGGTCACGGCCGAGGACATGGTCCTGGGCGACCCGAACGCCAAGGTCACGGTCATCGAGTACGCCTCGGTCGCGTGCCCGCACTGCGCCGACTGGAACGCCGAAGTCTTCCCGGCCTTCAAGGCCAAGTACATCGACACCGGCAAGGTCAAGTACGTCCACCGCGACGCCCTGACCGGCGAACCGCGCCTGGCCAACGCCGGCGCCATGCTGGCCCGCTGCGCCGGCAAGGATAAGTACTTCCAGGTCACCGAGGCGCTGTACCGCGCCCAGCGCAACATCTTCACCAGCGGCGACATCCGCGGCGAGCTGCTGACCATCGCCCAGGCCGCCGGCATGAACGAAGCCCAGTTCAACGCCTGCCTCAGCGACGAGAACGCCGCCAAGTCGGCCGAGCGCATCGAGAAGATGATGTCGGACAACAACATCCGCGGCACGCCGACCTTCGAGGTCAACGGCAAGCGCCTGGGCGGCGAAGAGGGCGGCGAGCAGACGCTGGCCCAACTGGACGCCGCGATCGCGGAAGCCTCGAAGTAATGGCGTTCGACCGGCGCATCCTGATCGCTGGCGGCCTCGCCCTCTCGGCGAGGCCTTCGGTCGGGCGCGCCCGGTCGCTGCCGCCCGCGCCTGGCGACATGGTGATGGGCGCGGCGACCGCGCCCGTCCAGTTCGTCGTCTACGCCTCGGCCAGCTGCAATCACTGCGCCCACTGGTGGACCACCGAGCTGCCGGCGATCCGCAAGACCTTTATCGACACCGGCAAGGTGCGCCTCGTCTTCCGCGAGTTCCTGACCCCGCCCAACGAGTTCGCCGCCGCCGGCTTCCTGCTGGCCCGGCGCGTGCCGGGGAAATATTTCGAGGTCCTCACGACCGTCTTCCAGAAGCAGGCGGCGATCTATGAGAGCGGACGCCTGTGGGAAGGCCTGCTGGCGATCGCCCAGCAATACGGCCTGACCGAAGCTCAGTTCACCGCCGCCATGAACGACACCAAGGCGCTGGACGGGGTCAACACCCGCTTCCGCCGGGCGATTGGCGAGGATCAGGTCGAGGTCACCCCAACCTTCTTCGTCAATGGCGCGCCCTATGAAGGCGAGGCCGATGTCGCGGCGCTGTCGAAGATCTTCGCCCTGGCGGCGAAGGGCTAGGGATCGGAAGGGACCGCCTCCGTGCAGTTCCAGCGCCTCCGCCTCTCGGGCTTCAAGTCCTTCGTCGAACCGACCGAGTTCCGGATCGAGCCCGGGCTGACTGGCATCGTCGGGCCGAACGGCTGCGGCAAGTCCAACCTCTTGGAAGCGCTGCGCTGGGTGATGGGCGCCAACTCCGCCAAGGCCATGCGGGCCGGCGGCATGGACGACGTGATCTTCGCCGGCAGCGGCGCGCGCCCGGCTCGCAACCACGCCGACGTCACCCTGACCATCGACAATGCCGACCGCACCGCGCCGGCCCAGTTCAATGACGATCCCGTGCTGGAGGTGGTCCGGCGGATCGATCGCGGCGAAGGCTCCACCTATCGCATCAACGGCCGCGAGGTGCGCGCGCGCGACGTCCAGCTGCTGTTCGCCGACGCCTCGACCGGCGCCAACTCGCCGGCCCTGGTGCGCCAGGGCCAGATCAGCGAGCTGATCGGCGCCAAACCGCAGAACCGCCGCCGCATCCTGGAAGAGGCCGCCGGGGTCTCAGGCCTGCACACGCGCCGCCATGAGGCCGAACTGCGCCTGCGGGCCGCCGAGACCAACCTCTCGCGCCTGGAGGACGTGGCGCGCGAGCTGGAAACCGCGCTGAACCGGCTTCGCCGCGAGGCCCGTCAGGCTGAGAAGTACAAGCGCCTGTCGGCCGAGATCCGCGCCGTGCAGGGCGCGGTGCTCTACGCGCGCTGGTCCGAGGCCCGCGACCACCTGGAGCGCACCACCAGCGAGGCCACGGCCGCCGCGCGCCTCGTCGAAGAGACCGCCCGCGCCAGCGCCGCCGCGCAGGTGGCGATCACCGAGGCGGAAGCCGCCATGCCGCCGCTGCGCGAAGAGGCGACCATCGCCCAGGCGATCCTCGGCCAGCTGGCAATCCAGAAGGACCGGGCCGAGCGCGAGGCCGAGGCCGCCGCCGCCGAGTTCGAGCGTCTGTCGAACGACCTGGCCCGCATCGACGCCGACCGCGCCCGCGAAGCCCAGGCCAAGGACGACGCCGCCGCCGCCCTCGCCCGGATCGAGCCTGAACTGGAGGAAGTCCGCGCCCTCGTCGCCGCAGCACCGGAGCGCGGTCCTGAACTGGCCGCCGCAGCCAAGGCCGCCGAGGAGGCCCGCGCCGCCGCCGAGGCCGCCGTCGAGCAACTGGCCGCTCGCGTGGCCGCCGAAGAGGCGCAGGGCCGCGCCGCCGCTGCGCGCCTTTCCGAGGCTGAAGCACGCGCCAACCGCACCAATCGCGCGCTGGATCAGGCCCGCGCCGAGCGCGCCGCCGTCGGTCCCGAGGTCGACCCGGCCGCCGCCGACGCCCGCCAGCGCTTCGCCAACGCCGAGGCCGCCCTCGCCGCCGCCCGCGCCGCGCTGGAGGAGGCCGAGACCGCGCGCGTGAAGGCCGCCGAACAGGAAGCCCAGGCCCGTCAGCTGGCGCGCAGCGTCGAGGACCAGTTGGGCCGGCTCCGGACCGAGGCGCGGGGGCTGGCGCAGTTGACCGCCCCGCGCACCAAGAGCGGCCACGCGCCGGCGCTGGACAGCGTCTCGCCCGACAAGGGCTATGGCGCGGCCCTGGCTGCGGCTCTAGGCGATGATCTCGACGCGGCGCTCGATCCGAAGGCGCCCTCGTACTGGGGCGGCGCCGAGGCGCCCGCGCCCGTGTGGCCCGAGGGCGCCGAGCCCCTGGCGCCGCTGGTCAAGGCGCCGCCGGCCCTGGCCGCGCGCCTGTCGCACGTGGCCGTGGTGACCCGCGCCAACGGCGATCGGCTGCAGAAAGCGCTTAAGCCGGGCATGCGTCTGGTCTCGAAAGACGGCGACCTGTGGCGCTGGGACGGCTTCGTCGCCCGCGCCGATGCGCCCCGCCCTGCCGCCGTGCGGCTGGAGCAGCGCACGCGTCTGGCCGAGGTCGAGGCCGAGATCGACGTCATGGCGCCCCGCGCCGAGGCCACGACCATCGCGCTGAAATCGGCCGCTGATCGCCTGCGCGCGGCCGAGGACCTGCTCCGCGACAAACGCCGGGGTCCGCCCGACGCCGAGCGGCTGCTCACCCAGGCGCGTGAGCAGGTCGCCAAGTTCGAACGCGACCAGGCGCTTCGAGCGGCGCGCGCTCAATCGCTGGACGACACGATCGCCCGCTTTGAGGCTGAAAAGGTCGAGGCCGACGCCGCGCTTACCCAGGCCCAAGAGGCCCACGCCGCCACCCAGACCACGGGCGACCTGCAGCCGCAGCTCACCGAGGCCCGGCAGGCGGCCGCACAGGCGCGCGAAGCCGCGAGCGCCGCGCGGACCGCCCTCGATGTCGAGACCCGCGAGCGCGCCGGCCGTCAGCGCCGCCTCGAAAGTCTGGACCGCGACCGCGCCGACTGGGGTAAGCGCGCCGAGGCCGCCGCCAAGCGATCCGAGGCTCTGGACGGCGACCGGGTGAAAGCCGCCGCCGCGCTGGAAGCCGCCCGCGAGGCCCCGGCGGCCCTTCAGGAAAAGCTGCTCGCCCTGCTCGACGAGTTCGCGGCCGCCGAGGCGCGCCGCGCCAAGGCCAGCGACGCCCTGGAGACCGCCGAGACCACACGCCTGAACGCCGACCGCGCCGCGCGCGCCGCCGAGCAGGCCGCCGGCGAGGCGCGTGAGAAGCGCGCGGCGCTGGTCGCGCATCTGGACGGCGCCCGCCAGCGCTTCGCCGAGGTCGCCGCAGCTATCCGCGAACAGGCCCGGATGGAGCCTGAGGAGCTGGGGCGCCATGTCGCCGGCGAGGCCGTCGCCGTGCCCAAGGACGCCGCCGGGGTCGAGGCCCACCTGTTCGCCCTGGAGCGCGAGCGTGACGCGATCGGTCCGGTGAACCTGCGCGCCGAGGAGGAGGCGCAGGAATATGCCGGTCGTCTCGAGACGATGCGCGTCGAGCGGGCCGACCTCTCGGGGGCGGTGACCAAGCTGCGGGCCGGGATCGAGGAACTGAACGCCGAAGGCCGCGAGCGCCTGCTGGCCGCGTTCGACGTGATCAACGCCAACTTCCAGACCCTCTTCCAGGCGCTGTTCGGCGGCGGGCAGGCCGAGTTGAAGCTGATCGAAAGCGACGATCCGTTGGAAGCGGGCCTGGAGATCTTCGCCTGCCCGCCCGGCAAGCGCATGGCCAGCATGAGCCTGATGAGCGGCGGCGAGCAGGCCCTGACCGCCAGCGCCCTGATCTTCGGCGTGTTCCTGGCCAATCCGGCGCCGATCTGCGTGCTGGACGAAGTCGACGCCCCGCTCGATGACGCCAATGTCGACCGCTACTGCAACATGCTGGACGAGATGCGCCGCCGCACCCAGACGCGCTTCATCGCCATCACCCATAACCCTGTGACCATGAGCCGGATGGACCGCCTGTTCGGCGTGACCATGGCCGAGCGCGGCGTCAGCCAGCTGGTCAGCGTGGACCTGAGCACGGCGGAAAAGCTGGTGGCGGCTTGAAAATCCTCTCTCTGTGGGAGAGGTGTCGGCGCAGCCGACGGAGAGGGGCGAGGCCGGCTCGGCAGGACTTCCCCCTCCGGCCCTTCAGGCCACCTCCCCCTCTTGGGGGAGGATTTAAAATCCCATCGCCGTCCGCAGCGGATTGGCCGGATCAGCCAGCAGCTTCACAGCCATGGCGCACGAGATCACCACCAGCAGCGGTCGGATCAGCTTGGGCCCAAACCGCATGGCCAGGCGCGAGCCGACCTGCGCGCCGAGGAACGCCCCTGCGGCCATGGCGAGGCCCACGGGCCAAACGACCGCGCCCTTCAGCGTGAAGAGGATCAGGCTGCCCAGGTTGCTGGCGGCGTTGGCGAGCTTCGTATGCGCCGTGGCCTTCAGCGCGCCGTAGCCCAGCAGGGTGACGATGGCGACCATGTAGAAGGCGCCCGCCCCCGGGCCGAAGATGCCGTCATAGAAGCCGACCAAGGGCGCGATGAAGCAGGCGAAGGGGATGAGCGCCACGCGCGGCTGGACGTCGTCGGCCTTGATGGCCCGGGAGAAGCCGAAATAGAGCGCGATGGCGATCAGCAGCAGCGGCACGACCGCACGCAGCAGCTCCGGCGACAGCAGACTGGCGCACAGCGCGCCGCAGAGGCCGGCGAGCGCGGCAGCGCCCGCCACCGGCAGGGCGGTCTTCCAGTCGATCAGGCCCCGCCGGGCGAAGGCGCTGGTCGAGGAGATGGCGCTGACCGCGCCTTGCAGTTTGTTGGTGCCCAACGCCTGGACCGGCGACAGACCGGCCAGCAGCAGGGCCGGCAAGGTGATCAATCCGCCGCCGCCCGCGATGGCGTCGAGCGCGCCCGCCAGGGCGGCGACCACGAAAAGGCTGGCCAGGACGTCGAGATGCAAAGGGCCCATGGGCGCCTCATGATCCCGTTCTGACGAAGAGGCAAAGAAAAAGGGGCCCCGAAGGACCACTCATCGTCTTTAGCCGAGAAGGCTGGCCCACTGGTGGGCGCGGGAAGCCTTGCTGTTGGCCGGCTTGCCCAGGGCGCGCAGCTCGTCACGCTCCTTGGCCTTCTCTTCCTTGCGCATGCGCATCTCGGCGGCTTCGAGCGCCTTGCGCTCCTTACGCTCGGCGCGCTTAACGGCCATCTGCTCTTCCTGGCGGGCCAGGGCTTCGAGGCGGGCCTTTTCCTTGGCTTCAGCGCGGGCGGCGCGGACGGCCTCGAGTTCGGCGGCGCGGAGCTCTTCGCGCTTGTCGAAATCGGGATCCTGGACCGTCGGCTTGGCCTTGAACTTGGCCAACATGGCCTTTTTGGCTTCCTGCTGGGCAGAAATACGATCGGCGAATCCGGTGTTCTTCAGGTGCGACATGAATCTTCGTGTTGTTTGGAGGCGGCGGCTCTTAAGCCCAGATTGACGAAAAAATCAATGCGTCATCGGGCTCCGGCGCCCCTTGCCTAGAGGGGGCGACGCATAAAGAGCACAGGTTACATAGGGCCCGCGTGTGACAGTTGGTAGGGTCACGCCCGGAAATGATCGAAACGCTCTCTCGCAAAGCCGGTTCAAAGGCGGGCTTGCGGGAACAGGGCGACCCCGGAGCCCGTGATCCGGGGATGGTTTTGCCCGCCCGCCGGCGAGATCTCGAAATCCTTAAGTATTTCGGTCACTTGCCGGAAAAATCGCTCACCTTGACGCACTGCGGCGAGGTCTATAGGTTCCGCGCCGATCAAGCCGGCCGGAAAAGCGCCTTGTTTTGGCGCGTCCTCGGCGCTTTCGGACCTGCCGCTTCCCATGCCCAAGGCCGACGAACCGAACGAAAAGGCTCTCGAAGGCCTCGACGCTCGGCTCGCCGCATTTGAGGCGAGGAAGGCGGCGGAAAAGCCGTCCAAGGCGGAGTCCGAACGGGCCACGCAGGACGGCTATCGTCTGCTGGCGGATTTGATCGGGGGCGTACTGGTGGGGGCCGGCTTTGGCTGGCTGCTCGACCGCTACGTCCACACGAGTCCCTGGGGCATGGTCGGCGGTCTGCTGATCGGCCTGGGACTTGCGATTTTCTCCATCGTCCGTAAGGCGATGAAACTGAGCGCGCAGGCGTCGGCGCCGTCCCCGCAAGGGAACGCCGGCGAAGACACGGGAGGCGGGTCTACCGCCCCCAAGCAGAAGAGAGACTAGGGCCGATGGCCGATCCGATGCACCAGTTCCAGATCCAGAAGATCGTGGAACTGCCCACCGTGACCGTTCCTGGCCTCGGCGCCATCGACCTGTCGATCACGAACTCCGTGGCCGCCATGATGTCGGCCGCCCTGCTGATCATCGGCTTCTACGCCCTGTCGGCCAAGAAGGCCGTGGTGCCGGGCCGCCTGCAGGCGGTGGGCGAGATGCTCTACGGCTTGGTCGATGGCCTCGCCGAGTCGATCATCGGCCACGACGGCAAGAAGTTCCTGCCCTTCATCTTCACGCTCTTCGCGTTCGTGCTGTTCATGAACGTCCAGGGCATGTTCCTGGTGTTCACCGCGACGTCGCAGCTGGCTGTGACCCTGACGCTGGGCCTGATGGTCATCCTGACCGTGGTCGCCGTCGGCTTCGCCAAGAACGGCATCAAGTTCTTCAAGCTGTTCGCCCCGTCGGGCGTGCCGTGGCCGCTGTACTTCCTGCTCGTGCCGATCGAAATCCTGTCGTTCCTGATCCGCCCGATCACCCTGGGCCTGCGTCTGTTCGGCAACATGCTGGGCGGCCACGTCGTGCTGAAGATTTTCGCCGGTTTCGTGATCGCCCTGGGCGGTCTCGGCGTGCTGGGCTGGGCCGGTGCGGCCCTGGCCCTGACCTCGGTCGTCGCCCTGACGGCCCTAGAGTTCATGGTGGCCTTCCTGCAGGCCTTCGTGTTCGCGGTGCTTGCCTGCGTCTACATCAACGACGTCGTGCACCTCGACAGCCACTGATCAACCTTTAGTCTTTCAACCTACATACCCTTCCTAAGGAGTCTCAATCATGGACGCTGCTGCTGCTAAGTACATCGGCGCTGGTCTGGCGATGCTCGGCATGATCGGCGCGGGCGTTGGCCTGGGCGTGATGTTCGGCAACTACTTCCAAGGCGCTCTGCGTAACCCGACCGCCGCCGCTCAAGAGCGCCCGATGCTGTTCCTGGGCATGGCTCTGACGGAAGCCCTGGGCATCTTCGCCCTGGTTATCGCCTTCCTGATCCTGTTCTCGTAATCCGATCCCTGGAGCGCGGCGCTTCATCGGAAGCGACGCGCTCCATGCTTTTGTTTTCTCGCGCTTCCTGGAGCGGGCCGGAACACGGTCCGCTCCAAGCGCACTAGCTGAGAGGCGCCCTCGCCCATGGCGACGGAACATCACGGCACGACCGAGACGACGGAAGCCCCCCAGAAGCACGAAAGCGGCGGCCTTCCGCAGCTGCAGTTCGAGCACTGGGGTGGTCAGATCGTCTGGCTGCTCATCATCTTCGCCGTTCTTTACGCGGTGCTGTCGAAGGGCCTGCTGCCCCGGGTCAGCGGCGCGATCGAAGAGCGCGGCGCCAAGATCGCCGGCGACATCGCCGACGCCCGTCGCATGAAGGACGAGGCTGAAGCCCAGGCTCGCGCCGCGGCGGCGGAAGTCGCCGAGGCTCGCGCCAAGGCCCAGAAGACCGCGGCGGACGCCAAGGCCAAGGCTTCGGCCGAGGCCGCCGAGCGTCAGGCCAAGGAAGAGGCTATCCTGGCCGAGAAGCTGGCTGCGGCCGAGGCTTCGATCCAGACCGCTCGCGACCAGGCCATGAGCCAGGTCCGCGTGGTGGCCGAGGAGACGGCCGGCGCGATCGTCGAGAAGCTGACGGGCAAGGCGGCTACGGCCGCCGAGCTGAAGTCGGCTCTGGCCTAAGGAGCGAACGATGGAACACGAATCCCTGTTCAGCTTCTCGAACCCGGAGTTCTGGGTTCTGGCCGCCCTGGTGATCTTCTTCGGCCTGCTGGTCGTTCTGAAGGTGCTGCCGGGCGCTCTGTTCGGCGCGCTCGACGGCTACGCCGCCAAGATCAAGGCCGAACTCGACGAAGCCCAGCAACTGCGGGAAGAGGCCCAGGCCCTGCTCGCGGACGTCAAGGCCCAACGCGAGGACGCCGAGCGTCAGGCCGCCGCCATGCTGGAAGCCGCCAAGGCCGACGCCAAGCGTCTGGCCGAGGAAGCCAAGGAAAAGCTCGAAGAGCAGATCAAGCGCCGCGCCGAAATGGCTGAGCGGAAGATCGCCCAGGCCGAGGCGCAAGCCGCCGCCGACGTGAAGGCCGCCGCGGTGGATCTCGCCGCCCAGGCCGCCGAAACCGTCCTGGCCGCCCGCCTCGCGGGCGCCAAGGGCGACGCTCTGGTCGACGCCGCGATCAGCCAGATGGGCGCCAAGCTGCAGTAGCGGCCGGCTTCATCGGGTAGACAAGACGAGGGCGCGGATCGCAAGGTCCGCGCCCTTTTTCTTTGGGTCGTGTCTTGGAGTGGCTGTTGGAACGCGGACATCGCCAACGTCAGTAAAGGGTGGTTGTCGGACCTTGGCGTCACCAGCCCCACAGGCGTCCGTAAGGCTGCCAAACGTAGTAGATCGCCACCATCGCGCCGAATAGCCATGAAGCCGCAGCTAGAGGGTATAGCTTTTTAGAACCGGCACGCATGCCGAGAAGGGCGAGGATCCAAACTGGAAACAAAACGATCGCCAGCCACATAGAAATGGCGAACGGCCTTTCAGCACGAAATAGGATCCGGGCAAACATCAGCCCGCCGACCACGCTGCCAAACGCGATCAAAACCGCCGGCGCCAACAAAGCCAATAGGGACTGACGCGTTATCGACTCCAAGTTCATGGGCCATCTTTCCGCGTTGGCGGAACTTCCGCAACGGGTCGCTAGCCGCCTCCAGCCTCCCGCCGGAAACCCGACCTTCCCGGCGACACGTGCGTGCGGCCTTCAGCCGGAACCGCGACGCCCCCTACCCCTCCTGGCCGTCCTTCTTACGCTTGCTGGGCTTGAGGATGACCTTGTCGATCCGCGAGCTGTCCATGTCGACGATCTCGAGGTCGAAACCGCCGATTTCGACGTGCTCGCCTTCAACCGGCAGGCGGCCCAGGCGGTCGAGGATCAGGCCGGCCACCGTGTGGTAGCCCCCCTCGGCCTCGAAGTTCTCGCCGAGGTGGTCGTTGAGCTCCTGGATATCGAGGCGCGCGTCGATCAGCCAGCCGCCGTCCTCGCGGCGGATGATGCGTTTTTCGTCGTCGTCGTGATCTTCCGGGAAGTCGCCGGCGATCATTTCCAGCAGGTCCAGCGGGGTGATGGCACCCTGCAACGAGCCGAACTCGTCGACCACAAGCGCCATGTGCAGGCTGGTCGATTTGAACAGCTGCAGCGCCTTCAGAAGCGACATGGTCTCGGGGATCGCCAGCGGCTGCTGGACGTGGGCCTTGAGATCCAGCGGCTCGCCCGACAGGCAGGCGTCCAGCAGGTCCTTCTTCAGCAGTACGCCGACATCGCCGTCGAGGTCGCCCTCGGTGGCGACCACGATGCGCGAATGGGCGCTGGCGCGGATCTCGGTCAGCACCGTCTCGGTGTCGTCGGCCAGCGACACCCAGAAGAGGTCCCGGCGCGGGGTCATGGCGACGCGCACGGGACGATCACCCAGGCGCAAGACCTCCTGGATCATCGACCGCTCCTCGGGCTCGATCAGGCCGGCGTCCGCGCCCTCGGCCAGGACCGCCTCGACCTCTTCGGACGTGACGCTGGTGTTGCGCTCGTCGCGTACGCCCATCAGGCGCAGGACGGCGGCCGTCGAGACCGTCAGCAAGGTGACGAAGGGGCGCAGCACCGTCGCCACGATGGCCAGGAACGGCGCCATGCGGCGGGCGATGGCGTCGGGGAAGATCAGGGCCAGGCGCTTGGGCACCAGTTCGCCCAGGATCACCGAGACATAGGTCAGGCCGATGACGACGGTGGTCGTGGCGATGGCTTCGGAATACTTGGCCAGGGCCGGGACGCTGGCTTCCAGCCAGGTGTCCAGGGCGGCGGCGATGGTGGCCTGACCGTAGGCGCCGGCGAAGATGCCGATCAGGGTGATGCCCACCTGCACGGCCGAGAGGAACCGCGTCGGATGCTCGGACATCTCCAGGGCCAGCTTCGCCCCCCGATCGCCCCGTTCGGCGAAGCCTTGCAGGCGCGCCTTACGCGCCGAAACGACGGCCAATTCGGACATGGAAAAGACCCCGTTCAGCAGAACGAGGAAAAGGACGACGACGAGCGCGACGAGAATCATGGCCCTTCAGGGTCAGGGACGCGTCGCCGGACGGCGACCGCGACCGGCGCATGGGGAGGTCCGGCGCGCCACTATACAAACAAAAACGCCGCGGCCCATAGAGCCGCGGCGTGAATGCGTCGCCAGGCGAAGACCTGGCGGTTGTCGCAGCGCCCTAAAGCAGGCGCGTGCGGATGATCTGGGACAGCAGGTCGATCATCGATACGGCCACCACGATCACCAGAACGATGCAGCCGGTCTGGTCGAACTGGAACGCGTTGATCGAGTCGTAGAGGATCTGGCCGATGCCGCCGGCGCCGATGATGCCCAGCACGGTGGCCGCGCGGCTCGACGACTCGAAGCGGTAGAGCGCGTAGCTGGTCCACAGCGGCGCCACCTGCGGGATCACGCCCCAGACGATCTCCTGCAGTTTGACCGCCCCGGTGGCGCGCACACCCTCGACGGGCCCCTTGTCGATCGACTCGACGGCCTCGGCGAACAGCTTGGCCAGCACGCCGCCGGTGTTGAACATGATCGACATGACGCCGGCGAACGGGCCCAGGCCCACGGCGGTGATGAAGATCAGCGCCACGACGAGGTCGGGGATCGAGCGGATCAGGTCCAGGACCCGGCGAACCGGCTGCTGCACCCAGACCGGCGCGATATTGCGCGCGCCGAGCAAGCCCAGCGGAATGGCCACGATGATCGCCAGGGCCGTGCCCCACAGCGCCATCTGGATCGTCTGCCACATCTTGCCGATGAACAGGCTCCAATCCATCGACATGAACAGCGCCGGATCGGTGAACGGCTTGAAGAACAGCTTGGCGAAGCCCTGCGTCTTCTCGGTGTCGGTGAACAGCTGCGGAAACTTGTCGATCTCGGCCGGCTTGAAGCTGATGATCAGCAACAGGATCACCCCGCCCCACAGCAGGGTGTCGAAGGCCAGGGCCGAGGTCGACCGCTTGGGGGGCGGCGGAATCGCCCCGTCAATCTTGGCGGCTTGGCTCATCAAGGACCTCAGTTGGCCGGCTGAGCGACGACGCCCGCCTTGCCTTCGGCGGCCACGCGCTCGGCCTTGACGCCGTCGAGGACCTTCTGGGCGGCGGCGATCTTGGCCTGGTCGCCCGACTCGCGAGCGATGCCCAGCTGTTCCGTGGCCTCCATCTCGCGCACCACCAGCAGATGGGTGTCATCGGCCGGCTTGAAGCCGCCGATCGACAGCTTCTTCAGATAGCCGCGCTGCTGCTCGGCCTCGGGCGTATCGCCTTGGGCGTAGGTGAGGAAGAACTGACGCAGCTTTTCCTTCACGACCGGGTCGAGGTCCTTGCGCCACACGATCGGATCCTCCGGCAGGGTCGGCGACTCCCAGATCACGCGGATCTTGTCGGTCACGCCTTCGCCGCGCGCCCTCGAAAGGTTGATGGCCGTGGAGTTGTTCGTCGAGGCGTCCAGCTTGCCGTTAGCCACCGCGAACAGGTTGGCTTGATGGTTGGCGCTGATCACCGTCTTGAAGCATTCTTCGGGCTTCTTGTTGGCCGGGATGAACACGTAGGTCATCGGCGCCAGGGTGCCCGAGGTCGACTTCTTGTCGCCGATGCCGAAGTTCAGGGTCTTGTCGCACTTCAGCAGGTCCTGGATCGTCTGGATCTTGCTGGCGGCCGGGACGATGATCACCGACTTGTAGCCGTCCGTGCCCGACGGATCGAACGTCCGGGCGAAGACCTCGCCGTTCGAGCGGCGCACCGCTTCCAAGCCCGACTGGTTCGAGAACCAGCCCAGGTCGGTCTGCTTGGCGCCCATGGCCACGATCAGCGACGAGTAGTTGGACGAGAAGAACGGCTTCACCTTGAGGCCGGTCTGCTTCTCCATGTCCTTCAGGATCGGCGTCCAGTAGCTCTCCATGTTCTGGGCCGACTCGGTCGACAGGATGGAGAAGGTCACCTCGTTCTTGGCCGCAGGCGCTTCGGACTTGCCCGAGCAAGACACGAGCGCCAGGGCCGAGAAGCCGACAAGCGAACAACGGGCGGCGATGACGAGAGCCGAACGACGGCTGATCATTGGGGAGCTCCTTCCCAGAACACGTCCTCGAATTCCGGGCCGTAGATATCGATGAGTTTTTCACGCTTCAGACCGGAGGCCGGGCCGTCATAGACCTTCTGGCCGGCCTTCAGGGCCACGACCCGGTCGCAGTAGCGCAGGGCGTAGTCCACCTGGTGTAGTGTGACGACGACGGTGAGACCGTCGCTTTGATTCAGGTCACGAAGGATCTCCATGACCTTGCGCGCCGACACCGGATCCAGCGAGGCGACCGGCTCGTCGGCCAGGATGATCTTGGCGCGCTGAACCAGCGCGCGGGCGATGGCGCCCCGCTGCTGTTGACCGCCCGACAGGGTGTTGGCGCGCTGGCCGGCGTAGTCCGAGACGCCCACGCGATGGAGGGCCGCCATGGCCGCGTCGCGCGTTTCCTGCGGCCACCAGCCAAAAAGACCGCGAAGGAACGAGATCCGCCCGAGCGAGCCCAGGGCCACGTTGCTGAACAGCGACAGCCGGCCGACCAGATTGAATTGCTGGGCCACGAAGCCGATGCGAACGCGGGCCTTTCGCACCTGATCCGAGACCTTCCCGCGCGCCTGCACAGGACCGGCGAATGCGGTGATGGTCCCTTCATCCTCGTCGATGGTCTGCAGACCATCGATCGAGCGCAGGAGCGTGGATTTGCCCGACCCGGAGGGGCCAATGAGCGCGATCATCTCGCCCCGATTCACATCGAGCGAGACGGCGTCCAGCGCGCGGCGAGACCCGAAGGTCTTCGAGGCGGCGCGGATCGAGAGAACAGGGTCCGACGTCATGGTCGGGGCGAATCCTTAACGTGGTTTCACGGGTTGGGAAATGCGTTCTCCGGTTTGCGGTCAGGACGCAACGAATTTGTGACAGAGCCGCCCGTTTTATGCGGCCGGCGGCGGGGGCCAAACGGCGGCGAAAGCCCCCGCGTTTCCGGCGTGGAGCGCTTTGGCGCGACGAAATCTCGCAGGCGGCGGGCGCCTGGACCGCTCGGGATCAATTCGCCTCGAAACGGGGCCGCAAAAGGGTCTTTACATCCCGGATCAATGCCCCTATTTCGCACGGTTCCGGCGGACCCGAAGTCCTACAAGCGCTGCTAACGCCGGCCTGGGTTTAACTTCCAACAGGGGGTTACGTGAATTGCACACGTACCATACGCCCCTGGACCTGGTCCGCGAGCGGTCGCCGGAACGTCCTGTCGCCATGGTGCGACCGGACGCGGTGGCGGTAGCGGCGCGCTGGTTCCAGGCAGAATTTAAAGGCGATGTCTTTTACGCGGTGAAGGCCAATCCTTCGCCGTGGGTGATCCGTGAGCTGGCCAAGTCCGGCGTGCGGTCGTTCGATGTCGCATCGCTGAACGAAGTCGAGCTGGTCGCCCAAGAGGCGCCGGGCTCGCGCATGGCCTTCATGCACCCGGTCAAGAGCCGGGCGGCGATCTCCGCCGCCTATTTCGACCACGGGGTGAAGACCTTCTCGTTCGACACCCACGAAGAGCTGGCCAAGATCCTGGACGCCACGGGCCAGGCCAAGGACCTCAACCTGATCGTCCGCATGGGCGTGCAGGCCGAGGGCGCGGCCTACAGCCTGTCGGGCAAGTTCGGCGTCGAGATGCACAACGCCCCGGCCCTGCTGCTGGCCGCGCGCCGCGCGACCCAGGACCTGATGGGCGTCAGCTTCCACGTGGGCAGCCAGTGCATGCGCCCGACCGCCTTCCAGGCGGCGATGGCTCAGGCGAGCCGCGCTCTGGTGCGCGCCGGCGTGCTGGCCGACGTTGTCGACGTGGGCGGCGGCTTCCCGTCGATCTATCCGGGCATGGTCCCGCCGGATCTCTCCGAGTATCTGGCGGCGATCGACCGCGGCTTCGCCGAGATGATGGTCCACGAGACCACCGAGCTCTGGTGCGAACCCGGCCGCGCCCTGGTGGCCGAGGCTTCGTCGCTGCTGGTCAAGGTCGAGCTGAAGAAGGGCGACGCGCTCTATCTGAACGACGGCTCGTATGGCTCGCTGTTCGACGCCGCGCACATGAAGTGGCCGTTCCCGGTCAAGCTGTACCGCAAGAGCGGCGAAGTTGTGGAAGAAGGCCTCAAGCCGTTCCGCTTCTACGGCCCGACCTGCGACAGCGTCGACCACATGCCCGGCCCCTTCTACCTGCCGGAAAGCGTCGACGAAGGCGACTATATCGAGATCGGCATGCTCGGCGCCTATGGCGTCGCCATGAATACGCGCTTCAACGGCTTCGGCGAAACCGACACCGTCGAGGTGCAGGATGCGCCGATGGCTTCGATGTACGGCCTGGCCAAGCGTTCGATCCCGGTCGTCCGCCAGGAGACGGAAGAGCGCAAGATCGTCCGCTTCTCCCGTCCCAAGGGCGCGGCCGGCAAGCGCAAGCGCCGTCGCTGATCCGACACGGTTCGTCAGTAGTCTGTTTTTGAGTTAAACCGCGCGCCGCGCTCGACGTTTTGAAGCGTCGAGCGCGGTTCGTATTTTCCGCTCCCGCCGGTCGCTCCGTCCCGGTGAAGAGCTTGTTCCAACGACGGGCGTCCAAAGTCAGGGAAACCGAAGCGATGAACGCTCCCGTTCCGAACACCAAGGCCGAACTGCTCCAGAAGACCGTCGAGCACGTCGACATCACGTCGTACGACGCCCGCCCGATCATCGACTCGATGCGCAAGATGTCGTTCAGCTCGCGCGACACCGCCCGCGCGGCCGACATCTTCAACATGGCCCTGGCCGACAAGGACTGCTCGACCTGGCTGATCCTGGCCGGTTCGACCTCGGCCGGCGGCTGCATGCACGTGTACCGCGACATGGTGAAGAACGGCATGATCGACGCCGTGGTCGCCACCGGCGCCAGCATCGTCGACATGGACTTCTTCGAAGCCCTCGGCTTCAAGCACTATCAGGCCGCCGGCCCGGTCGACGACAACGTCCTGCGCGACAACTACATCGACCGCATCTACGACACCTATATCGACGAAGAAGAGCTGCAGGCCTGCGACCACACGATCCTCGAGATCGCCAACCGCCTGGAGCCGCGCGGCTATTCCTCGCGCGAATTCATCTGGGAGATGGGCAAGTGGCTGGCGGAAGGCAACGCCAAGAAGGAAGGCTCGCTGATCCAGACCGCCTATGAAGAAGGCGTGCCGATCTTCTGCCCGGCGTTCGTCGACAGCTCGGCCGGCTTCGGCCTCGTCAAGCACCAGAAGGAGCGCGCCGCCGCCGGCAAGCCCTACCTGATGCTGGACGCGATCGCCGACTTCCGCGAACTGACCGACATCAAGATCGCCGCTGGCACTACGGGCCTGTTCATGGTCGGCGGCGGCGTGCCGAAGAACTTCGCCCAAGACACCGTCGTCTGCGCCGAGATCCTCGGCGTCGAGGCCGACATGCACAAGTACGCCATCCAGATCACGGTGGCCGACGTGCGCGACGGCGCCTGCTCGTCGTCGACGCTCAAGGAAGCCGCCTCGTGGGGCAAGGTCTCGACCACCTATGAGCAGATGGTGTTCGCCGAAGCCACCACGGTGGTTCCGCTGATCGCCTCGGACGCCTACTGGCGCAAGGCCTGGGAAGGCCGCGAGAAGCCGCGCTGGAACAAGCTGTTCGGCAAGTAAGGCTGACGGTCCGGCGGGCTTGATCGGCCGGACTTGAAAATGCAGGGTCTCCGAAAGTGATTTCGGGGACCCTTTTTCATGCGCGCTGTCTGGCTCGTCACCACCGCCGCCCTGATGCTTAGCGGCTGCGCCACGTTGAGCGGCGATGCGCCCGCTAACCGCTATCTGGCCAAGGGCGCCTTCGACGCGCGCGACCACCTGCCGCCGCCGCCGCCCAAGGGGTCCGAAGCCGCGCTGCGCGACCGCGAGATCTTCCGCGCCACCCGCGTCCTGAAGGACACCCCGCGCTGGTCTTTGGCCCAGGAGGACAATGTCGAGGAGAAGGTGCTCGACGGCTACGCCTGCGCCCTGGGCGTCACCCCGTCGTTCGAGCGCAACCCCAAGCTGGCCGCCACCCTGCTGCGCATGAGCCGCGACGTCCGCTCGGCGGTCGCCGGACCAAAGCTGAAGTATCGCCGCCCCCGCCCCTATTTCCGCGAGGAAGGACCGATCTGCGTCAAGCGCAGCCTGGGGCTGGCGCTGTCGCCGGATTACCCCTCCGGCCATGCGACCTGGGGCTGGAGCGTGGGTCTCCTCCTGGCCGAACTGGCGCCCGACCGCCGCGAGGCGATTCTGGCGCGCGCCAAGGCTTATGGCGAAAGCCGCGTGGTGTGCGGCGTTCACAATATGAGCTCGGTCGAGGCCGGCCAGATGAACGCCGAGAACCTGCTGGCGGCGTTGAAGTCGTCCGACGCCTTCAAGGCGGACCTCGCCGCAGCCCGGGTCGAGCTCGATGCGGCGCGCGCCGCCGGTCCCGCTCCCGACCCCAAGCGCTGTGAGGCCGAGGCGTCCGCTCTGTCCAAACCGCTGCTGTAGCTTGCGTAGAGCCGACCCGGCCTCTACCTCTTGTTCATGGCCAACGCCCCTTCCTGCGGACACGACCACCACAACCACGGCGTCGCCGGCGCGGCGCTCGCGGCCGAGCTCGACGCGGCCGAGGCCCGCTGCGCCGCCGCCGACCAGCGCCTGACCGCCCCCCGCCGTCGCGTGCTGGAATTGCTGCTCCAGGCAGGACAGCCGGTGAAAGCCTACGACCTGATCTCGACCTTCGGGGGCGAGGGTCCGCCAGCCAAGCCGCCGACGGTCTATCGCGCGCTCGACTTTCTGGAGAAGCAGGGCTTCGCCCATCGGATCGAGAGCCTCAACGCCTATGTCGCCTGCCGCAAGGAAGCCGACGGCCACGCCGCCGCCTTTCTGATCTGCGACTGCTGCGGCGCGACCCGCGAGATTGAGCCCAAGGCCAGCGCCGAAATCATCGCCGCAGGCGAGGCGGCGGGCTATGCGCTGACGGGCGTGACGATCGAGGCTCACGGCCTCTGCGCGGACTGCCGAAACTAGGCCGGCCCCGCGCCCGTTTCCTCATCGCAGAGAGGAGACCGGCCATGAGCAAGCAACCCAACACCGACGGGCGAAAGGCCAACGCGTCCGAGCCGATGGGCGACTTCACCGCCCTGGGCGGTAGGGACAGCGTCCAGCGGACCGGCGAGGCCTCGCGCCGGCGCGCGGGCCCCGATGGCCCCGACGCGACGGAGGTCGGCGACACCTTCAAGGGTCCGGCGGGCAAGGGTCCGGCGGGCGATCCGGCCGAAGGCAAGCGCTAGAGCCTCACGCCGAAACCGGCTCGCACCTTCGGCGTCACGCTCTAGCCAAGTTTGCAGCAACCGATCTAGACTCGAACGACCGTTCCATTCGTTCGAGTGACCCCATGACCGCCCAGCCCCTCCCCGGCGTCGAGATCTGGCGCGGCGGCGTCAATACCTGGGACTGTGACGAGATGGGGCATATGAACGTGCGCCACTACGTGGTGCGCGCTCAGGAGGGCCTGATCGGCATGGCCGCCGAACTGGGCCTGCCCCACGCCTTCTCGCCCCATGCCAACGCCACCCTGCTGGTCAAGGAACAACACATCCGCTTCCTGCGCGAGGCCCACGCCGGCGCGCCGCTCTACATGCTGGGCGGAGTGATCGAGATGGGCGAGTGCGAGGCGCGGATCCTGCAGTTGCTGATCCACCCGGCCTCGGGCGAACTGGCGGCCACGTTTCAGACCACGGTCGTCCACGCGACGCCACGTGATGGCCAGCCCTTCCCCTGGCCCAAGGTCGCCCGCGAACGCGCCGAGGCCCTGAAGGTCGAGGTTCCGGAACGCGCCCAGGCCCGCAGCATCGACCTGTCGCCGTTCACGCCCACGGCCAGCCTGGCCCAAGCCGACGCCCTCCGCCTCTCGCGGATCGGTCTGGGCGGCCTCCTGCCGTCGGACTGCGACGTGTTCGGACGGATGCGCACCGAGCAGTTCATCGGCCGGGTGTCGGATGGCATCGGCACGTTCATCCATCCCTTCCGCGACGTCGTGGTCGAGCATGCCGACCACAAGCCTCAGCGGATGGGCGGCGCGGTGCTGGAGTACAGGATCGTGCACTTGGCCTGGCCGCGCGCCGGCGACCGCATCGAAATCCGCTCAGGCCTCTTGGGAACTGACGCCCGGACGATGCGCGTGGTCCACTGGATGCTGGATCCCGCCACCGGCGAGCCCTGGGGGACCTCTGAGGCGGTGGCCATCACCTTTGACCTCGACGCCCGCAAGGTGGTGCCGGTCACCGACGCGGCGCGGGCCGCGCTGTCCGCCCACGAAGTGAAGGGGCTCGCGCTCTAAGCTGTCGCCATCTCGAACAGGGCGTCTCGCACCAGGTCCGGGCGCTCCATGGGCAGGAAGTGGCTCGTGCCCTCAACCGTCTCGATACGGACGTTCCTTCCCCGGCGCGCGAAGCCGTCGCCCGCGCGGCATGTCGAGTGCTTCTGAGCTTTCAGAATCCGCACGGGCGCGGCGATGCGTCGGACCGCGCGCCACGGGTCATGGGCTTGGGCGGCGTAGTTCGACGCCTCCCAGGCCGGCGCGCAGGCCAGCCGCACCTTGCCGTCCGGCGCGTCGACCACGCCGCCGGCCACATAGTCGGCGAGCATCGTCTCGGGCCAGGTCTTGAAGGCGCCGCGTCCCTTGTAACCGGCGAACACCGCCTCGCGATTGTCGAACACCTCGCGTCGCTTCAGCGCCGCCTGGGCGATCGGCAGCTGCATAAAGCCCCGGCCCGAGGTCCAGGGCGCCTTGGCGTAGAGGTTGGCTAGCCAGGGCATGATCACCGGATCCAGCAGCAGCAGGCTTTTCACCCGATCGGGGCGTTCGGCGGCGGCCAGCAGGCTGACCGTGCCGCCCATCGAGTGGCCGGCCAGCACGACAGGCGACCCGTCCAGCACGTCCAGCAGGCCGACGAGGTCGTCCCGCAGATCGCGCCATGACCGTCGGCCTTTCGGTTCAGCGGGAAGTGTGGTGGCGCCATGGCCGCGCTGGTCGATCGCCAGGATTCGCAAGCCCGCCGCCAGCGGCGACAGGAGCGTCCGGTAGGTCTGGGCGTTGAAGCCGTTGGCGTGGACAAAGACGATGTCGATCGCCCGATCCTCGGGGCCAAACTCCAGGGCGGCGATCTCGCCGCCGGGCACGGCCACGACACGTCTGCGAGGTTCGCGAAAAACGGCCGCGTCCATGGCGTGGCTCCCTGAAACTGATCGGGCGTAAGGTAGGCGTCTCCACCCGCCGCGTCCATGGAGCTCAAGATGAATCCGCTGGCCACCATCGGCTACGAGACCGACACGCAGAACGGGATGATCGACCGGCTCAAGGCCGCCGGCGTCGAACTGGTGATCGATGTTCGCGCCGTCGCCAGCTCCCGCAAGGCCGGCTTCTCCAAGACCCTGCTGGCGGGCGGTCTGAGCGACCGAGGGGTCGACTATCTGCACCTGCGCGATCTGGGTACGCCCAAGCCGGGCCGTGACGCAGCTCGTGCGGGGCGGGTCGACGAAATGCGCCAGATCTTCGAGGCCCACCTGGAAGAGCCCGCCGCCGTGCTGGCCCTGGCCCAAGCGACGGCGTTGGCGAAAACAAAAAGGATCGCCCTCCTTTGCTACGAGGACGATCCCAATTGCTGCCATCGCCGCATCGTCGCCGACCGCATTCGCGAACGGCTGAAGTGCGAGGTGGTGGACCTTTAAGCCTGGGTCAGCTGCCATTCGCCGCGATTGTCGCGGCAGGCGCTGTAGCGCTGGGTCGAGGTCGCCTGGCCGCCGCCCGAGACCGCTGCGTCGATAACCCGGCAGCTGGCGGCCATCTGGCCGCTGGGACGGACCAGCGAGGCCGCCGCATAGCCGACGCCAAAGCCGCTGCGGCCCACCAGGACCCAGCCGCCTGTCGGCGCCTCGCCAATGGCGTCGAACGCCTCGCCGGCTGCGAGCTTGCCGACCACCGCGGTCCTGGTCGAGGGGCCCGCGCGCAGGTTCACCGTCGAAGCCGCCGTGTAGGCGCCGGCGGTGGCCGCCAGGCTGGGCAGGCTCTGAACGCCCTGGGCGTAGCGGATGCTGCGCCCGTCGATCGGCGGGCCATAGCTGGACGAGACCACGCTGATACGGCCCGAATTGCCGGTGCGGCTGTTGCTCCAGGTCTGGGAGACGCCCGTTTCCAGAGCCTTCTTAGTGGCCTGCTCGGCCAGAGCCGCGTCGGTCGACTGCATGCGGCAGCCGATATAGGCGCCCGCCGCCGCGCCCGCCGCCGCGCCGACCAGCGCGCCCAAGGTCCTTTCGTTCTTGGCGACCTTGCTGCCCAGCAACGCGCCGGCGGCCGCGCCGATCAGGGCGCCGCCTTCCTGCTTCTTGCCCGAGCCTTCGCATCCGAAGATCCCGCCGAGCGGCTTGGACTGCTGGGCCAGCACGGGGGCCGGTGCGGCCGTGAGGCCGGCGCCCAGGACGGCGGCGAGGGCCAGGGCCGTGGCGGGAGTCTTGCGCGTCGTCATGTCGTTTCCCTTTTCCGTAGGGTCAGTGTTGTCGCCGCCCTCCCCCCGTCCGATAGTCGCGAACAACATATGGGAGGCCAGCATGAGCAACCAGGATCACGCGAACTATAGCTGTTTCAAGGTCGAGATCGAGGCTGGCGTTGCGCACATCCAGTTGAAGCGCCCAGAAGCCATGAACACCATGACCCGGGCGTTCTGGAACGAGCTTCCCGCGATTGTAAAAGACATTGATGACAATGCGCGGGCCCGCTGCATCGTCATCTCCTCGACCGGCAAGCATTTCAGCGCCGGCATGGACCTGTCAGTGTTCACCGACGACGAGGGCGTCACGGTCCGCAACGAAGCCGACCGTTGGGTGGCGGCCGAGAGCTTCCGCCGCTTCGTCCATCACCTGCAGGACACCTTCAGCTGCCTGGACAAAGCGCGGATGCCGGTGATCGTCGCCATCCAGGGCGGCTGCATCGGCGGGGCGGTCGACTTCATCAGCGCCTGCGACATCCGCTACGCCACCACCGACGCCTTCTTCTCGATCCAGGAGATCAATATCGGCATGACCGCCGATGTCGGCACCTTCCCGCGTCTGTGCAAGCTGATCCCCGAGGGTTGGGTGCGCGAGCTGGCCTACACCGGCCGCCGCCTGCCCGGACAGCGCGCCCGCGACATCGGCCTCGTCAACGAGGTGTTCGATACCCATGAGGAAGTCGTCGCCCACGCCCTGGCCACCGCCCGCGAGATCGCCGAGAAGTCGCCGCTAGCCGTGGCCGGCAGCAAGGTGATGATCAACTACGCCCGCGACCACACCATCGCCGACGGCCTCGACTACATCGCCACCTGGCAGACGGGCATGTTCTCGGGTCCGCACATGGCCGAGGCCTTCGCGGCGAAGGCGCAGAAGCGGGATGCGGTGTTCCCGGATCTCTTGCCGCTGAAGAAGAAGATGTAGGGCGGCGATGGAAAACCCTCTCCCGGTCGGAGAGGGTTTCCAGAACCTCAGCCAGCGTAAGTAAAGACCATCGGCGTATCCGCCGCCGGCAGGCAGCCGCGGTCCACCGGCTTGGTCGGATCCAGGAAGAAGCTGCGGATCATCTTTCGAGCGCACGGGTGACGGCTGACGCCGTGGGTGGCGTTGGTGACGATGACCACCTGCGAGCCCTCATATCCCTTGGCGGCGGCCTTGGTCAGCTCCGGCGGGCAGCCTGGGTCGATCTCGGCGGCCAGGAACAGGGTCGGGATCGCGGTCTTGACCGGCTGCTGCTCGAGCTTGGAAATCGGGCCGACATCAATAGCGGCGCAGACGTCGTGGATGCGCTGCATCGAGGCGACCATCAGGCGGGCGACCGGGTCCTTTTCGGTCCCGTCCGCCACCGCAGCGCGGGCCTCGAACGGGATTTCTTCCTTGCACAGGTGGGTCATGAACTGGCCCTCGCTGTAGTAGTCGCGGCTCTCGACGAACTCGGCCACGGGCGACACGTCGCCCTCGATGATCTTCCAGAGGTCGCGCGGCAGGACGCCGGCGGTGAAGTAGCTGGCGTCCATCAGATAGCCGCCAAGATCATCGGCCGTGTAGGTCTCGCCGTTGATCGTTTGGGGCCCGGCCAGCCAACGCTCGGCGACGACCGCCAGCTTGGCCTTGAGGTCGGGATAGCGTTTGGCGCACTCGGCGACCTTGGCGCACTTGGCCATCACGATATCGATCGAGCTTGAGACCATGGCCGGGCCGCCAACGGTCCAGTCAGCCTCGGGCGGCCAGGGCGAGTCCTGCACCACCGCGCGGACGCCCTGTGGCGTATGGGCCTGGATCGCCGCCTCGATGCGGGTGCCGTACGAGCCGCCAAAGAGGTCGATCAGCGGCAGCTTCAGCACCTGGCGCAGGTCCTGGACGTCCTTGGCGACCTCGACGGCGTTGTAGCGCGACAGGTTCACGCCCTTGGCCTGGAAGGCCTTCAGACAGGCGATGATCGCCTGGGCGTCCTTCTCGCTCGGCGGGCCGGCGTCGGTCAGGTTCGCGCCCGGGCAGTTGAGGTTGGGATCCGACTGGCCGCCGCCGCGCTGGTCGATGAAGATCCAGTCCTGGTCGACCGCGACATAATCCAAGGCCGCCTTGCTCTTGAGCATCCGCGGCAAGCCGCCGAGCGCCGAGCCGCCAGGACCGCCGTGCAGATAGACGACCGGCGGCTGGCCGGCCTTGGGCTCGCTGGCCTTGACGATCGCCACCGCGACCTTGATGCGACGGCTCTTGGGATCGCCGCGCGCCTCGTCGACGATCAGGGTCCCGCAACGCACCTGCCGCGCGGCGTCCTTGTAGTCGCCCACACACGGGGACGGCTTGAACTGCGGCGCCGCAGCGTGAGCCGCGCCCCCCAAACCGGCCAGGGCCAAGGCGCCGGCGGCGGCGATCCAAGACAGACGCGACATCGTAAACTCCCACGGTTATCCGGCATCAACACCAAGGTTGACGCGCGCCGCAAGAGCGCTGGGAAGATTATGCTGCGTGCAGCGCCAAACAGGGGCGCTCCGCCCTCGCTGGTCTAGAAGCTAGAAGCGGTAGGACGCCGACAGGACGGCGGAGGGCTGGGTCGGGTCGACGACGATCGGGCTCTTGCGCGCATCACCCGTCAATCGGTTCAGGCTGGCCGTCGCGCCCAGGCTGACCCGGTCAGTGAGGCGGTAGCTGGCGTTCAGCGACAGGGAGACATCCTTGACGCCGCCCCCGGGACGATAGGCCGGCAGCTTCGAGGCGGCGGCCTGCGCCGCGCTGATCCCGAAATAGGCGCGATTGTACTCGGCGTCGGCCCAGGTCGCCGAGACGCTAGGCGTGACGCTCAGACGGTCGGAGACGCGGACAGGATAGGCCAGGTTCGCGTCAAGCAGGGCGCCGTCGACATCGCCCGACACCACTTTGGTCCCGCCAAGCGACGCCAGGACGCCGCCCAGTCGCATGTCAGTTGCCAACCGCAGTCCAGCGCCGCCGTCCAGGCGCCCGATGCCGACCGGCGCATCGCGTCGACGATAGCCGGGCACATAGGTCGCGCCCGCGCTGACCTTCGCCACCGGGCCGTCGACCACGACATAGCCCACGCCCTTGCGGCCGCTGGCGAAGAAGCGGCCATAGGCCACGTCGATCACCGGAAAGGGCATCAGACGATAGTCGTCGCCGCCTTGATAGCCCGGCGCATAGACGGCGGCGATCCCGATCACCGCGCGGTCCGGCGCTCGGCCTTGAGCCACTGCGGAGGTCGCCGCCGCGCAGATTCCCAGGCCGACCAGGCTGTAGGCGACGAACTTGCGAAGGACGATCATGCGGTTTCAGGCTCCTGGCGAGGGGTCATGAAACCATACGGCGCAAGCGCGCCGATGGATGCCAGCAACCTCAAAAGTTGCGCCGCTATGCGACTACGCGGAAGCCTGTCGGCAGTTCAGCGCCGCCCAGGTCGGCCCCATCGAGCTTCGCGCCGGACAGGTCGGCCTCGATAAGCCTGGCGCGGGGCGCGCTGGCGCCGCGCAGGTTCGCCCCCCGAAGAACCGCACGGGTCAGATCACTCCGGATCACGCGATCCTCGTCGATCTTCAGCGGACCCAGCTTGGCGTCAGACAGGTCGGCCCGGCACAGCTGCGCTCCGACCAGGCGCGCGCCACGAAGGTCCGCGCCGCGAAGCTTGGCGCCGCGCAGGTCCGCGCCCGAGAGATTGGCGCCCTGCAATTGTACGCCCTCCAGGTCCATGCCGAAGAACACCGCGTTGGGGGCCGACAGGCCGCTCAGTCGCCGGTTCTTCAGGCGGCGCAGGGGACGGAAGTCGACCTCGGAAACATTCGCGATCTTGCCCTCGCGGCCTTCGGACTTACAGAACAGTTCGTGCGCTTCCAGGACCTCGCCCAGGGGCAGGTCGTCTATATAGATGATCGGCGGCGGCGCGCGCAGAACCTCGCTGAGGTCGGCGGCCGTCAGGTCGGCGCCGCTGACATCGACGCCGACCAGCACGGCCCGGCGCAGCGAGGCCTTGGACAGGTCGGCGTTGTGCAGATTGGCGCCGGAGAGGTTCGCCCCGTCCATCACGGCGTTGTTGAGCTTCGCGCCCTGCAGGGAGACATTCGAGAGATCCGCGTCCCGGAAGTCGGCCTGACGCGCGAAGGCGCCGGACATCTGAGCGCCGTTGAGGTTCGCGCCTTGCAGAAGCGCGTAATCCAGCTCGCCCGCCCGCTGGGCGTGGTCGAGAATCCGCAGCCCCTTCTCCTCGTCCCGCACGGCCGTGACGCCTTCGCGCAGATCGCAGTTGGAGAGGTTGGCCCCGCCGAGATTGGCGCCGCGCAGGCAGGCGCCACGCATGTCGCAGCGCGAAAGATCGGCGCCGCGCAGATCCGAATCCCGCAGATCGGTCCCGTACAGCGTCGCGCCGCTGAGCCGCGCGCCGCGCAGCGACGCGCCGTGCAGCAGGGCCCCGGTCAGGTCGGCCTCGCGCAGGTCCGCGCCGTCCAGTTCGTAATGGCTGAGATTGACGTATTGCAGCCCCGCGCGACGCCCGTTGGGCACCCCCTTCAGATAACGGGCGTGCGCCTCCAGCACCTCGCGCACCACCGAAGGGTGGACGCTACGGACCAGGCTCGGTCGTGTGGACGCGGCGGATGGCATCGTTCGGTGACGGAACGCTCGAAGGGACGGGATTACGCGAAAGCGGCGTTCACCGTGCCAGAACAGCCTTAATCAACCGTTCAAATCGCGACAGAAAGTCGCAGCCACCGCCTCGCTGGAGGTGGAGCCGCGCGCCGAGGCCGAGCGTGTTCGCCCCGGCTTAGCGCGGTGCGTTCGGCTTATTGCTGGTGTCGCTCGAGGGCGAACCACCGCCGGTGGCGGCTTCGATCAGCGCCGCGATGCGGTCGGTCGAGTCGGCGGCCTGGCTGATGATGTCCAGCGGAGAGGCGCGGACCGAGGCGGCCACCTGGTTGGCGGCGGACTTGGCGGCCGAGACCACGGCGTTCTGGGCCAGGGCGATCTTGCTGGTGGCCACGGCGATCTTCATCGCCTGGGCGTCCTGATAGATGAAACCGTTCGTCGGGTAGACCGTGGTGCCAAGGTCGCGGATCGGATCGTACCAGACCTTCACCTGCGTCCAGTCACCGTTGGGCGAGACGTCGACGACGGTGACGTCCTTTTCGATCTGACCGCGATCGCCTTCGATCACGGACCAGTTGGCGTGGGTGACCTGAATGACGCGATCGGTCAGCACCTGGCTGACGAAGGCCACGTGGCCAAGATTCATGCGGGCGGTGGGCTTGAAGGAAAGGACCGAGCCAATCTTGGGGGTCGACCCGGTGTCGTACTTGCCGGCGGCTTGGCCCCACCAGGTGCGGGCGTCACCGAAAATCTGGATACCCGACATCAGACGCGCGAACGGCACGCACTGCCAATAGCCGTCAGCGTTCGCGCCGGAAACCGGCACAAGGCTGATCATGGCGGCGGCGGCCAGGGAACCCAGAAGGGTCCTCGTCCGTTTCGTCATGCTGTGGGTACTCCCCCGCGTCACTGGGTGAAGGGATAACCCTACAGGCGATTGGTGAAAAGAGTATTTATCAGGCGCCCGCCACCGCGAGACGCCGGCTTCGCCATGCCGCCGCCCAAGCTTTCATACGCTCGCGGCACGGATTCTCAATGATATGGAACGAAATCGCCGACAGCGGGACCAGCGCGGCGACAATCACCAGCCAGACGAGCAGCGGCAACTTGTCGCTATCGATATTCAGGATCTTTGTCGCCGCATTGATCGCCAGGATCTTCCAGGGGATGCAGATCATATAGGTCGAGTAGCTGATCTCACCGAGATAGACGAAGATCTTCTGCGATGCGAAACGCGAACCCGCCGAAGCGAGGCTGGCGAGCATGAAGATCAGCCCCCCCAGAAGCATGACGATGCCCAAATCCGGGGCGCCAGCGTGAATGGCGAGCAGAGTCGCCAAGCCCAGCGCCGCAGCGCCGGGCCCCGCCAGGCGCGCTGGGAAACGCCCCGAACGCCACAAGGCATGGAGCGCGCAGCCGTAGGCGAAGCACGGCACGATCCGCAGCGCCCCCCAGCGGATGGTGGCTTCGGTCAGGGAGAAGCCCGCTAGCGCCTGGAACAGCGGATAAATCACGGCGATCAGGGCCAAGGCGCCGAGTACGGCGGCCACTGGCCGCTCGCGCAGCCGCCAGGCGGCGAAGGCGAAGACCGGGAAGGTCAGATAGGCGAACCACTCCGCCGAGATCGACCACGAGGCGTGATTCCAGCCTGCAACGGGCGCGAAGCCCCAGGCGTGGACCAGCAGCAGATTCGCCGGCAGCGACGGCCAGGACAGGATGTTGGGGTCAACGGCGAGACCGGCCAGGGTCGCGGCCAAAGCCATGGCGCCGACGCCGACCAGCGTCGCCAGATGGAGCGGATAGACCCTCGCCAGACGGTTCCAGAGGAAGTCGCCATAGCGAAAGCGCCCCTCGCCGAAGCCGCTCAGATAGACGTGACAGAGAATGAAGCCCGACAGGACGAAAAACGCCTCGACGCCGAGATAGCCCTTGGACGCGATCGCCGGGGTGAAGCCGACATCGAGATTGGGCCAGTAGTGGTAGAGCACCACCCAGAACGCGGCGAAGAAGCGAAGGGCTGTAAGCGGCCTTATATGCGCGGCGTCGGGCATGAATCGTCCTCCGGCGTCGCTTTTCGAAACACGAGGCCTCGACAAGCAGGGCGTTCGTCCCCCATTTGGTCCCTCTCACGGTTCCGTGCGGGGAGGCGCGGAGCCAGAACCCTATTGGGAACCCATGAACGAAATCCTTAGCCTTGCCGCTGATCCAGCCGCGTGGGCCGCCCTCGTCACGCTCGTCGTGATGGAGGTGGTGCTGGGCATCGACAATCTGATCTTCATCTCGATCCTGTCCAACAAGCTGCCCGAAGAGCATCGGCAGAAGGTCCGTCGGATCGGTATCTCTCTGGCGCTGATCATGCGCCTGATCCTGCTGTCGACGATCGCCTTTATCGTCGGCCTGACCGCGCCGGTCTTCGACCTTGGAATCAGCGGACCCGTCGGATCGCATGGCGAACCCGGCTTCGAGACGGCCTTCTCCTGGCGCGATCTGATCCTGATCGCCGGTGGTGTCTTCCTGATCTGGAAGGCGACCAAGGAAATCCACCACGCGGTGGATCCGGGCAAGAGCGACGACGTGCTCGAGAAGGACAAGACCGCGGTCGTGATCAACAATGTCGGCTCGGCGATCTTCCAGATCATCCTGCTGGACCTGGTGTTCTCGATCGACTCGATCCTGACCGCCGTGGGCATGACCGATCACCTGCCGATCATGGTCATCGCCGTTCTGGTCGCGGTGACGGTGATGCTGCTGGCCGCCGATCCGCTGGCCAACTTCATCAACGCCAACCCGACCGTGGTCATGCTGGCCCTGGGCTTCCTGCTGATGATCGGCACCGTGCTGATCGCCGAAGGCTTCGGAGCCCACGTGCCAAAGGGCTACATCTACACGGCCATGGCCTTCTCGGCCGGGGTCGAGGGCCTGAACATGCTGTCGCGCAGACGCGACGCCAAAAAACAGCCCTAGCGCCGCGATCCGGAAGGATCCGCAGCCAGAAAAGGCCCCCGGAGTGTCTCACTCCGGGGGCTTCTTTCTATGCGGCCTGCTCAGAGAAACGAGTACGGATCGACGTCGATCACCACGCGGACCGAATTCGGGATCCTGGCCCGCGCACGCCACGCCGCCATGAATCCCTGGAGATCGACACCGCGCTCAGCCCGGACCAGGAACCGCTTACGGCGTCGGCCGCGCACCAGAGCCAGCGGCGCGTCGGCGGGGCCGAACACCTCGACACCCTCGGCGTTGGGAATCACCGCCGCCAGCGCCTCGACATAGGCGTCCAGCGCCGCGCCGTCCGGTCCCGAGGCGATCACCGCCGCCAGGCGGCCGAAGGGCGGCAGGCCGGCGTCCTCGCGCATCGCCATCTCGGCCTCGACAAAGGCGTCGCGATCCTGCGCCGCCAGGGCGCGCATCACGGCATGATCCGGCGCATAGGTCTGCAACAGCGCCCGCCCGGGCTTCTCATGCCGCCCGGCCCGGCCCGCCGCCTGCGCGAGAAGCTGGAAAGTCCGCTCCCCGGCCCGCAGGTCGCCGCCACGCAACGACAGGTCGGCGTCGACCACGCCCACCAAAGTCAGGTTCGGGAAGTTGTGCCCCTTGGCAGCCGCCTGCGTCGCCACCAGGATATCGATCTCCCCCGCCGCCATGCTGGACACCAGCGCCTTGGCGCCCTCAGCGTCCATCACCGTATCCGAGGAGAACACCGCCACGCGGGCGTCCGGAAAGATGTGCCGCGCCTCCTCCTCGACCCGCTCGACCCCCGGACCGATCGAGACCAGCGAGTCCTTGGCGCCGCAGTGCGGGCAGGCCTCGGGCTTCTTCATCGAGAAACCGGTCAAATGACAGACCAGACGACCGGTGTAGCGGTGCTCGACCAGCCAGCTGTCCGTGTCGGGCGACTTCATCTTCTCGCCGCAGGCCTTGCACAGCACGAGCGGCGCATAGCCGCGCCGGTTCAGGAACAGCATGGCCTGCTCGCCGCGTTGCAGCGTGACGGCCATGGCCTTGATCAGAGGCGGCGACAGCCAGCGCCCGGGCTCGGGCGGGGTCTGGCGCATGTCGATCAGGCCGATGTCTGGCAACTGCGCCGCGCCGTGTCGCGCGGACAGGCGAAGCCAGCGATAGCGACCGGTCTGGGCGTTGTAGAGGCTCTCCAGCGACGGCGTGGCGGAGGCCAACAGGACGCTGGCGCCCTCGATCTTGGCGCGCGCCACCGCAAGGTCCCGGGCCTGGTAGATAAAGCCTTCTTCCTGCTTGAACGAGCTGTCGTGCTCCTCGTCGACGACGATCAGGCGTAGCTTGCGGAACGGCAGGAACAACGCCGAACGGGCGCCGACCACGATGCGCGCATTCCCGCCCGCCACCGCCTCCCACACCTGCCGGCGACGCGGCGGCGAGACCCCGGAGTGCCACTCGGCCGGGACCGCGCCAAACCGCTGCTCGAAACGGGCCATCACCGCCTGAGTCAGGGCGATCTCGGGCAGCAGAACCAGGACCTGCGCCTCGGGGTCCCTCAGCGCCTCGGCCACGGCCTCGAGATAGACCTCGGTCTTACCCGAGCCGGTCACGCCGTCCAGCAGCGCCGCCTGGAAGCCGCCGGTGTTCAGCATGTCCTTGAGGACCTCGACACAGGCGGCCTGGCCCGGGTTCAAGGCGCGAGCCGGAAGGGACAGGTCAGGCTGCGGCAGTCCGCGTTCGGGTTCGACGAAATCGACCGCGAGCACGCCGTCGTCGACCAGCCCCTTGACCACGCCCGCCGAGACGCCCGCCGCGGACGCCAGGGCTGAGCCGGAGAGCTTGGCCCCCTCCGCAGCCGCCATCACCTTGAGCCGCGCCGGGGTCACGCGGGCGGGCTGGACGCCGGTCAGGACCAGCACCTTGTCGGGCTTGGGCGGTGGATGGCGCAGGCCGCGCAGGGCCATGGCCAGGGGCCAGCCGGGCACGTCGACCGAATAGCGCGCCGCCCATTCGACGAAGGTCAGGACACCCGGCGGCAGCGGCGGATCGTCGACCTTGCCCTGCACCATCTTCAGCGGCCGGTTGCCGCCCGTCCCGTCTCGCAGGGCTGTGACCACCCCCCGGATCACGCGCGGCCCGAGCGGCACGGTGACATGATCGCCGACGGCCAGCTCAAGGCCCTCCGGCTCGGCGTAGTCAAAGGCCTCCGGCAACGGCATCGGCAGCAGGACGGAAGCAATGCGCGGCATGGCGTGAGCTTCTGCCGCGAAACCGTCCCCAGGTCGAGACCCGCCGACGACGGGTCATCAAGCGGGTGTTAACCGTCTTGCCGCTTCATCGGGGCCAGTTTGGTGCAAAGCCGGTGGGGACGAGATGAGCGACGCGACGCGAGCGACCAAGACGACGGTCGTGGATCCTGAGAGCGTCCGCGATTTCCTCCGGACCGAGCCGGAGTTCCTCCGCCAGGACGAGAGCCTGCTGGGCGAACTGGGCCTGCGGGTCGACGCCGCCAATGTCGTCGATTTCGGGCCGCGGGCCCTGGCTCGGGCTGCGGCCGCACACCGCCGCGAGGCGACCGTGCGCCAGGCCATCGAGGCGAACGCCCGCGCCAACTACTCGGCCCAGGCCCAGACCCACGCGGCGGTGATCGACATGCTCGACGCCCGGAACCATTCCGACCTCGCCCGGCGGGTCGACGAGATGGCCCAGCTGCGCTTTGGCCACGCCGCCGGCGTGATCGCCCTGGAAGGGCCTCACCGCGTCCCGGCGGGCTGGCGCGCGCTGGCCGAGAGCCAGGTGGACATGCTGCTGGGCGACGCGCCGATCGCCCGGATGGGCTTTTTCGCGCCGGCCCTGCCGCTGTTCGACGACAAGGCCGACACGATCCGCAGCATGGCGCTGGTCCGCATGGCGATATGGGAGCCCCGTCGCGAGGCGCTGATCGCCTTTGGCTCGACCGACCCGGAGGGCTTCACGCCCGACATGGGCACAGAGCTGGTCAACTTCCTGGCCCGCGTCGTGGAGCGCACGGCCGAACGCTGGCCGGTCCTGTGAGCGCCCGCCAGGCCTATGTCGCCTGGCTGGACCACCTGACGCTGGAGCGCCGGGCCTCGCCGCGCACGGTGCGGGCCTATGGCGACAATGTCCTGGCCTATCTGAACTTTCTGGAAGCCCATCGCGGCGAGGCGCTGAGCCTTTCGGCGATGGGCGAGGTCTCGACGGCGGATCTTCGCGGCTATCTGGCCTTCCGTCGTCAGGGCGAAAACGCACTGGCGCCGCGCTCGCTGTCGCAGGCGTTGTCGTCCATTCGCGCCTTCCACCACTATCTCGACCAGCGCCATGGCGTGGCCAACGCCGCCATCGATCTCGTGCGGGGCCCGCGTCTCAAGGTTGGCTTGCCCAGACCCGTTTCCGAAGATCAGGCCCGCGACCTGATCGCCGAGGCCGCCGAGGACACCGAGCGCAAACCTTGGGAGACCGCTCGCGACGAAGCGGTGCTGACCCTGCTTTGGGGCGGCGGCCTTCGCATCAGCGAGGCGCTGTCGCTCCGCAAGGCCGACGCTCCTCTTGGCGCCACGCTGCGTATCTTGGGCAAGGGCGGCAAGGTCCGTATCGTGCCTATGCTGGACGCGGTTCGCGACGCCATCGATCTCTATCTCGACGCGCTGCCGTTCGCCCTGACGCCGAACGACGCGCTGTTTCGCGCCAAGCGGGGCGGTCCTTTGTCGCCCCGCCATGTGCAGGCCCTTGTTCAGAGCCTTCGCGGCCGGCTGGGGCTCTCGGACCGGGTCACCCCCCACGCCTTCCGGCACGCCTTCGCCACCCATCTGCTGGGCGCAGGCGCCGATTTGCGAGCGATCCAGGACCTCCTGGGTCACGCGTCGCTGTCGACCACCCAACGCTACACGCAGGTCGACGCCGCCAGCTTACTCGCTGCGTATCAGGCGGCCCACCCAAAGGCTGACGCCCGGCGCGAATAGCGCCCGCACGGGTTGTGCGAAAGCCCAATTCGGGTGCGGCAGACTGTCACCCAAGCCATCCTGCACCCCGCCGTTAACCGCGATTTTACCGCGTCAAGGCGTTCTGGGGTTTGAGAAAAGTACGATTTTCCGTGCCGCGACCGTTCGCCGACGAGGTTCCCATGAAGTTCGACGACCTGAAAATCTCAACAAAGGTCGCCCTGCCGGCCGTCGTCCTGACCGTCATCGCCCTGGCGATCGTCGGCATGAACGCCATGCAGGCGCGTAAGATCGAGGCCAATACCAAGGTGCTCGTCCACGAGCGCGCGCCCGCCGAGCTGGCCTCATCGCGCTTCAATCGACGCCTGATGGCGCTGGGCTACGCCTCGTATCGTTCTGTGGCCAACGCGGGAACGTCGTCAGAAGCCCAGCAGGCCAGTCACGAGATCGACGCGGCCTACAAGGAAGCCAAGGAACAGTTGGCGGAAATCAAGAAGGTCGAGCCGGCTTCAGCCAAGATGGTCGCGGACTTCAGCGCCCGTCTGGAAAAGATCTACACCAGCGCCCGCCAGGGCGCGGACCTGGGCCTGCAGGACGCCGACGAGGCCGCGATCATGGTCATGGCGGTGATCGATCCCGACATCGCCGCTTTGAGCAAGGACGTCACCAAGTTCACCAACAGTCACAACGACGAAACCCGGGCGATGGTGGACAAGGCCTCGAAGCAGGCCGCTGCGGGGACGATGTTCTCGATCCTGTTCGGGCTGATCGCGGCAGGTTCGGCCATGCTGTTCGCGCTATGGATCGGCTCCAAGAAGATCGCGGCCCCGCTGATCGCCACAGCCAAGACCATGGACATCCTGGCCCAGGGTTCGGTCGACGTCGAGGTGCGCGGCGCGGACCGCAAGGACGAGGTCGGCGCCATGGCCCGCTCTGTCCAGGTGTTCAAGGACAACGCCGTGGCCCTGCGCACCGCCGAGGCCGCTCAGCAGCGCGCCAGCGCCGAGACCGAGGCCGAGCGTCGCCGAAACCAGGAGATGGCCGAAGCCGCCGCCAAAGAGCAGGCCTTCGTCATGGAGGCCATCGCCGGCGGTCTGGCCCGCCTGTCGGACGGCGACCTGACCTATCGCCTGGATCAGCAGTTCCCCGAGGCCTACAAGCGCCTGCAGAACGACTTCAACGGCGCGATCGCCCAGTTGGAAGAGGCCATGGGCACCATCGTCCACGCCGCCAGCAGCATCGGCGCGGGCTCGGACGAGATCGCCTCGGCCGCCGACGACCTGTCGCGCCGCAGCGAGCAGCAGGCCGCGAGCCTGGAAGAAACCGCCGCCGCCCTGGACGAGATCACCGCCACCGTGAAGCGTTCGTCGGCCGGCGCCCTGGAAGCCAGCAAGGTGGTCGGCTCGACCCGTGGCGACGCCGAGCGCTCCAGCGTCGTGGTCCGCAACGCCGTCGACGCCATGAATCAGATCGAGAAGTCGTCGCAGTCGATCAGCCAGATCATCGGCGTCATCGACGAGATCGCCTTCCAGACCAATCTCCTGGCGCTGAACGCCGGGGTCGAGGCCGCCCGCGCGGGTGAAGCCGGCCGCGGCTTCGCAGTCGTCGCTCAGGAAGTGCGGGCCCTGGCCCAGCGCTCGGCCGACGCCGCCAAGGAGATCAAGACCCTGATCTCCACCTCGTCGCAGCAGGTCAATCAAGGCGTGTCGATGGTCGGCCAGACCGGCGAGGCCCTGGAGGCCATCGTCACCAAGGTCGGCGAGATCGACGCCCTGGTCAGCGAAATCGCCGCGTCGGGCCAGGAACAGGCCACCGGCCTCAACCAGGTCAACGCCGCCGTCAATCAGATGGACCAGACCGTCCAGCAGAACGCGGCCATGGTCGAGCAGTCGACCGCCGCCTCGCACGCGCTGAAGAGCGAAGCGGGCAATCTGATGCAGATGATCTCGAAGTTCCGCGTGCAGGGCTCGGCGAGCATGGCGGTCGCCGGCGGCTCAAAGCGCGCCAGCCGCCCCACTGCCCCGCCGCCTGCGGCCCGCGCCCCGACGCCCGCGCCCGTCGCGAAGGGCCCGGCCCTAGCCAGCGCCACCAGCCGCCCGGGCGCCAACCCCGTCGCCGCCGCCCAGGCCAAGCTGGCCAGCTTCGCCAAGAGCTCAGCCGCGCCGGCCGCCTCGGCCGACGACTGGGAAGAGTTCTAAGCCGCTTCAGTACCGCGTAAGCCCCGCCTCTCCCTCGGCGGGGTCCCTCCCCGAAAGCAGATTGGCCCCGCCTTCCCTCAAGGCGGGGCCTTTTTTCGTTCAAGCGCGCTGCGACGCAGAGACAAAAAAGGCGGGGTTTCGCCTCGCGAAACCCCGCCCTCAATGCGCGATGAGAGCGGCCCTTAGGCCTGCATCGTCCAGCCTTCGACACCCATGGCCGCCTGGCGCAAGGCTTCCGAACGGGTCGGGTGTGGGTGGCAGGTGCGGGCCACGTCTTCCGACGCGCCGCCGAACTCCATGGCCACGCAGTACTCAGCGATCATGTCGCCCACGTTCGGACCGACCATATGGACGCCCAGGATGCGGTCGGTCTTGGCGTCGGCCAACACCTTCACGAAGCCGTCGGTCTCGTGGTTGATCTTGGCGCGGCTGTTGGCCAGGAACGGGAACTTGCCGACCTTGTAGGCGACGCCCGCCGCCTTTAGATCGTCTTCGGTCTGACCGACCGTGGCCACTTCGGGGCTCGTGTAAACGACGCCCGGGATGATGCCGTAGTTCACATGACCGGCCTTGCCCGCGATCATCTCGATGCAGGCGACGCCCTCGTCCTCGGCCTTGTGGGCCAACATCGGACCCGAGGTCACGTCGCCGATCACCCAAACGCCGTCGACGCCGGTCTTGAAGTGGTCGTTGGCGATCATGCCGCGCTTGTCCGGCGTGACGCCGACCGTCTCCAGGCCCAGGCCTTGGGTGTACGGGCGGCGACCGATGGCGACCAGCACATAGTCGGCCTCGATCGCCTGGGCCTCGCCGCCGGCGACCGGCTCGAAGCTCAGCTTCACGCCCTTGGCCGAAGCGGCAGCGCCGGTGACCTTGGCGCCCAGCTGGAACTTGAAGCCCTGCTTGACCAGGATCTTCTGGAAGGCGTTGGCCACTTCGGTGTCGGTGCCCGGCAGGATGCGATCCAGGTACTCGACCACGGTGACTTCCGCGCCCAGGCGCTTCCAGACGGAGCCCAGCTCCAGGCCGATGACGCCGGCGCCGACGACGACGAGGTGCTTTGGCACTTCCGGCAGCGACAGGGCGCCGGTGGAGTCGATGATGCGCTTGTTGTCGACGGTCACGCCCGGCAGCGGGGTGGGTTCCGAGCCCGTGGCGATGACGATGTTCTTGGTTTCGAGGGTGGTTTCTGAACCGTCCTCGGCCTTGACCACGACCTTGCCGACGCCGTCGATGCGGCCCCAGCCCTTCACGTAGTCGACCTTGTTCTTCTTCATCAGGAATTCGACGCCCTTGGTCAGGGCTTCGACGCTCTCGGCCTTCTGGGCCATCATCTGAGGCAGGTTCAGCTTGGGCTTCACCTCGATGCCCAGCTTGGCGAACTCAGGACCCGTCGCGGCGGCGTACAGTTCCGAGGCGTGCAGCAGGGCCTTCGAGGGCATGCAGCCGACGTTGAGGCAGGTGCCGCCCAGCTTGCCGCGGCCTTCGACGATCGCGACCTTCAGGCCCAGCTGGCCGGCGCGGATCGCCGCATTGTAGCCACCAGGACCGCCACCGATGATGACGACGTCGTACTGAGCCATGGGTGTATCGCCTTCAGGACGCGCCGGAAGCGGCGCCGGACAAATATGGGGCCCCGCCGGCCACTTTGTCAGACCTCTGGAGGCGCGTGTTCCTTAGAGGGAACCAGGCCAAAACGGAACCCGCTTTCGACGCGCGCGGCCTTGAAAATCAAGGAGAATGGAGACGTTTCCAACCTGAGTGCGACCGGCTGTCGCGATCGAGGTCCCAAGCGCGACGATCGCTGGCTTGAGGGTCGTGATGCATCGGCGTCGTCATAGAGCTATGGTCTCACGCTTGCGCCTTCTCTCCGCACTTGTCGCGCCGCTCGCAGCCGCCGTTCTGAGCGCTGGCGGGACGCCTGCGCCAGCGGCTGTTCAGATCCCGATTCCCAGCGCAAAGACGGGTGACGTTCTGGCCGTATTCTATTCAGGTGACGGCGGTTGGCGCGCCATAGACCAGGAGGTCGCCCAACATCTGGCTGACCACGGCGTGCCGACGGTGGGCGTTGATTCCCTCGCCTATTTCCGCACCCGGCGATCTGCGGCAAGCGCAGCCCAGGACCTGGCCTTGCTGCTGGACAACTATCGGGCGCGGTGGGGCCGGCGGGAGGTCGTGTTGATCGGTTATTCGTTCGGGGCCGACGCCCTGCCCGCGATCGTGCCGCACCTGCCGCCCGAGGTACGCCGCCATGTCCGTCGCCTGGTGCTGATCGGAACAGGCCCTCACGGAGACCTGCAGTTTCATCCGGTCAGTTGGCTAGACTTGGCGGCGTCGGACTCCTTCGCAGTTCGCCCGGCGATCACAGCGCTGTCCGACATGAGGATCACTTGCGTCTATGGCGACCAGGAGGAGGACGACATCTGCCCCACCTTGCCCGACTCCGCAGCCGCCAAGGTCCGCCTCCCCGGCGACCACCACTTCAACCGCGACTACGCGGCGCTGGCCTCGGCGGTGCTGAGCGCTAGCCGCTAGCGAGCCGTGCGAAAAAATGGGAAACGGCTTCCCGCAAAAGGGGGGCGAAAACAGAAAACTAGAGCGGCGCGGCCAGACTATGCGCCGCCGCCAGATAGCGGGTGATCGGGCGGGCGTCGGTTAGGAACGACAGGCCGTTGAACGCCTGGAGTTCGCCGTGCGGACCCGCGCCTTGATCCACCTGCGCAAGGATCAGGGTCGGCGCGTTCTGGTGATCCTCGCCGAGACGTTCGACCAGCGCAGCGCGCGGCCGAGCGTAGTCCACATAGACGATTTCCAACGTCTCTCGCAGCGCTGGATAGGTCGCCAGATACCCCTCCATCATCGCGCAGTCGGGGCAGAAGCGCTCGGTGCCCTCCTTCTCGAAGTGCGGCTTGAGCAGATAGAGCGTGTCCTTGGCCATCGTGCGCGATCCCAGAAATGCGAACGGCCCCGACGTAGGACGCCGGGGCCGCGAATGCAAAGAAGCCTTTGAAGCTTCTTGTGAAGCTTAGAGCTCCAGCAGCAGGCGCTGCGGGTCTTCGATGGCTTCCTTGACCTTGACGAGGAAGGTCACGGCGCCGGCGCCGTCGACGATGCGGTGATCGTAGGACAAGGCCAGATACATCATCGGGCGGATCTCGATCTTGCCGTTGATGACCATCGCGCGTTCCTTGATGGCGTGCATGCCCAGGATGCCCGACTGCGGCGCGTTCAGGATCGGGGTCGACATCAGCGAGCCGTAGATGCCGCCGTTGGTGATCGTGAAGGTGCCGCCTTGCATGTCCTCGATGGCGAGTTGGCCGTTGCGGGCGCGCTTGCCGAGGTCGCCGATGGTCTTTTCGATGCCGGCTAGGTTCAGGGCGTCGGCGTCACGGACGACCGGAACCACCAGACCCTTGTCGGTGCCGACGGCGACGCCGATGTCATAGTGGTTCTTGTAGATGACGTCCTGGCCGTCGATCTCGGCGTTGACGTCCGGAATCGCCTTCAGAGCGGCCACGCAGGCCTTCACGAAGAACGACATGAAGCCCAGCTTCACGCCGTGCTGCTTTTCGAAGACGTCCTTGTACTGGGCGCGCAGGGCCATCACGGCGCTCATGTCGACCTCGTTGAAGGTCGTCAGCATGGCGGCGGTGTTCTGGGCTTCCTTCAGGCGGCGGGCGATCGTCTGACGCAGGCGCGTCATCTTCACGCGCTCTTCGCGCTCGTGCAGGGCGCGCGGCGCGGCCGCAGCGGCGGCCGGAGCCGGGGCGGCCGCGCGGGCTTCCAGGGCGGCCAGGGCGTCGCCCTTGGTCACGCGGCCGTCCTTGCCGGTGCCGGCGACCTTCGACAGGTCAAGGCCCGTTTCGGCGGCGATGCGGGCCGGGGCCGGGCTGACCGGAGCAGCAGCGGGAGCTGCGGCCACGGGAGCGGGCGCCGGGGCGGCGGCCGGAGCCGGGGCCGGCTTCGGCGCTTCAGCGGTCTTCGGAGCGGCGGGAGCGGCCGCCGCCGCAGCGCCTTCGCTAACCACGCCCAGGACAGTGCCCGGAACAACCGTCGCGCCTTCCTCGGCGCCGATGGCCGAGAGCACACCGTCGGCGGGAGAGGCCACTTCCAGCGAAACCTTGTCGGTTTCCAGCTCGACGAGGATCTCGTCCTTCTTCACGGCCTCACCGACCTTCTTGGTCCAGCGCGCCACCGTGGCTTCGGTGACGGATTCGCCGAGGGCGGGTGTATTGATGTCGGCCATGGGGCTTTCCGAGTCTCTCTTGCTTGGTCCGGCGGGTTTCTTGGGTAACGGGGCTCTCGCTTACGCGAAGGCCTCGTTGAGGAAGGTTTCAAGCTCTTTCAGGTGGCGGCTCATCAGGCCGGCGGCCGTCGAAGCCGAGGCCGGGCGGCCCACGTACTTGGCGCGCTTGGCCTTGATATCCAGCTTGTCCAGCGTCAGCTCCAGCCACGGGTCGACAAACGTCCAGCCACCCATGTTCTTGGGCTCTTCCTGACACCAGATCAGATCGGCGTTCTTGAACCGGCCCAACACGTTCATCAGCGACTTCATCGGCCACGGATAGAACTGTTCCAGGCGCAGCAGATAGACGTCGTCACGGCCGAGCTTCGCGCGCTGGTCGACGAGGTCGAAGTAGACCTTGCCCGAGCAGACGATGACGCGCTTGATCTGATCGTCGCTCTTCAGCGTAATCCCACCCACGTCGCAACCGGCCTCCGCGCCGTCCACCATCACGCGGTGGAAGGTCGAGCCCTCGGTGAAGTCCGACAGGTTCGAGACAGCGCGCTTGTGGCGCAGCAGGCTCTTGGGCGCCATGACGATCAGCGGCTTGCGGAATTCGCGGTGCATCTGGCGACGCAGGGCGTGGAAGTAGTTGGCCGGCGTCGTGCAGTTGACGACCTGCATGTTGTCTTCCGCGCACGACTGCAGGAAGCGCTCGAGGCGCGCCGAGCTGTGCTCGGGGCCCTGGCCCTCATAGCCGTGCGGCAGCAGCATCACGAGACCGCTCATCCGCAACCACTTGCGCTCGCCCGAGCTGATAAACTGGTCGATGACCACTTGGGCGCCGTTCACGAAGTCGCCGAATTGGCCTTCCCACAGGGTCAGGGTGTTCGGGTCGGCCAGCGAGAAGCCGTATTCGAAGCCTAGCACCGCCTCTTCCGACAGCGCCGAGTCGATCACCTCGTAGTGGGCCTGACCCGCGCGGATGTTGTTCAGCGGCGTGTAATGCTCTTCGGTCTTCTGATCGATGATGTCCGAATGGCGCTGGGTGAAGGTGCCGCGCACCGAGTCCTGGCCCGACAGGCGAACCGGAATGCCCTCGTCGAGCAGGGTGGCGAAGGCCAGGTGCTCGGCCGCGCCCCAGTCGATGCCCTCGCCCTTTTCGAACGCGTCGCGACGGTTCTCGATGGCGCGGCGAACGGTCTTGTGGGCGTCGATGCGCTCGGGGATCGTGGTGATCTGACGGCCCAGTTCGCGCAGGCGCGTTTCCGGGAAAGCGGTCTTGCCGCGACGGTCCTCGTCACCCGGCAGGGTCAGGCCGGCCCACTTGCCGTCCAGCCAGTCAGCCTTGTTGGGCTTATAGGCCTTGCCCGCGTCGAATTCCTTGTCGAGGAAGGTCTCGAACTCCGAGACCCAGCCGTCGCTGTCGGCCTGGGAGATCACGCCCTCGGCGATCAGGCGGTTGGAATAGAGTTCGCGCGTCGAGGGGTGCCCCTTGATTTTCGCGTACATCAGCGGCGACGTCATGGTCGGATCGTCGCCTTCGTTGTGGCCGAAGCGACGGTAGCAGACCATGTCGATGACCACGTCCTTGCCGAACTTCTGGCGGTACTCGGTCGCGACCTTGGCGGCGAAGACGACGGCTTCCGGATCGTCGCCGTTCACGTGGAAGATCGGCGCCTCGACCATCAGCGCCATATCGCTGGGATAAGGCGAGCTGCGCGAATAGCGCGGGCTGGTGGTGAAACCGATCTGGTTGTTGACGATGAAGTGGATGGTGCCGCCCGTGCGGTAACCCTTCAGGCCCGACAGGGTGAAGCACTCGGCCACGACGCCCTGGCCGGCGAAGGCCGCGTCGCCGTGCAGCAGCAGCGGCAGCACGTGGCCGCGGCCCGCATCCGGCTGTTCGCGCAGGGTGAAAGCCTGCTTGGCGCGGGCCTTGCCGATCACGACCGGGTTGACGATTTCCAGGTGCGAGGGGTTGGCCGTCAGCGACAGGTGGACCTTGTTGTCGTCGAACTCACGGTCCGACGACGCGCCCATGTGATACTTCACGTCGCCCGAGCCCTCGACGTCCGAGGGGACCGACGAGCCGCCTTGGAATTCGTGGAAGATGACGTGGTAGGGCTTGCCCATCACGGCGGCCAGCACGTTCAGGCGGCCGCGGTGCGGCATGCCCAGGACGATGTCCTTCACGCCCAGGGCGCCGCCGCGCTTGATGATCTGTTCCAGGGCCGGAACCATGGCTTCACCGCCGTCCAGGCCGAAGCGCTTGGTGCCGGGGAACCGCTTGTGCAGGAAGCGCTCGAAGCCTTCGGCCTCGATCAGCTTCTTCAGGATGGCGACCTTGCCCTCCTTGGAGAAGGTGATTTCCTTGTCGCGGCCTTCGATACGCTCCTGAAGCCAAGCCTTCTCGGCCGGGTCGGAGATATGCATGTACTGGACGCCGACATTGCCGCAATAGGTGCGGCGGACGATCGACAGGATCTCGCGGACGGTCGCCGTCTCCAGGCCCAGCACGTAGTCAAGGAAGATCGGGCGATCGTAGTCGGCTTCCGAGAAGCCGTAGGAAGCCGGATCCAGCTCGGTGGCGTCCTTCGGCGGATCCAGGCCCAGCGGGTCGAGATTGGCGGCCAGATGCCCGCGCACGCGGTAGGCGCGGATCATCATGATGGCGCGCAGGCTGTCCAGCGTGGCGGCGCGGACGGCCTCGGCGTTGGCGCCGGGGGCCTTGGCCTCGATGGCCTTGGAGACCTTGGCTTCAATGGCGGGGGCCACGGTGGCCCACTGGCCGTCCAGGGCCGACAACCAGTCGGGACGGACGGTCGGGACCTTCTTGGGAGTCCAGGCCGGGTCTTGCGCGGCGCGCTTAACCTGGTCGGCCTGTTCCTGCAGGCTGGCGAAGAAGGCGTTCCACGAGGGCTCGACCGATCCGGGGTTCTCCGCCCACTGGGCGTAGAGGTCCTCAACGAACGCCGCATTGGCGCCGTAGAGGAAGCTGGTCTCGGTCAAGACCTGGTTGATGATGCCTGCGTCGTCCGCCATGGATTTGTCGCCTTCAGATCCGCTGCTTACGGGGAGCGCTACCGCACAGCCCGTAAATATAGTCTCTCAATCACCCGGGCGCCCGTCGCTAAGCGGGGGCCCAGGTGATTTTTTCGGATCGTCGACTGGCGGTCGCAAAAAACCTGGGCCCCGCGCGAGGCGGGGTCTCGGTGTCTAGTTTAGCCCTTCAGGACTTCCAGCAGGGTCTCGCCCAGCTTGGCCGGCGACGGCGAGACGCGGATGCCCGCATCCTCCATCGCCGCGATCTTGTCCTCGGCGCCGCCCTTGCCGCCCGACACGATGGCGCCGGCGTGGCCCATGTGACGGCCGGGAGGAGCCGTACGACCGGCGATGAAGCCGACCATCGGCTTCTTGCGGCCGCGCTTGGCTTCGTCCTTCAGGAACTGGGCCGCTTCTTCTTCGGCCGAGCCGCCGATTTCACCGATCATGACGATCGACTTGGTGGCTTCGTCGGCCAGGAACATTTCCAGGACGTCGATGAACTCGGTGCCCTTGACCGGGTCACCGCCGATGCCGACAGCCGTGGTCTGGCCCAGGCCTGCGTTCGTCGTCTGGAACACGGCTTCGTAGGTCAGGGTGCCCGAGCGCGACACGACGCCGACCGAGCCTTCCGAGAAGATCGAGCCCGGCATGATGCCGATCTTGCACTGCTTGGGCGTCAGGACGCCCGGGCAGTTCGGCCCGATCAGGCGCGACTTGGAGCCTTGCAGCGCCTTCTTGACCTTGACCATGTCCAGCACCGGGATGCCCTCGGTGATGCAGACGATCAGCGGGATCTCGGCTTCGATGGCCTCCAGGATCGAGTCGGCCGCGAAGGGCGGCGGGACGTAGATCACCGAGGCGTCGGCGCCGGTGCGGTCCTTGGCTTCGGCGACGGTGTCGAACACCGGCAGGCCGATGTGCGTTTGACCGCCCTTGCCCGGGGTGACGCCGCCGACCATCTGCGTGCCGTACGCGATGGCCTGCTCGGTGTGGAACGTGCCTTGAGCGCCGGTGATGCCCTGGCAGATGACCTTGGTGTGGGAACCGATCAGAACCGACATTTAGCGGGCGCCCTTCACAGCGGCGACGATCTTCTCGGCGCCGTCAGACAGATCGTTGGCGGCGATGACGTTCAGGCCGCTTTCCGAGATGATTTTCTTGCCGAGTTCGACGTTGGTGCCTTCCAGACGGACAACCAGCGGAACCTTCAGACCGACTTCCTTCACAGCGGCGATGACGCCTTCCGCGATGATGTCGCAGCGCATGATGCCGCCGAAGATGTTGACCAGGATGCCCTTCACGGCCGGATCGGCGGTGATGATCTTGAAGGCCGCAGTGACCTTCTCCTTGCTGGCGCCGCCGCCGACATCGAGGAAGTTGGCCGGCTCGGCGCCGTACAGCTTGATGATGTCCATGGTGGCCATGGCCAGACCAGCGCCGTTGACCATGCAGCCGATTTCGCCGTCGAGGGCGATATAGGCCAGGTCGTACTTCGAGGCTTCGATTTCCTTGGGATCTTCTTCGCTCTCGTCGCGCAGCGCCTTGATGTCCGGGTGGCGGAACAGGCTGTTGCCGTCGAACGACAGCTTGGCGTCGAGGACGCGCAGGTGATCATCCGCCGTCACGATCAGCGGGTTGATCTCCAGCATCGCCATGTCCTTGGCCATGAACGCCGTATAGAGCTGGGTCAGCAGCGCGGCGGCTTCCTTGGCCAGGCCGCCGGTCAGGCCCAGGGCCTTGGCCAGGGCGCGCTGGTGGGTCGGCCACACGCCCGTCGCCGGGTCGATGGTGAAGGTGTGGATCTTCTCGGGCGTCGAGTGAGCGACGTCTTCGATATCCATGCCGCCCTCGGTCGAGGCGACGACCGAGACCTTGCTCGACGCGCGGTCGACCAGCAGCGACAGGTAGAATTCCTTGGCGATCGCCGCGCCTTCTTCGATGTAGAGGCGGTTGACCTGCTTGCCCTTCGGACCGGTCTGGTGCGTCACAAGGACGCGGCCCAGCATTTCCTCGGCGTTCGAACGCACTTCGTCGACCGACTTGACGACGCGGACGCCGCCCTTGGCGTCGGGACCCAGGCCCTCGAACTTGCCCTTGCCACGGCCACCGGCGTGGATCTGGCTCTTCACGACGAAGACCGGCCCGCCCAGCTTTTCGGCGGCGGCGGCGGCTTCATCGGGCGTAAACGCGGCGAAGCCGCGCGGCACGGGGGCACCGAACTCGGCGAGTACGGCTTTGGCTTGATGTTCGTGGATGTTCATGAGGGCCCGGTCTCGACGACGGCTTTCTGAAATGTGGCCGGGTTATAGGAGCGCTATTTCGCAGGCGCAACCGCGCGCGGACGATAAGGTGAAGGCTTGCGCGGTTATCTCGTCCGATGGACCGCCGTCGCCGCTCGTTTGGGCGAGCGTGGCAAGGAAACCCTTGACGCAGAGGAATTGTTACCGGTCACAGCTTCTGTGTGAACAGAGATCGTCCCCTCGCTCACAAACCGAGCCGGGCAGCGGATTGCAATGGCAACGTTGTCATGCCTTCAGCGCCGGGTCACTCCGTCGCTGGCTCATCGCCGCGCCGCCACCGTGACGGTCGCCCGGCGCTCCAACTTGCCCCAGCCGACCCGGCCGCCCTGGATCGCCGTCACCACGGACTTCACCACGACGTAGTACATCAACTGACGATAGCCGAACCTCTGAACGGGCAGGAACGGCAGGTCTCGCCAGGGCGCGCGTCGCTCCAGCGCCATGCCCAGGGCGCCGGCTGACAGATCGACCGCGATGAACACCGCCCAATAGGCCAGGCCCAGCACCATATCGTCCGGCCGCCACTCCACCGGGTGTGCGATCGCGCCATAGAGACCACTGATCAGGCTCCACACCACCGCCAGGTCGACCAGCGGCGCGGCCACCGCCAGCAGAATCTGGAACAGCCAGATCTGCGGCAGCGCGATGAAGCCGAGAACCGGCGTCTTGCGGCTGAACATCGCGCTGCGATGCTTCCAAACGCATTGCAGCGTGCCGAACGACCAGCGGAACCGCTGCTTCAGCAGGCCGCCCACGGTGTCGGGCGCTTCGGTGTAGGCGCGGGCCTCAGGGTCGAAGGCGACCTTCCAGCCCGCCCGCTGACAGGCGATGGTCAGGTCCTGATCCTCGGCCAAGGTGTCGGATGGATAGCCCCCAAGATCGTCCAGTACGCGCTTGCGCCAGGCGCCCACCGCACCGGGCACCACAGTGACGGCGCCCAGCGCCGCGAGCGCCCGCCGCTCCAGATTCTGGGCCGTGACATATTCCAGCGCCTGCCAGCGCGTGACGATGTTCACGCGATTACCGACGATCGCGTTGCCGGCGACCGCTCCGACGTCCTCATCCTGGAACCAGCGCGCCAGACGCCCGATGGTCTCGGGAGGAAAGAGCGTGTCAGCATCCAGGGCGACGACGTATTCGCCCTTGGCGACCGCCAGGCCGCGGTTGACCGCCCGCGCCTTGCCGCCGTTCTCGAAGCTGAGCAGCGTCACGCGCGGATCGTCGGCAAAATGGTCCCGGACCTGCTGGGCCGTGCGGTCCTTGGACCCGTCGTCCAGCACCAGCACCTCGAGGTTCTTCCAGTCGCTCTGCAGAATGCGCGCGACCGAGGCGGCGATCACCTTTTCCTCGTTGAAGCAGGGGATCAGCACCGAGACCAGCGGACCGTCGCGGGCGTCCAGGTCGGCGGGCTCGTCGTGCGTCCAGAACCGGTGCACCAAGGCCAGGCTCGCCAGGAAAACCAGCCGGGCCACGCCCAGGAAGATGGCCGCCACGAACAGGAAGGTCATCAGGGCCTGGGTCCAGCGGAAGAAATCGAAGCCCAGGCGGTCAACGGCCAGGTCCAGCCCCGTGCGCGAGGTCGGCGGCATCGCCTGTTGAGGAGTCATGCCCGCCAGTTCGCCGACCGTGACAAGGCGATAGCCCCGCGCGCGGATGGCGTCGATCAGGCCCGGCAAGGCCGCTACGGTCCGGCTGCGGTCGCCGCCTGCGTCGTGCAGCAGCACCACCTGCCCCGGGCGGTCGCCGGGGTTGTCCAGGCGATCCAGCGTGCGGTCGATGATCTGCTGGGGCGTAGGCTTCTGCCAGTCGTCGGGATCGATGCGCAGACCCACGGTCGTGTAGCCCAGGGTCTGGGCGATCACGAGGGGCGCGACCTCATGCGGAGTCGAGGGCTCGGCGTCGCCGAAGAACGGCGGTCGGAAGAGACGCATCGACCGCCCCGTCAGCACCTCGAACAGGCGTTGGGTGGCGTTGAGCTCCACCGTCACCTGCGGCAGCGGCGTTTCGGCGATATTCGGGTGGGTCCAGCTATGGCCGCCGACATCGTGGCCCTCATCAACCTCGCGCCGCACAAGCTCGGGATGCTTCTGCATGTTCTGGCCGATGACGAAGAAGGTGGCCGGCGCCTGCTTGGCCTTCAGGATGTCGAGGATCTTGGTGGTCCAGCGCGGATCGGGGCCGTCATCGAAGGTCAGCGCGACAAGGCCCTTCTTCTGGCCGTAGCGCTCGATCACGTAGCTAGATGGAATGACGTCGTAGCGCTCGCCCGAAACCAGACCCGTGTCCGAATCGAAGGCCAGGGATCGCTTGCCGGGCGTCGGCAGGGCGGCCACGCGCAGCACTTCGCCGCCGCCGTCGAAATCGACGCCCTGGCCGTTGGCCAAGGTGGTCAGGGCCGCCGTCGAGGCCTGGCCATAAGGCTTGCCCATCAGCGACCAGGCGCCGGGATCCTCGGCGCCCATCCGCCAGAGCGCATAGCCTCGCGGCTTCCAGGCGTCCGTCACCTTCACCTGGTTGAACAGGGTGACCGCGTCCAGGAACCAGACCACATGGTCGTCCCCATTGTCGTCGACATAGCGGTAGGTCGGGTTCAGCGCGTCGTCGTCCATCCGGATGGTCGCGCCGGAGTCCTGGGCGTTGCGCATGGCCTCATGGAAGGTCGTGGGCGCGCCGGAAGACCGCGAGCCGTCCTTGTTCAGAGTCCAGTCATAGCCATAGGTCCCCAGGGCCAGTACGGTATGGGCGGGGTCGAGCTCGGTGAACCGCTTGTCCAGCTCGCGCTCGTACCAGTCCTGGCCGGCGTTCGGCCCCGGATCTCCCAGCGCGTAGTGCTCGTCGTAGGCCATCAGGACCAGCGTGTCGGAGGCCTGCTCAAGGCGCTTGAGCGGCCAGCCCTGCTCGTCGAACGGCGCGGTGACCCAGACTTCGCGGCCGCTCTCTGCGAAGGCCCGCCGGGCCTCGGCCAGAAATCCCGGATACGCCGCCAGCCCCTTGGCCGACAGCGCCTCGAAGTCGAAGACATAGCCGCCGAAGCCACGCTGGGCGGCGAGATCCTTCAACGTCGCGATCAGCTTGGCGCGCGCGGCCGGATTGGTCAGCAGGGCGTCAGCCTGGCCCCCATTGAATTCAGCATTGGCCGAGTTGTGCACCAGAGGCAGAACAGCGGGCTTGTTCGGCGCGTTGGCGATGCGCCCCGCCCCTTCCGGATCGTCGACAACGCTGATGTCGCCCTGCGCGCCGTTGATCGCCACCCACTGCGGCGACACGACGTCCAGCTTGTCGACGTTGCGGCGGAGAGACTCCCGGCTGTCCTCGTCCCAATTGACATAGAAGCCGACCGACAGGGCCCGAGTCGCTGCGCCGCTGGGGGTCGTCCTGGGCCGGGGCACCCGCCGCCACGACCTGACCGCCCGGGTGCGTCGCGGCGTGTCCTGATGCAGCGACGTCAGAACATGCGGGTCCTTTAGCGGCGCGTCCGGGAGACGGGGCGCGAAGGCCAAGGTCGCGACGAACCCCGCCACGATGGCCGCGACAACGGAGGCCACGACGCCGAGGGCCAGCTTGACCCTCCGCTCACGTCGCCCCGTGGGATCGTGAAATACAGGACGGTCGTCTGAGGTCATGGCGGCGCTCGAGGTTCAAGCGGCTCATGATCCCCGATCTTGACCGAAGCGTGGCCTTTCCGCGGCCCCGACCGGGCCTGTCGCCGCTTGTCCTTACTCCGCCCAGTCCTTGCTCAATCGGCGAGAGGCGAGGATCAGCAGCACCGCCGCGACGACATAGAAGCCCAGCCCGTAATAGAGCGCGTGGCGCATCGACTCCGCACCATAGCGGGGCGTCAGCAAGTCCGACACATAGCCGAAGAACCACAGGCCTACCGCCAGGCCCAGCAGGTTGTTGATCAGCAGGAACAGGGCCGAGGTGGTGGTCCGCATCGCCGGCGGCGCCAGGTGCTGCACGGCGGCGACTACGGGGCCCAGCCAGGCCAGGTTCAGGCCGGTTGGGATCAGGAACAGCAGGAAGGCCAGGACCATCGACTGGACATTCATCGCCAGCAGGAAGCACGGCAGGGCCACCAGGAAGCAGATCGCCGGCGCCAGGGCGTACGCCGCCTTGTTCTTGGCCCCGAACCGATCGGCCAGGACGCCGCCGAGCCAGATGCCCGCCACGCCACCGATCAGCGACAGGGCGCTGTAGTAAAGCGCGCGATCGGTCAGGGACAAACCGAAGCTGCGCTGGAAGAACGTCGGCAGCCAGAAGGCGACGCCATAACCACAGATGGACGAGCAGGCCGCGCCGAACGACAGCAGCCAGAAGCTGGGCTTGGGCATGATGGTGGCCAGAACCTGACCGAACGCCGGCGCCTTGGGCGGCTCGGCGGGCGCGACCTCGCCGGGCGCGCGGTCAAGACCGCCGCGGACCGGGTCCTTGACCACCCACTTGAAGATCGGGGCCAGCACGACGCCAGCCAGGCCGACGGCGATGAACGCAAAGCGCCAGTCGACATAGGCGGCGATAAGGCCACCGAACAGCACGCCCAGAGCCGTGCCCAGCGGGATGCCGAAGGAATAGACCGCCAGCGCCCGCGCGCGCTGCTCCTTGGGGAAATAGTCCGCGATCAACGAATAGGCCGGCGCCACACCGCCCGCCTCGCCGACGCCGACACCCATCCGCGACAGGAACAGGCTCCAGAAACCTCCGGCCAGGCCGCAGGCGACGGTGAAGCCGCTCCAGACCGTGAGGGCCACGGTCATGATCCAGGTGCGGCTGACCCGGTCGGCCAGCCACGCCAGCGGCACGCCCAGCGTGGTGTAGAGCGCCGCGAACGCCACCCCGCCCATCAGGCCCAGCTGCGTGTCGGTCAGGTGAAGGTCGGCCTTGATCGAGCCGGCGAGGATGCCGAGGATCTGACGATCCAGGAAGTTGAAGGTGTAGGCCAGGATCAGCATCGCCAGCACCACATAGCGGTAGCCAGCGCCCCGCCCGTCCGCCGACGCCTTGTTCACATCCTCGCTCATGCTCGCCCTCCTCAACGCCCGTCCAGATACAAAAAGGGCGGGACCTGTTGCAGCAAGTCCCGCCCGAGCAGCTATCGCCTAGATTAGAACGCCACCTCGATCGAAGCGGCCACGGTGCGCGGCGGACCATAGAAGCCGATCACCGAGTTGTTGTAGGTCGCGACCCCGAAGTTGTAGCCGCCGGTGCGGTACTTTTCGTTGGTCAGGTTCTTGCCGGTCAGGGCCAGCTTGTAGCGGCCGCCCGGCGCCGTCCATTGCGCCGTCATGTCGACCAGGGTGAAGGCCTTCTGGTCCAGCAGCGGCAGCGGTTGCTCGAACTGCTGGTAGGCGTCGCGGTAGCTGACCATCGGGGTGATCGCCAGATCGCCGCCCGCCAGCTGGCCACGCCAGGTCAGGCTGACGTTGCCCGTCCATTCCGGCGTGTTCTGGAAGCCGTAGAGGTCGGCCACGTTGATGATCTGGCCGGTGGCCAGGGTCGTCGACGGGTTCAGCGGGTTCGGCGCGCCGGCCGGCACGAAACGGCTGAACGTGTCGTACTTGGCGTGGATGTAGCCCAGGGCGACATTGGCGCTCAGGCTCGCGCTCAGCTTGGCGTTGGCTTCGAACTCGACGCCGTAGAGGGTCGAGGCGCCGGCGTTGTCGACCGAGCTGGCGATGCCCGAGGGCACCACGACCTGGGTCGTGACCTGCTGGTCGGTGTACTTCGACAGGAAGGCGGCCGACGAGAACGAAACCCGGCGGTCGAACATGTAGCCCTTCAGACCGGCTTCGTAGGTCTTCACGACCTCGGGCTTGTAGCCGTTAACCGTCTGCGGGGTGATGAACGCGTCGCCGCGCATGTCCCAGCCGCCCGACTTGTAGCCCTTCGAGAACGAGACGTAGGTCGTCAGGTCGTCGTTCAGGTCGTACGAGGCCGAGATGCGCGGCGTGAACTGCTCGAAGGTCTTGTCGGCGTTGTAATTGGTGCGCGTCTGCAGGATCGGACGGGGCGTGCCGCCCTGGTACGGCGTGCGCGTCGCGCCGAGGTAGAAGAAGCGGTAGACGTTGGCGCGCTTGGCGTCGCGGGTGGCGCGGGCGCCCAGCGAGACCTTGAACTTGTCGGTCAGGTTGGCGCTGAAGTCGAAGAACGCCGCGAAGCTCTGGGTATTGACCTTGCCGCCGTTGGCGATGGCCACGCCGAGGTTGCCGGCGATGGTGTCGAACTCGCCCGAGGCCTGGCTGTTCATATAGTACAGGCCGAACACGCCCTGGACGTTCTCGTCCGAGTAGACGGCCTGCAGTTCCTGCGAGAACGAGCGGTCGTCATAGGTGGCCGGCACATCCAGCGTCGGCAGCGGGGTGCCGTCGAAGTCGATGACGGTGTCGGTGTGGCCGCGACGGTTGGCGGTGATCGACTTGAGCGTGACCTTGTCGGTGGCGTTCCATTGCGCGGTCAGCGACACGCCCTTGGTCATCACGTGGTTCTTGTCGCCCAGGCCCGCCTGGGTGTCATAGACGCCCAGCACCTGGTAGCCGCCGACCAGGGCCGGCAGTTCGCGGTGGCCATGGCGCGGGTTGGAGTCGTCGACGACCTTGTCATAGGCCAGGCGGAAGAACAGGTTCTCCGTCGGCTGGTACTCGGCGCTGAGGCGGTAGGCCTCGACGTCCTTGTTGTAGTGCTCGGCGCCGGTGGTGATGTTCGTGCCGTAGCCGTCACGCTTGTAGAGGGCGTAGGAGCCGCCGACCGACAGGCCGCCGCCGACCGGGGTCTGGCCCGAGACCAGAACGTCGGTCTGGTTGTAGCTGCCGTAGGCGCCCTTGATCTTCGCGCCGGCGTCGTCGCCCAGGCGCTTGGTCACGTACTTGATGGCGCCGCCGATGGTGTTGCGGCCGTACAGTGTGCCTTGCGGGCCGCGCAGCACTTCGATGCGCTCGATGTCAAAGATGTCGAGCACCGCGCCCTGCGGGCGGTAGATGTAGACGTCGTCGACATAGAGACCAACGCCGGGCTCGTAGCCCCACAGCGGATCCTGCTGGCCCACGCCGCGGATGTAGCTGATCAGGGTCGAGTTCGAGCCCCGGGCGGTCTGCACCGTGATGTTCGGGGTGGTCTGCGACAGCACGGTGATGTCCGTGCCGCCCGAACGCTCCAGCTTCTCGGCCGAGAAGGCCGAGACGGCGACGGGCACGTCCTTGAGATTTTCCTCACGGCGACGCGCGGTGACCGTCACCTCGTCGACCGAAACCGAATTGTCAGCGGCCGGGGCCTGCTGAGCCGACGCGGCGCCGGCGATCGTGCTCCACGCAGCGCCAGCCAGCAGCGCGGCCTTCCACATCGAAGTCATGGGTTTCCCCTCCCTTGTGTTCCGCCCTTCCCCGGCCGGATCCGTCTTTCGCGGACGCGAGCGCAGGGTTCGCCAATTCATCGAACAGCGAATTGCAGCCACCATCACCCGAACGGGCGCGGGACGCCAGCCCTTTTTCATCACTTGATGAAAAATGGAGCGGGTGTGGCGGATCAGCCGCTGGCCAGGGTCTTGTTCTGCTTGGCGATCACGGCCTCGAAGCCGGCGGCGCAATAGGCGAAGAGGCGCTGGCGGACGGACTCAAGATCGCTGGAATGGCATTCGCCTTCCGACAGGGAGTCGATCCGTCCCGTCTCCGAAAGGGTCAGCATCATCGAGCCCGTGAGGAACTGATAGCACCAGTAGAGGTCCCTGTAGGCCGCTTCGGGACGGACAGACTTGAGCGTCTCCACCAGCTGGTGGACCACCGGGTCGAAAAACCGCGTCATGGTCTCGCCGCCCCAGGCCGGCGTGTTGTTCACCTGCGCGACCAGGACGAAATAGCTCTTCCACCCCTGCCCGCCGTCTTGGGAGATCCGCAGCAGCGGGTCGATGAAGGCCTCGATGACCCCCTCGACGGTCATCGCGCCGGCGTTGGCCTTCACATAGGCGTTCATGGACGCCTCGCGGGCCTGGTTAAGGATCTCGGCCCGGCGCAGGAACACCGCGTCGAACAGCTCGCGCTTGGCGCCGAAATAGTAGTGGATCAGGGCGGTGTCGACGCCGGCTTCGGCCGCCACCTGGCGGGTGGTGACGCCATAGAAGCCGTGCCGCGCGAACAGCCCCTCGGCCGCGTCGAGGATCGTTTCCTTCAGGTCCAGGCCCTTGGCCTTGGAGGGACGACCCCGTCCGCCGGCGCGGGCGCGGGACTTGGTTGCGGTCATGGGGACGGGCCCGCCTTGATGAAGCTCCGCCCTCGGATAGGCGCAACCCGGCGGCCCTGGCAAGGACCGCCGTTCTCTCAAGCGCCGACGAACACGCCGTGGAAGGTCACCGGCAGCGCCACCGGCGCGCGCCAGGTCGCCAGCGGTCCCCTGTCCACATGTCGGGCGTCGAAGACGTGCAGCTCGGTCGCCCGGGCGTCGAGGTTGATCGTCGTACCGACCAGCCAACCGTCCAGTTCCGCCGACGATCCTGGCCGGGGCGCGAAGACCATTTCCTCAACCAGATGACGCGCCCCGAAGTCGAAGACGTGATCCTTGTCCTTCTTCCAGTCGCGCACGGCGACGCTCTGGAACAGAGGACGGTCAGGGCGCTCGTTGGTCAGATGCACCGAATAGCGTCGGGCAAGGCCCGCAAAACGCGGATCGGAACGCGGGAACTCCGCGCTGACCGTCTCCGCCGCCATGTCGGCGCGACCGTCGGCGCGCAGCGTGATCAGCGCCCGACGTGGCGGGGCGGCGCGAAGACGCTCGCCTCGCAGGATCGCGCCACCATTGGCCGCCGTCCCGAAAGGGTCCTTATCGATGCAGGCGTCGAAGCGGATCGTCCCGTCGACCTCCTCCCAGGCGTCGCCGAGGTGGAAGAAGAAGAACGGCGGCAGCTCGAACAGGCGACGCTTTGACAGGTCGTTCTTGTCCAGCACCAGGACCTGCGCGCCTAGCTCGGGTCGCCAAACCATGGTCGACGCGATCGGCATCCGCATCCCCTCCTGCACCCAAGGCTGGAGGATGATGATCAGGCTGCGCTCGGTGGCGGTGAAGTCGTGCATATAGCCAGCGCGCGGCAGGGTGATGACCTCGGCTTTGCGCAGGGCGCCGTCGGGCGACAGGTTCCAGACCACCGCCCGCTTGCCCGCAAGACCCAGGTTCCAGACCGTGCCATCCGGCTGTACGCGGGGGTGCGCTAGGAACGGCATGCCCTTCATGTCAGGGCTGATCGTCTTGAAGCCCCGCGTCTCCAGCGAAGCCGGGTCCATCGCCGTCGGGGAGCCGCCTTCCCAAAGCGCCCAGAGCTCGCCGCCGGCCATCATCACGGACGTATTGGCCGCGTTGGCGTCATCGGCCGAACCGACCCGCGCGCCCGCCCCCGCAGCGGTCCCATAGCCTGGCGTGATCACCGCGTTAGCGGCGGTGTCCTGTCGGCGTTTGACGGTGTCGACAAAGCGGGCCGACAGGCGCGCTTGGCCGTCCGCGACCTGGAACTTGCGGACCATGCCGTCACCGTCGAACCAATGGCCGACCGAACCGCCCGGCCGGCGGAACTTGGCCGGACCGTTCCGGAACAGCGTGCCCTTCAACTCCATCGGCGCGCGGCCGTGAACCAGGGTCAAGCCGGTCGGCGCGATGTCCGCCTCGACATCGGCCAGGCCCAGGGTCCAGTCGTTGGCGGCGGCGGCCCAGAGCGTTTCAGGGGTGAGGACGGCGGCGGCGCCCGTCAGGGCCGCGCCGCGCAGGATGTCGCGTCGGTTCATGGCTCGATTCTCAGTTCAGGCGCAGGGATTGGGCGTTGGCGCCCGCCTTCACCTCGAAGGCGGCGGCGTCGAACGCGGGCGGGCCCATGTTCGGCTGGGCGTCGCGCGAGAAGCCGTACGGCTCGGTCGGCATGCCGAAGGGATTGGTCGCCATCTTGCCGTCGCCATCGACATCCTGGAACGCGCGCACGGCGTAGGACCCCGGCGGCAGGGCCAGGATCTTGGCCGAGGCCGGATCCTGCGCGGCCGAGACGTTGGCGAAGCGGACAGGCTTGCCAGACGCCCAGCCCTGCGGGCTGTCGAACACGGCGATCATGATCTGGCCCTGCTTGGCCTTGAGGTCGGGGAAGGTCAGGGTCAGGTCGCCGAACGCCTCCTGGGCGCGGGCGCCGGGGGCCAGGACGGAGGCGGCCGCGAGGGCCAGGGCGAGCGTGCGAACGATGATCATGGGTTTAGTCCTTCTTGGGGTTGGATGACGGGTCAGCCCAGGAACACGGTCCAGAGCAGGCGACCGGGGAGAAAGGCGAAGAGGCCGGCCAGCAGCAGGCCGCCGACGAACATGCCGGTCATCGCCCTACGGTGCGCCGAGACCTTGCGGCGCTTGATCGCGTAGACCGCGCCTGGCAGGCCGACGATGGTCCAGCCGGAGAGCAGGTGGATGAAGCTGAAGGCGCCGTGGTTGATCTCGCGGATGAAGAGCGAGCTGACGGCGGTCGACCCCATGGCCAGCACCCAGGTCCAGCCCAGGAGCTTGTGCAGGGTCGTGCCCTTCACCCGCATCATCAGAACGACGCCGATCGCCAGAGCGGTCAGGGCCGAGAAGAGATGCAGCTGAACCACCGCCGGCGCGGCGGCGATCCTCGAAACATCCGGCGCATGGGGCTGAAAGCCGACCCGCTGGACGAAGGCGCCGAAGTCGGTGAGGGCCTGCGGCGCGGTGACCGCCACGATCACGATCGCCGCGCCCACGCCCAAAGCGGCGTTGCGAAGCCCGCTCCAGCGATCCGACACCTGCGAAATTGACTTGCCGTGCGAGGCCATCTTCCTTCACTCCCGGTTCAAGCGGGGCGGCGGATCGCCTCGCTGTTGGAAGCCTTGGTGGAGGGGTCGGGTCCGTGCCTCAATCGTCGTTGCGCCAGTCGCCGGCCTCGTTTCGTGAACGGCTGGCCGGCGCCATTCACGCTTCGCGAACGGCCATGGCCAGTCGCGACAGCCTCCGGGGCTTTGGGGTTTCGGCCGCCGCCGGCGTGTTCCTGGCGCTGATCGGCGCCTTTGGCACGGACGCCGCGCCAGTGGGCCTGCGAGTGGCCTACTGGGTGGGCCTTTGTCTGGCCGGCGCGGTCGTCGGCACGATGGTCACCCATCTGATCGGGCGCGAAGGACGCGCCGACGCGCGCCCCTGGCTCTATGGCGGCCTCACCGTGATCGGCATCACCCTGCCTTTCACCGCAGTCGTCTGGCTGGTCACCGAACTGACCTTTCACGGCCCGCCGCGCCCCCAGACCCTGTCGCTCTATCTTGGCCCGGTGTTCATCGTCACGACCGGCATGACCGCCCTGAACTTCCTGGTCCAAAGGCGTCCGGTGGAGACCCATGCCGCGCCGGTCGGAACCACGATCGTGCGCTTCCTCGAGCGTCTGCCGAGCAAACTGCGCGGGGCGGAGCTCTACGCTGTGGAGGCCGAGGACCACTATCTGCGCCTGCACACGTCACGCGGCCAGGACCTGATCCTGATGCGCCTCTCCGACGCCGTGGCTGAGTTGGAGGGAATCGAAGGCGCTCAGACCCATCGATCGTGGTGGGTCGCCAAGGGCGCCGTCGAGGACGCCCGGCGCGGTGACGGACGCGCCGTCCTGACGCTGAAGAGCGGCGTCGAAGCGCCGGTCAGCCGGGCCTACGCCAAGGCGCTGCGCGAGACCGGCTGGTTCTGACCGAGCGGGCGACCACTGGCTTCAAGACCGGGTGCGGAGCAGGATCTTCGACCGCGCCTCCAGCGCCAGAAGAACCACCAGGACGAGGAAGGCGAAGGCCAGCAGCAGCATCGACAGACGGTGCGCTTCGCCCCATTCCAGCGCCTCGACCAGACGATAGATTTCGGTCGACAACACCATGGTCTCGCCCGGGATATTCCCGCCCAGCATCATCACGACGCCGAACTCGCCAACCGTGTGGGCGAAGGTCAGGATCGCCGCGGCGACGTAGCCCGGCAACGCCAGCGGCAGGGCGACCCGCCAGAAGGTCTGCGCCCTTGATGCGCCGAGGCTCGCGGCGGCTTCCAGCGGCTCGTCGCCGATAGCCAGGAAGGCGTTGCGCAAAGGCTGCACAGCGAACGGCAGCGAGTAGATCAGCGAGCCGATCACCAACCCCTCAAAGGTGAAGGCCAGGGTCCGCACGCCGAAGGGCTGCAGCAACGCCATCAACGGGCTGTTCGGTCCCAGGGCGATCAATAGATAGAAACCCAGCACGGTCGGCGGCAGGACAATCGGGAGCGCGACGATCGCGGTCACGGGTGTTCGCAGCGGCGAACGGCCTCGCGCCAGCCACCACGACAGCGGCGTCGCCAGCCCAAGCAGAATCACGGTGGTGATTCCCGCCAGCTTCGCCGTCAGCCACAGAATCTCACCCACGGTCAGCGGACCTCGTAGCCATAGCGGCGGATGATGGCCTTGGCCTCCGCGCCCTTGAGGAACGCCAGAAAGGCCCTGGCGGCGTCGCTGTTCGCGCCCGTCTTCAGCAGCACGGCCTGCTGATCGATCGGCGTGTGGTTCGCGGCCGGCACGAGCCAGCGCGAGCCCCTCTTGTCGTCTACGACCTGCGACAGCGCCACGAAGCCAAGCTCCGCAGCGCCGGTTTGGACGAACTGAAAGGCCTGGGTGATCGAGGCGCCTGTGACGATCTTTGGCCTTAGCGCGTCGTAGAGTTTGAGCTTGGTCAGGGCTTCAACCGCCGCCTGGCCGTAGGGCGCGGCCTTGGGATCGGCGATGGCCAGCTTATCGAACCCACCGCGCGACAACACCGCGCCCCGCCCGTCAACGAAGCCCGGCGTCCGGCTGAACAGTACGAGGCGCCCGGTCGCATAGGTGAAGCGCGAACCGGTAACCGCCAAGCCCGCCGCCTCGGCCTTTTGCGGGCGCTCAACGTCGGCCGACAGGAAGACCTCGTACGGCGCGCCGTTGGCGATCTGGGTGTAGAACTGGCCGGAGGAGCCAAAGCTGAGCACAGCCTCATGACCCGTCCTGGCCTTGAATTGCGCGGCGATCGCCTTGGCCGGCTCGGTGAAGTTGGCGGCGACGGCAACCTTGGTTTCGCCGGCAAGAGCCGCGCCGGCGAAGGTCAGAGACCAGACGCCGAGCAGGGCGGCGATCAGCGTCGGACGGCGGGCCATCATCTGGTATGCCTTGAGCTCAGCGCAGCGGTTATGCAGCGAAACTACATAACGACGAAAGCCAGGTCCGACCAGTGAGCAGCGACACCGACTTCAGCGCCTCTCTGGTTCTCAAGCGCGGCGGACTGGCGCGTGTGGGCCTGGAGCGCATCGCTCTGTTGGAAGCCATCGCCCGGCATGGCTCGATCAGCGGGGCGGCGAAGCAGACGGGCCTGTCCTACAAGGGCGCCTGGGACGGCGTTCAGGCGCTGAACAACCTGTTCGACGCCCCGCTGGTCAGCGCCGCGCCGGGCGGACGCACCGGCGGCGCGGCCCAGGTGACCGCGCGCGGCCTGGCCGTGATCCGCGCCTTCCGGGCTGCGGAACGGGAAGTCGGCGCTGCTTTCGCGCGGCTCGAGACGGACCTAGCGGGCGAGGTCGAGCAGCTCTGGAGTCTTGGCCTGCGCACCAGCGCCCGCAACGCCCTGCGCGGCGTGGTGACGGCGGTGGCCGAGGCCGGCGTCACCGCCTCGGTGTCTCTCGACGCTGGCGAGGGCCTAGGCCTCATCGCGCGGGTGACCCGTCGCAGCGTCGAGGATCTGGGCCTGGCCCCCGGTCGCCCCGCCATCGCCTTGATCAAGTCCAGCTTCATCGGGCTGGACGGCGCGCCGGCGGAGAACCGCCTGGAAGGACGGATCCTGGACCGCGAGGCGGGAGACGCAGCCGCTGAGCTCGTGATCGGCCTCCCGGCAGGCAAGTCTCTTGTCGCCACAGTCGAGGCGGGCGCCGACGGCTGGGACCTGACGCCCGGCGACAGGGTCATCGTCTCGATCGCCGCCGCTGACGTGATCCTGGCGGTCGACTAAGGCTTCTGCTTCAGCGCGCGCGCCACTGATCGGCGGTCTGGCCCCAGATCTCGACGACATGATCCTCGAACGGCGGCGGCAGGCGTCCGGCGCCCCGATTGACCGAGCCCAGGCGCCGAGCCACCGCCTGCGAGGGCGTGTTCTCCGGATCGATGCAGTGGATGACGTCGGTCCATCCCAGGTGATCCACCACCCAGTCGATCGTGGCCGTCGCGGCCTCAACGGCGTAGCCGCGCCCCCAGGCGTCAGGGTGAAGCCCCCAGCCCACCTCGGTTCCGGGCCAGCCTTCGGGACGCCAGGGTCCGATACGGCCCTGCCACAGTCCGGAAGCCTTCTCGATGACGGAAAACATGCCGAAACCGTTCAGGGCCCATGAGCCGGCCATGGTCGCCATGAATCGCCAGGCCGTCGCCCGGGGCTGTTGCCCCCCGATGAAGCGCGCCGCGACCGGATTGGCCATCATCTGGGCCCAGCGGTCCAGATCCTGATCGGCCGGCGGACGCAAGATCAGACGTTCGGTCTCCAGCGTGGGGCCTGGGGCGATTGGCATTCCAAGATCTCCGCCTTAACTCAGGCAGTCAGCCAGACCGTCGCGCCGCACGGCGCCTGAGGCCTTGCCGATCTTCTTGCTGCGCTTGGCCACGTACTTGCCGGGCTTGATGACCTTCCATTTGAGCGGACTGGGCAGAATGGCCGCCAGCCGCGCGGATTGGGCTTGGGTCAGCTTGTCGGCGCCGACCCCGAAGTAGCGCTGCGCGGCGGCCTCCGCGCCGTAGATGCCCGAGCCGTATTCGATGGAGTTCATATAGACCTCCATGATCCGCCGCTTGCCCCAGAAGGTCTCGATCAGCACCGTGAACCAAGCCTCCAGGCCCTTGCGGACATAGGAGCGCCCCGGCCACAGGAAGACGTTCTTGGCCGTCTGCTGGCTGATCGTGGAGCCGCCCCGGATCTTCCGGCCCGATTCGTTGTTCTCGTAGGCCTTCTGTAGGGCTTCGAAGTCAAAGCCGCGATGGTCGCAGAACTTGGCGTCTTCGGCGGCGATCAGGGCGCGCGGCAAGGTCGGGGAAATCTTGTCCATCGATCGCCAGCGATGATCCAGACCGCGCCCCTCGACGGCGCGGATGACCATCAGCGGGGTCACCGGCGGCGGAATGAAGCGGTACAGAATCACCGCCACCACAGGGCCGGCGACCAGCACCAGGAACAAGGCCAGCAGAAGATTGCGCAAAAGCCGCCGCACGAAACGCCCCACTTGTCTTGACGCAGCGGACGGATGCTAACGACAGGCAACGCCGCTGTCGCGCGGGATAAATCTATTCGCCAAAAGGGAGCTATCGATGGACGTGATCGACGCCGTGAACCGCCGCATGTCGGTGCGCGCCTTCAAGCCCGATCCGGTCGACGCCGGACTGATCCGCGAGCTGCTGGAAGCCGCCGCGCGGGCCCCGTCGGGCGGCAACCTCCAGCCCTGGCGGGTGCAGGTCGTGGCCGGCGCACCGCTGGAGGCGCTGAAGGCTGCCATGCTGCAGCGCGTCGCCTCGCCCGATCCCACCGAATATGACGTCTATCCCGCCAACCTGTGGGAGCCGCTGCGCAGCCGCCGCTTCCAGGTTGGCGAAGACATGTACGGCGCGCTGGGCATTCCCCGCGAGGACAAGCTGCAGCGCCTGCAGTGGTTCGCCAACAACGGCCAGGGTTTCGGCGCGCCGGTGCAGCTGTTCTTCTCGATCGACCGCCGCTGCGGCCCGCCGCAGTGGAGCGATGTCGGCATGCTGATGCAAACCTTCATGCTTCTGGCGGTCGAGCGGGGCCTCGACACCTGCCCGCAAGAGTTCTGGTCGCACTACAACAAGCTGGTCGACGAGCATGTCGGCCTGCCCGAAGGCCACATGCTTTTCTCGGGCATGGCGCTAGGCTACCGCGACGCCGACGCGCCGGTGAACAATTTCCGCTCACGCCGCGCGCCATTCGAGGAATGGGCGGAGCTCAAGGGCTTCTAGAGCTTATATCCGATCTTCCCGGCGAATGCCGGGACCCAGATCCTAAAGCACTCGGTCAGACGAGAATGAGCGCCTCGCCATTCACGAGCGGCTCAGCGCTTTTCATCTGGAACCCGGCATTCGTCAGAGAGATCGGGATTTTCAGACTACCCCACGAACTGACGCGGACCGGACAGGTCGGGGATCTCCATGACCCCGGCCTCGCCGCTCTCGTCGCCCCAAGCCAACCGCTTGCCGTCGGCGCTGACCGACAGGGCGCTGATCGGCGCGCCCTTCTCGGCCTTGAGGGTTTCGATCCGGCCGTTGCGCATGTGAGCCGCCCAGACCTTGCCGTTGTCCTGGCCCGCGATGCAGACCGGCTGGGGATCGATCCCCGCCACACGGACGACCATCGAATCGCGAGAGAAGCCGATCTCGGCGGCTTCCTTGCCCATCGGCCCATTGGCGCCGGCGAACGGCCAGATCACCGCGCCCGACGCGCCGGCGGTGGCCAGCAGATTGCCTTTGTCGAAGAAGGCCACACTCTTGATCTTGGACGGGTAGCCGCCCATCCGCATGTCCTTGCCGTCCGACAGGCGCCAGCCGTGCAACTGGTTTTCCTGCATGGACGAGATCAGGAACTTGCCGTCCGGGCTGAACTCCACCGCGATGTGGCTGCCGGCCCATTTGAGGATCGTCGGCTTCTGGTCGGCGATCCGCGCGTACCAGAGACAGGCGCCACCGTAAGTCGCCGAGGCCAGGCGCCGGCCCTTAGGCTCGAACGTCAGACCCGACACTGTCTTCTCGTGCCCGAACGCGCGCGCGAAGGCCGGGTCGGCGGCGTCGCGGACATGCACGTCCTTGCCGGCCATAAAGGCGATCAGGCCCGAGGCGGCGCTGGTGGCGACATGTTCGATCCACTTGTTCTTCACCTCGGCGATCAGGGTGGCGACGACGTCGCCGCCGTCGATTCGGCTCCAGACCACGCGGCCATCGTCGCCGCCGGTGACAACGCCCACACCGCTGGGGTGTACGGCGGCCGCCAGGACCGCGCCGCCCAGAGGACCGCCGTGAGCCTCGACCGTGACGAAGCCCTCCTCGGTCTGCAGGCGGACCGTGCCGTCGCCGAGGGCGAACATGGCGCGGCCGGAGCGGTCGAACAGGGCGCTGGTGACGAAAGCGTCGAAGGAAAAGATCATGCGCGCGAGATAAGACAGGAGGGTCGCGACGACTAGACTCTTTCGGAAAGCGTCACATTCGCCCGTCGCGCGAACCCCGATACCCGCTGGCGCCCATTTGAACGGCGTTCCGCCAAAAAGAGTCAAAAAGGGGGTTGCTATTGCGCCGCGTCGTCGGGCTTTACTTCCGCGCCCGTCTGCGCCAGACGTGGCGAGGTAACGACATTTCAGGCGTGCGCGGAGCGCGCAGCCTTCTGGGAGACAGTGCAGGCTATGGCGGCTAAACTTGCTGGCGGCGGTGGTGGCCGTTACGATCTGGGCCAGAACTCCGAAATCAACGTCACGCCCTTCGTTGACATTCTGCTGGTGCTCTTGATCATCTTCATGGTCGCCGTTCCGATGGCCGTGACCTCGATCAAGATCGACCTGCCCCCGGCGGTTCCGCCGCCCCCGAACGCGCCGAAGCCGAAGGAACCGGTCTTCATCTCGATCCAAAAGTCGGGCGCGATCTTCATCGCCGACAAGCAGAGCAGCCTCGACAACCTCGAGTATGATCTGAACGCCAAGTTCGCCGCGACCGGCCAAGCCGGCGCCAAGGACGAACAGCGCATCATGATCCGCGCCGACGCCGACGTGCTGTACGCCGACTTCATGGGCGTGCTGAACCAGCTGCAGACCTCGGGCTGGTTCAAGGTCGGCCTCATCAACGAGGACATCCACTAAGGATCGTCCTCGGCGGCAGCCAAGAACACGAAAGCCCCGGAGCTCAGGCTCCGGGGCTTTTTGTTTGTCTGAAATCCTCTCCCCCAGGGAGAGGTGTCGGCTCGAAGAGGCGATGGAGAGGAGAGGCCAGACCCAAGAGGACTCCCCCTCCGATCGTTTCGCGACCCCTTCCCCCTGCCAGGGGGATTTAAAGCCCCCTTAAGCCGCCGTCGCCTCGAACCCGGCGCGCAGTTCAGCCTCGTCGAGGTCGCGGCCGATGAAGACCATGCGGCTGTAGCGCTTGTCCTTGTCGGTCCACTCGCGCTGGAAGTCGCCTTCCAGGATCATGTGGACGGCTTGGAACACGAGGCGCTTGTTCTCGCCCTTGACGTCGATGATGCCCTTGGCGCGCAGAATGTCCGGGCCGCGACGGGCCAGCAGGTCGTTGAGCCAGGCGGTGATCTTCTGGCCATCGACCGGCTTGTCCAGCGTCAGAGAGATCCCCTTCACGCCGTCATCGTGAACGTCGCTCTTGGCGTCGTGGTGATGGTGATGGTCGTGACCGCAATGCTCGTCATGCACGTGGTCATGATCGTGATGGTGGTGGTGATGGTCGTGGCCGCAGTGCTCGTCGTGCACGTGGCCCGGCTCCCCGTGGGCCGGATTGAGGAAATCCGGCTCCAGCTCGGTGATGCGGTCCAGGTCGAAGCTGTGCTTGCCCAGGATCGCTTCCAGCGGAACGTTCGAGCGCTGGGCGCGATGGATCGGCGCCAGCGGATTGATCCGGCGGATGCGCGCCTCGACGTGCCGCAGGTCATCTTCCGAGACCAGGTCGGTCTTGTTGAGCACGATCTGGTCAGCGAAAGCGATCTGCTCGACGGCCTCCTTGCTGTCACCCAGACGCAGCATGATGTGCTTGGCGTCAACGACGGCGGTCACCGAGTCGAGCGCCGTGCGGGCCTTGACGTCGTCGTCGACGAAGAAGGTCTGGGCGACGGGGCCCGGATCGGCCAGACCCGTGGTCTCGACGATGATCGCGTCGAAGCCGCCCTTGCGCTTCATCAGGCCCTGGAGAACCCGGATCAGGTCGCCGCGAACCGTGCAGCAGACGCAGCCGTTGTTCATCTCGAAGACTTCTTCGTCCGCGCCGACCACCAGGTCGTTATCGATGCCGACCTCGCCGAACTCGTTGACGATCACGGCGTAGCGCTTGCCGTGCTCCTCGGTGAGGATGCGATTGAGCAAAGTGGTCTTGCCGGCGCCGAGATAGCCGGTGAGCACAGTGACGGGGATCTTGCCGGAGGCCGGAACAGTCTGGGTCATGGCCGCTATTTAGGGGCCCGGACCGCTGAGCGAAAGCTGCCTTTAGGTCTTGAGGAAAGCAACCGCCAGACCGACCAGGATCAGGGCCACGCCCAGGATGGTTTCCTCGTAGCGTTCGACCCACTGCAAGCCCAGGCGCTTGAAACCGGCGAGGCTCAGGCTGGTGAAGATCAGCATGCCGGCGGCGGTGGCGGCCATCAGGACGGCGCTCAGGACGAGAAAGGCCTGCCAGCCGTGCTCCATGCCCGCCAGATAGTAAGGTAGGAACGCCTCGCACGGCGAAAGGGTCAGCAAGGTCACCAGGGCCGCGATCGCGGCCCGATCCGAGGCATAAGCGCGGCGGCTGGCCTCGGGCAGCGCATGATTGTGACGGCCTCGCACGACATAGAAGACGCCGATCGCCATCATCAACCCGCCCACGATCCAGTGGAAAAGACCTCCAAGGGATGGCTTCAGGGCCATGCCGGCCATCACCAGCGCCAGGCCCAGCGCAATCGTCAGACCCACGTGCCCCAGCCCCGCCAGCAAGGTCACCCCGAGGGTTCGGCCCGTCGACCATTTCTGCGCGCGGCCCACCAGCACGAACGGCAGCCAGTGGGTCGGCAGCGCGGCGTGCAGGAAGGCCACCGCGAAGCCGGTGGCGGCGATCGATGCGAAGAAGGTCGAAGTCACGAAAGGCCATATAGCGTGTTATAAAGTAACATACCAGAGGTTACCGCGCGTCCCGCGAGCTTTCGTCGCGGGGCTTTGCTGAATCCGCCGCTACGGCGTTGACTCCCGGCCCTCGGGCTGTATAAGTCGCGCCCTCTTCGCCCGCCGGGTTTCCGAGCGGGCGTTCCCTATTTTGCGAACGCACGTTTTTAAGGCGCTAACCTATGTACGCGGTGATCAAAACCGGCGGCAAGCAGTACCGGGTTCAAGCCGGCGACCTGCTGGTGGTCGAAAAGCTCGAAGGTGAACCCGGCGCTGCCGTGGCCTTCGGTGAAGTCCTGATGCTTGGCGAAGGCGAGGCCGTGACGGTCGGCGCCCCCACCGTGGACGGCGCTGTCGTCTCCGGCACCCTGATCGAAACCCGCAAGGGTGAGAAGGTGAAGATCTTCAAGAAGATCCGCCGTCAGGGCTATCGCCGCACCCGCGGCCACCGCCAGTTCGAATCCGTCGTGCGCGTCACGTCGGTCACCGGCGCTGGCAAGGAAGCCAAGTGGGAAGGCACGATCGACCTGACCCCGAAGGTCATCCTCGACGCCCGCGCTCGCGGTCTCGGCGACGCCGCCGTTCCGGCGACGATCCCGGCTCCGGTCGAAGCTGCGCCGGCCAAGGCCGAAGCCGCCCCGAAGAAGAAGGCCGCCCCTAAGAAGGCCGCCGCCAAGACGGAGGAAGGCGAAGCCTAAGGGCGACGCCTTCTAAGGTAGGAGAGCAAGATGGCTCACAAGAAATCAGGCGGCTCGTCCAGCAACGGTCGCGACTCAGAGTCGAAGCGCCTTGGCGTGAAGAAGTTCGGCGGCGAGAAGGTTCTCGCCGGCAACATCCTCGTGCGTCAGCGCGGCACCAAGTTCTACCCGGGTTCGGGCGTGGGCATGGGCAAGGATCACACCCTCTTCGCGCTCGTGCAGGGCGCGGTGGGCTTTGTGACCAAGAAGCACAACCGTACCTACGTGACCGTGACCCCGGCCGCTCAGCCGGCTGAGTAAGCACGAACCAGGGTTTCTTCGGATCGTGCTTCGCAAGAAGACGATCCGGACAGACGATCTCTAGCGGGGAGTCCGGACGCCGGGCTCCCCGCTTTTGTTTTGTCTCGCCGCCGAAACTAGCTTCGCCATGGCGGCGTCGCGGTCCCGAACCAAAGAGGGCCGGAGAATCCTGGGAGGCGCCGATGAGCGTCATCGAAGAAAGACCCGTCATTGAAACCCAGCGGTTGACGCTGCGCGTCCCGGCCATGGCCGACATCGAGCGCGTGGCGGCCTTCTGCGTGGACCACGACGTGGCGCGCATGACCACGCGCATGCCCTCGCCCTACACCCGCGCCCATGCCGAAGACTTCGTCGCACGGTGCGGAACCCAGGATCGTCGCCGCGACAACACCTTCGCCATCGAGTTGGGCGAAGAAGGTCTGATCGGGGTCGTCGGCCTGTTCACCAATCCCGACGGACCGGTGGAGATGGGCTACTGGATCGGCCGGCCCTATTGGGGTCGCGGCTATGCGACCGAGGCAGCGCGCGGGGCTCTGGACTGGGCGCGCTCCCACTGGCGCAAGCGTTACGTCACCGCAGGCCATTTCGCCGACAACGCGGCGTCCGGGCGCGTCCTGGTCAAGGCGGGGTTCCTGTATACGGGCGTCGTTGAGCACAAGCCCTCGATCGCGCGCGGCGAACCAGCGGCGACACGAATGATGGTCTGGCTGGCTTGATCGCCTCGAGACCTACGCGGCGCGGTGGGTGTGGATCACCTTCTGCGGGCCTTCGCGGAATCGCTTCTCGGCCGTGGTGATCCGTTCGCAAAGGGCGTCCAAATCGCTGAGCAGAGAGTAGGTAGCGTAGATAGGAATCTCCATCATCGCCACCTGAGCGCGCGGCATGAACTCGGTGTATTTCTTCCAGGCCGGGTGATTGTCGCGCGCATTCAGCGCGCGCTGCCCCAGCGGATTCCACAGGTCGAGATCCATCAGCTCGTCGCGACACTGCTTCATCACCGGCAGGGCGATGTAGAGGAACAGGAACGTCGGGGTCGCGGCGCGGGCGAACTGGGGCTGCACCTGGAGATGCCAGATGCGATAGGCCTCGAAGAACCCCGCCTTGCGAGCCGGGTCCGGCGGCAGCCAGGTGGCGCTCTCGTTGATCAAGTCGTGGGACGCGGCGGCGCGCTTGACCAGCTCGTCGGCGTTCGCCCCGGGCGGCATGGTTCTGGACAGAGCGTTGACCGGGATGGCCAAACGCTTGGCGACCTCGGTGTAGGCGACCTGCTTACCGCCCATCGGGGTCCATTGACCGAACGAGGGCGCGCCCGGCGCGCTGGCTCGCTTCGCTGCTGCGGTCTGGTGCAGCAAGAGTTGCTCTTCGCGCATCTGCTCGGCGCGAAGACGGTCGAACTCCACTTCGTGCGCGGCCTGCTCCTCGGCGGTCATCCAGCGCGCACGGCCCGGCCCATAGGTACGTTCGTAACGGTTGAGCAGCACCAGGTTATGGCCGGCGGAAGGCTTGGGTCCGACTTCCCCAATGAACACCTTGAAGTCACGCCACTGAGGCGCAACGCCAGTCCCGCGGCTGATCAGAATGTTGCGGTGAGTGGAGGCCTCAGCGCTATACTTACGGTGGAGCTCCTGAGTCGACAGATCCACCAGATCCCTCGCCAGCAACGCCGCGCGCTCTTCTTCGCTCGCCAAGGTCAGCCTCCTGCTCCGCCATAGGAAAAATGGCGGTTTTGCTGCCAAGACACTTTGTCGCACTTTCTACTTTAACATTTCGTCACGATCGAAACCGTGCATCGGATATTCCCGCGCCGCCCGGACGTGACCAAGCGTCACAGGTCTCGCGGCGCGAGGCGGCCTTTGGGCTCGACGTGCGGGACGCCTTGGGACAAAAGGACCCCATGAAATTCTTGGACCAATGCAAGATCTACATCCGCTCCGGTAACGGCGGCGGCGGATCGGTGTCGTTCCGCCGTGAAAAGTACATCGAGTACGGTGGCCCGGACGGCGGCGACGGCGGTCGCGGCGGCGACGTGTGGATCGAGGCCGTCGAGGGCCTCAACACCCTGATCGACTATCGCTACCAGCAGCACTTCAAGGCCGGCACGGGCGTGCACGGCATGGGCCGCGCGCGTCATGGCGCGGCCGGCGAAGACGTCGTGCTGAAAGTTCCCGTCGGCACCGAGATCCTCGAAGAGGACAAGGAGACCCTGATCGCCGATCTCGACCACGCCGGCATGCGCATCCTGCTGGCCAAGGGCGGCAATGGCGGCTGGGGCAATCTGCACTTCAAGGGCCCGGTCAACCAGGCGCCGAAATACGCCAACCCCGGTCAGGAGGGCGAGGAGCGCTGGATCTGGCTCCGGCTGAAGCTGATCGCCGATGTCGGCCTCGTTGGCCTGCCCAACGCCGGCAAGTCGACCTTCCTGGCCGCCGCCAGCGCCGCCAAGCCGAAGATCGCCGACTATCCGTTCACCACCCTGACTCCGAACCTCGGCGTCGTGGACCTGTCCAGCAGCGAGCGCTTCGTGCTGGCCGACATTCCCGGCCTGATCGAGGGGGCCAGCGAAGGCGCGGGCCTTGGCACGCGCTTCCTGGGCCACGTCGAGCGCTCGGCGACCCTGATCCATCTGATCGACGCCACTCAGGAGAATGTCGCCGAGGCTTACGAGACGATCCGGGGCGAGCTTGAAGCCTATGGCGACGAGCTGGCTGACAAGGCTGAGATCCTGGCCCTGAACAAGATCGACGCCTTGGATGAGGAAACCCTCGCCGAGAAGGTCGCCGAGTTGGAGGCCGTCGCGGGCGTCACGCCCCGCCTGGTGTCAGGGGTCTCGGGCCAGGGCGTCACCGAACTGCTGCGCGCCGCCTACCGGCAGGTCCGCATCCGCCGCGGCGATCTTGAGGAAGAGATCGCCGACGATGAGGATCACGTCGACGAGACCCCCGGAGGCTGGACGCCGTGAGCCAGGCGGCCGAGGCCTATCGGAACGCCCGTCGCATCGTCTTCAAGGTGGGCTCGGCCCTGTTGGTCGACGATGAGACGGGCGCGGCCGACCGCGCCTGGCTGGACGCGTTCTGCACCGACGCCGCAGCCCTGCGAGAGGCCGGAAAGCAGGTTCTGGTCGTCTCGTCGGGCGCCGTGGCGCTTGGGCGGCGACGTCTGGGGCTCACCGGCCGCAAGACGACCTTGCCCGAAAAGCAGGCCGCCGCCGCCGCCGGCCAATCGCTGCTGATGCGCGCCTGGGAGGAGGCCTTCGAGCCCCATGGCGTCGGCGTCGCCCAGATCCTGCTGACCCGCGACGACACCGAGACCCGCCGGCGTTGGCTGAACGCCCGTGCTACGACCGAAACTCTGATGGGACTGGGCGTCGTGCCGGTGGTCAATGAGAACGACACGGTCGTCACCGAGGAAATCCGCTATGGCGACAACGACCGCTTGGCCGCGCGCGTGGCCCAGATGGCGGGCGCGGACCTTCTGGTCCTGCTGTCGGATATCGACGGCCTGTATACCGCCGATCCACGCAAGAACCCCAAGGCCCAGCACATCCCATTGGTGCGCGAGATTACGGCCGAGATCGCCGGCATGGCCGAAGGCGCCAACGCCGCCGCTGGCGTCGGCACCGGTGGCATGGCCACCAAGATCGCCGCCGCCCGCATCGCCCGCGCCGCCGGCTGCGCCACCCTGATCACCCTGGGGTCGCGCTCGCGCCCGCTGGCCGCCATCGCCGGCGGCGAGACGGCGACGCTGATCGAGGCCGGCGCGTCGCCCGCCGCCGCCTATAAGGCCTGGATCGCCGGCTCGCTGGCACCTCAAGGTTGGGTCACCGTCGACGCCGGCGCGGCCAGGGCGCTGGAGGCGGGCAAAAGCCTGCTGTCGGCGGGTGTTCGCGCCATCGAAGGCCCCTTCGAAAAGGGCGACGCCGTACGCGTCCGCGACGAAACCGGCCGCGAAGTCGCGCGTGGTATCGTCCGCTACGACAGCGCCGACGCCCAGCGTATCGCTGGCCTGCGATCCGACGCCATCGAGGCCGAACTCGGCTTCACCGAGGGTCCCATGATCCACGCCGACGACCTGGCCGTAGCCCACTAGACGTTTTCAGTACGAGCATTCCGATGGCCTACCGATCCTTGCGCGAATTCATCGATGTCCTGGAGGCCAAGGGCGAACTGGTCCGGGTCAGGGAGCCCGTATCGAGCGTGCTGGAGATGACCGAGATCCAGACACGCCTTCTGGCGACCGGCGGTCCGGCCGTTCTGTTCGAGCACGTCCTGCTGCCCGACGGTTCGCGCTCGCAGATGCCGGCGCTCGCAAACCTGTTCGGCACGGTCAAGCGCGTGGCCATGGGTGTCACCCTGGGCGGCGAGCCGCGCGAGACCGCCGGCGAACTGCGCGAGGTCGGCGAGTTGCTGGCCTTCCTGCGCCAGCCCCAGCCGCCCAAGGGCATAAAGGACGCCATCGACATGCTGCCCCTGGCCAAGACGGTCATGAGCATGCGTCCCGGGACGGTGAAAAAGGCGCCCGTGCAAGAGGTCGTCCTGACCGGCGACCAGATCGATCTCTCCAAGCTGCCAGTCCAGACCTGCTGGCCGGGCGAACCCGCGCCTCTGATCACCTGGCCGCTGGTGGTGACGAAGGGCCCCAGCAAGGATCGCGAGGACGACTTCAACCTCGGCATCTATCGAATGCAGGTCCTCTCCAAGGACAAGTGCGTCATGCGCTGGCTGGCCCACCGCGGCGGCGCCCAGCACTACGCGCGCCACAAGAAGGCAGGAAGCAAAGAGCCCCTGCCCGCCTGCGCCGTCCTGGGCGCGGATCCGGGCACGATCCTGGCGGCCGTCACGCCGGTCCCGGACACGCTCAGCGAATACCAGTTCGCCGGATTGCTGCGCGGCGCGAAGGTCGACCTCGTGCCGGCCAAGACCGTGCCGCTGATGGTTCCGGCCCATGCCGAGATTGTCATCGAGGGCCATGTCCTCTTGGACGAGTTCGCCGACGAGGGCCCCTACGGCGACCACACCGGCTACTACAACAGCGTCGAGAAGTTCCCGGTCTTCCAGGTGACGGCGATCACCATGCGCAAGGACCCGATCTACCTGACCACCTTCACCGGCCGTCCGCCGGATGAGCCCTCGGTGCTGGGCGAGGCGCTGAACGAGGTGTTCATCCCGCTGATCCGCCAGCAGTTCCCCGAGATCGTCGACTTCTGGCTGCCGCCCGAGGGCTGCAGCTACCGCATCGCCGTCGTGTCGATGAAGAAGGCCTATCCCGGCCACGCCAAGCGCGTCATGCTGGGCGTCTGGAGCTATCTGCGCCAGTTCATGTACACCAAGTGGGTGATCGTCGTGGACCACGACATCAACGCCCGCGACTGGAAGGACGTGATGTGGGCGATCAGCACCAAGATGGATCCGGCGCGGGACATCACGGTGATCGAGCACACCCCGATCGACTACCTCGACTTCGCGTCGCCCGAGAGCGGCCTAGGCTCCAAGATTGGCCTCGACGCCACCGACAAGTGGCCGCCCGAGACCAAGCGCGAATGGGGCGAGGAAATCCGCATGGACCAGGCCGTGGTCGATGCGGTCAGCGAGAAGTGGGCGCGGCTCGGCCTGCCGGGTGACGGTAAGCCGATCTGGAAGTAACTGGGCTGTCCAGCAGGAGCCTTCATGGACGCCTTTGAATTCTTTTTCAGCTTTTACGGGCTCTTGCTGGGCTTTTCCGTCGCCGAACTGGTAGGCGGCTTCGCGCGACTGCTGGACGGCCGTCGGCAGGTGAAGTTCGGCCTGTTGACGCCGCTGCTTGCTCTGTTTGTGGCTATCGACATCGCCAGCTTCTGGAACCAGGCCTGGGTGATCTTCCGCCCCGCGCCCTACAACTACGCCCTGCTGATCCTTGGCCTCGTCGTGGCAAGCACCTTCTATGTCGCCGCCACCCAGGTCTTTCCGCGTGAACTGAGGGCCGGCGAAAGCCTGGACGACCACTTCTGGGCGCACCGGAAACTGGTTCTGCTCAGCGTTTTGGCGGCCAACATGCTGATCGCGCTGGTGTTCCTGGGGCTGGTAAGCATCAACGGTGAAATCGCTCGGCTGAACTTGGGTCCCGTCTTCTGGGTCGGCACGACCCTCTTCATGATCGTCACCCTCGTAGCCGCCCTGGCGCCGTGGCGCTGGGTCCCGCCGATCGCCCTCGCGATCCTGCTGGCGTATCAAGGCTGGCAGATCGTGCGCTCGGCCGAGGCGCTGATCGGCCGAGGCGGCTGGTCGCTGATCGGCGGCTAAGTGGGTTGTCATCGGACGCGGGAGGCGCGACGACTTCGCTCCATGCGCACGACAGCCCTTCTCGCCATAACCCTGCTTGCCTTGGGAGCCCCCGCCATGTCCCAGACCCCGCCCTCCAAAGCCCCATGGGACCAAGCTTTCCTACCGCCGGCGCCGCCCTGGCAGGGCGCTAGCCAAGCGCTGATCCGCGACAAGGCCGATCCGTGGGTGACGCCGTTCGAGGCCGACGCCGAACACAATTTCTCGCCGACCTACGCAGACACCCGCGCCTGGTTCCAGAAGCTGGACAAGGCCAGCCCCCTGATCCGCGTCGAGGACTTCGGCGTCTCGCCTCAGGGCCGCGAGATCTTCGCGGTGATCGCCTCCAAGGACGGCGACAAGCTGGATCCCAAGAAGCCGCTGCTGCTGGTCCAGGCCGGGATCCACCCCGGCGAGATCGACGGCAAGGACGCCGGTATGATGCTGCTGCGGGACATGGCCTTCCACGGGAAGGACGGCCTGCTGGACAAGGTCAACCTCGTGCTCATCCCGATCCTGTCGGTCGACGGCCACGAGCGGGCCTCCGCCTATTCGCGTCCCAACCAGCGCGGGCCGCGCATCCAGGGCTGGCGCAACACCGCTACCAACCAGAACCTCAACCGCGACTTCATGAAGCTGGACCAGCCGGAGATGCAGGCGCTGAAGCGCCTGCAGGCCAAGTACAAGGCTGATCTCTATGTCGACGTCCACGTGACGGACGGCATGGACTACCAGTACGACGTCACCTACGGCTTCAACGGCGAGAACGGCGTCTGGAACCGCTCGCCGGCCATCGCCAAATGGCTGGATGGGGTGCTGAAGCCCGTCATGAACGAGAGCCTGGAGGCGCAGGGCCACATCCCGGGCGAGCTGGTGTTCGGGATCGACGAGCACAATCCCAAGGCCGGCTTCTCGGACGGGGGCCTGGGCGAACGCTTCTCGAACGGCTGGGGCGCGGCGGCCCACGTTCCGACCATCCTGATCGAGAACCATAGCCTGAAGCCCCACGCCCAGCGGGTGCTCGGCACATATGTCTTCATCGAGACGGCGATGAAGCTCTTGGCCGACAAGGGCGGCGACCTGCGCGCCGCCATCGTCGCCGACAGCGGCCTGCGCCCGGCCGAGATCCCGGCCAACTTCGTGTCCGACGACAAGCCGGCCTACACGCGCGCCTTCAAGGGCATCCGTTACGAGTACTACGACAGCCCCGCCTCGGGCCGGAAGGAAGTGCGCTGGCTGGGCGAGGCGGATCCCGAGATCTGGAACGTCCCGTTCTATGGCTCCAAGCCCTCGCTGACCCTGAAGCGTCCCACCGCATATTATGTGCCGAGCTACCGAGCCGACATCGTCGAGCGCTTGAAGCTGCATGGCGTGGCGGTGGAACCCCTGCCCGCCGACACGACGCTGAAGGTCGAGATGATCCGCCTGGTCGAGCCCAAGATCGCCGCGCGCGCCAACGAGGGCCACGTACAGATCAGTGTCGACAAGGTCACGACCGAGATTCGCGACTGGACCTTCCCCAAGGGCTCGGTCCGCGTGTCGACCGACCAGCCGCTGGGGGATCTTGTCGTTCTGCTGCTCGAGCCGCAGTCGAACGAAAGCCTGTTCGCCTGGGGCATGGTCCCCGAGGTGCTGAGCCGCGTCGAATATATCGAGCCCTACGCCATCGCCCCCCTGGCCGAGAAGATGATGGCGGCCGATCCAAAGCTGAAGGCCGAGTTCGAGGCCAAGTTGGCGGCCGAGCCCAAGTTCGCCGCCGATCCCGACGCACGCTTGGCCTGGTTCTACAAGCGCACGCCGTTCTACGACGACCACCACCTGCTCTATCCGATCGCGCGGGAACGCGCGCGATAAGGTCGCCGGGTTGCCGAGCTCGAGCGGAAGGCCTCATATGGCGCTCCGCTCGGGGGGAGCGGGCGTAAGGACGAAAAATCATGGACACCATCACCTCGGGCCACGCCGCAGCGCTGTGGGCCGGCCTCAACCTCTTCCTGCTTCTCATCCTGTCGTTGCTGGTCGTGCGCCTTCGTCAGAAACACAAGGTGGCGTTGGGCGACGAAGGCATTCCCGAGCTTGCGCGGGCGATCCGCGCGTTCGGCAACGCATCGGAATACATCCCCTCGGGCATCGCGGCCCTAGCGGTGCTGGCCGTGGCCGGCGCCGCGCCCCTGGCCATCCACGTGGTGGGGTTCATCCTGTTCGCCGGCCGCGTGATCCACGCCGTGGGCCTGTCCAACAGCGGCGGGGCCTCGATCCCGCGCGCGGTAGGCATGCTGGCCACCTGGCTGGCCTACATCTTCGCCGGCGTCGCTCTGCTGCTGTCGGCGATCGGATAGCTGCGAATTGTCCTCCCCCGTTGCACGGGGGAGGAGATCACGTCCATAAGACCCCATGGACGATAATCTGCTGCATGACGTGGTCGCCGCCGCGCGCAAGGCTGGGGCCGACGCGGCCGAGGCTGTCTTCGCCGAACGCCAATCCCTTTCCGTTTCTGTCCGCCTGGGCGAACTTGAGGAGGTCGAGCGCGAGGAAGCGCGGGATCTCGGCCTGCGCGTCTTCATCGGCCAGCGAAGCGCCACCGTCTCCGGCTCCGACATCTCGGCCGAAGCCCGCGCCAAGCTGATCGAACGCGCTGTCGCCATGGCCCGCCTGGCGCCGGAAGATCGCTATGCCAGCCTCGCGCCTCAGGATCGTCTGGCGCGCGGTCCGTTCCCGGACCTCGACCTGATCGACGCCTACGAACCGTCCGCAGAAGCACTTGAAACCCAGGCGCGAACCGCCGAAGAGCACGCTCGCGCGGTCAAGGGCGTCACCAATTCCGACGGGGGTTCGGCGACCTGGTCGTCGTCACGCTGGGCCCTGGCGACGAGCGACGGCTTCCATGGCGCCCATGCGGCCACGGGTCACTCCATTTCGGCCTCGGCCATCGCCGGCGAGGGCGCGGGTATGGAGCGGGGCGGAGAAGGTCGCTCGACCCGTCATTTCGGCGACCTGCCGGCCGCCGGCGACATCGGCATGGAAGCCGGCCGTCTGGCCGTCGCCAGGCTGAACCCGCGCAAGATCGCCTCGACCACCGCCCCCGTAATCTTCGAGAACCGCCTGGCCATGAGCCTGATCGGCCCGCTGCTGGGCGCGATCTCCGGGCCGTCCATCGCGCGCGGCACCTCATTTCTGAAGGACAAGCTGGGCCAGGCGATCTTCGCCCGAGGCGTCAACCTGCTGGAAGATCCGCACCGAGTGCGGGGCCTGGGCTCGGCCCCGTTCGACGACGAGGGCGTGGCCACAGAGGCCCGCGCCCTGATCGAGGACGGCGTCCTGACGACCTGGCTTCTGAACACCAGCTCGGCCAAGCAGTTGGGCCTCACGACCACGGGCCACGCCTCGCGCGGCTTGGCGGGCCCGTCCGGCGTCTCGACCCACAACCTGACGCTCCAGCCGGGCGCCACGGACCTGAAGGGCCTGATGAAGGACGCTGGGACGGGGCTTGTCGTCACCTCGATGTTCGGTCCCTCGCTGAACGGCAACACGGGCGACTGGTCGGTCGGTTGCTCGGGCTACTGGTTCGAGAATGGCGAGAGCACTGGCCCGGTCACCGAAATCACCGTGGCCGGCAACCTGATCGACATCTACGCCCGCCTCGTGCCGGGCTCGGATCTGGAATTCCGCGGCGCCAGCAATAGCCCGTCCCTGCTGGTCGACGCCCTGGCGATCGCGGGCAAATGAACGACCTGGACCTGATCATCGCCGCGGCGCGGGAGGCGGGCGAACTGGCGCTCGGCGCTCGCGAGAACGGCCTGAAGATCTGGTCCAAGTCGGGCGGCTCACCGGTCACGGACGCCGACCTCGCCGTCGACACGCTGCTGCGCACCGAACTCCGCGCCGAACGCCCGGACTATGGGTGGCTATCGGAGGAGACCGCCGACGACCCCGCCCGACTGTCCACCGCACGGCAATTCGTGGTCGACCCGATCGACGGCACCGTCGCCTTCATGAAGGGCAAGCCCTGGTTCGCCGTGTCGATCGCCGTGGTCGAGAACGGTCAGCCCGTCGCCGGCGTCGTTCACGCGCCAGCGCTGGACGAGACCTACGCCGCCACCTTCGACGGCCCCGCCACGCTCAACGGGACGCCGATCGCTCCCAGCACCACCGACGCCTTGGAGGGCGCGGCGATGCTGGGCGACGCCAAGATGTTCGCCCACCCCGCCTGGCGCGAGCCGTGGCCGGCGATGCGGATCGAAACCCGAAACTCCATCGCCTATCGAGCTTGCCTTGTCGCGGCTGGAGCGTTCGACGCGGCGGTGGCGCTATCGCCGAAGAGCGAGTGGGACGTGGCGGCCGCCGACCTGATCTGCCAGCGCGCCGGCGCGACGCTCAGTGACCATAAGGGCCGTCCCTACGCCTATAATCGGCCCGTTCCGCAGGTTCCGAGCCTTGTTTGCGCCAATCGCGCGCTGGCGCCATTGATCCTTAACCGTGTCGGGCATATCGAGCTGCCATAATCACAATTCCTCGCAGGAACTTGCTCCAAATGCCTGACAAGCAGCTTCTTCATATCGTGGTCGGCGGTGAACTGAAGGACGTCGCGGGCGTCGAATTCCGCGACCTCTCCAAAGTCGAATTCGTCGGCGCCTACCCGAGCTACGACGAAGCCCACAAGGCCTGGAAGGCCAAGGCCCAGGCCACGGTCGACAACGCCCACGCCCGCTACTTCATCATCCACGCCCACAAGCTGCTGGATCCGAGCGAAGGCTGATCGGGTCTGAAATCCTCCCCCTAGCGGGGGAGGTGTCGGCGAAGCCGACGGAGGGGGAAGAAGCCGGATAGCCGGTTACGCCCCCCCCTCCGGCCGGAGTTTATCCTCGGGCGCGCTATGCGCGACCCGTGGGGCCGCTTCCCACACGGGGGGAGGATTTGGGTCACTCCCGCCGCAAAATCTTGTCCGTCAGGACCTTACCCAGCATGCCCGCCCGGAAGGTCTTTTTCATCTCGACCGGGTCGTAGTCGTCGCTCTCGACCCACTCGCTGAAGCTCAGGCCCTTGGGCTCGCCCTTCTCCAGGTACTGCTCGAACACGTAGTCCAGCACGCCGGTGTTGCCGTGCTTGATGTGCAGGTAGCGTGGCCCCAGCTGCTTCATCGCCTCGCGGATCGGCAGGCCCAGGCGGTAGTGAGCATAGAAGACACTCATGATCCCCGCCCGGTCCGCGCCTGACTTGCAGTGCATCAGAGCCGGGTACTCGATCCGTTCGAAGAGTTCCTTGGCGCCGCGCACCCGCTCGCGGATCGGGACCTCGCGCGAGGTGATCACGAAGTCGACGAAGTTCAGGCCCAGGCGCTCGCAGGCGTCCTTCTCCAGCGCATAGAAGCTGCCGTCGAAGCCGCCACGCAGGTTCACGATCGTCTTGATCCCGCGCTTCTTCCACCAGGCCAGCTGGAACGGCCAGGGTTGGTTGGCGCGGACCAGTTCCGGGCTGATCCAGTGAGCGTTCGAAAAGCCCAGCCGCAGATAGGCGTGGTCGTTCCACAGATAGTGGAGATAGGTCTTGAACCGGCCCCAGGGCGTGGTGAGGTCGAACTTGGCCAAGGCGGCGCGATCCTTCGGAAATTCTGGGCCTAAGTAGGGGCATAGCCCGCGAAAGGCAAAATCGCGCGACGATCCGCCTTCAGAGCGTCGCTTTTCGACGCCAGTGCGTCCCGCGCGTCCTTGACAGCCTCCTCCCGAAATCCGACCCCTCCCCCATGACCGCACAGGATCGTCCGCAGCCCTCGAACCGCGCCCTGATGGGCCGGATGTGGCGCGAATTCCTCCAGCCGCGCTGGAAGGGCTTCCTGGTCTCGATGATCAGCGCCGTGATCGTGGCGCGACTGACGGTGATGCTGGGCGAATATGTCGAGCCCGCCGTCGACAAGCTGATCGCCCATCCCCAGCCCGGCGCCCTGATCTGGGTCCCGCTGACCATCGCCGCCCTCGCGGTGGCGCGGGGCGTCTTCCAGGTGATCCAGGCCAGCCTGATCAACCGCATCGGCAACGGCGTGGTCGGCGACATGCAGACGCGCCTGTTTGGCCGCCTGATCCGGGCGGACCTCGCCCGCCTGCGCGGCGCGCACTCGGGCTCCTATGTCGCCTCGGTGCTCTACGACGCCGGGCTGATCCGCGAGGCGGCGACCACCGGCGTCATCAACTATGTCCGCGAAGGCCTGACCGTCGCCATCACCCTGTGGGCGCTGTTCAACAGCGACCCGATCCTGGCGGCCGGGGTGCTGATCATCGTTCCGGGCGTCAGCGGGGTGATCCGTCACTTCTCCAAGCGTACGACCAAGGCCGCCAAGGGCGCCATGGGCGAGACCTCGAACCTCTCCACCGCGATCATGGAGAGCCTGGACGGGGTCAAGATCGTCAAGATGGAGAACCGGGAGGCCTATGAGGAGGCCCGCGTCGCCGCCGTGGTCGAGCGCCGCCAGCGTCACCTGATCAAGGGCAGCAACGCCCGCGCCATGGCCGCGCCGGCCACCGAGCTGTTCTCCCAGATCGTGATCGCGGCCGTTTTCGCCTACGCCGGTTGGCGGGCGATCACGGGGGCGCTGGTCGTCGGCCCCTTCACCCTGCCGCCGATCACGCCCGGGGGCTTCCTCAAGTTCGTGATCCTGCTGGGCATCGCGGCGCAGTCCCTGCGCCAGGTCGCCAACCTGCAGACCGTATTCAGCGAGGGCCTGACCGCCGCACGTCGTCTGTTCGAAGCGCTCGATGTGGCCCCGACCATCGTCGACCCGGCCGACGCCAAGGCGCTGCCGCCCGGCGAGAGCATGATTGCCCTGGCCGACGTGACCTTCTCTTACCGCGCCGACATACCGGCCCTGTCGAACGTCAATCTGCAGGCGCGCAAGGGTGAGACCGTGGCCCTGGTCGGCCCCTCGGGCGGCGGCAAGAGCTCGATCCTGAACCTGATCCCGCGCTTCTATGACGTGAACGCCGGCGCGGTGAGCATCGACGGTCACGACGTACGCTCGGTGACCCTGGCCAGCTTGCGCGACCGCATCGCCCTGGTCACCCAGGAGCCGTTCCTGTTCGACGATACGATCCGCGCCAACATCGCCTATGCCCGTCCCAACGCGAGCCAGCTGGAGATCGAGGCCGCCGCCCGCCAGGCTGCGGCTCATGACTTCATCCAAGCCCTGCCCGAAGGTTATGACACCCCGGTCGGCGAAGGCGGCGCAAGGCTATCGGGCGGCCAGCGCCAGCGTATCGCCATCGCCCGCGCCTTCCTGAAGGACGCGCCGATCCTGTTGCTGGACGAGGCAACCAGCGCGCTGGACACCGAGAGCGAGGCGCAGGTCCAGGCGGCGCTGGAGCGCCTGATGGCGGGGCGCACGACGATCCTGATCGCCCACCGCCTGTCGACGGTGAAGAACGCCGACCGCATCTATGTGATCGACAAGGGGCGGGTCGTAGAGACGGGCGCCCATGCCGAGCTCGTCCGCGCCGGCGGCCTCTATGCCCGCCTCGCCAAGGCTCAGGATCTAGAGTCGCCGGGGGAGGAGTCAAAGGCGTGAGACCTCTGCGTTCTCCCTGGGTCATGCGTGCCATGACCCGCCTGTTCTCGGGCTATATCGCGCTGACCTACAAGACCCTGCGATGGACGCGCGAGGGCCAAGAGATCGCCGACCGCGTTCAGGCCGAGGCCCTGGCCAGCGGCGGGGGCGCGATCCTGGGGTTGTGGCATTCACGGGTTCCTGTTGGCCCAGCGACCTGGCCGCAGGGGCCAGACAAGCCGGAGATCCGGGTGCTGGTCAGCCAGTCGCGCGACGGCGAGTTCATCGCCCGAGTCATCGCGCGCCTGGGCCTGCCATCAATCCGGGGATCGTCCCTGAAGAAGACCGACACCCACAAGAACAAGGGCGGCGAGCAGGCCTTCCGCGACATGGTCAAGTGGGTGAAGGACGGCGGCGCCATGGCCATCACGCCCGACGGCCCGCGCGGCCCCGTCGAGGTGATGCAAAAGGGCGCGATCGCGCTGGCCCGGGTGAGCGGCGCGCCCGTGCTGTTCGTGGGTGTGGCGGTCAATCCCTGCATCCGGCTCAAAACCTGGGACCGCACCATCATTCCCCTGCCCTTCGCGAAAGCGGCGATGGTCTGGGATGGCCCGGTTCACGCCGGTCGCGACGATGACCCCGAAGCCTTGGTCCAGGCCTGGGGCGCACGCCTGAGCGCCGTTTCGAGGCGCGCCGAGGCCATTGTCGGCGAAACCGCGCCCAAAGATTGATCCTCGCCCGCCTTGGTGGGATGTAAGCCCCATGCCCCACGACGCCCACGGACACGCGCACGATCATGGACACGGTCATGACCATCATGGTCACGACCACGCGCATGGGCATGGGCATGGACATCACCACCATGGCCATGGTCATCACGGTCACCACCATCACGCCCCCAAGGACTTCGGCCGCGCCTTCGCAATCGGCACGGCGCTGAATCTCGGCTTCGTCATCGTCGAGGCGGGCGCCGGGATCTTCACGCACTCTTTGGCGCTGCTGGCCGACGCCGGGCACAATCTGTCCGACGTCCTGGGCCTGCTGCTGGCGTGGGGCGCGACGATCCTGGCCAAGCGCGCGCCCAGCGCGCGGCGCACCTATGGCCTCCGCAAGGGCACGATCCTCGCCTCGCTGGGCAACGCCGCCCTTCTTTTGGTCGCGGTCGGCGCCATTGCCTGGGAGGCGATACGCCGCTTCGCCGCGCCGGAGCCGATTGAGACCGGCCCCGTGATGATCGTCGCCGCCATCGGCATCGTCATCAACACCGCGACGGCGCTGATGTTCATGAAGGGGTCCAAAGAGGACCTGAACGTTCGGGGCGCGTTCCTGCACATGGCGGCCGACGCTGCGGTCTCGGCCGGGGTTGTGCTCGCGGCCCTGGCCATGACCTTCACCGGATGGCTGTGGCTGGACCCCGTGGTGAGCCTCGTGATCGTGGCGGTGATCGTGCTGGGCACGTGGGGCCTTCTGCGCGACTCGCTGGATCTGGCCCTGGACGCGACGCCGCGTGGGATCAACACTCACGAGGTCCGCACGTGGCTGGCGGCGCGCCCGGGCGTGAGCGAGGTCCACGATCTGCACATCTGGGCGATGAGCACCACCGAGACGGCCTTGACCGCCCACGTCGTCCGTCCATTGGACGCAGATCACGACCAATTCCTGCACGACGCCTGCGCCGAGTTGGCGAGCCGCTTCAAGATCGGTCACGTAACGATCCAGGTTGAAAGCAGCCAGGGCGCGCACGCGTGCCGCCTGGCGCCGGCGGACGTCGTTTGATCCGCCCGAACGCGCTGAACCTCTACCAGGTCGTCACGGGTGTGCTGGAACCCGTCGCGCCGGCCCTGCTGGCCCACCGCGCCCGCAAGGGGAAAGAGGACCTTGCGCGGCTGGACGAACGCCTCGGCAAGTCCAAGGCGCTAAGGCCAGACGGCCCACTCGTCTGGCTGCATGGCGCCAGCGTCGGTGAGAGCCTCTCGATCCTGCCGCTGGTCGAACGCCTGCGCGCCGAGAAGCCGACGGTGACGGTGCTGGTGACCTCCGGCACCACGACCTCCGCCGCGCTCCTGGCCAAGCGCTTGCCGCCGGGCGCGCTCCACCAGTACGTCCCCGTCGACGCCCCCGGCGCGGCCAGACGTTTCATGGCCCAGTGGCGACCCAGCGTCGCCGTTTTCGTCGAAAGCGAGCTGTGGCCCAACCTCTTGCTCGAAGCCAAGGCGGCCGGCGTGCGCCTCGCCCTGGTTTCCGCCAAGCTGTCCGATCGCAGCTTCGCCAGCTGGTCCACGCGTCCGCAGGCCGCGCATCGGCTGCTTTCGCTGTTCGACCTGATCTTGGCGCAGGACGCGCGCGCCCAGGCGCGCTTTGACGCCCTCGGAGGAAGCGTAGCCGGCGAGGCGGATCTCAAGTTTGGCGCCACGCCCCTGCCCGTCGATCCAGCCGCCCTGGCGGTCGAGCGCGAACGGTTCCAGGTCGCACCGCTGCTGGTCGCCAGCACGCATCCCGGCGAAGACGAGATCGCGCTCGACGCGATCGCCTCGCTGCCTGATCGTCCGGGCGTGGTCCTGGCGCCGCGCCACGTCGAACGCGGACCTGCCATCCTGGCCCTCGCGAAGGCCCGAGGCCTCACGGCGTCGCTCCGCAGCCAGTCGCCGGGTCAGCCCGCCGACATCGTCATCGCCGACACCTTGGGCGAGATGGGCCTCTGGTTCCGCCTGGCGCGAACTTGCGTGGTGGCGGGAAGCCTGGTCCCCGACATCGGCGGTCATAACCCGCTGGAGGCCGCGCGGCTGGACTGTCCGACGATCAGCGGCCCCTTCGTGGCGAACTGGTACTCCACCTATGCCGGCCTGGAGGCGATCGACGGCGTGGTCATGACCCCGCCGACGGGGCTGGCCGAGGCCATCGCCGCCGACCTCGTCGCCCCCGAGGCGGCGCGCGCGCGCGCGACACGCGCCCGCGATTTTGTCGACCGCCGTGACCAGGAAGCCCGCGCTGCCCTGTCGCGCATCCTCGAGCTGGTTCCATGAAACTCGGCACCCCCCGCTGGTGGTATGCCAGGAGCGGCGCGCCAGCGCCGATAACCCGCGCGCTGCTCACGCCGCTGTCATGGCTGTGGGCCGACGCCACCCGGCGTCGCATCGCACGCGCCACGCCGGCGATCGTCGGCGCGCCGGTGATCTGCGTGGGCAACGTCACCATGGGCGGCGCCGGCAAGACACCGATCGTCCGCGAACTGCTGCTGACCCTCACGAAGCGGGGCGTAGAGGCTCACGGCCTGTCGCGGGGCTACGGCGGCAAGTTGAAAGGACCGGTCCAGGTCGACGCCGCCCGCCACACGGCCGCCGATGTCGGCGACGAGCCGCTGATGCTGGCTCAGGACTTCCCGATGTGGATCGCCGCCGACCGAGTCGCCGGAGCTCGAGCCGCTGCGCGCGCGGGCGCGAGGGCCATCGTGATGGATGACGGTCACCAGAACCCCAGCATCCGCAAAGCGCTGTCCCTGGTCGTGGTCGACGGTGAAACGCGTAATGGCGAATGGCCCTTCGGCGACGGCCGCGTGTTTCCCGCCGGGCCGATGCGCGAGCCGTTGAAGGTCGGCCTGTCCCGCGCTGACGCCGTGATCGTGCTGCTGCCGGTCGAGATGGAGCAGCCAGACTTCGATCTTCTGGTGGAGTTCGGCGACATTCCGGTGCTGATCGCCCGCCTTGAGGCCGCCGCACCGGCGCCCAAAGGACCTCAGGTCGGCTTCGCCGGCATCGCCAAGCCGTGGAAGGTCGAGAAGGCCCTGACCGCGGCAGGCTGCCAATTGGTCGATTTCGCCCCGTTCCCCGATCATGGCGCCTACAGCGAGTCGACCTTGAAGATGCTGGCCGACCGAGCCGAGGTCTATGAGGCGGGCCTGGTCACCACCGAGAAGGACTGGGTGCGCCTGCCGCCGGCCTGGCGCGAGCGCGTGACCCCCTGGCCGGTCCGCGCCCGGTTCGACGATCCGGACGCGCTTGACGCCCTGCTGAAGGGGATCGGTCTTTAGGGGTCAAACCCTCCCCCGCAGGGGAGGATCCGATCACTTGTAGACCACGCCGCCCTTGATGACCGAGGTCACCCGCTGCAGTTCGGTGACGTCCTTGAGCGGATCGCCCTTGACCGCAATCAGGTCGGCGGCCTTGCCGGGAGTCAGGCTGCCGATCTCGTTGCTCATCGAGAAGTGATCGGCGGCGTTGACCGTGGCGGTCTGGATCGCCTCCAGCGGCGTCAGGCCCGCCTTGACCAGTAGGGCGAACTCCCCGGCGTTGTCGCCATGGGCCGAGACGCCGGTGTCGGTGCCAAAGGCGATCTTCACGCCGCCCTCGTGGGCTCGGCGGGCCATGGCCAGCATCTTGGGACCGGCATCCAGGGCCTTGGCGGTCTGGGCGGGGGTCAGGAAGTTGTTCGGACCCGAGGCGATCCGGTAGACGAAATCGCCGGCCATCAAGGTCGGCACCAGATACGCGCCGTTCTTCTTGAACAGGGCTATGCTCTCGGCATCCAAGAAGGTGCCGTGCTCGATCGAGTCCCCGCCCGCCTTCAGGAAGCTATTGATACCGTCGACCCCGTGCGCGTGCGCCGTGACCTTGCGCCCCATCCGGTGGGCGGCGTCGACGATCGCTTCGAGCTCCGCGTTCGAGAACTGTTGCGCCAGACCGGCGGCGGTATTGGAGAGCACACCGCCCGTCGCGGTGATCTTGATGATATCGGCGCCATGCCAGACCTGCTCCCGCACGGCGCGTCGGCAATCGTCTGAGCCGGAACAGACCGACTCAGGACGCAGCACGTGCATGACCTCGTCCGAATAACCGTTCACGTCGCCGTGGCCGCCGTGGATCGACACCGCCGAGCCGGCAGCGATCACACGCGGTCCGGGCACGTCGCCACGCTTGATGCCGTCACGCAAAGCGAAGACCGCCTGGTTCTCGCCGCCCAGGTCAGCGACCGTCGTGAAGCCCGCCATAAGCGTTTTGCGCGCAAAGCCCGCCCCGACCATGGCCTGGGTCGCCGAAGATTGGGTCACCTCATCAAGGCGGGAGTTGGGATTCTGCTCACCCGTTAGATGGACGTGACTGTCGATCAGGCCCGGCAGCACGAAGCTGTCCTTCAGATCGACGACCTTTCCGCCCTTCTCGGTGACATAGCCGTCGACGATGCGAACCACCTTGCCCTTTTCGATGACCAGCGTCTTGGCGGTCTCGACCTTGCCCGTCGCCGGGTCAGCGAGAAGGCGCCCCGCCTGGACAAACGTGGTCTGAGCGCTCGCCGCGCCAGCCAGCGCGCTCGTCACAACCAGGGCGCAGGCGCCCGCCATCAATTTCCGCATCACGCCCTCAGGCCCCCGCCTTGCGCGCAAAGTCCCAGGCCCCCTTGGCCAGGACCGGCACGCGCGCCTCCATCAGCTGCGCATGGGCGCTGGCGGCGGTGCCGTCACGAACACGGCCGACAATGCCCTGGCAGATGCCCGCCAGTCTGAAGAGGTTGTATGAGAAATACCAGTCGAGTTCCGGCAGGCCGTCTCGGCCCGTAGCCTTGCAGTAGCGCGCCACAGCTTCGGGGATGGTCGGGATGCCATAGGCGGTCAGGTCGTCGATGCCCGAAAGGCCGCCGCGCTGGTCGGAGGGCATCACCCAGTTCATCAGGAAGTAGCTGAAGTCCGCCAGCGGATTGCCGAGGGTCGACAGCTCCCAGTCCAGGACCGCGATCACCCGCGACTCGGTGGGGTGCAGGATCATGTTGTCGAGGCGATAGTCGCCGTGGACGATCGAGGTCTGGTCGTCCGCCGGTACGGTGGCCGGCAGCCATTCCATCAGCCGGTCCATCTCCTCGATGGTCTTGGTTTCGCTGGCCTTGTACTGCTTGGTCCAGCGGTCGATCTGGCGCGCAAAATAGTTTCCCGGCTTGCCGTAGTCCGCGAGGCCGACGGCCGCGTAGTCGACATTGTGCAACGCCGCCAGGGTGTCGATCTGAGCTTCGTAGATCGCCCGCCGCTCGGCCGGCTGGTAGTCCGGAAGCGTGCCGTCCCAGAGGATGCGGCCCTCGACGTTCTCCATGACGTAGAAGATCGTGCCGATCACCTCCTCGTCCATGCACAGGGCGTAGGCCTGGGCGACGGGGAAGCTGGCCTTGTTCAGGCCGGAGATGACCTTGAACTCGCGATCCACCGCGTGGGCGCTGGGCAGCAGCTTGCCCGGCGGCTTGCGGCGCAGGACGTACTTCTTGGCCGGGGTGACGAGCTGGTAGGTCGGGTTCGACTGGCCGCCCTTGAACTGGCGGACTTCCAGTGGGCCGGCATAGCCTTCGACATTCGCTTCCAGCCAAGCCGCCAGCTTGGTCTCGTCGATCGCATGGCGCGGGTCGACGGGCTTGGTGCCGGAGTTCAGGTCCTGGGCGGACTGTTCGGCGGCTTCGGCCATGGCGCTTTCTCCCCAACGCTTGTTTGAATGGGGAGTTTAGAGGCCGTGTCGCCGGAGGCAAGCCTTCGCCTGCGAAACCTCAGACGCGTTGAAGCGCCCGCCAGCCGATATCCCGACGATGGAAGCCGCCTGGCAGTCCGATCCGGGAAAGCGCGCCGTAAGCGCTCTCCCGCGCCTCGGCCAAGGTCGCGCCAAGAGCGCAGACGTTCAGCACCCGTCCGCCCGACGCCACGAGGCGGCCTTGGGCGTCACGGCTCGTGCCGGCATGGAAAATGACGGCCTGGTCGAAAGATCCTTCCGCGCCGGTGATAACGCCGCCGGTCTTGGGCGCGTCCGGATAGCCCTCCGCCGCGAGGACGACGCAGATCGCCGCCTCGTCACGCCACTGGGGCGGCGCGACGCTGGCCAGCTCGCCTTTCGCCGCCGCCAGCAGGATCGGGACGATGTCGCTTTGCAGCCGCAGCATCAGGGTCTGGCATTCGGGATCGCCGAAACGTGCGTTGTACTCGACCAGCTTGGGGCCAGTCGGCGTGAGCATCAGGCCGGCATAGAGCACGCCCACATAGGGATGGCCCTCGGCCGCCATGCCCTCGACGGTCGGGAGGATCAGTTCGCGCCAGGCCTGGTCGATCAGGTCCTGCGTCAGAACCGGCGGCGGCGAGTAGGTGCCCATGCCGCCGGTGTTGGGCCCCTCGTCACCGTCATAGGCGCGCTTGTGGTCCTGCGCCGCGCCGAACAGGACAGCGGTCTTGCCGTCGCAAACGGCGAACAGCGAGGCCTCCTCGCCGTGCATGAACTCCTCGATCACCACCCGCGCGCCGGCCGAGCCGAAGCGGCCGCCCAGCATGTCGACCACGGCGGCGTCGGCCTCGGCCCGTGTTGCGGCGATGACCACGCCCTTACCCGCAGCAAGACCATCGGCCTTGATCACGAAAGGCGCTTGTAGCGTGTCGAGGAAGGCGCCGGCCGAGGCGGCGTTCTCGAAGACGCCGTAGGCCGCCGTTGGCAGACCGTGACGCTGGCAGAAGTCCTTTGTGAAGGCCTTGGAAGTTTCCAGTTGCGCCGCGCGCTGGCTGCCGCCGAAACAGGGAATGCCGACCGTCGCGAGCTTGTCCGCGAGACCGACCTCCAGAGCCGATTCCGGACCGACCACCACAAGGTCGGCGCCGATCTCCTGGGCCAGCGCGACCAGTCCGTCGGCGTCGGTCGCTTTCACCGGGCGCAGTTCAGCCACCGTTTCAATACCTGGATTGCCGGGCGCCGCCACCAGGCGTCCGCACAGCGGCGACTGCGCGATCTTCCAGGCCAGGGCGTGCTCGCGCCCGCCGGACCCGACGAGGAGGATGGTCAGCTTTTCCATGAGCGCGGGGTGTGGCGCGGGCGACGGCGCGGGTCAAGGGCCGGACCCGCGCCGTGGGGTCTCAGGCGGCGTAGTCCTTGAAGTTGGCGTCGTCTGAATCCGGTCCGCCTTGCGCCAGGTCCAGAGCGAAGCCCTTAACGCGCGCCTGCTGAGCGGAGACCAAAGTCCGGCTCGTCGACTTGCCGGCGACAGCCTTGCGCGCGGGTCGGACCGTCGCCTTGGCGGGCGGTCGCACCATTGCGGGGGCGTTTTCGCCATCTATGCGGAAGAAGGCGATGGAGGCGCGCAGTTCCTCGGCCTGGGCGGCCAGTTCCTCGGAGGTCGCCGACATCTCCTCGGACCCGGCGGCGTTCTGCTGCGTCACCTGGTCCAGTTGCTGTAGCGCCTCGTTGATCTGGGCGGCGCCGATGTCCTGCTCGCGGCAGGCGGCGCTGATCTCGGAGACCAGTTCGGCGGTCTTGCGGATATCCGGCACCAGCGAGGTCAGCATCTCGCCTGCGGCCTGGGCCACCTTAACGGTGTCGCTTGACACAGCGCTGATTTCGGCCGCTGCGGTCTGGCTGCGCTCGGCCAGCTTACGCACTTCCGACGCGACGACGGCGAAGCCTCGGCCATGCTCACCGGCGCGGGCGGCCTCCACAGCCGCATTCAGGGCCAGAAGGTCAGTCTGACGGGCGATTTCCTGGACGATGGTGATCTTCTCGGCGATGACTCGCATGGCGTCGACGGCCTGAGCGACCGCCTTGCCCGAAGCCTCGGCGTCCTGAGCCGATTGGCGGGCGATCTTCTCGGTCTGAGCGGCGTTGTCGGCGTTCTGCTTGATGTTGGCGGCCATCTCCTCCATCGAGGCCGAGGCCTGCTCCGTCGAAGCGGCCTGCTCGGTCGCCCCCTGACTAACCTGCTCCGAGACCGAAGACAGTTCCTGGCTGCCTTCGGATACGTTCTCCGAGGCGACAGAGGCGTCGGAGACCACGCCGCGTAGTCGGTCGATCATCCGTTCGAGCGCCAGGCCCATGACATCCTTGTCCGACAGAGGCTTGGCCTCCACCGTCAGGTCGCCTTCAGAAACCTTGTCGGCCAGGGCTGCTGTCTGGCGAAGATTGGAAACCATGCCCCTCAAGGACTTGCTCAAGATATCTTTTTCCGAGAGCGGGGTGATCTCGACGCTGAGGTCGCCTGCAGCCACTTGGTCGGCCAAGGCGGCCGTGGCGCGGAGATTGGTGGTCATGCGATTAACGGTGTCGACCAGATCCTTGATCTCGTCGTTGGTCGTGACGGTCACGGTCTGATCCAAGTCTCCCTTGGCCACGGCGTCGGCTAGGTTGCCAATCTTGGAGAAGCCGCGCGCGATCGTCCGAGCGATCCAGACCGCCGCCCCGGCGGCCAGCAGCACCGAAAGACCGATCACGCCCATCAACATGTTACGCGACCGGGCGTAGGTCCGATCGCCTTCGGCGACGGCCTCCGCCAGAAGCTTCTGATTGACCTCCGTCAGAGCATCGACCGTCGTGATGATGCGACCGGTGATCTGTCGTTGCGTTGTCCGCATCAGGGTAAGCGCCTGATCGCGGCGGCCCTCCATCAGGTCGCGCCGCATGGCCTCGTCGATTTCGGCGAACACCGCCCATTCGCTGGCCAGAGCTTCCCACTTCGGCTTACCGCTGGGTGATGCATGGGACAGGCCCGCCTCCAAGAGGGTGGTGACCTTCCGCTTGTTGTCTAAGGCGCTGGCGTTCTGGCTCTTCAACTCCTCGGCGTCATCAGCCAGGGCCATGTTCTTTTCGGCGCGCATCACCTGCAACAGGGCCGTGCTCAAGCTCTGGCTGCGCTCCAGTTGAGCGACGGGTCCCTCGACCATGGCTTTCTGACCGCGATCGAGGTCGCCGAGTTGCCTGACGCCGAACAGCGTGGCCGCTGCCATCATCAGAATGAGCGCCCCGAAGGTCAGGGCGAGTTTGAGCTTGATCGTCATGCGCATGGGAGGCTCCGGCTCGTTTCGGACCTGAGGACAGTCAGGAATATGAAAGTGCATTTCAAAATCTTATCCACCGTCGTGTTTGATATGACGGCGACCATTCAGCGAGATTACAATATCCATTACCTGGAATTTTCATAATTATGCTGATTTGAGCGACCGATATATTTGCGATATGACTTAGCCAACCACTCGAAATTCACGAGAATTGAGCCAAGGTAGCGCAAATAATGCTTTGCAAAACTCATTCCGGGGCGGTTAACAGCCGGTGAATCAATCAACTATCGAGATAGCGACATTCTGCCTCACCATCCTTGGGTGAAATCGCTTCTTCGTTGCGAGAACGGTGCGGCCGTCGCGCACGGGCTGCGAACGCACGAAAAACCGCGCACCGACAAACGGCGCGCGGTTGAGGCCAAAGGCCTGGGAAACACAACGCTTTGGCGAGGCCGACCTTGGCCCGCCTCGTTTACGCCGCGTCCATATCCAGCGAGTAGCCCGCCGAGCGGACGGTTCGGATCGGATCCGCGTCGGTCGTTCCGTTCAGCGCCTTACGCAGGCGGCCGATGTGGACGTCGACCGTGCGAGCTTCGACATAGACGTCCGAGCCCCACACCGCGTCCAGCAGCTGCTCGCGGCTGAAGACGCGGCCGGGGTGCTGCATCAGATAGTCCAACAGGCGAAACTCGGTCGGGCCGAGGTGGATTTCCTTGCCGCTGCGCTTCACGCGGTGAGCGACGCGGTCGATGATGATGTCGCCGACCGTGATGCGATCGTCGGCCAGACCGGGACGGATCCGGCGCAGCACGGCGCGGACGCGGGCGGTGAGTTCGACCATCGAAAACGGCTTGACCACATAGTCGTCGGCGCCGGTATCGAGACCCCGGATGCGATCGGTCTCCTCGCCGCGCGCCGTCAGCATGATGATCGGCACGTTGCGCGTCTCGGCGCGGCCGCGCAGGCGACGGCAGACCTCGATGCCGGAGACCTTGGGCAGCATCCAGTCGAGGATCACCAGATCCGGCGCGCGCTCGTTGGCCATGATCAGGGCTTCCTCGCCGTCGCCGGCGACGCCGACGCGGTAGCCCTCCTTGTCGAGGTTGTAGTGCAGCAGAGTGGCCAGGGCGTCTTCGTCTTCGACCACCAAAACGTAGGGAGTCATTTCAGCCGCCTCTTTCGGAGCTAGTGCGACAGCACATCGAGCTTGGGACGCTGCGAGGTCAGTTCCTCGCCCGTCAGCTCGAAATGAATGATTTCGGCGATGTTGGTGGCGTGGTCGCCGATCCGCTCGAGGTTCTTGGCGACGAACAGGAGATGCGTGCACGCGTTGATGGTTCGCGGATCGCCCATCATGTAGGTGAGCAGTTCGCGGAAGATGGCGTTGTAGTGCTCGTCGACCTCTTCGTCGCGGCTCCACACCCCGATGGCCCGCTGCAGGTCCGACGTCGTGTAGGCGTCCAGCACATCCTTCAGGCGCCCCTGGACCAGCTTGCCCATCCGCTCGATCGAGCGCGTCAGAGCGCTCATCGGATCGGCCTCGGTGAGGATCAGGGCCCGCTTGCCGATGTTCTTGGCCATGTCGCCGCAACGCTCCAGGCTCATCGAAATCTTCAGCGCGGCCACAGCGTGACGCAGATCCACCGCCATGGGCTGCCGTAGCGCGATCAGGCGGAAGGCCTTGCGCTCGATTTCAGACTGCAGCGTGTCCAGACGCTCGTCGCCGGCCACGACCGCCTGGGCCAGCGGGCCGTCGCGGCGGGCGATGGCGGCGATGCAGTCGGCGACCTGGCTCTCGGCGATGCCGCCCATGCGGGTGACCTCAGCGGTCAGGTGGGCCAGCTCTTCGCCGTACGATTTGACGGTATGTTCGGTCATGTCAGCTTCCTCCGGTTCCGCTTAGCCGAAGCGGCCGGTGATGTAGTCCTGGGTGCGGCTGTCGCGAGGATTGGTGAACATCTCCTCGGTCGGGCCGCTCTCGACCAGCTTGCCGAGGTGGAAGAACGCCGTGCGCTGCGAGACGCGGGCGGCCTGGGCCATCGAGTGCGTCACGATGACGATGCAGAACTGGCTGCGCAGTTCGTCGATCAGCTCCTCGATCTTGGCGGTGGCGATCGGATCCAGAGCCGAGCACGGCTCGTCCATCAGGATCACTTCGGGCGAAACGGCGATGGCCCGAGCGATGACCAGACGCTGCTGCTGGCCGCCGGACAGGCCGGTGCCGGGCTGGTGCAGGCGATCGGCGACCTCGTTCCACAGACCAGCCTTCTTGAGGCTGCTCTCGACGATGGCTTCCAGCTCGGCCTTGCCCGTAGCGAGGCCGTGGATGCGGGGACCATAGGCGACGTTCTCGAAGATCGTCTTCGGGAAGGGGTTGGGCTTCTGGAACACCATGCCGACGCGCGAGCGCAGCACCACCGGGTCGACGCTCTTGGCGTTGACGTCGGCGCCGTCAATCTGGATCGAGCCTTCGACGCGCGCGCTGGGGATCGTGTCGTTCATGCGGTTGATGCAGCGCAGGAAGGTCGACTTGCCGCAGCCCGACGGGCCGATGAAGGCGGTGACCGACTTGCCGGGGACATCGAGATCGACGTCAAAGAGCGCCTGCTTCTCCCCGTAGAAGACCTTGACGCCACGCGCCTTGATCTTGGGCTCGGCGGGCGAGGGAGCGGAGGTCGGTGCGGTGCTGATCACCGACGCGCGGGAAGAATCGTCGGGGCTTTGGACGGTCATGGCGTGTCCCTGGAGGAGGGGCGAAGCAAGGGGATTCAGGATCGAGGTCATGAGCGCTCCTACCAACGGCGTTCGAAGCGGCGGCGCAGGATCACGGCGGCCGCGTTCATGACGATCATGAAGACGAGAAGAACGATGATGGCTGCGGCGGTCCGCTCATGGAAGGCGCGCTCGGAAGCGTTCTCCCAGATGAACACCTGCACGGGCAGCACGGTGGCCGCGCCGGTCAGGCCTTCCGGCACGCCGGGCACGAACGAGACCATGCCGATCATCAGCAGCGGCGCGGTTTCACCAAGCGCGTGGGCCAGTGAGAGGATAGCGCCGGTCATCACGCCAGGCATGGCCAACGGCAGAACGTGATGGAAGACGGTCTGGGTCTTGGACGCGCCGACGCCCAGGGCGGCCTCGCGGATCGAAGGCGGCACCGCCTTCAGGGCCGAGCGCGTCGCGATGATCACCGTCGGCAAAGCCATCAGCGCCAGGACCAGACCGCCCACCAGAGGCGAACCGCGCGGCACGTTCAGCCAGTTGATGAACAGCGCCAGGCCCAGCAGGCCGTAGACGATCGAGGGCACGGCCGCGAGGTTGTTGATGTTGACCTCAATGATATCGGTCCAGCGGTTCTTCGGCGCGAACTCCTCCAGATAGACGGCGGCCAGGACGCCCACGGGCACCGCGATCAGGGCGGTGATCAGCAGCATCATGGCCGAACCGATGACCGCGCCGAGCACGCCGGCCTGTTCGGGTTCGGTCGAGTCGGAGTGGGTGAAGAAGCCAAGATTGAAGCCCGACGTGATCGCGCCGTCCTTCTTGAGCTTGTCCAGCCAGTCCAGCTGTTGATTGTCGAGCTTGCGGTCGTCCTCAGCGGTGGAGCGCTTGATCTCGCCCTTGAAGTAGAGATCGGCGTCGGCCTTCAGCGGGCCGGTGACCGTGATGGTCTGCCCGATAAGCTTCTGGTCGGCCTTCAGCTTGTTCAGCAGTTGGAAGCCGAAGTCGCGCGACACCAGATCCTGAACCTTGGACGAGATCGTGCCGTAGTCATCGTCCTGCAGGCCCAACTTCTTCATCACCGCCTCGGCGACGATGTAGTCGTAGTTGACGCCAGACAGGTCCGACGTGTCGATCCGGTCGGGGTTCAGATAGACCGGCACCGACAGAGTGTGGGTCTCGAAGGTCGAGTAGCCCTGGCTCACGATCCGACCGACCAGCACCACCAGGAAGATCATCGCGATGACGATCGCGGCGATCCCTTGGGCCTTGAACAGGCGCTCGGCGCGGTGGCGCTTCTTCAGTCGGGCTTCGGCGGCCGAAGGGGCCTGGCGCGGGGCGGCCGCGCCGAGGGTCGCGTCAGTCATATTGTTCCCGGTACTTCTGGACGATGCGCAGGGCGATGATGTTCAGGCACAGCGTCACCACGAAAAGGGTGAGGCCCAGACCGAACGCCGACAGTGTCTTGGGGCTGTCGAACTCCTGGTCGCCGGTGAGCAAGGTGACGATCTGCACGGTGACGGTGGTCACCGTATCAAGCGGGTTGGCGGTCAGCTTGGCCTGCAGGCCCGCCGCCATGGTGACGATCATGGTCTCGCCAACGGCGCGGGAGATGGCCAGCAGCATCGCGGCCATGATGCCCGGCAGGGCGGCCGGCAGGACCACCTTCTTCACCGTCTCGGACTTGGTCGCGCCCATAGCGTAGCTGCCGTCACGCAGGGACTGCGGCACGGCGTTGATAATGTCGTCCGACAGCGACGAGACGAACGGGATCAGCATAATCCCCATCACCACGCCGGCGACGAGCGCCATCTGGTTCTGGACTTCCATCAGATAGGTGGCCATCGGACCGGGCGGCAGGGCCGCGCCGATGGCGTTGAAGCCGGCTCGGAACAGCGGTCCCACGGTCAGGGCGGCGAAGAAGCCGTAAACCACGGTCGGCACCCCGGCCAGCACCTCGAGCAGCGGCTTCACCACGCCGCGCACCGGGCGGCTTGCGTATTCCGAAAGATAGATCGCCGAGTAGAGGCCGACGGGGGCGGCGACCAGCATGGCGATCAGCATGATCAGGAAGGTGCCTGCGAAGAGCGGCACGGCCCCGAAGGCGCCCGACGAGGCGACCTGGTCGGCGCGCATGGCGATCTGCGGGCTCCACTCGGTTCCAAACAGGAACGACAGTGGGCTCACGCTCTGGAAGAAGCGCCAGCTTTCCCAGACCAGCGACAGAACAATGCCCAGCGTGGTCAGGACCGCCGCGACCGAACAGGCGATCAGCAGGCTGCTCGTCCAGCCTTCAACGCGATTGCGGGCGCGGAAATCAGGGTTGATACGCGGAAAGGCCAGGAGGAAGCCAGCCAGGGCCAGAACGCCCGCACCGGCCAGCATGGCGGTGTTGACGACGGTCTCGATGCGCTTAGCCTCGGCGACCTTGGCGTCCAGGGCGACCTTAAGTTCACCCTCATAGGTGACTTCGGAGGGAGACTGCGCGGCCGCGATCGCACGGACGTCGCTATAGAACACCGCCTGACGGTCCGGCCCCAACGCCTGGACCGCCGCCGGACGGGCCGACTGCAGGATCGCGTCCTCGACACGCCCACCGGCCATGACGCCCAGCAACAGCAGCAAGGCGGCGGGAACGCCGGCCCACAGGGCGACATAGGTCCCGTAGTAGTCCGGCAAGGAATGGAGCACGCGGGGGCGGCCCGCGGCGGCGGTCGTGGCGCGGCGGCGGCCAGCCACGAAGGCCGCGCCGGAAAACAGCGCCAGAACGAGAAGCGAGAGCCAGGTCAGCATGCGTGAGGCTAATCTTGCACGAGTTGTCGAGCGCCACGCAGGATCGCGGGCCCTCCCCCGGGCGTCTATGCCGGCCGGGCGCTGTGCTTATGCGACAGTTGCATGACAGTTTGACGACAGTGGCGGGCGAAAGTCCCGACTTCAGCGGCGTCAGGCCTCGGTCGCCGCCACCTTGGGGCTAACGCCGCCCTCGGCCTTAGCCATCGGGAGGTAGACGCCGAACGTGGCGCCACTTCCTTGTACGCTCTCGACCGTCAGGCCGCCGCGATGCCGGTTCATGATGTGTTTGACGATGGCGAGGCCAAGGCCCGTGCCCGACCGATCACCGCTCTTTTGCCCCTCGACACGATAAAATCGCTCGGTCAGGCGCGGCAGATGCTCGCGCGCCAGACCCGGCCCTCGGTCAGTGACGCGCAGCACCGCATAGCGCTCGGTCGGGTCATGATCGGGCGTCAGAAGCGACATGCGCGAGGCGGCGGGATCGCGGGCGGCCGCGGCGGCCTCGGCCGCGAGCCCCGGGAAGACCTCGACCCGCACTACACCGTCCTGCGGCGTGTACTTGATCGCGTTGTCGACGAGGTTCTGGACCACCTGAATAATCTGGTCCCGGTCGCCATCGACGACGGCGCCACCGCGGGGCGGTAGAACCGGATCGAATGTCACCCCCTTGTCGCGAGCCTGCGGCGCCAGGGCGTCGATGACGTCGATCGCGGCCATGGACAGGTCCACGCGCCCCGCCGGCGCGATGTGTTCGTTCAACTCGATGCGAGACAGACTCATCAGGTCGTCGATCAGGCGCGACATCCGCTCGGCCTGGGCCAGCATGATGGCCAGGAACTTGTCGCGCGCGCCCGGGTCGTCCTTGGCGTGGCCGCGCAAGGTTTCGATGAAGCCCGACAATGACGCGAGGGGGGTGCGAAGCTCATGGCTGGCGTTGGCCAGGAAATCGGCGCGCGTGCGTTCGCTGCGGCGAGCGTCGGTCTCGTCGCGGAGAGCCAGCAGCGCGAGCTTGGAGCGCCCCGCCGTCTCCTTCAGGGGACGGGCGTAGGCCAGCCATGAGCGCCCTTGGGCGCCGCCGGTCTCGAACTCCACCACGCCCTCGATCGCGCCGAACAGCGCCTCGTCCACGGCTTCCAAGACCCGGGGGTGGCGCACGGCGGTGACCAGCAGCGCGCCTTGGTGCTGAATCTTGAAGAGTTCGCGGGCGGCCGCGTTCGCGAACAGGAACCGGCGCCCCGTGAGATCGTCGGCTTCCTCGGCCGCGATCACCATCAACGGATCAGGCAAGCGATCCAGAATGGCGGCGAAAGGCGCCGACGGCTCGCTCGTGGCGTCGGGCGCGGCGACGACCATCGCCGCACCTCCCGAGGCCTCCGCCTCGCGCTCGCGATTCAGGAAAAGTCCCAGGCCGGCGACGGCAAGCGCGGCGAGCACGGCGGGGGCGGGCTCAGCCTGACCTGTCACGGCAAGGCCCAGCAGAGCCGCCGGCCCAAGCCATAGCGACCAACGGGCGCTGTTGCGCGAACGCTGGGGGCCGTCCAGGGGCAAGTTCGCCAGCGGCATGGAGGGGCTTCACCGATTCAAGTGAGAGGCGATTCGACGAACCAGATATGGCGCCCCGCCAAGCCATGCGATAGACGATTGACGCCCTAGTGCGTGTCGCGAGCGGAACTCACCGCATTTTCGCCGCATCGTGACCCGAATTAGTGGCCCGGTTTCTATCGAGGTGTCGTTCGTAATGCAGCGCAAGGTCCTGGTCGCGACGGTCGCGGCCGCTCCTCTCCTGGCCATCGGTCTCGCCGCCTCGGCTCAGACGACGGTCTCCACCGCGCGCACGACGCCGATCACGACGAGCACGGCGACGGGCTCGACCGCCGACGACATCAGAATCACCGCGGAAGGCTCGATCAAGCCGACGACGGCCGGACCGATCGTCACGATCGACAGTAACAACAAGGTGACGAACCTCGGCACCCTTTCGACCAACGGCGTCAATGACGGTGTCGGCGTGCTGATCATCGGCGGCAAGACCGGCGGACTGACAAACTCGGCGACGATTTCGTTGCTGGAAGACTATACCGCGAGCGACAGCGACTCGGACGGCGACCTCGACGGCGTGTTCGCCCAGGGCTCCAACCGTATCGGCGTCCGCCTGACCAACGCCGGCGTCTTCACCGGCGACATTACCAATGACGCGACTGGCATCATTAGCATCGAAGGCAACAATTCGGCCGGCATGCTGCTGGAAGGCCCCATCGTCGGCAACGTGACGAACCTGGGCGCGATCAGCGTCATCGGCGACAACGCCTATGGCGTGCGGCTCGCCGCGCCGGTGACCGGCAAGGTGACGCTGGGCGGCCAGGTCAATGTGCAAGGCGTCAACGCCGTCGCCCAAGCGATCGACTCGAACATCTCCGGCCCGCTGGTTCTGCAAGGCACAGCCACCGCCACCGGCTACCGTTACACGTCCCGACCGACGACCCTGGACGCCTTGAACAAGCTGGACGCCGACGACCTGCTGCAAGGCGGACCGGCGGTTCGGGTGGCCGGCGACGTCAGCGGCGGCGTCTTGCTGCAAGGCTTGAACTTCTCGACCAAGGTCAACAGCGACGGCACGACGACTGTTACGACGGTGTCGTCCAGCAGCAGCGGCACCTCGAGCATCACGGTCTCCGGCCAGGCCCCGGCGCTGCAGATCGGCTCGACCAGCCAGAACGTAACATTGGGCGCGGTCGGCGCCGGCGACAATGCCTACGGCCTGATCGCCAAGGGCGCGATCACCGCGAATGGCGTCTATAACGGCGTGTCGGCGACGAGCGTCTCGATTGGCGCCGGCGGCGGCCGCACCACCACCCTGACCGGGGGCCTGCGAAACGACGGGCAGATCACCGCGACCTCGTATGAGGCCAACGCTACCGGCGTCCTGCTCAATTCTGGAGCGAACGCCAGCGCGATCCTCAATCGCGGTTCGATCACCGCCAACTCCGCCTCGTTCGCTGGGTCTGGCGTCACGGCCCTCGCGCGCGGGATCGTGATCGGCGCAGGCGCTTCTGCGACCAGCCTCAACAACACCGGCAGCATCACCGCCACACGCACCGGCGAGACCGGCGATGCGGTCGCCGTGCTCGACCAAGCCGGCACGCTGCGAACGATCTCGAACACGGGCGCCCTGCGCGCCACCGTCTCGGCGCCGGCCATCAAGGCGGACGGTACGGCGGCGACCGTGACCAGCGCCGGACGAACCATCGCTCTGGACCTGCGGGCCAATACGTCCGGCGTGACGTTCACCCAGTCAGGCCCCGCCGACTTTACCTCGACGAGCACCTACCCGAGCACTGACACCACCACGAGCGCCACTTCCAGCTCGACCACCACCGCGCCTTCGACGGTGGGCGACGTGCTGTTTGGCGGCGGCGCGGACACCCTGAACCTGTGGAGCGGCACGCTGCTGGGCGAGATGTCGTTCGGGGCCGGCCAGGATCGCCTGTCGATCGACGGCGGCGCCGTCGCGCTGGGCAAGCTCTATGACAGCGACGGCAAGCTGGACCTCGCCATCACCAACGGCAGTCTTGCGATCGCCAACAGCGACACCATCAACGTCACGAGCCTGAACCTCGGCTCCAAGGCCAAACTGCTCTTCTCCGCCGACGCCGCAACAGGAACAAACACCAAGCTTGTTGTTTCCGGCGCGACCAACATCGCTACGGGCGCCGAGCTTGGCATCCGGATGGCCAACCTCGTCAAGCAACCGACGACGTTCACCGTCATCCAGGGCTCGAACATCAATGTCGGGACCATCGGCTCGGGCCTGTTGGCGCAATCGCCCTATCTCTACGTCGCCACCAGCCGCGCCGACGCCAACAACGTCTATATCGACGTGCGCCGCCGCACCGCCGCCGAAATCGGGTTCAACCAGGCGGAAGCCTCGGCCTATGACGCGGTCTATGCGGCGCTCGGCGCGGACACGGCGCTGGCCGCGCCGTTCCTGAGTCAGAACTCGCGCGATGGCTTCCGAGACCTCTACGACCAAATGCTGCCCGACCAGGGCGAGGGCCTCTTCGCGGCCCTGCAGTCGGTGAACCAGCAGATTTCGGCCGCCACCATGTTCCGTCCGGACCCGGGCGACCGCTATGGCCCCGACAGTGTCTGGGTGCAGGAAATCAACTCGCTGACCCGTCGCGACACCGACCAGACCCTCGGCTCGGACACCCAAGCCTTCGGCTTTGTGGGCGGCTACGAAGCGATGGGCGACGCCGGCGGCGCGTTGGGCCTCACCCTGGCCTACATGAGCATCGAGGAACACGACACGGTCGCCAAGGTCGGCGAACAGACCACCGCCTCGTTCGTTCAAACCGGCGCCTACTGGCGGCGTTCCGTCGGTGGCTGGCGGTTCAACGCCGGAGGCGGCGTGGGCTACGCCTTCTTCCAAGGGGATCGTCGCTTCATCGCGCCCGACGCCGACGGTAACGGTGTGGCCGACCTGATCCTGAAGAATAGCGCCGACTGGAACGGCGTGACCGCCAACGCCTATGCCGGCATGGCCTACGAGCAGAAGTTCGGTCGGTTCTTCGCTCGCCCGGAAGGTCGCCTGGACTATGTCTGGCTGCGCGAAGGCAAGCGCGCCGAGAGCGGCGGCGGGGCAGGCTTTGACCTCACGGTCGACAAGCGCACGTCCAGCAACCTCAGCGGCGAACTCGGCGTCGTGATGGGCGCGGACTTCGGCAAGCAAGTCTGGTGGCGTCCGGAAGTTCGCGTCGGCTACCGCCAAACCCTGGCCGGCTCGGTCGGCGACACGGTGGCGCGCTTCAAGGGCGGCAACCCGTTCTCACTAGCCGCCCTGAACAGCAAGGACGGCGCGGTGACAGCGGGCCTCGCGCTTCGAGCAGGCACCCCGATGTCGTATCTGGCGCTGGAGGGTGGCGTCGAAGCCACCAAAAAGCAGAAGCGCTACAACCTACGCCTTTCAGGTCGAGCGATGTTCTAAGGCGCGTCAAATCGCCTCATCACCCATTATTCGCAGAAAAGGCCGCTTCGGGAGACCGGGGCGGCCTTTTCCACATACGGATTTTTAATCGCTTCAACTGATTGATTACATGGAAGATTCGCGGGCTTTTTCCGCGACACGTCGTCGCGCCTCAAGAAAATCTCGGGGCCGGCTCCCTTAATCTCTATTCCCGAGCTAGGAATGATCGTCTTCCTAGGCCTCGGCAGGTCGGCTCGCGCTGCGCGCCGAGAGGGGACTAACCATGACCGTTGCCAAGACCGCCTTCCGCGCCGCGCTGATCGCCGGAGCCTCCCTGCTCGTCACCGCCGGCGCCGCCTCAGCGCAGACCACCTCGCCCGACGACGCCAGCGCCCGCATCGCCGCGCTGGAAGCCCAGCTCGCCGCCTTGCAGAAGCAGGTTTCCGATCTCAAGGCCGCCACCGCCGCGAGCCCCAAGGACGCCAAGCCAAGCCCGAACACGACCAGCGTGAGCCTGGCGAACGGCCGCCCCACCTTCTCCACCGGCGATGGGGCGTTCTCGGCGTCGCTTCGCGGCTTCTTCCAAGCCGACGCCGCGCTTTATGACCAGAGCGCCGCCGGCCCTCTCGCGACGGATTTCCGACGCGGTTCGTTCGGCGACGCCACCGAGAACGACCGCGCGCGCGACCTCTCTGACGGCGTCAATGTCCGTCGGGCTCGTTTTGGCATCGAAGGCAAGGTCTTCGGGGTCTTCGACTACAACATGGTCTACGATTTTGGCGGGTCGGGAACCGAAGAGGCGGGCAAGATCTCGTCGGCCTGGCTGCAGTACAACGGGCTGCCGATGCGGGTCCGCGCGGGCTTCTACCCGCACCCCACCAGCCTGGAAGACGCCGCCAGCTTCACCGGATCACTGTTCCCTGAGCGGGCTTCGGTCGCTGAAACAGTCCGAGGCGTCGCCGGCGGCGATGGCCGCGCGACGATCGGCGTGTTCAACAATGGCGAACGCTGGACCTTCTCCGCCGCCGTCACCGGCAACACCGTGACGACCCAGACCTTCGACGAACAGCTGGGCTTCATCGGCCGATTCTCGGTCGTTCCGTTCAAGGGCGACGGGTGGCTGGTCCATACGGGGGTCAACACCAACCTCGTCATCCATCCGGCCAAGGGCGGACCCGACGTCGCGGCCACAGGCGGCGCGGTCACCAATCTGCGGCTGCGCGATCGCCCGGAACTCCGGGTCGACGGCACGCGACTGATCGACACCGGCAATATCGACGCAGACAGCCTGAACGCGATCGGCCTGGAGTTTGGCGCACTGCGCAAGAACGTGTTCGTGCAAGCCGAGTACTTCGACATCAAGGTCAAGCGCCGCAACAGCACCTTGCCCGACCCCAAGTTCAACGGTTGGTATGTGCAGGCCGGCTGGACGCTGACGGGCGAGTCCCGTCGCTACACCACCGCGACCGCAGGCTTCGACGCGCCGCGTCCGGCCAAGCCCTTTGACCTGAAGAAGGGCGACTGGGGCGCGATCGAACTGGCCGCGCGCTATTCCAACTTCGACCTGGACTACCTCGCCGGGCCCGCCGGCTCCGCACCGGTCGCCGGAGCGATCCGCGGCGGCGAACAGAACATCCTGTCCCTGGGTGTGAACTGGTATCTCAACCCGGTCGTTTCGCTCTCTGCGGCGTACCGCAATGTCGAGGTCAAGCGTCTGTCGCCCGGCGGCTTGGCCTTCGTGGCCGGCGCCACGCCGCCAGCGGGCGCACAAGTCGGCCAGGACCTCGACATTTGGTCGGTCCGAACACAATACGTTTTCTAACCTCCACAGCACCGAGGACACCCATGACCCGTCGTTTCACGAAACCCACGCGTCGAGGTGTTCTCGGCGCCGCCACGGCTGGCGCCGGCGTTTTCGCCGCGCCGGCCATCCTCGGCGGCGTCGCTCAGGCTCAGGGCAAGACGGTCTCGCTGCTCAATGTCAGCTACGACCCGACCCGAGAGCTCTACAAGGAGATCAACGCCGCCTACATCACCTATTGGAAGACGCGTGTCGGACAGACCCTGACGATCAATCAGAGCCACGGAGGCTCGGGCAAGCAGGCGCGCTCGGTGATCGACGGCCTGCAGGCCGACGTCGTGACCCTGGCCCTGGCCTATGACATTGACGAGATCGCGGCCAAGGCCAAGCTCCTGCCGGCCAACTGGCAATCGCGCCTGCCGAACAACTCTACCCCCTACAGTTCAACGATCGTGTTCCTGGTTCGGAAGGGTAATCCCAAGCGGATCAAGGATTGGGGCGATCTGATCAAGCCGGGCGTAGCGGTGATCACCCCCAACCCCAAGACGGGCGGCGGCGCGCGCTGGAACTATCTGGCGGGCTGGGCCTGGGCCTTGAAGCAACCGGGCGGAAATCCCGCCAAGGCCGAGGCCTTCGTCAAGGCTCTCTTCCAGAATGTGCCTGTCCTGGACTCCGGCGCGCGCGGCGCAACCACCACCTTCACCCAGCGTGGCATCGGCGATGTCCTGCTAACGTGGGAAAATGAGGCGTTCCTCGCGCAAGAGGAACTGCCGGGCCAATACGAGATCGTCTATCCGTCGCTATCGATCCTGGCCGAACCGCCGGTGGCGCTGGTCGACAAGAATGTCGACCGCCACAAGACCCGCCTGGTCGCGCAGGGCTACCTCAATTTTCTCTACAGCCCGCTGGCCCAAGACCTGATCGGCAAGCACCACTACCGCCCTCGCGGCGCAGCGGCCGTCGCCAAGTATGCAAGCAAATTCAAGAAGATCCCGCTGGTGACGATCGACGGTGCGTTCGGCGGCTGGAAGAAGGCTCAGGCCATCCACTTCAGTGACGGCGGCGTCTTCGACCGCATCTATCAACCGAAGTGACCTGAGCTTTTTAAGGGGGCGGCCGTTCCGGGAAGTCCGGTCGCTCCCAAGCAACGCGGCCTGACGCAGGAGGGCGCACCTCCAACTGGCGGGCCTTGACATAACCACTGTTGGGAACCCGACACGATCAGGTACGTTGAGCGTCCACGGGGAGGTGGGAGCTTAGCCTTGGAAGACTATTCGGAATTTCGCCGGCTCGGTGACGAACTGGCCGCCGGACAAGGTGTCGGAGACCCGTTCGCCGCCGCGATCAAGGCGACGCGAATGGCCATGATCGTCACCGACGCCACCCGCGACGACAATCCGATCATCTTCGCCAACGACGCCTTCCTACGGCTCACCGGATATTCCCGCGACGAAGTGATCGGGCGCAACTGTCGCTTCCTGCAAGGCCCCGAGACAGATCGCGAGGCGGCGGGCGCCGTTCGAGACGCGGTAGCGGCAGGCGAAGACATTGCGATGGACCTGCTGAACTATCGCAAGGACGGCTCGCCGTTCTGGAACGCGCTGTATCTGTCTCCCGTGCGCGATGACAACGGCAAGATCGTCTACTTCTTCGGGTCGCAAATCGACGTCAGCGACAAGAAGGCCATCGAGTTCCGCGCACGCGATCGTAGCGAGAGCCTTCAGCAGATGGTGGACGAGCGCACGCGGGAACTGACCCAGGCGCTTGAGCAGAAGACCGCCCTGCTTCACGAGGTCGACCACCGCGTGAAGAACAACCTTCAGCTGATCTCCAGCCTCCTGCTGCTGCAGAACCGCCGCGTGCCCGATCCAGCGGTGAAGGCGTCGCTGAAAGGCATGCTCGGCCGTGTGAATGCCATCGCGACCGTGCATCGCCGCCTGTTCCAAAGCGAGGATGTCGAGCGTTTCGACGTCTCGGCGTTCATCCGCGACATGGTCGCCGACCTGATGGGCTCGGCCATGCGCGACGATATTCGTGTGGAGTTGGATCTGGAGCGTGTGGAAATCCCGGCCGCCAAGGCCGCTCCGTTCGCCCTGGTGGTCAACGAGTTGCTGACCAACGCCCTTCGGCACGGCTTTCCAGAGGGGCGCGGCGGCCGCATCTTTGTCGGGGTGTCGCGCCTGAACGGCGACTTCCGGATCGAAATCTCCGATGACGGCGTTGGTCCGAACAAGAAGACGAGCACGTCCGGCTTTGGCCTCACCATCGTCCAGCTGCTTTGCCAGCAGCTGAAAGCGAAATGCGAGACCACAGACGCGGAACCGGGAACCCGGGTGGTCGTTCTGTTGCCCGTCAATGGGGCGCACTAGGTAAGGACGCGTTTTGGTAATGAGCCGGCCGGCGCTCGATGTTCTGATTGTCGAGGACGAGATGCTTCTCGCGATCGAACTCGAGCATCTGATTGAGGAGGCCGGTTGTCATCCGCTCGGCTGCGCCATGAGCTCGCAAGAGGCGGTGGCCCTGGCGGAACAGCTGAAACCGGATCTGGCGCTCGTCGACGTTCATCTCAGCGATGGTCCCACCGGCGTCGATGTCGCCCGCAAGATCGCCGATGACTGCGGCGGCGTGGCGCTGTTCATGACCGCCAATGTCAAACGCCTGCCCGATGACTTCGCGGGCGCCTGCGGCGTGATCGGCAAACCCTATTCGGAACACGGCGTGAAGACCGCCCTAGCCTATCTGGCTGTTTGCCTCACCGAAGGGCGAGCCCCGGGTCCGGTTCCTGTCGGGCTGACCCTGGCTCCGGCTTACGCCGAGCGCTGGGCCGCCGAAGACCCTCTGTCGAAGTCCGCCTGATGGAAGGGCCGCCCTTCGCCGTCCTGATCGGAACCCTAGCGGCGCTGCTGTCGATCGGCAGCTTCGCGCCACAGATCCTCAAGACCTGGCGAGAGCGAGACGCTTCGGCGGTTTCGCTGCGGATGTACGTCGTGACGGTCACCGGCTTCGCGTGTTGGCTGGCGTATGGTGTGATGATCAAAGCTTGGCCGGTCGTCGCGTCCAATCTCGCCTGCCTGTTGATGTCCGGCGCCATGCTGGCGCTTAAGCTGCGCTTCAGTCGCGCGGACTAGCGGCAGGGTTCGTTTTTGGTGACAGGGGGGGCGGGGTCCGCTATCGAGGCGCGCCTAATTTTCCCTTCGAGGACAGCCGCCTTGACCGACGTCGCCGAGGAAGCCGGCTGGGCCACCGCCAAGACCCTGGCCGAGGCCCTGCCCTATATCCAGATCTACGACCGCGAGACGGTTGTGATCAAATACGGCGGCCACGCCATGGGCCAGGAAGAGGTGGCCAAGGTCTTCGCCGCCGACGCCGTGCTGCTGAAGCTTCTGGGCGTCCACCCGGTGGTCGTCCACGGCGGAGGTCCGCAGATCAGCCGGATGCTCGACAAGGCCGGCGTGAAGTCGACCTTCGTTGACGGCCTGCGCGTCACGGACGAGGCGACGATGGAAGTCGCGGAGATGGTCCTTTCGGGCGCCATCAACAAGGAAATCGCCAACTGGATCACGCTGGCCGGCGCCGAGGCCGACGTGCGCGGCGTGGGCCTGTCCGGAAAGGACGCCCGTCTGATCACGGCCGAGAAGGTGACCCGGACCAAGAAGGATCCGGATAGCAATATCGAACAGGCAGTAGACCTCGGCTTCGTGGGAGAGCCCACCAAGGTCGATCCTCAATTGATCGAGGCGTTGCTGACCTCGGAGCACGACTACATTCCGGTCGTCGCCCCGATCGGCGTCTCGGCCGACGGCGACACCTTCAACATCAACGCCGACACCGTGGCCGGCGCGCTGGCGGGCGCGCTGAAGGCCAAGCGCATGCTGATGCTGACCGACATCAAGGGCGTGCTGGACGGCAATGGCGAATTGATCCGTGAAATGACGATCGACCAGGCGCGCGCCCTGATCGATATGGGCGTCGCCACCGGCGGCATGATTCCGAAGCTCGAAAACGCCATCCACGCGATCGAGTCCGGCGTCGAAGCCGTCGTCATCCTGGACGGCCGACGCCCGCACGCCATGCTGGTCGAGCTGTTCAGCGAGCACGGCGCGGGCACGCTCATCAAGCGATGAGCGCCGATCTCACCCACGTCGACACCTGGCTGTTCGACCTCGACAATACGCTCTACCCGATCGAGACCCAGTTCATGGCCCTCATCGAGGCCAAGATGACGGATTTCGTGGCGCGGGAGACCGGTCTTCCGCGTGACGAGGCGCGCGCGCTGCAGCACGGCTATTTCAAGGAGCACGGCACGACCCTGGCGGGCCTCATGGCCAACCACGGAATCGAACCTCAACGATTCCTCGACGAGGTTCACGACGTTTCCCTGGACTGCCTGGCGCCCGACCCCGCCCTGCGCGCCGCGATCGCCGCCTTGTCGGGCCGGCGTCTGATCTTTACCAACGGATCGGTCGGCCACGCCGAGCGCGTCCTCGCGCACCTGAACCTGCGCGACCTCTTCTCGGAAGTCTTCGCCATCGAAACGGCGGACTATGTGCCCAAGCCGGCCCTCGCGACGTTCGATCGGATCTGCAAGCTGCACGACATCGACCCACCGATGACGGCCTTCTTCGAAGACAGCGAGAAAAACCTCGTTCCGGCCGCGCGCATGGGCATGACCACCGTGTTGGTCGGCCCGCATGCGGCGGCGTCGACTTCCGAACACGTCCATTTTCGCACCAATGATCTCGCCGGGTTCCTCAGCTCGGCGCGCCTGCAAGGAAGCCCCGCATGACCGCCGTGAGCCTGTCTGATCTGCAAACCGAGATCGAAGCCGCCTGGGAGGCCCGCGCCGACGTCTCGGCCGCGACCACCGGTCCGGTCCGCACCGCCGTCGACGAAGCCCTGCGCCTGCTTGACAGCGGCGAGGCCCGCGTCGCCGAGAAGATCGACGGCGAGTGGTTCACCCACCAGTGGCTGAAAAAGGCCGTGCTGCTGTCGTTCCGACTGAACCCGAATATAGTCATGCGCTCGGGCGCCCTGGGCGGCGGCGTGGGTCCGTGGTGGGACAAGGTGGCGAACAAGTTCGACGGCTGGGACGCCCCGCAGTTCGAGGCCGGCGGCTTCCGCGCTGTGCCGGGCGCGATCGTCCGTCGCGGCGCCCACATCGGCAAGAACGTCATCCTGATGCCGTCGTTCGTGAACATCGGCGGCTATGTCGACGAGGGCACGATGGTCGACACCTGGGTGACGGTCGGCTCGTGCGCCCAGATCGGCAAGAACGTTCACCTGTCCGGCGGCGTCGGCATCGGCGGCGTGCTGGAGCCCCTGCAGGCCAACCCGACCATCATCGAGGACAACTGCTTCATCGGCGCACGTTCAGAAGTGGTCGAGGGTGTCGTGGTGGGCGAAGGCTCGGTGCTCTCGATGGGCGTGTTCATCAGCGCCTCGACCAAGATCGTCGATCGCAAGACCGGCGCCGTCCACATCGGCAGGGTGCCGCCCTACAGCGTGGTCGTGCCGGGCAACCTGCCCGACCCGAACGGCGGCCCAGGCCTCTACTGCGCGGTGATCGTGAAGACGGTGGACGCGCAAACGCGGTCCAAGACGTCGATCAACGACCTGCTGCGGGACTGACACCCAAAAACCCTCCCCCCGGTGGGGGAGGGTTTAGTAACGACCTACCGGGTCGCCTCGTTCAACTGCTTCTTGCTTTCGGCCGCGCCTTCCTTGGCGTCCTGCTTCAGGTCCCGGCCGGCCTCCTTGAGCTCCTGCCCCGCCTCGCCGGCGGCCTCCTTCAGCTCCGCGCCGGTTTCCTTGGCGCTTTCCTTGATCGCCGTACCGGCCTCCTTGACGTCCGGATCGTTGGCGATCTCGTGAGCGGCGTCCTTGATGTCGGCGGCGGCGGCCTTGGCGCCCTCCTTGACCTCCTGGGCGTGCTGATCCGAGCAGGCCGCCAAGGAAAGGGCGGCGCCGGCGGCGGCGATCAGAAGCAGTTTCGAGCGCATGGTCAGGCTCCCGGCTAGGTTCATGGGTCAGTTGGATAACGAAAGGCCACGGCGCAGGTTCCGGCCAGGCTTTGCGTCCCGGCGCCGGGACCGCTAAACCCCCGCCATGCGCATCGCCTTCCTCGGCACTCCCGATTTCGCCGTCACCTGCCTCGCCGAACTCGTCGCCTCGGGGCACGAGATCGTCTGCGTCTATTCCCAGCCCCCCGCGCCGCGCGGACGCGGGCAGGAATTGAAGCCCTCGCCTGTCCACGCGTTCGCGGAGGGTCTGGGCCTGCCGGTCCGCACGCCGTTCTCGATGAAGACCCCCGAGGAGATCGAAGCCTTCACGGCGCTGGATCTCGACGCCGCAGTCGTGGTCGCCTTCGGCCAAATCCTGGTGAAGGACGTCCTGGAGGCGCCGCGCCACGGCTGCTTCAACCTGCACGCCAGCCTGCTGCCGCGTTGGCGGGGCGCCGCGCCGATCCAGAGGGCGATCATGGCCGGCGATGCGGTGACCGGCGTTCAGGTCATGCGGATGAGCGAGGGCCTCGACGAGGGCCCGATCCTGATGTCCGAGCAGGTGGCCATCGCGGACGATGACACGGCCGCCAGCCTGCACGACAAGTTGGCCGCCGTTGGCGCCCGCCTGCTGCCGGTCGCCCTCGCAGCGATCGAGCGCGAGGTCGTGCACGAAACTCCGCAGGCGGAGGACGGCGTCACCTACGCCAAGAAGATCAAGTCGGTCGAAGCCCGCATCGACTGGACCCGCCCAGCCGTCGAGGTCGATCGCCACATCCGCGGTCTCTCCCCCTTCCCCGGCGCCTGGTTCGAGGCGCCGTCGGAGAAAGGTCCCGTCCGCGTGAAGGCCCTTCTGTCGCGCGTCGAGACGGCCTCTGGCGCGCCGGGAACGGCGCAGGACGACGCCCTGTTGATCGCCTGCGGAGACGGCTCCATCCGCCTGCTGAAGGCCCAGCGCGAGGGCAAGGGCGCGCAGGACACGCAGACCTTCACGCGTGGCTTCCCGATCCCCACGGGAACGGTCCTGGCCTGATGCCCCGCTACCGCCTCCTCGTCGAGTATGACGGCCGCCCCTATGCCGGGTTCCAGGCCCAGGCGACCCTGCCCAGTGTGCAAGGCGCGATCGAGGCGGCGGTGAAGGCCTTCTGCGGGCAGGAGGTGCGCATCGCCGCCGCCGGCCGCACCGACACCGGCGTCCACGCCACCGGCCAAGTGGTCCATGTCGATCTTGAGAAGGACTGGCCGGCCCAGACGGTGTTCAACGCCCTCAACGCCCACCTGACCCGCGAGGCGGTCTCGATCCTCTCGGCCGAGGTGGCGGAGGGGGACTGGCACGCCCGCTTCTCGGCCAATGAGCGGCGCTACCTCTATCGAATCCTCAACCGTCGCGCCCCGCCGGCCCTGGACAAGGGCCGGGTCTGGCACATGAAGAAGGAGCTCGACCACGAGGCCATGCACGCCGCCGCCCAGCATCTCATCGGCCTGCACGACTTCACGACCTTCCGTGACATGCATTGCCAGTCCAAGAGCCCGGTGAAGACCCTGGACGTCGCCCGCGTGCGCCGGGTCGGCGAAGAGATTCACCTCGACTTCGAGGCGCGGTCCTTCCTCCACCGCCAGGTCCGTTCAATGACGGGCACACTGGTCGAGGTTGGCGCGGGGCGTTGGACGGTGGACGATGTGAAGGCGGCGCTGGAAGCCAAGGACCGCCGGGAATGTGGACCTGTCGCGCCAGCCGATGGGCTTTATCTGGTCGGCGTCGGGTACGGCGACTAACTCGCGGCGGCGCCTAGCTTCCTCATCCGCTCCAACCACCGGGTCCGGCCGCCGGCGCCGATGGCCTCGACGCCGCCGACGATCGACGCGCGGGCCGGCTTGACGCCCGCCAGCATGAATACGCCCTGCGTCACCGCCTTGAGGCCGTGCGACCCGAAGACGATCCGGAAGATCGCCCCGGGCATGCCCATAGTCAGCACCATACGCGCCGTGCGGCCCGAGAGCTTCGAGTTCCAGCCCCGGGGACCGACCTCGAATCCGAACCCGCCCCGAAACACCTGCTCCAGCGCGGCCTTGAGCTTGGCCGGCACCCCGCCCAGCCAGAGGGGGAAGACCAGCACCAGATGGTCGGCCCAAAGGATGTCCGCGCGAAGATCCCGGATCAGGCGGGGAATGTCGTCCGCTTGGAAAGCCGCCTGGCTTTCCAGCAAGGGTACGTCCATCGGGCCGATGTCGGCGCTACGCACCTCATGCCCCGCCTCCGCCGCCCCTTTTGCATAGGCCTCGGCGAGCGCCCGGCAAAAACGCTCGGGGGCGGGGTCGGGGTGGCCGACCAGGATCAAAATCCGATGGCGGGTCATGGTCATGGGCCACAGCTTGGCCTGGGCCCACCGCCCGCACCTTGACCCTGATCAAGCCCTACAGAACCGAGCAGTTAGTGATCTGGCTGAACGCCTCCAGCGCCGCCGTTCCGACGACGCTCGTGCCGAACCGATCCAGCTCAGGCGACCAGACCGCGACCGTCGCCTTGCCTGGAATGACCGCGACAATGCCGCCGCCCACGCCGCTCTTGGCGGGCAGACCGACGCGATAGGCGAAGCTGCCGACGCTGTCATAGATGCCGCAGGTCAGCAGCAAGGCGTTCAGGCGGCGGGTCAGGCGCTCGGGGAACACCGTCTCCTGGGCGATCGGCGAGAAGCCGCCGGCGGCCAGCGGCAGGAAGGCGCGGGCCAGTTGGCGACAGCTCATGGTCAGCGCGCACTGGCGGCAATAGGCGGCGACCACCGCCTCCGGGTCATGGGTGATGGTGCCCTTGCCGCGCATCAGGCTGGCGATGGCGCGGTTCTGCCAGGCATGGGCCAGTTCCGATCTGGCGACCGCAGCGTCGATCTCCAGCCGCTCATCGCAGAGGAAACCTGCGAAGTCGCGGACCAGCGCCGCCGGATCGCGGGTGACGTCCATCAGCACGTCGGTGACCGCCAGGGCCCCGGCGTTGATGAATGGATTGCGCGGCACGCCCTGCTCGGCTTCCAGCAGGGACAGGTGGTTGAACGGCGTGCCGGACGGCTCCTTGCCCACCCGCGTCCAGGTCTCGTCGCCCAGGCGATTCAGGGCCAGGCCGAGGGCGAAGACCTTGGTGATGCTCTGGACCGAAAACCCCTCGTCCGCGTCGCCGATGACGTGCTCGCCGCCATCGACCGTGCGGACGGCCATGCCGAACTTCGTTCCCGGCACGGTCGCGAGTTGCGGGATGTAGTCGGCTGGTCGGCCCTTGCCAAAATGCGGCTTCACCAGCACCGCCACCTCGGCTAGCACGTCGGGGATCGAGAGCGCCTTCATCCTCGTCCCCGTTCCGCTCAGGCGAACGCCGCGAAGTAGCGGTTGATCAGCGCCTCATAGGCGTCGGCCAGCTGGCGGACTTCCTCCACCGGAACGCGCTCGTCGACCTGGTGCATGGTCGAGCCGACCAGGCCGAACTCGACGACGGGGCACAGGGCGCGGATGAAGCGGGCGTCGCTGGTGCCGCCGGTGGTCGACAGCTCCGGCGCGCGACCGGTGGCGTCGGTGACGGCGGCGACGATGACGTCGGTGAAATCGCCCGGCTCGGTCAGGAAGGCCTCGCCGCTGATCTTGCACAGCGCGCTGGCGGTTCCGTCGAAACCTTCCGCCGCCTTGGCGCATTCGGCCTCGATCCAGTCGGCCAGGTCCTTGCCCTTGTGGGCCGGATTAAAGCGGATGTTCACGCGAGCCTTGGCCGAGGCCGGGATGACGTTGGTGGCGGTGTTGCCCACGTCGATCGTGGTGATCTCCAGGTTCGACGGCTGGAAGCCAGTATAGCCCTCGTCCAGCACCCGCGCCTTCAGGGCCGAAAGGATGTCGACCAGCACCGGAACCGGGTTCGCCGCCCGATGCGGATAGGCCACGTGGCCCTGGCGGCCCTCGACCGTGATCCAGGCGTTGATGCTGCCGCGCCGACCGATCTTGACCATGTCGCCCAGCAGGTTGGCCGAGGTCGGCTCGCCGACGATGCAGTGGTCGATGATCTCGCCCTCGGCGGCCAAGGCCTCGACGACCTTGACCGTTCCGTCCTCGGCCACGCCCTCCTCGTCGCCGGTGATCAGGAAGCTGATCGAACCGGGATGCTCGGGGATCTTGGCGACGGCGGCGACGAAGGCTGCGATCGCGCTCTTCATATCGACCGCGCCGCGCCCGAACAGCACGCCATCCTTGATCCGCGCCTCGAACGGATCAGAGGTCCAGGCGGCGTCATCGCCCACCGGCACCACGTCGGTATGGCCGGCGAAGCAGAGGTTTGGCCGCGACGTTCCGCGCCGGGCGTAGAGGTTTTCGATCTCGCCGAACTTCATCCGGCGGCACGTGAACCCGAGCCCCTCCAACTGACGCTGAAGCGTGTCCATCGCGCCGGCGTCGGCCGGCGTCACGGACGGCCGGCGGATCAGGGCTTGGGCGAGTTCGACGGCGTCGATGCTGACGGAAACGGGCGCGGGACTGGTCATGATGCAGGCTTTAGGCTTCCCTCCGGGCCGACGCAAATTCGGCACGCTTGTTCCAAGGTAGGTCATGCCCAAGATCGATCTCGCCACCGCCCCCACGCGCATCGGCACGGCCTACCCTGCGCCGTTCAATCAGCCCTGCCTTCAGCGCCACCGCACCAAGCTGGGCGACGCGGCCGGGCTCGATCAGTTCGGCGTCAACCTGCTGCGCCTGCCGCCCGGGGCCTGGTCCAGCCAGCGCCACTGGCACACGGCCGAAGACGAGTTCACCTGGGTCGTCGACGGTGAGGTGGTGCTGGTGGAGGATGACGGCGAGACGGTGATGCGCGCCGGCGACTGCGCGGGCTTCAAGGCCGGTGTCGCCAACGGCCACTGCTTCCAGAACCGCTCGGATCGGGACGCGGTGCTGCTGGAAGTTGGGTCCCGACGGCCGGAGGAGGACGGCTGCGACTATCCAGATATCGACCTGGTGCTGCGGGAAGGGGAGAGTGTGTACCGTCACCGGGACGGAACGCCCTACCACACCGAGCACGGCCGCCAGCGCTAGCTCTTGGACGCGGCTTCGAACACCGCCAATTGGGCGGCGAACGCGCGCTGGAACGCAGGCCTGGCCTCGGCCCGTGCGACATAGGCCGTCAAGTTTGGGTAGTCCCCTAGCAGGTTCGCCCCCGCTGGACGGCGCAGCACCGTGACCATCATCAGGTCGCCGACGCTGAACGGGCCGTCCAGCCAATCGGCGTCGCCAAGCCGGTGGGACAGGTCCGCCAGCCGCAGGCGAACCTCGTGCTCCAAGGCTGGCTGCCGGGCCGCGAACCAAGGCTCGCCGCGCTCCAGCAGGCTTGAGCGTTCCCGCTCTACGATCGGCGGCTGCACGGTGCTGACAGCGGCGAACATCCATGAGATCGCGCGGGCCCGGGCCTCGGGCTCGGACGGCAGCAGGCCCGGATAGGTCTCGGCGATGTTCAGAACGATCGCCCCGGACTCGAACAGGACAAGCCCGCCCGCCTCGTAGGTCGGGATCTGGCCGAACGGCTGCAGAGCCTTGTGCTCTGGCGCCTTCATCTCGGCGAAGGTCACGAGCCTGACTTCATAGGGTTGGCCCACCTCCTCCAACGCCCAGCGCACGGGCATGTCTCGCGCGAGCCCGCGTCCGCGATCGGGCGAGCTCTTGAAGGCGGTCAGGGTCGGGATCATCGGCGCGTCTCCAAGTCCTTGGTAGCCCAAGGACGGTCAGACGACGAGAACGCCGACAGTCTTAAGCCGCGCGGCGAGCCTTCTTGACCTTGGCCATGGCGCGGTCGCGGCGCAGGCGTGAGAGGTGGTCGATGAAGAGGACGCCTTCCAGGTGGTCCATCTCGTGCTGGATGCAGACGGCGAACAGGCCCTCGGCCTCCTCGACGACCGTTTCGCCCTGGTAGTTCATGTAGCGCAGGGTGACCTTGGCCGGGCGCTCGACCTCGTCATAGTACTCGGGCACCGACAGGCAGCCTTCCTCGTAGCCCTGCAGGTCCTCGGACGAGGCCAGGATCTCGGGATTGACGAAGTAGCGCGGAGCCTTGTCCTCGCCCTCGCGGGCCAGGTCCATGACGATCACGCGGACGGGTTCGCCGATCTGCACGGCGGCCAGGCCGATGCCGGGGGCGTCGTACATGGTCTCCAGCATGTCATCCATTAGGGCGCGCAGGTCATCGGTGACGGCCTCCACCGGGGTGGAAACCTTCTTCAGGACCGCCAGATCGGCGGCGTTATCGACGGTGAGGATGCGACGGATGGCCATGATGTTGGTCAGGTAGGCGTGTCATTCCCGAGGGTCAAGGTGGGAGATTGTCCCACGGCCTTCAGCTTGGTCAAAGGCCGCACGGCCTGATCGACCATGGGCGGCTCGGGGATCTCCTTGCCTTCGTGGTCGACAGACAGGTCCTCGAAGCGGCGCGCCTGGGTCAGGACCTGGCTCTCCAGCGAGCCGACAAATTGGTTGTACTTGCCCACGGCGCTCTCCAGGGCCTTGCCCATGGCGCCCGCGTGCGCGCCCATGACCGAGACGCGCTTGTAGAGCTCGCGGCCGACCTCGACGATGCGGGCGGCGTTCTTGGCCTGATCCTCGGCTCGCCAGCCGTAGGCGACGGCCTTGCACAGCGCGAACAGGGTCGTGGGCGTGACCAGGACCACGCGGCGGTCCATCGCCTCGGCCATCAGCTCGGGCAGACGATCAAGGGCGGCGGCCAGGAAGCCGTCGCCGGGCACGAACATCGCCACGAAGTCCGGCGAGCCTTCTCCGGCGAACTGGTCCCAATAGGCCTTGGACGACAGGCCTTGCATGTGGCTCCGGACGCTCTGGGCGTGGCGGGCCATGGCGGCCTCACGCAGCACCTCGTCAGTCGCCTCCTGCGCTTCGAGGAAGGCGTTGAGCGAGCACTTGGCGTCGATCACGAACACCCCGCCCCCCGGCAGGGTGACCTTCACGTCCGGCCGGCGACGACCCTCGTCGCTGTCGACGCTGAACTGCTCCTGGAAATCGAAGCGGCTGTTGAGGCCCGCAGCTTCCAGCACATTGCGCAGGGTCTGCTCGCCCCAGCGCCCTTGGACGCCGGCGCCGCGACGCAGGGCGGCCGACAGCTTGCGGGCCTCAGCCTGGGTGGCGGTCGAAGCCTCGAGCAGGGCGGTGATCTGGGCTTTCAGGCCGCCAGTCTCCTCGGCCCTCGCCTTCTCGACGGCGGTGACCTGGGCTTCGAACTTGGCGAGGGTCTCGGCCACCGGCTTGAGTTGAGCCTCCAGCCGGGCCTCGGCGAGGCGCTCGCGGCTCTTGGCGTTCTCGTCGGCGCGCTTGATCAGCTGCTCGGCGATGGCGTTGGCGCTCTGAGCCGCCTGGGCCTTGATGAGCTCGATCTGGGTGGCGCTCTGGTCCTCAAGAAGGCGATGGCGCTCTTCGGCCTGGGTCAGACGCTCATTCAAGAGCCACGCCTGGGCCTCGGCCTTCGCGGCGCGGCGTTGCGCGGTCACGGCCCAAAGGCCCAAGGCCACGGCGGCCAGCGCGAAGACCAGGGCAAGGATCAGGAACGGATCGGAAAAGTTCATGCTCCGTTCTTAGCCGGAGTCCATCGTTCCCGGAAGGGTCTAGGCTGGTCGTCGCGCGCGCAAAGCCTGGGCGATGGTGCCATCGTCCAGCCAGTCGAGGTCGCCGCCGACCGGCACGCCGCGCGCCAGCATGGTCACCGGCACGTTAGTCTGGGTCAGTCGGTCGGCGATGTAGTGGGCGGTCGTCTGGCCGTCGACTGTGGCTGGCAAGGCCAGGATCACCTCGGCCACCTCGCCGCCCGCGACCCGGGCGACCAGTTCGCCGATCCGCAAGGCGTCGGGACCAACCCCGTCGAGCGCGGACAGCAAGCCGCCCAGCACGTGATAGCGCCCCTTGAAGGAGCCTCCACGCTCCATCGCCCAGACCGAACCGACCTCTTCCACCACGCACAGCAGACGGTTGTCGCGGGTGGCGTCGATGCAGATCGCGCAGGGATCCGAAACGTCCAGGGACCCGCAGACCGAGCACGTCCTGACCTTGGCCTGCGCCTCGGCCATCGCCAGGGCCAGCGGCGCCAGCAGCGTGTCCCGCTTCTTCAGGAGAGCCAGGGCCGCCCGCCGGCCCGAGCGCGGACCCAGGCCCGGCAGCTTGGACAGCAGGGCGATCAGGCGCTCAATTTCGGGTCCGGCGGACGAGGCCAAGACTAGAACTTCATCCCGGGCAGGCCGCCCATCAGGCCCGCCATGGGGCCGGCGGCGTCCTGCATCATCTGGGCCTGCTTGGCGTCGAGCTTCTTCTTGGCGTCGGCGTGGGCGGCGACGATCAGATCGGCGATCACCTCGCCCTCGCCGGGCTCGATCAGACTTTCGTCCAGCACCACCTTGGCCAACTCGCCCGTGCCCTTCAGCGTCACCGTCACCATGCCGCCGCCGGAGGTCCCCTCGACGGTGCTCTCAGCCAGACGCGCCTGGGCGTCTTGGAGCTTCTGCTGCATGGCCTGGGCCTGCTTCATCAGGCCGCCGAGGTCTTTCATGGTCTTGGTCTCCTGCTTTTCCTGTCATCCCGGCGAAAGCCGGGACCGCTGGAAACACCAGCGCTCGCCGTGGTCCCGGGTCGCGCTGCGCTTGCCCGGGATGACAGCTTCTATGCTCAGCCCTCTTCCTCGTCCGGCTCCAGAGGCGGGGCCTCGGGGGTGAGGAGCTTGCGGATCTCAACGATCTCGGCGCCGGGGAAGGCCGACAGCACCGAGGCGACAAAGGGATCCTGCTTGATCGCCTCCAGCGCCTCGCGCTCCTCGCGCTTCTGACGCTCCATCAGGCTCTCGGCCCCGCCGCCGCCCTCCGCTGCCACCAGCCAAGGCTGGCCGGTGTGCTCCTTCAGGAAGCGAACAAGACGCCCCGCCAGGTTTCCAGGCGCGCCGGGCGCGGCTTCGAAGGTGAGCGCGCCGGGGCGGAAGTTGATCGGGCGGACATACTGCTCGACGTCGAGGCGCAGACCGATGTCGCGCTTGGCGGCGATCAGGGCCATGACGTCGTCGAACGAGGCCAGCACCGGCATGGCCTGGGCTCCCGGCGCGGCCATCATCACTGGAGACTGAGCCGAGGCCGTCGCCCCACCCGAACCGCCGCCGATCGACACGCCGCCGCCGGGACCACCGCCGCCAACCGGCGCGCCATCGCGTAGGGCCTTCAGCGCCTCCTCCGGACCGGGCAGGTCGGCGGCGAAACAGAGGCGGATAAGGGCCATCTCCGCCGCAGCCATGGCGTCGGGCGCGCGGCGCACCTCGTCGTGCGCCTTCAGCAGCATCTGCCACAGACGCGACAGCGTGCCCGCCGAGGTATGGGCCCCGATGGCGGCCAGGCGCGCGGCCTGCTCCTTGGGCATCGACAAGGCGTCAGGGCCGAGCGCCTTCGACACCGCCGAGGCGTGGCAGTGGTCCAGCACGTCGAGCATCACCACCGCCGGATCGGCGCCGAAACCCCAGAGGGCGCGGAAGCCTTCCAGCGCCTCCTTGGTCTTGCCGGCCATGACGTGCTCATAGAGCGCGATGGTCTGGCTGCGGTCGGCGAGGCCCAGCATGTCGCGGACCACCGAGGCGGTTACGGTCTGGCCACGCTCGGTCTGGACGATGGCCTGATCCAGCAGGGAGAGACCGTCACGCACCGAGCCCTCGGCCGCGCGGGCGATCAGGGCCAGGGCGTCCATCTCGATCCGTGCGCCTTCCTTGGCCGAGATGCGGTCGAAGTGCTTGACCAGCACGTCCGGCTCGACGCGACGCAGATCGAAGCGCTGGCAACGCGACAGGATCGTCACCGGCACCTTGCGGATCTCGGTGGTGGCGAAGATGAACTTGGCGTGCGGCGGCGGCTCTTCCAGCGTCTTCAGCAGCGCGTTGAAGGCCGCCGTCGACAGCATGTGCACTTCGTCGATGATGTAGACCTTGTAGCGCGCCTCGACCGGGGCGTAGCGCACCCCGTCCAGAAGCTCGCGCATCTCGTCGACCTTGGTGCGGGAGGCGGCGTCGAGCTCCAGCACGTCCATGTGCCGGCCCTCGATGATAGCCCGGCAGTGATAGCCCTCGGCGGTCAGGTCGACCGAAGGACCCTTCACAGTGTCGGTCTCGTAGTTCAGCGCGCGGGCCAGCAGGCGGGCGGTCGTGGTCTTGCCGACGCCTCGGACGCCGGTGAGCATGAAGGCGTGGGCGATCCGGCCGGTCGAAAAGGCGTTGGCCAGGGTGCGGACCATCGCCTCCTGACCGATGAGGTCTTCGAAGGTGCGCGGACGATACTTGCGGGCCAGAACCGTATAGGCGTCGCCCTTCTCGCTCTCGGGCGGGCTTTCGACGACGGGGCGCGCCTCGACGGCCGGCGCCGGCGCGTCGCCGAAGATGTCGGCGGTGTTTTCGTCGCGCTCAGCAGGCGCCTCGTCCCACGGCGGCGCGGAATCGGGCGAGAGGTCGTCGTGGTCGGCCATGGCGCGGAGTGTAGTGGGGCGAAGGGCGCAGCAAAAGCCTCACGCCCAACCGAGCGCGCGTCTGCTGACAGAATTTTGTAGGGAAATGAGGTGGAGACCGGCAGACGACCCAGAGGTGATCTCGTTGTGGCTGCTGCCTCTCGGCCCTGACCAGGTTGGCGAGGACTCCGTCCGCGCCGATCTCCGAGGCCTATATCGCGACTCATCGCGCAGGATGCAAGGCTGACGAGTCATTCCGCTCACGCTACAGAGTGGCGCATGCCTCTTTCGATCATCACCAACACCTTCGCCGGCAACCCCCTCGACCGTGACAGCGAGCGTCGCGGCGACGAGGCCTTCCTCGCCGAAAAGCTGGCCGACCCCGAGTCGCTGGCCGTCGCACTGTGGAACGGCAAGCCGCTGGTCGAGGACATCCTCGGCGAAGACGGCAAACCCAAGGGCGTCCAGATCGCCTATCTCCGCGCCGACATGGCCCAGGATCTGGCCGGCGGGAACGAGAAGCTCCTCTATATGGGTCTCTGGAAAGACATCGCCGTCTTTGCGGTGGACATCGAAGGCGCCGCCGATCCAGCCGAAGGCCCGCTACAAGGCCTGGGTCGGTTCGAAGAACTGCGCGGCGCTGCGGCGACCATGCCCCCGGCCGACGCCGGTATCCTGGCCACCGCCAAGTCGATGTTCGAATGGCGCCGCCGCCATCGCTGGTGCAGCGCCTGCGGCCAGAAGACCGAAGTCTCGGACGGCGGCTGGAAGCGGGTCTGCCCGTCCTGCGAGGCCGAACACTTCCCGCGCACCGATCCGGTGGCGATCATGCTGGCCATCCACGACGGCAAGTGCCTGCTGGGCCGCCAGGCGATGTGGCCCAAGGGGATGTTCTCGGCGCTGGCCGGCTTCATCGAGCCTGGTGAGACGATCGAAGAGGCCTGCGCCCGCGAACTGCAGGAAGAGGCGGGCCTGAAGGCGATGGCGGTTCGCTATCACTCCAGCCAGCCCTGGCCGTGGCCCAGCTCGCTGATGATGGGCCTGATGGCCGACGTCGAGACCGCCGACGCCGCGCCCGACCAGACCGAACTTGAGGAAGTCCGCTGGTTCACCCGCGAGGAAGCCCAGCAGCTGATCAAGGGCGAGCTCGAGGGCCTGTTCGCCCCCCCGCCCCTCGCCATCGCCCACCAGCTGATCAAGGCCTGGGCCGAAGAGGCGTAAAACCTCTGGACTGCCCCAGCGGCGCCTCCCGTTCAGTTCGCATCGAGCCCGGCCAGCAAGACCGGCGATGTGAACTGAACATGGGAGGGCCCGATGGCCGAAGCCTACATCATCGACGCCTGCCGCACGCCGCGCGGCATTGGCAAGGTCGGCAAGGGAGCCCTGGCCGACTTCCATCCCCAGCACCTGGGCGCCACGGTCCTGAAAGCCCTGGCCGAGCGCAACGGCCTGAACACGGCCGAGGTCGACGACATCATCTGGGGCACGTCCAGCCAGCGCGGGTCGCAGGCGGGCGACCTTGGCCGCATGGCCGCGCTGGACGCCGGTTATGATGTGCGCGCCAGCGGCGTGACCCTGGACCGCTTCTGCGGCTCGGGCATCACCACCGTGAATCTGGCGGCCGCCTCGATCATGTCGGGGATGGAGGACCTGGTCATCGCCGGCGGGACCGAGATGATGTCCTACACCTCGGCGACCGCGAACGTGACGTCGCCGCCGATGCTGGACAGCGGCAACCTGCGCCTGCGCGCCCGCCATCCGCAGTCGCACCAGGGCGTCTGCGCGGACGCCATCGCCACGCTGGAGGGCATCACCCGCGCTGATGTCGACGCCCTGGCCCTGGAAAGCCAGCGCCGCGCTGATCTCGCCATCAAGGGCGGTCATTTCGACAAGAGCCTGATCCCGGTTCTGCGCGATGACGGCTCGGTGGCGCTGGACCATGAGGAGTTCCCCCGTCCGCAAACCACGGCCGAAGGGCTCGCCAGCCTGAAGGCTTCTTTCGCCGCCCTGGCGGAGATCCCGGTCGACGACGCGGGCAACACCTATGCCGGACTGATCCGCAAGGTCTATCCGGACCTGAAGATCGAGCACATGCACCACGCGGGCAACTCGTCGGGCGTGGTGGACGGCGCGGCGGCGGTGCTGTTGGCCTCGCCGGCCTACGCCCAGCGCAACGGCCTGAAGCCGCGGGCCAAGGTCATCGCCATGGCCAATGTCGGCGACAGCCCGACCCTGATGCTGAACGCCCCGGTCCCGGCCGCGCGAAAGGCCCTGGCCAAGGCCGGCCTGACCGTCGACGACATCGACCTGTGGGAAATCAACGAGGCCTTCGCGGTCGTCGCCGAGAAGTTTATCCGCGACCTGAAGCTGGATCGCGACAAGGTCAATGTGAACGGCGGCGCCATGGCCCTGGGCCATCCGATCGGCGCGACCGGCTCGATCCTGATCGGCACGATCCTGGACGAGCTGGAACGCCGCGACCTCAAGCGCGGCCTGGTGACCATGTGCGCCGCTGGCGGCATGGCCCCGGCGATCATCATCGAGCGAGTCTAAATCCTCTCCCCAAGGGAGAGGTGTCGGCGAAGCCGACGGAGAGGGAAGAGACCGGACCAGGCCAACTTCCCCCTCCGGTCGCTTCGCGACCACCTCCCCCTCTGTGGGGAGGATTTGTTGTCTCAGATCACCGGAACGGCGGCTCGTCGAAGGCCCGGAGCTTGCGCGAGTGCAGGTTCGGGCCTTCGGCGTGCAGCAGCTTGCAGGCCAGGATGCCGATCTGCAGGTGCTGGCTGATCGCCCGCTCATAAAAGGCGTTGGCCTGGCCGGGCAGCTTGATCTCGCCGTGCAGCGGCTTGTCCGACACGCACAGCAGCGTGCCGTAAGGCACCCGGAAGCGGTAGCCCTGGGCCGAGATCGTGGCGCTCTCCATGTCGATCGCCACGGCGCGGCTCTGGTTGAAGCGCAGGGCCGACAGGCTGTGGCGAAGCTCCCAGTTGCGGTCGTCGGTGGTGACCACGGTGCCGGTCCGCAGGCGCTTCTTCAGCTGGTCGCCGCTGTCGCCGCTGATCGCCTTGGCCGCGTCGTAAAGGGCGCGCTGCACCTCGGCAATCGACGGCACCGGGATCTCGGGCGGCAGGACGGCGTCCAGCACATGGTCGTCGCGCAGATAGGCGTGGGCCAGGACGTAGTCGCCGATGGTCTGGGTGTCGCGCAGGCCGCCGCAGTGGCCGATCATCAGCCAGGCCTGCGGACGCAGCACCGCCAAGTGGTCGCAGATCGTCTTGGCGTTCGAGGGGCCGACACCGATATTGACAAGGGTCACGCCCGAGCCGCCCGGCGCCATCAGGTGGTAGGCCGGCATCTGGTGCTTGCGCCAGGTCGACTCCGCCACCGCAAGCTCCGGATTGACCGTGTTGGCGGTGATGGTCAGGCCGCCCGCGCAGGACAGGGCCGTGTAGGGGCCGTCGGGCTGCTGCAGTTGCTCGATGCCCCAGCGGACGAACTCATCGACATAGCGGTTGTAGTTGGTGAACAGGATGAACTGCTGCACGTCCTCGGCCGGGGCGCCGGTATAGTGCTTGAGACGCGCCAGCGAGAAGTCGGTGCGCAGGCCGTCGAACAGCGACAGCGGATGGGTGTCCTCCAGCGCCGAGTTCCAGAGGCCGTCGGCGATCTCGTCGCCGATGAAGGCCAGGTCCGTGGTTGGGAAGAACCGGGCGATGTCCTCGCTGCGCACGTCGGCTTGGTTCAGGTCGATGGTGGCGTCCAGCACGTACGGATAGGGGATTTCCTGCCGCGAGCGGTCGATTTCGATCTCGACGTCGAAGTCGTCCATCAGCAGCGTCAGCTGCTCGACCAGATAGTCGCGGAATTGGGCGGGGCGGGTGACCGTCGTCGCATAGACGCCCGGACGGCTGACGCGGGCGTAAGAGCGGGCCAGTTTCGGCGGCAGCGCCTCGGGATCGTAGGTCAGCCGCAGCTCGGGATAGGCGAACGTCCCGTCGAAGCGGGCGGCCGGATCCGGGCGGGTTCCATGTTCGAGATAGGCGCGGAGCGCGTCGCGCAGAGCGCCGACGGCGCGTTCGTATTCGTCATTGAGCCGTTCGACGACGGCAATTGCTTTTTCTTGGTTTGACATGGCGCCTTATAGCGACGTTTTGCGACCTTGGCGAGACAGTCGGGCGACGCAAATAATAATTTTATTACTTCTGACTTGCGATTCCGGCTGCGACGCCTTGTTGGGCCGCCGAACGCGCCTGTTTGCGCAGCTTGACCGACGGAACACACCGGTCGTCGACTCTAGGGCATGGACGAACCCGCCGGGGTCGGCCACAAGGGCTGCAAAGCTGGAGGAAGGCACCAATGGCGGCGCGGTCGTTCTCGCGCGTCAGTCCTTCCGCAACCCGAACAAAGCCGTCGACGCCGCAGTAGGTGCCAGGGGGACGAGATGAATAAACGCTTCGCCTATCTGATCATCGGCGCGATGATCCTCGGGGTGCTGGTCGGCTGGGCCTGTAACCAGTTCCTTGATCCCGCCGGCGCCAAGGCCGCTGCGAACAACCTGTCGATCATCACCGACATCTTCCTGCGCTTGATCAAGATGATCATCGCGCCGCTGGTCTTCACGACCCTGGTGGCCGGCGTCGCCCACATGGAAGACGCCGCCGCCGTCGGCCGCATCGGCGCCAAGACCATGACCTGGTTCATCGGCGCCTCGGCGGTGTCGCTGCTGCTGGGCCTCCTGATGGTCCACCTGCTGGATCCGGGCGCAGGCCTGAACATGGCCCATGTCGATGTGGCGATGAAGACCACCGCGACAACCGAAGCCTTCACCCTGAAGGGCTTCATCACCCACCTGGTGCCGACCTCGATCTTCGACGCCATGGCCAAGAACGAGATCCTGCAGATCGTCGTGTTCTCGCTGTTCGTCGGCACCGCCGTCGCGGCCCTGGACGACAAGGCCCCGCAGATCCTCGAGCTGGTCGAACAGGCCGCCCAGATCATGCTGAAAGTCACCGGCTTTGTGATGAAGCTGGCCCCGCTGGCCATCTTCGCGGCCCTGGCCTCGACCATCGCCACTCAGGGCCTGGGCATGCTGGCCACGTACAGCAAGTTCGTGCTGGGCTTCTACCTGACCATGGGCGTGCTTTGGGGGCTCCTGTTCCTGGCCGGCCTGGCGGTGCTGGGCAAGCGGGTGGTCCCGCTGTTCGGGGTGATCCGCGACCCGACCCTGCTGGCCTTCTCGACCGCCAGCTCGGAAGCCGCCTATCCGCGCATCCTCGACAGCCTGCCCAAGGTCGGCGTGCGCCGCCGCATCGTCTCGTTCGTGCTGCCGCTGGGCTATTCGTTCAACCTCGACGGCTCGATGCTGTATTGCACCTTCGCCACGATGTTCATCGTCCAGGCGCACGGCGTGGAGCTGACGGTCCAGCAGCAAATCTTCATGCTGCTGCTGCTGATGGTGACCTCCAAGGGCATTGCCGGCGTGCCGCGCGCCTCGCTGGTGGTGATCATGGCCACCCTCACCTATTTCGGCCTGCCGGAAGCCTGGATTGCGCTAGTCCTGGGCGTGGATCACCTGCTGGACATGGGCCGCAGCGCGACCAACGTGGTCGGCAACAGCGTCGCCGCCGCGGTCGTGGCCAAGTGGGAGGGCGAGTTGGACGACATGCCGCCCGAGGGCGAAGCCGCCAAGGCCTGACGCTCGCCACCGACCGATTGAGATCGCCCGCTCCGCTTCGGCGGGGCGGGCTTTTTCGTGTCCAGTTTCAAATGTACAGTAAAAACTTGACAAGGCCAGGAGGAGCGCCAATCTCAGAGGGCGAGGGACTATGAGGACGACGTCATGAGCAAGATGCCCCCCCTGGCGCGTGTGGCGCTGATCGGGCTCGCCGTCGCGGGCTTCTCGGCTTCCGCCGCCGTGGCCCACCAGGCGCCCGCCGAGCCGACCAAGCCCGCCAAGCCGCCCCGCCAGTGCTTCTACCTGTCCGACTGGCGCGGCTGGACGGCGCCGGACAAGAACACGCTGTACATGAAGGTGCGCGGCCGCGACGTGTATCGCGTCGATCTCGCCTATGGCTCGAACCAGCTGACCTGGCCGGGCTCGCATCTGGTGTCGGTCGTGCGCGGCCCCGACAGCGTCTGTCATCCGCTGGATCTGGACCTGCGGGTGTCGGACGGCTTCGGCTTCGCCATGCCGATCCGCGCGAAGGCGATCACCAAGCTGACGCCGGAAGAAGTCGCGGCGCTGCCGAAGAAGGACCGGCCGTAAGGGCTCCGTGGCGCTGGCGCCCTATAGCGCCGCCGCGTTCAGCAGCGCCACCACCATGGCGTTGGCGGGCGTCGCGATCCCGTGCGCGGCGCCCCGACGAATGATAACGCCGTTGCGGGCGTCCAGCTCCATGGCGCGCCCCGCCGCGCGGTCGGCGTGCAGCGAGTTGACCGAGCCCGGATCGGCGGCGCGATAGCCGGCGATCACCTGGTCGGGCAGGTCGTCGGCGAGGTCCGCCCCCTCGGCCCGGCCCACCGCGACGCACTCGCGCACCAGGCTGCGCATGACCTGCGCCGCGCCCTCGTCATGAGCGATGCCGGCCGGCTTGAGCACCAGGGCGTTGACCGCGCCGGCGCAGTTCAAGGCCAGCTTCTTCCAAGCCTCTGTGGTGAAGTCGTTGACTGTCTGTACGTTGATCGGCGTGTGGGCGAACAGCGCCGTAAAAGCCTCGCCAGCCGCGTCTGCCGGAACCTTCATCCAGCCGTTGCGCCGCTGCAGCATCCGTCCCGGCGCCGAACGCTCGGCCGGAATGTCGACCACCGCCGGGACCAAGTTCCTCTTCGCGATCCGGCCCGCGAAGGGCTCGGAATGCTCCACCCCGTTGCGCAGGATGGCCACGCGGGTCTCCGGCCCCACCAGAGCGCCCAGCCAGGTCCAGGTGGCGTCGGTGTCATAGGTCTTGGTGGTGACCAGCACCCAGTCGACCGGCGCGAGGCCCTCCGGCGAGGTCGCTACGCGCGGCGTCGCGGTGATCGGCCCCTCCGGCGTCTCGATCGCAAGGGTCTCGAACGGGGTGCGGACACAGACGGTCACCGCAAGGTCGGCGTTCTGCGACAGCCACGCGGCGAGCGTTCCACCCACGGCGCCGGGGCCGATCAAGGCGATGCTGGTCATGGGAGACTCCGCTCAAAGCAAAACCCTTTCCTCAAGCAGGAGAGGGTGGCCCGGCGAAAGCCGGGTCAGATGAGGGGCCGCGCGGGCGGCGCCGAGAAACCCCTCATCTGCCAGCTTCTCCCGCAAGGGGAGAAGGATGCGACATCACTCCGCGGGCGTCAGGTCGCTCGTACGCTTCTTCATCATCTCGTCGAAGCTGGTCCAGACGCCGTCGGCGCCGTGCCACTGGCCCTTGGTGGCGGCCTTCGAATACTCGGTCGCGCGGGCTTCGAAGAAGTTGGCGTGCTCCACGCCCGACAGCAGCGACTGCAGCCAGGGCAGCGGGTTCTCCTTCACGCCGTAGACTTCCGGCAACTGCAGCTGGCGCAGGCGCCAGTCGGCGACGAAGCGGATGTATTGCTTGATGTCGTCAGGGACCATGCCCTGCACGTCGCCGGCCTCGAAGGCCAGGTCGATGAAGCGATCCTCCAGGCCCACCACGTGTTTGCAGCAGTCGACGATGTCGTCGGCGACGGCTTTGGTCACCGCGCCGGTTTCCTTGTTGAAGGCGTGGTACAGCTTGATGATGCCGTCGCAGTGCAGGCTCTCGTCGCGGATCGACCACGAGACGATCTGGCCCATGCCCTTCATCTTGTTGAAGCGCGGGAAGTTCATCAGCATCGCGAACGAGGCGAACAGCTGCAGCCCCTCGGTGAAGCCGCCGAACATGGCCAGGGTGCGGCAGATATCGGCGTTGGTCTCGACGCCGAAGGTCTGCATGTAGTCATGCTTGGCCTTCATGGCCTCGTATTCCATGAACGCCGAGAACTCGGTCTCGGGCATGCCGATGGTCTCGAGGAGCAGGGCGTAGGCCGCGATATGGATCGTCTCCATGTTCGCGAACGAGGCCAGCATCATCTTCACTTCGGTGGGCTTAAACACCCGACCGTAGCGCTCCATGTAGTTGTCCTGCACCTCGACGTCGGACTGCGTGAAGAAGCGGAAGATCTGCGTCAGCAGGTTCCGTTCCTTGTCGTTCAGCTTGACGGCCCAGTCCTTGAGGTCCTCGCCCAGCGGCACCTCTTCGGGCATCCAGTGGACCTGCTGCTGCTTCTTCCAGAAGTCATAGGCCCACGGATAGCGGAACGGCTTGTAGCCGCCCGACGGGGTCATAAGGCCAGGCAGGGCGGTCGAGATGACGGACATGGGAGGGCCTCGGTAGCGCGAGAATCGAGCGGACGGTTTAGGCTAGGCTACGGCAGGCGCGAGCCCGACGCACGCCTAGAGTGCCCCACTACATCTGGTGTGACAATGGGCCACAGACACAACATAGGGGAGGTTTTGTGGACAAGCCGTTTACAATTTTCAGCGCCCTGGGCTCTGGCGGCGTCCCCGTCGAGGCGGCCATGTCCTTGATCGGACTGCCCTATGCGGTGATCGAGGCCCCGACCTGGGAGGGCGAGGCGGAGCAGGCCAAGGTCGCAGCAATCAATCCCCTTAAGCAGATTCCGGCCCTGGTCACCCCGGACGGCGAGACGATCACAGAAAGCGCGGCGATCCTGATCTGGCTGGCCGACCGCTTCCCCGAGGCGAAGCTCGGCCCAGCGATCGACGATCCGATGCGGGCACAGTTCCTGCGCTGGATGACCTTCATCCCGGCCTCGATCTATTCGCTGTTCTGGGTGCGCGACGAGCCCGCGCGCCTGGGCGGGCCTGACCCGGAGGTCCAGGCGCGGATCAAGGCCGCCACGGCCGAGCGGATCGCCGACTGCTGGTCGATGATGGAAAGCCAGGTCGCGCCGCTGATGGCCCACCACGGCGGCCCCTACCTGCTGGGCGACACGCTGAGCGTGCTGGATCTCTATGTCGCGGTCGTCAGCCGCTGGGGGCCCCGGCGCGTGCGGTTCTACGAGGCCGCGCCGAGGATGGCGGAGGCCGTGCGCCGGGTGGACGCGGACCCGAGGCTGGAGGCGTTCTGGGGGGCACGATTCCCGTTCTTTGACGGGTGGGAGCGTTTGGGGCAGCAGGGGTGAGGCAAGCTCAGGGGCGTAGAGCTCGCGGCCTGACAGCATCAGGCCGTGCGCTCTTAATCGGCGGTCGGCGCCGGTTTCGGCCAGACCGCCAGAGCCTGACCATTTCGCATAACGACGACCCTGTCGATGCGCGCCGTCACAAAGCACTGCCGGGCGCGGATTGCAAAGCTCTCGGAGTTGGTCAGGGCTCTGGACGTTACCCCGCCGTGGAAGCCACCGCAGAACGCCGGTGGCTTTTGGCCCAGTTCCGTCACCTCGCCCTCCAGCACCAGACTCATATGACTCACAAAGCGACGCAATTCGCTTTGAGGCAGGTTTTCGACCCTATGGATGACCGAAGGCTTCATACCGCCCGGCAAGCCCGAAACGCCCTTCTCGTCGTAGGGCGCGGCGATGGCGAAGCTGTACACCCAGGATCGTAAGCCACGCTCGTACCGGTCCCCACGCCCATCGCCCAGATCGTCGTTGTCGCGATCGCGCGCCTTTGTTTTGTTGTCGATATTGAAGTTGATTTCGTTGGTCACCTGGCGCGAGTCGAAAACATAGCTCTGCAGCGGCGGCAGCTTGTCCAGGCCCTGAGCCGAGAATTGATCATAGTTAAGCGCCGTGATCTCGCCGGGGCCGATGATTAGATCCAGTTGGTCGCGCTTGTAGTCGTAAACCCAGCGCGCCGGACTCTGGAACGTCATTACGTCCCGCTTCCGGCCGTCCACAAACGGGATCTCGATCCTGAAAGACCGCCCTACCGGGGCGACAGTCGGGGCCTGTTGAGCGCCTTTGATCGCCGCCTTCAGCCCAGTGGCGTCTAAGGGTGCGGCGTCGGCAAACAACGCTGCGGCCAGGATCAGACTACCCAACATGGTGCAATCTCCCGAATACAGCCTAAAGAGATATTTCGGTGCACTATTTGTCAAGCCGCACTCCGCCGGCAGCCACATAAGGATATCTTTATGCGTTAATTGCTCGGAAGGGGTCTCCAGCGTATAAGGCGCGCAAGAACCCCCATTTCGACCGCAGGAGCCGACCGTGGCTGACTATATCGTCAAGGACATCTCGCTCGCCGATTTCGGCCGCAAGGAAATCGCCATCGCCGAGACCGAAATGCCAGGCCTAATGGCCACGCGCGCCGAGTACGGTCCGCAACAGATCCTGAAGGGCGCCCGCATCGCCGGCAGCCTGCACATGACCATCCAGACCGCCGTGCTGATCGAGACGCTGACGGCCCTGGGCGCTGAGGTCCGCTGGGCCTCGTGCAACATCTTCTCGACCCAGGACCACGCTGCGGCCGCCATCGCCGCCGCCGGCGTCCCGGTGTTCGCCTTCAAGGGCGAGAACCTGGTCGAGTACTGGGAATACGCCCACAAGATCTTCGAGTGGCACGATGGCGGCTATCCGAACCTGATCCTGGACGACGGCGGCGACGCCACCCTGCTCTGCGTGCTGGGCCCCAAGGCCGAGAAGGATCCCTCGATCCTCGACAACCCGCAGAACGAGGAAGAAGAAGCCCTCTACGCCGTGATGAAGAAGTACCTGGCCGAAAAGCCGGGCTTCTATTCGGCGATCCGCTCGGCCATCGGCGGCGTGTCGGAAGAGACCACCACGGGCGTCCACCGCCTGTATCACATGGCCCAGAAGGGCGAGCTGCCGTTCCCGGCCATCAACGTCAACGACAGCGTCACCAAGTCCAAGTTCGACAACCTCTATGGCTGCCGTGAAAGCCTGGTCGACGCGATCCGTCGCGGCACCGACGTCATGCTGTCGGGCAAGGTCGCCGTGGTCTGCGGCTATGGCGACGTGGGCAAGGGCTCGGCCGCCTCGCTGCGCCAGGGCGGCGCCCGCGTGATCGTCACCGAGATCGACCCGATCTGCGCCCTGCAGGCGGCGATGGAAGGCTATGAGGTTCAGACCCTGGCCGACGTCGCCGACAAGGCCGACATTTTCGTCACCGCGACCGGCAACAAGGACGTCATCACGCTGGACGACATGCGGAAGATGAAAAACAACGCCATCGTCTGCAACATCGGTCACTTCGACTCTGAAATTCAGATCGCCGCCCTGCGCAACTACAAGTGGGACGAGATCAAGCCGCAGGTCCACCACGTGGAATTCCCCGACGGCAAGAAGCTGATCGTGCTGTCGGAAGGCCGCCTCGTGAACCTGGGCAACGCCACCGGCCACCCCTCGTTCGTCATGTCGGCCTCGTTCACCAACCAGACCCTGGCCCAGATCGAGCTGTGGACCAACAAGGCCAAGTACGAGAACCAAGTCTACACCCTGCCCAAGCACCTCGACGAAAAGGTCGCGTTCCTGCACCTGGAAAAGCTGGGCGCGAAGCTGACCACGCTGCGCAAGGATCAGGCCGATTACATCGGCGTTCCGGAGGCCGGCCCGTTCAAGCCGGATCACTACCGGTACTAAGATCGGACGAAGTCTGAATTCCCATGGGGAAGGCCCGCCGCGCGGCGGGCCTTTTTCTTTTGGGGTCATAAGCGAAGACGCCCTATTCAAGCCCGCATTGCTCGGCTAATCGCTTTGCCATGCCGCTAGCCTTGATCCTTTCCAGCCATGTCGCGGGCAGCCAGGTCGGCGCGACGGCCCAGGCCACCGCCCTGGCGCAGTTCAAGATCGACTCGATGGTGGTGCCGACCGTGCTGTTCGGCCGTCATCCGGGCTGGGGCATTCCCGGCGGCGCGCCGGTGCCGATCGAAGTGTTCGAGGGCATGCTGGACGGGATCGAAGCCAATGGCCTGTTCGGTCTCGTCGATCTCGTCATCACCGGCTATTTCGCCACGGCCGCCCAGGCCCGCGCCGCAGCGCGGGTGATCGACGCGGTCCGGGAGTCGCCCCGTCCGAACGGCGCGGCCATGCGCCGCCCGACCGTCGTCGTGGACCCCACCATGGGCGACGCCGGCAAGGGCCTCTACATCCCGGCCGAAACCGCAGACGAGATCATCGCTGATTTGATCCCCCGCGCCGACGTGGTGGCCTGTAACTCCTGGGAGCTGCAGAAGCTCACCGGAACCGACGCCCGCGATCCGCAGTCGGCCATGCGCGCCGCGCGGCTGCTGGGCAAGACGACGCTTGTCTCGTCGGTCCATCGCGGCGCAGAGATCGGCGCGGTGCTGGCTGACCGCAAGGAGGCCTGGCTGGCCGCCCACGCCAAGTCCGAACGCTCGCCAAACGGCACCGGCGACCTTCTGACCGCCCTCTACGCCGCGTCGATCCTTGAGGGGCAGACCTTCTCGTACGGCCTGGCCCGCGCCGTCGGCGGCGTGGCCGAGACGGTCACCGCCGCCAACATCTGGAACGCGCCAGAACTGCCGATCGTGGGCATGGGCGCGCGCATCAAGCAGACCTCGCCGACCGTTCGGATCGAACGGCTGGCCTAAAGCCCCGCAGGCCCGACCATGACCGACATCACCGGCTTCTGCCCCGACCGCTTTTCGCGGGTGCGCGAGGTCTTCGAACAGAACTTCGCTGAAGGCGGCGAGCTTGGCGCGCGCTTTGCGTTCGCCATCGAGGGTGAGGTGGTGGTGGACCTGATGGGCGGCTTCGCCGACCGCAAGCGCGAGGTTCCGTTCGCCCCCGACACCCTGACCGCGCTGTTTTCGACCACCAAGGCGGTGGCGGCCCTGATGATCGCGCGCCTGGTCGATGAGGGCCACTTGGCCTACGACCAGCCCGTCGCCGACGTCTGGCCCGAGTTCGCGCAAGCGGGCAAGGCCGCGGTGACCGTCGAGCAGGCTCTGTCGCACCAGGCCGGCCTGTCTGGCTTCCCCGACGAGACCGATCCGGCCATCTGGTTCGATTGGGACGCCACCTGCGCCAAGCTGGCGGCCATGGCGCCGCTGTTTCCGATCGGTTCGGCCAGCGGCTACCACCCGGTGACCTACGGCTATCTGGCCGGCGAGATCTTCCGCCGCGTCGACGGCCGTACAATGGGAACGGCGCTGCGCGAGGACATCTGCGCCCCGCTGGGCCTGGATCTCTGGATCGGCTTGCCCGACAGCGAGCACGGCCGCGTCGCCGACCTGATGCGCCCCACGGCCATGCCCCAGTTCGGCGAGATCAACCCGGCGGTCGAAGCGGCCTTCTTCAAACCGTGGTCCTCGCCGGGCGGCAAGGGCGCGGCCGAATGGCGGCGCGTCGAGATCCCGTCGGCCAACGGCCACGCCACGGCGCCCGCCCTCGCGCGGCTGATGGGCGCGATGGCCAATGGCGGAACGCTGGACGGCCGCTCGCTGATCACTCCCGCCGGGATCAAGGCCGCCACTGCTGAGCGCATCCGGGGCCGCGACCTTGTTCTGCCCTACGAGATCAGCTGGGGCGCGGGGTTCATGCGCAACGAGCCCAACTTCTATTACGGCCCGACCGCCGAGGCGTTCGGCCACTCCGGCTGGGGCGGCTCCTGCGCCTTTGCAGATCCGACGCGCGGCCTGTCGGGGGCCTATGTGATGAACAAGCAGGGCAACGCGTTGATCGGTGATCCCCGGTCAGTGCGCCTGATCGAGGCGGCGTACGCCTGCCTTTAGGCGGGAGCCAGCGCCTTGGCCTTGCGCCACGCGCCATAGGCGAAGGTCGCCACGCCCAGCCAGATGAACACGAACGATAGCGCCCGGAGCGGGGTGAACGGCTCGCCGAACGCCACGCCCAGCAGGAACTGGATCGTTGGCGCGATGAACTGCAGAAAGCCAACGGCGCTGAGTGGCAGGCGGCGCGCCGACCAGGCGAACAGGGCCAGCGGAACCACAGTCGCAGGACCAGCCAGCGCCAGCAGCGTCGTGACGCCGGCCCCGCTGCCGAAATGGCCCTGACCGTTCGCCTGCAGGAACCAGACATAGGCCAGCCCTGGCAGCGCCAGATAGGCGCATTCGATGAAGAGGCCGGTCTGGGCGTCGGCCTTCACCTGTTTACGCAGGATGGCGTAGACGCAGAAGCTGAGGGCCAGGCCCAGCGAGACGATCGGCAGATGGCCGAGCGCCACGGTCTGAATGGCCACGCCAACAGCGGCGAAGCCAATCGCAACCTTGCCCTCGGTGGACATCCGCTCGCGGAACAGCAGCGCCCCGGCGGCCATGTTCATCAGCGGGTTGATATAATAGCCGAGGCTGGCCTCGATCACGTGTCCGGCGTTCACGGCGAAGACGTAGATCGTCCAGTTGCTGAAGATCGCCAGGGTGGACAGCGCCAGCACGCCTAACGTCCTTGGTTGACGCAGCACCTCGGCCACCTGGCCGGCCTGCTTGGCGATCAACACGAGGCCCAGCGCCCACAGCACCGACCACAGCGAACGGTGAGCGATCATCTCCCAGGAGGTGACGCCCAGCTTGGCCAGCAGGTGGAAATAGAGAGGCAGAAAGCCCCAAAGCAGGTAGCAGCCGACGCCGGCGAAATAGGCTGACCGGCTTTCGGCCGCAGAACTGGGAGGCATGTCACCAAACCTTTCGGGAGGCTTCTCGCAAATAGGAAGCCCGCCGTCCGCCGACATCTTGCGGTGGCTCGGGAAAATCTGGGCCCGGGCCCAGGAAATCCGTCGTCCTCCGCTCCGCTGGCGAAGGACGACGGGATAGTCGTTCTTAAGCCAGAACCTTGCGCTTCAGCAGGCCCTTGTCGTGCAGCAGCTGGGCGATCTGCACCGCGTTCAGGGCAGCGCCCTTTCGCAGGTTGTCGGCGACGCACCAGAAGGCCAGGCCGTTCTCGACGGTCGGGTCCTTGCGGATGCGCGAGATGTAGACCGGGAACTCGCCCTGGGCTTCCTTGGGCGTGATGTAGCCGCCGTCTTCGCGCTTATCGACCACGACGACGCCGTCGGCCTCGCGCAGGATCTCGCGGGCTTCGTCCTCGTCCAGAGGGGTCTCGAACTCGACGTTCACGGCTTCAGAGTGGCCGACCATGACGGGCACGCGCACGCAGGTGGCGGTCAGCTTGATCGCCGGATCCAGGATCTTCTGGGTTTCAGCGGTCATCTTCCACTCTTCCTTGGTGAAGCCGTCGTCCATGAAGACGTCGATGTGGGGGATGACGTTGAAGGCGATCTGCTTGGTGAACTTCTTGGGCGGCGGCGCGCCCAGGACGTAGACGCCCTTGGTCTGGTCCCACAGCTCGTCCATGCCTTCCTTGCCCGCGCCGGAGACCGACTGGTAGGTCGACACGACCACCCGCTTGATCTTGGCTTCGTCGTGAAGCGGCTTCAGCGCCACGACCAGCTGCGCGGTCGAGCAGTTCGGGTTGGCGATGATGTTCTTGGGGATGCTGTTGACCGCGTCCGGGTTCACCTCCGGCACCACCAGCGGCACGGCCGGGTCCATGCGGAAGTGGCTGGAGTTGTCGATGACGATCGGACCGGCCGCGCCAATCTTCTCCCCCCAGGCCTTGGAGATCGACCCGCCGGCGCTCATCAGCACCAGGTCAACCTTGGAGAAGTCGAACTGCTCCAGGTCCTCGCACTTGAGAATCTCGTTGCCGAACGAGACCTCGACGCCGATGGATTTGCGGCTGGCGATGGCGTGCATCTTGTCCACGGGGAATTTGACTTCCTCGAGGATGTTGAACATCTCGCGGCCCACATTGCCCGTGGCGCCGACCACGGCGACCCGGTAACCCATCGCGCTCTCCTGAAGACTGTCGCCCTGCGAACCTCGCGGGGCGCGGTTCCGTTACGCCTCATACCCCGCCGGCGCAAGCCGAGGGTTTCTGACGGTCGCGCCAGACAAACGAAGCCCCCTGTCGAGCGCGCCCGAAAACCGCCGCGTTCATGTCTCGTCAATCTTGTCGCGCGTTTTGTGGGGTTCGGCTAAACCGGACGCGCTCCAGAGGGGCGTGATCCAGACGTCTGCGCGGTAGGAACAAAACGATCATGGCGAACGGACCCTTCGGCGGAAACAAGCCGGCGAAGCCGCAGCGCACCCCGCTTCAGGCCCTGGTCTACTGGGGCTCGGTCGTCGGTGTCTGGGGCCTGATCTTCGTCGTGGCCTTCTTCGCCGTGTTCGCCAGCGACTTGCCGGACACGTCCAAGCTCTACGACGTCAAGCGCCAGCCTTCGATCAACTATCTGGACCGCTCGGGCGCGCTGCTGGCCGTGCGCGGCAGCCAGTACGCCCCGCCCGTCGATCTCGACGCCCTGCCCAAATACGTGCCCGCCGCCTTTATCGCGATCGAGGACCGGCAGTTCTATCACCACTTCGGCTTCAACCCGTGGGGCATCGTGCGGTCGCTGGCGTGGAACTTGACCCACGACGGCCCCCAGCGGGGCGGCTCGACCATCACCCAGCAACTGGCCCGCAACCTGTTCCTGAGTCCGGCCCAGAACTATCGCCGCAAGGCCCAGGAGCTGATCCTGGCCGTCTGGCTGGAGCTGAAATTCTCCAAGAAGCAGATCCTGGCCCTCTATATGAACCGGGTCTATTTCGGCGCCGGGGCCTACGGGATCGAAGCCGCCTCCCAGCGCTATTTCAACAAGCCCGCCCAACAGCTGACCATCGGCGAGGCGGCCCTGCTGGCCGGCATGATGAAGGGCCCCGCCCGCTATTCGCCCGTGTCGGCCAAGGAACGCGCCGCCCGCCGCGCTACCATCGTTCTCGACGAGATGGTGCGCATCAAGGCGATCACCCCCGAGCAGCGCGACGAGGCGTTCCGTACGCCGGTGCAGGTGTCGGCCACGCTGGCCAACCAACGCGCGCAGTACTTCACCGACTATATCGACGCCCAGGTGCGCTCGCTGGTCGGCGAGCCGACCGAGGATCTCGTCGTCGAGACGACGCTGGACCTGCCCATCCAGGTCTCGGCCGAGCGCGCCGTGAAGCTGGGTGTCGAGGGCCATATCAAGCAGGGCGTGCAACAGGCCGCGCTGGTGGCTATCGACGGCGAAGGTCGCATTCGCGCCTATGTCGGAGGCGCGGACTATAACGAAAGCCAGTTCGACCGTGCGACGACCGCGCGCCGTCAGGCGGGCTCGGCCTTCAAGCCCTTCGTCTATCTGACCGCCATGGAAGCGGGACGGACCCCCAATGTGATGGTGGTCGACGAGCCGGTGAAGATCGGCAACTGGGAGCCCAAGAACTACACCAACAAGTACCTGGGTCCGATCACGCTGCAGACGGCGTTGGCCCAATCGATCAACACCGTCGCCGCGCGTCTGGCCAACGAAGTCGGCACCAGCAATGTCGCCGCCACGGCGCGGCGCCTGGGGATCACCAGCAAGATCCAGCTGGACCCGTCCATGGCGCTGGGTGCGGTCGAAGTGTCCCCGATGGAGATGGCCCAGGCCTATGCGCCGTTCGCGAACGGCGGCTTCCTGGCCAAGGGCTACGGCATCGAGCGGATCCGCACCGCCAGCGGCAAGGTTCTCTACGACCATAGCGTCGACAAGCAGGCGCGCACGGCCGTGATCGGCTCTCCGGGCCTTCAGTACATGAACCAGATGATGCGCGAGGTCGTCACCTCGGGCACCGGCACCCGGGCGCGCGTCGGTGGTTACGACATCGCCGGCAAGACCGGCACCACCAGCGACTACAAGGACGCCTGGTTCGTCGGCTACACCGGCGGCTTCGTCACGGCGGTGTGGACCGGCAAGGACGACGCGACGCCGATGAAGCGCGTCACGGGCGGGGGCGCGCCGGCCGAGGTCTGGCGCACCTTCATGGCCGCCGCCCTGCCGCGGCTGAAGTCTACGCCGATCCCGGGCGGGGTGGTCGAGCCGCCGCCCCCGCCGACGGAGGATCCGATCGGGGATCTGATGAACGCCGCGCCCGCGCCTGAGGGCCCCGCTGCGGAAACGCCCGCAGGCGAGCCTCCGCCTGCGGATCAGCTCCCCTACTAGGGGTCAGGCGCCGATCGCGTGCAGCTCGGCCGCGTGGGCGCGTAGCCACGCGCGGTGGGGCGTGGGGTCGCCGACCAGTTGCTCGCAGAGCGCCCAGAAGCGCGGGCCATGGTTGGCCTCGATCAGATGCGCGCATTCGTGGGCGGCGACATAGTCGGCCACCGCCGCCGGGGCGAGGATCAGCCGCCAGCTGTAGCGGATCGCCGCCGGCGTCCGCGAGGTCGCAGGACGACACGACCCCCATCGCGCCTTCGGATCGGCGATGGCCACCGACGGCACCGGGCGTTGCAGAGCGGCGGCGTGGATCGCGGTGCGTTCCGTCAGCACCGCCAAGGCCTCGCGCTTTGCCAGGCGGATAATCTTCAAGCCCCAGTTGGGATCATCGGGCGCAACGATGCGGTCACCGTCGATCTTGGCGCGACCAGGACCGACCTCCAGCCGGTAGGGCCGATCGTTCAGCCGCAGCACGCCGCCGGGCGCAAGGCTCATGCGTTCGGGCAGCGCCGCCAGCTGCTTGGCGATCCAGCCCGCCTTCTCTTGGGCAAATGCAACCGCTTCGGCCAGGCGGCGAGGACTGGGCGACAGGGCGACGATCTCGGACCTGGCCCGATCCACGCGCAACGAGACCCGCCGCGCGCGGCCGTCGACTTTCAGCCGTACGGGCCAGCCCCCGACCTCCAGTCGATCACCATCGGAAAAGCGTTGGGCGGAACGCGCGAACATCGTCCTTAGATCGCGTGCCCGGGGTCGCGCCGCAAGTGCGCTGCTGCGTCACGCCTCTTCGGCGAAATGCGGGTCGCACTTGCGGATGAACTTGCGCACGCGCGGATAGATCTCCTCGCGGAACCGCCGCCCGTTGAACACGCCGTAGTGGCCAACGCTGGGCTGGACGTAGTCGAGCTTCATGTCGTCAGGAATGTTCGGGCACAGGCCGTGGGCGGCCTGGGTCTGGCCGATACCGGAGATGTCGTCGTTCTCGCCCTCGACCGTCATCAGGCCGATGTCAGTGATGGCCTCGGGCTTCACCCGCGTGCCGCGATGCACCAGCTCGCCCTTCGGCAGTAGATACTGCTGGAAGACGATGTCGATCGTCTGGAGATAGAACTCCTCGGTCAGATCCAGGACCGACAGATACTCGTCATAGAACTCCAAGTGCTTGTCGGCGCTGTCGCCATCGCCCTTCACCAGGTCGTTGAAGTAACGGCGGTGGGCCTCCTGGTGGCGCTCGGCGTTCATGCTCATGAAGCTGGCCAGCTGGACGAAGCCCGGATAGACGCGCCGGCCCGCGCCGGGATAAGGCGGCGGCACGGTGTAGATCATGTTCGACTGGAACCAGGTGAACGGCTTTTCCTCGGCCAGCTGGTTGGTCACGGTCGGCGACAGGCGCGCGTCGATCGGCGAGCCCATGAAGGTCATGCTGGCCGGGCGCGAGGGATGGTTCTGCTCGGCCATCAGAGCCGCAGCGGCCAGGACCGGCGGTCCGGGCTGGCACACGGCCAGGACATTGGGACGCGGCCCCAGCACCTCGAGCATCTGGATGACGTGGTCGATATAGTCGTGGAAGTCGAAGCGCCCCTCCAGGACCGAGACCTCGCGCGCATTGACCCAGTCGACGATGAAAACGGCGTGGTCGGGCAGGAAGGCCTCGACCGTGCCGCGCAGCAGCGTGGCGTAGTGGCCCGACAGCGGCGCGACGATCAGCACCGCCGGGTCCAGCGAGAACTTCCCAGCCCGGCGCATGTCGGCCATGTCGCGGTCGAACTGGACGAGACGCGCCCACGGGCTTTCCCAGACCACGGTCGGCCGCACGCGGACATCGACCTGGCCGACCTTGACCGTATTGATGTTCCAGTCGGGTTTGCCGTACCGGCGCGTGACATTGGCGAAGAGATCGGCGCCGGCGCGCACACGGCGACCGAGGTCGCTGTCAGCGGCCGGGTTTAGCGGCGATCCCCAGAAGTCCCGGGCCGCCAGCGCCGCGAGGCGCATCGGAGTGGAGGCGTAGTAGGCCGCCTCGTGCAGGGCGTAGAGCATGGCGCATCCGCGATATTGCAATGCAACATAACACGCCGAAGCCTAACAAAGTCCAGTCGCTCGCGAAATTTCCCGCCGCGTTCTGGAGACGGAGCCCGCCCAGCCGCCTCCAAGCCTCGCCTTAGGAACCTTTGCCGCTTCGAAGCGTAGCCGCTGGGACGTTCACGCCACAGCCCCAGGACACCCCAAGCCATGACCCGCGAAGCCTCGCAGACCTCGACCACGGCCGACCGCGCGCGCGACGCCAAGGCCCACGCCATCGCCAAGGCCAAGGCCATCGCCCCGGATCTGGCGGCGCGCATAGGCAGCACGCCCAAGACCCCCTTCCGCGGCGATCCGGACATCTTCGGACGCTTGGTCGAAGACCACGACCGTCATCGCGCGCTTCTGGCCATGATTGAGGAGACCCAGGGCGACAGCGAGGATCGCCGCGCCTTGTTCGAAGAGCTTACTCGCGAACTGAAAGCCCACGCCGCCGCCGAGGAGCAGGCCCTGTGGTCCAGCGTGCTGCGCGATCCACAGACCACGGACTTCGCGCGCCACGCCATCGCCGAGCACAAGGAGATTGACGACATGCTCGCCGATCTCGCCGCCCGCGACATGAGCTCTTCAGGCTGGCTGCAGCGCTTCGCCAGCCTGAAGGAGGAGTATCTGCACCACATCCGCGAAGAGGAGCAGGAGCAGTTCGTGGCGGCGGAGCAGCGCCTCAGTTCGGCGGACCTTGCTCACATGCGCGACGTGTTCGAGCGACGCAAGAAGGCCGAGAAGGCCGCCGCGCAGATCGAGAAGAAGATCCGGCTCAAGGACTGAACGGATCGGATCAGCCTTCGCGGATCGCATCCTTGATCCGGCGGGCGATCTCCTCCGGCGGCAGGTTGTAGGGGATCACCGTCTTGAAGCGGCCCTTGGGGTCCATCAGGTAGATCGCCGTCGAGTGGTCCATGGTGTAGCCGGGTCCAGCCCCGACCTTGGCGTAGTAGACGCGGTACGCCTTGGCGGCCGCGTCGACCTGCGCCTGGGTTCCAGTCAGGCCGAGGGTCGACTTCGGGACGTAGGGGGCTGAGAGGTAGGCCTTCATCTGCGGCACGGTGTCGCGCGCCGGATCGATCGAGATGAAGACGATCTGAAAGTCCTTGGCCTTGGGACCCAGCTGATCGGTCGCCACCGCCAGGCCTTGCAGCGTGCCCGGGCAAACGTCAGGGCAGTAGGTGAACCCGAAGAACACCGCACTCCACTTGCCTTTCAGCGCTTTTTCGGTGGTCGGCGCGCCATTCTGGTCGACCAAGGCGAAGGGGCCGCCGACCGTAACGGCCGACTGCGAGCGGAAGACTCCAGCGTTCCAGGCCAAGCCCGTGACGACCGCCAGCCCCAGAACGCAGGCGAGGATGAGAATGAGCCGATGGCGAGGCATGTGCGCTTGATCCTTTTACTCTCGCCACGCGCGCAATTCTGGACAATTCTGCGATCATGGCCGACGTTTCGTTCGCGAAAACACCCGACGATCAACGTCATATGGGGCTCGATAAGCCGGGCGACGAGCCGGTGCAAGACGACGCCTGGTCCTGGACCGCCCCAGGTCTTCGCCGCGGTCGCTTGCGGGTGCGAACCCTGCTCGCGCAGCGCTGGGCTTGGATCGTGGGCCAGACGGCCGTTCTCGTCTTCGCGGGCCTCGTCCTGAAGCTCCAGGTGCCGTGGGCGCTGTGCTTTACCCTGATCGCGCTCTCGTCTTGGCTGAACGTTCTGCTGGGCCTGGCCTCCAGCGGCCAGAGACTGGCGCGCGACGGCGAAGCCACCGCCCAGATCGCCTTCGACATCCTGCAGCTCTCAGGTCTGTTCTACCTGACCGGAGGCGCACAGAACCCCTTCTCGCTGCTGCTGATCGCACCGGTCACCCTGGCGGCAGCCACCCTGCCGGCGCGCTTTGCGCTGGCGCTCGGCGCCCTGGCCATCCTTTCCTCGATCATGCTGGCGATCTTTCATATGCCGTTGCCGACCGTTGACGGTCGGCAGTTGCCCGACCTGTCCAGCACCAACCTGCTTTGGTCGATCGTCGTCGCGAGGATCTTCGGGATCGTCTTCACCGGGCTCTATGCGTGGCAGGCGGCCAGCGAGTCCGCCCGGATGGAGCTCGCGCTGAACGTGACGGAGACGGTGCTGGCTCGGGAGCAACGCCTCTCGGCGCTCGGCGCTCTGGCCGCTGCAGCCGCCCATGAACTGGGCACGCCGCTGGCGACGATCTCGGTGGTCGCGCGCGAGATGGCCCGCAATGCGCCCAATGACGAGGTGCGCGAGGACGCCGAACTGATGATCGGTCAGGCCGCGCGTTGCCGCGAGATCCTGCAACGGCTGACCGAAATGCCCGAAGCGACCGACGCCGTGCATGAGCGCATGAGCCTGGTCCAGTTGGTGCAGGACGTGATCGAGCCGCATATGGTTCACGGCATCCGCGTTGAAGCCGTGGTCAACGGTCCGGCGGGCGAAACCGCGCCCGATGTCTGGCGCCGGCCCGAAATCATTCACGCCATGACCTCGATCGTGGAGAATGCGGTCGACTTCGCCCGGGGTGAGGTGATCGTCATCGCCCGCTTCGACGCGCGCTACATCGTCATTGAGGCCCGCGACGACGGCCCTGGCTTCTCCCCCGAAGTGCTCGCCAAGCTTGGCGAGCCGTACGTGACGACTCGTCCGGGCGCCGAGGGCTCCCGTACCGGTCATATCGGCATGGGCCTGGGCTTCTTCATCGCCAAGACCTTGCTGGAGCGGACCGGAGCCACAGTGGATTTCCGCAATGGTCGTCGGGGCGGAGCGGTGGTTTCGGCGCGCTGGCCGAGACCCGCGCTCGAAGCACCCGGCTATACGGGGGCTTGAGTTATGGTGCGGAAACGCGGAAGTATGGTTTGTTACTAGGCCTGCTCAAGTATTGGCGCGGGGAGGCGCTGACTTTATGGCGGATATCGGAGAGCTGGTTTCGGCGCTGCCGGACAAGTCATTGCTGCTGCTGGACGACGACGCTCCGCTGCGGACCCGACTGGGTCGCGCCCTGGAGCAACGCGGCTTCGAGGTGACCCTGGCGGCGTCCGTCGCAGAAGCGCTGACCATCCTCCGGAACCAGGCCCCCGCCCATGCGGTGCTGGACATGCGGCTAGAGGACGGATCGGGCTTGAAGGTCGTCGAAGCGGTGCGCGAAGCCCGGGCAGACGCCAAGGTCATCATGCTCACGGGCTATGGCAACATCGCCACCGCCGTAGCGGCGGTGAAGGCCGGCGTGGTCGACTACCTGTCCAAGCCCGCCGACGCCGATGACGTCGCCCGGGCCCTTCTGGCCGCCAAGGACGCCGCGCCCGCGCCTCCAGAAAATCCGATGAGCGCCGACCGTGTCCGCTGGGAGCATATCCAGCGCGTCTATGAAATGTGCGGTCACAACGTCTCGGAAACCGCGCGTCGCCTCAACATGCACCGGCGGACCCTTCAACGAATCCTGGCCAAGCGCGCGCCGCGATAGGGCGAACTCAGTTCCTCCCCCGCAGTGCGGGGGAGGAACGAAGAGGTCACATGGCCGAGATGCCGCCGTCGACCTTGATCTCGGCGCCGGTCATGAACTTGCTTTCGTCGCTGGCCAGATAGAGCACCGCGTTGGCGATGTCGGTCGGCTCGCCGATGCGGCCCATCGGCACTTGTCGGGCGAGCTTGGCGAAAGCTTCTTCCTTGCCGAAGCGGGCCGAGAAACCGTCCAGGATCGGCGTGTCGATGAAGGTCGGGTGGATGGAGTTCGATCGGATGTCGAGCTTCATCTTCGCGCAGTACAACGCGATGTTTTTGCTGAGCAGCCAGACCGCCGCCTTGGAGGCGTTGTAGGCGGGCGAATTGCCGTTGGCGATCAGGCCAGCGATCGAACTCAGATTGATGATCGAGCCCGGCTGGTGGGCGCGCATATGGGTCAGGGCGTGCTTGGCGCCCAGGAAGACGCTGTCGACATTGACCGACATGACCTTCTTCCAGAGCCCAAAGTCGAGGCTCTCGATGGGACCATCGCCGCCGATGCCCGCGTTGTTGACCAGCACCGACAGGCCGCCCATGGCCTGGGTCGCCTTCTCCAGCACGTCAATCCACTGATCTTCCTGGGTGACATCCAGTTCGAACGCGAAGGCCGTGCCGGCGCCATGCGCGGCGTTGATCTCGTCCGCAACCACTTGAGCGCCGGCCAGGTTGATGTCGGCCAGGGCGACCTTGGCCCCTTCCTTGGCCAACATGCGCCCCGCCGCCGCGCCGAGGCCTTGGGCGCCGCCGGTGATGAAGGCCTTCTTGCCGGCGACCCGGCCCGTGCTCTGCGCCATGCGGCGTCCTCCCGATTATAATTCAAACAGGAGTTTGAAATTTTCAGGCGACGCTGTCCATGAACTTCGCAAGCGTCACGTCCAGATCCGTCACCCCGTCGGCGTCATGTGTGGTCAGCAGCACCTCGACCCGGTTGTAGACATTGAACCACTCGGGATGATGGTCGAGCTTGTCGGCCATCAGCGCCACCCGAGTCATGAAGCCGAAGGCCTGGTTGAAGTCCGCGAACTTGAAGGTCTTGGCGATGGCGTCGTTGTGGTTCGGGTCGACGACCCAGCCGTCGAGTTGGGCGATCGCGACCGTGGCGCCGATACGGGGACGGGACATGGTTCCTCCGAGAAAGTCTTGCCCCCTCAGAACGCCAATCCGGTCACCTTCGCAAGGTCGTCCAGCAGCTGCTGCTCGCCGGACACCTTGATCGCGGTCATTCCCAGCGCCGCCGCCGGCTTGCAGTTGATCCCCAGGTCGTCGAGATAGACGCAAGCTTCGGGCGGCGCGCCGAGCAGCTCGCACATCATCTGATAGATGCGCGGGTCGGGCTTGCGGACGCCCGCCTTTGAGCTTTCGATCACCGCGTCGAACAGCGCCATGATCTCGCCGACCACCAGCGCCTTCTCCGCGCTCTGAGCCATGCCGGGACCGTGGCCGGTGGGGACATTATTGGTGATGCAGCCAACCTTGAACCGCGCCTTGCAGGCCTTCAGCGCATCCATAACCCGAGGCCGCAGATCGCCGTAGAGCAAGGGCAGCACCTCGCCCCCGCGCACATCATGGCCCAACCGCAGCGCCTCCTCCCGGAAAAGGCCATCGAACGCAGCAGCGTCGATCTCGGCACGCTCGAACCGCGCCCAGGCGTTGGTGTCGGGATCGGTCGAATTGACCGTACGAATGAAGTCCTTGGGCAAGCCCCGCTCGGTCTCGTAGCGCCGGAACGCCTCGAACGGCGAAGTCGTGAACACACCGCCGAAATCCCAGATCACCGCCTCGATCGCCATCGCCGCCTCAAACACTTGTTTGACGCACGCTAGCTGCCGATGCGCGTGAGGGGAAGTCGGTTGATGACCGAGCTCGCGCGTCGGGTGAACGACGGTGACGGCCCCTTTGGAAATGTTTTGTTAACAATTCAGGAGCCGCACATGAACCGCGTTCGCCATTTATCCCTGCTCGTCCTAGCCGGCGCCAGCCTGGCCTCCGCGCCCGCCCATGCAGGTTCCGGACGTGCCGGATATGTCGACCCGCGCGTCTCGCCACAGGAGCTTTCGGGCGGAGGTTGCGAGACGCGGCGGATTACGGGACCGGGCGGCGCCTATCGTTGGGAACGCGTCGCGTGCGACAGCGATCACGGCTGGTCCGACTACGACCGCTGGGGCTATGGCCAAGCGCCCCTGGTGGTGGAGACCCAATCTGATCGCTACGGCGGGCGCGAAGCCTATGTGGAGGACCGTTACGGGCCTCCGCCCGGCGCCTATGCGCCAAACTATGTCGCGGCGGGGCGCGATCGGATCGGGTACCTGATCTGGCCGGGAAAAAGACCCTGAGGGCATGGCGCCGCCCTTGCGCCGGACGCGTTCACGTGCACCAAATTGGGACGGGGGAAACAGTCTTATGCGTACACCGAGTAAACCACTCTTCAAGGCTTACGAACTGGTCGCCATCGCCGTGTTCGTTGTCGCGGCCGCCGCTGTGAGCAGCATCGGCCTCGTTTATTAGGTCCCTATAGACCAGCGGCGCGAGGCGCCGCCTTGCGTCAGATGGGAACAGGATCGCCGGCCCCGCGCGTTATGTGGGAGCAACCGGAGCCGCGATCCTGCAATCTCTCGACGACACGCCTGAATCCAAGCCCCCGCGAAAGCCCCTAACACGGCGGTCTCGAGGCGCGTTGGTCGGTATTGGGTCCGCCCTGACCCTGCTTGTGGCGATCATCGGCTTCCTGGTCATTTTCGACTGGAACTGGCTGCGCGGACCGTTTGGCCGGTACGCCTCCGCCCAGCTGAAGCGCGACGTTGCGATCACCGGCGACCTGCGGGTCCACCCGTGGTCCCTGGCGCCGAAGATCGAGGCCTACGGCCTTCGCATAGGCCAGCCGGACTGGGCGCGCGCGCACGAACCTGACGCCGCGCCCATGGTGCGGATCCAGCGCATCGCGGTTCAGATCAAGATCCTGCCGTTGCTGCGCGGCCAGACGGTGCTGCCGTTCCTGACGATCGACCGCCCGGAGGTGCGCCTTCTGCGCCTCTCTGACGGACGGGCGAACTGGGCTTTTGGACCCAGCCGAAGCGACAAGCCGCTGAAGCTGCCCGCCATCCAGCGCCTGATCATCAACGATGGGTCGCTTCGCGTGGACGACCGCCAACGGGGCGCTCTGTTCATCGGGGAGGTCAATGCGCGCGAGAAGGCCAGGGATGGGCAGGGCCGCTTCGTACTTGAGGGCAGAGGCAGCCTGAACCGTTCGGCCTTTCTAGCCGAGGTCACCGGGGGACCGTTGCTCCACATCTCGCCCAGCCGCCCCTACCCTTTCCAGGCGCGGATCGGGGCAGGAGCGACCCGCATCCAGGCGTCCGGCCAGATCACGCGCCCCTTCGATCTGACCCGATTTGAGACACGGCTCAGCATCTCCGGCGCTGACCTCAACCGCCTGCACGACCTGACCGGGCTGACCCTTCCCAATACGCCGCCCTACCGAATTGCCGGGCGCCTGATCCGCAAGGGATCTCGCTATGATTTCGAAGACCTCGCCGGGCGCGTGGGCGACAGCGACATCGGCGGCGACCTGTTCGTCCTGACGGGTCGGGAGCGCCCGTATCTGGAAGCGCGGCTGCGCTCTCGCCGGCTCGATTTTGACGATCTTGGAAGCCTGGTCGGCGCCGCCCCCGCGACGGGGCGTGGCGAAACCGCCTCGTCCGGCCAGAAGGTCGAGGCGGCCCAGCGCGACGCGACACAGCGCCTTCTTCCCGACGCCACGCTGCAGGTAGAGCGCGTTCGAGCGATGGATGCGAAGGTTTCGTACCGCGCCGACGCCGTGAACGCCCCGAACCTGCCGCTTCGCAAAGTCAGCCTGGACATGACTCTGGAGGCGGGTGTGCTGACCCTGGACCCTCTGGCCTTCACCTTCTCGCGGGGCGATCTGCGCGGCAAGGTTCGGCTCGACGCCCGCCCCAGCACGCCCCGAACCGACATCGACGTTCGCCTGACCAACGGACGGCTGGAGGACTTCATCCCGATCCAAAGCGGCGGCAGGCCCGCCATCGAGGGGCCGGTCATGGCTAGGGCCAAGCTGACGGGCGTAGGGAACAGCGTGCACCGCGCCGCCTCCACAGCCGACGGCGTGGTCACGGTCGTGGCCCCGAAAGGCCAAATCCGGCAAGCCTTCGCCGAGCTTCTGGGCGTCAACGCCTCGAAGGGACTGATCCTGCTCTTGTCGGGCAGCGACAAGCAGACTCCCGTCCGGTGCGCTGTGGCGGATTTCAGCGTCAAGAACGGTGTGATGACCACCAACCATCTGGTCGCCGACACTGGCGTGGTGTTGGCCCGCGGCCATGGAACCATCAATCTGGCGACCGAACGGATGGCGTTCCGGATCGAAGGCGACAGCAAGAAGCCCCGTCTGGTCCGGGTGTTCGCGCCCATCACCATCAGAGGACCGTTCATGGCTCCCAGCGTAAGCGTGCGGCCCGGCAAGGCCGTCGGCCAGGGCGGCGTCGCCGCCGTGCTCGGGTCGTTGGTCAATCCGATCGCGGCGCTGTTGCCCTTCGTCACCACGGGTGAAGCCAAGGACGCCGACTGCGCAGGCCTAATCGGCGAAGCGCGCCAGCAGGGCGCGCCGGTCAAGGTGTCTCAGACCACGGGAAAGGCGGCGCGCTGAGGCTGGCGCCCGCTATCGCTCTTCGTCGAAGCGATTGGCGACCAGGTCACACAGGGCCTCGACCGCCGCTTCGGCTTCCGGGCCCTCGGCGCTGATATCGATCGTGGAGCCGATGCCGGCGGCCAGCATCATCAAGCCCATGATCGAGCGTGCATCAACAGAGGCGCCTTCGCGGCTGACAGTGACCTCGGCGTCGAAACCCGACGCCATCTTCACGAACTTGGCCGAGGCCCGGGCGTGCAATCCCCGCTCGTTGATGATCTCGACCGTTCTTGAAGCCATGCGCGTTACTTTTCTCCGGCGAGCACGTAGGAGGCCACGGAGATGTACTTGCGTCCAGCCTCCTGGGCATAGGCCACACAGGCTTGCAGGCTCTCGCGCTGGCGAACGCTGGCCAGCTTGATCAGCATCGGCAGGTTCAGGCCGGCGATCACCTCGGCTTTGGTCTGCTCCATCACCGAAATGGCGAGGTTGCTGGGCGTGCCGCCAAACATGTCGGTCAGCAGAATAACGCCCGCGCCGTCGTCGTCGACGGCGGCGCACGCCTTCAAGATGTCCGAACGGCGACGCTCCATGTCGTCCTCGGGACCGATACAGATCGCCTTCACGGCGGCCTGCGGCCCCACGACATGCTCCATGGCGGAGACAAATTCTTCCGCCAGACGCCCGTGCGTCACGATCACGAGCCCGATCATGCCTTGTATCTCAAACGGGATCCCCATTCCCGCCGCGACCGGGAGAGCGTCGCGCGGGCGGTCTTGATACGCCCGTTAGGATTGGACTCCAAGAGACTGCATCATGCGTCCGATTTTCGCCGGGGCGGCGGGTTCTCGCGGCCACAGGTCGAAAACGGGAACGTCGACCCCCAGAATCGACTGGCGGGCGGGGTCGGGCAGCCGTTCCACCTGTTCGGGCGCATCGACACAGCGGATGATCAGCATGATCTCGGCGAAGGCGAGCGCCGGCGCGCCGACCACCCCCAGACCCCGCACCTCGATCAGCCCCGCGAGAGTTTCCGGCGCGCGGCCATAGAGGCGACCGCCGGCTGGGAAGACGACGACCCGGTCGTCAGCCACCAGGCGAAAGCCCTGTTCAAGCGCGCGCAGAGCCAGATCGCTCTTGCCCGAACCCGACGCCCCCTCGATCAACGCGCCGCGCCAAAAGCCGTCGTGACGCCGGGCGATCAGGCCGCCATGGCGGATCATTCGCGGGCGTCCGGAAGGTCGACCACGAATCGCGCGCCGACCACCGCGCCGCCGGCGTCACGGCGGTTCTCCGCCCGAATGACGCCGCCGTGCGTCTCGATGATCTGGCGCGCGATCGAAAGGCCGAGCCCCGAATTGCCGCCGAACGCCCGCCCCTTGGGCCGCGACGTGTAGAAGCGCTCGAAGATGGTCTCCAGGTTCTCGGGCGGTATGCCCGGTCCGTCATCCTCGACCGTGGCGACCAGGCGCCCCCGCGCGCGCGACAGGCTGACTCGCACCTCGCCGTCGGCGGGGCTGAACGAGCGGGCGTTGTCGATGAGATTGCGGAAGACCTGGCCGATCGGGGTCTCGCGCCCGATCAGCACCGCGGACTGCGATCCGTCGGCCACGTGCAGGGCAACGCGCACACTGCCCGGGGCATCGCCCGGTCTCAGCTGGTTCTCGTAAAGACCGACCACCTCGGCCAGTAGGCGCGCGAGGTCCACGGCCTTGGGGTGCTCGCGCGAGAGCTCGGCGTCGAGGCGCGAGGCGTTGGAGATGTCGGTGACCAGACGGTCCAGCCGGTTGACGTCATTCTGCAGGATGGCCAGCAAGCGCGCGCGCGCGGCGGGCTCTGACACAAGATCCAGGGTCTCGATCGCCGAGCGGATCGAGGTCAGCGGGTTCTTGATCTCGTGGGCTACGTCGGCGGCGAAGCGCTCGATGGCGTCCATGCGCTCGGACAGCGAATGGGTCATGTCCTCGAGCGATCGCGAAAGATCGCCCAGTTCATCCTTGCGCTCCGAAAGGTCGGGCAGGGAGATGGCGCGCGCGCCCTGCAGGCGAACATGGTCGGCGGCGCGGGCCAGGCGCAGAACCGGCACGGCGATCAGGCGATGCAGCAGCACGCTGGAGACAAGGATCGCCAGCATCGCCACTGCGATGAACGGCAATAGCGCCTTGCGCTGGGCGGCGATGATCTCGTCGACATCGCTGGCCTCCAGCGTCAGGACGCCCAGCACGGCCTTGACGTGCTGGATGGGGATCGACACCGACACGACACGCTCGCCGTTCTCAGCGATCCGCGTCCCCGCGACCGTACGGCCGCGCATGGCCTCGGCGATCTCATTGTTCAGCGCCTCTTGCGCACGCTTGGACGTAGCGTCGTGCGCCGGCGCCTTCTGGGCGTTGTCATCCTTCTGCCCCGGCTTGCGGGCAGGCGGCAGGACCTTCCAGTCCACTCGGTCAGCGACCACGAACGAGTCCGCCAGCGCCTTGCCGTTGGCGTCGAACAGGCGCGCGCGCTGCGAGCGCGGGATGAACAGCAGCTGGAAGATCTGGCTGGCCGTGTAGGGGTCCAGCGCCGGCTCTGGCTCTCCCACCGTCGCCGATTGGTCGATGACATTGGCGATCAGCTCGCCCTGGGTGGTGAGGCTGTCGATCCGCGCATTGACGAGCCCGTTGCGCCATTCGTTGAGGATCAGGGCCCCGACGATCACGATCGCCAGGGCCACCACGTTCAGGACGACGATCAGCCGGCCCAGCCGCGATCCGCGCGGCCAGGCGAAGCGCCGCCGACGCTCGGCGACGCCTGGAGGGGCCGGATCAGGCTTCGCGGTAACGGTAGCCAACGCCGTACAGGGTCTCGATGGAGTCGAATTCCGGGTCGACCTGACGGAACTTCTTGCGCATGCGCTTGATGTGGCTGTCGATCGTGCGGTCGTCGACATAGACCTGATCGTCGTAGGCGGCGTCCATCAGGTTGTCGCGGCTCTTCACGAAGCCGGGACGCTGCGCAAGGGCCTGCAGCAGCAGGAACTCGGTCACGGTCAGGCGCACAGGCTTGCCGTCCCAGAGGCTGTCGTGCCGCGCGGGGTCGAGCGTCAGCTTGCCGCGCTTCATGACCTTGGAGCCCGCAGCGCCCGCCGGAGCGGCCGCGTCTTCCTCCTCGGGGCGCGCACGGCGTAGTACCGCCTTCACCCGCTCGAGCAGAAGACGCTGGCTGAAAGGCTTGTGCATGTAGTCGTCTGCGCCGAGGTTGAAGCCGAGGATCTCGTCGATCTCGTCGTCCTTGGATGTCAGCATGATCACCGGGATTTCCGACGTCTGGCGCAGACGGCGCAGCACCTCCATGCCGTCCATGCGGGGCATCTTCACGTCGAGGATCACCAGGTCGGGCGGCGTGGATTCGACCGCTTCCAGCCCGGAGGCGCCGTCGTAATAGGCCTTCACGGTGTGGCCATGGCTCTCCAGGGCGAGCGAGACCGAAGCGACGATGTTTTCGTCGTCGTCAATGAGCGTGATGGCGGCCATTGGGTCGATACGTGTCCTTCACCTTCCGTAGTCGCCCGATCCTATCGGTCGGGCGTCGCAGCTTCAACGCGCGGCGCGGCAAAGCTTTCCCTGCTTCTGGCGACGCTTTGCGGCCCGACAAAGGCGTGATTGGGGCGTTCTGGGCCGTCCCGATTATCCTCAACCTCACCTTAAGGTCTCGTACGCCATAGTTCAGGCTCGTGGAGCAGGTAGGCATGAGCCAGGTCCATTACGAGCTTTTTGTCCGACGCAAAGTCGGCGCGCAGTGGACGCTGGAAATCGCCACGGAAAACCGCGCGCAAGCGTTGCAGGCGGCCGAGGACATTCTGACTCAGAACCGCGCCGTCGCCGCGCGCGTGACCAAGGAAACGCTCGACCCGTCCACCGGCGAATACAAGTCGATCTCGATCTTCACCAAGGGCCTCGTCGACGGCGGCAAACCCAAGAAGGAGGTCGAGGACCGCGACCCGCTGTGCGTCCAGCCGGCCGACCTTTACACCGCGCACGCCCGCGACCGGATCGGCCGCCTCCTCGAAGGCTGGCTGGCCCGCCACAGGGCGACGCCGTTCGAGCTGCTGCACCGGCCGGATCTCGTCGAGAAGCTGGAGGCTTCCGGCACAGACCTGCAACACGCGCTGCAGAAGATCGCCATTCCGGAGGCCGAGGCGCGCGGGCAGTCCGTCCACGAAGTGATGCGTCACTTCCATGGGCTGGTTGAGCGTACGATCTCCAACCTGATGAAGGCCTTCAAGAAGGGCAGCCTGCCGGACCTCGACAAGGAAGGGTTCGCCAAGGCCGCCCAACGCCTTGTCGCTGATCCCGATCGCGCGTTTCTGCTGGGCGCGGGTGTCGCCGCCTCGATCGCGCCCGCAAGCACCTGGTCGGACAAGATCGCGCGTCTGCTGGATCTGGCCGACGCCGCGCCGGAAGAACCGCGCGCCCGCGTCGCCGCCCTGCAGGCCATCGAGACGCCCCTGGCCGAAATCATCGGCTCGCGCGCGGGCATGGCCGACCTGCTGGACACCAAGGACGACCTGGGCTCGACCCTCGCGGCCATGACCCGTCTTACAGGCGGCACGGCCGTGGAGGCCCTGATCCGCATCGAGTCGAGCGTCCGAGCCTGTATGCCGGAGCTGTCGGGCACCGCGCGCCGTCTGGGCGCCTGGCTGGCGGGTGATCAATTTCCGTCCGTGCGCAAGGCGATCGCCGACCGCGTGCTCGCCGAGCTGAACGGCGTGCGCCGCCTGAAGCCCAACGACGCCGAGGCCGAGATCGAGTTCTTGCGTGCGCTGGCCATGAGCCTGACCGCAGCGGCCGGTCGCATCCTTCAGGCCGAGGATATCCAGGTCGCGTTCACCACGCGCTCCAAAACCCTGCTGAACGGTGACTTCATCGACTCTCTTCTGGGCCGCGACCGCAGCGCCCACGAAGAGATCAAGATGCTGATCCGCCTGGCCGAGAACGTGATGGGCGCGGTCAACAAGCGCAATGCGTCGCGCTGGCTGAACGCCAATATCAGCGCCATGCGTTTCGAGAAGGAAATGCGCCAGGGGCCGGATTCGCCCGTAGCCAAGCTCAGCCACCTGGCGGTCTTGCAGCGCTCCCTGACCCGTTCGGGCCTGGTCCGGGAGGACTATGAGCCCCTCTGCGCCAAACTCGGGGAGATCGGGGCCCTGATCGAGGCCGACACGCGTCTCCTGACCATGCTGGTGCGCGCGCCGGCGCCGCTGCCGCATCGTCTGCAACTGCTGGCCAAACTGGCGATGGGCGAGGCGGGGCCGACCGGCCCCGTGGCCGAGAAGGCGCGGCTCGAAGCCCTGAAACTGGCCAGGGATCCCAGCTCCCGCGAGCAGCTAGCGAGCTCGCCCCAGACCATGGACCTGATCAAGAGCTTGCTCGCCAAAGCGGCGTAACGGCGCTGGCCTGATGGAAGAGGTCTTCAGCCAAAATCCCTTAAAGCGACCGCGAAGATCTCAGGTTTCAGGGCCGCACCACGCCTTGGCCTTACCGCAGCACCACATCCGAGCTCACCAGACGTACGTCGTGCATCTGGTTCAGATACGCCTCATAGTAACCCTTGTGTGACGCTCCGACGATGGCGAGCATACGCATGCCCGGGTGCTGGCCCAGCACGTCGCGGATGTTGGCGACCATACGCAGGTTGCGGGTTTCCCAGAAGCCGAGATACTGCCGGCCAAAGCCTTGAGGCGAGGGCTCGACGAAGGTCGCACCAAAGTCGCTTTCGTAGGCCTGCATCTGGGCTTCGGGGCTATTATAGGCCCGATAGAGGTTCAGCACGCCGTCCGGCTTGTCCAGATCGGCCCCCAGCTTCTCATCCTGAGCGCGTCGGGCGTGGCTGACCGGATTATCCCAAGCCTTCATGATTGCGGCCTCGAACGCCTTCTGCTCGGCCGGGTCGCTGCTGTCGGGCGTGTCGGCCGAGTGATCGTCTACGCTCCACAGGCGCTCATGGCCGAGTCGCGCGGCCAGGACGGCGGCGATCAGCGTGGTCTCGTTGCGGCGGACCTTGAACGAGTCCAGATAGGCGGCCAACTCGTCATTCAGACCGTCGCCCGCCCGGCGCTCGGCGTCCGGCAAGCGCAGCCACTGCACAAGAGCCGAGTTGCGCTCTCCCGCCGCAATGAATACCGCCGCCAAACGCCGGCGCTGAGCGGCCGTAGGCTGGGCGGGCCAGGCGGCCAGCATGCGCTCGGCTTCGGCATTGGCGGCCGGCACATCGAGACCGATCGCCTGCCCCGCTTTACTGGGGTCGTAGCAATAGGTCTTCACGGTCGCGGCATAACGGTGGGGGTAGCGACGCAAGGCGTCGCATTGCAGGCCCGAGAGATCCTCCGTCGCGATGCCGGTGGGCTTCCAATTCGCCAGGCGCTCGATCAGAGGGGCCAGCAGCCCCATATCGAAGGTCTTCGGCAATCCGGATAGGTGCGTCGTGCCCAACACCAGCACCTCGTTCGGCTTGCCTGCCGGCGGTCCTTTCAGCGTCTCGGGATGGAAGCTAGGCCGGTAGTCTCGCGGCCCGGTCTCGGCTTGAGCCTGGGCGGCGCCGACGAGCATCGCGAGCGCTCCGACACCGGCGAAAAGAACACGAACGTTGAAAGACATCAAAGCCCCCTGGAAGCTGCTTATGAGCTTAGAGGCGTGTGACAGGGGCAGTAGAGGCGCCTGTCGCGAATTTAATGATTGAAGCGTTCCACGGCTGCGCGAAGTTGACGGCGCCCTACCCAAGGATCCCCGCCAAAGCGTCCACCACGCGCTCGACGTCGCCGTCGGTCATGGTGGGATACAACGGCAGGGTCAGGCAGCGCGCGTACCAGGCGTCGGCTCCTGGCAGATGGGCCAGGCCTTGGCGGTTCACGTAGTACGGCTGACGGTGCACCGGGATGTAGTGAACCTGGGTCCCGACGCCTTGCGCCTTCAGACTTTCAACCACGGTGCGCCGCGACAGGCCTTCTGCCTCGAAGTCGATCAGCACGGTCAGCAGGTGCAGCGCCGGGTTCGAATAGGCAGGCGTGTCGGCCAGACGCGCGCGCGGGGTCCGCTCGGCCAGCAACCGGGCGTACAGCGCGGTCAGGTCGCGCCGCCGGGCGACGAAGCGGTCCAGCTTGTTCAGCTGCGAGAGGCCCAGGGCGCAGAGCACGTCCGGGATGCGGTAGTTGAAGCCCAGTTCAGGCATCTCGTACCACCAGGGATCGCCGCCCGGTTGGCGAACCATGCCGTGCGACCGGAGCAGCCGGGCCTTGCCGGCCAGATCCGGATCATTGGTGGTCAGCATGCCGCCTTCGCCGGTGGCCAGCGTCTTGACCGGGTGGAACGAAAAGCTGGCGAAGCTGGAATAGGTACCGTCGCCGACCGGATGGGCGACGCCGCCGAACGTCGCGATCGAGCCCAGCGCATGGGGGGCGTCCTCGACCAGGACCGCGCCGGACGCCGACGCCATCGCCTTGAGCGCAGGCAGGTCGCAGACATCGCCGCGGAGATGGACGGGGAGCACCGCCTTCACCCGTTTGTCGCGCGCGCTGGCCAAGGCCTTGGCCAGGGTATCGGGCGTCATCAGGCCGCTGTCGGGATCGACGTCGGCGAACACCACCTCGGCGCCGACATAGCGGGCGCAGTTGGCGGTCGCCAGAAACGTGATCGACGGCGCGATACAGACATCGCCCTCACCGATCCCCAGGGCCATCATCGCCAGATGCAAGGTCGCCGTGCCGTTGGAGACGGCGATCGCGTGGCCCGCCCCGACCTTCTGGGCGAAGGCCGTCTCGAACGCCTCGACGGTCGGCCCGGTGGTCAGGAAATCGCCGCGCAGCGCCTCGGCGACGGCCGCGACATCGTCGTCCTCGATCGTCTGCTTGCCATAGGGCAGGAAGCCGCTCATCGCGCGGCCTTCTCCTCCAGCATGGCCAAGAGGCCCTCGGGGCTCAGCCAGTCCTGGTTGTTGTCGCTGCTGTACGAGAAGTCTTCGGCGACCCGCTGGGCGCCGTCGGAGGCGGCGTAGGGCTCGCGGCCGAACTCGGCGAAGTTGGGTTCGATGGCGTAGCGATCCTCGAACTCCACTGTCGAGCGGGCGTCGTCGGCGCTGATCATGATCTCGTGCAGCTTCTCGCCGGGCCGAATGCCGATCACCTTCATCGCGGCCGTCGGCGACATCGCCTTGACCAAGTCGGGCATGGCCATGGACGGGATCTTCGGCACGAAGATCTCGCCGCCGCGCATCATCGTCAGCGACGACAGGACGAAGTCGACGCCCTCGTTCAAGGTGATCCAGAAGCGGGTCATGCGCGGATCGGTGACGGGCAGCTCGGTCGCGCCCTGGCTCAGCAGACGACGGTACAGGGGTACGACACTGCCGCGGGAGCCGACGACATTGCCGTAGCGCACGACGCAGAACCGCGTGCCGATGTCGCCCGACAGGTTGTTGGCGGCCACGAAGGTCTTGTCCGAAGCCAGCTTGGTCGCGCCATAGAGGTTAGTGGGATTACAGGCCTTGTCGGTGGACAGGGCCACCACCTGCTTGACCGCATTGGCGAGGCTGGCCCAGACGACGTTCTCGGCGCCGAGTACGTTAGTGTGGATACACTCGGACGGATTGTACTCGGCCGCCGGCACCTGCTTGAGAGCGGCGGCGTGGATGACGATGTCGACCCCGCGCAGGGCCAAGGTCAGGCGCTCACGGTCGCGGACGTCGCCGAGGAAGAAGCGCATCTTGGCGACGGTGGCCTCGTCGAACTGCTCGCGGAGCTCGATCTGCATGTCGCTCTGCTTCAATTCGTCGCGGGAGTAGACGATGACCTTCCGGGGGTCATAGCGGCGAAGCACGGTCTCGATGAAGCGCCGCCCGAAGGAACCGGTGCCTCCGGTGACCAGGATCACCTTGCCGTCCAGATCGAGGGATTTGGGAGAAAAACGACCCAAGTTCAGCCTCCTGCGACGCTGCCGGCGGCCTTCCGGGTTCGGGAGGCGCGGCGACGAATCGTGGTTAACGGCCCTTCATGCGCCTGCAGACGTAAAGAGGACGTCAACCACGTCGCGCTAGAAGGCGGCATGCGCCGACATCGCCTCCTGTCTCTCGTCCTGACCCTCGCCCTGGTGGCGACCCCGACGCTCGCCCCGAACCTAGCCCTGGCCAATGAGGGCAAGAAGGAGAAGAAGGAGGCGGTCACCTACTTCGCCCTGGCCCCCATCAACGCGGTAGTCCTGCGGCGCGACGGTCGCCGGGGCGTGATGACGGTCGAGACGGGGCTGGAGATCAAGGACGCCAAGCTGATGGAACGCGCCCAGGCCTCGACCCCGAGACTTCGCGCGGCTTTCGCCCAGACCCTGATGGTCTACGCCGCCGGCCTGCGCGGCGGATCGCCCCCCGATATCGACCACATCAGCCGCGAACTGCAGAAGGCCGCCGATCAGGTGTTGGGCAAGCCTGGATCGAAGGTCATGCTGACCTCGGCGATGATCAACTAGGTTTGGTCTTGCGCCGCGCGCGGAAGAAGCCGCGTAGCAATTCGGCGCTCTCGTCGGCCAGCATCCCGCCGCTCACCTCGGGTCGCCAGTGACAGGTGGGCTGGGCGAAGAACCTCGGGCCATGCACCACGGCGCCGCCTTTCGGGTCCTCGGCCCCGAAAACGACCCGCCCGATCCGTGCGTGACTGATCGCGCCGGCGCACATGGCGCAGGGCTCCAGCGTCACCACCAAGGTCAGGCCTGTGAGCCGATAGTTCCCGAGTTTGGCCGCCGCCGCGCGCATCGCGGCGATCTCGGCGTGGGCGGTCGGATCATGCGCCGCGATCGGGCCGTTGCCGGCCGTCGCGACCACCTCGCCGGTGCTGGGATCGAAGATCACCGCACCCACCGGCGTCTCGCCCGCCTCGGCCGCTGCGCGCGCAGCCTCGAGAGCAAGGCGCATCATACGGTGGTCTTGATCCTCGCTCGCATCAGTGCGCATTAGACGACAAAGCCCATCGAGAGATGCGCCCAGCCCAAGAAGGACGCGCCATGACCAAACCCCACGATCCCCTGTACGAGCCCCACCTCGACGGTCAAGACGGAGATCTCGACGGCGGCCCCGGCGAGCGGGTGGCCAAGGCGTTGGCCCGGGCCGGCGTGGCCTCCCGTCGCGAGGTCGAGCGGTTGATCGAGGCGGGACGTGTAGCCATCAACGGCAAGGTGCTGACGACCCCCGCGGTCAAGGTGAAGCCAGGCGACTTTCTCACCGTCGACGGCCAACTGGTGGCCGAGCGCGAGCCGACGCGGATCTTCCGCTACCACAAGCCCACCGGACTGATGACCACCCACAGCGATCCTAAGGGCCGCCCGACGGTGTTCCAGACCCTGCCCAAGGACCTGCCGCGCCTGATCTCGGTCGGCCGCCTGGACTTGAACTCCGAAGGTCTGCTGCTGCTGACCAACGACGGCGAACTGTCCCGCGCCCTGGAAACGCCCAGCAACGCCTGGGTCCGCCGCTACCGCGCCCGGGCTTTCGGCGACACTACCCAGGCCAAGCTCGACACGCTCAAGGACGGAGTTACGATCGAGGGCGTCAAGTATGGCGCGATCGACGCCAAGCTCGACAAGGCCCACGAGCGCGCAGGCGGCGGCAAGAACGTGTGGATCACGGTGAGCCTGTCGGAAGGCAAGAACCGCGAGGTCCGCAAGGTGCTGGAGTCGATCGGCCTGAAGGTCAATCGCCTGATCCGCCTGTCGTACGGGCCCTTCGCCCTGGGAACCCTGGCCGCCGGCCAGATCGAGGAGGTCGGCCCGCGGGTGATCCGCGAACTGCTGGAAGGCGTGGTCTCTCCCGAGAACATGCCGACCGGTGATCGTCCTAAGTTCGTCGGGATCGCCAATCCCACCAAGGCGCCCGGGGCCGAGGGCGGCGGCGAGCTGCAACGTCGGGGCGCTCCGCGCGCGGACCGCGCGATCCTGCCGGACGCGCCCGACAAGCCGGAAAAACCGGTCTACAAACCCGGCTGGGCCAAGCCGAAGAAGAAGGCCTCGCCGCATGGCCCGGCCAAGTCCGCAGGCAAGGGGCCGGCCAAGCCCAAGCGGCCGGCGAAGTCGATCGAGACCAAGTTCATCGACGATCGCAAACCCGTCGCGCGCGGCAAGACCGCCCCGCGCGTCTCCGCCAAGCCGGGCGTGAAGCCCGCCGAGGGCGCGGCTCGTCGACTGTCGGAACGGCCAGGCAAGCCCGGCGCATCGCGCGGTCCCAAGCGTTAGCTCAAGCCGTGGCCGGGCTGGACAACCGCGTCCACCGACGAAGGGCTGGCCAGCGCACCGCGAGTTCGGCGATCGCTATAAAGCCTGCAAGAACCACCAGAGCGCTCGCGATCAGTCCGACCTTAAACTCGTGGGCGGCGTCTGGCCGCGTGGTCATCGGACGCAACATCAACAGGATGACGACATTATTGGCGGCGTGCGCGCCGATGCCCAGTTCGATGCCGCCCAAGCGCAGCGCCATCCAGGTCAAGCCGGCGCCCATGGCCGCGCGCACCAGAAAGGCGTCCAGATTAGGATCCAGATGGATGGCCGCGAATAGCAAGCCGTTCAGCGCCATCAAGGCGATCGGATTACGGACATAGGCCGCGCTCTGCTTCAGCAGCCAGCCGCGAAACACCAGTTCCTCGGCCGCCGACGCCAGGACCAGCAGCGCCACGGCGATCACCGCATACAGCGAACGGCCCACCAAGTTGGGCGAGACGCGAAGGATCGGCGGATCGATCGTCTGGCCCGTCAGCACCGCGCCGCCGGTCACGGCCAGCATGACCAGTCCGACCAGCACTAGCCCGCCGACCATCAGGCGCCAGCGCAATGGCTGGCCGTCATTGACGTAATCGCGGATGCGCCGGTGATGGATCGCCCCCGCCGCCGCGACAAAGCCGATGGCGGCCCCCAGATTCACCCCCGCCAGAGCGGCCAGGATGAAAAGCGACTCGCGTCCCGTCGGCTCGGCCAGATCGGTTTCCGAAAAGACGCGGAAGAGCTCCATGGCCGCCGAAGCGCCATCCAGCCCACTGACGATCAGCATGAAGACAAGGGTCGCCGACAGAGCGCCCAGGAGCCCCGCCACCGCGCCGGCCAGGATGCCCGCCGGGATCGCGATCGCGGTCCGCCACGGATCGCGGTCGTAAGGCGACAGGTCGGCCAGGAAGCGCGAACGCCTCACGGTCTCCATCAGCTCGCCCATGGCCTGTTCCATCCGCCTCTCATTGTTTTGGACTAAGACGGGGCCGCCACGATCTTGTAAAGCGCGCGCTTGCCGCAACGCGCTGACGGCGGCACACATCCGGTTACGACTTGTAAGAGGACGGGCATGAGCGATCAGGATTCAGGCGCAGGGCACCTGCACCGACTGGTGCTGTTTTCCGATGCGGTTTTTGCGATCGCGATCACCTTGTTGGCGATCGAGATACACCCGCCGCACCACTGGAACGGCATCAGGGATCTGTTCGCACAGATGGGCGTGAAACTTTGGGCCTACGCGATCAGCTTTGCAGTGGTCGGGATCTACTGGATCAGTCACAGGCGCATCTTCCAACGCCTTCGCTCCGCCAACGTGGTGTTGGACGTCCTTAACTTCATCGTTCTCGGCCTCGTGGCGCTACTCCCGCTCGGCACCGAACTGCTCTGGGAGCAGCGTGCAGGCCAGGCGTTTCCAGTGTACGTGGGCCTCGTGGCCTTGATCGGTCTGGCGATCGCCCTGCTTTGGGCTTACGCGGCCTTTGTCGGCAAGCTCGCTCACCCCACTCCGAAGGCCGAGGCCGTATATGTCATGCTGCGCGTGGCGCTGCTTCCTGGCTTCATGTGCGGGATGAGCTTTGTCAGTCTGGTCTATCCCTGGGGCTGGGCGGTCATGGCGGCGACTTTGGTAGGCCTTCAGTGGCTCAACCGCCGTATCGCTCGTGTGAGCCAGGCGCAGGCGACCTGATGCGGATTGTCTCCGGCCAGTTTCGCGGCAAGGCCATCGCCGCCCCACCCGGCGAGTCGACCCGCCCGACGTCCGATCGCGCCCGCCAAGCGGTGTTCAATATCCTGGAGCACGCCGCCTGGGCGCCTGAGCTGCACGGCGCGCGGGTCATCGACGTGTTCGCTGGCTCAGGGGCTTTGGGCCTGGAGGCCCTGTCGCGCGGCGCATCCTTCTGCTTGTTCGTCGAAACGGACGACGCGGCGCGCGGCGCCATTCGCGAAAACATCGACGCCATGCATCTGTTCGGCGTCACGCGGGTGCATCGCCGGGACGCGACCGATCTTGGACCGCGGCCCGCCAGCGCCGGCGAGCCGTTCAATGTCGCCTTCCTTGATCCGCCCTACGCCAAGGGTCTGGGTGAGAAGGCCGTGGCCGAGTTGCGGACCCATGGCTGGCTGGCCCCCGGCGCGATCCTGATGTTCGAGCGCGGACGCGGCGAGGTCGATCCCACGCTCGATGGCTTCGAGCAGATCGACGCGCGCGACTATGGCGCCGCGCGCGTCCTGTTCTTCAAGCTTCTGGACTGATCACCAGGCCCTGGCGCCGACCCTATTGTCGAGTTGCGCGCGAAGGTTGGCGAGGCCCAGCCGGGTGATGCGGTAAGGCCCGCCGTCCTGGCTGGCGATCAGCCGCTTTCGCTTCAACGACTGAAACACGGCCACCGTGCAGTCGGTCAGCGCCCAGCCATCGCGGGTCATACAGTCGGCCGAGAGCACCCGGCCTTTGTCGTCACGTTCGAGTTCGATGCGGCCGCCTTGGGCCAGCGCGTGCAGCGTGCGTTGCTGCGGCTTTGAGATGTTCAAGGGATTGTCCGAGGAGATCGAGGCGTACGATCGCACTTCCACCGGGCGGGAAGCACGGGCGGAGCGGGCCTAGCGACTTTCGAACCGAGGTTCTGAGCCTGTTAGGCCCGAGCCTCGCGCACAATCTCGGACATGAACCACACGAGAGAAGGTTGTGGACCGAGGGTGGGCCAAGCCGTCGAAAAGCTCAAGAGGCAGCGATAGGCGGGTGCACATTAGGCCGCTGTCGCAACGCCCCTTGCTACGGCTGCGTATTCGCAGCGAGACACGGCCCTGCTCAGAACAGTATATTTTAAGTAAACATCGATTATGAAACGTATAGCGAGCGCACGGCACGCAATGAAAGATGAATTTCCTGTAATTCTATCCGATATGTAATCCACCTTTCAGGCTTGTAACTTGAGGTGAACGCACGCGCCGTTCAGACCTGTCGTCACTGAGGGGAACCCGTGATGAACAAGACCATGCTTCTGGCCAGCGCGGCCGCCATTCTGTTGGCTGGCGCCGCCCAGGCCGCCGAGCTGACGCCGGAGCAAGTGGCCGCCCAGGCCGAGGCCGCACAGCGCGGGGTCCTGGTTTTCCAGCCCGACTTCTTCGCCGCCCAACGTCCGAACACGGCGCTGGAGATGGTCCAGCGCGTACCGGGGTTCTCGGTTCAGGACGGCACCGGCGCGCGGGGCTTCGAGGGCGCGGTTGGCAACATCCTGATCAACGGCGCCCGTCCAGCCTCCAAGAACGACACCGGCAGCAACGTGCTGTCGCGCACCCAGGCCAACCGCGTCGAGCGGATCGAGTTGATCCGGGGCGGGGCGCCGGGCGTCGACATGCAGGGCTATTCGGTGGTCGTGAACGTGATCCTGAAAAAGGGCGCCAACCGCCAGTCGATCCTCACGTGGAACACCAGCCAATTCGACGGTGGTCGCGACCTCTATGGCGGCAGCTATCAATTCACCGCCACGAACGGCGACAAGAGCTGGGGCGTGACGCTGAGCGACGGGATCGGCAGCAGCGACTCCAACGGTCCGGGCACGAATATCCGACGCGACGCCACCGGCAAGATCATCCGCGACGAGAAGTTCCTGAACGACAGCTGGGGCGGCGGACGCAGCATCCGGGGCAACTATTCGGCGCCGCTGGGCGGCGGCAAGATCGAGGCGACGGCTCGCTTTGGCGTTAATGACTGGAACCAGTGGCAGACCCTGACCTCGCCGACCGCCGAGCGCCGCAGCGACTATACCGACGAGAGCCGATCGGGTGAGCTTGGCCTGACCTACACGCGCCCGCTGGCGCCCAACTGGGCTTTGGAGACGCGGGCCATCCACAGCTTTGATAGTTTCGAAAGCGCTTCGACCAGCGATGAGACTCTGAACGGGATCAAGGCTCCGCAGCAACGCTTCACCGGTGAAGGCGACAGCGGCGAGTCGATCTTCCGCGCGCAGCTCCGCCACGACTGGAGCAAGGCGATCACCGTCGAGACCGGCGCTGAGGCCGCCTACAACATGCTCGACGTGAAACAGGCCTACTCTGTAGGCGGAGCGGCCGTGCCGCTGCCCAGCGCTTCGGTCAAGGTCGAGGAGCTGCGCGGCGAAGCCTTCTCAAAGGCCACCTGGCGGGTCAATCCGCGCCTGACGCTGGAAGGCGGTCTGCGCCTGGAGACGTCGACGATCAAGCAGTCGGGCGACGCCGAGAACAAGAAGAGCTTCTTCTACGCCAAGCCCCGGTTCCTGGCGACCTGGACGCCCGTCGCCAACAACCAGCTGCGCTTCCGCTTCGAACGGGAACTGGGCCAGTTGGACTTCGAGGACTTCGCCGCCTCGTCGGACCTGGAGGAAGGCAATGTCTACGGCGGTAATGTCGAGCTGAAGCCTGAGCAGCGCTGGATCACCGAGATCGGCTATGAGCGCCGCTTCTGGGGCGAGGGCATCGTCGCGATCACCTATCGGCATGACGAGATCATCGGCGTGATCGACCGCCTGCCGCTGCCAGGCGGCCTGTCGGCGGTGGGCAATATCGGCGACGCCACCCTGGATCGCTTGAGCCTGAACATCGTGGTCCCGACGGACAAGTTGGGGATCAAGGGCGGCCGCTTCACCTTCAAGAACGACTGGAACGAAACACACGTGAAGGACCCGACGACCGGTCTGGATCGTCCCATCTCCCGCGTGCGGCCAACCCAGGCCAATATCGGCTTCCAACAGGATCTGACGAAGTACAAGACCCAGTGGGGGATCAACTGGCTGCCGCTGCTCGGGCAGGGCACCTATGATGTCGACCAGACCAGCGTCTGGCGCGGCGCGCAGTACTACGAGCTCTTCGCCGAATATAAGCCCACCCCGACCCTGGCCATCCGCGCGCAGCTGAACCTGTGGGACGACTTCAGCATTCGCCGCACGGTTTTCGCCAACCGCGGCCCCAACCGCGCGGTCGCCTTCGTTGAGGACCGCGCGATCAATCCGCGCACCTTCATGAGTTTCCGGGTGCGGAAGACCTTTTAGGGTTGGCCCAGCGTTGTCAGAAAGCCGCTGACTTCAGAGACGAACCAGTCCCGGGCGTCGCGATGGACGTAGTGGCCGCCCTTCGGGGCGGCGACCAGCCGCGCGGCCGGCCAACGCTGGACCAGCTTGGCCTGCTGCGACAGCCATAGCCCCTCGAAACCGCCCTGCCCGGTGTTGGCGCGGGTCAGGATCAGAGTCGGCGTCGCGCCGCCGGCCGCCTCGGCTTCCTGACGCTCAGTTCGGCTCAGCGCCTCGATCTCGCGGCGACCGCCTAGCGGGAAGGCGTATTTGAGCAGCGGCGGGAATTCGCATCCACGCTTGATTTGAACCTTGCAGGCGTCGGTGAAGCCGGTCGGCCGTGTCTCCTCCAGCACCAGCCCCGCGACTTCCCCCGGGTTGCGGGCGGCGAAGTGGGCGGCAAATACGCCTCCCAGGGAGTGCCCCAGCAACACCGGCCTCCGGACCTTCAACGCGGCGAGCAACCCCTTGAGCTCGGCCTCCGCCCGCACCGCATCGTGAACGCCAGGATGATCGGCGCTGCCGCCGTAACCTGCGCGGTCATAGGCGATGACGCGCCAGCCTTGGGCCAGGCGCGGGCCGACGCCATCAAAGATCTCCGCGCCGTCGCCAAGACCGCTCACCATCACCAGCGTCCGCTCGCCGGCGCCCCACTCGCGATAGGCGACCTTGCGGCCATCGACCATCACCTCGCCGGCATGCGCCCACGAGGCGACCAGCAGAACAGCCGCGGCGACGCCGCTGATCCCGAGGGTCCGCATGGCGGCGCCTATCGCTTCAGGCGCTGGATCAACGCCGTCGTCGACGGGTCATGCTCACCCGCCGCGCCGTTCTCCAGTTCCGGCAAGATCCGATTGGCCATCACCTTGCCTAGCTCGACGCCCCACTGGTCGAAGGAATTGATCCCCCAGATCACGCCTTCGACGAAGGTCTTGTGCTCATAGAGCGCGATCAGGGCTCCGAACGCCTGGGGGGTCAGGCGGTCCAACAGCACCAGGGTCGAGGGGCGGTTGCCGACGAAGGTGCGCTGCGGGGCCAGGGTGGCGATCTCGGCATCGGAAACGCCTTTGCCCTTGAGCTCAGCCACGACATCCTCTGTGCTCCGCCCGACCATGAAGGCTTCGGCCTGGGCCAGGAGGTTGGAAAGCAGCTTTTCGTGCATGCCGGCCGGACCTTCGTCCGACTGGGCGACGCCGATCAACTCCATCGGCGTGATGTCCGTCCCCTGGTGCATGCACTGGAAATAGGCGTGCTGGACGTTAGTGCCCTCATCGCCAAACACCACCGTGGCCGTCCCGCGCTTGGCGGGCCTGCCGTCGGGACCAACCGACTTGCCGTTACTTTCCATCTCCAACTGCTGGAGGAACGCAGCGAGGCGGCGCAGGCGGTGCGAGTACGGTACGACCGAGCGCGCCCGGCGGTCCAGGCCGTTGCGATTGAAGATCTGGGCCAGGGCCACCAGCACCGGCGCGTTCTTGTCGAGCGGGGCTGTCCGGAAGTGCTCGTCCATGATCGCGCCGCCATCCAGGAACCCCTGGAACGCGTCCCAGCCGGCGGCGATGGCCACCGACAGGCTGACCGAAGACCACAGCGAATAGCGCCCCCCGACCCAATCCCAGAAGCCAAACACGCGCTCGTCCGGCACGCCGAACGCGGCGGTCTTGTCCAGCGCGGTCGAGATGGCGGCCAGGTGCTGGTTTGCTCCCTGCTCGCCAAGCGCCGACGCCAGCCAGGCGCGCGCAGCGCCGGCGTTGGCCATGGTCTCCTGGGTCGTGAAGGTCTTGGAGACCACCATGACCAGCGTCTCCTCCGGGTCCATCTCGGCGGTCGTCAGCGCGAACTCAGCGCCGTCGACATTGGCGACAAAGCGCAGGTCGATCGACGGCTTGATCGGACGCAGGGCGTCCCACAACAGGCGCGGACCGAGGTCCGAACCGCCGATGCCGATGTGGAGGATGGCCTTGAACGGCTTGCCGGTCGCGCCCTTGATGGCGCCGGAGCGGATCGCCTCGGCGAAAGCCTTCATCCGCTGACGGACAGCCTCGACCTCGGCCATGACCGGCTGGCCCAGCGCCTTGATGTCGGCGTCGGCCGGAGCGCGCAGGGCCGTGTGCAGCACGGCCCGGCCTTCGGACGAATTGATCGCCTCGCCGCCGAACATGCGCCCCCGCGCGCCCTCGACATCGGCCGCATGCGCCACATCCAGCGCGGCTTCCAGACCCGCCTCGTCCCAGGCCTGTTTCGAAAGATCCAGGTGCAGGCCCGCGACGTCCAAGGTCAGCGCCTCGAGGCGCCCAGGTTCGGCGTCGAAGAACTCGACGATACGCTTGTCGCCCGCAGCCTTGGCGGCGGCTTCCAGGCGGGTCCAGGCGGCGTCGAGATCGGCCATGTCGTCCTCACGGTTTTGGTAAATCGGCGTTTACGAAACCGGGCTTATCAAACAGGCGCCGCCACGTCATGGCAGACCAATGACGTTTTTTGCGGGAGCTCCTCATGTCCTGTGACGCCGTCGCCTTTTCCGCCATGCTCTGGATGGCCTCGTTCAGTCCAGGGCAAGGCGCCGGCCCTACCCCGGCCGTCATGCAAGCGCCTGCAGCGCCGGCGTCCGTTGCGGGCGAGCCGTTGTTTATCGACATCGTCAAACGCGCCCGCCAACTCAAGGCCCAGACCGAGGGCTATCGCGCGCAGCTGGCGAAGGCGGACCCGTCCGGCGCCGCCTCGACCCTGAAAGCCTTCGACGCCTTCTCCAGCAAAATCGGCGATCTGGCCGCACTCGACATGAAGGGCCACGTCACCCTGAAGGAACGCGGCGCGATCGATGACCTCAAGTGCATCCTGCGCGGCATCAGCCAGGACCTGCCCGAGAAACTCGCCGCCGTTCGCGCCGCCACGACGATCAAGGCTCAGGATCTTGCCCTGCGCGACATGGTCTATCTGCTGAACGACAATGTCGAGGTGATCACCGCGCCGCCCCGACCCGCCGCCTAGGATCCTCTGGCCCTAAGCATCCTTGTACTTCACCGAGCATCCGTAGGGCGCGACGAAGGGCGTGGCGACCTTGCGCCCAGCCTTCACGTCGGCGAGAGCCGCCGCGACAAGGTTCTTGGCGCCCTGGATGTCCTCGACCTTGCTGGTCGGCTTGTCGTCGATCGCGCCCTCGTAGACCACAGCGCCCGTCTTATCGATGACGAACATGTGCGGCGTCGTCTTGGCCTTGAAGAGCGTGGCGACCTTGTTGTCGGCGTCCAGGAGCAGGGCCGTGGGCTTGGCGCCCTTGGCGTTCATCCAGCCCTTGGCGGCCGCGCCGTCGGCGAAGTGTCCCTGCTTGCCCGGCGCCGACGAGGCGATAGTCAGCCATACGACGCCGTCGGCCCGCGCGGCCTGCTGCAGACCCTGCATGTTTCCCGAATAGTGCTTGCGGACATAGGGGCAGCCCTCGTTGGTCCATTCTAAGACCACGGTCTTGCCGCGAAACTCCGAAAGGGAGCGGGTCTTTCCATCGGCGTCGATCGCCGTGAAGTCGGGCGCAGGACGCGCCTGGGCGGTGACGGGAACTAGACGGTCAGCGGCAGGGCGGCGGCGACGAGGCGGCGTGTGATCGGCATGTCGGGTCTCCAGCGACGAACACTGTGGATCAAACTCTCACAAACCAGAGATATGCGGAAGATTCGCAGTCGCAATGTTGTGGAGGTCGAAACTTCGCCACACGGACTTGATCCACAGGCCTCCGCCGCTCAGAAGAACGGTCACCCTCCCGTCCCCAGCACGTCGATGTCCCGTTCGAAAACCGTCTTAACCCTGATCGGCGCTGCTCTTTTGGCGAGCGCCTGCGCGACGCAGACCAGCACGACCGTGTTCGTACCCGTGGTCGCCCCGACGCCGCCGAGCTCGCTGACGCCGCAGCCGATCATGCTGTTCAACCAGACCAAAGACGGCCGCAAGCTATTCACGCTGGATGCGGAGTTCCCGTACTGCGACGTCGACACCGGCAAGGTGATTGTGGTGCCCCGCTGGTACGTCACCGACTTCGCCAGCGTGCCTTGGTACGGCCAGGCGTTCATCGATCCGCAGGGCCCGACGGCCCGCGCCGCCATCGTCCACGACTGGCTCTACACGATCGGCGAGCCCGGCAAGCGCGAGGAGGCCGACCAGATCTTCCTGCGGGCGATGCTGCGGTACGGTGTCCCGCCTTTCCAGGCCAACCTCGCCTATCAGGCGGTGCGCCTCGGCGGTGAGAAGGGCTACGGCCTGCCGACCGATTGGCGCTTCGTCGATCCCAAGCGCCAGGATCTGGTGCAGCCGCCGCCGTTCGCCAAGCCGCGTTCTGGCATGGTGCGCTACTTTCCCAAGTGCCAGGGCTTCAGCGCCCTGATCCAGACCGGTTGGCGCGCCTATCCGATCAAGACTGCGCCGGTGACCGTGCCGCCGCCGGTGGTGGTCACCAAGACGCCGCTGGATCAGGTCAAGGCCAAGTTGCCTTTCGGGGGCGACAAGAAGAAGTAGCGGGGGCCTAAGCCCCCGCCTTCTCGATGGCCTCGATGACCATGCCTTCGGTCAACAGCTGCGGCAGGATGACCGGCTCGCCGCCGTTCTTGGGGTAGACGAGATAGAGCGGCACGCCGACGCGGTTGAACTCCGCGAGAGCCTTGGCGATCACGGGATCGCGGTTGGTCCAGTCGGCCTTCAGGAGCACGGCGTTCTGGGCCTTGAACGCCTCGGCGACCTTGGACCCGGAGAGGGCGACCTTCTCGTTGACCTGACACGTCACGCACCACGCGGCGGTGAAGTCTACGAAGATTGGACGCCCTTCGGCCTGCAGGGCCTTCACCCGCTCGGGCGACCAGGCTTCGGCCGTCAGGCCAGGACCGGCGGACGCCGGGGCCTCAGCGGCGGCGGATGCCGCAGGCGGCTTGGCCGACAGAGCGGCCGTCGCGGCGAGACCCAGCGCCGCGATCACCGCCAGCAAGCCGAGGATCATCGAGACGGCTGCGGGTTTGCCCTCGGCCCGCCGGGTCTGCCCCAGACCGTAGAGCCACGCGCCGAACGCCGCCAGGACACCCGCGACGAGCACTTGCCCCAGGGCAATCGGCCCCGCCTGCTGGGCGAACACCCAGACCAGCCACAGCGCAGCGCCATACATCGGGAAGGCCAACCCTTTTTTCAGCACCTCCATCCAGCCGCCGGGGCGCGGCAGCAGCTTCAGGGCGCCGGGGCTGAAGGTGACGGCCACGAACGGTGCGGCGAAGCCCAGGGCCAGGGCCAGGAAGACGCCGAGCGCGATCACCGGGGGCTGTGTGAGCGCATAGCCGAGCGCGCCGGCCATGAACGGCGCCGTACAGGGCGCGGCGACCACCACGGCGAGCGCGCCGGTGAAGAAGGCGCCGGAGACGCCGCCCTTCGCCGAGGCGCCGGCGCCGACACCCTGCACCGACGTTCCGATTTCGAACACGCCGGACATGTTCAGCGCGACCAGCAGCATCAGCAGCGCCAGGCCCGCGATGACCAGCGGAGACTGCAACTGGAACCCCCAGCCCACCGCCGCACCGCCCGCACGAACGGCCAGCAGCGCGCCCGCGAGCGCCAGGAAGGTCGCGACGACGCCCAGCAGGAAAGCTAGGCCCTGCAGCCGGGCCTTCGACGTCTCATGCGCGTGTCCCGCCAGGCTGGCCGCCTTCATCGACAGGACCGGAAAGACGCACGGCATCAGGTTGAGGATCAAGCCGCCGAGGAAAGCGAACAGCAGAGCGCCGGCAAGGCCAGCGGTCGTCCGATTGGGCGAAGCGGCTTCTACGGGCGGTGCCCCCAGGCCCGAGGCCTGCGGCGGCGGGTCGCCGGCCGTGGCCGTCACCTCCCACGCCCCCGCTTTGGTCGCCAGCACGCCGGCAAGCTCGCCTGGAGGCGTTCCGCCGCCGACAAAGTCGTAGCCCGGCTTTAGCGTCAGGGTCAGCCCCTCGGGGCCGCGCTCGATCGCCTGCTCCGCCGCATGCTCGATGACCTTGGGCGAGTACGGAAAGAAATAGGCGCCAGCCATGTCCGCGTCCTTCAGGGGGCCGCCGGTCACGGCCAGTTTCAGGGTCTGTCCTTCAAGCTTGAACACGGCCTTGAGGCCGGCTGGCTTGGGGGCGTCGGCCAGCACCTTGCCGATCACCGCGCCCCATTTGGGATCAGGCTTGGGCGCGTCGGCGACGACCGGCAGCAGCAGCGAAAGCTTGGCTTCTTCAGGGATGCAGACCTGTTCGCAGACCAGGTAGAAGACGTCAGCGGTGAGGCTCAGCGTCGTGCCTGGCTTGGCATCGGCGGCCGCCGTGATCGGTACGGGGATCAGGACCTCGCCCTCATAGGCATAGTCGAGCAACGGACCGAGACGGGTCTTCTTCGGAGTCGGCCACACCATGTCGCCGGCGCGCCAGCCCGCCGGCAGGGTCCAGGTGATCTTGGTCGGCTCGCCGGCGTCGCCGGGGTTGCGCCAGTAAGTGTGCCACCCCGGCACGATCTTCTGGCGGAGCGCCACGTAGATCGTGCCGCCGGGCGCGATGCCCGCTTCCTGAGCGACCAGTTCAGACTCGATATGGCCCGAATTGACGATTGGACCCGCCAGGGCTTGGCCGCCCAGAAGCGTCGCGAGCAACGCGGCCTGCAGGGCGAGGACGATTTTCTTCAGAAACATGCGCTGGCCCGGACACGGAAAAGAGCTGAGCGGTACACATGGACCGCCCGCCGGCTCTCGACAATGGCCAAGGCCCAACAGACAGTCAGGCGTGGAATCATCTGGAGACGCTGATGCCCGCCGCCTTCGACGATATCGAGATCGGTCAGGTCGTGACGCTGGGCACACGCGCGGTCGACGCCAAGGCTCTGGAAGCCTTCATCGCCGCGTTCGCGCCCGGCTGGCCGGTCGAGAACGGCGCGCCGGACGCCATGATCTTCGCGATCTGGACGCGGCTGGATTCCGAAGCGAGCGCCGGGTGGCCCCAGACCAAGCGGCTGGGCGTCGACGCCCTGCGCTGGATGCGCAATCCGCCCGTCGGCGAGCTGCTCCGTGGCCGCATGACCATCATGGGCAAGGATCCGGTCGGCGAGGGCAAGGGGATCGTGATCGCCCAGCACGACGTCCTCGACGAAGCCGGGCGGCTGGTCTTTTCCTGTCTCACGCGCAGCATTTTCGCGCGCTGATCGCGGTAAAGAAAAAGGGCGGTGAGTCTGGCTCGCCGCCCTTTCTTTGTCAGTCGAAGCGAAACCTTAGTTCAGGTTCGCGGCGTCGGCCTGCTTCATCATGGTCTTGTTGATCAGGCGATCCCAACCCAGCAGCGACACGAGGTGGGCGTAGATCTGGCCCAGCGCGCCGTTTTCCTGCAGCTCCTTCAGCTTCTTGGCCGGCAGGGCGTTCAGCTTCTCTTCCGAAACACCGAAGTACTCGGCGACCGTGACCGGCTCGCCGGCCGGAGCGCCGGCCTCGTCGGTCGGCTGGAAGGTGGCCTTCTTCAGCTCGAACAGGTCGTTGTCCTTCAGGATCTGGACGAACGTGTCGGTGCGGCGACGCTCGATTTCGAAGTCGTCGCAGAACTTGATGCAGTTCTGGGTGTATTCGGTCGGCTCGCCCTTAGCGTCGAACAGCGGCGTTTGGCCTTGTTCGCTCAGCAGGTCGCTGCCGCGATCGATGCAGACGATCAGGCGCTCTTGGGTGTCATCGTTGGCCAGCACGAACGGATAGCGGCGGATGTAGGCCGGGATGTAGACGTTCGGTTCGATCGAGCCGTCGGCACCGACGAACAGGTTCTCCTGCTGGTTCAGGCCCATCACGGCCAGCGGCACTTTGTCGTCGCCGGCGAAGATGACCGGGAAGGTCAGGGCGGCCGGGCCGAATTCCGACACCGTCAGCGGAACGGCGGTGCCGGCGGCGGCGAACGCATAGGGCTTGTCCTTGTGGACCAGCGCCAGCTTGGCGTGCTGCTCGCGGTTCAGGGGCTCGGGCGCGTTATAGAACAGGACGTTGCCAGTGATTTCGCCGGCGGACTGGGGCGTGGTCATGAAGAGCTCTACGACAGAAAATTGGCGCGATCGCTCGAACGCTTCGAGGAGGACCGCAAAGGCTCGCGGTTCTAGCCGATCCCACCTCCTGCGGCAATCTTGGCCTTGATTCGGCAACGCCGAGGCCCGGAAATCATCCAGGCCCCGGCGCGGGGTGGGGCTCGTTGGGGCTGGCCGAGGCCCACCTTTCGGCGGGCGCTAGAAGCGCCAGGCAAAGCCGGCGCGGACGGAACGGCCCGGCGCGGGCGCGAAGTCCTTTAGGAACGAAGTGTGCTCGCGGATCGTCTCGTTGGTCAGGTTTCGGCCATCGACGAACAGGCGCAAGGGAGAGTCCGCGATCGGCTTGAAGGTCACCATGGCGTTCACCTGCGTGTAGCCATCGGTCGGCAACTCGAAGGTCGAGACGCGGTTCTGGCTAGCGACACGACGCACTTCAGCCTGGGCCTGAACACGAGGCGCGCTCCAGACCACGCGGCTGGTCAGCGCCCAAGAGGGCACACGGGCGGGGATACCGAGGTCGGTAGAGCCACGCACCCAGTCGTAAACGCCCTCAAGCTTCAGCGCCTTGTCGCCGTCGCTCCAAGCCGTGTACGAGGCCTCGGCTTCGGCGCCGTGGAACTTGGCGTCCGTCTGGAAGTACTGGAACACAGGCAGGCCGTCCTCGACGGCGCCGGTGGGCTTTTCCTCGATGAAGCCGTTGTAGCGAGCGCCCCACAGGTGGCCCTCCAGCCGCAGACGCTCGCCGGTGTAGCGGTAGGTCGCCTCCAACGAGGTCACCTTCTCGGACTTCAGCGTAGCATCGCCCACCTCGTAGCCGCCCGTACCCGGGTGCGGACCGTCGGCGAACAGCTCGAACTCGGTGGGGGCGCGACCGTTGCGGGATAGCGTCAGGGCTGCGAACTGCTTGTCGGCCGGCTTGTAGAACAAGCCGAGCGAGCCGGAAACATTGTCGAACGAGCGCTTGGTAAGGTCGGTCTTCAGTTCGCGGCTGTCGAAGCGAAGACCCGCGTCGAGGCCCCAGTCCCCCTTGTCCAGGCGCTGCAGCGTGAAGATCCCGTACTCCTTGATGTCGGTCGACGGCACGAAAGCCTCGTCGCCGATCGCCTGGAAATGCCGTTCCAGGGCCTGGAAGCCCACAGCGCCCTGCCAGCCGTCACGTTCCTTCTGGACCAGTTCGACGCGGCCTTCATTGCCGTCGGACAGGAAGCGGGTGCCCACCTCGCCGTCCTCGACCGAAACCTCGGCGTGCTCGTACTTGGCGTGGCCGGCCGACAGGCGGATCTTCGCGAACGGCCCAAGATCCACATCCTGCTCGCCGCGCAGGTCATAGCGCGTTTGTTGCAGATGGATGGAAACCGGTCCTTCGGCGTCAGGGTCGATCGGCGCCAGGATCTGGAGGTACGGCACGCCGTAGGTCATGTCGGTCTTCTTGACCGCAAAACCGAAAAAGCCGCGATCGTGGACGTAGGACACGCCCGCGCCATAGGCGTCGACCTCGACGTCGGTGTTCTTGACCGTCTTGTCGGGATCCAGCGTCAGGCCGTCGCGCATGGCCAGGCGCGACGAGACCGGCGTCGTCGGAACCTTGTAGTCGCTGCTTTCACGATGATCCGCGTCGATGGCAAAGACCAGCGGTCCGCGGCCGAACTTGGCCGAACCGTTGATCGAGCGGCCATCATCGACCGACGAGAGCGAACCGGCGATGCGGCCCTCGAAGCCGTTCTCGGCTGGGCTCGACGGCACGCGGTCATCGATGATGTTGACGACCCCGCCGATCCCCGAACCGCCGTAGGCCAGGGTGGACGGTCCGCGCAGCACCTCGATGCGCGAGGCCTCGCCAGGATCGGACGCCACAGCGTGATCAGGCGACAGCGACGACGCGTCGACCTGGCCAACGCCGTTCTCCAGGATCATTACGCGCGGACCGGCGAGACCGCGGATGATCGGACGGCTTGCGCCGGGCCCGTAAGCGGTCGAGCGCAGACCCGGTTGACCGTTCAGCATGTCCCCGAGGCCGGCCGGCGGCGCCAGGTCCAGATGGTCGCGCGTAATGATGTTGACGCTGCTGGTGACCGTGTCGAGCGACACCGGATAGGGAGCGGCGGTGATCACGACCTTGGAGACCTGCGTGTCCTCCGCGCCATCGGCCGGGGCGGCAGGGGCATCGGCATGGGCGGAAGCAGCAGCGGCGAGCGCGACAAGGCTCACGGCGGAAAGGACGGCGCGACGGAACATGGTTTGTCCTGGACGAAATGAACGCGAGCGTGGAAACGGCCGCTCAAAGCTGTTATGAAATAACATATCTATTCGTCAATCCGCTTTTGCGGTCACGTTCCTCTGACGGACAATTCGCCGTCCTGTTGTTGCCAGGAAAACACCCATGCCCCGTCTGGCGCTGATCGCGATAACGACCCTCCTGGTCGGTTGCTCAGCCTTCGACGCGCCGCCGACGGGACCGGTGGTGCAGACCGCACCGCCGTCGGCGGGCTGGACGAAGCCACCCCCGGGCTACCTAAGCGGCGACGGTGGTCTCGATGCGGCCCTGATCATCGGCCCGCCTCCGACGCCGGACTCCCCGCGTGGAAAGGCCGATCAGGCTCAGTTCGAGCAGAGCCGGAAGCTGGTCAACACCGAGAGCTGGCGCCAGGCCATCACCGACGCGGATCTCTCGGGCGCGAACGGGTTGAAGAGCTTTTCCTGCGCCGCCGGGGTGACGCTCAGCGCAGAGGCGACCCCGACCCTCGCCCATATGCTTCTGCGCATGACCGACGACGCCGCCAAGATCTATCAGCCGGCCAAGGCCATGTTCAAAAGACCGCGCCCGCCTGTTGGCAACGCAAAGCCGATCTGCGTTCCTCGCGAACCCTGGATCGAAACGGACGGCTCCTATCCGTCCGGCCATGGAATGATTGGCTGGGCCTGGGCGTCGGTGATCGCCGAGCTGGTTCCCGACAAGGCCGGTGTTGTCCTGGCCCGCGGCAAGGCGTTCGGCGACAGCCGGCTGGTCTGCGGCGTCCACTATCAGAGCGATGTCGAAGCCGGTCGTTATCTGGGCTCGGCCCTTGTGACCCGCCTGCACGACGAACCGACCTTCGCCGCCGACCTGGCCAAGGCGCGGGCCGAGGTGATCGCTTCGCGCGCCAAAGGTCCGCCGTCCAGCTGCAACGGCTAGATGGCTAAACGGCTCGGCCCGCGCCCCTAGGGACGAGCGACAAAGACCACATGGGCTTTAAGCGGATGGTCCGCCGGCAAGCGGGGGTGATCAAAATCCTGATCCGGGACCGGCGTCATGCCGATCCGGCGCATCACGGCCTGAGACGCCAGATTGGCCCGGGCCGTGAACGCAATGATCTCGGGGCGCTCGAGAATCGTGAAGCCATAGTCCAGGCAGGCCTGCGCGGCCTCGGTTGCGTAGCCCTGCCCCCAGGCGTCGGGATGCAAGCGCCAGCCGATCTCGACCTGGTCCGGCATGGCCATTTCTGGCGGAACCCACCAGACCCCAGCCATGCCGATCACGCGATGATCCGCGCGGCGCTCCGCCACCCAGAAGCCGAAACCATGCTCGGCCTGATGCGCCATCACTCGGTCGATGAAGGCGTCGCTGGCGGCCCGGTCGATCGGGCCGCCCAGCCAGTCACTGACGCGCGTGTCGCCGTTCATCGCGGCGATGGCGTCCCGATCAGCGTCGACCGCCGGGCGCAACACCAGGCGGTCGGTCTGGATCACGCCGGCCGGCCGTTGGCCAGGGCGGTATAGAATTCGGGGCGTCGATCACGGAAGAAGCCCCAGGCGGCGCGATGCGTTGTCAGGAAGTCGAGGTCGAAGGTCGCGCTAACCAGGCCCTCGTCGGCGCGGCCCAGTTCCGACACTAGGTCGCCGCGATGGTCGGCTACGAAGGACGAGCCATAGAACGTCTGGCCGCCGTTCGGATAACCGTCCCAGGGCTCGAAACCGATGCGGTTGGCGCCGATCACCGGGATGACATTGCTGACGGCGTGCCCCTGCATCGCCCGCCGCCACGGCAGGGCGGTGTCCAGGCTCGGATCATGCGGTTCGCTGCCGATGGCGGTCGGATAGAACAGGGCCTCGGCGCCCATCAGGGCCATGGCGCGGGCGCACTCCGGGTACCACTGGTCCCAGCAGATGCCGACGCCGATCCGGCCAAAGCGGGTGTCCCAGACCTTGAAGCCCGTGTCGCCGGGCCGGAAGTAGTACTTCTCCATATAGCCCGGACCGTCGGGGATATGGCTCTTGCGATAGACGCCCATCAACGAGCCGTCGGCGTCTGCCATGACGAGGCTGTTGAAATAGTGCGGTCCCTCGCGCTCGAAGATCGAGATCGGGATCACGACGCCCAGTTCGCCGGCCAGCGGCGCGATGGCCTTGACGACAGGATGCTCGCGCCATGGGTGGGCTTCCGCGAACCAGCGTTCCTCCTGGGCGACGCAGAAGTACGGCCCCTGGAACAGTTCCGACGGCAGGATCACCTGCGCGCCCTTCGACGCCGCTTCGCGGATGAAGCCTTCTGTCTTCTTGATGTTGGCCTGCATATCCATGCCATACGCGGTCTGGATCGCGGCGACGCTGAGCGTGCGGGCCATCAGGCGGTCTCCGGCTCTTGCTGGCTGATGCAGTGGAACGAGCCGCCGCCCGTCAGGATGGCGGTGGACGGCAGGCCGATCACCTGGCGTTCCGGGAAGAGGCCCTTGATCACCTCGACGGCGAAGGCGCCGGACTCCTCGGCGTAGATCGGTACGATCACGGCCTCGTTGGCGATCAGGAAGTTCATGTGCGAGGCCGGGATCGGCTCGCCGTCCTCGTCCAGGATTTTGCCCGGCGACGGGATGCGGACCACCTGCAGCGGCGAGCCGCGGCTGTCGGTCATGCCGGCCAGCATCTTGGCGGTGTCGCCATAGATGTCCGCGTTCGGATCATCGAGGCCGTAGCCCATCGGGCAGGCGACGACACCCGGCGCGACAAAGCGGGCCAGATTGTCGACGTGACCGTCGGTGTGGTCGTTCTTGAGACCCTTGCCCAGCCACAGCACCTTCTTGGCGCCCAGCGCCTGGGTCAGGGCCGCATTCGCCGTGGTCTCGTCCCAGCCGGCGTTGCGGTTGTCGTTCAAGAGGCACTGGCGCGTGGTCAGGATCGTGCCGTTGCCGTCATGGTCCAGCGCGCCGCCTTCCAAAATGAAGTCGTTGCGGACCAGCGGCGCCCCCGACGCGGCGGCGATCTGTTCGGCGACGATGTCATCGCCCTCGAGGCTGTACTTGCCGCCCCAGCCGTTGAACTTGAAGCCGGCGGCGACGGCCTTGCCGGCGTCGTCGATGAAGATCGGGCCGGTGTCGCGCAGCCAGATGTCGCCGAACTGGCCCCGGACGATCTCGACCGTCGTGTCGGACAGCAGGGCGCGGGCGGCGGACTCAGCCTCATCGCCGACCACCATCAGGCGCACGCGCTCGGCGCCCGGCCCGGCCAGGGCGCGCGCAAGGTCGGCGACCTCTTGCTGAGCTTGCTCCAGATCCTCCTGCCAAAGCTCGGCGTGGCTGGGGAAACCCACCCACATGGCGCGGTGCGGAGCCCATTCGGCGGGAACGGTCACGGTCATTCGAAGGCCCAAGGAAAGCGGTCGGGAGGAACGAAGGGGGCGCAGATGGCCCCTCACGACGCCGGGGTCAAGCGGCGCCTCATTAGCAAACCAATACGACAAAGAAAAAGGGCGGCCCAGACGGGCCGCCCTTCTCTTTGAGGATCGGCGAAGCCGACGCCGCTTAGAAGCGGGTCGTGATGCTGGCCTGAACCGTGCGCGGGAAGCCCACGGCGTAGGTCGGCGCGGAGCCGTTCTGCACGCCCGTGATGGTCACGGCGTTGTTCCGGCTGCTGATGCTGCCGAAGTAGTCCTCGTCGAACAGGTTCTTCACGTTGACTTGGACGTAGGTCTTCTCGGCGAACGGCAGGTCGTAGCGGACGCTGACGTTCGTGATCGTGTAGGCTGGCGTCTTTTCGTCGTTGACGTCGGTCGACCAACGCTCGCCGGTGTACTTCAGGTCCATCGACAGGCGCAGGGCCTCGGTGATGTTCCAGTCGAAGCCGCCGCCGAAGGTGATTTCCGGCGTCTCAACGATGAACTTGCCCTTGGTCGGCAGGAACTGACCGTTCAGCGGGATGTTCGACTTCAGTTCGCTGTGGTTGTACGAGAACGAACCGAAGACGCTCAGGTACTCTTCCAGGCGCCACGACGCGTTGGCGTCCAGGCCGTAGCCCTTGGCGTCGCCGACGTTGCGGTCGACGAAGATGCCCAGGGTGTCGTCATAGGCGCTGACGATGCGGTTCTGGAACTTGTTGGTCCACAGAGCCACTTGAGCGACCACGTCCGGCGTCTGATAGCGGTAGCCGACGTCGAAGGCCTGGGTGGTTTCCGGCTGCACGCCCGGGTTCGTCACAGTGCCGTTGGCCAGACGCTTCACGGTGTAGAGGCTGTCCGTACGCGGAGCAGAGAGCGCTTCGGCGTAGCTGACATACACGTAGTTGTTCGGAGCCAGTTCGTAGTTCAGGCCGACGTTCGGCAGAACCTTGTCGTACTTCTTCTCAGCCTTGTACGGCTTGATGTACTGCGTCGACGAACCGGCGAAGGTCACGTTGCCGTTGGCCAGCGTGGCGTTCGGGGTTTCGCTGGTGCAGCGCACGTTGCTCGAACCGTCTTGCGAGTAGCAGTATTGGTTCAGCTCACGCTTGAAGTTCTTGCTGACGACGCCCGCCGACAGGCGCAGCTTGTCGTCCATGAACTTGCCTTGGTACTCGAAGGCGACCTGGTTCAGGTTGGCGATCGAGAAGCGGTCGCGACCGCGCAGGAAGCTGCCGTCGGCGCCGAACACCTTCTGACCGTTGCCATCCTTGCCACCGAACACGTTGGTGGTGGTGCCGTCGGCGTTCAGGGTGGTGTACTCGCCCGTCTGACGGTGACGGCCGAAGTCGCCGGTGTAGGCGACGCGGACGCGGTGCTGGTCGTTGATGTCCCAGATCAGCGACGAGGTCAGGCCGTAGCGACGGGTGTTGGTGACCGACGGGGTGAAGAAGGCCACGGTGTCGGCGGTGTCGCCGTCGCCGTTCAGGTCCTTACCCGCTGCGGTGCTGGTGCCGCGGACGCGGCCGTCGGTTTCCGACATCGTGCCCAGCTGACCACCGCCATCGGCCAGAGTGTACTGGAACGACGGGTCGAAGGTGAAGCGCAGGTTCTCCGTGATGTGGTACAGGAACTGACCACGGATGTTGCCGGTGTTCGACGGGTTGACCTGACGGCCATAGAAGTCGACGCAGTTACCCGGGATCGTCGGCGCAACCTCGGTGATCGTAGCCGTCGCGGTGTTCAGCGTGCGGGTCGTGCAGGTCTCGGTAAAGTCGAGGTTACGACCGAAGGCGCGGTACTCAGCCAGGGTCAGCGAGCGATAGTTGTTGTTGCGGTTCTCGTTGTAGTGGAACGCGAGGCTGGCGAAGTCGCCATTGCCAAGGTTCTGGTACAGACGGGCGTTGAACTGCTTCTTCTCAAGGGTGCCCGGACCCTTGAACTTGTCGTACTTCTGGTACGAGCCAGCGACCCAGGCCTTGGTGCCGAACGGACCGAATTCGCCGCTGTTCACCACGCCGAACACGCGGCGGTAATTGTTCTCGCCGATCGAGCCACGCAGCATGCCGCTGAAGTCGTTGGTCGGGGTCAGGGTGGTGTAGTTGATCGTACCACCGACGGCCGAGGCGGTCGGGCTGTCGACATCGGTCGTACCCATGTTGACCGAGGCGCGGCTGATCAGTTCGCCGTCCAGCTGTTGGTTCGAATAGATGGCGTAGTTGCCGGTGTCGTTCAGCGGGATGCCGTCAAACGTCAGCGAGATGCGGTTGCCGTCGAAACCACGCAGACGGACGTTACCGCCCGACGAACCGTAGGGGTCGTTGTTGGTGAACGACAGACCCGGGGTCTGGTTCAGGGTGTCCAGGATGGTCTGACCAGCCGGTTGCTTGTCGATGTATTCCTGGTTGATCGACGACTTCGACTTCGGCGCGGTTTCGGCGATCAGACCGCTGACGGCCCGTTGGCCCGAAGCGGTGACGACAACCTTGTCGACTTCCGTGGCTTGCGAGGCGGTCGACTGGGCCGAGGCGGCGCCGGCGAGCATCATGCCGCCGACCAGGGCGGTCGTCGCCAGGGCGAAATGTTTCATGTTCATCTGAAGGATCCCCTCATTCATCGGCACGCTCGCGTTGGGTCGCACAGTTTCGTGCCGTTGCGGGCCGTTTATCGAAAGATTTAGAAGGTTTGGTGACGGAAAGGCCACGCCCGCCCGCAAAGTGTCACAATCGCCTAAAAACGCGGAAGAAGTGGTCAGATTTTTTTTACTTGGCTAATCAGGCGTCATGCAGACCGCGCCCGACGCTTCGCCGCCTTCGATCGAGACCCGCGCGTGGCGGCTGACGCTGCTGATGGTTGGCGGGCTGACAATCGTGCGTCTGGCGGCCTTGTTCCTGACGCCATTGGAGCTCTACCCCGACGAGGCGCAGTACTGGTTGTGGTCGCGGGAGCTGGCCTTCGGCTATTTCTCCAAGCCGCCGATGATCGCCTGGCTGATCTGGCTGACCACGACGCTGGGCGGCGACGCCGAGGCCTGGGTGCGGCTTTCGGCGCCTCTCCTGCACGGCGCCACGGCGCTCGTTGTCTACAGGATCGCCCAGCGGCTCTACGGCGGATGGACCGGACTGGCGGCGGCGGCAATCTACAGCTTGATGCCGGGTGTGGTGCTGTCCTCGGGCCTGATGGCGACCGACGCGCCGTTGCTGTTCTTCCTGTCCCTGACGATCTGGGCCTATGTCGCGCTCCCCGGCGCGGAGCTAAAGCTGCGCGCGCCGGTCGCGGCCGGACTGGGCGCCGCGCTGGGCCTGGCGTTTCTGTCGAAATACGCGGCGATCTATGCGCTCGGCAGCATCGCCCTGCACTTTCTGGTCTCCAAGGACGCGCGGCGACGCTGGAGCCCAGCGACCGCCGCCGTTTTCCTATCGGCCTTCGTCCTGGTCCTCGCGCCGAACCTCGCCTGGAACGCCAGCCACCAGTTTTCGACCGTCAAGCACACGGCCGCCAACGCCAACTGGAGCGCCCAGCAACTCTTCAATTTCCGGGAACTGATCGAGTTCGTGGGCTCGCAGTTCGGTGTATTCGGCCCCCTGCCCTTCGCCGTGCTGGCCGGCGGCGCGCTCTGGCTCGGCGTTAAGAAAAAGGTCCAGTCGCCGGATCTGCTTCTGCTGTGCTTTGCACTTCCGCCCCTGATCGTGGTGGCGGCCGAGGCGTTCGTCTCTCGCGCCAACGCCAACTGGGCCGGCGCCGCGTTCGTCGGCGGCTCAGTGCTCGTCGCCGGCTGGATGACGCGCTGGAACGCGCGCCGCTGGCTGATCGGCGGCCTTGCTTTGCAGGCGCTGTTCGCCGCCTTCTTTGTGGTCTGCATGGTCAACCCGAAGGTCGCTGACGCCGTTGGCCTTTCCAATGGCTTCAAGCGCGTGCGGGGCTGGGATCAGACCGTCGCGGCCATCATCGCCCGAACCCGGGAGGAGCAGGCCCTGCGAGGTCCGCTCAGCGCCGTGGCCATGGACGACCGCTTTGTCTACAACGCCGCCGCCTATTACGGCCGGGACTATTTCGGTCAGCCCGGCGCGCCGCCGCTGCGGATGTGGGTGCACGAGGCCTATGCCCAGAACCAGGCGGAAACCGAAACGCCCCTCGACGTCGACTACGGCCGCCGGGCGCTGATCGTCAGCCTGGAAGGCGGCTATCGCCCCGAGATCGAGCAGGATTTCAAGGCGGTCTCAGGACTGGAGATCGCGCGCGTCCGGCTGGACAAGACCCGGTCTCGGAGGATCGATCTTTTCATCGCCGAGGGCTTCGCGCCGCTGCCTCGCGACCCCGTCACCGGCCTGCCGCCCCCACCCAAGCGGAGCCCACAGTAAGGCTGGCGGCTTTCGAGGGATCACCGTCCTTTCGCTTTGCGCGCCGCCCACGATGCTTTCCCCGTTACAGGGAGACATCCATGCTTCGGCTTCTCGCATTTCTCTTCGCCTTGCTGGCCGCCGGTCCGGCCCTCGCCAAGCCCCTCGTCGTGATCCTCGCCGATCCGCGCGGCGTCGAGACCACGGATCTGATCGCGCCTTATGCGGTGCTCGCCGAGTCGGGCGCGGTCGAGGTCAAGATCATCGCCCCCAGCCTGGCGCCCGTGCGCCTTATGCCCGGCCGCGCGTGGGTACAGCCTCAGACGACCTACGCCGACCTGCGCCGACGTCCGGATGTGATCGTCGTCCCGTTCCTGATGCCGGCCTATGACCCGGCGCGCGACGCGTGGCTGCGCGAACAGGCCCGGGGCGGGGCCCGGATCGTCTCGATCTGCGCAGGCGCGGAAACTCTGGCGCGGGCGGGGCTCTTGGATGGCCGGACCGCGACCACCCACTGGTACGAACTGAACCGTCTGGCCAAGGCTTTTCCCAAGGTCCGGTGGCGCCGTGACCAACGCTGGATCGTCGACGGCGCCGTTACCACGACGGCCGGCGTCACCGCCTCCATTCCCGCCAGCCTGGCGCTGCTCCGCGACCTGGCCGGCGAAGACACGATGCGGAACACGGCGGCGCGACTGAACCTGCCCCTTCCGGTCCAGGCCCACAACGGTGCGGCGTTCCGGGTGAACGGTGATGCGGCTCTGGCCGGACTATCGGGTTGGATGAACGCTTGGCGCGCGGAGAAAGTCTCCATCCGGATCTCAGACGGCTTTGACGATCTGGCCTTCGCGACGGCGCTGGACGCCTGGTCGCGCACCAACCGTTCCGAAGCCTTCGCCAGCCGAAACGCGACTTCGCGGCAAGGACTGACGATCATCGCGCCCGCCAAACCGCCGCGCGCCGACAGGGTCATCGATCCGCGCGACAGCGATCCGGTGGCGACCCTTAACGCGATCGCCGCCGCCTATGGAAAGGCGACGGCGCGCTATGTGGCGCTCACCCTGGAGCACCCTTACTGGCTTGTTCGGTGATTAAACGGCAACCTCGAACGCGGCCTCGGTCTTGGCCCTGACTTCGTCGACCGTAACGCCGGGGGCCAGCTCGATCAGCTTCACCGGCGTCTTGCCGCGATTAATCTCGAACACGCCCAGTTCCGTGATCAGAAGGTCGACCACCCCGGCGCCGGTCAGGGGTAGCGTGCACTGCTTGAGCAGCTTGGGCGCGCCCGACTTCTCGCAATGGTCCATGACCACCACCACGCGCTTGACGCCGGCCACCAGGTCCATGGCCCCGCCCATGCCCTTGACCATCTTGCCGGGCACCATCCAGTTGGCGAGGTCGCCGTTCTCCGCCACCTGCATGCCGCCCAGGATCGACAGGGCGATGTGGCCGCCGCGGATCATCGCGAAGCTGTCGGCCGACGAGAAATACGAGCTGGAGTCCAGCTCGGTGATCGTCTGCTTGCCGGCGTTGATCAGATCGGCGTCTTCCTCGCCCTCAAATGGGAACGGGCCCATGCCCAGCATGCCGTTCTCGCTTTGCAGCGTCACATGCATGCCCTCAGGGATGTAATTCGCCACCAGGGTCGGAATGCCGATGCCGAGGTTCACGTAGAAGCCGTCCTGCAGCTCCTTGGCGGCGCGGGCCGCCATCTCATCGCGCGTCCAGGCCATTACGCTTGTTCCTTTTGGCGAGTGGTCACGCGCTCGATACGCTTCTCGAACTTCGCGCCCTTGACGATATGGTCGACATAGATGCCGGGCGTATGGATAGCGTCCTTGTCGAGCTCGCCGATCGCGACCAGTTGCTCGACCTCGACGACGGTCTTCCTACCGGCCGTGGCCATCATGGGATTGAAGTTCCGGGCGGTCTTTCGATAGATCAGGTTGCCTTCGGCGTCGGCCTTCCAGGCCTTGACGATCGACAGGTCGGCGGTCAGGCCGCGCTCCATCACATACATCTCGCCGTCGAACTCGCGGGTCTCCTTGCCCTCGGCCACCAGGGTGCCGTAGCCGGTCCGCGTGAAGAAGGCGGGGATGCCCGCGCCGCCAGCGCGGATGCGCTCGGCCAGGGTGCCCTGAGGATTGAACTCCAGCTCGAGCTCGCCCGAGAGGTAGAGCTGTTCGAACAGCTTGTTCTCGCCCACATACGACGAGACCATCTTCTTGATCTGGCGGTTCTCCAGCAGGATCCCCAGGCCAAAGCCGTCGACGCCGCAGTTGTTGGAGATGACCGTGAGGTCCTTGGTTCCCGCCTCGCGGATCGCCGCGATCAGGTTTTCCGGGATGCCGCAGAGGCCGAACCCGCCGGCCATGATGGTCATGCCGTCGAACAAAAGCCCGGCAAGGGCTTCGACGGCGTCCTTCTTCACCTTGTCGACCATGGTGTCTCCCTGTTCCGGAACTTATACGTCCCGTGCTGGGCGAAGCGTGTCGCCCGAGCCGCGAAGAAATTCAACCCTTGATGAATTATTTTCCCGAAGGGCTGCTTGATGACCGACGCTAGCACCGGCGCCATGACGCCCGCCACCTCCGGAGTGCTGCTGGTGCTGGCGCACCCGGCGCTTGAACGGTCTCGCGCCAATCGCGCCCTGGCCAAGGCGGCGAAGGGCTACGCTGGCGTCACCTTCAAGGATCTGTACGAGACCTATCCCGACTTCGTGATCGACATCGAAACCGAGCAGGCGGCGCTCAGGGCTCATCAGGTCGTGGCCTTGCAGTTCCCCCTCTATTGGTATTCCACCCCCGCGTTGCTGAAGGAGTGGCTGGATCTCGTCTGGCTGCACGGCTTCGCCTACGGCGAGGATGGCGAGGCGCTCAAGGGCAAGACACTGTTCGTGGCCTGCACCACCGGCGCCAGCGCCAAGGCCTATCACGCGCACGGCTACAACCGCTTCTCGATGGACGAATTCCTGCGCCCGCTAGAGCAGACGGCGCATCTTTGCGGCATGGTCTGGGAGACGCCGTTCGTGGTGCACGGCGCCTCGGTCAAGGACGATGCGGCGCTGAAGGCGGAGGCTGAGCGCTACAAGGCGCGGATCGCTTCGCTGCTGCCCACCAAGACGGAGGCCTGAGCCATGGAAAACATCCTGACCCAGACCCTGGTCTATCTGGGCGCCGCCGTCGTCTCGGTGCCGATCGCCAAGCGGCTCGGGCTCGGGTCGGTGCTGGGCTACCTCATCGCCGGCGTGGTGATCGGCCCCTTCGCCCTGTCGCTGGTCGGCGATCAAGCCGACGTAATGAAGTTCGCCGAGTTCGGCGTCGTGATCCTGCTGTTCCTGATCGGCCTCGAGGTTCAGCCCTCGATGCTGTGGGACATGCGCAAGGCGATCTTCGGCCTTGGCGGGGCTCAGGTGGTCGGCACTGCCCTGGCCATTGCGGCCGCGGCGCTGGCCCTGGGCCTGCCCTGGCAGACGGCGCTAGCCGTGGGCCTGGTGCTGGCCATGTCCTCCACGGCCATCGTTCTCCAGACCTTGGATGAGAAGGGTCTGCGCCAAGGACCTGTCGGACGAGCCGCCTTCGGGGTGCTGCTGTTGCAGGATCTGGCGGTCATCCCGCTGTTCGCCCTTCTGCCCCTGCTGGCCATCGGCGCGCCGCAGCACGCGGCGGAGGCCGGCGGCCATGGCGCCAGCCTCGTTTCGCACCTGCCGGTCTGGGCCCAGACCCTGTCGGTGCTCGCCGCCGTCGCGGCCGTGGTCGGTGGCGGTCGCTATCTGGTGCGGCCTCTGTTCCGCTTCATCGCCAAGGCCCGCCTGCGCGAGATCTTCACCGCCTCGGCTCTGCTGATCGTCGTGGCCGTGGCCAGCCTGATGCAGACCGTGGGCCTTTCGCCGGCGCTGGGCGCCTTTCTGGCGGGCGTGGTGCTGGCCGAGAGCGAGTTCCGACGCGAGCTGGAAACCGACATCGAGCCGTTCAGGGGCCTGCTGCTGGGCCTCTTCTTCATGACCGTTGGCGCGGGCGTGGACCTGCCTCTGGTCGCGCGCCAGCCTCTGACCCTGGCGGGGCTCGTCATCGGCCTGATGCTGCTGAAGTTTCTGGTCATGTACGGCATCGCCCGGCTGTTCGGCGCGCCCAAGCGCGGCGCCCTCGCCGTCGCCACCGCTCTGGCCCAGGGCGGCGAGTTCGCCTTCGTGCTTTTGACCTTCACCGTCGGCGCGGGCGTGATCGGCGCTGAGCTGGCCGCGTTGCTGACCGCCGCCATCGCCGTCTCGATGGCCCTGACGCCGGTGGCGATGATCCTCTACGAGCGGGTGGCGGCCTTGATGGACGCGGCCATCCCCGACGTGACGCCCGACACTGGCGACTTCGACGAGGGCGAGCCCGACATCATCATCGCCGGCTTTGGCCGTTTCGGACAGGTCACCGGCCGCCTGCTGGCGGCGAACGGCTTCAAGTCGACGGTTCTGGACAGCGATATCGAGCAGATCGAACTGCTGCGCCGCTTCGGCCGCCGCGTTCACTATGGCGACGCCACGCGGCTGGACCTGCTGCGTCAGGCGGGCGCAGACCACGCGCGGATGCTGATTGTCGCCCTCGACGATCGGGAAAAGACCGTCGAACTGGTCGAGACCGCCCGCAAGGCCTTCCCGAACCTGACCATCCTGGCTCGGGCCTGGGACCGCCGTCACGCCTATGACCTGCTGTCGAACGGGGCCGACGCGGTGGAGCGCGAGACCTTCGAGGCCGCCCTGGCGCTCGGCTCGACCGCGCTGCAGAAGCTGGGCTTCCGCGCCCATCGCGCCCATCGCGCGGCGGCCTTTTTCCGTCGCCACGACCGGCGGATGTTCGAGGAGCTGCGGCCGATGTGGGGTCAGGAGGAGGCCTATGTCCTGGCCTCGCGCGATGCGGCCCAGACCATGGATCGGCTGCTCAACGCCGACCTGCATCGCATGCGCCCCGGCGACGGAGGCGGCGCCTGGGATACGGCAAGCCTGGACGAGGAACTGCGCGAACGCGCGCAACGCGAAGGGGCCGACTGAGCCCTACTCTGCGGGTAGCGGAACCGGGCTTCGAGCCGGCTCGCCTTTGAAGGCTTCAACGAAGGGCGTCGCAAAGCCGCCGGTCAGGCTGTGCGGATCGCTCGCTACGGCGCCGAAGGTCAGCGATGCGGGTCGCTGGTCGGGCACGTGCAGGGTGCCGAACATCCGGTCCCACACCGCCAGACAACTCCCCAGGTTCTTGCCGAAATGGGCGGGATCGGCCGAGTGGTGAATCTGGTGGTGGGCGGGGCTGAGAAGCCATTTCCCGAACGGCTTGAACGTCATCCAGGCGTGCGAGTGCTGCAGGTGGATCACGCTCATCGCGAACACCAGGAAGATGGCGTTCTGCCCGAAGATCAAAGGCTGATGCCAGGCCGGTCCGAAAATCCACGCGAGAACGCCGCCGGTCCCGCCGGTCGCCAGCGCCGCGATATTGGCGAACTTCAGGCTCTCGACGGGATGGACGCGATAGACGGTCAGCGGCGTCAGCACCTCGGCGGTGTGGTGGACCTTGTGGAAAGCCCACAGGAACTTGACCTTGTGGCTCAGCCAGTGATCCAGCCAGTAGCCCAGCTCATAGGCGAGGAAGCCAGCGAGCGTTCCCGCCACCGTCACGATAGGCCACGGGGTGGAGGCGAGCGGGCCTTCGCCGAGGCTGCCCCCCAGCCATCCCGAAAGCGCCTTGGTGATCGCCTGCCCCGACAACAGCGCTCCGCCCAGCAGCAGTCCCGCGCACCAGATGTTGAACACGAAGAACACCAGATCCAGTCGACTGGATGCGGTCAGCCAGACCTTGCGGGGAAACAGCGCCCGCACAAGCAGCCGCGCCGAAGTTCGACGGCCACGTGCGCGACGCGTTGAGATCACGTGACCGCCCGCGATCAGCAGCGCACAGGTCAAGGACAGTAGAGAGAAGGTCGAGCCCAGGGGCAAAAGGGTGTCGAGCAGGGGCGCGGCCAGCCGATGGCCGGCGGCGGTAAAGTCGAACCCTGGCTCGGCGATGGTCACGCCCGGCGATCTCCGTGCAATACGGAGCCGTCTTAGCCCAGACGCCTCAACCGCGGCTTAATGTGCGGGCTGCTTCCCCGTTTGCGCGCTCTTCAGACGAACGCGCCGAAAGAGGTCCCCCAGCGCCTGAAACAGGCCCGGCTCGGACGCCCGATTATAGAGCGAGTCCGGCCCGAGCGCCTCGGTCAGCCGGGCGTGAGCCTGGGCCATGTTATGGTAGGGAAGACGGGGAAGAAGGTGGTGCAACGCGTGGTAACGCAGGCCCACCGGCGCCCACAGCTCGGAAGCCAGGTTCGGCGGCGGCACGTTGACCGAGTCGAGGAACTGCTCCTCGAGCGTCATCTTGCCCCCGTCGTTGTCCCAGTGATGGGCCACGAGGGTGCGCGCCTGGTTCAGCAAGGTGGCCAAGGCGAAGATGACCAAGCCGGTCAGAACGGCGCGGAGGGGAATGACGCCCGTGACCGTGGCCGCGATCACCGCCCAGGACCAAAGCCAACAGGCCACGTCCTGAACAACCCATTCCTTGCGCCAGCGACCGAGGTCTTCGCGGGCGAAATCGGGATTGATGATCAGGGCCGAGAGCTTGGTCTTCAGATAGCGCCGCAGCGGCGGAACCACGAACGATAGCGGAACCAGAACCGCCGAGCGCAGAACCACGCCCAGCGGGGCCAGGAGGGCGACGAACAGAAAGCCGGCCAGCTTCAGCGGCGTGAAGTGCGAAAGGGGCAGGTATTCCGGATCCAGCTTGGTTCCGAACCGGTCCTTGATGTGGTGGATGTTGTGGACGCCCTCGTACATCAGCGACGGCGTCATCAGCGGTACGCCGACCAGCACGTTCCAGGCGACCCGGAACCCCGGCGCCTCGTCATCGCGAATATGCGTTAGTTCGTGGATGAAGCTGAGCGCCCGGTAAAGCGCCAGCATGCTGACGAGACCGGCCAGGATCGCTAACACCGCGTTCGAGGTGGTGATCGCCAGGAAGAAGCCGCCCCACATGGCGCCGACCGACACCAGCAGATCGGTCCAGTAGATGGCCGCCTTGGGCGTCATCAGGTCTTCCGTCAGGCTCATGGCCTGCTTCGTCAGACTGATGTCGCTTGTTGTCTTCGCCACTTCGCCCTCGCGCCGCACTGTCTGGGACGACGAATTGGCGACGAAGGACGGGAAAAGCAACACCTGGATACCCCTAAGGGCGAGCCGCCAAGCCGGCGTCTCGCCCCGGGGCAGGTCCTAGGTCAACGGGCGCAGGATGATCTCGACCCGTCGGTTCTGAGCGCGGCCCTCGGCGGTAGCGTTGTCGGCGATCGGAGCACGCTCGCCCATGCCCGCCACATAGACGCGGTCGGTCAGGACGCGTCCCGGGCCCGTCAGATAGCCGGCGACGGCGCTGGCGCGACGTTCGGACAGGGTCTGGTTATAGTCGTCCGGGCCGCTGGAGTCGGCATGACCCACCACGTCGATCGTGGTCTGAGGATAGGCGTTCAGCGTCCGGGCCACGTCGTCGAGCACGCGGGTGAACTGCGGCTGCACGTCCGAACGGTCGACGGCGAAGGTCACGTCGCTGGGCATGACCAGGACAATCTGGTCGCCGTTACGACGGATCATCACGCCCGAGCCCTCCAGGCTGCGGCGGAAGTCGGCTTGCTGGCGGTCCATGTAATTGCCGATGGCGCCGCCGGCCAAGGCGCCGATGCCCGCCCCGATCAGCGCGTTCTTGCGGCCCTGCTCGCCTTTGTTGGTGTTGGTCAGATAGCCCAGCACCGCGCCGACGCCCGCGCCGGTCAGCGCGCCTGTGCCGGTGTTATTCCGAACCGGCATGCCGGTGTAGGGATCGGTGGTGGTGCAGGCGGCCAGCGCGCCGGCGCTCATCAGCACCAGGGCCAGCGTCGTCTTGCGGGCGAATTTCGGCATGGTCGCAACCCTCGCTTCTTTGCTGTAGATCAAGTCACCCGGGCAAACGCCCGTCCTATGGTCAAGTTCCCGACCTCGCGCCGCGCGACGACGAACAGCCTTCGTTTCTCTCCTCGCTCGGTGTAGTAAGAAGGAACTTACTCATTCCAAGGCTCGCCGACGTGTCCACCTCCGCCATCGATCCGGTTTCTTTCTCTCTCTACGCCAAGGACTTTTCGCGCTTCGCGCAGGAGCTTGGCGCCTCGTTCGAACGCTACGGTTTCGCGGTGCTGTCCGACTATGATCTGGATCAGGCGCGCATCGACGCCGCCGTCGACTCCGCAAAAGCTTTCTTCGCCCTGCCGGTCGAGACCAAGAAGCAGTACGCCGGGGTCAAGGGCGGCGCGCGCGGCTACATCCCGTTCGGCGTCGAGACCGCCAAGGGCGCAGACCACTACGACCTGAAGGAATTCTGGCATATGGGCCGCGACCTGCCGCCCGGACACCGTTTCCGCGCCCACATGGCCGACAACGTCTGGCCGGCCGAGATCCCCGCGTTCAAGCACGACGTCAGCTGGCTCTACAACAGCCTGGACGCCATGGGCGGCAAGGTTCTGGAGGCGATCGCCACCTACCTGAAGCTGGAGCGCGACTTCTTCAAGCCGACCGTCCAGGACGGCAATTCGGTGCTGCGCCTGCTGCACTACCCGCCGATCCCGCAAGACGCTACCGGCGTGCGGGCCGGCGCCCACGGCGACATCAACACCATTACCCTGCTGCTGGGCGCCGAAGAGGGCGGCCTGGAGGTGCTGGACCGCGACGGCCAGTGGCTGCCGATCAATCCGCCGCCCGGCTGCCTAGTGATCAATATCGGCGACATGCTGGAGCGCCTGACCAACAACGTCCTGCCCTCGACGGTGCACCGCGTGGTGAACCCGCCGCCGGAACGTCGCGGCGTGCCGCGCTATTCGACGCCGTTCTTCCTGCATTTCGCGTCAGACTACGAGATCAAGACGCTGCCTAACTGCGTCACGGCCGAAAACCCGGATCGTTATCCGGAGTCGATCACCGCTGACGAATTCCTCCAGCAGCGCCTGCGCGAGATCAAGCTGGCCTAGCCCACGCCGCCTCAGCGACAAGAAAGCCCCGCCGGGACCCGGCGGGGCTTTTCTATTTGGAGATCCGGAGTGATGAGATCTCCTGGGCGATCGCCTTGAACGACGACTTCAACTCCGAGCCGGTGGCGGGGAAGAAGGCCTTGGACGAGTCCGAGGCGCAGTCGGTCAGGAAGGTCTTTGCGGTGGCGTCCGAACCGACGTCGAAGCCGACAGTGTAAAGCGTGATGTCATAGGCGCTGTTCTTGATCGCCGTGCACAGCGCCCGCGCCTGCGAGAACGAGTCTCCGTTCGTCGCGTTGCAATTGATGTGATCATCGTCGCTGCCGCTGCCGCTGCCAGCGTTCGCCGCGATAACGCCGTTGCAATAGGGCGTGTTGAAGGCGCCGTCAGTCATCAGGATCACGACCTTCATCAGGTCCTTGGTCTTATAGGCCGCCGGACGCTGCGACGCGCTGGGCCAGAGATAGCCGAAGTTCGGCGCGACCATGTACCAACCCCAGGCCAGACCAATATGGCCTGCCGTCGAGCCGCCTGCGGCGTAAGCGTTGATCTGCGCCTTAAGCGAAGCCTTGTCGCTTGTGAGCGGCGTGATCTTCGCCGACGGGCAGGGATTGGGTGAATAAGAATCAGCCGCGGTGGATGGGTAGTTCGTTCCAACATAGGCGGTACTGGGCGCGGCGTCCGTGTAGGCCTGAGGCCCCGTTCGCTCGCTGACGCAAGCGCTGATGGACCGCACCTCATCCGTGCCCCAGTTGCTGACGTAGGCGAGACGCTTACATCCGGGCGTCGTGCTCTGCTCGCAGGTCGCCGTTCCCCCGCCGGTATAGGCGGATGTTCCGAGGCCGCCGACGCCCGTGTCGAACGTCGTGCTCGTCAGGCTGGTGATGGAGCGGGTTTGGCCGTTCAGCGTGGTCGTGCCGCCGATCCCCGTGAAGCTGATTTGGTCGCCGCTTGAAAAGCCGTGCCCGGCGCTGGTCGTCACCACAAGGCTGCAATCGGCGGTCAGACATTTTTGGATCTTGCCGCCGCCGCCATAGTTCGACTTGCCGCGCGTATCGATCCCGTCGAGTCTGACGCGATTACTATTGTCGCGGGTGACCGTGTAAACACTCCCATTCAGCGACGACATGCTGTTTGAACCGCTGGCGGTGATCCCCGAGATGTAGACCCGGTCCCCCGTGGCGAGACCGTGGCTGTTGGCGGTGACCAGCGCCTGGGACGCCTTGCTGATGGCGGAGATCGACGTCCCTGCCGCCAACCAATCGACATTGCTGACATTACGCACCGGAACCGGCCCCCGGACCGCGTCGGCATAGGTGTCGACATTGACCCCGGCCGCATAAGGCACCAGGGCGATCTTCGAGTAGAAGGGCGTCTGGGTGTCGCGGACGATGATATCCACCAGATCCGACGCTGCGACCTTGAGGTCAGCGATCCTCGTGCCGCCCATGGAGCCGGTAATGTCGAGCACCAAGGCGACTTCCAGGTCCTTGGACGACCGGACGACCTCGGATCGGGCGGTGACGGTAAAATCGCCGCTCTGCCAGAGATTGGCGATGATCGGCTTCAGGGTGGCGGTGACCGAGCCGACGACGCGGTTGTTCGTGCCCGCCGTGAAGGTCGAGTTCGACGCCGTAAGGCCCAGGTTCATCCCCGCGATTTCGGCCAGAAACGCGGCGTCGCCCGCAGCATCGAGTTCTGCGTCGGTCGCGGCCGTCGAACGCGCGGCGATCAGGGTCGCCGCGTCCAGGGCGTCCTGCATCTGACGGCGCTGGAGACTGAGACGTCCGACGTCCACCAGGCCAAAGATGAGGATCGACAGCGGCAGGGCCAGCAGCGCGAACTGCACGGCGATCGCGCCCCGCTCATCGCGCCGCAGACGTCCGGCGAGGGCGGCGACGCCTTTGCTCAGACGTCGGAAGAAGCGGCCTTGGATGGGCATGGGACGGTGCGGACCTCTTGGTTCCGCCTGAATTTGCCGGATGACGGTGAACAACTGGAAAATGCCCGTGGTGAACGGGTGCGTCACGCGGGCTTCGACTCCGGCCGTCGCTGACGGTAAAGAGCCCCCATGCCGTTCACCGCCACCGTCCTGACCATGTTCCCCGAGGCCTTCCCCGGCCCGCTCGGCGTCTCGATGATCGGGACCGCCTGGAAGGAGCAGGACCTGTGGCGATTGGAAACACTGGACATTCGCGCCTTTTCCAAGGATAAGCGCGGCTTCCTCGACGACACCCCTGCAGGTGGCGGCGCTGGAGCCGTATTGAAAGCGGACGTTATCGCCTCTGCGCTGGACAGCTTAGAGGCCGATGGGCGGCCGCTTTTGTACATGAGCGCCCGGGGTCGGCCCCTGACCCAGGCGCGTGTGCGGGAGTGGTCCAAGGCGCCCGGTATCGTGGTGCTGTGCGGCCGCTTCGAAGGGGTGGATCAGCGGGTGCTTGACGCCCGGGGGTTCGAGGAAGTCTCGGTCGGAGACGCGGTCCTTGCCGGTGGCGAGGCGGCGGCGATGGTCGTGATCGAGGCGTGCGTTCGACTTGCCCCGGGGGTTCTGGGGAATATCGAGAGCACGCTGGAAGAAAGCTTCGAGGACGGTCTCCTTGAGCATCCGCAGTATACTAGGCCGCGGACGTTCGAAGGGCTCGACATCCCCGAGGTGCTGCTGTCGGGCGATCACAAGAAGATCGACCAATGGCGCAGGCGTATGCGTGAAGAGACGACCCGCGAGCGGCGCCCGGATCTCTGGGAAGCCCACCTCGCCAATCAACAGGCAAAAGGCGACCCGAAAACGGGTAAGCCCAAGGAGTAGTGACCATGGCTGCGAACATCATCGCTCAGCTCGAGCAAGAAGAATCGGCCCGTCTGCTGGCCGCCCGCGCGATCCCGGACTTCCGTCCCGGCGACACCCTGCGCGTCAACGTGAAGATCAAGGAAGGCGAGCGCGAACGCGTTCAGGCCTACGAAGGCGTCTGCATCGCCCGCGCCGGCACGGGCGTGCACGAGAGCTTCACGGTCCGTAAGATTTCGTTCGGCGAAGGCGTGGAACGTCTGTTCCCGCTGCTGTCGCCGAGCATCGAAAGCATCGAAGTCAAGCGTCGCGGCGTCGTCCGTCGCGCCAAGCTGTACTACCTGCGCGACCGTCGCGGTAAGTCGGCCCGTATCGCCGAGCGCGCTGGCGGCCCGAAGGCTTCGGCTTCGTCGGAAGACTAATCTTCTGACACTCGGAAATGAACGAGGCCCCGGTGGAGACACCGGGGCCTTTTTCTTGCGCCTTATCGCGGCGCGATCAGGCGGGGATATCGCCGGGGCTCTGAACGCCGGCGCAGGAGCCGCCACAGGGCCTGCAGCGCCCAAACCCAGCCAAACTCAGTTTCCTTATGCGTCTTGAAGGCGGTGTCGATCATCGTCGTCCTCCTGCTCCGGTCACAGGGGCTTTTCGGCTCTGGTGTCGGGAATGACAAACGCGCACTCCTTGGCTATGCATAAGCCTTACTTATGTCTGACATCCTCGCCCGCCTGCCGCTCAGCGCTATTCGCGTGTTCGAAGCCGCCGCTCGTCTGAAGAGCTTCACCCGCGCCGCCGGCGAGTTGGGCATGACCCAGGCTGCGGTCAGCTGGCAGGTGCGCGCCCTCGAGCAACGGCTGGATCAGCCGCTCTTCCATCGCCTGCCCCGGGAGGTCACCCTGACGCCCGCCGGCGAGCGCCTGTCGCGAGCCGCTACCGAGGCGCTGTCACTTTTGCGCGCGACGGTCGCCGATCTGGTCGAGACGGAGGCGGGCGTGCTTTCGATCACCACCGTCCAGAGTCTTGGCGGGCTGTGGCTTGCCCCGCGCCTGGGCGGCTTCCAGATCGCTCACCCCCGCGTCGCCGTGCGCCTGGAGGCGACCAGCCAGGTCATCGATCTGGCCGGCGGCGGGGCCGACGTCGCCCTGCGCGGCGGGCGCGGCGATTGGCCGGGGCTGGAGGCGCACTTTCTGATCCCAGCCGTCCAGACCGTGCTGGTCGCCCCCGGCTTCCTGGAGCGGATCGGCGGCCTGGCTCGCCCCGAAGACCTGCTCAACGCACAGCGTATCGGCGTGGCCCGCGAATGGGAGGAGTGGTTCCAGGCCGCAGGCGTGAGCGGCGCCTCGAACCGGCCGGCGCCAAGCCTCGTCGCCGACGCCCAGACGCTGGAGGTGGCTAGCGCGCTCGCCGGACAGGGCGCCGCCCTGGGCTCGCCGATCTTTTTCGCGCGCGAGCTGGCGGAGGGGCGGCTGGTCATGCCGTTCGACGTGGTGGCGCGCTATACGGACGGGTATTGGCTGGCCTATCCGCGCGAGCGGGCTCGGGTTCGCAAGATCGTCGCCTTTCGCGACTGGGTGCTGGCGCAGGTGGCGGCCGACCCATTGATCGCTCGATACGCCGCCATGGCGCCGCTCAATGCGCCCGCCGCGTCACCGCTCACCCGGGGCGACCCGTAGCCGGCCAAGCTTACGTGCGACCGCACGCGACTTGACAAAACGCCGATCCGTGAGACGCTTTACTCACCCCCGGCGACCATCGCCCGGGCTTCCAGACCGTCTCCTTTCTAGTGGACGGCCCTCTTCGGGCAGGCGCCATCGGCCCCCGAAGGCTGAAAACGATGCGAGGGCGCGCCGACAGGTCGAAAGACGGGCGCGCCCTTTGCGTTTGACCGGCCTAGTGTCGCCGCGCCGCCATCAACGGCGCAAGAATTTGGCTCTCAGCCCGCCCAGCTCTGGATTTTGGCGCACGATCCGCCCTATATCCCCGCCATGTCCGGCAAAACCCTTTACGACAAGATCTGGGACGCCCACGTCGTCAGCGAAGCAGGCGGCGAAGCGATCCTCTATATCGACCTGCACCTCATCCACGAGGTGACCACGCCGCAGGCCTTCGCGGGCCTTCGCGCGGCCGGCCGCAAGGTGCGCCGGCCCGATCGCACCCTGGCCGTGGCCGACCACAACATTCCGACCGAGGGCCAGGCTCTGGGCGTCGACGCCGTGGCGGACGAAGAAGCGCGCCTGCAGCTGAAGACGCTGGCCCGCAACGTCGCCGACAACGGCATCGAGTTCTTCCCGATGGGCGACATCCGCAACGGCATCGTCCACGTGGTCGGTCCCGAGCAGGGCCGCACCCAGCCGGGCATGACCATTGTCTGCGGCGACAGCCACACCTCGACCCATGGCGCCTTCGGGGCCCTGGCCCACGGCATCGGCACGTCCGAGGTCGAGCACGTCCTGGCCACCCAGACCCTGCGCCAGAAGAAGGCCAAGAACATGCTGGTCCGCGTCGACGGCCAGCTGCCGCCCGGCGTGACCGGCAAGGACGTGGCCTTGGCCGTGATCGGCGAGATCGGCACCGCCGGCGGCACCGGCTATGTCATCGAGTTCGCCGGCGAGGCCATTCGCGGCCTGTCGATGGAGGGCCGCATGACCCTCTGCAACCTGACCATCGAGGGCGGCGCCAAGGCCGGCCTGGTGGCGCCGGACGAGAAGACCTTCGCCTACATCCAGGGCAAGCCGGCGGCTCCCAAGGGCGCGGCCTGGGACATGGCGCTGAGCCACTGGAAGACCTTCTTCACCGACGAGGACGCCGTCTTCGACCGCACGGTCGTGATCGACGGCTCGGCCTTGGTTCCGATGGTCACCTGGGGCACCTCCCCTGAGGACGTCATCCCGGTCACCGGCAACGTCCCCGATCCGGAAAGCTTCGCCACGCCCGACAAGCGCGCCGCCGCCCACCGGGCGCTGGACTATATGGGCCTGAAAGCCGGCCAGCCGATCTCGGAAGCCAAGATCGACCGCGTCTTCATCGGCTCTTGCACCAACAGCCGCATCGAAGACATGCGCGCCGCCGCCGCCGTGGTTCAGGAAGCCTTCCTGCACGGCCGCCTGGTGGCGCCGCACGTCAAGGCCATGGTCGTTCCCGGCTCTGGCCTTGTGAAGGAACAGGCCGAGGAAGAAGGCCTGGACGCCATCTTCAAGGCCGCCGGCTTCGACTGGCGCGAGCCCGGCTGCTCGATGTGCCTGGCCATGAACCCCGACAAGCTAGCCCCAGGCGAGCGCTGCGCCTCTACCAGCAATCGCAACTTCGAAGGCCGCCAAGGCCGCGCCGGTCGCACCCACCTCGTCTCGCCCGCCATGGCGGCGGCGGCGGCGATCGCGGGCCATCTGGTCGACGTGCGCACCCTCTTCTCGGAGACCGCCCAATGAAGGCCTTCACCCGCCTCGACGGCCGCGCGGCTCCGCTGGAGCTGGCCAATATCGACACCGACCAGATCATTCCCAAGCAGTTCCTCAAGACCGTGGAGCGCGAGGGGCTGGCCAAGGGCCTGTTCTACGATTTCCGCTTCGACGCCGACGGCAATGAGATCAGCGACTTTGTGCTGAACAAGCCCGAGTACAAGAGCGCGTCCGTGCTGATCGCCGGCGACAACTTCGGCTGCGGCAGCTCGCGCGAGCATGCGCCCTGGGCGCTGATGGACTTCGGGATCATGTGCGTGATCTCGACCAGTTTCGCCGACATCTTCTTCAACAACTGCTTCAACAACGGCCTGCTGCCGGTGGTGGTCAGCCCGGAAGACCTCGCCCTGCTGATGGACGAGGCTAAGGGCGGCAACCACATGGTCAGCGTCGACCTGGAAGCCCAGACCGTGATCTCGCCCTCGGGCAAGACGATCGGCTTCGACATTGACCCGGTCCGCAAGGAAAAGATGCTGAAAGGTCTCGACGCCATCGGCGAGACCCTGCAGCACGGCGGCGACATCGACCTGTTCGAGAGCAAGCGCGCCATCAGCCAGCCCTGGCTGGAGGCTTAAGGCAGCAGTAGAGCGTGTCATCCCGGCCGCAGCGCAGCGGAGAGCCGGGACCCAGGGCCCGATGCACTGCCGTCGCCCCTGGGTCCCGGATCGCGCAAGCGCGTCCGGGATGACACTGTATTTTGGGGCGTTGAGCGACCATGACCATCATCCTCGCCGGTTCTATCCGCATCGCGCCCGAACGCCTGGCCGAGCTGCGTCCGCATCTGGCGGCTCAGGTGGAGGGATCGCGCGGCGAGCCGGGCTGCCTGGCCTACGCCCTTTCCGAAGACCCGCTGGACCCCGGTCTGATCCGGGTTTTCGAACACTTCACCGACGCGGCGGCCTTGGAATTCCATCGCGCCAGCCCGCATATGGCGGCGTGGCGCGCGGCCTGCGCCGCGCTGGGCGTCCATGAGCGCCGCATGTCCTCCTTCGACGTTTCAGACTATCGCGAGATCTAAGATGGCGACTCTTCTCCTCCTGCCCGGCGACGGCATCGGCCCGGAAGTCTGCGCCGAGGTGCGCCGCGTGGCGGCCGCGCTCACGCCCGACCTGACGGTGGAAGAGGCCCTCTACGGCGGCGCCAGCTATGATGTTCACGGCACGCCGCTGACCGACGAGGTCCGCGACCAGGCCATCGCCAGCGACGCGGCGCTGATGGGCGCGGTCGGCGGTCCGAAATGGGCCAACGCCCCGCGTCACCTGCGCCCCGAAGCCGGCCTCCTGAACCTGCGCAAGGCGATGGACGTGTTCGCCAACCTGCGTCCGGCCTATTGCTTCGAAGCCCTGGCCGGCGCCTCCAGCCTGAAGCCGGAACTGGTCTCGGGCCTGGACATCCTGTTCGTGCGCGAACTGGTGGGCGGGGTCTATTTCGGCCAGCCGCGCGGCATCGAGGACTTGGCCGACGGTCAGAAGAAGGGCTTCGACACTCAGGTTTACACGACCAGCGAGATCGAGCGCGTCGGACGCGTGGCCTTCGAGCTGGCGCGCGGCCGCACCAACAAGGTCCACTCGGCCGAAAAGTCGAACGTCATGGAATCCGGCCTGCTCTGGAAGCAGGTGATCACCGACCTCCACGCCCGGGAATATCCGGACGTCCAGCTCGAGCACATCCTGGCCGACAACTGCGCCATGCAGCTGGTCCGCGCCCCCAAGCAGTTCGACGTGATCGTCACCGACAACCTGTTCGGCGACATCCTGTCGGACGCGGCGGCCATGCTGACGGGGTCGCTGGGCATGCTGCCCTCGGCCGCTCTGGGCGCGCCGGGCAAACCGGGCCTCTATGAGCCGATCCACGGCTCAGCCCCGGACATCGCCGGCAAAGGCCTGGCCAACCCGCTCGCCGCCATCCTATCGTTCGAGATGGCCCTTCGCTGGTCGCTCAAACAGACCGAAGCCGCCGACGCCCTGCTGGCCGCGGTGAAGGCCGCCCTCGACAACGGCGCCCGGACCCGAGACCTGGGCGGTTCGCTGACCACGACGGAAATGGGCGACGCGGTACTGGCGGCGCTTTAGGGCCTTTTCCAACAAGCGTTTCACCCTCTAGGCTCCCCCAACAACAAGAGTTGGGAGGAGCCCATGATTCCGGGCCTGATGCAGACGACGCCGCTGATGATCAGCGGTATCCTGACCTATGCCGCCCAGGCCCACGGCGCGCGCGAGATCGTCTCGCGACTGATCGACGAGCCGCTGCACCGCTACGACTATGCGGGCCTAGCGCGCCGGTCGGCTCAGGCGGCCCATGCGCTGCAGCGACTGGGGATCAAGGCCGGCGACCGCGTCACCTCCCTGGCCTGGAACACCCATCGGCACCTGGAGCTGTTCTATGCCGCGCCCGGCATCGGCGCTGTGCTGCACACGGCCAATCCTCGGCTGTTCGACGAGCAGATCGTCTACACGATCAATCACGCCGAAAGTTCGGTGCTTTTCTTCGAGCGCAACTTCCAGGCCCTGGTCGAGCGGATCGCCCCGCAACTGACCACAGTGAAGACCTTCGTCATGCTGTCGGACGCCGAGCGGACCATCGCCGGCGCGGTTGGCGCGATCAGCTACGAAACCCTGATCGAAGGCGAGCCGGACACGCTTGCCTGGCCCAGCTTCGACGAAAACGCCGGGGCCTTCCTCTGCTACACCTCGGGCACCACGGGTGATCCCAAGGGCGTGCTCTATTCGCACAGGGCCGTGGTGCTGCACGCCATGGCGGGCGGCCTGAACAGCGCCTTCGGCTTCACGCCGTTCGACGTGGTGATGCCCTGCTCCAGCCTCTACCACGCCACCGCTTGGGGTCTGCCGTTCAGCGCGCCGATCTGCGGCGCCAAGCTCGTGCTGCCCGCCGACAAGATGGACGGCGCCAGCCTGCACCAGCTGATCGTCGGCGAGGGCGTCACCTTCACAGGCGGCGTCCCAACCATCTGGACCATGTACCTGGACTGGCTGGACAAAGCCGGCGAGCGGCCCGACAGCCTGCAGAAGGTGGTGATCGGCGGCAGCGCGGTGCCGCGGGCCATGGCCGAAACCTTCAAGCGCCGCTACGGCGTCCAGACCCTGCAGATCTGGGGCATGACCGAGACCTGTCCGATCGGCGTCGTCGCCACCCCCACCCCGGCGCTCGCGTCGCTGGGCGAGGAGGCGATGGACGAGGCCATCTGGACCCGCCAGGGCCGGCTGCAGTTCGGCATCGAGCTGAAGGTCGAGACCGAGGACGGCCAGGCCGCGCCCTGGGACGGAGAGACCTCGGGCGCCCTCCTGGTGCGCGGCCCCTGGGTGGTGAAGCGCTATTTCCGAAAGGACGCCAACGCCGCCCGCGACGACGGCTTCTTCGACACCGGCGACATCGCTACCCTGGACGCCAACGGCTTCATGCGGATCACCGATCGCCAGAAGGACGTCATCAAGTCGGGCGGCGAGTGGATTAGCTCGATCGACCTGGAAAACGTCGCCGTCGGCTGCCCAGGGGTGAAGATCGCCGCCGTGATCGGCGTGCCACATCCTAAATGGGAAGAGCGCCCGATCCTGGTCATCGAGCCCCACGACGGCGCTGAGGTCAGCAAGGACGCCGTGCTCGACTACCTGGCGCCCCGGATCGTCAAATGGTGGACGCCCGACGACGTGGTCTTCGCCGCCGTGCCGCTGACCGCGACGGGCAAGATCGACAAGAAGGTCCTGCGCCAAGCGTGGAAGGACCACCTGATCGGCTGACTACAGCTTCAGTCGCCAGCTCTCCGACACCAGCCCCTCGGCGAAGCCCGCATAGTTCCAGCTTTCCTCCAGCACGAAGCCAAAGCGGGCGTAGAGGCGGCGGGCCGGCAGCAGGATGCTCTGGGTCCACAGCACCATCTCCGCATAGCCCGCCTCACGGGCGCGAGCGATGCAGGCGGCGATCAGGGTCTCGCCGACGCCCAGGCCTCGCACCGAGGGCTCGACCAGCAGCAGGCGCAGGCGGCCGACCGTTTCGGTCTCCTTGGCCAGCATGATCGAGCCAACCGGCCGGCCCTCGTGGTCGGCGATCCAGCAGGCCTCGCGAGCCGGATCGTGGGTCTTTACATAGTCGGCGACGACCCCGGCGACGACGCCCTCGAACCGATGGTCCCAACCCTGCTCGGCGGCGTAGAGTTCGCCGTGCCGCTGGATGATCCAGCCCAGATCGCCGGGACCGGCAGCGCGCAGCTTCACCATGGATAGCCCGCCGTCGCTTGGGCGCGAACGACGATCAACGGGGTGAACGATAGAAGGTCGAGATTGAAGACGGGGGTGCTCATGCGCCTATCTGACGCCCGTCCCGTCCGGTCATGCAAGCCGCTCTAGGGGAGCGGACGGGATTTTCGGTTCTCGTCGATAGCGACGAAGGTGAACACGCCCTCGGTGACCTTGTGCGCCTGTTCGCTGTCGCGTGGGCGACGCCAGGCCTCGACCTGCACCTTCAGCGAAGTGCGGCCGGTATGGATCACCCTCGCGAACAGGCTGACCTCGTCGCCGACGAACACCGGGCTGATGAAGGTCATGCCATCGATCGCGATGGTGGCGCAGCGGCCCGCCGCGCGGTGGAACGCGATCGAGGCGGCGGCGAGGTCCATCTGCGACAGCAGCCAGCCGCCGAAGATGTCGCCCTCGGGATTGGTATCCGACGGCATGGCGATGGCGCGCAGCACCGGCGCCTCATGCGGCCACTCGGCCTTCTCCCAAGCCTTGGCGAGGGTTTCGGCGCGCTGAGCCGCAGGGATGTTGTTCATTGGAGCCAAGGGGCGCGGCCTAGTGGCCGCCGGCGCCTTCATAGACGCCCGGCGCCAGAAGCTCGCTCTCGTCGCCCTCGCCCGTCGTCGCCACGAACCGACGGTCGCAGTAGGGGCAGTCGACAAAGCCGGCCGCGCCCATCTCGAGCCACACGCGCGGATGACCCAACGCCCCGCCGACGCCGTCGCAGGCGATGCGGTGCGAGCGGACCATGATCGTCTCAGGCGCGGGACCGGCGATGGCGGCCGGGTCCATGGCCGTCGGAACGGTGGCGTTAGCGGGCTTGATCTTGGCCTTGGCCATGTGGGCTATCCCTGAATTCGGAACGCGGCCTTGGCGCGGCGGCGAACGAGGCATACCTATGCGACGCCGAAAGGCGCCGTCAATCGACGCACGCCCCTAATGACGTTTCCCGGCCCGCCGCCGCCCCGCTTTGGACGCTCCATGGACCTGCCCGCCTACGCCATCGAAGCCGAAGGCCTCTACAAGACCTACGCCGGCACCAAGACCTCGCCGGAGAAACGGGCGCTGAACGGGATCGACCTGAAGATTCCGCGCGGCTCGATCTTTGGACTGCTGGGACCCAACGGCGCCGGCAAGTCGACCTTCATCAACATCCTGGCGGGCTTAGTCCGCAAGAGCTCCGGCACGGTACGGATCTGGGGGCGCGACATCGACCAGCGCCCGCGCGACGCCCGCGCCGCCATCGGCGTGGTGCCGCAGGAACTGGCCGCCGACGTCTTCTTCACCCCGCGCGAGTCGCTGGAGGTGCAGGCGGGTTTCTATGGTGTGCCCAAGAACGAGCGGCGCACCGACGAACTGCTCAACGCCCTGGGGCTTGGCGACAAGGCCAACGCCTATGTGCGTCAGCTGTCGGGCGGCATGAAGCGCCGCCTGATGGTGGCCAAGGCCATGGTCCACCAGCCGCCGGTCCTGATCCTGGATGAGCCCACGGCCGGGGTCGATGTCGAACTGCGCCGCCAGCTCTGGCAATATGTGACGGGCCTGAACCAGCTGGGTGTGACCATCGTGCTCACCACCCACTATCTGGAAGAAGCACAGGAACTCTGCGACGAGATCGCCATCGTCAATCGCGGGGAGGTCGTCGCCTGCGAGCCGACGGCCAAGCTGCTCAGCCGGATGGACAGCCGCAATGTCGTGGTCACCCCGGAAAGCCCGGTGACGGTCGCCCCGGCGTTGCAGGGCTTCGACACCAAGCTGCGGTCAGGCGGCGGCTTCTCGGTCAGTTATCGCACCGGCCAGTCCAGCGTCGAGCAGGTGTTGGCCGCCGTGCGCGCCAGCGGGGTTCAGATCAAGGACATCGCCACTGAGGACCCCGATCTCGAGGACGTCTTCGTCGCCCTGACCTACGGCAATCCCAACGCCGCCGATCCGACCAAGGACTGATCACTCCGCGCGACCTCGCCGCCGGACGACGATACCCGCTTGTCAGGGTGGGCGGCGCGCGCCAGCTTCGCGCCTCCGGGGTAAGGCGGGCGTGAGGGCGATGCGATTTCTTGGACTGATGCTGGGCTTGTGGCTGGGGCTAGGCGCGGTGTCGCACGCCCAGCCCGCAAAGCCGATCCCGGTGAAGGTCGTCGTCCTGACCACCTTCGAGATCGGTGCGGTGACGGGTGACCGGCCAGGCGAGTTTCAGCCCTGGGTCGAAGGCCTGCCGCTCACCGAAACCATCCAGGTCCCAGGCCTACGGAATCCGGCCCGCTATTCGCCCAAGGACGGCGTGCTGGGCGTGATGACCGACATGCGCGCCCGGGCCCGCGAAAGCGTCGCCGCCCTGCTGCTCGACAAGCGTTTCGACTTCTCCAAGACCTACTGGCTGGTCGCCGGCATCGCCGGCGTCGATCCCAAGGCCGCATCGATCGGCAGCGCCGCTTGGGCGCGCTATGTCGTCGACGCCGATCCGATCTACGAGGTCGACGACCGCGAGATCCCCGCCGACTGGCCTTACGGCCTCTACGCCCTGGAGACCGAGCGTCCCAACGTGAAAGGCTCTGCCGAGGGCTCCTCGGGCATGGTCTGGGCGCTGAACTGGCGGCTGGTCGATTGGGCCTACAGCCTGACCGCCAAGGTCGAGATTCCCGATCACCCCGGCCTTGCCGCGCTGCGGGCCCCCTATGCCGGCGAACCTAACGCCCAGCGGCCGCCCTTCGTGCTGAAAGGCGAGGCCCTGGGCGCGACCCGGTTCTGGCACGGCGCCCGGCGCACGCAGTGGGCGCAGGACTGGGTCAAGCTATGGACCGACGGTGCGGGCGTCTTCGTGATGACCGATTGCGAAGACCAGGGCATTCTCGATGTCCTCGACCTCTACGCCAAGGCCGGCCGCGTCGACTTCCAACGCGTGATGGTCCTGCGCACCGCCAGTAACTACTCCCGCCCGCCGCTCGGCGCGCCGACCTTTCCCCGCGCCTTCCACGACGAAGGCGCGGTGTCGGCATTCGACTCGGCCTATCGTGTCGGCTCGGTCGTGGTGCGGGAATTGACGAGCCGCTGGGACCGCTATGAGACCAACACACCGGACCTGACCGCGATCGGGGGCGCGGCGAAATGATCGAGAAGACCTTTAAGCTGTCGGAACAAGGGACCTCGGTGCGCACCGAGGTGCTGGCCGGTTTCACCACCTTCCTGACCATGGCCTATATCGTCATCGTCAATCCGGCGATCCTGGGCCAGGCCGGCATGCCGATCGCGGCCGTGGCCGCCGCCACCTGCCTAGCGGCGGGCCTGGGCAGCATTCTGATGGGCGTGATCGCCAACTATCCGATCGCCCTGGCGCCCGGCATGGGCCTGAACGCCTATTTCACCTTCACGGTGGTCAAGGGCATGGGCCTTCCGTGGGAAACCGCCTTGGGCTGCGTGTTCCTGTCGGGCGTGGCGTTCCTGGTGCTGACCGTCGCTGGCATCCGCCAATTGATCGTCGGCGCCATTCCGCGCCCGCTGTTCTCGGCCGTCGCGGCCGGGGTGGGCCTGTTCATCGCCTTCATCGGCCTGAAGGAAGCCGGCATCATCGTCGCCGACCCCGCCACAACGGTGGCCCTGGGCGACCTGACCCAGCCCACGGCCGCCCTGTCGATCCTGGGCCTGCTGGTCATGGGCGCCCTGATGGCCTGGCGGGTCAAGGGCGCCATCCTGATCGGCATCCTCGTGGCCGCCGGCGCCGCCTGGGCGCTGGGCCTGGCCAAGATCACGCCCGGAGAGTACGGCCTGGCGGCCCTCACCGCCACGGCCTTCAAGCTCGACGTGCCCGCCGCTCTCCACCTGAACGGCGCGGTGGGCATGGCGCTAGCCGAAGTGATTTTCGTCTTCCTGTTCGTCGACCTGTTCGACAATGTCGGCACGCTGGTCGCGGTGACCAAGAAGGCCGGCCTCGTCCAGCCCGACGGCACGATCCCGCGCCTCAACCGCATCCTCACCGCCGACTCGATCGCCACCATCGGCGGTTCGCTGGCCGGAACCTCGACCGTCGTCAGCTATATCGAGAGCGCCTCGGGCGTCGCCGAGGGCGGCCGCACAGGCCTGACCGCCGTGGTGGTGGGGGTGCTGTTCCTGCTGACCCTGTTCTTCGCCCCCTGGGTCCAGGCCATCCCCGCCGCCGCCACCGCACCGGCTCTGATCGTCGTCGGCTCGATGATGGTTGGCGCTCTGGCCGACGTCGACTGGGATGATCCGGGCGTCGCCATCCCGGCCTTCCTGACGGTCATCGCCATCCCGCTGACCTTCTCGATCGCCAATGGTCTCGCCTTCGGCATCACCGCCTATGCGGGCCTGACCCTTCTGCGCGGCAAGGCCAAGCCCAAGGACTGGCTGCTGTTCGTCTTGGCCGGCCTCTTCGTGATCCGCTTCATCTATATGGGAAAGGCATGAGCGACCGCGCGAGACCGTTTGCGCCCGCCTCGCCTTTCGGCTAAGACCCGCTTCCCGTCTCCTTGGTCTTGCAAGGCGGCGAGAAGGCACCCGTAGCTCAGCTGGATAGAGCGTTGCCCTCCGAAGGCAAAGGTCACACGTTCGAATCGTGTCGGGTGCGCCAGTTCTCAAAACATCGCTAGCAACACTATGCGCCCCCTTGGGCTCTCACCACCGCGCCAGATGCGGAACGGGTTCCGCTGAGTCACGCTAGGAAATTTGATCCCTTCGCCGCTTAGGCGATTGTCGTTCGGACGGGTCTGGGCCAAGGCTCCTTTCACCTTCGGAGCCGCTCTTGACCATCGACCAGCTCTGGGCCGTTTCGGCTCTGATCCTCGCGCCTTTTGTCGGCAGCTTTATCGGCCTGCTGACGCTTCGCCTGCCGGCGGAGCGTCCCTGGGCGATGTCTCGATCCGCTTGCGACGCTTGTGGGCGTCAGCTGGGCTTGATTGATCTTTTTCCGCTGTTCAGCTTCCTGGCGCTGCGGGGGCGGTGCAGGACCTGCAGAGCGGCAATTCCGTGGCGATACCCGCTCCTCGAAAGTGGATGCCTGCTGATCGCGGCCTGGAGCGCGTTCGCCTTCTCGGGCGAATGGGTTGCGGTGACCGCGCTTTTCGGCTGGGCGCTGCTGCTGATTGCGACGATCGACGCCGAGCACCTGTGGCTTCCCGACAGGTTGACCCTGCCGTTCGGCGCCCTGGGGATGATCGCGACGCTGGTGATCGGCGAGGCCCCGGTCTGGACGCCCTTCGTCGGCGCTGCCGTGGGCTATGGCGGGTTGGCCCTGATCGCGTGGCTCTACAAGCGGGTCAGAGGGTTTGACGGTCTCGGCGGCGGAGATCCACGTCTGCTCGGCGCCATCGGCGCCTGGGTCGGATGGCAGGGCCTGCCTTCCGTGCTGATCTGGTCCTGCGTCGCCGGCCTCAGCGTGGCGATCGCCCAAGCGATTGTGCGACGCCGCTTCGCCGCCGGCCAGCAGCTTCCGTTTGGAACATTCCTGGCGGTCGGGGCGTGGCTGACCTGGCTCTGGGGCCCGTTACACGCGCTACTTCACTGACGCGGCGATTAGCCGGCCATCGACCGACCGCCGGACGCCCGTCGCGTCGCGGACGAAGCCGCTGGCCACCAGGCCCTGGATCAGATCCGGGTCCGTCGTCGCCGCAGACATCTCCAGTTGATAGCGACCATCGCCCTGCATACGGCCGCTCAGCGTCAGGTCCGCCCCGGCGGCCCGCCCGCTGAGCGTGGTGGTCCAGGTGTCGGCGCGGCAGACGGCGACACCGCTGAGCACCGCACCGCGCAAGGGGCCATCGCCGATAAGCCGCAGGCGATTCTCGCCGCCGGCCCGCGCGCAGCGTCCGTTCCGAAAGACCGCCGAAACATCTCGCAGGGCGACATCGCCGGTGAGCGGCAGCCCGAGGGGCGCCAGGTCGGCGGAGGTCCGCAGACTGAGGCGCTCGACGCCCTTGTCGCGGCCGCTCAGCAGCAGGGTCGCTCGCTGATCTGACCCCGCCTTGTCATGCTTCAGGCCTAACCGAACCTGGCCCATAACCAGAGCCAAGGGATTGAGCCCCCCCTTCCACGTTCCAATGGGGGCGCCGGCGAGCGTCACGTCCTTCAGGCGGCCGTGCCAGACGGCGCCGCTCACGCCGGCAGCGCCGAACGCTTCGGTTCTGGCGAGGCGCGCGGTCAGAAGGCTCATCGGCGCGAGCACCACGATCATGATCAGGGTGGCGATGGCGAGCGCCGCGACGAGGAGTCGATTGCTCATGGCGCGGCGCGCGCGAAGGTGATCTCCGCCTCGATGAGACCATTATCCAGGCGCGAAGCCGTGAAGTCGGTGACTTTGACGCCGCTATCGCGCTCCAGGCTGGCGGTCCAGGGCAGCAGAATCTTCGCGTCGATCGCCGCGATCCAGATCGTGAAGCGGCCGTTGGCGTCCTGGCGGTGGCGCGAGATCGGGAGGCCGACCTTGCTCGCGGCGGCCTCGACCACCACCTGCGGCGCGACGCCGCCCGAGGCGGCTGACCGGCTGGCGCCGGCCGCAAGACCCCGCAGGTTGGCCCATTGAACCGAGGCCTTTTCAACGCGAACCCGCGCGGCCTGTGACGTAGCCATCAGCGGCGTGATGAAGCCATACCAGCCCAGCACCGCGATAAGCGCCGCCGTCATGACCGCCAGCAGCACCTGCTCGCGTCCCGTGCGCCCCGCCCACCAGAGACGGGCGGCTTCAAGTCGTCCGTTCACGGCTTTCTCCTCACGATGAGATCGCTGCTGATCCGCCCGCCCTCGCTGGCGGTGCTCTGTTCGGTCAGCTCCAGGCCAAGTCGCTTGGCGGCGATGCGCAGTTGGTCCATGTCCGAGTAGTTGGCGTAGCCGATCGTCGAGCGGATCGCCCCCTCCTCGCCATAGACCAGGGTGTCCAACGTCACACCGGGGACGGACTCGACCATGCTCAGATAACTGGCGGCGAGCGCGCCGAACCCCTGCCCGCTCTGGCTCGCCGCCAGACGGGTCAGGGCGTACTCCGTCGCGTCTTCATAGCGAGAGGCTTGCGGCACAAGCGACACCGCCAGTTTGGCGGCGCGGCGTTCCAGGCCGTTGGCCGTCCATTGGTCGTGGGCGATCTGCACGACCAGTAGCAACAACGGCGAAAGCACCGCCGCCGCCGCCAGGATCGCCAGACGCTTCAAACCGCGTTGCTCGCCGGACCGGCGCACGGCGAAGCGCCCTTGCAAGAGGTTGATCGCCAGCGAGCGCGCACCTGCGATCAGTTGAGCGTCCAGCGCCTTGCCGTCGAGGGTGCGGTGCTGGCGTCCTTCAAGCAGAAGCGCCGCCAGATCGGGATCCGCGCTCAGCGCCTTGCCGGGCTCACGCAGCGCCAATCGCCGCCCTAGTCGTCCCACCACCGGAGCGCCGTCTTCGGCCTCGGACAACAGCAGATAGTCGGGAATGACGGCTTCGACGGAAAGTCCATACGCCTGGGCCGCATCCAACCACGCCTGCAGCGTCCGCCGCGCGGTCCACACCACAAGGGTTCGACCGGTCTGGTCGGTCTCACCGACGGCGATATGCAGGTCATCGCCCCCAAGGGCGACTTCGTCCTCCAGCCGGAAGGCGGCGGCCGATCGCGCCTGGGCCGGGCTGCCGAACGGCAGGTCCATCCAGCGGGCCACGACGTCCTCGCCGGGCGCGACCAGGATCACCGGGCCCACGTCGTCGAGAGGCTCTTCAGGCGCTAGAGGACGCCGGGTAACCGACAGGCCGAAGTCCTGAAGAAGGTGCGCCGGCTCGTCGGGTGCGGCGGGCAGGATTAGAAGGCTGAGCAAGGTCATTCGTCGGGCGTCCAACGTCGGGCGGCCAGGATCACCTTGTTGGCCGACGGCGTTTCGAAGAGGGCGGTCATGAACACCGGCATGTCGGCGAAGACGACTTGGCTGTCCAAGGCGAAGTACCGGGTGCGGAACTTGATCTGGTCGCGGACCACGTCGCCGGGCGGTGTGGCGACCAGCGCTTGCTGCCCCCAGAACGCCTGGGCGTCGGACCAGCCGCCGGCGGGGCGGCTGTAGAGCACGCGGGCCGCCGTCTCGCGGCTGATGCGCCCCTCGGTCAATGCCGTCAGCAGGAGCGCACGGTCAGGGGGAAGGGTGTTGACGTTGATGGGCGACAGGTCCGTCGTCGGCAGGGCGCAGACATAAGGGCGAAGCGCGGCGTACACGCCGGGCGTGAAACCCCGCACCGCCCGAAGCTCGCTCACCTCGGCCAGAGGGCCGGCCGCCGTCCGGTAGGGCTGAGCCAGCTTCGCATAGCCGGGATCCTCCGCGTCGGCGCGACCGACATCGTTGCTGTCCATCCACTCGGCGAGGTTTTCCGCCAGGTCCTGCCCCCCTGACACGCCGACCAGCGACATCAAGGTCGTGAACTGACGCACCCCCAATTCGCGCCGGCGGAAAGGTTCGCCCTGATTGGCCTCAACGACGCTGTTGAGGTTGAAACACCCCGTGGCGTCGCTGACCTTGGCCTCCATGCGGCCCTGCTCGATCGGGAAGGCGATTACCCGCCCGTTCCAGCCGCCCTCGAGCGTGGTCTTGCCCGCGTCGCGGTCCATCAACTGCGCGATGCGGGTGCGGGCCAGCTGTTCGGCGCCCAGAGCGTACCATTGCGCCTGGCTGGCGATCCGCGCATTGAGCGTGCGGCGCACACCGAACCGGATGTCGTCCAGAACGCCGACCGCGATCACCGAGATCACCGCGACCATCAGCATGACGGTCAGCAGCGCCGCGCCCTTCTCGTCCTCCCGCTTCATCGCCCCTCTCCCGAGGTGAGGAACAGCTGATCGATGTCGCCCAGGTCCTTGAGCTTCACGTTGAGACGCACGGCGGTCGGAATGTCGGCGCCGGCTTCGCCGCGCCAGGTCGGGCGCCAGACGCCGTCGAACAGATAGGCGGACTGAACGCTTTCGACGTCGGTCATCAGCACCTGGGCAGGGCCCAGCCGGGCTCCGTCCAGCGCCGGGCGCGCCCGGCGCTCGAGACGCCCCTCGACCAAGGCGTATTCCACATACTGCATCGAGGCGCGCGGAGCCTGGTCGGGATTCTCGTAGCCGCGGCGCGTGAAGGCCAGCAGGGGGCCGCCCACCACCCAGGGACTCACCCCAGCGAAGGCGGTCAGCGCCGGAACGCCGTCCTCGCCCCGTGTCCGGCGCGTCGCCGCCTGCGAGAGATCGGCCTTCAGAATGGCCCGCATGCGCTGCAACTCGGCATAGCGCTCCACCCGGACCCGGACGGCGCTCTGGTTGGTAAGCGTCGAGTTCATCACCGCGACGCCGGCGGCGGTGATCAGCGCAAAAATCAGCAGCGCCACCATCATCTCGATCAGGGTGAAGCCCTTCATCGGGCGGCCCTGAACAGGGTCGCCGCCGCAGCCGGCCGGCGGGACGCCGGCGCCATGACCGCGATATCGACGCGAAGGATCGAGGGGTCGTCGGTGCGACTGACCTGGCGCGTCCACAGCCACGGGCGACCGGCGACCCGCTCGGCCCCGGAGACGCGGCCCAGGGCCGGCGGCGCCACACTGGTCACCGCCTCGATCGCACGGTTATCCAGCACGACCTCCGCCAGGATGCGGTCCTGCAGCCGCCCACTGGCGCGCGTGTTCTCGCCCGCCAGATTCAGCAGGGCGAGCACCGCCAGGCTGAAGATCGCCAAGGCGACCAGCAGCTCGATCAGCGTGAAGCCGGCTTCAGAGCGCTTGAGCGGCATGGACGGCAACATTTCCGGCGACATCGACGCTGACCACATAGCCAGAACCGCCGCGCCCCAGGGTGAATTCGGCCCCATTGGCCTGGCCGGTCGGCTCGAAAACGACGGCCCCCGCCCCGTCGCGGCTGGCGACCCGGGTCTCTTCGACCCATGCCGTGGTCACGAACGGAGCCTTGTCCAGCGCCCGCCAGTCGCGGCCGTCCCGGATGTCGAACCGATAATCGGCGGACGAGACCTCGACCCGGACCTGGCGATTGGTGAGCAGGGATTCCTCACGCGCGCGCAACAGGCGCGCGGCGAACCGCGCGCTCTCCTGAGGCAGCGACATCTTCCCGTCAGGCAGGGTCAGGATCACCGCCGTGGCCAGCAGGCCCATGATCATCAACACGACCATGAGCTCGACCAGGGTGAAGCCCGCCCGCGCGACGTGACGCGTCTGGGCTGGTCTGGCCTCAGCTCCAGTTGCCAATGTCGGCGTCCTTGCCTTCACCGCCCTCGCGGCCGTCCGCGCCGAACGAATAAACATCGATCGCGCCGTGCGCGCCAGGCGCGCGGTATTGGTAGTCGTTGCCCCACGGGTCCTTGGGCAGGCGGCGGATATAGCCGCCTTCGCGGTAGCGATCGACCTGGGTCAGGCCCGCCGGCGGGGTGACAAGGGCCGACAGCCCTTGCTCCGTCGTCGGGAACGCGAAGTTGTCCAGGCGATAGCTCTCCAGCGCTTGCTCCAGGACCGACACGTCGGCCCGCGCCTTGCCCTTCATGGCCTTTTCCTGGTTGGGCAGGACATTGATCGCCACGACCGTGGCCAGAAGGCCCAGGATGACGATGACCACCATCATCTCCACCAGCGTGAAACCAGCCCGGCGGGCCCGGCGGCGTCTCGTCTCGGGATCGAGGTTCGGCATGACTTGGCTTCCTAGTTCAAGGCGAGATTGTTGATCTGGAGGATCGGCAGCAGGATCGACAGGACGATCGTCGCCACCACGCCGCCCAGCAGCACGATGATGGCCGGCTCCAGCAGGCTGAGCAGCGTGGCGGTGAAGGTCTCGAACTCGCGTTCCAGATAGTCGGCCGCGCGCATCAACATCGCTTCGACCCGCCCACTGCTCTCGCCGCTGGCGGTCATGTAGACGAGCACCGGCGGAAAGACCTCGGCCCGGCGCATGGCCACAGACAGCGCGCCGCCTTCGCGGATGGCGGCGATCATGTCGTCGAGCGCGGCTTGCAGCACGGCGTTGCGAACCGTGCCCGCGGTCAGGATCAGACCCTCGAGCATGGGCAGTCCGCTGGCGACCATGGTGGCGAGCGTCCGGGCCAGTCGTGCGGCGTGCACGTCCCGGATCAGGCGGCCGATCATCGGCAGGCGCAGCAGCCAACGGTCGACGGCCAGCTTGAAGGGCCGATGACGCAGGGCGCGGAGAAAGGCGAATATGGCGATCGCCGCACTGGCGACGATCAACCAGCCGAAGGTCTGCAGCCCGGTCGACAGGCCGATCACCAGGCGCGTCAGCAATGGCAGGGTCTGGCCCATCGAGTCGAACTGCTCGACCACCTTGGGAATGACGAAGACCATCAGGGCCGCGACAACCAGACAGGCGACCACCGCCAGAACGATCGGATAGACCAGGGCCGTGGTGATCTTGGCCCGGACCTGTTGCTGCTGCTCCAGGAGGTCGGCCAGGCGATCCAGGATCGCCGGCAAGGCGCCGGACGACTCGCCGGCCGCCACCATGGCGCGGTACAGCGCCGGGAAGGCCTTGGCGGGACGGGCCATGGCGTCGGAGAGCCGATAGCCCTCCAGCACGGCGGCGTGGACCTCGCCGATCACCTGCTTCAACTTCGGCTTGTCGGCCTGCAGGGCGATGGTGCGCAGCGCCTCTTCCAGCGTCGAAACCGAAGTCAGAGTCGCCAGCTGGCGCGTAAACATCGACCGGTCCTTGGCGCTCAGGCCCTGTCCCCAGGCGAGACGCCCCGCGCCGACCGGCTTGGCGACGGAGGCCATGATCTTGACCGGCGCCAGGCGCTTGCGTTGCAGCTGATCGGCGGCGGCGGCCTCGTCGACGGCCTTCAATTGGCCACGACGTGTCCGGCCGGCCAGATCCAGCGCCACATAGTCAAAGGTGGCCATCGCGCGCCCCTTGGCCCGTGATCCGAAGCGCCTCCTCCACCGTCGTCAGGCCGGCCAGAACATAGCTCCGCGCCTCCTGCCCCAGCCGGCGCTCCAGGCCGGCCTCGGTAATCTCCTGCTCACTGGCGCTGCTACCGATCAGGCGGCGGAGGTGGTCGTCGACCCGCAGGGCCTCATAGACGCCGATCCGCCCCTGATAGCCGGTATGGCCGCAATGGGCGCACCCGACGGGGCGATACAGGATCTCGCCCTCGGACAGGCCCACCAGCGCCGCCGTCGCAGCGTCGGCCGGCTCGGGCGTGCGGCAATGCTCGCACAGGCGGCGCACCAGGCGCTGGGCGATGACCAGGCGCAGGGTGGAAGCCAGCAGGAAGGGCTCGACGCCCATGTCGCGCAGGCGCACCACCGCGCCCGCTGCGTCGTTGGTGTGGACCGTGGACAGGACGAGGTGGCCGGTGAGGCTGGCCTGGACGGCGATCTGAGCGGTCTCGGAGTCGCGGATTTCACCGACCATCACCACGTCGGGATCCTGGCGGAGGATGGCCCGCAGGCCCGCCGCGAAGGTCATGCCGACCTTGGTGTTGACCTGGGTCTGGCCGATGCCGTGCACGGCGTACTCGACCGGATCCTCGATGGTCAGGATGTTGCGGCTGTTGTCGTTCAACACAGCCAGGGCCGCGTACAGGGTCGTCGTCTTGCCCGAGCCCGTCGGGCCCGTGACCAGGATGATCCCGTGCGGCTCGCGTACGGCGGTCTCCAGCGCGCTCAGCACGTCGGGCGACATGCCAAGATCGGTCAGGCGCAGGCCGGCCTGATCCTTGTCGAGAATCCGCATCACCACCCGTTCGCCCATGCGGGCCGGCAGGGTCGACACCCGGACGTCCAGGCTCTTGCCGCCCAAGGCCAGCGAGATCCGGCCGTCCTGCGGGACGCGCTTCTCGGCGATGTCCAGCTTGGCCATGACCTTGACCCGCGACACCAGCATGGCGGCGATGCGGGGCGACAGGCTCAGCACCTCGGTCAGCACGCCGTCGATCCGGAGACGGACGATAAGCGCCTTCTCGAAGGGCTCGATATGGATGTCCGACGCGCCCAGGCGCACGGCCTCGGCGATCAGGCCGTTGATCAGGCGAATGACCGGCGCGTCGTCCTGGGGATCGAGCAGGTCGGCGGCGGCGGGCATGTCCTCAAGCAGGAGGCCCAGACCGCCTTCCAGATCCAGGCCGTCGGCGCTGGAGGCGTTGGCCAGGCCGGCCCCGGCGTAAACTTCCGAGAACTTGCGATCGAACACCGGGGCGCTCATCGGCTCGATCGTCAGGGGCGCGCCCACCGCTCGTCGGATCTCGACCAGCGCCATCGGGTCGTAGCCTTCGCGCACGCCGATCACCGCATGCTCGCCCAGGGACAGCAGGACCACCCCGTTTCGCTTGGCGAAACCATAGGCGAGCATCGGCGTGGTCATGGCGTCGTCGCCGGCTTGACGGCGGTTGGCGAGACGTTGGCGGGCGCCGGCTCCGCGACCGGACGCGCGACGTTCAGATAGTCGCGCATCACCGCGTCCAGAGAATTGTCGCCGTCGGGCGTCGTCATCGGCGGCAGGTTGCGCATGTAGTCGTAGCGCGGCGCCGTGAGATCGCGGGCGTCGGCGCTGCTGCGGATGATGCGGGGGCGGATAAAGACCATCAGGTTGGTCTTCTTGTGTTCGCGCGCTGTGCTGCGGAACAGCGCGCCCAGTCCAGGAACATCGCCCAGGCCGGGCGTGCGCTGGGCCGACTGGGTCTCCTGCTGATCCAACAAGCCGCCTAGAACAACGATATCGCCATCGTCGACCAGGGCCGTCGTCTCGATTTCGCGCTTGTTGATGATCAACTCGCTGGAGCCGACACTGACGGGCCCCGCGACGCTCGACACCTCCTGGCGCAGGAACAGGGTGATGCCGCCGCCCGCGTTGATCTGAGGTTTGACCTCCAGCTGGATGCCGACGTTCTGGCGCTGGATGGTGCGGAACGGATTGGCGTTGGAGTCGCCCAGGACTTCGCCCGTCGTGATCGGCACTTCCTGGCCGACCAGGATACGCGCCTCTTCGTTGTCGAGCGTCATGATCGACGGCGTCGACAGCAGGTTCGAGCCCGTATCCTTCTTGACCGCGTTGATGATCGCGCCGAACAGCGCGTCGCCGCTGCGGCCGTACACGCCCGAGGTGACGCCCGATGCGGTGAGCAGCGAACTGATGGCCGCGTCGCGCATGGACTTCAGCCCATCGCTGTCGGCGCCGCGGGTCGTGGTCGCCGCCGCACCGACGAGCGGTAGCAGGCTGGGCGTGGCGTTGGTGTAGTTGGTCGCGACGAACGGCACCGTGCCATTCGTCCCGCCGAGCAGGAATTGCACGCCCAGTTGCTTGGCCGTTCCGTCGGTGACCTCGACAACGATGGCCTCGACCAGCACTTGCTCCCGGCGAATGTCCAGCTGGCGAATGACCTCGGCCAAGGTGCGCTGGGTCTCGGGCGGCGCATTGATGATCAAGGCGTTGGCGCCGGGAAAGCGCGCGATTGTCGCCTGGGGTCCGTTGGTTGGCGCGACGGTGGCCACCGGGGTGGCCGCAGGCGTGGACGGGACTGGCGCGCCAGTCGTCGTTCGGGAGCCGCTGAGGCTGCGCGACGCGCCCGTCGTCGACGAGACGGCCGTTTGCCCCACCAGTTGCTGAAGGACGGGCAGCATCTGTTCGGCGTTCGCGTGGCGCAGGAACACGACCCGCACGTCGTCGCTGGACTCGGCGCGACGATCCAGATCGGTGATGATCGGGAGGAGACGCTGAACAGCGTCAGGATCACCGCGCAGCAAGACCGAATTACTGCTGTCGACCGGGACCACGGTGACGGCGCCCCGGCCGCTCTTGCCCTCCGTGCCTGGCGTGGAGAGCATGTCGTTCAGCACCTGAGCGATTTCGCGCGCGGAGCTGTGGGTCAGGGTGACGGTGTGAACCGTCGCGCGATCCTGATCGACCTGAGCCAGGAGCCCACGAATGCGCCGCACATTATCGGCATAGTCAGCCACCACCACGGCGGCTCCGCGCGGGTTGGCCACGACCTGGCCCTGCGGCCCGACAAGCGGCTTGAGCATCTCGACGGCGCTGGCCGCGTCCAACGTGCGCAGTCGGAACACCTCGGTGGCGAACTGGCCACCGGCCGCCGAGGGTTGGCGGGCAGCGTTCTCTGACGGCTCGATACGGTAGGCGCCATTGCCGGCGGGCGTGGCCACGAAATTGTTGGCCCGCAAGGTCGCCAGAAACACCTCGAAAAGCTCGCGACGGTTCAGCGGACCGTTGCTCGCCACGGTCACCGTGCCCTTGACGCGGGGGTCGATGATGAACGTCGTGCCCGTGGACTTGGCGACGTCCTGGATGAACACCCGGATATCCGCATCCTGAACGTTCAGCAGCTGGGTCTGGGCCAGGGCGGGCGCAGGCGGAAGCGCCGCCCCGCCCATGACCAGGGCTGCGGCGACGGCCGCCAGGACGGAACGCGACGGATGGACCTTGGTCATTGGGACACCGGGAAGGAGAGGGTCGCGCGCGCGCCGCCACGGGAGAGCTCGACATGATCGGCCGCGACGGAGGCCAGGGTGACGCCATCCGCGAGGGTCTCGCCGACGGAGTAGGACTTCTGCACGCCGTCGGGTCCCGCGATGATGGCGGAGCCTCCGCCCGGTCCGCCGGACCTCACGCCGAATAGACGGAAGCCATCGATCGCCGAGCCGCCGACGGCCCCGCGCGTCATGCCGAACGCATCGAACCGGGCCAGCACGTTGAGGTCTGCGGGCGAGCGAGAAGCCTTCACGGGTGGCGAGACCACCCCGACCGGCGCGGCGACGATCCAAACCAGACGCGCCGCTTGCGCGGCGAGCAACAGGATCAGCAGAACCTCAAGCGCGAGGATGATCCTGGAACCGGGCGAACGGAGAAGGTCAGGGAGTGACAATGGGGTCCGCCAACGGATCGCTTACGGTCGAAGCGATGTAGCGCGGCGGCGCCGCAGTTCGGCGACGGTTTGACTACAGAAATATGACAAACGCTCCCGGTTCGGATGATCCGAGGCGAAAGCTGGATCTCGGGGCGCAGCGTCGCGAGGACGCCGAGAGGAGGAAAACCTCCTCTCGGCTCATTCGCCTAGAACTTAGCCGAAGCGCCGATCGAGAAGAAGCGACCGACGTCGTAAGTGTTGACGTCGACGCGGTTCTTGCCGGCCTTCTGGTACTCTTCGTAGCCCACGCCGGTCAGGTTGCGGGCTTCGAACTTCAGTTCGACTTCGCGGCCCCACAGTTTCAGACCCTGACGCGCGACGAAGTCGATGCGCGTGCCGGGATAGGCCTCGACGTCCGGCTGGCCGCTGTTGACCAGACCGCGGCTGGTGACCCGCTTGCTGGCATAGTTGATCAGCAGGGTTTGCTGCGACAGGCGCTCGGTGTCTTCGAGGCCCAATTGCAGGTTCACCACGTGATCCGACTGGCCGGTCAGCGGCGCGCCGTCGGTGAAATAGTCCGTCGCCTTGGTCGAGGTCGCGGCGAAGACCGCGACCGTGTCGCCGGCGGAAACCTGAAGCTCGGACTTGGAGTAGGTGTAGTTGGCGATCGCCACCAGACGACGGCTAGCCCAGAAGTCGCCATTGAGATCCGACAGGTCGAAATACTTCTGAACTTCGAACTCTGCGCCGTAGAGCTTGGCCTTGGGCGCGTTGGCGAAGCTGGTCGACAGATCGCTGCCCGAGACGAAGCTTTCGATCGGACGATCGATGTTCTTATAGAAACCCGCGACCGTCAGACGCTGATCACTGGCGAAGTACCACTCATAGCGACCTTCAAAGTTGGTCAGCTCGCTATCGCTCAGCAGCGGGTTGCCGCGATACATGCGGTTGCTGTCCGGGTCGAAATAGAACTGATAGATCAGTTCGCGGAACTGCGGTCGGGCGATCGTCTTCGAGGCGCTTAGACGGATCTGAGAGTCTTGGATGCCGCGCCAGGTGCCCGTGACCGAAGGCAGCCAGTAGTTCTCGTTCTGGCGCGTCGACGCCAGCGAAGCGCCGGGGGTCTTGAAGACCTCGGTCGGCGCCACCTTCAGGCGCGCCGTCTCGTAACGGACGCCGACATCGAAATCGAAGTCGCCAAAGACCGTGCCGTTCAGCTTGCCGTAAGCGGCGTGGTTCTGCAGCTGGGCGCGGAAGGCGGGGTTGCCTTCGTTGGTGTCGACCAGGCCGATGTTGAAGTTCTTGATGATCGACGGCGCCAGCAGGAGGTCCGGACGCAGCATGTCGACGCCGCGCGGGAAGGTGTTCGCTGCCTGGAACTGGAAGTCACGGCGCGAGCTGTCGCGATCAGTGGTCACATAGGCGTAGCCGACCGTCGCGGCGAAGCCCGGCGCCAGCTTGTAGGTGGCGTCCACGCCGCCCGACCACAGGTCCTCGTCCAGATCCGAATAGCTGATGCGCGCGTCACCGCCGTTACCGTTGTTGAGGCGGTTAACGAAATACTGGCCGTAGGGGTCGGCCGACGCGTTCGTGCGGACGTACTCCAGTGAGAGTTCCGCCGGCGCCTTGCGTTGGGTGTTTGCGTAGCTCGCGCGAACATCCACGTTCAAATTATCCATCGGCCGGAATTCGCCGACCAGCTGGGTGTTGACCAACTGGCGCTCGAACCAACCGGTGTTCTGCTGCATATAATCGACGTTGGTGCCGCCGCGCTTACCCAGCGCCAGACGCGTGTTCTTGACCGTGTCGTGGACGTAGAGGTTCGTCCAGCGGATCTTGTTCTCGCCAAAGCCGAGCGAGGCGCCGAACATGCCGTTGAGCACCATGCGGTTATCGGTGCTGACGCGGCGGAAATCAGATTCCTTGTCGGCGAGGTCGGCGTTCAGCGAGCTCTGGATCTGGGCGTCGCGGGTGGTCCAGCGGTTGCTGAAGCCGACCGTGGCGATGACGCCGAGGTCCATTGAGTCGAGGTCGAACGGCTTGGCGGCCGTGATATCCATCGCGTAGTTGACCGGCAGGTGGTTCCACTTCTGAACCACGCCATTACGGCTGTTCACGAGTTGGCCGGCGATCGCCGCCGTGTCGACCTTACCCGAGCTGATGCGCTCGCCGCTGGCGAAGAAGGCCGCCAGGGCCGAAGGCGTGTCGCGATTGCCGTTGTCGAAGCCGGTCCAATCGGTCTTGCTGCCGTAGTGGTCGTAGCCGAGCTGGTTGGTGGTTTCGGTGTCGCCGGACACCGACGCCCCGATGCTGATGAAGCCCTCGCTCGGGATCGACTTGGTGGTGAGGTTGATCACGCCACCGCCGAACTCGCCGGGGAAGTTGGCCGAATAGCTCTTCTGAACCAGCGACGACGCGATCACGCGGCTAGGGAACAGGTCCAGCGGGACGACGCGCTTCAGCGGCTCCGGGCTCGGCAGCGGCGAACCGTTGAGCAGCGCCAGGGAGTAGCGGTCGCCAAGACCGCGAACATAGACATAGCCGTTGCCGACCAGGGTCACGCCGGTGACCCGGTTCAGCGCGCCGGCGATGTTGCCTTCGCCCGTGCGCGCGATTTCGGCCGAGCTCAGAACCGTAACGACTTGCGACCCCGTGCGGACCACGTTGGTTGAGCGGTTCGCGGTGATGACCACGGCGTCGACCATGCCCGGGATCGAGACTTCAGGTTGCTGGAAGTCCGACTGCGCCGGAGCCGCAGCGGCGGCGGGCTTGGCGGCCTCGTCGGCCGAAGGGGCGGTCTGCGCCAGGGCCCAGGAAGGCATCGAGAGCGCGGTCGAGAGAAGCAGCAGAGACGTTAGCCGACGCGTGATCATATCCAATCCCCCCGGGGAGCTAGGCAGGTAAAGTTTGGGGGGCAGCCGTCTTCCAGCCGCCCCCCGTTTCGACGAAAACGCGTCGGCTTAGTTGGTCGGCAGCGACGTACAGGCGGTGCTGGTCGAGCCGAAGTTGGCGGCCGAGCTGTTGCAGGTCCAGCCGGCGTACCAGGTGTCGTTGCTGTCCTTGACGGCGCCGATGTAGGTGGCCGGGCTGAAGAACGCGCCCAGGCCCGTAACATTGAACACCGCGACTTGCAGTTCGTTGACGCCGTTGATGAAGGCGTTCAGCGTCGAGGTGAAGGCGTCGTTGTTGTTGTTGCCGCCCGAGCCGAACTGAGCCTGAACCGCGGCGGCGTTGTACGTGCCGCTGCCGAGGTACTTGGTGGCGTTACAGCTCATGACGAACGAACGCGCCAGCAGGGTGGCCGGGGTCGCGCCCGAACCGTTCATGCGCAGGCATTCGTTGTTCGGCGAGACGATGATGCTGTTGGCGATCGTCGTGTCCGAGTTGCCACGCAGCAGGATCGAAGCCAGGTCGGCGGATTCGTTGTTGCTGCTGACTTGGCGCTGGATCATCGTGAAGTTCGAGATGCGCAGATCCGTGCGCGGCAGCTCGGTCTCGCGGCCGTTGCTGTCGATTTCCATCAGGGCGTCGCCGGCGCCATCGCGCTGGATCATGATGCCGTACTGGAAGTTGGCGCGCGCGCCGACGTCGACGTCGAGGCTGTCGTCGTCCGCGCCGACCGAGACGTAGTACTTCATCTGCGGGACGCCGCCGAAGAACTCAACGCCGTCGTCCGAGCTGTTGTAGCTTTGGATGTGGCTCAGGACCGTGCCGCTGCCGATGCCCGACGGCGTCAGCGACTGCAGCTCCACGTTGGCGCCCAGCACGTAACCCGAGTAGCGGATCTGCACGTACTGCATGATACCGCTGTTGTCGGTGTCGTCCGAACCGCCGAACAGGGCCGGGTCGGCCGCGCCTTCGGTCTGACGCTCGCAGGTGTTCGCGGCGGTTGAACCGGTGGTGCAGTCGGTGATCTTCGCGCGGCCCAGCAGCACGATGCCGCCCCACTGACCTTGCGAGGTCTCGGTGTTCAGGCCCAGGACGTTGTCGCGGCTGGTGAAGATGATCGGACGCGTGGCGGTGCCGACGGCGTTGATCTTGTTGCCGCGATTGACGGCCAACCAGGACACGCCCGTACCACCGTAGACGATAACGCCAGGTTCGATCGTCAGCGTGACGTTCGTGTCGGCGGACGATTTCGTGAAGCCGCCATCCGTGCCGACGTCGACGCGACCGGCCATTTGGTACAGCAGGCCCGCGATCTTCGGCAGGGTGATCGAACGATTGATACGCGACGGCAGGGTGCACACGCGCCAGGTCCCCGTGGGACCCGTGATCGTGCCGTCATCCTTCAGGCCTTGCGGGTCGGCGATCGTCGGACAGCCCGAGGCCGGCGTCACGGTCGTCGGCGTGGTCGGGGTGGTCGGCGTCGTCGGGGTGGTCGGCGTCGTCGGGTTGTTGATGGTGACGTTGCCGCCCGTCCCGGGCGACGAGATGTCATCGGATCCGCAGCCGGCCAGCGCCATCGCGGCGCAGCTCACGAGCATTAGGTTTCTATACAGCTTCACAGGAGCCCCTCTGGTTTCTCAAGCCGCGACGAACGCAGGCGGTCACGCCTAGGGGAGCTCTTTAGTCGGCAATTGTGACACTTTTTCTGGATTCACAATCATCCAATACACGTCGGGCCACGACCAGGCCCTACGGGGATCCGCTTAGATCACGGAGAACGGAGTCTAACGAACGGCCCGACCCATGATTTCGAAAGGCAAATTTATCTTGAATGGAGATATTTATTTGCATCGAATATATTTTCTATTTTATAGGCAAATTTCTATTGGCGCTTTTTGTATCTTCAAATACTATTGTTTACATAGTGATTTCCATCGATGCTCAGCAAAAAGGCAATTTAAGATAATCCGTACACGGATATTTCGTGCTCGGAACGATTTCCACAGCTACATATTTGTTTTTATCACCGCCATGGATCATGTCTTGCGCCGTAGCGGCATTATTCTTGCTCTCTTGGTACGCACGGCCTGTCCTCGATCGCCCACTGATCGAAGCCGGCGCGCCTGACGCCCGATGTCGCAGGCGCTTTCGGCGACCGAGCTTCAGGCCGCCGCGCCTACGCCCCTGAAAACCTCAGATTGAGTAATAGGTGAGCGGACGATAGAAGGCGGCCTGCGACCGCTCTGGACACCCGAAACGGAAAAGCGAAAATGAGCAGAGCGGCAATTGACGAGACGCGCGAGCGCCGGTCCGATTATCGCCCGCCACACTTGATGAAGATCAAGTGCTACGATCTTGAGGTCACCCATTGAACTGTCTTTGGACGCTGGATCTGGATGGCCGCATCCTGCACCTCAACGAGGCGAGCGAGCGGTTTTCCGGCGTTGCCGCGCGGGAGGCGGTAGGCACATTCTGGCGCGAGCACTGGCCCGAAGAGAGCAGCTTCTCTCTCCACCGGGCGCTCGCTGCAGCGAAAAGCGGGGGCGTCGCGCGCTTTCGCTCATTCGATCAGCGCAAGCTTCGGACGGCCTCATACTTCGAGGCCATCGTCGCGCCGGTCTTCGGCGTCGATGGACAGGTCTCCGCGATCACGGCCGTCGCCCAGAACGTCACGGAAGGCGTTGAATCCACCGCTCTAATGGCGTCCGTCGTTCAGTCTCTCCCCTCCCCCTTGACCGTCACGGCTGCGGACACGGGCCGGTATGTGCTCTGGAACCGGGCGGCCGAAGCGGCCTTTGGGGTCGACGCCGAGCAGGCGCTCGGGCGCACGCCCACAGAACTGTTCGCCGCCGATCTCGCCGCTGCGGTCTCCAGCGTTGACGTCGAGGAGCTCGGCATGGGCGAGACGCGCGTCACCCATGGCGTCCGCTTACCCGAAACGATGGGCGGGGCTGTCTACGACATCAAGTCGATGGCGACCTTCGACGACCAAGGGCCGCGCCACGTGATCAACCTCGCGGAGGACATCACCGGGCGCCTGGCGCAAGCCGAAGCCCTTCAACACGCGCTGGAAGCCACCGAGCGGGCAAGCCAGGCCAAGAGCGCCTTCCTGGCGAACATGAGCCACGAAGTGCGCACGCCCATGAACAGTATTGTCGCCTGCGCCGACATGCTCTCGCGGGCGGATCTGGATGCGGCCGCCCGCGAACAGGTGGAAATGGTCGGCTTGGCCGGCCGAACGCTACGACGCCTGCTTGATGACATCCTGGACGTTGTCCAAATGGAGGCCGAGAAGCTCCGGATCGAACCCAAGCCCTTCAAAATACAGGATTTGGCGCGCTCGGTGGAAGCAGCGGCGCGTAGCGAACTGGCGGGAGGCGAGGTCACGTTCGCGATCACCTGCCCCCCTGCCCTGCAGAATGTCATGGGCGACGAGGTGCGGCTGGGCCAAGTGCTGAGCAACCTGATCGGAAACGCCATCAAGTTCACCGCCCGAGGCGAGGTCGCGCTTAACATCGAGGAGACTGCGCCAGGCCAGGTGCGCTTCGAAGTCCGCGACACGGGTCTGGGATTCTCCTCGGCCGACAAGGACCGCATTTTCGAGCGTTTCCAACAGGCCGACGATTCGATGACGCGGCGCTTTGGCGGCGTGGGCCTGGGCCTGACGATCGCGCGCGATCTGGTGGCGCTGATGGGGGGAACGCTCGATTGCGAAAGCACGCCGGGCGCCGGCTCGAGATTCTGGTTCACCTTGCCGCTGCCCCCGCCCGGGGGCGACCACGACCTCGAGACGAATGCCTCGCTAGGCGCGGGCGAGGAATCCGTCCTGTCGGAAGGCCTTCTGAAGGTGCTTGTCGCCGATGATCATCCGGCCAACCGCCGCATCGTGGAGATCATGCTCGACGGCTCGGCGGAGGTGATCAGCGTCGAGAACGGTCAAGAGGCGGTGCAGGTCTTCCAGCGCCAGAGGCCAGATCTTGTGTTGATGGACATGCAGATGCCGGTGATGGACGGCCTGGCGGCGATCGAAGAGATCCGACGTCTGGAAATCGCCGCCGGTCAGACCCGACTGCCGATCATCATGCTGACGGCCAACGCCGCCGAGGAACACGTCCGCGCCAGCCTGCGCGCGGGGGCTGACCGCCATCTCGCCAAGCCCATTACCGCGGAAACACTGTTCACCGCCCTTCAGGCCGTCCTGAATTAGCGACCCCAAGTCTTTCGAGGAGAAGATGGGGCGTGGCGGATTGTCGCACCCACTCATTGGGCAAATTTACTCGCGTTTAAGGTTACCTGATCAGTCTGAATTCATGAGCTGATCCAGACAGTCGCAATTTTTATTGCGAGCGCGGGGTATTGTGTCCGAAACGCAAGATAACAGTATTATTTCTCTTTCGGGAAAGATTACGCTCCCCAATATCGCGGAAGCGCATGCCACCCTGCTGCAAGTGCTGGATAGGGACGCGCCGGCCTTGATCGACATCGACGGCGTAACTGAAGCGGATCTGTCCTTCGTTCAACTTATCGAGTCCGCGCGCCGCGCCTTTGCTGAGCGCGGGCGGGCTCTAAGCCTGCTGAGCGCCGCCGGGGAAGCCGTGCTTCCGGTCCTGCGGCGAGGAGGCTTCCTGGATCCGTCAGATCCCAGCAGGACGAGTTTTTGGCTTAAAGAGGGGGCATAACCGTGACCGCGATCCTATCGGTGGACGACTCCGCCAGCATCCGCGCGGCGATCAAGATCGCCTTGAGCGCCGAGGGTTACAGCGTGACTGAGGCGGCGAACGGCGCTGAAGGCCTCGACAAGGCCACCGCCGGCGGCTTCGACCTGATCGTCACCGACCTGAACATGCCGGTCATGGACGGGTTGACGATGATCCAGCAGTTGCGAGGACGCCCGGCCGGAGCCGGCGTCCCAATCCTGTTTCTGACCACGGAATCAGACGCCGACGTCAAGGCCCAGGCCAAGGCCGCCGGCGCGACCGGCTGGCTGACGAAGCCGTTCGACCCCGAGCAGTTGGTCAGGGTGGTCAACAAGGTCCTCGCGAAATGAGCGGGCTCGATCCCACCGAGACCTTCCGCCAGGAAGCCCAGGAGCTTCTGGAACAGATCGAGCAGGGCCTGCTTGATCTGGCCGATCGTCCAGGGGATCGCGACCTGATTGATGCGGTCTTCCGCGCCCTGCACACCCTGAAGGGCTCGGGCGCGATGTTCGGCTTCGACGCCCTGGCCGCCTTTACCCACCACTGCGAAACCGCCTTCGACCGGGTGCGCAGGGGCGAGGTCGCGGCCAGCGCGCCGCTGGTGGCCGCCGTGCTCGCGGCCCAGGACCACATGCGCGCCCTGGCCGAAGGACGGCCAGTGGCGGAAGGCCTGGACAAGGCCCTGCTGGCCGACCTGCAAAAGGCGATCGAAGGCGACGGTCCCGCGCCGCCGACCACACCGGCGCTCAAGGCCTTCAAGATCCGCTTCAGCCTGCCGGCCGACGCGCTGGTGAACGGGGCGCGGCCGCTGCCGCTGCTGGACGAGTTGCGCGAGCTGGGCGAGGCGACGGTCCGGGT
>JAIUNU010000006.1 GCA_020161365.1 Pseudomonadota bacterium | reverse complement strand
TACTCCCTCACAGATCAGGAGCCAGAGATGGTTGATCCCGCTGGACGAGAACAAGAGTGCAACAACCGGACGCAAACATGCAACATCAGCCTAAGGCGAGATAAAAGCACAGGAACCTTCGGCTCCTATGTGCTTGATGATGTTGGGGTTTTACAGGAACTCTCGACTTCGTCGCGGTCCTCGAAGTTCAATTTTCTTCATGAAAACAAGGGCCTGATAGAGACCTTCCGCCTGTTTGCGTGCCGCTATGCGGCGTGACGACGATTTCGAGCCCAAACTTGGTCGCATCCGCGATCGTGGCGGCGATGCGGCGGGCAAAATCCGCAGCTTCTCGTCCGAGGTCGCGGCGGCCGCGCGAAAGACCGGTCTGGGAACTCTGGATCTTGGCCCGCGGCGTCGTGTGCGATCCTTCGGCCGGGGGCGCCCCGTTCCGCGCGCACAGGGCCAGCGCCAGGTCATCGTCAAAGGCCGGATCATCCGCCATCGCGGCCGGCGGTTCCGGGCGGCCAGCATTGTGACACATCTCTACTACCTGCGCAGAGGTGGTGCGGGACGCGATGGCCGGCCCGGCGAGGCCTTCGATCGGGACGGCGTCGCTGATCACGAGGGTTTCGCCCAGCGCGCCGAGCCGGACCGGCATCATTTCCGCTTTATCGTCTCGCCCGAAGACGCCGCCCAACTGGCCGACCTTCGCGCCACCACCCGCGATCTCATGGACCAGATGGAGAAGGATCTGGGGACGCGGCTCGACTGGATCGCCGTGGATCACTGGAATACCGACAACCCCCACGTCCATGTGCTGGTGCGCGGCATCGCCGATGACGGCCGTGACCTGGTGATCGATCGGGACTACATGTCGTCCGGCTTACGCGAGCGGGCCAAGCAGTTGGTCACAGCAGAGCTAGGACCGCGCTCGGCGCTGGAGATCGCCGCCGCCGCCGATCGCGAGATCGAGGCCGAACGCTGGACCAGCTTGGACCGTCGCCTGCGCGGGAAGGTCGATCCCGCCAACGGTCATATCGACCTTCGCCCGCAGGCCTATGACCGCTTCGAGGATCGCCGTCACCTCATCGGACGGGCTCAGGTTCTGCAGCGCTACGGTCTGGCTGAGGAGGTGGCGCCCGGTCGCTGGCGCGTCCCGGAAGATCTTGAGTCCAGGCTGCGCGAAATCGCTCTGCGCGGGGACATCATCAAGGCGCTTCACCAGGCGCAGGGCGGCGTCGATCGAGATCCGGCCAGCCTGGTGATCGAGGGCGAAACGTTGGACGCGCCGGTCACCGGGCGTCTGGCGGCCCGGGGGCTGCACGACGAGCTCAACGGACAGGCCTACGCCGTCGTCGATGGCGTTGATGGCCGTCTGCATCACTTCCGCTTCCAGGATCTCGCCGCCTCGGGCGACACGCCTATTGGTGGCATCGTGGAGGTTCGAACCGCCCTCGACGCCGATGGCGCCAAGCGCCTGAGCCTTGTCCATCGCTCCGATCTATCGATCACCTCGCAAGTCTCCGCTGGCGGGGCGACCTGGCTGGACAGGCAGCTTGTCGTCGCCGAACCGACCGCGCTGGCCCAGCACGGGTTCGGCGCGCAGGTGCGCGAGGCCTTGGATCGCCGCCGCGATCACCTCGTCGGTCTGGGTCTTGGCGAAATGCGCGGCGGCCAGTTTCAGCCGGCGCGCAAGTTGATCGCCAAGCTGCGTGACGCCGAACTCGACCTGGCGAAGGCCAAGCTCGATGTCGGCGGCAAGACGGTGGTCACAGGCAGGGAGGGGGAGGCGGTCTCTGGCGTCTACGTCCGCCGTCTCGACCTCGCCTCCGGCCGCTTCGCCATGATCGATGATGGCCTTGGCTTTCAGCTCGTCCCCTGGACCCGCTCTCTGGAGTCCAGGCTCGGCCAGGAGGTGAGGGGAATAATCACAAGCAGCGGGGTGGACTGGTCGCTGGGAAAAAGGCGCGGGCTTGGACTGTGATGGTGCAGGCAAATGAACGGCACGAAAATCCTCTGGGGCCAGATCCTTGTGGTCGCGGCCTTGACCCTGGGCGGTGTCTGGGGCGCGACGCAGTGGACGGCGTGGCAACTGGGATATCAGGCGGCTCTGGGACCACCGTGGATATCGCTCGGCGCCTGGCGCCTTTACCCGCCGCCGGCCTTCTTCTTCTGGTGGTTCGTCTACGACGCCTATGCGCCATCGATCTTCGCTCGTGGCGCTTTCATCGCGGCTGGGGGCGCGCTCGTTGGCGTCGGCGCGGCGATCGGCATGTCGATCTGGCGCGCACGCGAAGCCAAGACGGTGACGACCTATGGATCCGCGCGCTGGGCCGAAACCGCCGAGATCAAGGCGGCCGGTTTGCTGGGCGAGGATGGCGTGATGCTAGGTCGGATTGGCGAGGCCTACCTAAGACACGACGGTCCAGAGCACGTGCTGTGTTTCGCCCCGACCCGTAGTGGCAAGGGCGTGGGCCTGGTCGTGCCCACCCTGTTGGTATGGCCGGGCTCGACGGTCGTTCACGACATCAAGGGCGAAAACTGGCAGCTCACCGCCGGCGCGCGAGCCGCCTTCGGCCATGTCCTGCGTTTCGATCCGACCGACGCGACAAGCAGCGCCTACAATCCCTTGCTCGAAGTGCGCCCCGGACCGACCGAAGTCCGCGACGTGCAGAACGTAGCGGACATTTTGGTCGATCCGGAAGGGGCGCTTGAGCGGCGCAATCACTGGGAGAAGACCTCTCACAGCCTTCTTGTTGGCGTCATCCTGCACGTTCTCTACGCCGAGTCCGACAAAACCTTGGCTGGGGTCGCCAACTTCCTGGCCGATCCGGCGCGATCGATCGAAGCGACCTTGCGGGTGATGATGACGACCCGCCACCTCGGCGACCGCGTCCACCCCGTCGTCGCCAGCGCGGCCCGGGAGCTGCTGAATAAGAGCGAAAACGAACGCAGCGGGGTGCTCTCAACCGCGATGAGTTTCCTCGGCCTCTATCGCGATCCCGTCGTGGCGGCGGTGACGTCACGTTGCGACTGGCGCATCACCGACCTGGTCGAGGCCGAAAAGCCGGTCAGCCTCTATCTGGTGGTGCCGCCGTCGGACATCAGTCGCACCAAGCCGCTGATCCGCCTGATCCTCAACCAGATCGGTCGACGGCTGACCGAAGGGCTTGAGGCGTCGCGCTCGCGCCGGCCTCTGCTGCTGATGCTCGACGAGTTTCCGGCGCTCGGGCGCCTCGACTTCTTCGAAGCGTCACTGGCGTTCATGGCCGGCTACAAAATCCGCGCCTTTCTCATAGCGCAGTCGTTGAACCAGATTGAAAAGGCCTACGGACCCAACAACGCCATCCTGGATAACTGCCATGTCCGTGTGGCGTTCGCGACCAACGACGAGCGCACCGCGCGCCGGATCAGTGACAGTCTGGGCACCGCCACAGAGATGAGGGCGATGAAGAATTATGCCGGCCACAGGCTTTCACCCTGGCTCGGACATCTGATGGTTTCGCGCCAGGAAACGGCGCGGGCGCTGCTGACGCCGGGCGAAATCATGCAGCTTCCGTCGCAGGACGCCATCGTCCTGGTCGCCGGCGCGCCGCCCATTCGAGCGCGGAAGATCCGCTACTATGCTGACACGCGGCTTGCCGGGCGGTTGCGACCGATCGGAAGTGTCGAGCGAGGTCCGCTGGCCAAGGTTCCATCGGCGTGGGCGAGTGTGGCGACATCGTCTGGAGCGGCCAGGCCCGTGATGAAGTCTGGCGCCGACGATGGCGGGTTGAAGCAAGGGCCGGAACTGGCGGGCCATGAGCATAGGCAAACCGATCCGGTTGTAGATCCGGTCGATCTCAAGCCTGAGGGCGACGGTGACGAGCCCCAGCAGGGGCGGGAGATGCAGCGGCGATTTGCCAGCGTCGCGCGCCAGACCGCTATGGATCAGGACGACGGCATCCCTTTGGGCGGTGACTCATGAAGATCCCCACGAAGGTCTTCCTGCCGCCTGACACCATTCGCAAGCTCGACGCCCTGTCGGAGCGCTCTGGGCGCGGAAAGTCGGAGATCGCCCGTGCAGCGATCGAGTCCTATCTCTCGCCGGACTCAGCCGAAGCGGCCGAGGCGGCGATGACCCGTCGACTGGATCGCCTGGCCCGGCAGCTTGATCGCATCGAGCGTGACGTCACGATCGCGACCGAGGCGGTCGCGCTTCACGTGAAGACCTGGCTGAAAGTCACGCCGGCGATGTCCTCCTCCGAGGATCGCGCGGCGGCTACGAAAGGTCAGGAGCGCTACGCGGCGTTTGTCGATCTGTTGGCCAAGCGGATCACAGACGGGCGGCTTTTGAAAAGGGAGGTCCTTGCGGACATCCCGGAGGAGCAATCCTGACTCATCGCTTCCGTTCGGAACGTCTGCTTCTCGCACGAGGTGTCTAGCTGTGGGCGCGAATATCCGCCAGCTGCCGCATCAGTTTCATCAGGCGCTCTGCGTCTTCTGAAGTGCGATCCCACAGGTCCACGATCGATCTCTCAAGGCGGCTCTGAAGGTCCGGAGAGGAAGCTGCGCCTTGGGGAGTCGGCACCTGCAGGGCGGTGCAAATTTGCATGACGTTCGCGCTGAGGGTCTTGAAGTCGCCACGGCATATCCGGCTGACTTGGCTCGGGTGAACGGCGGAAATTGCGCCAATTTCCGCGTAGTTTAAGCGCTTCTGAGTGGCGGCGTGGCGGATGGCCTCCGTAAGTTTGCCTCTTGCCTCTGCGCTCATTTTCATGCAAATTTGCATATAATTGAACGCGCGAGTTTGCAAGGAGGGGTCGTGGCCGAGCTTGAGGAAATTCGCTTCTACCGCGCCAACGAGAAGCCTTATGGCGCCTTCAGTAACCTCTACCGCCGCGAGATCGAATTCGAAGGCGACGTGTACAGGACTTCAGAGCACGCATATCAGGCCGGCAAAGCGCGCAAGCCTGAGGTCAAGGCGTGGTTGATGGCCGCGCCATCTCCGGCGCTTTTGGCCATGGCCGCGCACGGTCTCTACTATTGGGACGTTGCGCCGGGTTGGTCCAAAACCAAGTTCGATCGGATGCGCCGCATTCTACGCGCCAAGTTTACCCAGCACGCTGATCTAGCTGAGCTTTTGCTTTCAACGGGACAGGCGCGTCTCGTGGAGTCTGCGACCGAGGACAACGCGGTCAACCGGCTATGGGGCGAGGTGAACGGCGTGGGCCAAAATATGCTCGGCGTTATGTTGATGGAGCTGAGAGAGCAGCTGCGTCACGAATGTGATGGGCGCACCATCCTTGCAGCCGAATAGCTTAGTCGAACAGATCCATCTGTAGGTCTAGCGGGGCGATGTCGCCGTCCAAAATCTGCCGGACGCGTCCAAGATCATTTCGCTCAAACAGGCCGCGGGCGCCAGCATAAGCACAGTTGGCGGCCGCCAGGCGTTGGCCTGCGACAACGCCGCTTCTCAAACTGTCCATGCTCCAAGTTTGTGCGCTCGCCTGGCGCAAAATCCAGTCGATGACGCCGACCGTGACCATGTCACCAGACCCGCACGTGTCGCGAACGCGCGGAGCGCGCACCGCCTCGCACCAAGCGCTCATTCCGCTCTGACGGAGCTCAAGTCCGTCAGCACCATGCGTGACGATGAGAACGGCGTCAGAGCGCATCTCTACGGCGCCAACCAGGTTTTCTACGCGGTCAGACGAGTATTTGAGGATCCTCGTATATCGAAGGGCCCGAGATAATAGGGCGTCATCATCGACCGCGGATGGCTCAAAATAAACTATCGCCCCGGAATTGGCAGCCGTCTCCATGGCGTCGACGATCGCATCCGACAGTCGATCGGTGTAGAAAACGCTGCAGCCATTGAGGACGTCTGCCGCATGCTCGACATCCTGGATGTCGATGCTTGTGTAGCGCGGCAGATTTCGGGCCGTCTCGGGGCAGATAAAACTGAACCAGTGCTGGCCGGACATCATGTCCAGTTGCTGCGCAAGGATGGGTGAAGCGATCTCCTGGCGCCGTGCGATGTAGCGAGTGTCTGCGCCGGCCGCTTCGAAGGTCTCCACGAGTTGGTCGCCAACCTCGTCGCATCCCAATGCCAGCACCGGAGCCACCGATCGACTAAGCATGGCCAGCGACACAAGGACGTTGCCGCAGGACCCGCCCAGCGCCTCTCCCATTTTGCCTTCATGCGTGTAGAGGCGATCGAGCACCGTGAACCCGGTTCCGGCGACATCCACGCCGCCTACGGGCCCGGCGATGCGGCCTCTTGGCGCGTATTGCTGATGTTCCATCGCAGGCATGCCGCTAACTCAACGCTTCAAGATCGATTTGGAAGCACCCGTCGCCCGTGTTGCGTAGGCTGGATAGGATCTTGCGCAATGCGGCAGGTCCATTCAGCGCCGCTCCGAACATGGGCCATCCCTCGAGGGGCCTGCCGCAGACTTCACCAACTGTGACGCCCATCTTGCTCCCCAATAAAACATGGTCGTTACCCAAGGGGCCGCCGCTGTCGCCCACCCGCATGATAGCCGAGGGATCGATCCCCCAGCGTAGGGTCAAAGCTTCGATAACGCTTGTCTTACATGTGGAACGCAGACAGACATCGACCGTGTGCGAGGAACGCGCGAGTCGCAAGCCTTCCATACCGGCGTTCTCTAGATCGTGAGCAAGCGCCTCCATGTCAGCGACGTCTTCCAGCGGGAGCGTCAACTGGACAAAGCCGTCCTTGATGCGATCTATCGCAAATCCGCCTTGCTCGGTGAGCCAGCGCAACGCTGCAGCTATTGCCTCGGGACGTGACGGACGGTCAGTCGAAAGGTCGACGTCCAAGGGACGGATGTAGCCGCCGTTATAGTAGCCCATGGTGACTTCGCTGTGGAGGCGATGGGGCAGCGCTTGGCGCATTGCGCGGCCGGCCGAGCCGCCACGCCCAGTGGCGATGCCAAGTCTTAGCCCCTGATCCAACAAGCGGGTCAATTGGGCGGCGAGGTCCTCGGGAATGGGTTCGCGGCGGTCCTCGACAGTCACGATGGTGCCGTCGAAATCCAGGACCAGCCCACGGACCGGCGCCGTGGCCCAGGTTTCTTGCAACTGGGTCCAAGTGGCCAGAAGGTCATGATCGGCCGCCTCTGGCGGGTCGAAAAGCGCGATGGCGGAACGTTTGAGGCGAACCGGCGGGGCCAGGGCTGCTGCCAAGGCCCCGAGGCCGGGCGCTGCGTAAACGTCGCGCCCGAAGTCGCCGACACCGGGCTTTGCAGGGTCGCGACCGCACGCCTCGCCGAGGGCTTCGACAAGACACAGGGCGTCAATGATGGTCAAAGCTGCGGCTAAGCGGCCGGCGAAGGGAGCGTTCAGCTCCGCCGCCGGCGTCGAGGACGGCAGGAGCGCTCGCAACTCTCGCCATATCTCGCTGCTTTCGGCACTGGTCAGTGCGAGCAGGAACGCATTACCGGGTCGTTGTGCGAGCCACACATGGCGACCATGGGCGAAGTTGCGAAAGTCCACGCGTTGCACCGGACATAACGCAGCTTCCCAACAGGAAGTCTCGATCGCGACGGCCGCACTGATCAGGTTAGGATCGTGCAGTACGAAAAGCGTCTGCGCCGCAGAGAATTGCGCCAGGTCGGCACTGAGGCTTTGGCGATGAGATCTAGAAAGTCGGGACCGGGACGACGTAAGGAGATGAGCGACTAGCTCGGCGGACATTGGGCGCGGGCACGCCGCGTCCGCCGCGATACACAGAGCAGCGATAGCGCCCGCAAGGCTGTGGGTCGCCAAGAAGCCATCCTTGTCGTCGGCGACCTCGGTCAGATGCACATGACCGAGGGCCGGCAATGACATCGTCAGCTGACTGGGCGCTCGAGCGGTGAGAACTTGCACATCGCTCACCTGGAGATCCGCGCAGGACCTAGCGGCCGCCAGAATGTCGGGATTCTCGCCTGATCCGCTCAATAGCCAAATCTGAGCCGCCGCAAATCTCTCCGCCTGCGCGACGAACTCCATTGGCGTCATGACGAGCGTAGGGGGGTAACCTAGCGAGCGTCGGCAATCGGCGAGATATTGGGCGGTGATCGCCGAGCCGCCTGAGCCAACCGCTACAGCGAGACTCGTCTGACCCGCCCTTAAAGCCATGCTGAGACGCGATAAATCCTGGCGCGCGACGAGGTCGAACGTCTGCGCCAGGCCATCGAGTTTCTCGGCGTAAAGGCTCATGGCCGCGGGCTATAGACGAACCGATGGCATCGCGCTTGGCATTTCATCGGTACGCCGTGGATTGCGTCCAATCACGCTTGATACCCGGCGTAGATGGGCCCGTGCAGCCAAACGTGGACGATCATGTAGGCGGGAGTGGCCTCGAGTGGGGCCGCAGCGCTATCGAGTTCGTACCGCACGGCCTCGACATGCAAGACCGTCAGATTGTGGTCGATAGCCGCCATAAGTGCGCCAGCCGCCATCACTTTGCTGCCGACCGGGGAGAGGATCAGTTGAGGGCGATAGATGCCTTCCATCGTCTGGTCGTATCGCGCCTTAAGGGTCGAGAACGTCCGATACGCATCGAGGGGGTTGCGCTCCGATACGTAGATCAAATCCCTCTGATCAACATTCCAGACGTTCCGCAACTCGTTGTGGTACTCAGATATCAGCGCGTCTGGACGTCTCGGGTCGCGAGATGGGAAGGGCAATACAGGGCAGATCTTGTAGTCGCTCTCTACCAGGCCATGGATCTTTGCAAGGGTCGCGCGCTTGCCTGGGGCGAGGTGAGGGAGCCACACCTTCGCAACCTCGAGGTCGGAGTCCTCCACCGGCCCGGAGAAGCCCCGTACGACGGCGGGCGTGCTGGAGGGTTCGGGCACGATTTGAGCATCCAGCTCGGGGTTCGAAACAACCATCAGATGGAAGTTCACGTCCGGGCGTTCCTCGCACTGCGCCAGCAGGACGCGCGCGGCAGGAAAGCCAATGCCGACCGACAGAGCGCTCAAGTCGAGAACGACGTCCGTCACGTCTGGCCAATCCATCGCGCGTAAAGCCTGGCTGACGCGGACGCCGCCGACTGAAGCGCCGTCTTCTGCGAAGATTTGGACGTGCGTGATCTCACAGTTTTTAATCAAGGCCTTAAGTTTAGCCTCGGTTTCGTTCGCCGAGGCCGTCAGGTCGGCGTTCGGGTTGGCTCGCTCCTCGCGGATGAACATTGCTCGGAGCCGATCGCCCAAGACGGGCGCTAGGCGCTCGGCCACCATTCGTGCACGCGGATCAAAGCCCGCTCCGCCGACCAAGAGGCAGGTCCGGTCGGGCTGGGCGAAGTAGTCGGCAAGGAACTCGTCGACCTTGGCGTCCGAATGGGTGATGCAGTTGGCCCAGTGCGGTCTGGAGGTCATGTTAGATGGCCTCCACGACGGAAATCAGATCTTCAACTCTCCGTTCCAGGAATCCACCGCGCTTCAAGGTGAGGCGCTGGTTCAAGCACACGGGGCCGGCAAGCTCTAACAGGCACCACTCCTTGCCCCCCTGGCCGTATTTGCGCACGGCGACGATCGCGCCATAGGCTTGGGCGTACTTCAAAACCTGCGCGAGCTCGTGCTCGCTGGCGAGCAGCTCGACCATGTGCGCGTCCGGCACAGCAATAGCATTGGCGCCGGCGCCCAGCGGTGCGTTGGGTTGAAGAGACTCTTCCAGACACTCGCCCGCAACGTGGAGGACGAACTCGCGCACCTTGCGTGCAAAAGGGAATGACCAGCCTGCGATCATTTCGCCTGTCTTGTCGATGAGCGCAGCTTGTTGTTGGGACGGCGACAAGGCCGGGTCGAGATTGCGGATTGCGCGTGTCTCCATGCGATCGACGAGGGCGCCGGCCATATGCAGGAATTGCTCAGCGTTCTCGTTGCTGGCGTTGGCGATATCGTCGAGCCCAAAATGCAGCGGGCGATCAAACCGATGCGTAAGGTAGATACGTGCTGCGTCAGCCACATCGACATCCGCTTTGAGCGGTGTCTTTGGCTCAGGATCTTCCGCCTCAAACAAGGATGGAGTTTGAGCGGCGACCCGGACGTCGTAGCGATACATCAGCACCCGCACCATGGCCAACTGAACGTCTTCGTTGACGTCGGTCGAGTGGGAACCCTTGACGTAGCTGCGAACCAATTCTTCGATGGCCGCTCGGCGCTCAGGCGTCACCTTTAAGCGACGCTGGTCCTTTGCGACTTGCTGGCGAAGTTCCTCTAGCTTTCCCTCTGTGAGGGACGGCGGTTCACCACTCAGCAGCCTCGCGAAATGCGTGTGTCGGCGATTTGCGAGCGACGGAACCAGTCGCAAGTATCGATCCGACATATCTGCGGCCAGACGGCGGAACTGCTTTCGATCGCTCCCGCGCTGAGACTGCATGGAGATATCGAGGTAATCGCGATCGGCCTTTAGGCCCGGGAAAGCGTCTTGTTGGTCGGACTGGAAGACGCTCGCAGGAGACAGCGCATCCAGCCGCATCATCAGCCAACGACCAATTCGCATTTCGCGACGGGTCAGCGCACGAAACAGTAAATCGAGTTGCTCGGGATGGAGCGTATGAACGTCGTCTAGGATGACAAGCGGCTGCAGCTTGACCGGCTTTCCGTTCCACTCAATCTCGATCTCACGGATCGTTTCAAACGGCTGGTAAGGCGCTTGGGCCGCCGCCGGTATCTGTTCCGGTTTTGGCGGTAGGAGGCTGGCTCCAACCGAATAGACCGCTCGATCGACCTCGCGCGCCCTCTTAAGGATATCGGCCGCCGTCATACCGCCGATTTGCTCGATCTGCGCACCTGCGGCATCGCGGGCGATGATGCGCACCTCATCCAGTGCGCGCCGGTTATTGGCAGTCAGGTTGCGCAACCATCCGATCACCGCGCGGGCTTGGATCAGCGACATCACAAGCTTAGTTTTTACGGCCGGATCAAAAGGCAGCTCCCAGTAGTCGCGATACTCCGACTCCATTGGGAGCCTTACGGCGACCACACGCGGGATGTCCCCGTTGGTGAAGCCGGTCTGCACCAACGCTTCAGCAAGCGCGCGATTGTTTGGATTGCTCTGGTCGCGGAGAATTGTTTCCAGCAGCCGATATTCTACCAGCGTAGCCATCATCGTCTTGCCGCTGCCAGGCGTGCCGATCAGGCGAACCGGCATATCAAACAGCGCGTCTTTCTTCTTGTGACGCGCAAGGAACGCCGTAAGCGGTTCCGGGCTGACAATGGCGAGGAATGCGGAGTCATCCCGGATGTACTCGGTCGCTCGGCGCAGGAATGGGTTAGACATGGCTATCCGTGGCGATCGCGGCGGAAAAACAGAGGGCGCATTGCATGTGCACCGTTTTCACCACCCGTTTCGGCCCACAACAGTGAGATGCTGTTGTTGGGCGTGTTGTGATCAAGAACGATGGGAAGCGCGCAGTCGGCGTAGCCCAGCTTCATATCAACTTGGCCGGCCTCTTTGCAGTGGCGCTCTAGGCGTTCAAAAAGGGCATGGTCATAGTAGGTATCGCAGAGCGCTAGCATCGTCGCGTCGGACTTAGCATTGAGCTTCAGGCTCTCCGGCAAAAGCAGGCTTTCACTAAGCGTCACCGTTCCGAACGATTTGTCATCCCAATTTTGAAAGGCCTCGTCCAATCGCTTCAACAAGTTCAGCCGGGCCTGATAGCTCGAGATATAGTGGTGGATATAAAGGTCATAACCTTCCACGATCGGAAATTTGTCTTTGAGTTCCTTTCTGGCGTCTTTGATAAGTTTGTTGAAGCGTGCCAGCTTACCCTTCCACTTCCCCTCCACGTTGCGGATGAATGTGGTGCCTGAGGCGGTGAAGTCGTCGATAAGAAAAATCCGTTCGAACTTGGCGTCCTGACCCTCGTCTTTGCGGAGGTCGTCGGCCAAGTCCTCCCACTTCGCGCCATCGATGTTCATCATCGGGAGCACCTGTTCCTGGGAGATGCGGCCGGCGTTGGCGCGCCTCAATATATCAATGCGGCTGCCGTCGCTCATGCCCACAAAGAGGGTCTTCCGGAGGTTCCGCTTAAAGGCGGCCGTACCGTGGACCGTTCGCCAAATCTCATATGGTTTGACGCCGATCTCTTTCGCCGCCACCTCGCGTATAGCTGGAGTCACGAACTCCGGAACAAACGCCTCGATCAGTCGCAACAATTCGGGGAGCGAGATGTAGACGAGCCTCGATTTGACGAAGTCGTAGGCGGCCTCACGATCGGTGGGCTCAAACTGCTTGAGCCAAGTGGCCAGGCTCTCGAGGAACCGGGCGCCGGCGCGAAAGTCCGAGTACCCGTCGTATTTGACCGCCGACATGAGGCGCAGCCATCCATACTCCCGTGTGGCGGTGGCTCCGTCGTCGGATTTCCAGTTCATAATTTCGGCCAGCAGGCCCAACGCCATATTGTCGTTCACGAAGCCGCCGGCTCCTGCGTTTCGAGGCGGTCAGGGGTGCGCCACCCCGACTCGTCGCACGATAGCGACGCACGTTATGCTACAGCTTGAGCGGGTGCGTGCAAACGGTTCCGCCAGCGCTAAGGCGCCGTTGCGATTTGGCCAACTATCCGGCACATGCCCCCGGTTCGGAGGGCAAGGTCAGGTTCCTGGAGGTAAGCCAAGTTCCGCTCATGGCGCGTCAGAGGCGCAACCCAAGCCTTGGAGCGGCCCAGGTCATTCCGAGATATAGCACCACGGTGAGCAAGCAGCCGGCCGCCAGAGCGCTCCAGAAGCCAAGGCCGCGTCGGAGCAGAGCTGGGATGAGTAGGAACATCGGCAGAGACGGCAGCACATACCAAAAGGTGGCCTGTGCGTGCGCGGCCATGTTGGCGGGATCAGGCTTGTCGCGCCAGAGCCACATCATGCCCAACACCGAGACGAGAGGCAGCGATGCGATGATGGCGCCGACGCCCGGATAGCGCCGGGCGATCGTTGACGCCGCGCCGATCATGATCCCGGAGATTGCGCATTTCAGGATGAAGTAGACCATGCGTCCCTCATAGGCTGGGTCTGTGCACCGCGCCACCGATCGCTCCGGCGAGAGCGGTCGAAGGATCAATGGCGCGCTGCACAGCGGGCTACTGCGCCGACTTGGCTTGTCTGTGAGCCAAGCGATACAGCGCCGGCAGGACAAGCAAGGTCAGCAGCGTTGAGGAGATAATCCCGCCGATGACGACGGTGGCCAGCGGACGCTGCACTTCGGCCCCGGCCCCGACGTTGAACGCCATTGGGACAAAGCCCAGGCTCGCAACCAGCGCGGTCATCAGCACCGGCCGCAGGCGGGTCAGAGCGCCCTCGCGGATGGCGTGGTCGATGTCCGCCCCCCCCTGGCGAAGCGCGCGGATGAAGCTGACCATCACCACGCCGTTCAGCACCGCCACCCCCGAGAGCGCGATGAAGCCGACGCCGGCCGAGATCGACAGCGGCAAACCGCGCAGCAGGAGCGCGGCGACCCCACCTGTTAGGGCGAGCGGCACGCCCGAGAAGACGATGGCTGCATCTTTCACTGACCGGAACAGGGCGTAGAGCAGGCCGAAGATCAGCAGCAACGCCGCCGGCACGACCAGCTGCAGGCGCTTGGCCGCCGAGATCAGCTGCTCGAAGGTGCCGCCGTAGGTGATCCAGTAGCCGGTTGGCAGCTCAACCTCCGCGCCGACCTTCCGCTCGACCTCGGCGATGAACGAGCCCAAATCGCGACCCCGCACGTTGGCGGTCACCACGACGCGGCGCTTGCCGTCCTCGCGGCTGATCTGGTTGGGGCCAATGACCATCTCGATCTTGGCGACGTCCTGCAGCGGTACGAAGCCACGCGTTTGGTCGACCGTCCCAGGCAGCGGGATTCTCAGGCGGCCGATGTCGTCGACCTTGCTGCGCACGGCTTCGGGCAAGCGAACAACGACGTCGAAACGGCGATCGCCCTCGAAGACCTGGCCAGTCACTGTCCCGCCGATCGCGGTGGCGACCACGGACTGGACGTCGTCGACATTGAGACCGAGCCGCGCCAAGGCCGCGCGGTCCGGCGTGATTTGCAGGACCGGAAGGCCGGTGACCTGCTCGACGCCGACGTCCTGAGCGCCTGCGACGCCCTCGACGACGACGCCGATCCGCTTGCCGATTTCGAGCAACTGATCGAGATCGTCGCCGAACACCTTCACCGCGACATCCGCCCGCACGCCCGAGAGCAGTTCGTTGAACCGCATCTGGATCGGCTGGGTGAACTCGTAGTTGTTGCCCGGCACCTTGGCGACGACAGCCTGGAGTTCGGCCACGAGCTGGGCGCGCGGCTTCCGGGGATCGGGCCAGTCCTTGCGGTCCTTCAGCATGATGAAGGTGTCGGCGACCGACGGCGGCATCGGATCGGTGGCAACCTCCGCCGTACCGATCTTGGAGACCACCCGATCGACCTCGGGCAAGGTCTTCACCTTGGCTTCCAGCGCGGTCTGCATGGCGATGGCCTGCGAGAGGCTGGTGCCCGGGATGCGCAGGGCGTGCATGGCGATGTCGCCTTCGTCGAGATTGGGCACGAACTCCGAGCCCATCCGCGAGGCCGCCAGCGCCGCGATCGCCACGAGGACGACCGCCCCTGCCACGAAGGCCACCCGCAACCGCAACGCCGTTTCAAGCGCCGGCGCGTAGAGCCGACGGGCGCCGCGCATGATCGGGCTTTCCGTCTCCTCGACCTTGCCGGTGACGAACAGCGCCACGGCGGCCGGGACGAAGGTCAGAGACAGCACCAAGGCGGCCGTCAGGGCGATGACCACGGTGATGGCCATCGGGTGGAACATCTTCCCCTCCACCCCGGTGAGGGCGAAGATCGGCACATAGACCAGGGTGATGATCAGCACGCCAAACAGCGACGGCCGGATGACCTCGCTGGTGGCGCTGGCCACCAGAGTGAAGCGCTCATCGCGTGATAGCAGACGGCCATAACGATGTTGCGCCTCGCCCAGCCGGCGCAGGCAGTTCTCGACGATGATCACCGCGCCATCGACGATCAGGCCAAAGTCCAGCGCGCCCAGGCTCATCAGATTGCCCGAGACCTTGGACTGCACCATGCCGGTGATGGTCAGGAACATCGACAGCGGGATCACCGCCGCCGTGATCAGGGCTGCGCGGATGTTGCCCAGCAGCAGGAACAGCACCACGATCACCAGGATGGCGCCTTCGACCAGGTTCTTTTCGACCGTGGCGATGGCGCGGTCGACGAGGTGGGTGCGGTCGTAGATCGGCTCGGCCGTCACCCCTGCGGGCAAGGCCTTGGCGGCTTCCTCAAGGCGCGCCGCAGTGGCGCGGGCGACGGTGCGGCTATTCTCGCCCACCAGCATGAACACCGTGCCGAGCACGACCTCTTGACCGTTCTCGGTCGCCGCGCCGGTGCGCAGTTCTTCGCCAAGGCCGACATCGGCGAGATCGGCGACGCGGATCGGCGCGCCGTTGCGACTGGCGACGATCACGGCCTTGAGGTCGTCAATGCCCGTGGCCTGCCCCGGCACACGGATCAGGTACTGCTCGCCATAACGCTCGATGTAGCCGGCGCCGACATTGGCGTTGTTCTTCTCCAGGGCCGTGACGACATCGGCCATGGTCAGGCCGTAAGCCGACAGCCGGTCAGGCAGCGGCGTCACATGGTACTGCCGCTCGAAGCCGCCGATGGTGTTGACCTCGGTGACGCCGGGCGTGTTGCGCAACTGAGGGCGGATCACCCAGTCCTGCAGGGTGCGCAGGTCTTCAGGCGTCCAGGCCTTGCCGTCGGGTCGGCGCGCGCCCGGCTTGGCCTCGACCGTGTACATGAAGATTTCGCCAAGCCCGGTGGCGATCGGGCCCATCTCCGGATTAACGCCGGGCGGAAGCTGGGCGCGGGCGCTTTGCAGCCGCTCGCCGACCAACTGGCGGGCGAAGTAGATGTCGGTGCCGTCCTTGAAGACGACCGTCACTTGGCTAAGGCCGTAGCGCGAGACCGACCGGGTGTATTGCAGTCCCGGCAGACCCGCGATGGCGGTCTCGACCGGGAAGGTGATCCGCTGTTCGGATTCCAACGGCGAGAAGCCCGGAGCCTCGGTGTTGATCTGGACTTGGACGTTGGTGATGTCCGGCGTGGCGTCGATCGGCAGGCGCTGGAAGCTCCAGACGCCCACGGCGGCCGATAGGGCCACGAGCGCCAGCACGACCCAGCGAAGCCGGATCGAGGCGGCGATGATGCGTTCAAGCATGGTCGCCTCCCTCTAGTGATCGTGGCTCGCGCCGGACTTTTCGATGTCCGCGCGGATCAGGAAGGCGCCGTCAGTGACGTATTCGGAGCCGGGCTTGAGGCCGCTAAGCACCTCGGTCCACTCAGGCGTCTGGCGTCCCAGCTCCAGCATCCGCACCTCGTAGGTATCGCCCACCTTCACGAAGACGACCTGGAAGTCGCGGAAGCGCTGGATGGCCTTGGTCCGCACCGCCAGCGGCGCATTGGCCGCGCCGACCTGGAACGAGCCCTCGACGCCCATACCAGGACGGAAGGCGCTATCGGCGCCGCCGGGCAGATGGACGTGGGCCAGCAGCGTCTGGCTGGTCAGATCAGCGGTTGGCAGAACCGCCTCCACTTCGGCGCGAAGTTTTGTGTCGCCGGACAGGCTGCGCACCTCGACGGGCTGGCCGACGCGGACCTTCTCGGCGTCGCGCGGATAGACGAAGAACTCGGCGTGCAGCTTGGTCGGGTCGGCGATGACGAACAGAGCCCGGTCTCCGGTGACATCGCCGACATTGAGGTTCTTTTCGACAATCACGCCGCTGATCGGCGCGGGGATCGAGTAGGTCTGCAGGCTCTCGCTGGACTCGACGCGGGCCAGAAGTTGCCCCTTGCGCACCGTCTCTCCCAGCTTGCCACGCAGCATCATGATCCGCCCCGGGTACCAGGCGCGAACCTCGCCCTTGCCTTCGGGCGTGATCTCGACCCGGCCGCCCATATCGACCAATTCGGCGATCGGCGCGGGACCGGCGATCTCGGTCCGGACGCCGCCGGCCTGGGCCGCCGTCGCCGCGATGGTCGTGCGTCCCTCATAGGACGCGTAGCGCCAGCTATGCGACCGCCCCTGATAGGTCGCTGCGACTACGACGTCGAAGGAGTGAGGCTCTGCGACAACACCGCCGCCGCGTAGATAGTCCTCGACCGGCATGAAGGCGAACCGGTTCACCTCGCCGTCCAGGCGCGACAGTGTGATGGAGAGCTGGACGTCCTTCGGCGGAAGGGGCTTGTCCTTGCGATAGGCGTAGACGTGGAACTCGGGCTCGACGCCGTCCTCGAAGATCGTGACCTCGATGGCGAAGTCGCCGTTGCGCAGCATACGGCCGCGATGCGGGCCGCGCTCGTACTCGCCGGTCTTGGCGGCATGGCCTTCAGTTTCGGCGGGTTTGGGGCGTTCACTGCAAGCCGAGAGAGCAAGGGTCCCAAGGATGGCGAGGGCGATTGGTGCGGCGGCCAGACGCCGTGAAAGACGGGTCATTGGGCGGACTCCGGAGCAGGGATCAGGCTCGCATGCGCGCCGGTCAGGCGGTCCAGTTGGGCGCGGTCGAGCTGAAATGATTTGAGAATGGCGAGGCGACGCTGGCGCGCTTCGATCAGCGCCTTCTGGGCCTCAATGACGTCGAGGTAGGAGAAGCCGCCGCGATTGAAGCCCTCACGGACGAGGTCGACGGTGCGGGCGTTGGCGGGGATGATCTCGGCCGCGACGCGGCGCGCCACGCCCGCTTTCTGGGCGATGGAAGTCTGGGTCGCGGCGATCTTCCGCTCCAGCGTCGCCTTGGCCCCGATCAGGTCGAGATCGGCGGCCGTCTGGGCGGCGCGGGCCTGATCGATTGCGCCGCGATTGGTGTCGTAGCGCCCGAGCGGGATCGAGCCGCCGATGATCGCGGCCACGTCGCCGCCGTCGTTCAGGTACCGCAAGCCCGCCCGCCAGGTCGGGTCTTGGACGGCCTTGCTTTGCTCCACCCGAACCTTGGCCGCCGCCAGGCTTCGCCCCGCCTCCAGCAAAGCCAGGTCAGAGGGGGAGGCCGGACCGGCGACCTTATCGGCGGCGCTGAGGTCTTCCAGGGGGGTAGGATCGATCTCGATCTCGCCGCCACTCCAGAACGCGGCGAGCGCACGGCGCGTGTTGGCGGCTCGGGCCTTGGCTTCCGCCAGGGCGCTGGCGGCTTCCGCAACCTGGGCCTCGGCGCGCGCCCCTGCGAAGAGGGGATCACGCGCCACCTTCACGCGTCGGTCGACTTCAGAGCGAGCGCGTTCGGCGAGCGCCAGACGATCGGCGGCCAATCGCGCCTCCGCCTCGGCGGCGATCGCCTCAATCCAGGCGACCTCGACCTCGTGCAGCAGGTCGAGCATGCGGACATCATCGCGCAGGCGGACCAGGACGATGTCGCCGCGCGCAAGGGCGGTTCGAGCCTCGCGCTTGCGGCCGCGCTCCTGGCTCTGCTGGTAGTAAAGCGTGGCCTGAGCGCGATCGATCAGGGAGTAGCGCCCCGTCCCGGCCAGATCCTCGACCTCGATACCGACGACGGGATTGGGGCGGACGGCGGCTTGGCGCACGCCGGCCTCGGCGGCTTGCAGTCGGGCGGCGAGCGCCGGGCGGGCGGGATCGGCCTTGGCTGCACGGCTCAGCGCATCGGACAGGCCAAGAGGTTCCGCCGAAGCGGAAAGCGGCGTCGCCAAGGCGAGCGCCGTGACGAGCAGCCAGGGCCGGAGCGACCGGCCTTGGAATAGGGCAGACATGAAAGGTCCTCAAACGTGCGAGCGCGGCGCTTTAGGCCGCGCGGATCAGGCGACGTAGGCGAGGCGGACTTTCGGAGGACGGTCCTGCATTTGCGGCGCCAGGCCCGGTCGAAGGTCATCTTCCGCGCCAAACAGGGAGCGCGACGTGGCCCAGCGAACGGGCAGGCTCGGCGACAACGTCAATCCGTATGCCGTCGGGTTGTCATGATGGTGGTGATGGTGGGGCGCGGCGGAGCCGCGATCGTCAGGCCCGCCGTCATCAGCCGCAGCATTCGCCATCTCATGCGAATGGGCGTCGGCGTAACCGGCCTCTTGTCCATGATCATGGTCATGGTCGCTGCCATCAAGATGCAGGTCCGACACCGCTCCTGCGAATGGATTGGCCGCATGGGCCTGTCCCATCGCGTGGAGCATGCGGTCTGTCGCCGAGACGGGCGTCTGTATGACAAGCAGCCCGACGAGCAGGGCGGCGCAGACCCCCATCCGTCGTCTCAGCTTTTCGTACGATTGAAAGATCACCGTCGCCCTGATCCACAGCTCCGTCGTCCATCGTCGTCGTTCTTAGCGCCAAGAGCAATGGCGACGATACGTCCCACGCTGCGACAAGGAGATGCCTGCCTGGTCCGAAAAGTTGCACGTCCAGTTTCCGGCGGCCTACCAATATCCGCTCCTGGCGCAGCGCCGCTGCGGAAGCTGCCGTCGCTCACGCCCGTTAAAGGTGAAGGTGCGATGCTCTAACGATCCAAGCCAAATAGTTTGATGAAGATTTTTTGGGGAGGAGCGTATCGCACCGCCGCGAATTCTAACGGTCCGCTTCGGAGCTTGATCGCGTCCTGGCGGATGAGGCGCGGCGGGGTCGGCCCGAAGGATTACCCCAGAACGTCACCACCGACAGCGCGCCCAGGAGGGTCAAGGCCAGGCCCGACATCGTCATCACCAGCCGATAGGGAAGACCCCCGACCTTGGCCGCATGCAGCGGATAGTCGAGATTGGCGATGCGCGAGCCGAGCGGCAGGCGCTCCGCATCACGGCTGGCGACCATTTCGCCGGTGGCCGGATCGAACCAGACCATCGAGCGACCGTTGGGCAGCCATTCGGCTTGCTGGCGCATGCGGATCTGGATCACCCCGCCGGCCTTGGCTGGCAAGGTGATGATCCGAACCTCCGCGCCGGGGAACCGCGCCTTGGCTTGGTCGATCACCTTGGTCCAATCAAGGTCCTTGGCCAGCGTTCCGCCTTTGATCTTCGGCGGCGTGGAGGCCTGGGCCATTGTCGCGGCTGACGAGAACGGCGCGCGCAGGGCTTCAGAGAACCACTTCAGGTTCATCGCCGCGCCCGTGGCCAGCGACAGGATCAGCAGCGGGGCGAGCAGAGCCCCCAGGTCACGGTGATGATGCACGATCCCCGCTCGCGTCATCTTCGAGGGCCAGGCGCGCAGCTGGAACATCCGCCGCGTCGGCCACCACAGGATCAGGCCGGTAAGGACGAAGGCCAGTCCCGCCAAGCCTAAGACGCCGCCGACAATCTCGCCCGCATCGCCATTGAAAAGATGGTGATGGAAGTCGAACAGCCAGGCCTCCGGACGATCCCAGTTGGAGGTCCAGGCTTGGATGATCTCGCCGTCCTGGTTGGCGTAGGCGGCCTTTTCTTCGGTGTTGTAGCTAAGCTTGTTGAGGCCAAGGCGCTGGGTGGCCAGCAGGATCGAGCGGGGGCGGTCCTCGGCGGCGACGACCTTGGCGGCCATCGCCGCCAAGGTGACAGTGTCCTGCCGCTGGGGGGCGGCGGCGTGGGGCACGGTGGCGCGCAGAAAGGCGTCCTCGTGCACCAAGAGCGCGCCGCTCAATCCCAGAAGCGCCAGTAGCAGGCCGATCAGCCCGCCCGTCCAGCGGTGTAGCAGGCGCAAGAGCCGCATCAGAAGCGCGCTTCCCAGCCCAGCGTCACGGTACGGCCGCGGCCAGCGTAGAACTTGTCCTTGGCCGGCAGCGTGGTGTCCGAATTGTAGGAGATGTACTGCTTGTCCAAGAGGTTCTGTACGCCCAGCGACACCGCGCCAGCCCCCAGCTGGTAGCGGACTAGAGCGTCGACAAGCGTGTAGCCCTCGAAGTCATCCTTCACGAGCGCGCGCTGCATGTTGCGCGACATGTACTTTTGCATCTGCAGACGCAGGGCCCATTTGCCGATCTGGTAGTCGGCCGCCAGGTTGAGGCGGTCGGGCGAGATGTTGGCGCCGTCCAGATCGGTGTCGACCTTGCCGTCTCGGTTGGTGTCCGTCTGGCCACGCAAGCGGGCATAGCCCGCCGAAACGTCTAGACCAGGGACGGGGGTGCGGGCCTTCACATTGGCCTCCAAGCCCTCAATAGCGACGCCTTGGCGCTGCACGTCAAAGACGCCGTCAGTGTTGCGGACGAGGAACTGGCCCAGCTTCGACTTCGACCAGAAGTACGCGACGCTGGCGTCGAAGGGACCGCGCTTGACCTCAGCGCCCAGCTCGCGATTGTTGGAGACGATCGGCTCGACGGCCAGATAGGTGTCGACGTCGACATTGTTGATGTTGATGGCCCGCAGAATGCGGCCGACATCCGGCACGGTGTAGCCCTCGGCGTAGCTGCCATAGACACGCACGCCCTTTGCGGCTTCGAACACCACCCCGCCATTGGCCAGCGTGGCCTTGAACTCTGGATCACCGCCGCCGACCTGACGCGAGCCGTAGGAAGCCAGGGTCGTGAAATCGTCCACCTTCAGCTGAACGTTCTCGAAGCGCACGCCGCCGGCCAGGCGCAGCCGACCGTCCAGCAGAGCGTAGTTGCCCTGCAAGAACGGCGCGAGGCTCCTGAACTTGGTGGGCGGCACCCAGGCGCGGCCCGTGGCGGTCAGCAGTTGCGCGGTCGTGTCGGTCAGGGCGTCCAGGCCAGCGGTGGCGGTCAGGCCCTCGATCCCCGGCACGGCGCGCTCATAGCTGGCGCGCGCGCCCAGCTTGCGCGAACGGTTCGAGGACTGGTCAAACAGCGTGCCGAGCGGCGCGAGGCGCGCATCCTGGAAGGTGGTGCTGATATCGCCGCCGAAGGTGTCACGCGAGCGGTTGAAGAACAGCTGCGCGTTCAGGGCGCCGCCGTAGACGTCGCTGGTCAGCGAGGCCGACAAGGTCTCGACCCGGTTCGATGCAGGAACACCGGGAACAACGCCGCGATAGGCGGTGGTTGGCCGGCGCGCGGCGCGATTGCCATCCGTCGGGGCCGCGGCCGTGCCGGTCACGGTCACATAGTCCCCGTCACCTTTCAGCTCAAAGCGGCTGCCGATGATGTCGAACCGGGTCGCCTCATTTAGCTGCCAGCCCAGACGCGCGAACAAGGACAGGGTCTTGGAATCTTGGACATCGCCTTGTGTGTTGTCCATGCCGATGCGACGGCCATTGGCGTCGTAGAAGGCGCCGCGGGTCTCGTAGGCGACGCCGGCGGTGGCGTCGAACGCGCCGTCCCGCCAGCCGACCAGGCCCGCGACCTTGCCGCCGACCGTGTCGCCGAGATCATGGCCCGCTGTGGTCTGAATCAGGGAGCGGCCTGAGACGCCGTCTTCCTTGGGCGCGCCGACCGTCACTTGGTTTACCACGCCGCCAGTGGCGCCGATGCCCTGCAGGGCGTTGGAGCCGTAGATCAGCTCCACGCGGTCGATGAAGAACGGATCGATAGTGTAGCCGTCGCGCGAGCCGTCGCGGATCGGGGTCGATTGGGGGATGCCGTTGATGGCGTAGAGCGGCGAGCGGCCGCGCAAGGTCTCGCCGGCCCCCGACAGCTTTTGACGGGTCGGAGAAAACGACGGCGAGAGAGTCGAGATCGCATCGATAATCGACCCGCTCACGCTGACCTGCTGAGACAGGCGCTCATTGTCGATCACATCCACGGTCAGGGGCAGGGCGTTAGCGGGGAGGTTCGTGCGCGCCGCAGTGATCACCACCTGGTCCAGTTCTGTGCGCTCGGGCCCCTGCGCCTCTTTAGCTTGCACCGCTGTGGCCAGGGTCCAAAGGCTCAAGCTCGAAAGGGCGAGGCGGCGCACGGAGGTGCGGGCGGGGAACGAGCAGATCATTTGGAGCCTCGGCAGGTAAGCAAGTTGCATTGCTCATATAAGATTGCGAGTTAATTGCAAACTTGCCGGGCCCTTAGGGGGGTGCCCTAGGCGGCCTGCGCCTGGCTTGTTGGGTACAGCGACCCAGGGCACCTCTAGGCGGAACCACTGCCGTACGTTGGCGAGTTAGATTGCGTAGTCGTCAGGAAGGAAGCAAATCAGCCGTTGGCGGCCCTGCCGCTAGGCGAGGTTTGCGTTCTCAGACCGAACCGTCGGATGGGACACCACCTCAGTTGGCCGTGTAGCGGCCCACGCGCTGTAAGTTAGGCCATTCCGAATTTTGCCCAGCACAGCCGTCCTGATCTAGGTCTCAGATCAGCACACTCTCCTTGGTGGGCGGGGATGAGGGGCGCGGACGTAGCAGGCGCGCCAAGCGCGCCAGTAACTGCGCATCGGTGAAGGGCTTGGCTAGATAGTCACGCGCGCCAAGCGCCAGCGCCTCTCTGATATCGCCGGGCGCATTGCGCGCAGTCAGCATCATCACCGGGATACCCGCGACATTGGGGCTCTTCTTTAGGTGACGTAGCACGCCAAAGCCGTCCAATCTCGGCATGTTGACATCTAAGACGATGGCGGCTGGCCGGGTATTATGGATCCCGTCCAACGCCTCCCAGCCGTCGCGGCCGTAGGCGGGGTCATAGCCGGCGAGGGCGAGCCGCGTCGTCAGGAGTTCCAATAGATTGCGATCATCTTCGGCGATGAAGATCCTCCGGCGACGGGTTTCAAGCGGCATGGTCGAACTCAGTTGGTTGAAGAACACGAGCGATTTCCGCCACCAGCGCAGCCGTCTCCAGGGGTTTAGACACAGCTCCGTTGAACACGTCCGACGGGGCTTGGGTGATATCGGCCGAAAACGCAATGATGGGCACATTGCCGTTGAGGTCGTCTTGACGAACCTGTTGGGCGGCGGCAAGTCCGCCGATCCCAGGCATCCGTAGATCCATCAAGATGACGTCAAAGGGCTCAACCTGGGCCAAACGCACGGCGTTTTCACCATCCGGGGCCTCGGTAACTTCCGCGCCAAGCGCGCGCAGAATCGTACGGACAAGATCGCGGTTGACCGGATTGTCGTCCACCACCAAGACGCGGCTCGCCTCCGGAATGAGGGCGCGGTCAGTATCGGCCTTGGCCTCCACCGCGCTATCGATTGCTTCAGTCGGGATCTCGAACCAAAAGCTGCTGCCTTGTCCCTCTGCGCTTTCAACGCCGATCTGACCGCTCATAGCCTCGGCCAGCCCCTTGCAGATGGCCAAGCCCAGTCCCGTGCCTCCGTGGCGCCGTGTCGAAGATCCGTCTATTTGCGAGAAACGCTTGAAGAGCTGGTCGAGCCGATCGGCCGGAATGCCCGCGCCGGTGTCCTTCACACACGTGCGTAGGCGTCCCGCTGAAGGGTTCCAGAAAACCTCGACAGCCACCTTACCCTCGTCAGTGAACTTAATAGCGTTGCCAACGAGGTTGAGTAGTATTTGTCGCACGCGTTCAGGCGCCAACATTAGAGCCGGTGGGAGAGTCTCCAAGCCTTTCAATTCAAGGTCGATGCGTTTTTCTTGCGCTTGGCACGTGAAAAGATCTACGGCGTCTTCAATCACCTGCCGAGCATTGGTCGCACATAGCTTGATTTCGACTTGGCCAGCTTCGAGTTTGGAAAAATCTAGGATGTCATTGACCGTCGAAAGTAGCGCCTGGCCAGCGTTAGATACGCGATCAACAAAGCGGCGGGTCGAGTCAGATAGCTCAGGCTGCCCTTCAATGAGGCGGGAAAAGCCGAGCACGGCCGTCAGCGGCGTCCGCAGCTCATGACTCATATTGGAGAGGAATTCTGACTTCACGGCGGCGGCGGTTTCTGCCTGTGCGCGCGCCTCAACCAAAGAAGCCTCCAGCGCCTTGCGCGCCGTGATCTCCCGCGCCACGTCTTGAATCGCGACCATGGCCCCCTTCGCGTTGAAGAAGATCTTAGGCTGGCCTTCCAACCAAACCCAGTGACCACTCTTGTGTTGGGCTCGGAACTCGTACGGCTCAGAAACGGAGCCAGGGCCCCTTCGGATGAGGTCTGCGTAGTAGTCGGCCATGGGTTGGCGATCGTCAGGATGGGTGAAGTCGGCGACCCGTCGACCGACCATTTCGTCGGGCTGGTAGCCAAGAACGTTCTTGCAGGCTGGCGAAATGAAGCTGATTTCCCCAGTGGGCTTGAAGCTCGCGATCATGTCGCTGGCGTTGTCGGCGAGCAGTCGGTAACGCGCCTCACTCTCAGCTAAGGCGACCTGGACTTGGCGCTCATCGGTGACGTCGCGAACCGTCCCCATCATAAAGGCCGCCGCGCCGTCTGCTCCATAGAGGGTGACCGAACTGCCCGATACGCACCGCTCCTGGCCATCGGGGCGCACGATTCGCGTCAGGACGTTGTAGTCTGGTTCGCCAGTCTTGAGGCGCTCTGCGATACGCTTGAGCGTCCATGCGCGCTCGTCCGGGTGGATACATTCATTAAATGCGGCCATCTCGGGACGCGCCACACAAGGCAAGCCGTAGATCTCGAACATCTTTCGTGAGACATCGAGATGACGCGAGCGAAGATCATAACGCCAGTGGCCAAGCCCGCCAATGTCCTCGGCGAGCAAGGCCCGCTGGGCCTGTTCACGCGCATCGTCGCGCGCGGTGATCAGGTCGAGCTCGAGCGCTTTGCGGTCCGAGATGTCGCGTGACACCGAGACGATTTCACGCGGCGTCCCATCATTCTCGCGGACGAGCCGAAGATTGGATTCGACCCATACATAGTGGCCGTATTTGTGACGTGATCGATGTTGGATCGTCTGCTGGTCCAGGCCGCGTGACATGCTTGCGAACACCGCCATCACCGCTTCGCGATCATCGGGGTGCAGAACAGAGGGCACTGTAAGGCCTGCCGTTTCCGCGACGGTATAGCCCAGTAACTTCTCGATTGCGGGTGAGATAAAACGGCCTTGTCCGTGAAAGTCGTAGCGCGTGATCACGTCGCCAGCATGCTCGGTAACCAGGCGATAGCGGCTCCTACGCCGCCGCAGCGTTTCAATCGTCTCGACAGTTTCTGTGACATCCTGAAACACTCCAAACAGTGCCGCGGCGCGACCATTGTCAGCCAGTTCGCACACGCCGCGGCTGATGACGTAGCGTAAGGCGCCGTCGGCGCGAATCAATCGCAACTGAAAATCGAAGCTTGTTTGGGTATCCAGGGCCGACGCCAGATGGCGTCGGACAAGTTCGCGGTCGTCGGGATGGTAGAAGGCGACCGCGTCGTCGAGGTTGGGGTCAAAAGTGTCACGGCTTAGGCCGTGGATCGCATAGACAGCATCCGACCATGTGACGGTGTTGTTGTCCAACTCTAGGCGCCAGTAACCTACTCCCGCCATAGTTTCAGCAAGTTCGAGCAGGCGCTGTTTCTCCCGGGTTTGCCGGTGCGCCTTGGCCAGCTCGAACTCGTCAACGACGATGCGCGCTAGGAGCTTCAATCGCTCCAAGGCCGCTTCATCAGGACGGGGGCGGGGCTTGGTGTCAATCACGCAAAGCGTCCCGAGATTATGTCCTTCCTTTGTGCTCAGGGTCGCGCCTGCATAAAAGCGGATATCCGGTGCGCCTGTCACCAGTGGGTTGTCCGCGAAACGGGGGTCAGCTGTGGCGTCCTCAACGACCATCACAGTCTCGGGCGCTTGGGTGATGGTGTGCGCGCAAAAGGCGTGGTCGCGAGGGGTTTCGGGGGCCTCAAGACCAAGGCGAGCCTTGAACCATTGGCGGTCTTCGTCGACCAGCGAAACCAGCGCGATCGGCGCGTCGAACAGGCTTTGGGCTAGCTGAGCCAAGCGGTGTATCGCCGCGTCGGCTTGCGCATCGAGCACGGCAAAAGACCGCAAGGCCTCTATCCTGAGCGCCTCTCGGGCCTCCATCGCATGCTCCATGTCAATCGTTTGCGTAAACTCTAAGGCAAAGGCGCCGTCAGAGGGTTAATGCCCTCATGTGGCGCGATGACGCTGCCTGGAATCGCCAATGTCGACAGGGCGCAGCTGAGCCGCCAAAATTTCATAGACGGGGCGCTTGTGCGGTCTTTGCAAGCCTCGCAATGAGGCGAGCTTCGGTGGCGGGCTTGTGAAGGAGAGCCTCATGCAGCGGGGTAAATTATCACCGCAACAGTTTATATTCTTAAATATAAATGTGAGAAAATGTTTGATAAATATAGACAATTATATTGTGAATATATTTTCCAATTTTTGAATTAGTATCCCGATATTTTGGAGTTTATAGAATTTTTGCGTGTTATTTTTCCTGTGGGCGCTAGGCGTCGCCGCGACTATGTTTCGTTGCAAGTTGTGCTCCAATCCTTGTCGTTTTCGGCTTCAAGTCTGAACGCCAATCGTGCTTCGACGCCTTCCGGAGCGAAGATCAGTTCGGGGCGACCACCTAAGTCGGGCGCGAGGCCCCCGCTCAGGAGCCGCGTCCCGAAACCTCTTCGCGCTGGCGGGCCTACTGGCGGACCGCCCGTTTCCCGCCATGTTAGGGCGCCCAGGCCAGCGGCGGTTCGCGACCATTCGACCCGCACAACCCCCGTTGGCGTCGAAAGCGCGCCATACTTAACTGCATTGGTGCCCAGTTCGTGGAGCGCCAGAGCAAGGGCTAGGGCTGCACTGGGGGCGACCCGCATCGCAGGCCCAGTCAGGATCACGCGCTCTGTATCGCCACTTCCGATGAAGGGACGCGCGGCCTGTCGCGCGACATCCTCGACGCTGGCGCTGGACCAGTTCTCGCGCGTCAGAACATCGTGGGCCGCAGACATCGCCATCAGGCGATCGAAGAGGTGTTCGCGAACCTGCGGCGGGGTTTCGCCCGGCTTCAAGGTCTGTCGGGCGATCGACTGGATCGCCGCCAAAGTGTTCTTAACCCGGTGGTTGAGTTCATTGATCAACAACTGTTGATGGATCTGAGCTTGTTTTATCTCTGTCAGGTCCATGGCCATTCCCAGATAGCCTATAAACCGATCCGCCTCATCGAACCGAGGGCGGGCATTGGCGAGCATCCACCGGTAAGTTCCCTGGCCTGATTGGAACCGCGCCTCGAAGCTGTAAGACGCTAGCGTCGAACGCGCTTCCATACGCCGCGCCAAGACGTCGGCGATGTCGTCGGGATGGATCAGGCTGATCCAAGCATTTCCTAACAGGCCGGCTCGATCTAGCCCGGCGAAGTCGGCGAAGGCTTGATTAACAAACTCAACGCCACCCTCTGCGGTCGTCATCCAGACAGGGGCAGGCGCTGCGTCGGCCATCACTCGGAAACGGGCCTCGCTCTCCCGCAGCTTTGCGTCGGCGACCCTCTGCTCGGTGATGTCGGTATGGACGCCGACCCATTCGCGAACCGTATCGTCAGGCTCCACCACCGGCACCGCACGGATCTGGAAGGTCCGCCAGACCCCATCGTGACGGCGCACGCGGTGTTCGAACAGGAACGGGCGGCGTTCGGCGACGGCGACTAGCCAAGCATCGATGGTCGGCTGGGCGTCATCGGGGTGGATTGCTCGCGCCCAGCCAAAGCCCTGGTACTCAGGTTGGCGTTGCCCTGTCAGCTTTTCCCAGGCCGGCTGCGGACCAGTCATCTCGCCTGCGGCGTTATTGGTCCAAAGCACGCCCTCCACAGCATCCACCGCCGCGCGAAAGCGGGCTTCGCTCGCGGCGAGCTTTGCGATCGTCTCGCGGCGCTCGGAAATGTCGCGGATAAAACCCAGAAAAAGCGGGTCCTCATCCGAGCCCCAAGAGGTGACCGAGAGTTCTATCGGAAATTCCACGCCGGTCCGGCGCAGCGCGACAAGTTCAAGAACTCGGTCGAGCACGCGGTTAACCCTAGTAGCGACGAAACGCTCCAAGCCCTGTTGATGGGCTTGGCGCAGCGGCGACGGCGCCACGACGTCACCCAGCAATCGCCCGAGGACCTCACCCCGCGCCCAACCAAACATCGCCTCGGCGCGCGGGCTCCAGTCGACGATGAAGCCCCGCGCATCCACCACGACCACGGCGTCGATTGCGGTCTTGAGAATAGGTTGCAACTTGCCGATGTCGGACAATCGTCGCTCCCTCACGAACCCCTACAAGAGATCTCTTGCGACCATAGGTCATCCTCTCGGTCATGATGGTCAAGAGCGCTGCGCGAGCGTACCCAAAATCCCGGCCGGTGATCAGTCGTTCCTACCCAGAAGTGACATGATCAATTTGGGCGTGTAGCGTGACGGAATGCGGCTCAGTTGAGCAACGCGCCTATGGCAGCGGGTCAAGAGGAACGCTTCAGCAAGGGCGCGTGGGCCTTTTCAAGTTCGGGACCGTAACGTTGAGCTAACGTCTGTAGATGCTGCAACAGTGCGCCTGGAGTGGCGCCGAGCAGATTGAAGCCGATGTGGCCGGGGCGAAGCACCACGTTGTCTCGACCAGTTAGATTCAAGCCGCACATCGACCAGCGCGGAAAGAGCGCTCCGGTCGCCGGTCTCGCCTCCAGAACTTGGGGATTACAATTTCGGCTGTCCTCGCAAATGCGGGAGAAGCGCGCTTGCACCTTACTCTCTGGTCCTTCCAAAACCTGAACAAACGCATAGCCGTCCGACAGCAGGAACCCGGTGATTCCGTCCCTGCGGTTAGCCTCAGCTATAAACCTTGACGTAAGGCCCAGCGGATAAAAGGACCTATGGCGCGTCCTTTTACCAGTCTCGAAGACCGCAAAAATGAGCGTCGAGCCCAAGCGCGGCGTCGAACGCTTTTGGCCGCCCGGCTCGCCTCGGGGGACCCCGTTGTCATTTTGCCATGCGGTGTGCGCAATCTCAGCGACCACGGGGCTGAAATCGAGCTGGAAAGCCCAGCGCTACTGCAGCCGCCGTTCAGCCTACTAATGCTGCGCGATGGCATGGTTCACGAAGCCAGATTGGCCTGGGCCTCGGGGCGCAGCGCGGGCCTGGAGTTCACCGCCAGTCACCCTTCCAATCTCCCAGCGCCGCCATCGGCCAAGGTGTTGAGATCCCTTTGGACAACGCTGCGGGCATAAACCGCGATCGCGCTCGAGGCGGTTTTTGCACGCCTGGGTCGCTCGGTTGATCCTTCCGGAGGGCAATGTGTGCTCTCTGGCGATCACTCGTTGACTTGAGCAGCTCAGTCGTGGCGTTCAATGATTAAAGGGGCGCGCAGCGCGTATTTCGGTCCTTCGATCGCGGGTTCGAGGTGCTGCAGAGCGGCGCGCGAGAGGCGCCCGGCGGTGAGGCGACCGGCTCCGGCCGAGCCCAGATCCGCGAAGTCTTCACCGTCCTGGCGGACATCCAAAACCGTCGCGATAGCCTACAGCACTCAGGCCTTGATGCCTACGGCCGCCAGTTCGCGAAGGAGTTTTCGCACCTGCGTCAGCTGATCCTTCGCCATATCCTCGCTGTCAGGATGCGCGACTGAGCGAACCACAAAGCCGTCTTTCGTCCGCAGAACCGAGCCCTTGGCCTGCAGCGCGATGAAGCGGCGGCGAACCGTCTCGTAAGGTTGTTGCAAGGATGCGGCGATCTGGCTGACCGTGAGGGGTTGCAAGTCGCTATTGTCGCCTGCGGAGTGACGAAAATTACCGGCCGCTAGGCACGCGAACACGACGGCTTCCAGCAGATCACCTTGATGGCGCGTCAAGGCCGCCACGCTCCATCTCAGCAAAAAGTCCGATGCTATGCGTACTCCAGCCCGACTGAGGGACATCTCATCCGGGGCGGTTTGGAAGTCCTCCTGCATGCGTTCCGGATAGGCCTTCGGGTGATCTTTGACAACAATGACGTCAAAGGGGCGAGCGGTCGAAGAGCGGTTTAGGAGGCGAACTGTAGCAGAGGTCAGCGTCCTTGTTGCGGGCGATCCAGCGACGGTCCGGCCTCAACTCGTCGTGGCGGTCAATCGTCCAGGATGGCTCAACGGCGCTAGGCTTGCTGGAGGTCCGGTGGAAGCCAAGCGGCCAGAGCAGACGGCGCGAGCGCGGAGCAGTAGGGCGCCCCGGCTCTGGCGCGAGAGGTGCTGCTGATCATTCGGAGGAGCCGGCGGTCCGTGAATCAGTCCGCCATTCCAGAGTGGCTTACTTGTCCGTCTCGTAGAATCGCCCAGCGCTGCGCCGGGGGGCTTTGTAAAGGCCGTTGGTCGGGTCCGCCAAGGCGTTGTCCTAGCGGTCGTCAAAGCGTGGCGCCTGGGCGTGATCCATGGGGCAAGATGCATGATCAGAGGTCGAGCGCGGGGACACTGTGGTGAGCGCCAGCCCAAGCGCTGCGACCAACAAAGCTGCGTCGATGAGCCAGCCGAGCGCATCGGCCATTGCCGGAGCGTAGAGCGCCGTATGGGCGAGTGCGACCAAGGCCAAGAGACCCGCAGTGGTTCGGCGCAGCGCTGTTGATATGCCGGAAGGCGTTCCGACCGCTGACGAGGCGCAGGCGGCCAGCGTCGCCATGGCCCAAGCGCCGATCGGGACGGGTGTGGCTGACAAAAAAACCACCAAGGCTGAGAACGCGTAGGCGAGGGGCTGACTCCAGACGAAGGCGACCCAAAGGCGTTCCAAGCCCGGGGCTGGGCGGCCCTTGTCGCGACGCCGCGCCAGCCAGATCGCTACGCCGCTCGAGATGACTGCTGTGAGGCCAAGACCCAGAAGGAAGTAGGCAACCTTAACCGGCCAGCCCCCGAACCAGCCGAAATGGAGCGGTGTCATGGCCGACAGCACCCGAAAGCCCAGCGAGCCGCTTTCGTATCCGACCTCGCCCAGGATCTGGCCCGCGCCGTCGACCACGACGGTTTCGCCGCGCGACAGGCGTCCATCGGTGGCGAGATTGATGATGGCGTGCTGACCGCGCTCGCCGGGATGCTCAACATAGATGTATGTCGCTCGCGCGTCGGGGGAGCGGGCGGCCACCGCGTCGAGTCCCGAACGGACGTCGATGACCTTGGCGGCAGGACGCGGGTCATCTTTGACGGTTGGCCCTTGGAACAGCGCGTAGGCCTTGCTGGCGTCGCCCTTGAAGGTCGCCAGGGCCAGGACGCCGACGATGATCGTCGTCAGACCCAGGAACGCGCCCGTCAGCGATACGACCAGATGGAAGGGAAGGCCCCAAACCGAAATCCGATTGTGGAGATCAGCCTCCTGCAGGCGCTTGGAGCCGCCCCATCGGAATGCGAAGGCGTCCTTGAGCACCCGAGGGTGCGACAGCACGCCCGAGATGAGCGACGATAGCAGCGCTACGCCCGTAAGCCCGACCACGAACCCGCCCCAAGCGCGGGGCAAGTGCAGCACGGTATGGAGTTCGGCCTGAAACTGTGTCCATGGCGTCCGCGCCTCGCCGACCAGCCGCCCGGCGTGGTCGGCGACATAGGTGTGCTCCCCGCCGGCCGCGTCGTCGCCGTGGATGCTCAAACGCGGATGGTCGGGCGTCGGCAGGCGCACGAGCAGATCGTGGGCTTGGGGGATCTTGGCCAAGGCGCCTTGGACGGCGACATCCACCGCCTGGGGCGAGACCTCTTGCAGAACCGGTCCTTGCGGCTGCTCCCAACGGCTGAACTCCTGGGTGAACACCGCCACCGATCCCGAGAAGCAGACGAGATAGATCAAGGCCGCGAACGCCAGGCCCAGCGCGGAGTGACCAGCCAGCATGGCGCGCACGAAATCCGCCGGGACCTTCGGCCAGATCGGCTTGCCTAAAGCCCTGGACTTCTTAGGCGCGATTTTGTCGGGGGAAGCGTCCATCACAGCGCGCCCTTTAGGAAGGCCGCGCCCAGGGTCAGGGTCGCGACGCTGGCGAGGACCGCAAAGGCCCGCAGGATCTTGTCGTCGGAAAGAGTCCAGGCCATGCCGCCGGCCCAGAGGAAAGGGACGATCAGTCCGCCGATGACCATCCGGGTTTGGATCTGGCCCGGGGCGCAGATCGCCACAGCCAGGCCGCAGCCTAGGGCGGCTACGCCCGCCAGCGGACCGGCCAGGAAACCGCGCAGCCAGCCGCGCCAGGCGACCCGCCGGCGATCCGACGGTTCGGGGGCCAGTTCGCGGGCGGCCTTTTTGCGGGCATTGCGGCGCTCAACCCCGGCGGCGACGAAGGCGAGGATCGCGGTCGACCCCACCGCCAGAATGGCGCAGGGACCGCGCAGGGGGCCCATCAGCGGAACCGAAGCGGCGAGCGCCAGGATCAGGAGGCTCCAGCCGCCCAGGATCAGCCAAGGCCGTTGTGGGCCGGGGTTGTCCCAGGCGCGTTTCAAGAGAACAGCGCCGGCCAGCGGTAGGGGCGCTAGGGCCAAGGCCCAGAGTGCGCTCACCAGCGGGTCTCCACGGTCAGGCCTAGGATGCGGGGCTCGCTCAGCATCGCCACGCCCACATCGGCACGGGTGTACTGGGCGTAGGTCGCGTTCAGAAGGTTCTTGCCGTACACGTAGGCGCCCCAGTGGGCGCGCTCATAGCCGAAGCGACCATTGAAGACGACGCGTTCCTTGACGACGTCGTCCTGGGCCTGCTGCAGGCCGGCTGATGAATAGCTGCGGGACCTGTAGTTGCCATCCAGGTGCGCGATCAGGCCGTTGGTCCAGCGGTAGTCGGCGCCCATCGCCACCGTCCAATGCGGCGCATAGGGAAACTGCGACCCCGCCAGATTGCGGGTGTCGACGCCCGAGGTGATCTTGAAATCGTCGAACTTGGTCTTGGTGTGACCCAGCGAAGCGTACCACGATAGGGCGGGATTGACCCGCTGGGCGACTTCGAGCTCAAAACCGTAGAGGTGCGACTTGCCCGCGTTGCGGACCTCGTAGTCATAGCTGTTGAGACCCAGGTTCACCGTCACCTGCTGGTCCTTCCAGTCGACATAAAAGGCGTTGGCGTTGAGCGTCAGGGCGCCGTCGAGCCAAGCGGTGCGTAGCGCGGCCTCGTAATTCCAGGTGTATTCGGGATCATAGGCCGCCACGGTCGAGCGGGCGATGTTGACCGTCGAGCCGCCGGATCGGTAACCGCGCTGAGCGACGAGGCTGGTGTTGATGTCTGGTGTCCAGTCGTACTTGATCCCGACCTTCGGGAGGAAGGCGTTGAACGTGGGGGTGTCTTTGGGCGCGCTGGAGCTAGCCTGCGCCACCATATTGGCGACGAAGGCGTTGACGAGGGTCACATAGGGCCCATAGGCCCCAAAGGCCGAAGCTGTCGGATAGGTCCCCGTGAACCGCGCGACCTGGCCGCTGCTGCTGGTGTTCTTCTCGTGGTCGTAACGGAAGCCGCCCAGCAAGCTCAGCTTCTCGGTCAGGGCGACGCTGGCGTCGGCGAAGATGGCGCTGGTGTCGATCACTGAGGGCTGGTCGCCCGAATAGTCCACCGGGATCACAGGTAGGGCCGCGATGTAGAGATTGGCGAAGGCGTTGGCCTGGGCCGCGGCGGCCGCCTGTTGAGCCGGGGTCGGGCTAGGCGCGCCCGCCAGCAAAGTCGCGCTCAGCACGTTGACCAGGGTCGCGCGCGGGAAGTCGACATTGACTTGGCTGGTGCTCTTGTCCTGCGCGTCCCGCTGGGCGTGGTAGAGGCCAACCAAGCCTCTCAACCGCTCACCTTCATAGTTCAGGCGCAGTTCCTGGGATGCGGTGTCTGTGTCTTGTCGCCTTGCGCCGTAAGACGTTCGAACCGGCGTGAAATCCATATCGTAGGTGGCGTCCGTCTCCACCGTGTTCAGGGAGGCGATCGCGTTTAGGGTCAGCGCCTCGCTGAGCTTGTAGGCGACGTCGGCCGTGAGAACGTCCGTCTTGGTCTTGGTGCGGTTCGGTTCGCCCGACAGGTCCACGCGGCGCTTGTAGTAGTTAGGCGTGTCAATCCGAGCGTAGGTGAACTGATATCCAGCATCGCGGTTGCTGTGGGCGTAGGTCAGCGTCGCCCGCAGGCCGGGCAGGGCGGTGGGGGTAAAGAGGAGCTTGCCCCGTAAGGTCAGGCTGTCCAGCGCGTCGGTGTCGCGCTTGAGGGGGGGGTTATAGACGAACCCGTCGCTGTCCTTCTTTTCCAAAGCGGCGCGGAACGCCAGTTGGTCCGTGACGATCGGGCCGCCAGCGGCGAGCGCGACCGTGCGTTCATCGCCGCTGGCCAAACCTATCCGCGCTCGGAATTGAGGCGTGTAGGTGGGGTTGGCCGAGGTGATGACCACCGCGCCGGCCAGCGAGTTACGGCCCTGCAGGGTTGACTGGGGGCCGCGTAGAACCTCGACCTGGCCGATGTCCCACATCTCCAGCGGGCCGCCGTAGACGGCTTCGATGGGCAACGCCGCGCCGTCGACATAGACCGTCGCCAGCCCGCCGGTCCCGCCGCCCGAGACGTTCATATTGCTGACGCCCCGGATCGTGAAGCCGGTCTTGCCGTAGGTTTCGCTCATGTTCGCGGTGCGGGCGACCACGTCATAGAAGGTCTGGATGTTCTCGCGCTCAATGCGGGCGGCGGTGGTCACCGCGACGCTAGCCACAGTCTGCTGCAGCGATCGCGAAGCCTTCTCGCCAGTGACGATGACCGCCTCGACGGCGAAGGATGGATCATCGTTCGTCGGCGGGAGGACTCCCGGCTCTTTGGCCCAAGTGGCCTGAGCCATGGCCAGGGTCGTAAAGGAACAAACAGTCAGCAGATAAGGACGCATGGAAACCCCCGGACGAAACACGAGGGACGGCGCTACTTTAGATAATATTGAGAGTCAATCGCAATTGCATCTTTTGAGGTTGTGAGCTGGCGCCAAATCTCACGCTCCTGAGCTCAGAAGTCGAGCGCGGCGTCTACCGTTACGAGACCGGCCGAGCGCGCAGCGCTACTAGGGTTGTCGGCGCGAACTCGCCGCAGAAGCTTCCCTGCTGAGTCGCTAAGAAGGGGCTGTCGCCGAGGGCGGCTCGTTAAGGCTTGGCGCCGGCCGGAGCGCGTGGCGCTAAGTGGCTCTGGCTGCGCATGCGCGGGTTAGGCAAGGATCGCCCAAAGTCTAGAGAGGCCGACTCTGGTCTGTCGGTTCGGCGCCAAGCTCGACCGAGCGCTGGCGCAGGACCGCCTGCACGCCGACCCCAACCTGTCGCTACGCGCACTCTCGGCGCATATCGGCGTCTCCGAAAACTACGTGTCCGAGACGCTGAACAAGCATCTCGGCGTCAACTTCTTCGAGTTCGTGAACCGGCGCCGGATCGAAGACGCCTGCACACTGCTGCGCGCCAGCGAGGCGTCGGCGCTGACCATCGCCTATGAGGTCGGCTTCAACTCGCGCTCGACCTTCCACGCCGCTTTCAAGAAGTACGTCGGCGCATCACCGCACGCCTTTCGCAAGCAAAGCCCGCAGCCGGAAGGCGAAAGCGCGCAGTCCTAGCAGAATTTTGGCGCGGGATGTGTCCGGACGGGCCCGCCTGGACGAAACGGACGCGGCCTTCCGGCATGGCCTCGGTGCTCAACCGCACCGAAACGAGGCCATGCATGCAGACCGAGATAATAGCCCGAACCCAAGCCATGGCGCGGCTTGCGGGATTTTCCTACGTCGCCTACGTGGCGCTGGGGCTCTATGTCTCGTTCGGACCGGTGGGCGAGATCTGGAAGAATGGCGTCACCGCGCAGACCGAATTCTTCTTCCGCACCGGCCTCGTCGCCGAGATGGCGCTCTATATCTTCGTCGTTCTGGCGGCCGCAGCGATGTACTGCGTGCTGCGTGGGGCCGACCGCAACCTCGCTTTCGTGGCGGCCGGCTGCCGCCTTGTTGAAGGCGCGTTGGGCTCCTGTTTCCTGCTCCTGAAGTACGCCGCCTTCGTCGCTCTAACGCGCGATGACCTCGCCGGCGGGCTGACAGTCGCAGACCGCGAAGGGGTGATGATGCTCTTCAAGCATGTCCATGGCGCGGGGCTCTATTTCACGATCGTGGTCATGGGCGTCGGCGGCGCGGTTTATTTCTGGCTGTTCTACCGCACGCGCCTGATCCCCTGCTGGTTGGCCGCCTGGGGCGTGTTCACCTACGGGCTCATGATCGTAATCGGCGCGAGCGTGTTCCTGTTTGCTCTGCTGTTCGGATCCGCGCCGAGGACCATAACCGGCGCCGGTGAGGGCATGGCGCTGGGCGCGGCGATCGGCGTCGGGGTCTGGATCACACAGGCGCGGGGACGGCGGGCGACCCTGACGTTCGGCGCCCTTCTCACGGCGGCCGCAGGTACGGGCGCGACGCTGCTAGGCGGGCAGCTGATGGGCGGCAGCTTTGCCGCCCTGGAGGCCCAGTTCCCAGCGTCCGACTGGAGCTTGGGCGCATAGGCGCTCTGTTCGGGGAGCCGACATTCGGCGCGATCAGCCAAGCCGTTACAGCGGGACTGGAAGGCGGCCTGTTTGGTGCGGCAATGTTGTTGGCGTTACACACCCAGCAGCAGCGACAAGGGCTCGGCGCGCCCCCAGACCGTCCATGACGTATCTCCCCGCGTGGCTTGTTAGGGACGCAAACCCAGGCCGTCGTATCGCCAAATGGCCGCCAAGCGCGACAATAGTGAGCAGACATCTGCGCCGGGGTGCTTTGCTGCTGTGCAATATTCATACGCGGAAGGCTTAGGCGGGCGAGGGAGACCGGTTGTCGGTTGTCGTCGCCGCAAGTCTCTCGTCAACTATCGGTGACACGGGGAACAACGACGTTTCTCGTTGGCTCGAGAGAGCCGCCGGCGGCGCTGTAGGCCGTCAGGCAAGCTTGGACAACGACGTCCGGAGGGACCGCTGCGTGCGGTCTCGCCGGGCGTTTTTTGTTTTGGCCTTAGGGGATGAAGGCATGAAATCCGTCCGATTTATGCTGCGCTGCGGCGCGGCCGTGAGCACGCTCGCCTGGAGCACAGCCGCCTGGTCGCAGGCGGCGCCCGATCAGAACACGAAACCCGCCGAACAGGCGGCGGCCGAGCCATTTGCGGAGCCCGCCGCAGAGCCGGAGTCAGCGCCGCCACCCGCGCCGCCGCCGACCATCAGCGACCAGATCGCCGCCGGCAAGCTGATCCTGGAAGTGCGTAGCCGGTACGAGACGGTGGATCAGACCCGCACGACCACGCTGCGCGACAAGGGCGACTCTTTCACGATCCGCACCCGGCTGGGCTGGGAGAGCGCGGAGTTCAAGGGCGTCAAGGGGCTGGTCGAGTTCGAGGATGTCCGCCAGGTCGGCAATGAGCACTTCGCCGTCAATGTGCCGGGCGTCGCGACCGCGCCGCTGAACGGGGCCGACAAGGCGCGCTATCCGATCATCAACGACCCCGACGTCACCGAACTGAATCGGGCTCAATTGACCTGGACGCCGAACGCCGTGGTGCAGATCACCGCCGGCCGCCAGCGCATCCTGCTGGATGACCAGCGCTTTGTTGGCAATGTCGGCTGGCGGCAGGACGAGCAGACCTTCGACGCGATCCGCGCCGACGTCGCCTATGGCCGGTTCAAGGCGACCTACGCCTATGTCACCCACGTCAATCGTATCCTGGGCGAGCTGCGCGACTGGGACAGCGACAGCCACCTCTTCAACGCCACCTGGTCGCCAGCCGAGGCGCTGCGCGTGCAGGGCTTCGTCTATGCTCTGGACTTCGGCAATTCGGCGATCAACTCGTCGATCACCAAGGGGGTGAAGGCCTCGGGCAAGAGGTGGCTGGGGCTGTACCAACTGACCTACAACGCCACCTTCGCCCGCCAGTCGGACTATCGCCGCAACACGGTCGCCTACGATCTGGACTATGTCGGCGCGGACCTGGCGGCCACCTTCGACATCTACACCGCCAAGATCTCGTACGAATCGTTCGAGGGCGACGGGACGCGGGGCTTCACCACGCCGCTAGCCACCGTCCACGCCTTCAATGGCTGGTCTGACGCCTTCACTTCGCCGGGTGGCAACAAGAGCTTCGTCGACGGTTTCGAAGACCTCGACCTGAGCTTCAACATCAAGCCGCGTTTCCGGGCGACCTACTTCTTCAACAGCGACATCGTGGTTCGCTATCACGACTTCGACGACCACAAGACCGGCGCCGACCTGGGTCACGAGTGGGACCTGCAGTTCACCGCCGCGATCACCACCAAGCTCTCCGTCCAGCTCAAGTACGCGGACTTCCAGCGCGTGAAGACCGTGCCCGTCGGCACGGCGACCCCGCCGCCGTCGCGGACCAAGACCTGGCTCACCCTCGAATACAAGTTCTAGCCCTGGGATCTGTGATCATGAGCAAGACTGACAAGCCAATGTCTGGCCTGACCCGTCGCGGCGCCCTGATAGGCGCGGCCGCCACGCTCGCCGCCGCCAAGGCCGCGTTCCCGAGCGGCGCTCACGCCGCCGGGGCGGGCCCCGAAGTCGCCAAGGCGCGCTTGGGTTTCATCGCCCTCACGGACAGCTCGCCGCTAATCATCGCCAAGGAGCGCGGCCTATTCGCCAAGTACGGCCTGCCCGACGTGGAGGTGGTCAAGCAGGCCTCCTGGGCCGCTACCCGTGACAACCTGGTGCTGGGCGCCGAGCGCGGCGGCATCGACGGCGCGCACATCCTGACGCCCATGCCCTATCTCATGACCACCGGCGCGATCACCGGCGGCGCGCCGACCCCGATGTACATCCTGGCCCGCCTCAACACGAACGGCCAGGGGATCTCGGTCGGCAACGACCTGAAGTCGGTCAAGGTCGGGCTGAACAGCGCCGGCGCCAAGGCCAAGTTCCTGCAGATGAAGGCCGCCGGCAACATCGCCAAGGTCGCCATGACCTTCCGAGGCGGCACGCACGACCTTTGGATCCGCTACTGGCTGGCGGCCGGCGGTATCAATCCCGATGTCGACGTCTCAACCATCGTGATCCCGCCGCCGCAAATGGTGGCCAACATGAAGGCCGGCACCCAGGACGCCTTCTGCGTGGGCGAGCCGTGGAACGGCCAGCTGGTCAACCAGAAGGTCGGCTACACTGCCTGCTTGACCTCCGAGCTCTGGATGAACCACCCCGAAAAGGCGCTCGGCATGCGCGCTGCTTGGGTCGACAAGTACCCCCGCGCCGCCCAGGCGATCACGGCCGCCGTACAGGAGGCCCAGATGTGGTGCGACAAGGCCTCCAACCTGCCGCAGATGTGCTCGATCGTCTCGGGTCGCCAGTACGTCAACGTGCCGATGGGCGACATCCTGCCTCGTCTGCAAGGCACGGTGGACTACGGCGACGGCCGGACGCTGAAGAACTCGCCGCACCGGATGAAGTTCTGGGCCGACAACGCCAGCTTCCCGTTCAAGTCCCACGACCTGTGGTTCCTGACCGAAGACATCCGCTGGGGCGTGCTGCCGCAGAAGACCAACACCAAGGCCCTGGTCGACAAGGTCAACCGTTCGGACATCTGGCGCGCCGCCGCCAAGTCGATCGGCCAGAGCGGTCCGGCCGGAGACAGCCGCGGGGTCGAGCGCTTCTTCGACGGCAAGGTGTTCGACCCGGCCAATCCGGGCGCCTACCTGGCCAGCCAGCCGATCAAGAAGCTGGTCTGAGGAGGCGGGTAATGGCCTATCCCAAGCCCGTGTTCAGCCCGGCGTCGCCGACCTCGCCGCCGTCGCTGGAGCCCACGCCCGCTGCCACGCGGCCCTCGATCCTGCCCGATCTGGCGCGGCGGGCGAGGGGCGTGGTGGCGACGACCTTGCCGCCCCTGCTGACCCTGCTGCTGATCCTGGCGGTCTGGCAGGCGATCATCGGCGACTCCTACGGAGGTCTGCCGTCGCCCAAGCAGGTCTGGCTGGAGTCCAAGGAGCTGATCCTCAATCCGTTCTACGACAACGGCGGCGTCGACAAGGGCCTGTTCTGGCACGTCGCCACCAGCCTTCAACGTGTGGGCATCGGCTTCTCGATTTCGGCGGTGGTCGGTGTTCTGCTAGGGGTCCTCGTCGGCTCCAACCTGTGGGCGCACCGCAGCCTGGACCCGATCTTTCAGGTGCTGCGGACCGTGCCGCCGCTGGCCTGGCTGCCGATCTCGCTGGCGGCGTTTCACCAGGCCCAGCCTTCGGCCTTGTTCGTGATCTTCATCACCGCGATCTGGCCGATCATCATCAACACGGCGGTCGGGGTGCGGAATATCCCCAGCGACTATGTCAACGTCGCCAAGGTGCTGCGGCTGTCGCCCATCGAGTACTTCTTCAAGATCCTGCTGCCGGCCACCACGCCCTACATCTTCACGGGCCTGCGGATCGGCATCGGCATGAGCTGGCTGGCCATCGTCGCCTCGGAGATGCTGCTGGGCGGCGTCGGCATCGGCTTCTTCATCTGGGATCAGTACAACGCCTCGCGCATCTCCGACATCCTTGTGGGCCTGGCCTGGGTCGGACTGACGGGCTTCTTCCTCGACCGCATGGTGGCCCTGGTCGGCCACGTCGCCTCGCGCGGCAGCGCGGCCAGCTAAGGATCGACGCACATGGCCAAGGCCTATCTTTCCATCGAGAACCTCAGCGTCACCTTCACCAAGGGGGCGACCCGTAGCGAGGTGCTGACCGGCGTCGACCTGAAGATCGACAAGGGCGAGTTCGTCTCGATCATCGGTCACTCCGGCTGCGGCAAATCGACCTTGCTCAACGTCGTCGCCGGCCTGGTGCCGGTGACCACGGGTGCGGTCATCCTGGACCGTCAGGAGGTCAACGCGCCGGGACCGGATCGGGCGGTGGTGTTCCAGAACCACTCGCTGCTGCCGTGGCTGTCGGTGCGCGAGAATGTTTCGCTGGCGGTCGACAAGGTGTTCGGCGGCGCCAAGTCGGCGGCCGAACGCAAGGACTGGGTTCTGCACAATCTGGAGCTGGTGAAGATGACCCATGCCCTGGACAAGCGGCCCTCGGAGATCTCGGGCGGTATGAAGCAGCGGGTCGGCATCGCCCGCGCGCTGTCCATGGAGCCCAAGGTCCTGCTGCTGGATGAGCCGTTCGGCGCCCTGGACGCCCTGACCCGGGCTCACCTGCAGGACAGCGTCATGGAGATCCATTCGGCGCTGAAGAACACGGTGCTGATGATCACCCACGATGTCGACGAGGCGACTCTGCTGTCCGATCGCATCGTGATGATGACCAACGGCCCCCGCGCCTGCGTCGGCCAGGTGCTGGACGTGCCGCTGGAGCGTCCGCGCGACCGGCTGGCCGTCGCCGAACACCCGACCTACGTCCATGCCCGGGCCGCAGTGATCGAGTTCCTCTACGCCCGTCGCGCAGCGTGAGGGCGCGGCGCCTCCAGATCGAGCTGATGCGCCTTGATTTTGCGCAATCTTCGCGCCCGGGGCGCAGGGCGCGGTTTGTCGCTCGGGTTTTGAGCGCGAAGACCTAGGACTGCGATCGATGCGCGTGCTCGTCATTGATCCAGACGCCGCCCGGGCGGCGCTCGTGGCCCAGGGCCTCGAAGGCGTCCAGCCGCTCGAGGTCCGCCACGCGGCTGTTTATGTTGAGGCCGAGGTCGTGGCCTTCGCGCCCGACGTGGTGGTGATCGCGGCTGAAAGCCCGGACCGCGACACCCTCGACAGCCTCAAGGAGTCGAGCCAGGGCCACCCGGTGGTGATGTTCGTCGACCGGTCCGAGCCTGGGCTCGCCGAACAGGCCGTGCGCGCGGGCGTTGCGGCCTATGTGGTCGATGGCCTGGCGCCGGGCCGGGTGCGGCCGATCCTCGACGTGGCCATGAGCCGCTTTGCTCTGACCCAGCAGCTCCGGGGCGACCTCGCCAAGGCCAAGGCTGATCTGGAGGCCCGCAAGACCGTCGAGCGCGCCAAGGGCTTGCTGATGAAGGAGCGCGGCCTGGACGAGGACGGCGCCTATCGCCTGCTGCGCAAGCTGGCGATGGACCGGGGCAAGCCGATCGGGGCGGTGGCCGCCGATCTGCTGGCCTTCGCCGGCGTGTTGCGGGGAGACGGCGCGTGAGTGGTTTCTCGGACCTGCGCCTGGGCTTCATTCCGCTCACCGATTGCGCGCCGCTCGCCGTGGCCAAGGTCATGGGCTTCTTCGCCGAAGAGGGGCTCGAGGTCGCCCTATCGCGCGAGGCGTCCTGGGCGACCGTGCGGGACAAGGTGTCTCTTGGGGCGCTGGACGGGGCGCACATGCTGGCGCCGATGGCGCTGGCCGTCACAGAGGCCGGGGAGGGCGAAATTATCGCTCCGCTGGCGCTGAACCAGAACGGCAGCGCGGTGACGGTGTCGAATGCTCTGGCTGACGCGATGCGTGCGGCGGACCCGGCGTCGCTGGAAGGGCCGCTGGTCACCGCCGAGACCTTGGCCGGAGTCGTGGCGGCGCGGCGCGCGCGGGGCGAGCCCCCGCTGACCTTCGCGGTCGTTTTCCCGGCATCGATGCACAACTATCTGCTCCGCTACTGGCTGGCTCAGGGCGGGGTCGATCCGGACCAGGACGTGCGGCTTGTGGTCATTCCGCCGCCGCGCATGGTCGAGCAGATGCGGGCGGGCGCGGTGGACGGCTTCTGCGTCGGCGCGCCCTGGAACGCGGTGGCCGAGGCCGAGGGCGTGGGGCGCACCCTGATCACCGCGTCGCGCTTTTGGCCGTCGGGTCCTGACAAGGTCCTGGGCATGGCGGCGCGCTTCGCCGATGCCCGACCCGATGATCTGAAGGCCTGCCTGCAAGCGGTGATGCGCGCGGCGGCGTGGGCTGATGCGCCTGAGAACCACGAGACTCTGGTCGAGCTGCTGGCCCGGCCGGAATGGGTGGGCGCTGCCCCCGACGCCATCGCACGCGCTCTGACAGCTGAGATCGTCTTCCATCGCCAGGGCGCGGGCCTGCCCCGGGTGGAGCATGGTCTCTGGCTGGTGTCGCAGATGATCCGCTGGGGACAGGTGGCGCCGGACATCGACCCCGAAGCGCTGGTTCGCCGCGTCTATCGCCCGGACCTCTATCGCGCCGCTGCGCTGTCTTTGGATCCGAGGCTTGAGTCGGCGCGCAGCCTCGACGAGGCGGCCCAACCGCTGGAAGCGCGCCTGTTTGACCGCCGGCCCTTCGACCCCAGCGCGCCTCTGGCCTATGCGTCGGCGTTCGAGATCCGCCGCCCACAGGGCTCGCCTGCCTAATTCTAGGGCGACTGCGGCGCCTAACTGCTGAGCAAACATGCGGGCGGGCGGCTTGGCCCGCACCGTGTCAGACAGGCGGGTGACTTCGCGTCGCCTCCAGGCTCCACTTCGGTCAAGGCCACCGAACAACGGCGTTCGCGGCTGCCAGAGGACCGCTCCGATGCGGTCAATCGCCCGAGGCGCCGCCGCCTCGCTCTTGCAGACACGCAGACGATCGAGGCCATCATGATCTCCCGCGAATTCCTCAAGGCCGGACACACGCCGACCCTGTTCGCCGCCTTCCTCTATTTCGACCTCAGCTTCATGGTCTGGGTGATCCTGGGCCCGCTGGGCGTCGCGATCGCCAAGGACTTCAATCTCGACCCCGCCCAGAAGGGCCTGATGGTCGCCGTGCCGGTGCTCGCCGGCGCGGTCCTACGGCTCGTGAACGGCGTGCTCGTCGATCGTATCGGCCCCAAGAAGACCGGGATCATCGGCCAGCTGATCGTGCTGGGGGGTCTGGTCACCGCCTGGGCTGTTGGTCTTCACAACTATCAGCAGATCCTGGCGCTGGGCCTGGTGCTGGGCGTGGCCGGCGCGTCCTTCGCGGTGGCGCTGCCGCTGGCCTCGCGCTGGTATCCGCAGGAGCATCAGGGTCTGGCGCTGGGCATCGCCGGGGCCGGCAACTCCGGCACGGCCCTGGCCGCGCTGTTCGCGCCGGCTTTGGCCAAGACCTTCGGCTGGCAGAACGTCATCGGGCTGGCGGCGATCCCACTGGCCTTCGCCTTCGTCGCCTATCTGGTCCTGGCCAAGGATGCGCCCGAGCAGCCCGCGCCCAAAAAGCTCGCCGAGTACCTGGATGTCCTCAAGGTTCCCGACGCCTGGTGGCTGATGCTGCTTTACGGTGTCACGTTCGGCGGCTTCGTCGGTCTCGCCTCGTCCCTGACAATGTACTTCAATTCCGAGTACGGCCTGGACCCGGTGATCGCCGGCTTCTTCACCGCCGCCTGTGTGTTCGCCGGCTCGTTCATCCGTCCTGTCGGCGGGGCTCTGGCCGACCGCTTCGGCGGGGTGCGGACGCTGAGCGTGGTTTATGTGCTGGCCGCGGTCGGCCTGACGGTGGCCAGCTTCCAGCTGCCGACGGCCGCCGTGGCCTTGGCGGTCCTGCTGTTCGCCATGCTGGCCCTGGGCGCCGGCAACGGCGCGGTGTTCCAGCTGGCCCCGCAGCGGTTCCGCAAGGAGATCGGGGTGATGACCGGCCTGATCGGCATGACCGGCGGGATCGGCGGCTTCTATCTCGCCTCGACGCTCGGCTTGGCCAAGAAGATGACCGGCTCCTACCAGTCCGGGTTCATCGGTTTCGCCCTGCTGGCCGTGTTCGCCTTGATCGCGCTGTTCAGCCTGAAGGCCCGCTGGCGCGCGGTGTGGCCAACCCTGCACGGCGACGCCGCGCCCGTCCGCGTCTAACCCCACGCCTCCCTCAAAGAGAAGCCTCATGACCCAAGCTACGCCCAAATTGCGTCTGGTCGTCATCGGCAACGGCATGGCCGGTTGCCGGGCGGTCGAGGAAGTGCTCAAGCGCGACCCCGACCGCTACGCCGTCACCATCTTCGGCGCCGAGCCGCGGGTGAACTACAACCGCATCATGCTGTCGCCGGTCCTGGCGGGCGAGAAGGCGTTCGAGGACATCGTCATCAATGACGAGGGCTGGTACCGCGACAACGGGATCACCCTGCACGCCGGCCGCGCCGTCACGGCGATCGACCCCGCCGCTCGCAAGGTCTTCGCCGAGGGCGGGCTGGAGGTCGGCTACGACAAGCTGATCCTGGCCACCGGTTCGGACCCGTTCCGCCTGCCGTTGCCCGGCGGTGACCTGAAGGGCGTGGTGACCTTCCGCGACCTTGACGACGTCAACGCCATGCTGGCGGCCTCGGTCAAGCCGGACGCGCGGGCGGTGGTGATCGGCGGCGGCCTTTTGGGGCTGGAGGCCGCCTATGGCCTGGCGCGGCGCGGCATGGCCGCCACGGTCGTCCACCTGATGGACGTGCTGATGGAGCGCCAGTTGGACGAAAGCGCCGGCTACCTGCTGCGCGAGGCCCTGGCTGATCGCGGCGTCGAGACGGTGCTGGGCGCGCAGTCCGAGGAGATCGTCGGCGAGGACGGCCAGGTCACGGGGCTGAAGCTGAAAGACGGCCGCGTACTGCCTTGCGACCTTCTCGTCATGGCGGTCGGTATCCGTCCGAACACGACCCTGGCCAAGGTCGCCGGCCTGACCGTCAATCGCGGGGTAGTCGTCGACGACGCCATGCGCGCGTCTGACCCCGACGTCTTCGCGGTCGGCGAGTGCGTCGAACACCGGGGCCAGTGCTACGGCCTGGTCGCGCCGATCTGGGAGATGTGTCGGGCTCTGGCCGATGCGCTGACGGACGGGGAGGGGGTCTATCAGGGCTCGGTGCTGTCGACCCGGCTGAAGGTCTCCGGCGTCGACGTTTTCTCGGCCGGCAAGTTCGCCGGCGGCGAGGGCTGCGAAGACATCGTGTTCCGTGACGCCGCGCGCGGCGTCTACAAGCGCGTGGTCATCGAGGACGGCAAGGTCGCCGGCGCGGTGCTGTTTGGCGACGCCGCCGACGGCGGCTGGTACTTCGACCTGATGAAGGCTGGCGCCGATGTCGCCGGCATCCGCGAGACCCTCATCTTCGGCCGGGTGATCACGGAGGGGCTGTCCGGCCTGGACCCTAGCGCGGCCGTTGCGGCCATGCCCGATACGCAGGAAATCTGCGGCTGCAACGGCGTCTGCAAAGGGGCGATCACCTCTGCGATCACGGCTCAGGGCCTGACCAGCCTGGACGATGTCCGGGCGGTGACCAAGGCCTCGGCCTCGTGCGGCTCATGCACGCCGCTCGTCGAGCAGGTGCTGAAACTGACCCTGGGCGACGGCTTCAAGGCCCAGACCGGACCCAAGCCGATCTGCAAGTGCTCGCCCAAGACCAACGGCGAGGTGCGGCGGGCCATCGTCGATCAGGGCCTGAAGTCGATGCCGGCGGTCATGCAGGCCCTGGAATGGTCGACGCCCGACGGCTGCGCCTCGTGCCGGCCGGCCCTGAACTACTACCTTCTGTGCGCCTGGCCCGGCGAGTATCGCGACGACAAGCATTCGCGCTTCATCAACGAGCGGGTCCACGCCAACATCCAGAAGGACGGGACCTATTCGGTGGTCCCGCGCATGTGGGGCGGCATGACCAGCCCGGCCGAGCTGCGGGCTATCGCCGACGTCGCCGAGAAGTTCGCTATCCCGGCGGTGAAGGTGACGGGCGGTCAGCGCATCGACCTTCTGGGCGTCAAGAAGGACGACCTTCCCGCCGTCTGGGCCGATCTCAACGCCGCCGGCATGGTCAGCGGTCACGCCTACGCCAAGGGCCTGCGAACCGTGAAGACCTGCGTCGGGTCAGACTGGTGCCGCTTCGGGACCCAGGACTCCACGGGTCTTGGCATGCGGCTGGAGAAGTTCCTATGGGGCTCCTGGGCGCCGGCCAAGGTCAAGCTGGCCGTGTCCGGCTGCCCTCGCAATTGCGCCGAGGCGACGTGCAAGGACTTCGGCGTGGTCTGCGTCGACAGCGGCTACGAGGTCCATATCGGCGGCGCGGCGGGTCTGCACATCCAGGGCACCCAAGTCCTGACCCGGGTGGCGACCGAGGACGAGGCCGTCTGGGTCATCACCGCTGCGATGCAGCTGTACCGTGAGGACGGGTGGTATCTGGAGCGGGTCTACAAGTGGATGGACCGGGTCGGGCTGGAGGCGATCCGCGCCCAGGTCACCGATCCCGACACCCGCAAGGCCCTCTACGACCGCTTCGTCTACTCGCAGCGCTTCGCGCGCATCGACCCGTGGGCCGAGCGGGTCGCGGGTCGCCACAACGAAGAGTTCACCCCGATGAGCCGCCGGATGGAGTTCGTCTCCGCATGAACACGCACGTGAAAATCCCGGCCTGGATCGACGTCGGCGCGGTGAGCGACGTGCCCCGGCGCGGGGCCCGCCGGGTGCCCAGCCCGCGCGGCGACATCGCCATCTTCCGCACCGGCGACGGCGAGGTCTTCGCCCTGCTTGACAAGTGTCCGCACAAGGGCGGACCGCTCAGCGAGGGCATTGTCCACGGCCGGGCGGTGACCTGCCCTCTGCACGCCTGGAACATCGATTTGGCCACCGGCGAGGCGATGGGCGCCGACAAGGGCAAGGGCTGCGCGCCCGTGATCGCCCTGCGCGTCGAGGACGGCCGCCTGATGCTCAGCCTGGACGGGACCCTCTAGATGGCCGACGGCTCCGCCGCCCTGACCGCGACCCGCACCGCCTGCCCCTATTGCGGGGTCGGCTGCGGCGTGATCGGCGCGACGGCGGCCGGGGCGCGCGCGGTGGCGATCTCTGGCGACGAGGCTCACCCCGCCAATCACGGCCGACTGTGCTCTAAGGGGACGGCTCTGGGTGCGACGGTGTCGCTGGCGGGAAGGCTGCTGGAGCCGACGATCCAGGGGCGCAGCGCCAGCTGGGACGAGGCGACGGCCCTGGTCGCCCGGCGCTTTCGCGAAACGATCGCCCGGCACGGTCCCGACAGCGTGGCCTTCTATGTGTCCGGCCAACTGCTGACCGAGGACTACTATGTCGCCAACAAGCTGATGAAGGGCTTCATCGGCTCGGGCAATATCGACACCAACAGCCGTCTCTGCATGGCTTCGGCGGTGGTCGCTCACAAGCAGGCGTTCGGGGCTGACCTCGTGCCCGGCTGCTATGAGGATCTCGATCTGGCCGATCTGGTGGTGTTCAGCGGCCACAACGCCGCCTGGACCCATCCGGTGCTGTTCCGGCGGATGGAAGCGGCCAAGGCGCGCGGACAAAAGCATGTGGTCATCGACCCGCGTCGCACGGACACCGCCGAGGGCGCGGACCTGCATCTGGCGCTCGCCCCGCAGAGCGACGTGCGGCTCTGGAACGGGCTGCTGGCTGATCTGATCCGACGCGGCGCGGTCGACCTGGCCTATCTGGACGCCTATGTCGACGGCTTCGAGGCGGTGCTGGCCGCGCTGGCCGAGGCGGACCAGTCGCCGGCCGCCGTCGCCGCCGATTGCGGCCTGGAACTGGCCGACCTTCAGACCTTCTACGACCTGTTCGCCGCCCATCCGCGCACGGTCAGCCTGTTTTCGATGGGCGCCAACCAGTCGGCCCAAGGCGTCGCGAAGGGTCTGGCCATCATCAACGCCCACCTCGCAACGGGGCGGATCGGCAAGCCCGGCGCCTGTCCGTTCTCGATCACCGGCCAGCCCAACGCCATGGGTGGTCGCGAGACCGGCGGCATGGCCAACACCCTGGCGGGGCACATGGACTTTTCGCCCGAGGAGCGCGACCGCGTCGCGCGCTTCTGGGGCGCGCCGAACACGGCCCGCGCGCCGGGTCTGAAAGCTATCGACATGTTCGAGGCGGTCCGTGACGGCCGGATCAAGGCCCTGTGGGTGATGGCCACCAACCCGGCGGTCAGCCTGCCGGCCAGCGGCGCGGTGCGCGAGGCGCTGCAGCGCTGTCCGTTCGTGGTGGTCTCCGATTGCGTCGAGACCGACACCACGGCCTTCGCCGACGTCAAGTTGCCGGCCCTGGCCTGGGGCGAGAAGGACGGCACGGTCACTAATTCCGAGCGGCGGATCTCGCGCCAGCGGGCGCTGTTCCCGCCGCCGGGCCAGGCCCGCGCCGACTGGAGGATCATCGCTGAGGTCGGCCAGGCCATGGGTTTCGACGGTTTCGGCTGGCCGCGCGCCGCCAGTGTGTTCCGCGAGTGGGCCCGCCTGACGGCCTATGAGAACAACGGGCGGGTCCTCAATCTCGAAGGCGTGGCGCGACTTGATCCCGACGCCTACGACAGATTGGAGCCGGTTCAGTGGCCGGTCGATACCGAGGGGCGGGGCAGGGCGCGTCTGTTCGAGGACGGCCGCTTCCAAACCGCCAATGGCCGCGCACGTCTGGTTCCGGTTCGGCCTCGCGGACCGGCCGAAGCGACAAGTGACAAATTCCCGATGGCGCTGAACACCGGCCGCATCCGTGACCAGTGGCACACCATGACCCGCACGGGTCTTGCGCCCGACCTGTGTCGCCACGCGCCCGAGCCCTATGTCGAGGTCCACCCCGATGACGCCAAGGCGGTCGGGCTGACAGAGGGCGCCCTGGCCCGGGTAATGACGACCCGCGCCGAGGCGGTGGCCGTCGCCAGGCTCAGCGATCGGCAGCGGCGGGGCTCACTGTTCATGCCGATGCACTGGACAGACGCTTTCGCTCCGGCCGGACGCGCCAACGCTCTGGTCGCGCCGATGACGGATCCGACCTCCGGACAGCCCGAGTTCAAGCACACGCCGGCTCGGATCGGCGCCTATCGCGAAACCTGGAGGGGGTTCTTCCTGGCGCGCGAACCGGCGCTGGTCGTCGATCCAGACCTCGTCTGGCGACGCATCCCGCGAGACGCCTGTCATCAACACGAGTTCGCTGGGCGCGGGGATCACGCCCAGCGCGCGACTTTACGCAAGCGCCTGGTCCGGGCGGCGACGGGCGAGATCGTCGCCTACGAAGACGCCGCCACGGGCGCGCTGCGTGAGGCGTGGATCCGCGACGATAAGCTGGTCGCAGTTCTTTACATGACTGAGGCGGGCCGCTTACCGCCGCGTGACTGGCTGGCTGATCTCTTTGCCGCGCCGCTGACGCCCGAAACGCGCGCGACCTTGCTACATGGCTTTCCGCCCGGAGCGCCGGTCGACAAGGGGCCGATGGTCTGCGCCTGCCTCAAGATCGGCGGCAAGGCGATCGAGGCCGCCATCATCGGCGGGGCTTCGACAGCCGACGCGGTCGGCGCCGCCACCGGGGCGGGCACGAACTGCGGCTCCTGCCGCCCAGAGATCAGCCGCATGATCCGCGTCTGCACCGACGCCAAACAGGAGACCGCCGATGTCCTCTAGCGTTCAGCCGGGACGGGTTCTGTTGGTCGGCGCTGGACCGGGGCCTGTCGATTTGATGACGGTGCGGGCGATGCGCGCGGTCCAGGAGGCCGGGGCTCTTTTATACGACGCGCTGTGTTCAGAAGAGGCGGTGGCCTTGGCTCCACCCGGCTGCATCCGGATCCAGACCGGAAAGCGCGCCGGCAAGCCCAGCATGAAGCAGGATGAAATAAACCGGATCATGCTTCGCTTGGCGCAGCGCGGTCTGCGGGTGGTGCGCCTGAAGGGCGGCGATCCGTCGATCTTTGGCCGTGTCGGCGAAGAGGCGGCTTACCTCAACGCCTATGGGGTCACGACGGAGGTGGTGCCTGGCGTCACGGCGGCGTGCGCCGCGGCGGCCCAGTTTGGATTTCCACTGACGCATCGTGGACAGGCGCGACGTGTGGTCTTTACGACAGCGCGGGTTGCGAACGGTGCGATGGCGCTTGACTGGTGTTCCGGCGCTGATCCCGAGGCGACCCTTGCGGTCTATATGGGGGCTGAGGCCGCGCCCGACCTCGCGAAGGCTCTGGTCACGGCGGGGCGCGCAATCTCGACGCCGGTGGCCATAATTGAACGTGCAGGGGCTGCGGACGCGCAACTGACTACGACATCTCTCGGTGTGCTGACGGCAGGACCGATCACGACGCATGGCGGTCCTGTGCTCATCGTCGTCGGCGAGGTCGCCGCTGCGGCGCAAACGCAAGCCAGCAACGCCAGTGACTGCTTTCGGGAGCGCGCTTCGTGAACGCGCTTGCCGCTGATTTGCTTGCGCCCATGACGCGCTACTCGCCCGCCGAGAATGGCCTGCTCGACTTTGAACGCGAAGCCTCTGGATCTTTGCGCTGCATTCCGATGATGGTGCGCTTCAAGTTGGATCGCGTCCGGGCGAAGCTCGCCCTCCAGCAGTGGCGTCAACTCGAGCGGGCTGAGCGCGCGTGGCTGGTGCTCCAGCCCGGTGAGTCATTCGAAGAGGTCTCAGCCTATCGCGCCTGGTTGATTGCGGCTCCGTTGGCCCAGACTGATCAGCCGCCGAAGCTGTTCTCACCAGGGCCCTCGCCAGACTGGCCTCGCCCGGATGTCGTCGCCGACAGTGTTACGGCCTGGTGCGTGGGTCTTGGCCTCTCGTCCCCTGGGACGGCGTGCTGGGCGCGCATGTCGCCTCTACAACACTTCACCCTGACCAAGCTGCGTCGCTCGGGTCACGAGAAAGATAGTTATCTTGTCGCGATGGTCGAGTTCGGGCTGCTTGAGGCGCCTTATGGATGAGTATCGCGTTTCGCGTTCGATCGTTTGGTTCTGGATCGCTGGCGCTGGCGGCTGTCTTGCAATCGCCGTGGCGCGGATCATTCCAGGGCCGGAGCTCAAGGTGCTTCAGGCTGCGCTGGTCATGGTGGCCTTGGGCCTGTTGCTGGGCTGGCGCGGGACGATGAGCGTCCTGGACAATGACACCGTGCGATTATCCGAAGACACCCTCCAAGGCGCCGGCCGGCGGTTCGGCCCGCTTATCGGCGGTGGAAGGACATCAATCCTCTTGGCGGATATAGTCTGCGTTCGCTCGTTGCATTGGGGGGTGTGGTGCGCGGAGGCTGGCGATGGCCGTCGGGTTCACTGGACAGAGCTGCACGAGCGTTCCGACCGTTTGGCTGCGTTGCTGTCTACGCGCGTTGCGCAGGGATGATCTCGCCCATTCGGCGCGGCGCTCCTTGGTGATTTGAAGGTGACAGGATCGTCGCGCCGACGGGTCGTGCGCAAGGCGGGTCCGCCATCGCTTCGAAGGCTGTCGAGCTAACGGGAGGGGGATGACTAGACCTTGCACCCGACTGGACGCGTCCGTTACTGACGTATCGTAGCTCCCAGCTTGCACGCCGCCGCGGGAGGGAACGGTGGTCTTTGATACCGCAAGGGAAAGCTCGCCGACGCCCCGTATCCGGTTTGGTGAACCTGCGACAATTTAGGTAGGCGACTTCGTAAACCATATTCCCGCATCCTAATACAATCGTTTGCATTGGGGGCGGACTTGTCGACCTTGTTGCGGTCCCTGAAGCGGGATCAGACCTGGAAATTTCCGGCCCTCGCGCTCGGCGTGATGTTGCTGGCGTTGCTGTCGATCTCGCTCGCCCGGGAAACGGGGCGGATCGCGGCGATCTGGCCTGTGAACGGCTTGGTTCTCTTCGCGCTGCTTCGCGCCCGACCAGACCGCTGGGCGGGGTTCTTGGTCTCGGGGGCAACAGGCTTTCTGGGCGCCAATCTCGTAGCTGGGGACGGTCTCTTGCTGGCCGCCTCTATCGCCATCGCTAACATCGCAGAGATCACCCTGGCCGCGATTATCTGTAGGCGGTTATGCGGTCCCTCCTTCGACGCCAGGAAACTGCGCCACCTTCTGGTTTTGATGGCGCTGGCGAGCCCGCTGGCGGCGGCGACGTCGGCGTCCCTGGCGACGATGGTCATCGTCTCGCTGGAAGGACAGCCGGCCGTTCTGACCTGGACGCGCTGGTTCAGCGCCGACGCCCTTGGCTTGATGATCGTCACGCCTTGCCTGCTGGTCATGCGCCGCCATGGCGTTCGTCGAGCCTTCAAGCCGTTCTGGAGCAAGGCGGGCATCGCCATGCTTGCAACCCTGGCTCTGGCTTTGGTGATCGTCTTTAGCCAAGCGACCTATCCGGTGCTCTTCCTGGTCATCGCCTGCCTGGTCATCGCCGCGACGACGCTTCCTACCGCTTCTGTGGTCGTCATGCTGACGATCGCCTGCCTGGTCTCGATCGCCTGCACGGTCACCGGTTATGGTCCGATGTCGCTGATCGCAGGTGATCGCGCAGTGCGGTTGCTGGTGTTGCAGCTTTACATGGCGACCACCACCCTGATCAGCCTGGTAGTCTCGGCCTCAGCGGCGACCCGTCTGAGCGCCCTGCGATCCCTGAATGTCGCCCTCAAGCGCAAGGAACGCGACGCCCGTCGCCTTGCGCTCGCCAGTCAGATCGCCGGGATCGGCTACTGGCGAATGAAGCGTGGGACGCAACGCGTTGAGTGCTCGCCCGAAGCTCTGGCAATCTTTGGCATGAGCGCGGATGCTCGGTTGCATTTCCAGGACTTCCTCGACTGCTACGCACCGACAGACCGCGAACGCGTTCATGAGGCTTCCTTGGCGTCCCTGAGCCAGGGGACCCCGCTTGACCTGCATGTCTCCCTGCGTCGGGTCGATGACGGTCAGACACGGGTCATCCACGTGCAGGCTGATCCGGTCGTTGATGGCGCCGGCGAGGTGATCGCGCTGGAAGGCGTCATTCATGACGTCACAGACGCAGCAAACCTGATGCACAAGGTCTCGCAGAGCGAAGCGCGTTATCGAGAGCTGGCCGAGGGGCTCCCGGACCTTGTGCTTCGCGCCAAGCATCGCAAGATCATCTACGCCTCAAGCGCCTGTCGTCGCCTGCTCGGCTATTCGCCTTCAGAGCTTGAAGGCCGTGATCTCGCCGAGTTCGTTCACCCTGAAGACCTTGCCGCCGCACTGACCCGTTACGAGGGGTACGAGCGCGGTCATCTCCCCACCGAGACGCGTCGCGAACAACGTGTGCGCACCGCATTCGGGGACTGGATCTGGCTGGAGGGCAACCCCCACGTGGTGATGGGACCGACCGGAGAGGTCGAAGAGGTCATCATCGTCCTGCGGGATGTCACGGAACGGCGCGCCATCGAAGACGGTCTGGCCGCTGGTCGCGACGCCGCCCAGGCCGCCGCCAGGGTCAAGGCCGAGTTCGTCGCCAACATGAGCCACGAGATCCGTACGCCCCTGACCGCGATCCTCGGCTATGCTGGCCTTCTGGCCCGGGGCGAGGGCGTGGACAGCACTGCCCTGGCACGGGTCCAGAGGATCAACTCCGCAGGCGCTGCGCTACTGTCGATCGTCAACAACGTGCTCGACTTCTCCAAGCTGGAGGCTGAACAGGTCGACATCCATCGCCGCACCTGTGACGTGACGCAGCTTCTGCATGACACCGCCATGCTGTTCGAGCCGCAGATGGGCGCTAAGCGGCTGGAGCTGAAGCTGGACATCAGCGAGCTTCCTGCGCTGCTGGAGATCGATCCCGACCGCGTCAGGCAAGTGGTCACCAACCTGCTGGGCAACGCGGTGAAGTTCACCAGCGCGGGGCATGTGGCGCTCACTGCGCGGTATGACGTCGATGACGCCAGACTTCAGGTCGAGATCAGCGACACGGGACCCGGCATGGACAAGCAGCAGCAGTCCAAGCTCTTCCAACGCTTCTCGCAGGTTCAGGGCGCCACCGCGCACAATGTTGCAGGGACGGGTCTGGGCCTGGCGATCAGCAAGGGCTTGGTCGAGGCGATGGGCGGGAACATCGCTTTGACGAGTAAGCTTGGGTCCGGATCGAGCTTCACGTTCAGTTTGCCCGCCGAGGTCGCCGCGCCCGTAGCGCAGCTAGAGCAGGCCACCGAGGAAGAGTTGGTCGATCTCGACGGTGACCTCACAACCGAGCGCGCTGAGAAGAGCGATCATAATGCGCTGCAGAGCGCTGTTGTCTTCGGCCAAAAGGACGTTGAGGGAGCGCCGTGATTTTCGCGCTGCCATAGTCTGCTTATTGGGCTTCGCCGCGATCTTGCCGGCTTTCGCCGGGATGGCGAAGGAGAAGGACGCGCCGCGCCCAGGAGCGGATTCAGCGCTTATTGTCCCGCCCATGGCGGCGATGAGGTCTGCGCAGATCGCCAGTCCCAACCCAACGCCGCCACAGCTACGATCCCGCGTTTCACGTCGCTGTTCAAAGGGCTGGAACAGGCGGGCGGCTTCTTCAGGAGGAAAGCCCTCGCCCGTGTCGGTCACGGCGCCGAACAAGGTCTCCTCGCGCCAATCGAGCCGTACCGTCACAGCTCCCTTTGCGGTGAATTTGATCGCATTGTTGATGAGGTTGGTCAGAACCTGACGCACCCTGAGCCCGTCAAGGAGGAGGGCCTGAGGTAGATTGTCAGTATAGAGGTCAAGATGCAGCCCCTTGTCCATGGCTCGTGGCGCCAGGAGCGATTGGACGGCTTCTGCGATCGACGCCGGATTGACAGGCTCAAGATGGATTTCGACAGCGCCGGCCTCAAGCTGAGCCGTACTGAGGAGGTCGTTGACGAGGTTCTGGAGAACCTCGCCCGACGCCATGATCTCGGAAAGAATGGGAGCCTGCTCGGCGTCTAGCGCTGTCTTCGACAAAAGATCACCCAAGCCCAGCATCGCCGCCAACGGGGTGCGCAATTCGTGACTGACATTGGCTAGAAACCTGGCCTTGGCGGAGAGCGCATTTTGGGCCTGGTCCAAGGCGCTCGCGTTGAGTGCGATCGCAGCGCGGCGCTCACGCTCAATAGCGGTAATGTCTGTCGCAACCTTGATGATCTTGTAGGGGCTACCGTTGGTATCCAGAACCGGGTTGTAGACGCCTTGGATCCAGACATCCGATCCGTCTTTTGCGCGACGGTGGAAGGTATCGGTGAAGAACTCGCCCGCCCGAAGTCTTTCCCAGAACGCAAGATATTCGGCGCGCTCAACCTCTTCAGCGCTGATCAAGAGCGCGTGGTGATGGCCGACAACCTCATCAAGACTACAGCCGAACGTGGCCAGGAAATTCTCGTTGGCGCTAAGGATTTCTCCGTTGGGGGCAAGCTCCAAGATCAACTGAGAGCGATTTAGCGCCGCAAAAGTGGCTTCCATGTCCAGCCCATGCCGCGTCTCAGATGTGGAGCAAGGGGCTAGTGCGTATGCGGGCATGGTCGTGGCCTTTGATGAACCGTCATCCAGCGAAATGGTTCGCGCAACGCATTGCGCCTTTCTTCAGCCGGCGACGACGGCCAACCACTAGAACGCAAAATTAAATGAGAGCTAGAGGTTATGGTGCGGTGTATTGACGCGATTGAAGTGGAGCCACCCTCAAAATGGGGACCTATATTTGATAGGCATCAAATCAAGATTTTATTAGTGATGTGTAGTTAACCTAAAGTCTCAGTTGTACTCGGATCGAGTAGCGATCGATTTGCGTTTACTAATGTTAAGATGTTGGGCTCTAGTCTCTCTGTACTCTTCTGGACCCACCGGGAAAGCTGAGAGGTAGGGGCGCTCAAATGGGCTTTGCGAGTTTTAAGACGCGTCGAACGGTCGCCGAACTGCAGGCCCAAAACCGCGCGTTTCAGGCTTTGACTAACGCGATCGATCGTTCGCAGGCGCGAGTGGAGTTCGATCTGTCAGGCAACCTGATCGATGCCAACGAAAACTTCCTCGCCACCATGGGATACAGCCTGTCGGAGATCAAAGGCCGGCACCACAGCCTTTTTGTAGATCCAGACTACGCCCGAAGCGCAGCCTACGCGGAATTCTGGCGCCGCCTGAGCGCGGGGGAGTTCTTCGCGGACAAGTTCCAGCGTGTCGGCGCGGGCGGTCGCGATGTGTGGATCCAGGGCTCTTACAACCCGATCTTCGATGAGAGCGGCAAGCCTTATAAGATCATCAAGTTCGCCAATGACATCACCGCTGTTGAAACAGAGCGCCTTGAAAACGAAGCGATCCGCCGGAAAGCCGAGGAGGATGACCACGTCGTTTCAACGCTTGCAGATTGCCTGCAAAAGCTAGCGTCGGGCGATTTGACGGCTGAAATTGCAATCGATTTCGGTGGACGATACGAGGCTATCAAGCGCGATTACAACGCCGCCTTGGCAAGTTTGCGCCAGGTCATCGCCGCCGTAGCCGGATCGACGGACGCCATGACCAACGGCTCCGCCGAAATCGCTGCGGCCTCCCAGGACCTCTCGCGCCGGACAGAACAACAGGCTGCGGGGCTGGAGCAAACCGCTGCGGCGCTGGACGAGATCACCGCAACTGTAAAGCGGAGCGCAGAGGGGGCGCTTCAGGCGGCGAAGACGACCTCTGATGTTAGGGCTGAGGCGGTGAGGTCCGGCGAAGTCATGGCGCGGGCGGTATCTGCCATGGCCGCCATCGAGCGTAGTTCCGGAGAGATCAATCAGATCATTGGCGTGATTGATGAGATCGCCTTCCAGACTAACCTGCTGGCGTTGAATGCTGGCGTTGAGGCCGCTCGCGCAGGTGAGTCCGGTCGCGGCTTCGCTGTTGTTGCTCAAGAAGTTCGCGCCTTGGCGCAGCGATCTGCTGATGCGGCCAAAGAAATAAAGAAGCTCATCGCCACCAGTGCTTCTCAGGTTTCCCAGGGTGTCGGCCTGGTTGGCGAAACCGGAGCTGCGCTTTCAGGCATGGTCGGTAAAATTGCTGAGATCGACAACTTGATCGAAGTGATAGCCAGATCTAACCAGGAGCAGTCTACAGGCATTAGTGAAGTCAATATCGCCGTCAATCAGATGGATCAGGTCACACAGCAGAACGCCGCAATGGTGGAGCAGGCCACAGCGGCTGCCGCTAGCCTAAGTCACGAGGCTCAGGGTTTGGCCCGACAAGTTGGTCACTTCAAAATCGGTCGCAACGCTCAGGGGGCGCTGGCGAGCCGCGCTTACGTTCCGTCCAGGCCGACATCGGCGCCTCCAAGACTTGTGTCGAATGGTGGCGCTAGGGCCGACTGGCGCGAGTTCTGAAGACGCGAGGGGCGCCAGTTCAGAACTTGAGCGGTGCGCCCAATCCCGCCAATCTAAAAACTCATGGTTTCAGTTAAATCCAACAGCGCCGCAGCTTGACTGCGGCTTACTCATCATGCGCCCGAGCTCTGTTTTGGCAGGAGGGCTTCCAGACCGCTAAGAACGGCTGCTCGGGTTTCGATATCTCTATCCTGATCCGCGAGCGCCTTTAGCGTGTTGATGAAAAGTGCGCCGATTTCTTTGGAGCATTTCCCATGTCGCGCGCGGTCAATGTACGCGCAGAGCAGACGCGCGGCGCGCAGGAGGTGGGCGTCAGCTTCGGAGTCGCAAAGTCCAATGATCCCGGCGCTGGCCTCATGAAGCGCTTCCCAGTCCGAGACTGACGGCTCTTCCAAGGCTCTCCACTCTCCCATCCAGGCAAGGCTTTGGCCAATCGCCGTCAAGTGAGCGTCACGGTTTGCGCCCTGGGCAACTTGTGCTTGGCTCAGCGCCGTTCGAGCATGGAGGCCGCCCTCCATTTTCACAAGCTGGCTTAGCCGAGGAGCTTGGCGGATCGTGCGTATAGCGCTCAAGGCGTCACCCTCTGAGGTGTGATCAGGCTGTCGAGTTCATTTTCGCTGAGATTTGCGCCGGCGATCGCGCCGACCTCCGCGGGGAGGTCGTCCTTCCTCCGTCCTTCGGTCGCGCCGGGCGGACCCTGATGCTTCCAGCGCCGGTCCGGTCCTGCATAGGTGTCGCCAATGACGAACGGGCGCGGATCTTTTGTAATGTAGAAGATCCGCTCCAGAAGGGTTTGCGGGCTCACCGGTTTAGCAATGATGTAGTTTGCCCCGCAGTCTCGGCCAGCAGCGACCTGAGACTCGCGCACGTGCGCTGAGATGATGATTGCCGGCGTGATCCGTTCCTGATCACTGGGGCGATTTCGGAGCCATCGCACCAGTTCATAGCCATCGCACTCCGGCATCGAGCCATCGGTGATCAGAAGATCGAACTGTTGCCTTGTCAGCGAGGCCTTTGCCTCGGCGCCGTCATGTACCGCGACAATCTCACGAGCGCCAAAAGCTTGAAGCATATCTTGAAGTATTTTTCGGGCGTTTTCATTGTCGTCAGCAATTAATATTCTCGCATTTTCGAGATTTATTTTATTGCTGTCGAGTAGGTGGGGCATCTTTGGCGTCTTCGATCTATAATTTCAGGTCAGGGGCTGTCCGAGCGGGGTGGGTTAAAAGTTTGGCTTTGCATTATGCAGCGCTAGTCGGTTCTTGGCGGCCTCTGGCGCCGATGCATTTTGTGATCCGACAACGCTCCGATGAGCGTTTCGAATTTCCACTTCTTGATCTCTAGGCTAAACGTAGGGGGCCTGGAGCGCTTCAGCTCAAGAGCTAATAGCAAGCGTCGCTATGCTGTCATCTAGCGTTTAGCCAAAATCGGCCAGTCAAGATGAAGTTGCGGCCCAAAATGGGGATTGGTGGAAATTCATCCGCCAGTGTCTAATACTGCTGATTGTGCGTTATCGAGCCCCCGCAGTAAGGCCGATCGGCCTTTTGATTGCGGTCTGCGCGGCCAACGAGATTCGGCGCAAGGTCAGCGCCTATTTCGCCTAGGCGGGGTGCGGCCGCCCGTTCAAGCGATGATCGCCTTCCGCGACGATCATCGAGAGGCGCACGGGGCGGCTGACGGCTCGCCGGATTTGTTGTTGCGCCAACTGTCGCGAGGCGTCTGGATCGGGCTTCATGCTGTTCATAGGGTTCTTTTTCACCGCCTTGACCATCGCGGCCCCCACACAGCAGCGCCGCTACTCCGCGCTGCGCAGCGGCGTACCCGCGCGTATCTCCTGGCAGGCCTTAAGCGGCCTTACGTTCGGTCGAAAATATGGGCTATTTATACACTTGTGCAAAGAGACTAAAGTCTATAGCAAATTTTCGTTGTTTTTTGAGTAAGTAAAATACGCATGAATGCGAAGATTTTGGGACTTGCTGCTGTTCTGATTTGTGGTGGTGCATCGCCCGCGCTGGCCCAAGCTATCGTTACCCCCCGAACAGGTTATGGCGCTTCCCGCCAATACGAAATATTACTCGCCGGATCGCAAGGGTTTTATTACGATCACGAAGGGGGTGTTTGGCTTTGAAGGGCCCTTGAAGTGCACCGGCCTTACCAAGGCAGGCGGCAAGGGTAACGCGACTGTCAATTGCGAGAGACCGGCAACCGGTAAGCAGTACAGGTATGAGTGGATCGACCTGTCGCGGATCAAGGTCGAGACTTGGCCAAACATGGCGGCCAATGCCGGCGCGCAAAAGAATCAGCCGGCGCACACCACAGAAATCTACTCGCAGTGATCCGCGTCTTTTAACGGCGTTGGCAGGCCCCCGTCAGCACTTCGCAGATCCGCCAATCACAGCGGGCAGCGGAAGGGAGCGGTTCATTTCGAGCTGCATCATGTTTGACGGGAGCAGACCGGCGCGCGAGGGCGGATGGCAAGGGGGGGCTGAGCGCGATCCAGGCTTTAGTCAACGACATTGCGAAGTCGGCTCAGGAGCAGTCCGCCGGTCTGAGCCAGATCAACAGCGCTGTCGCTCAGATGGGCCAAGTCGCCCAGCAGAACGCGGCCATGGTGGAAGAGGTCGGAGCGGCCAGCCACGGCTTCACACGCGAAGCTTCGGAACTGACGCGTCTCGTTCAGGGGGGGGCTCGCGGAGCGAGGATGTACGGCGCAAGGCGGCCCAGGTGGTTGGGGCAAAGCTTCGTTGACCGCTTTTCGCTCCAGCCTCACAGGATGCCGGTACCCTAGCGGTCAGCCAACGTCGGCGCTTGGCGCAATGCCACGTTCGGGATCGCTGCTCGTTCTTTGTTTTTCCCAGGCTTTCCGCATCCCATTTGGCTGTTGAGATCGGCCAAAAGGCGGTCTTCTTAGTCGTCCTCGTGAACCCCGGGGATCGCCATGGACCAGCCCGAAGCCACCGTTGACCTGACCCGCAGCCAGCGCATGCTGCGCTCGGCGCTGGGGCCCTTGTTGCTGGCACGGCTGGACGATCCCGGCGTCGCCGAGCTGATGGTCAATCCCGACGGCCGGGTGTGGCTGGACCGGTTCGACGCCGGGCTCGTCGACGCGGAGCTTTCCGTCACGCCGGCCGACGCCGAGCGGATCTTGAGGCTCGTCGCCCACCATGTCGACGCTGAGGTCCATGCCGGTCGGCCGCGCCTGTCGGCCGAATTGCCTGGGACCGGCGAGCGGTTCGAGGGGTTGATGCCGCCGCTGGTCGCCGCGCCGGCCTTCTCGATCCGCAAGCCCGCGCGCCAGATCTTTTCGCTCGACGACTATGTCCGCACCGGCGTGATGAGCGCCGAGCAGGCCGGCGTCCTGGTCGGCGCCGTGCGCGACCGCCGAAACATCCTGGTGGTCGGGCCGACCTCAAGCGGCAAGACCACCTTGGTCAACGCGCTGCTGGCCAAGGTCGCCGAAAGCGCGGACCGCGTGATCCTGTGCGAGGACCTGCGCGAGCTGCAGTGCGCCGCGCCGAACCTCGTGGCCATGCGCACCCTCGACGGCGTCGTCACCCTGACCGATCTCGTCCGCTCGACCCTGCGTCTGCGTCCCGACCGGATCATCATCGGCGAGGTGAGGGGCGCAGAGGCGCTCGACCTGATCAAGGCCTGGGGCACCGGCCATCCCGGCGGCGTCGGCACCCTGCATGCGGGCGGCGCCCTGGGCGCGCTGCTGCGCCTCGAGCAGTTGATCCAGGAAGCAGTGGTCACCGTGCCGCGCGGCCTCATCGCCGAAACCATCGACGTGATCGCCGTCCTGTCGGGCCGCGGCCGACAGAGACGTTTGATCGACCTTGCCCGCCTGGAGGGCCTGGCGCCCGACGGCGCCTATCAGCTCAGCCCTGCCTGAGACCTTAGTCCTCCAACCCCCTGACATCCAAGGAGAATGGCCTCGTGACCTCGAGCCTTGCCCCGCCGCGCGCGCTAGCGCCGCGGCAATCCCTTCCGCACGTCCGTCGAGGGCTTCTCGTCGGCGTCGCTCTGGGCGTCTGCCTTTCGGCCCAGGCCGTCGCCGCCGGCTCGTCCATGCCGTGGGAAGCGCCGCTGCAGAAGATCCTGGAGTCGATCGAAGGCCCCGTCGCCAAGATCATCGCCGTTATCATCATCATCATGACCGGCCTGGCCCTGGCCTTCGGCGACAGCACCGGCGGCACGCGGCGACTGATCCAGATCGTCTTTGGCCTGTCGATCGCCTTCGCGGCTTCCAGCTTCTTCCTGTCGTTCTTCAGCTTTGGCGGCGGAGCCGTCATCTGATGGCCGGTGATCGCGCGTGGACCTTCGCCGCGCCCGTCCATCGGGCGCTCACCGAGCCGGTGCTCTTGGCCGGCGCGCCGCGCGCGATCGCCTTGGTCAACGGCACCTTGGCCGCGGCCCTCGGGGTCGGCTTGCGCCTCTGGCTCGTGGGCCTCGCCCTCTGGGCGGTCGGTCACGGCCTGGCCGTCTGGGCCGCCCGTCACGATCCCCTGATCTTCGAGGTCGGGCGGCGGCACGTGCGCATTCCCGCCCGACTGGAGGTTTAGAGCATGCTCGACCTTCGCGAATATGCGCGGCGTCCCGCACGCCTGGCCGACTATCTGCCCTGGGCTGCGCTCGTCGCGCCCGGCGTGGTGCTCAACAAGGACGGATCCTTCCAGCGCACCGCGGCCTTCCGCGGTCCAGACCTCGACTCTGTCTCGGACGGCGAGGTCGCGGCCGTAGCGGCCAGGGTCAACTCCATCCTGCGCCGTCTGGGTTCGGGCTGGGCGATGTTCGTCGAAGCCCGTCGCGATCCGGCCCTGGCCTATCCCGACGGCGATTTTCCAGATCCCGTCTCCGCCCTCGTGGATCATGAGCGGCGCGCGGCCTTCCTGGAGGCCGGCGCCCATTTCGAGAGCCGCTACTACCTGACGCTCCTCTACCAGCCTCCCGCCGAACGGACCGGGAAGCTTGGTCGTCTCTTCATCGAGGGACAGGCGAGCGGCGGGGTGGACTGGCGCGCTGAGCTCTCGGGCTTTGTCGAGCGCACCGGCCGGGTGCTGGCTCTTGTCGAGGGCCTGATGCCCCAGGCGCAGTGGCTGGATGACGCCGCGACCTTAAGCTTTCTGCACGGCGCGGTGTCCACGCGCCGTCAGGTTATCGTCGTCCCCGAAACCCCGATGTTTCTCGACGCGCTGCTGGCCACGCAGGCGCTCGACGGCGGCCTGGAGCCGCGCCTGGGCGAAGCGCATCTTCGCGTCCTGACCATCGTCGGCTTTCCGGCCTCCACGGTCCCGGGCCTGCTGGATGAGCTCAATCGCCTGGCCTTTCCCTACCGCTGGACGAGCCGCGCGATCTTCCTCGACAAGGTGCAAGCCCAAGGCCTGCTGACCAAGATCCGCCGCCAGTGGTTCGCCAAGCGCAAGTCGATCACCGCCCTGTTGCAGGAGGCGCTGACCCAGCAGCCGGCGGCGCTCGTTGACAACGACGCATCCAACAAGGCCGCCGACGCCGATCTGGCCCTTCAGGACCTCGGCGAAGACGCTGTGGCCTATGCCTATGTCACCGCCAATGTCGTGGTCTGGGATGACGATCCGGCCCGCGCCGAGGCCAAGCTCGCCCTGGCTGAAAAGATCATCGCCGGCCGCGACTTCACGGTGATCCGCGAACGGGTCGGCGCCGTCGAGGCTTGGCTCGGAACCGTACCAGGCCACGCCTACGCCAATGTCCGCCAGCCGCCGCTGTCGACCCTGAATCTGGCCCACATGGCGCCGCTGTCGGCGGTGTGGGCCGGGCCTGAGCGCAACGATCATCTGGGCGGACCGCCGCTGCTGATGGCCAGGACCGAGGGCTCGACGCCGTTTCGGCTGTCGCTGCATGTTGGCGATGTCGGCCACACGTTGATCGTCGGGCCGACCGGAGCGGGCAAGTCGACCCTGCTGGCGCTGATGGCCCTGCAGTTTCGGCGCTACCCCAGCGCGCGGGTCTTCGCCTTCGACTTCGGGGCCTCGATCCGCGCCGCAGCGCTTGGCATGGGCGGCGATTTCCATGACCTGGGCGGAGTGTTGCGCGACGCCGATCGTCCGGCCGTCGCGCTTCAGCCCCTGGCCCGGATCGAAGATGAGGCCGAGCGCATCTGGGCGGCCGGCTGGCTAGCCGCGATCCTGGCGCGAGAGGGCGTTTCGGTCACCCCGGCCGTGCGCGAACATCTCTGGTCAGCGCTCGCCAGTCTGGCTGGCGCGCCCTCTGAGGAGCGCACGCTCACCGGGCTGTCCGCCTTGCTGGCCAGCCTCGACCTTAAGCGGGCCCTGGCGCCGTATTGCCTGGGCGGTCCCTGGGGGCGGCTGCTCGACGCCGACCGCGAGACGCTCGGCGATCCCGCTATCGAGGCTTTCGAAACCGAAGGGCTGCTGAGTACGCCCGCCGCGCCCGCCGTGCTGGCCTACCTCTTCCACCGCATCGAGCGGCGCCTCGACGGCGCCCCGACCCTGATCCTGATCGACGAGGGCTGGCTGGCGCTCGACGACCCAGACTTTGGCGCGCAGCTGCAGACCTGGCTTGGCACGGTCCGCAAGAAGAACGGCTCAGTCGTCCTGACGACCCTGTCGCTCGTCCAGATCGAGCAAAGTCCGGTCGCGTCCGCGGTCATCGAGCTTTGTCTGACGCGGATCTTCCTCCCCAACGCCTGGGCCTTGGATCCGGTGGGCTCGGCCGCCTATCGGCGCTTTGGCCTCAACGCGCGCCAGACCGAACTGATCGCCCGGGCTACACCCAAGCGCGACTACTATGTCCAGTCGCGGGCCGGCGAGCGCCTCTTCGAGCTGGGCCTTGGTCCCGTGGGCATGGCCTTCGCGGGCAGTTCGTCCAAGGCCGACCAGGTCGCCATGGCGATGATCGCCGCCACCGTGCAGCGCGAGGCGTTCGCGGCCGAGTGGCTGCGCGCCAAGGGCCTCTCCTGGGCCGCCGACCTTCTCCCCGACCTCAAGCTTTCCGGAGATTGATCGATGATCGCTCGCCGCCGTCGCGTCATGCTCGCCCTGGCGCTCGCTTTGGCCGTTCCGGCCGGGCCGGTCCTGGCCCAGTTCACCGTCTATGACCCCGCCAACTACGTCCAGAATGTCGCGCAGGCCGCGCATGCCCTGCAGCAGATCAACAACCAGATCAGCTCGCTGCAGAATGAGGCGCAGATGCTGATCGGCCAGGCCAAGAACTTGGCCAGTCTGCCGTACTCGTCCCTGGCCAGTCTCCAGGCCCAAGTGGCGCGCACCAAGGCGCTGCTCGGTCAGGCCCAGCGGCTCGCCTACGACGTCACCTCGATCCAGCAGGCCTTCACCCAGAACTACGGCGCGGCCGGGCTTTCGGCCACCAACGCCGATTTGGTGGCGCGGGCCGATGCGCGCTGGGCCACCTCGGTGGCGGGCTTCGAGGACGCCCTGAAGGTCCAGGCCGGCGTGATCGGCGGCCTGGACACGACCACGAGCCAGATGAGCGCCTTGGTCGACGCCAGCCAAGGCGCCAGCGGCGCCTTGCAGGCGACCCAGGCCGGCAATCAGCTCTTGGCGTTGCAGGCTCAGCAGCTGGCCCAGCTGACGGCGCTGGTCGCCGCCCAGGGCCGGGCCGATGCGCTCGAGGCCGCCGACCGCGCCGCCGCCCGGGCCGACGCCAAGGCCCGGTTCTCCAGGTTCGTGGGGCGCAACCCATGAGACGGGCGGTCGTCTGGAGCCTGGCCGCCTGGATGGTTCTGATCGCTGGTTTTCTCGCTGTGCGCGCCGCCAAGACCGCGCCGCAGACACCCGCCGCGGCTTCGGTCGCCCGCGTCGATCCCGCGCTGGCCAAATGCCGGGCGGCCGGGGAGGCGGCGGCGCGGGATCCGGCTTGCCTGGAGGCTTGGCGCGCAGCCCGCGCCCGTTTCTTTGGGAGGCCCACGTCATGAACGACACCGGCGTCATCGACACCTTCTTCGACACCTTCAATCGTTACATCGACAGCGGCTTTGGCCTGCTCAGCGGCGAGGTCGGCGCCTTGGCCAATATTCTCGTGGCCATCGACATGACCCTGGCGGCCCTGATGTGGAGCCTGGCGGCCGGTGAGGATGTGCTGGCCCGCCTGATCCGCAAGGTTCTCTATGTCGGCTTCTTCGCTTTCCTGATCGGCAACTTCCACGTCCTGTCGATCATCGTCCTGGAGAGCTTTACCGGCCTTGGCTTGAAGGCCGCCGGCTCCGGGCTTTCGGCCGAAGACATCCTGCGGCCGGGCAAGCTGGCGGGGCTGGGCATTTCCGCGGGCAAGCCGCTGCTGGAAGCCGCCGCCGAGCTTTCGGGCTGGCCGGGGGTGTTTGAGAACCTCGTCCAGATCCTCGTCCTGCTCGTCGCGTTCCTACTGGTAATCGTCGCGTTCTTCGTGATGGCGGTTCAGGTCTTCGTCGTCCTGATCGAATTCAAGATCGCGACCCTGATCGGTTTCGCGCTCGTGCCGTTTGGCCTGTTCGGCCGCACCGCCTTCATGGCTGAGCGGGTGCTGGGCGCGGTGATCGCCACCGGCGTCAAGGTCATGGCCCTGGCGGTGGTCATCGGCATCGGCTCGACCCTGTTCGACCAGTTCGTCCAGACCTGGCAGGGCGGCCAGCCGACGCTGGAGCAGGTGCTGGCCCTGGTGCTGGCAAGCGTCGTGCTGCTCGGCCTGTCGATCTTCTGCCCTGGCATCGCGTCTGGCCTGATGTCCGGCGCACCGCAGCTGGGCCTGGGCGCGGCGGTCGGCACGGGTCTGACCGTCGGCGGCATGGCCGTCGCGGGCGCGGCGCTGACCCAGATGGCGGTCGGGGCCGGCGGCGGCCTGGCGGCCAAGGCCGCCCTGGCGGGTAGTGGGCGTCCGCCGTCTGGCGGCGGCGCTGGCGGCCCGGATGGATCGCCGTCCCCCGCCAATGATCCAGGCCCGCCCTGGCGTCCGCCATCTGCGCCGACTGTTTCGCCGACGCCCACCGACAACGAGGCCGCCCCCGGGGGCAAAACCGCCAGGCGGGCCGCGCAAGGCTCGGCGCGTGGCGACGCTGCGGCGGACGCGATGTCGAATAAAGGAGCCAGCGCCGCGGCCGAGGCGGACGGGGCGGCCAACGCCCCGCCGCGGTGGGCCCGTGAGCTCAAGCATCGCCAGGACCTGGCGCATGGGACGGGCCTGACCGCCCACGCCCTGGCCAGCGGCGACGACCAAAGCGCCGGCGCTTCCCCCTCACTTTCGGAGACTTAAGGATATGAACCCGTTCAAGGGCGAGCCGCGATACGGCGTAACGCCCGCTCCCGAGACGCCCTATCAAAGGGCCGGTCAGGTGGTCGACGACCGGGACGGCGCGATCCGCGTCCAGGCGGCCAATTGGCGGCTGATGGCCTTGGGCCTTCTGGTCCTGAGCGGCGGTCTGGGCGGCGCCCTGGCCTGGCTCTCGGCCCAAGGCACGGTGACGCCATGGGTCGTTCAGGTCGACCGTCAGGGGCAGGTGCAGACGGTCGGCCCCGCCGCCAAGGGCTATGCGCCCACCGATGCGCAGGTGCGCGCCGCGCTCGGTCGCTTCATCGAGGACGTCCGCGCGATCTCGAGCGACCCGGTCGTGGTCGGCAAGGCCTGGGATCGCGCCTACGCCTATGCCGAGGGCGACGCGGCTCGCTACATCACCGACTACGCCGAGGCCAGCCAACTGACCCGCCAGATCGGCAAGGTTCAGGTCGGGGTCGAGGTCACCAGCGTGCTGCGCGCCTCGCCCAGCAGCTTCCGCGCCACCTGGATCGAGCGGCGCTACGCCAATGGCCAGCTGCAGGCCACTGAGCGCTGGGCGGCGATCCTGACCGTCGTGGTGCGCCGGCCCAGGACCGACCAGGAGATCCTGGCCAATGGCCTGGGCGTGCGGATCACCGCGCTCAATTGGTCGCGGGAGTACGGCGCATGACAACCCTGGCCTGTGCCATCCTGTCGGTCTTGATCGCCGCGCCGAGCGCCCAGCCCGCCGCCACGCAGCCCCCGCACGCGAGCGCGCCCGTCGAGTTTCTGTTCGATGAGCGGTCCGTCTATCCACTGGTCGCCGCGCCGGGACGGCTCACCGACATCATGCTGGAGCCCGGCGAGACCCTCGTCGAGGCTAATCCCATCGCGGCCGGCGACACCGCGCGCTGGATCATCGGCGACGCCACCAGCGGGGCAGGGGAGACCCGGCGCGTCCATATTCTCGTCAAGCCGACGGCGGGCGATCTTTCCACCAACATGGTCATCAACACCACGCGCCGGACCTACTTCCTGGAGCTGCGCGCCTCTGATCGCGCCTTCCTGACCCAGGTACGTTGGCGTTATCCGGCGGCGCCGGCGATCGCCCCGGTCCCGGCGGCCTCCATTGCGCCCATGGCGCTGGCCGCGCCACCGCCGCCGACGCCGCAGTTGAACCTGGCCTACAAGATCCGCGGACCGGCCGAGCTCCGGCCTGTCCGGGTCTGGGATGACGGCGCGCGCACCTATGTGGAATTTCCGCCGGCCACGATCCTGGCGGATCTGCCGCCGCTGTTTGTGACCGGGCCGGACGGCAAGGCCGCCGAGCTGGTCAACTACCACGTCGCCGGGCGGGTTCTGATCGTCGACCGTCTCCTTGAAGCGGCCGAATTGCGTCTTGGGGTCGGCAAGGCGGCCCGACGTGTCCGGATCGAGCGCAAGGCCGCGCGCGGAGAGGCGGCCCAATGAGCGCGCCCCAGTCGCCGGTCGATCGCGAGCAGCAGGCCATCGCCAAGTCGCTTCGTCTGCGGGGCGCGCCAGCCCCGGTCGCGCGCGTCTCGCGCAAGGCCCTGATCGTCGCGGGCGCGGTGCTGTCGGCGGGGTTGGCCAGCGCCATCGGCTGGTCGCTGACCGAACGTCCGAAGGCACCGCCGCCAGAGGGCGCGCCGCAGCGCCCGCCGCCACCCGAAAAGATCAGCACTTTGCCCAAGGACTATCTGCAGCGGGGCGCGCCGCCGAAGCTGGGGCCGCCGCTTCCTGGCGATCTGGGACGACCTATCCTCAGCGCCCAGGCAGAAGGGGCGCCGGTTTTAGGTGTGGCGTCAGGCGGCGCGCCTTTGTCGACAGGTCCGAAGGCAGACCCAGCTCCGGAGCCGATCGATCCTGTCGCAGAGGCCCGGCGCGCTGAATGGGCCGCCGCGCGGCAAAGCGATGTCTTTCTGAAGCGGCAGAGCTCAGCAAGCATCTCGCCGACAGCGCCAGCGGCGAGAGCGCCGGAGCGCGCGGCGCCCCTGGACGCGCGAATCATCAGTCCCGAACGCCTGCAGGTCCCGGCCTCGCCGTATCTGCTGCAGGCCGGGTCGATCATTGCTGCGGCCCTGGTGACCGGTCTTCGCTCCGATGCGGCCGGCGTGGCGATCGCCCAGGTGACGCAAGACGTTCATGACAGCCTGGGCGCGGGCTTTCTGCTGATTCCGGCCGGATCGCGGTTGATCGGCGACTACGCCACCGCGACGCGCGATGGCCAGAGCCGCCTGGGCGTGGTCTGGACCCGCCTGATCCTGCCCTCGGGACGCTCGATTGTGCTGGACAAGCTTCCGGCCGCCGATCCGCAAGGCCAGGCGGGGTTGCAAGATGGTGTCGATCGGCATTGGAGCCGGGTCTGGGCCGCAGCCGGTCTTAGCACGGTGCTGGCGGTGGGCGCGGAGGCCGGCGCGTCGAGCGAAGACGACCTCACCCGCGCGGTTCGTCGTGGCGCGAGCCAGACGGCCAGCGATGTGGGCCAGCAGATCGTCGGACGTGGCCTGTCCCTGACGCCAACCCTGACCCTTCGTCCCGGCGCGCCGCTGCGCGTGTTGCTGACCCGCGACCTTGTCCTTGAACCCTACGCGACGGAGCGCCGCTGATGAGCAAGCTGAAACTGGGTCCGATCGAGGACGACACCCCCGTGAAGGTCACGGTGGAATTGCCGGCGGCCCTGCACCGCGACCTGCTCGAATACGGCAAGCAACTGGCGGCCGAGACTAATTCCAAGGTGGCCGAGCCCGGAAAGCTAATCGTGCCGATGGTCGGGCGTTTCATGGAAAGCGATCGGGGCTTCACGCGGGGGCGTAAGGGACGTGGGCGTTGAGCCGAGTTGCTTGGAGAGCCCGCTATGTTTTCACGTCGCATTCTTGACTGACGGGGCGTCGCTCTGTCGACCAAGGTCTCATCAGCAGGGGCACATCGTGAAAATTTATCTCTCCGAGATAAGGAGACACTCGCCACCCTATGACGGGCGCTATTTGTCTCAGTAATTTCCGAGATCTCTAAGGGGCGCGTCTGCAATAACGACGCAGAGCGCTCACTATTACTCTCACAGCTTAGCGTTACGCTCCATGTCGGTGAACTTCATCCAATCAATTCGCGTTCAAGCGGTTAGGCCGCCAAGCCCTTTTCCAACGACGCTAAGAAATGACTGAGCTTGGCGATCTGTTCGTCATGCGGGCGGAATTTTACATGTGTCGTGGAGCCTTTTAGGCCCAGGACATCGGCTTTGATCTCTCCTACGCCTCGTAGATGGAAAGAAACCGATCCAGAGCTGAGGCCAAGATCGGCGATCATCGCGCCGCCGACGGATAGATTCTGAATTCGACCATTGAGCTTTCCGCCCATCTGTTCGACCTCAATAGGTATATCGACGGCGAAGCGCGGAAGGCGGCGGCGGTCAACTTCGTTAGTCGACGTTCTTACAACGCGAACCAATGTCTGGCTAAGGCTGGAAATATGCTCGCCGACCGCTTGAGCCAAGTTGTCGACCTCCCGAGAAATCGAGCCGGCCGACTGCGCTTGTATGGAGACTTCCTCAATCTGCAGGGCCATGCGCTCGGCCATGGCGCTTGTTTCGGCGATGCTGCGTGCGATTGAGACGGTAGCGGACGCCTGCTCTTGAACTGAAGTGGCGATGGCGGCTGAGGCGCGATGCATCACCGCCACGCGTCCACCGATGCCGCTTACTGCGGTCGCCGTTTCGCCTGCCGACTGCTCCACGCCGTCGATCAGGACGCGAATATCTGCTGTGGCGCTGGCGGTTTGCTGGGCCAACGAGCGAACTTCTCCCGCAACAACAGCAAAGCCTCTTCCGGACTCGCCCGCGCGGGCCGCCTCGACGCTGGCGTTCAGCGCCAAAAGGTTGGTTTGACGCGCGATGTCGGCGATCAGGGCCGTGACCTTACCGATCTGCTCGACAGCGCTGGTCAGGCGAACGATCGCTTCGTCGGCCTCCGCAGCCGAATGTGTAACCTCTTCGGCCGCGCCTCGGGCTTGTTCGACCTGGTCGCGGATCGTCTGAATTGCGCCGTCGAGCTGATTTGCTGTGGAGGCCACGGCCTGGGTCTGCGCCAGCGTCTGATGAGCGGCCGCCGCGACAGCGGCGCTGCGATCTTGGACGCGCTCTGCGATCCCCGCCATGCCATTGGCTTTCGCGATGACGATCTGCGTTGTCTCTGCAACGCTTTCAACGGCCTCCCTGGTTTCAAGTTCGACCCGGTGAGCCATCCCTTTCAAGGCTTCAGTGCGTTGCTCCTCACTCGCCTGTCGCGCGCTCAGGGCCGCAGCCGCTGCTTGAATCTGGCCGGCCTTGAGTTGCTCAGTTTCACGCCCCTGATCGCGGAAGCGAACCATTGCCCGAGCGATCTCGCCCAGCTCATCGCCGCGCTCATGATGGTCTATGTTAATCTCCAGGTCGCCCTCGGCCAGCCGCCGCATTGCCTGGGTCATGCTCGCCAGCGGGTCAACAACTTCGTGGACTATCCGTGTAGCGCCCCATCTCGCCATGAAGACGGCCGCGACGACACCTCCAGCCATCAAGCCTCCCGCTGCGATAATAGCGGCCCAAGCCAGTCGCTCATTCGCGCTCGCAAAGCCGTTACTATCGGCGACGAGTTTATCGATCGCAGCGCGATGCGTTGCGTAGTCTTGGCTCAGGGCTTGATAGCTGACCTGAGCGCCCTGCCTGTCGCCGCGTTCAAGCGATGGCAGCAGGTCAGTTTCCACATGCCGCCAAAATGATTGAGCAGCGTCATTTACCGGGCCGTTGATCTGTTCTTTGAGCGATTCTGGAAGCGCCGATTTCCGCCAATAGGCCTGACGCTCTTCGTATTGGAGCCGAAGATCGCGAAGGCGTTCCGCCCGCGCAGCGACGTTTGCTGGCGGGTCATTCGTGGCCAACGTCGCTTCAAGGTAAGGCTCGAGAATGTATTCTGGTGGCGGCAAGATGTCGGCGACTAGATCTTTGCCCAGGACGATGCGCTGGTAAATCGGACCATTAACGGTCAGGACTGCAAGAGCGACGAGCCCTGTCGCCATCATCGCTACGATGGAGGCGAGAGCCAAGTGGCGGAAATCGCCCACAGCTTTGCGGAAGCCTGCAGAAGGACGTGTATTTTGCATTGCGAACTCCTGCCTCTATTTTGAAAACGGGAGAAGGTTTAAGAATTCGTGATCAACGCCTCGCGGTCATGTAATGTTTGGATTTGCTGCCATCGAGAGCGCGCTTGATGAAATTCGTGACAAGACGCTGTTGCTGACCTGGGGGAAGCGCTTTTTCCGCTATCGCGCCAAAATTCAACTGAATGCCCTTTCGTGTTACGGGTTTTTCCTCGTCGTTCGTCTTAGCCACCGATGATCGCAAACCAAGAGCTGCGCAGCTGGTTCACTCAGGAGGTGCTCCCTCTGGAGCGTGACCTTGAGCGCTATCTCGCGCGCTACTGCGGCCTGAAGGACGACGTTGTCGATCTGCGGCAGGAGACCTATGAGCGCGCTCTGGTTGGCGCTCAAAGAGGTATTCCCGACTCCGCCAGAGCGTTCGTGTTTGCCGTGGCCCGAAACCTTCTGATCGATAGGGCTCGCCGAAGCCGGATTGTCTCTTTCGATCATGTCGCCGATTTGGATCAGGCGTTCGAGACAGATATCCAAGCAACAGAGCGCGCTTACACGGCTCGCGCTGAACTACGCCGCGCCATGTTGGGGCTGGAGCAGCTTCCACCGCGATGCCGAGAAGTCGTGCGTCTAAGGCGCGTTGAAGGGCTGAACATCAAAGAGACGGCCGAGCGGCTGGGCGTTGGCCAGCATACCGTCGAGCGGCAACTGACCCTGGGGCTTAAGGCGCTTGCGAACTTTATGCTCGGCGGAGACGCTCGTATCCAACGTGGCGCGTCTGAACCACTTGGCCAAAGGAGGCGTCGATGAGCGCCTACCGGAGGATAGAAGAGACCGCAGCAAACTGGCTGGTTCGTCGCGATCAGCCCGATTGGAGCCCCGCTGATCAGGCTGGCCTTGATGCGTGGCTCGAGGAGAGCGCGGCTCACAAGGCCGCATTCTGGCGACTGGAGCATGGCTGGGAGGCGGCGGCCAGACTGGCTGCGCTTCGTCATGAGTTGGCGCCACAGCCTCAAAGTTGGAGGCGCCGTGCGCCGGCGTTCGGGCTCATAGCCGCCTCGTTGATAGCGGCAGCTTTCACGGCCATCGCAATTGGTCGTCTGGGCCCTCCGCCTATCGTTGCTGCGCAACCGATACAGCTGACGACCCAGCTTGGTCAGCACAGCCAGACGCGCCTGGCCGACGGAAGTGTAATCACGATCAACACTGCAAGCAGCGTCAGAGCGGCTGTTGAAAAGCGTTCTCGCCAAGTGTGGATCGACCAGGGCGAGGCCTTCTTCGAAGTCGCCCATGATCCAAAGCATCCCTTTGTCGTTATCGCGGGGAATAGGAAAGTCACCGTGCTCGGTACGCGTTTTTCGGTGCGCAGAGATGGTGACAGGGTGACCGTGTCTGTCGTCGAGGGGCGGGTCAGAGTCGAAAGCGCCCTGCCTGACAAGAAGGGCGCGACCGCCATCTTGACGGGCGGAGACGTTGCTATCGCCCAGGGCGCCTCGACGCTGTTGGCCGATCGCTCCCCCAAACAGGTGGACGACGCCCTGTCCTGGCGGCGAGGGATGCTGACCTTTGATCGCGTGACAATCGCGGAGGCCGCCGCGGAGTTTAACCGGTACAACCGTCGCAAGATCCATGTGGCGGATCCAGCGGCTGGCGCAATTCGCATCGGCGGGACGTTTGAAGCCACGAACGTCGAAGCGTTTGCTCGCCTTCTACAATCAGCTTTCGGCCTCCAGATCGTTGAGGACGAGCAGGTCATCATCGTAAAATCTTGAGTGAACGCGTTAGGAGTTTTCGTTCGTCGTCCGTCTCAGTCTCTAGGTGGCCCACAGAGGTCATGATCAGCCTGGGAGGGAGGCTATGTCCAAGAAGCAATACTGGCTCGCGGCCGCTGCTATTTGTGCGATGGCGTCGACGACGCCGGCCTTAGCGCAGGCCAAACAAGATGCGCCCCAGCAGATCAGAGCCTATGCCGTCGATGCCGGCAGCATGAAGTCCGCCCTCGATGCGTGGGCCAAGCAGTCTGGTCGCGCGATCCTTTACAGGGCCGACGAAGTGCAGGGCATGAAGTCGCAGGGCGCGCGGGGGCGGCTCGGCGAGACGGCGGCTCTCGAAGAGATCATTGCGGGCTCTGGACTCACCATCCATCGTGATCCCAGTGGCTCTATCGCCGTGAGCCGCCCCAACGCATCGGGGCCTGCTGCGTCGAGCGGCGCCGCCGATCAACAGGCCTTTGCCGAAGAGACGATTATCACGGACATCGTGGTCACGGCCCGGCGTACCGCCGAACGTGCGCAGCGCGTGCCCGTCGCGATTACCGCGTTTTCGCAAGACACGATCCGGGAAAAGGCCATCAATAACGGCAGCGATCTGCAGAATTTTACGCCTTCGCTCTCGGTCCTGGGCGATGTGGCTCGTAACCAAGAGAGTTACACGATCCGCGGTATGGGCGGAAACGGCGGGCCTGGAACAGGCAGCGGCCCCGGCGTGGTTGGCTATTTTGCCGAAGTGCCAAGCTCCGCGAGCGGGCCTGGAAACTTCTATGATCTGGCCTCTCTACAGGTCCTGAAGGGGCCCCAAGGAACCCTTTTTGGTCGAAATACGACCGGCGGCGCGGTGTTGATGGAGCCTGAACGGCCGAAGTTGAACGCCGTCGAAGGGTACATTGACGCCACAGTCGGCAACTACAATCGGCGAAGCCTTCAGGGCGCGCTGAACCTTCCCCTCGTTGAAGATGTCCTGTCTGTGCGCATCGCCGGGCAGATGGACAAACGGGATGGCTATGTCCGCGACGTCAACACGGGTCGCGACTATCTGAACCGGAACAACTACAGCCTGCGGGTTGGGGTTCTGTTTAACCCCAGCGAGCGCCTCAGCAACTACACCGCGATCAGCTATCTGAACGTCGATGAAAATGGCGGTGGTAGCATTCTGCTCGCGGTTAACCCCGCGCGGACTTACGCGGCGCTGCTTCAGCCCTATCTGACAGCGCAACAGGCGAGGGGGGTGCGCCAGACCGCACTGAGCGTGCCAACGTTTGAAAAGGCCAAGAACCTTCTCGTCCTCAACAACACCGAGTGGCGTGTCAGCGATACAATTACGGTCAAGAATATCTTCAGCTACGGGCGGACCCGCTCGACAAGCGCCAACGACCGCGACGCCACGCCGCTGCCCATCGCGGACCTGTTGGGCGCCTACCCTGGCAGTTGGAACAATAACCTTCGCACCGTCACCGAAGAGTTGCAGATCCGTTATGATCAAGGCGCTCTACGGATCCAAGGCGGCGCCTTCTTCCTGGACCAGAAGACCCCCGCGCCGCTCACGTTCCAGACCGTCAACCCCATGCAGGCTGGCGGCATTTTGGGCGGCGGACCGCTCATCCTGCCTCAGGCGCTCTGGGGAACGCTCGGGTTAACCGGGCCTCTTGCACCGGCTTTGAACCTCCAGCCGACAGCGCATGTGGATGGCCGCAGCAAGGCGCTCTACGGGCAGGTGCAATACGAAATCAAACCGAACCTGACCCTGACGGCGGGCTATCGGTGGACGTGGGACGAGTTTGGCGGGGATATTCAGTCCTACCAGGACCCCAATAGCTACCAGATCTTCAACAAGCTGGCGGCGATCGGCCTTGTCAGCCCGGCCCAGGCTGCGCAGGTGATTGGTTTGAACGCCAATCTCTGCGTCTATGACGCCTTCAAGGCAGTCGCGGCAGGCGGGTTCCCGACCCTGAAGTATCCGAACTGCACTCTGCCCAGTTTCCGTGGGAAGAGTGACGGCGCCACCTGGCAGCTGGGTCTTGATTGGCAAGCCGATCCGCAGACTCTCGTTTATGCCGTGTCGCGGCGGGGCTACAAGTCGGGGGCCAGTAACCCGATTGTCTCGCTTTTCCTGGGCGAGACCCACCCGCTCTTCGCCGTTCGCCCCGAACAGGTCACCGACGCCGAGGTTGGTCTCAAGCGTGACTGGTCGTTCAGCGGCGTGAAGGCCCGCACCAACGTGTCAGCATTTTATACCTGGTATGACGACATCCAGGTCATCCAGCGCGCGGCGATCGCGGGCGCCGATATCCTCACGAACGCTCAACGCGCGCGCGTCTTGGGGCTTGAGTTCGAGGGCATGATCAAGCCCTCGCCCTGGCTGACCTTGGCCGGAACATACTCCTATAACTCCGCCAAGTACCTGGAATATAATACGATTGCGATCCCGGCGATCCCGCAAGCTTTGACGGCGGCTCAAGCAAGTCGTGACTTGGCCGGAACGCCTTTTTCGTTCGTTCCCAAAAACAAATACAGCCTGAGCGCGGCGATCGCTCTTCCGGTGAATCCTGAAGCAGGGCGGTTGGACTTGAGCGCGACGTGGTCTCACCAGTCCGCCCAGCGTGTAACGCCTGAAGCGCAGCCCTTCGATACGATCGAAGCCTACGGCTTGCTGAACCTGCGGCTCGATTGGCGAGAAGTCTATGGCGCGCCGGTGGACGTTGCGATCTTTGCGACCAACGTCTTGGACAAGACCTATCGTGTCGCCGCCAACCCCGGGTACAATAATTCGGGGTTCGTCGGCTCTATCTTTGGCGAGCCGGCTCAGTACGGCGTCCAGCTCCGCTATCGGTTCTAGGCGCGCCCTATGCGTTGGCTCGTTTCCCTAGCGGCGCTCAGCGCCGCACTTCTTTCGTCGACAGCGTCGAGCGCGCTCGAACGAGGCGCTACGGCTAAGCCCGCAGTCGCTTCCGCTATTATCCCCGGCCAGGCGCTGCTTCTTGAAAAGGCGCGTCTGGCGGGCGCCGAGGGGGTGGTGGCGCAAAACGGCCCCCGCGGCGGCGTCATCCTGAACGGCGCGTTGGCGGGGCGGGCGTTCGTCGTCGTCGTTCCCCCCAACTGGACGGGTGAAACGGTGCTGTTCGGACAGGGCTACGCCACCCCAGGTTCAGTCCCGACGGTACCCAGCGACCCGCTGTCTAAGGATCCTGGCGGCGGATTGTTCAATCACCTCTACGCACAAGGCGTCGCGAGCGGCATAGCAGCTTTCGATAAATCAGGTGTCGCAACGGAGTCCGGGGTGAACAACACCCTGCGTCTGCGTTCGCTCCTCGTCGCCCTTGGCGCAAACCGGTTCTACGCGGTGGGCGGCTCCATGGGCGGCAGCATCGTGATGGGGCTGATCGAGAAGCATCCGGCGTCATTCTCGGGCGCGGTGGCCATGTGCGGCGTCACGCAGGGATGGCGTCCGCTTATCCAGCAGATGGTCGACATGCGCGGCGCCTACAACATCCTGACGGAGGGCACACCCTACGCTCTGCCGGGCGACAAGGATGTTACGCGCTCTGCGCTTCCGGTGACGCCGCCTCCGGGCGACGTCACGCCTGGAGATCTCTTTCGAGAGGGCCAGAAGATGCAGCTGCTAACGCCCATCTTCGGTCTGTTCTTGGCCGCCAAGGCCAACCCACAGGGGGCTGAAGCCAAGATCATTCGTCAGGTTGCGGCGATTGGCGGTTTTGCTGCGGATCCAGCAGCACTGGGCGCGCCGCTGTATTCGGCGGCCTTGGGGATGGATGACATCGTCCAGACCATGGGAGGTTTGCCCATCTCCAACACAGGGCGCGTCTACAGCCCGCCTGAGATGACCGCCAAAGAGGCTGCAGTCTTTAACGCAAAGATGCAGCGCTACAGCGCAAGCTCATCTGCGACCCGTTACGCCCGGGAATGGCATGAAGCGACGGGTCAGTTTCGTGTGCCGCTCGTCACCGCCCACCAGACGTTGGACGCGCTCGTCCCGTTTTCTCAATCTGAGGCGCTAGGACGCATAGTCTCAAAGGCGGGGAACAGCCGTCTGCTCGCGCAATACGCTCTGGCGCCCACGCGTATGGCCTTACCGGGCGACCTGGAGGGCTACACACACTGCGGTTTCTCTCCCAGCCAAAACATCGCCGCCTTTGAAGCCATGCGCGCCTGGGTCAAGACGGGGAAGCGTCCTGGACGGGATGCCGTGCGTTGAGCGTCGATCGTCGCTCAGTCTTGAGTCTGGCTCTGGCCGCCGCGGCTTCGACGGCAAGGGCTAAGCCTTTGCCGCCTTCGTTTCTGTGGGGCGCCGCTACAGCGGGCCATCAGGTCGAAGGTAGCAACATCAACTCGGATATGTGGCTGCTCGAGCAGGTGTCGCCGACGGTGTTCGCTGAGCCCTCAGGTGACGCCTGCGACAGCTTCCATCGGTGGCGAGAAGATATTGCGATCGTCAAAGCCCTGGGGCTGAACACGTATCGTTTTTCCATCGAATGGTCTCGGATCGAACCGGCCAAGGGGCAGTTTAGCCAAGCATCCCTTGATCACTATGTGCGGATGGCCGACTACTGCCTTGAGCTTGGGCTATCCGCCGTTGTCACCTTCAACCATTTCACGACCCCGCGCTGGTTCGCTGCGCAGGGAGGATGGGAAAACGCCGAGGCCCCGGCGCTCTTTAGTCGGTTCTGTGACTTTGCAGCTTCCGCCCTGGCAGAGCGCATCGCCTACGCCTTAACCTTCAATGAGCCCAACCTTGCTTTGGGCGGGCGCTGGTCAATCGCGCCGCCGCCTGAGGCCTTTCAAACCAAAATGACGGCGTGTCTCGCCGCGGCGGCGAAAGCCAGTGGATCCGATCAGTTCTCATTGCTGATGGGGGATAAGGATCCGCGACCGATGATCCCGAATGTTATCGAGGCGCACAGACTGGCCCGAGAGGCGATAAAATCGCACAGGGCTATGCTTCGCGTCGGTCTCAGTCTGGCGGTGCCCGATGAGGCGCCCGTCACGTCTAACAGCGCCATAGAGCGAAAGCGCGCCGATGTTTACGGCGCGTTTTTTGCCGCCGCAAAGGACGATGATTTTATCGGCGTACAGGTTTATGGCCGCGACTATATTGGTCCGGAACGATCGGTTCCTGCGCCAAAGGACGTCCCGCGGCGGGCGAATGGGATGGAATGGTTCCCGGCCGCTGTTGGTAATGTGGTCCGCTATGTCCATGGCGCGACGGGCAAGCCGATCCTGGTCACCGAAAATGGCATCGATACCAGCGATGATGCGGAACGCGCGAGGTTTATTCCGGCGGCCGTAAAGTCAGTTTTGGACGCAAGGGACGCCGGCGTTCCGGTGCTCGGCTATATCCATTGGTCGCTGCTGGATAACTTCGAATGGCTTTCCGGCTATGGCCCGAAATATGGTCTTGTTGCTGTAGATCGGCAGACCTTCAAACGCACCGTGAAGCCGAGTGCTGAGCTCTTGGGGCGTATAGCGCGAGCGGGTGGGGTCGCCTGATGCAACGAACCCGCGCACGGTCTCAAGGCTTATTCCAGTCGCCGATCGTCGACAAACAAAGCGGCGATGAGGGATATCCCCGTTCCGGATGGTCTGGGGAACAGACCAATCGCCATAGAGCCGCTTCATTTGTGATCGAGGACCCGTTTGCTTCACCAGGCGTGCGACGAGTTCGAGCTCAACAGGCGCGATCATGATCGCACGGGGCATAGCGTTCATAGTCGCTGCTACGGCCGCAATATATGCGCAGGTTGCAGGGGCCGATGATTTTGGTCGTCTGAGCAGGCTGCCGCCGTCAAATCAACTCAGCACTGAGGCGCGGACTGTTTTAGGGCGCATAGACGCCGCTTCCGCCCCCGATTTCAAAGGAGATCTGGCTCGCCAACGCGCCTTCTTCGGAGCTTTTAACGATGCTCGGTTAGGCGAGATGCGCAAAGTGTTCCAGGTTCGTGAAACGCCTGAGACGCTCAATGGCGTCGCGGTCATGAGTGTGGAGCCTGTGAACGGGGCGGGGCGTCGCAACCAGGCTCGGGTCCTTATCAACGTTCATGGCGGCGCCTTCATGTGGGGGGCTGGGAGTGGGGCGCTCGTCGAGGCGATACCCATCGCAGCGATGATGCGTGTGCGTGTAGTGACGGTTGATTATCGTCTCGCGCCTGAGCACGCCTATCCTGCGGCCTCTGAAGACGTCGCCGCAGTCTACAAGGCGCTTTTGAAGCGCTATCCGGCCAAGAACATTGGCATCTACGGTTGCTCAGCGGGCGGGATCATCACCGCGCAAGCCGTGTCATGGATCCGAAAGCAAGGCCTGCCGCGGCCTGGCGCAATTGGCACTCTCTGCGGGACGGGCGCGCCCTATTCGGGTGACAGCCCCTATCTTTCGGGCGTGGTGAAAAGCGATGGAAGCCACGATCTCCCGCCGCTGCCCAACACCCTTCCGACCGCCTACATGGCTGGGGTCGCCGCCAGCGATCCCCAGGCCTATCCGCTTTTATCCAACATTGAGACCGCCTCGATGCCGCCGACCCTTCTGCTTGCTGGCGGCAGAGATTTCGCTGTCAGTGCGCTGACCTTGGCGCATCGCCGCCTCTCGGCCGCCGGCGTCCAGAGCGAGCTTCAAATATTCGACGGGTTGCCGCACGCCTTCTTTGTTTGGCCAGGAATGCCGGAGTCGATGGAGGCCTACCAACTGATCAGCCGCTTCTTCGACCGCTGGTTGGGCTCTGAGCCGCCGAGAGCATCACAATCAAAACGGAGAAATCGATGACCCGGTCGTTCCGGTCGCGCCTTGTCGCTGGCCTGGCCCCGCTGATGCTGAGCGCTATCGCCGCCCCCTGTTGGGCCGAGGCGTCAATGGTGAGGCCAGCCGTTGAGAGAAGAGACGCCTCTTGGCCCGAAACTCTTGTGCAGAAAGCAACCTCTGCGGGGGCGACAGACGTCAAGGCTCGCAAGCGCTCAGATGGCGGCGTCGTTCTTGGTGGGAAAATCCAGGGCGCTCAATTTGCGCTCGCCATCCCGGCAAGTTGGAATGGCGATGGCCTCGTCTATGCGCATGGCTATACGGCTCCTGGCACGCCTGTGGAGGTGGCTGACGACCCTGTTGAGAAGCCGGGGTTACTGAAAGACGCCTATGAACAAGGTTTTGTCGTCGGGCACAGCGCCTACGATAAGGCTGGTCTGGGCGTAGAGACGGGGGCGGTAAACACCCTTCGTCTCCGCGATCTGGCCGCTCAGCTTGGCGCGAAGCGGATTTATGTGTCGGGCGACTCCATGGGCGGCGGTATTGTTGTCGCACTCCTTGAGGCCAAGCCGGAGGCGTTTGCTGGGGGGCTGGCGCGTTGTGGCGTCGTCAACAGTTGGACGGAGTTGCTGGCGCGGCTTTATGACATGCGCGCGGCCTATACTTATCTAACGCGCGGCACGCCTTACGCCTATGCGGAGGCGGATCTGCGGAAAAACGTGATCAAGCCCGAGCCCCCGGCGCTGATTAAAGGGGCTGCGGCTCAATTCTATGTGTTTGGTCAGATGATGAAGATGGCCGGGCCGCCCCTGGCGCTTTGGGCGGCCGCGCAGAAGAACCCCCAGGGACCAGAGGCCCGAATTGTTCGACAGGTCACGACGATCGGCGGCTTTGAGTATGACGCAGCGTCGCTCGCCTATCCGCTTGTGACCGCTGCGCTCGCCTCGGAGGATCTGACGGCCACGGCTGGTGGGTGGGTTTATGATAACGAGGGCCGTGACTTCTCCACGCCGGATATGAGCCCCGAAGAGGCCAAAGCCATCAACGCCGGGGTGCAGCGGGTAAAGGCTGATCCAGCCGCGCTGAGCTACCTAGCGCGCTGGCACACTGCGAGTGGTCGTTTGAAAACGCCGCTGGTGACGATGCATAATAGCATCGACTCCCTTGTGCCCTATTCGCAGGAGCAAGCCTTCTCAAAGGCTGTGGCCAAGGCTGGCGCCTCAGATTTTCTAGCCGCCTACGCCGTGCCCCCCACGAAGGCTCCCCTCCCAGGCGGCCAGGAGGGCTACACGCACTGCGGCTTTACGCCTGCGCAAACAGCAGCGGCCTGGAATGCGCTTCGCAGTTGGGTCGAAACGGGCCGCAAGCCTTCTGCTGACGCAGTTCAATAGGCTTTCGATGGGGAAATTCGCTCCCCGAAACCTGCTTTGGCGCTCTAAAAGCCGCGCCACTTTCCTTCCTCCTCAACTCACCTCGCTCCGGTCCGCCGGAGCGAGGGTATTTTCTGGAGCTATCGATGGCCAAGCCAAACCCTACACGGCGCAGTGTTTGGCGATCAGGCAGCAAGCATTCGGATGGGAAGAGGCGAGTCGATTGGATTGGAGCCGGCCTCTTCTTGACTTGGCTCAGTGGCGCGATCGTGCTGCCAGCGCTTACGCAGCCAGCCTTTGCAAGAGAGACAACTGTCTCAACGGTCTCAACGCCTGCTGACCTCTATGGGCCTCTTTTCCATCAGGTTCAAAAACGGCGAATTTTCGAGGATAGCAAGACGTTTGTGGACGCGGTCCCGAAGCGCTCGTCTAGTACAATCATGGCCGACTATGTCAGCCGCGATGCCTTGAGCGATGCTGAGCTCAAGCAGTTTGTCCTCGATAATTTTGACCTACCTGACGACGCGCATGCGAAAGTTTCGTCGCTCGAAATGCGCCGCGCCGCGTTGAAGCGTCATATCTCGTCTTTGTGGCCCCATCTTACCCGAAAACCTGTTGTCCCTCGTCCCGGTGGTTCGGAACTCCAGATGGCCAAGCCATTCGTTGTCCCAGGAGGGCGATTCCGAGAGATTTATTACTGGGATAGCTACTTCACAATGTTGGGTTTGCAGGTCGATGGGCGTGATGACCTGGTTGAGAATATGATCGACGACTTTGGCGATCTTATCTCTCGATATGGTCATGTCCCCAATGGGGCTCGTACTTACTATCTCAGCCGCTCGCAGCCGCCATTCTTCTTTGCGATGGTCGATTTGTCGAAGGCGAGGGACGCAGAGACTCTGCGGCGGCGGCTGGCGCAAATGCGCCGCGAGCACGCGTTTTGGATGGACGGCGCATCGACGTTGAAGCCGGGGGAAGCGTTTCGGCGCGTCGTGCGGACGCCCAATGGCGAAATACTGAATCGTTACTTTGACGACCGCGCAACGCCCCGGGAGGAATCCTACCGCGAGGACATTGAGACTGCGGCGGTTAGCGGCCGGCCGCCCGAAACAGTCTTTCGCGATTTACGAGCTGGGGCCGAAAGCGGATGGGACTATTCATCGCGGTGGCTGAAGGATGGGAAGACGCTTTCCTCAATCCAAACAACCGAAATTGTACCGGTCGATCTGAATAGCTTACTTTTTGGACTAGAGCGTGCAATTGCCGGTGCGTGCGCGAGGTTAGGCGAGAGCACGTGTGTCGCTACCTACGCTGATCAAGCGCGGCGGAGGGCCAGGGCGATCGATCTCTACCTTTGGGATCAGGAGCGGCGAGCGTATCTGGATTATCAATGGCGTCGAGGTCAGCGTACTGATCGCTTAAGCGCCGCAACGCTCTACCCACTGTTTGTCGGTCTTCCCAATTCGGAGAGGGCCAGACTTGTCGCTGGCACTGTCAAGGCGGAGCTAATTGCGCCAGGAGGGCTCAGGACAACCAGGCTCGAAACAGGCCAGCAGTGGGATATGCCAAATGGGTGGGCTCCTCTGCAGTGGATCGCCGTCTCTGGGCTCCGTCGATACGGCGAGCGCTCGATCGCGGCAGATATTGCTATCCGCTGGGTTAAAACGGTCGAGCGCGAGTACTGCGCCAGTGGGCGTATGCTCGAGAAGTATGATCTGGAGATGATCCGGCCCGGTGGCGGAGGGGAGTACCCCACTCAGGACGGGTTTGGCTGGACGAACGGCGTCACGCAGAAGTTCGTTTCGATGGGCTCCAATGGCGCCGAGCTCACGTCAATGGGAGTTCAGGCGTTGGGCTCATGTGCGTCATCAATGGCGCACACACCGTAGAAGGCCACAGCGGCCGCCGCCAACCTAAGTCACCAGGCCAAGGGGCTGGACCGATAGGTCGGTCACTTCAAAATCGGTCGGAGCGCTCAGGGGGCGTTGGCAAGCCGGCCGCACCTTCAGTGCAGGCCGACATCGGAGCCTACAAGACTTGTATCCAACGGCGGCGCTGGCTCCCACTGGCGCGAGTTCTGAAGGCGCGATGGGCCCCAGCCCCGACATTGAGCAGTGCGCCCAATCTCGCCACTCTAGCAAGTGCGCGGCTTATTGAGATCTGACAGCGCCGCAGCTTTGTTCCGGTTGTGACCCATCAGGTGGCCGGGTTCTGGCTTTGCGCCGCCCCCGTGCGGACGCCAGGACGCGCCATGCCAGCAGTTGTTCGTGGCTGTTGAGAACGGAAACGCGGTCATCGATGACTCTTTTCGTAACCGCGTAGCAGGACGCGGCGGAGTCGGAGACGTTCGCACCCGCCATGGGAACCGTTGAGGTCTACGATCAAATTTGTAGTCCGCGCCAGCCGCAGGTTGCTCACCGAACGCCGCCTTGGTCCGGTCGGCAGCGAACTCGCGACGAGCCTCACTGAGTGAGCAAAGCGCCTTGCTTCTCAGCACGTGAGAGCAGGGGGCATGGCGAAGATCGTGCGCTCAAGCCCAAGCGTGCAAGTTCGGAAAAAGCAAACTTTTGCCCCGCGCTTCGCGAGACGATTGGCGTGGGCAAGCGCGCCCACGCGGCGTCAAAACCACGCCTGCTTACTATGTGCTTACTGGAGCGATTTGGATGATGCTCTCGTCGGGAATGGCGGAGACCCAAAGCACTGATTTGCTTTGGGTCTCCATGGTGCCGCCGGGCAGGATTGAACTGCCGACCTCAGCCTTACCAAGGATGCGCTCTACCACTGAGCTACGGCGGCGACGAGGAGGGGGCGTATAGCGAGGAGAATCGCGAACGCCAAGCCCAAAATCGTCTTGACCGAACAACTTTGTCGCCGCACCCCCGGAACATGGCGATCAACGACGACAAGATGGCCCGCGAGGCCAAGCTCGCGGAGGCCCTCCGAACCAATCTCAGGAAGCGAAAAGCCGCAGCCCGCAAGGATTCTGGCGAGGACGACGCGGCGATCACGGCGGCCGAAGCCGCGCCGCAGCCATATAACGATGTTCGAAACTTGCTGGGGATAACTCACGGGACCGGGGAGCGGCGGATGCTGACCGTCTCCTTGTCCGCGCCGTTCCCGAATCCGGGCGGCGCCGGATGGGCCGTTGCGGTGAGGCTCGCGGGCGACGACGGCCCGTTCGACACCGAAAGCGGCAAGGCTGCGTTCGGTGAGGATGGGCTCGCGGCGGTTCGCAAGGCGCTCGATCTGGCCCAGGTGGCGATCGACCTCGCCAGCACGACCCACGCGCTGTTCTGGCCCGACGAGCGTCCTTACGATCTCTCCGCGCCGATTTAAGCGGCGGGGCCTTGCAAGCCCTCTTGCAACGGATAGAACGCGCGCCTCACATGTGGACCGCGCGGCGTCCCCACCCCGCGCGTTCGAGGGACCTTAATGGATCGCATCGCCATCATCGGCGGCGCGCAGTTGAACGGGACGATCCCGGTCAGCGGCGCCAAGAACTCGGCCATCAAGCTGATGGCGGCCAGCCTGCTCACCGACGAGCCGCTGCGCCTGACCAACATGCCGCGTCTGGCCGACACCCGCTTCCTGGGCAAGCTGCTGACGCGCCTTGGCGTGCAGGTGACCGAGAGCGATGGCCCGGATGGTCAGCAGACGCTGCTGCACGCGCCGGAGATCACCAGCGGCTTTGCGCCCTATGATCTGGTCCGCCAGATGCGCGCCTCGTTCAACGTGCTGGGCCCGCTGGTGGCGCGCTCCGGCCAGGCCAAGGTCTCGCTGCCGGGCGGCTGCACGATCGGGGCTCGTCCCGTCGATCTGCACCTGCAGGCCATCGAGGCGCTGGGCGCCAAGATCGATCTGCACGAGGGCTATGTCTACGCCCAGGCCCCTCGCGGCCTGAAGGGGGCGGAGATCACGTTCCCGTTCGTGTCGGTCGGCGCCACCGAGCACGCCATGCTGGCCGCTGTGCTGGCCGATGGCGTCTCCGTGATCCACAACGCCGCCTGCGAGCCGGAGCTCGTCGACCTCCAGGAGTGCCTTAACGCCATGGGCGCAAAGGTCGAGGGCGCAGGCACACCCACCGTGACGATCACGGGCGTTCCGCGCCTGCACGGCGCGACCCACGCGGTCATCCCGGACCGGATCGAGATGGGCACCTATGCGGTAGCCGCCGCCATGGCGGGCGGCGAGGTCCGCCTCAGCAACGCCCGCCCGGGTCTGATCGACGCGCTGCTTGAAAAGCTCAAGGAGGCCGGCGCGGGCGTTGAGGAGACGGCTGACGGGTGCATCATCCGTCGCGATGGCCAGCGCCTCGACGCCGTCGACATTGAGACCGCGCCGTTCCCCGGGTTCGCCACCGACCTGCAGGCCCAGTTCATGGCCCTGATGACGACGGCCAAGGGCGAGAGCCGGATCCGCGAGACCATCTTCGAGAACCGGTTCATGCACGCCCCGGAGCTGATGCGCCTGGGCGCCGACATCTCGGTGTCGGGCGGCGAGGCGCGGGTGCGCGGCGTCGAGCAGCTGGAAGGCGCCGAGGTGATGGCCACAGATCTGCGCGCTTCGGTCAGCCTGGTGATCGCCGGCCTCGTCGCGCGCGGCGAGACCACGGTCAGCCGCATCTATCACCTGGACCGGGGTTTCGAGCGTCTCGAAGAGAAGCTGGGCGCCTGCGGGGCTCAGGTGCGTCGCATCAAAGGCGACGGCGAGGCGGAACTCTGATCATGGCCGAGGCCGCCAAGCCCTTGCGCCTCTTGGCGCACGATGTCGAAGATTTGAGCGTGCTCTCAGCGGCTCTGCAGGACGCGATCGCCAAGATCGGCGACATCCGGTGGGACGCTCAGGCGCGCACCCTGACCATCGCCTGCAATCGCTTCCGTTGGGAGGCGCGCAAGGGCAGGCAGGGAGAGCGGGTTCGCTCGGCGCTTCAGTTCGGAGACGTCACGAGCGTCCAGGCGCGCAATCTGCGTCGGGACGCCAAGGGCGCGGTCGTCGAGCTGCTGTCGATCGGCTTCGAGCCCGCCGATGAACCTCCTGCCGGCGTCGTGACCTTGACCTTCGCGGGCGGCGGCGACATGCGCGTCGCCGTCGATTGTCTCGACGTTGCGCTGGCCGATGTGTCCGACCCCTGGTCCACGCCCCGAACACCGGGACACAAGGACTGAAGGCCTTCGAATTAGGCGCCTGCTCAAATGCTGGGCGGCGCCTTTTTTCTGGCCTTTAGACAGGCAGGGGCGGCGCCAGCAATTCGTCCCACGCGCTAGTGATCGCCCGATCAATTCGCGCAGCGAGCGAGCAGTGTTAACCTAACGCCACGCGTCCAAAAGAGGCGCGAACGTCAGGGAGGCCCTCATGGCCAGGAAGACCGCCTACGCGACGGGCGAATCCCAGTCCGTGCTTTTTCGTGCCTGCGACATCACCAAGCCCGCGCCGCCGGTTCTGCGGCATGGTGGGCCCTGTTTCGATTGGGGACGGGCCAGCTTGGTCGCGCTTAGCTTCTTATTCTGCGCTGGACTTGCCACGCTGGCCTACGCGGCGCTGAGCTAGCGGATCGCCAGATAACGCCGCTCTCTCGATTGCCAGCGCGCGCGATCCGCCCGTAAGGTCGGGTCGCGCCGGGGCGGGGGCGGCGCGCTGGGACGGATCGCACCCGCGGAGAGCGGTATGCGCGCGCCCGACAGCGACCTCTGGAACGAAGACCTGGCCCCGACCACCGAAGCGCAGCGAAACTGGCGTTGGTGGCACTTTGCGGCGCTGTGGCTCGGCATGGTGATCTGCGTCCCGGCGTACATGCTGGCGTCGGGCCTGATCGAGCAGGGCATGTCTGCGTCGCAGGCCGTGCTGACCGTCCTGCTCGGCAATCTGATCGTCCTGGTTCCAATGCTGCTGATCGGCCACGCCGGCGCGCGGTGGGGCGTGCCCTACGCCGTTCTGGCTCGGGCCTCCTTCGGGTGGAAGGGCGCACGTGTGCCCGCCGTGGCCCGAGCGATCGTCGCCTGCGGCTGGTACGGCATCCAGACCTGGATCGGCGGCGGCGCGCTGCTGACCCTGCTTGGCGTGATCGTGGGGCGGAAGCTGGAGGGCGCGCCCTTGCCGGTGCTGGGCATCGGCCTTGGCCAACTCCTGGCCTTCTTCGCTTTCTGGGGTGTGCAGCTGCTGTTCGTCACCAAGGGGCTCACGGCGATCCGCCGGCTCGAGACCTGGACTGCGCCGATCAAGATTCTGATCTGCGCCCTGATGGTCTGGTGGGCCATCGATAAGGCTGGCGGTCTGGGGCCGATCCTGCACCAGCCCTCCGCCTTCGCTGAGGGCGGCGCCAAGGCTGGTCAGTTTTGGAGCGTGTTCGCACCCGCGCTGACGGCCATGGTGGGGTTCTGGGCGACCCTGGCCTTGAACATTCCCGACTTCACCCGGTTCGCGCGCCGTCAGTCAGACCAGATCATCGGCCAAGCCGTGGGGCTGCCCGTGCCGATGGGCCTGCTAGCGCTGGTGAGCGTGGTGACCACCTCGGCGACGACGATTATCTTCGGCAAGGCGATCTGGGACCCGGTCCAACTGGCCGGCGATGTCGGCGGGATCGCCGTGGTGGTCGGCCTGCTGATCATCAGCTTGGACACGGTCTGCTGCAACATTGCGGCGAACCTCGTGGGGCCGGCCTACGACTTCTCCGCGCTGTGGCCTAGCAAGATCAGCTATCGGACGGGCGGCTGGATCACCGCCGTCATCGGGGTGCTGATCATGCCCTGGAAGCTGCTGGAGACGACGCAGGGCTACATCTTCACCTGGCTGGTCGGCTATGGGGCGCTCCTGGGACCGATCGCGGGGATCCTCATCGTGGACTACTGGATCATCCGCAGGGCCCGGTTGGCGGTGGATGACCTCTATGTGCGGGAAGGCGCCTACGGCTATCGGGGCGGCTGGAACATCGCCGCCGTCGTGGCGCTGCTGCTGGGCGTGGCGCCCAATCTGCCGGGGTTCCTGGCGGCCGCCGCGCCGCATCTGTTCGGTGGCGTCGGGAGCATCTGGACGGGGCTATACACCTATGCCTGGTTTGTCGGTCTGGCCATCGCGGCGCTGGTCTATGGGCTCATGATGCGGCGCGCCTCTGCACGAGACCCCGCCATTCCGTAGGCTTTCGGGCTTGCCTTGGTCGGAAAAAGCCGCATCTAGCAGGCCATGCGCCGCTTCCAATTTTCCGATCCCGATTTCCAGGCCGCCTTCAAGGCTTTCCTCGACGAGCGTCGCGGCTCGCCGGCCGATGTCGACGCCGCCGCTGCGGCGGTGCTGGAAGCGGTCCGCACCCAAGGGGTTGAGGCTGTTCTCGACTACAGCCGGCGCTTCGACAAGGTCGAGCTGACGGCCGAGACGATCCGCGTCACCGCCGAGGAGATCGAGGCCGGCGCGGCCGAGACCCCAGCCGATGTGCGCGAAGCCATCGCCTTCGCCGCCGCCCGCATCCGCGCCTATCACAGCCGCCAGCGGCCCGCCGACCAGGCTTGGACCGACGAGGCCGGCGTCGAGCTGGGCTGGCGCTGGACGCCGCTGGAAGCCGTGGGCGTCTATGTGCCCGGCGGTCGCGCGGCCTATCCCTCGACCGTGCTGATGAACGCCGTCCCGGCCCAGGTCGCGGGCGTCGATCGCATCGCCATGGTCACGCCCCCTGGCAAGCTGCAACCGGCCGTGCTGGCCGCCGCCAAGGAGGCTGGCGTCACCGAGATCTGGCGCGTGGGCGGAGCCCAGGCCGTCGCCGCGCTCGCCTACGGCGCGGGACCGATCCAGCCCGTCGACAAGATCGTCGGCCCTGGCAACGCCTATGTCACCGCCGCCAAGCGCCGCCTGTATGGGGTGGTGGGCATCGACGCCCTGGCCGGACCGTCCGAGATCGTCGTGGTCGCAGATCGCGACAACAATCCCGACTGGATCGCGGCGGACCTGCTCAGCCAAGCCGAACACGACCCGGCCGCCCAGTCGATCCTCATCACCGACGATGAGGCTTTTGCCGCTGCGGTGGAACTGGCCGTCAGCGAGCGGCTGAAAACCCTCGCTACGGGCGAAGACGCCGCAGCGTCCTGGCGTGACCACGGTGCGGTCATCATCGCGCCTCTGGATGAGAGCCCGGCGCTGGTCGACGCGATCGCGCCTGAGCACGTCGAATTCGCGCTCGACAATCCCGAGCGACTGTCCGACCGCGTGCGGCACGCCGGCGCCGTCTTTCTGGGCCGTGTCACGCCCGAAGCGATCGGCGACTATGTCGCGGGGTCTAACCACGTGCTGCCGACCAGCCGCGCTGCGCGGTTCCAGTCGGGCCTGTCGATTTACGACTTCATCAAGCGCACCTCGATCGTGAAGTGCGATCCGGCTTCGTTCGCCATTCTGGGACCGCACACAGTGGCGCTCGCCAAGGCGGAGGGCCTGCCAGCCCACGCCCTATCGGCGTCAGTGAGGTTGCCAACGGGCGACTGACGCGCGAACCTCCCACGTCAGATGAGCACCGACGCCCGCGCCACCCACCGGATCAAGTCGATCGAGATCGACGAGGAGAGCCTCGCGGCCGCTTCGCGCGACCAGGAGCAGGAGCGCCAGGTCGCGATCTTCGACCTGCTCGAGGGCAACTATTTCGAACCCGCGGAAGCCGGCGAGGGACCCTATGACGTCCGCCTGTCGCTGATCGAGAACCGCCTGGCCTTCGACATCGCCGGTACGGGCTCCGCGCGGCGGCATCTGCTGTCGCTCTCGCCGTTTCGGGGCGTGATCAAGGACTACTTCCTGATCTGCGACAGCTACTACTCGGCCATCCGTAACTCCTCGCCCCAGCAGATCGAAGCCTTGGACATGGGGCGGCGGGGCTTGCACAACGAAGGCTCGAACCTTCTGCGCGAACGGCTGGAGGGCAAGGTCAAGACCGACCTCGACACGGCGCGGCGACTTTTCACGCTGATCTGCGCGCTCCACTGGCGGGGCTGATCGTGTCCCAGCCGTTGCCGGACGCGGTGCTGTTCACCTGCAACTACAACCGTGTGCGCTCACCGATGGCCGAGGGGTTGTTCAAGCGATTTTACGGCACCCGCGCCTATGTCGATTCCTGCGGGCTCAAGTCGGATCCGGCCGGGGAGGGGATCGACCCCTTCGTCGTGGCGGTGATGGACGAGTTAGGCCTGGATGTCTCTGATCACAAGCCCAAGACCTTCGCGCAGCTTGAGGACGACAGTTTCGACGTCGTCGTTTCCCTAACGCCTGAAGCCCAGCATCGCGCGGTGGAGCTGTCTCGCGATCGATCGGTCGAGATCGAGTATTGGCCGACCCATGATCCCACCCTGAGCGATGGTTCGCGAGAGGCCCGGCTAGAGGCCTATCGCGAGGTTCGAGACGCCCTTGCTGCGGCGATCAAGCAACGTTTCGGCGCGCCATCGACGTTCGGGGGGTAATTGCGCTATAGAGGCGCCTCGCCGCGAACGGCTCGCCCCGACAACCCTGTCGGGCGTACGCTCGCGGCTATCCGATTCGTCCCTTTGAGAGGCCTGATGGCTAAGGAAGAACTGCTCGAGTTTCCCGGTACGGTCAGCGAACTGCTGCCGAACGCCACGTTCCGCGTGAAGCTGGAAAACGACCACGAGATCATCGCGCACACCGCCGGCAAGATGCGCAAGAACCGTATTCGCGTCCTGGCGGGAGACAAGGTGCTGGTCGAGATGACCCCCTACGACCTGACCAAGGGCCGTATCACCTACCGCTTCAAGTAAGACGCCGATGGCTCCGACGACGGCCGCCCAAGTGGCCGCCGGGCCGGCGCTGGTGCTGGCCAGTGCGAGCCCCCGGCGCCTCGATCTACTCGTCCAGGTCGGCGTTACGCCCGACCGGGTTGATCCCGCCGACATCGACGAAACGCCCCTTCGCGACGAAACTCCGCGTCGTCACGCGCTGAGACTCGCGCTTGAAAAAGCCCGCGTGGTCGCTGCGCGCGCCCCGGGAGACTTCGTGCTGGCCGCCGACACCGTGGTGGCCGTCGGTCGGCGTATTCTGCCCAAGGCAGAGACCGAAGCCGATGCTCTCTACTGTCTCAGGTTGCTGTCTGGCCGGAACCACAAGGTTCTGACCGGCGTCGCATTGATCGCCCCGGATGGCCGCGTGGCGACTCGGCTGGTGGAAACCAAGGTGGGGTTCAAGCGTCTGTCCGAGGCCGAGCGCGATGGCTATGTCGCCAGCGGCCAATGGCGGGGCAAGGCGGGCGGCTATGGCGTCCAGGGTCTGGCCGGCGGGTTCATCACTGACCTGCAGGGCTCCTATCCGAGCGTGGTGGGGTTGCCGCTGTACGAGACGCTCAATCTCCTGTCCGGACTGGGGTACCGCCCATGACCACCAAGGGCCCCAGCGAGCGTCGCGCCTATCTCTATAAAGGCGTGGGAGAGACCGTCGGCGTTGTGACGCTGGACGGCCGCCCCGAGCGGCTGCTGGTCGAGTGGCCGGGTGACGACCCACTGGACGCCGAAGGCGTGCGGGGCGTCGCGCGGGTCCGAAAGATCGAAAAGGCCTTCGCCTCGGCTTTTGTTCAACTCCCCGGCGGAGCGGACCTGTTGCTCCCGCTCCGTCCGGACATGCCCAACCTTGATGAAGGCGGTCTGGTTGAAATCGAGATCAAGACGCCGTCCCGTAGCGACAAGGCTGGGGTGGCGCGTTTCGTGGCCGAAGGGCAGGGCGAGCCGCGAATCCTGGCCCACGCGCCGACAATCGAGGATCGTCTTCGGCTCCACGTGAAAGCAGGGTCGCCGACCACCGGCGACAAGGCCCTGAGCGCCGTGGAGGCCGCAGAGGCCGATGTACTGGCGACGATCTTCAGTCTTCCTGGGGGCGGCGACATCGCCGTTGAGCCGACTCGGGCGCTGACCGCGATCGATGTGGATCTCGGCGCGCGTGAGGGAGGCGATTCGAAGCGGGCCGCGCGCCTGGCCAACATGGCGGCGATTAACGTGGCTGCGCGGGTTCTGCGCTTGAAAGGCTTGGCCGGGATCGTCGTGTTCGATCTCGTCGGACGAGGCCATGACGCCCAGGCGCTGACCACAGCGGCGCGCAACGCTTTCGCGCCGGACAATCCGGGGGTGGGAATCGGCGCGATCAGCAAATTCGGCACGCTCGAGATGATCGTTCCTCGGCGGTCCCCTCCGATTCTCGAGCGCCTGATGGGCGCGCAGGGCGAATCCAATCCCCGCTACGTCGCGCGGCGGCTCGCGCGGGCCCTGGAGCGCGAGGGGCGGGCCAATCCCGGCGGCCGACTTAGGGCGCGTTGTGCGCCGGGCGCCGCCGAGGCTTTTCTCGCGGAGCTCGACGGGGGGATCGCCGAACGGCTTGGCAGGCGATTCACGGTCGAAACCGATCCGACGTGGCTCAACGACCGTATCGAGGTGCACGCCGAATGAGCGCCAAGTGTCCGATCTGCGCGAAGCCCGTCGATCCGGGCTTCCGGCCGTTCTGCTCCAAACGCTGCGCTGACGTCGATCTGCAGCGTTGGCTCAATGGGCGCTATGTCGTCGCCGGGGGAGATGACGACGCGGAAAATCCGCTATCCGAAGACATCAACAGGGAATGATAAAACGGCGCTGGACTTCCTTTCGCGCCTCCCCTATAGACCCGGCTCCTCGCTGCACAGCGAGTTCGCCACGGCGGGTTTGCCCGCCAAAGCCCGGATGCCTGGGTAGCTCAGTTGGTAGAGCAGCGGATTGAAAATCCGCGTGTCGCTGGTTCGATTCCGGCCCCAGGCACCACCTTCCAATCTTCTGATTTTGGAAGTTCAGACCGCTGGGCTCGCCTGTCGGTCGATATCTCAATTTTATGACCGCGACGCTTGATCGCCGGGCCTCGGGGCCCTACCTGCCGCACAGACAGGCGCCTTTCTTCAAAGACCCGCGTTTTGTTGCCTTGCTGCAGTGCAGCATGGTTTTTCTCGTTGATAGGGAAAAACCGCCCCTAAATCCGGAAAACTCTTTTGTGCAGCGCGGCAAAGCCCGGGGGTGCGGGGGCGCGACGATGAATTTGTGCCCAATTGAGACCCTTGACGGTGCGAAAAGGGGTTGCCAAAGGACCCCAGCCGCAATTCTAACATTGCGGTAAGGCCGAAGCCTCTTTGGAGGCCTCGGTTGCACGCGCTTCGAAACGATCCTTCTGGAGGCTTGGTCCTCACGAGGGGCGTAACGGGTCGAGCGCAGCGAAGCGGGTCCGTCCGGGGCGAGAGTTATCGACCTCCAGGCGGACTATTCAGAGTTAGGGTGGAGACGCTCTCGCGCGACGACCCTCGGTCCAAACGTGCTAGACCAATCAGGAACTGGCGACAGATGCTCGACATTAAACGGAAGACCCCCCTCATCGCTCTCGTCGGCGCCGTGGCGCTGATGGCGAGCGCCCCGGCTTTTGCTCAGGACGCCGCGGCTCCCGCCGCCGCCTCCGCGGAAGCTAAGCCCGCCGACGCCGCCGCCGCTCCGGCCGCGGACGCCGCTGCTCCGGCTCCGGCTCCGGAAGCCGCTCCCGCCGAAGAAGGCGGCGAGGCGAAGCCCAGCCACTCGCTGACCCCGGTCGGCATGTTCTTGGCCGCCGGCGTGGTCGTTAAGGTCGTCATGATCGGCCTGATCCTGGCCTCGGTTTTCTCGTGGGTGCTGCTGCTCACCAAGATTTTCGAGTTCGCCGCCCTGAACAAGCAATCGGACAAGTTCCTGGAAGCCTTCCGCGGCGCTCGCTCGATCGCCGACATCGCGCGCATCAGCTCGTCGGAAGAATTCGAAGGCAACCCGATGGCCGACATGGCCGCCGCCGCCTCGCAGGAAGTTGAGCTGTCGCGCCAAGCCGGCCTCGCCGTCGGCGGCGAACACCGCGACTCGACGCTGGCTCGCGCCACCTACGCCATCAACGCCGTTCAAGCCTCGCTGGCCAAGCGCCTGTCGGGCGGCATGGTGTTCCTGGCCTCGGTCGGTTCGGGTGGTCCGTTCATCGGTCTGTTCGGTACCGTGTACGGCATCATGACCTCGTTCATCGGCATCGCGAACACCAACACGACCAACCTCGCCGTCGTCGCGCCGGGTATCGCTGAAGCTCTGCTCGCCACCGGTATCGGTCTGTTCGCCGCTATCCCGGCCGTTATCTTCTACAACTACTTCCAGACCCGCATCTCGGCCTACGGCACGCGTTCGGAAGGTTTCGTTGCTGAACTGATGAACGCCATCTCGCGCCAGCTCGACAAGGGGGCGTAACACCCATGGCCGCCAAACTTTCAGGCGGTGGTGGCGACAGGTTCAACGTCGAACAGAACAGCGAGATCAACGTTACGCCCTTCGTGGACGTTATGCTGGTGCTCCTGATCATCTTCATGGTGGCGGCTCCGCTGGCCTCCGTGTCGGTCGAAGTGAACCTGCCGCCGGCGGTGGCGAAGTCATCGCCGCCACCATCCAAGCCGGTTTACGTCTCGATCAAGCAGTCGGGGCAGCTCTACCTTGGTGATAACGAGACCAGCATTGATGAGCTGGGCTTCGACATCACCAAGAGCATGGGCCGTCGCGATCCGACGAAGGAGCGCATTTTCATCCGGGCCGACGAAAAGGTTCGCTATGGGGCTTTCATGGAGGTGATGAACACTCTCCAGGATAACGGCTTCTACAGCGTGGCGCTCGTCGGGCGGGATGATAGTCAGTAGGGGGTGATGCATGGCTGATCAGAATACGCCCGAGCATCGCCGCTACGATCCGCTCACGTCGGATGGTCCGCGTCGCAAGAAGGGCTTCGGTCCTTTCGGTGTCGCCCTGACTGTGGTGGTTGGTCTGCACGCGCTTCTCTTCGCGTACCTCGCGAAGCAAAAGTTCGAAGCCGTGTTCCAGGAGTACTCGGACGATGCGACGGTGGTGGAGCTTCCTCCGCCGCCTCCGCCTCCCCCGCCGCCTCCGCCGCCGCCGCCTCCGACTAATGAACCTCCGCCGCCTCCGGCCGTGGTTCAGCCGCGTCCCCCGGTGGCTCCGCCGCCGGACGTGACGCCGCCGCCGCCGCTGCCGATTCCGCCCGTTGAAAAGCGTGTGGAACAGACGGCTCCGCCGGTGATCTCGGCCGCTCCGCCGGTTCCTTCGAACCCGCCGGCGCGCGCCTCGGTCATCACCCGTCCGGACTGGGCTCGTAAGCCCTCCGGCGACGACATGGCCCGGTATTATCCGGACCGTGCTCAGCGGATGGAAGTCAGCGGTCGCGCGACGATCTCGTGCACCGTGACGGCCAAGGGCACTCTGGAAGGCTGCTCGGTGGTTTCCGAATCGCCGGCGGACATGGGCTTCGGCGATGCGGCTATCCGCTTGTCGCGCCTGTTCCGGATGAAGCCTAAGACCCTCGACGGTGCGCCCGTCGACGGTGGCCAGGTGACCGTTCCGCTCGTGTTCCAAGTCCCGCAATAGGGCCTGGAGCAAGGCGAAAGCTAAGGAACGCCCCGGAGTTTCGGCTCCGGGGCGTTTTCCGTTCAAAACATCGGGATCGGTGCTTGATCCCGGCGAACGATCCCACTAAAGACAACGCCTCGCGATGAGCCGGCTTAGCTCAGTTGGTTAGAGCGCTAGATTGTGGATCTAGAGGTCCTCGGTTCGAGCCCGAGAGCTGGTACCATCGCAAGCCCTTGAAAAGCCCGGCGTTTGTCCGGGCTTTTTTCGTTTCTCGGCCGGTCGAATGTCTTCGCCAGCGTCGGAAGCAGCGCGCTAGCGTGGCTGCTCGTTGGGGGCGAGACCAGAGGGTTCAGGCAAGGCCAGACAGTTCGCCCGCGCGCCTCAGATCCTCGACGAAGGTGAGGTAGGCCGTGAGACGCGCCGCCGGATCCGGAAGCCGGAGAAGATAGGCCGGGTGGAAGGTCACCAGACCCTGGGCTTGATCGGGGAGGGGCAGAATCTGCCCCCTAGCTTCGGCAACGCGCGTTGGCTGTCCCATCACGCTGAAAGCGGCAGTCGCGCCCAGCATCACGATGACGCGGGGGCGCACGAGCCTTCGCTCGGCGTCCAGCCACCAGCGGCAGGCGTTAACCTCGCCCTGTGCGGGGGTCTTATGGAGTCGGCGCTTGCCTCGGGCTTCGTGCTTGAAGTGCTTGACCGCGTTGGTGACATAGACGCGTTCGCGCGGCACGCCGGCCTCGGCCAGAGCGCGGTCAAAGAGCTGTCCTGCCGGGCCGACGAAGGGGCTGCCCGCCAAGTCTTCCTGATCGCCGGGTTGCTCGCCGACAAACATCAGAGGCGAATTCGACGGGCCTGCTCCTGGGACGCCCTGGGTCGCGTCGCGCCAGAGCTCGCAGCGGCGGCAGACGCTCACGCCCGCTTCGACCGCCTCCAACGTCGTCGGCGTCCCTCCGCCGAATGAAGCGTCCCGGGCATGGCGCTGGGCCGCCTTGAGAACACGGTCGGAAGGGGGGCGCGGCGGTGTCCTGACCATGGCGGCGGCGCGGGTCTCGGCAGCTTCCATGAGGGCGGGAATGAGCGCCGCCTCAGGCAGGTTCCGCCAATAGCGTTTTGGCATCTCCTGGCGCATCTGCCGGGGATTCAGGCGGGCAGGGTTGAAGATCGAGGCGTAGTAGGTGCGCCAGAGCTCTTCCTGCGCATCTTCGGACGGCGCATCAGCGGGATCGGCGCCCTCGGAGACCATCAAGCGTTCGCCGTCCCAGGCGACACAGGCGTCGGGCGTCAGGATCGTCCAGTCCATGTTCGAGAAGCGACGCGCGAAGAAGGGAGCCGTGGCCTCGGTCACGCGGTGGGCGGGCTCGAACCAGGCCGCGTAAGTCTCCTTCGCCGCGCCTTCGATCAGGCGGAAACGGACGAAGGCCTTCATCTTGTGGGCGGCGCGACTGACGGCCTTAGCCATGTCCCGGGCGCGGGCCATGTCCGGATCGGCGGGGTTCTCGATGAGGTGGGGAGTGTGCTCTAGCCGCCAGAGGATGCGGTAGAGCAGAGAGAAGCGGTCGGCCGCCCGATGCAGGATCACCTGCTCGGCCAGCTCGAGGAATGCGGCGGGGACGGTGAAGGCCTTTTCCCCTTGCGAGGCGGAGGTTGAGCGGGGGGCGTCGACACCGTCCACCCCATCGCCAGGAGGTGGTGAAAATAGGTCGCGTTCCACCGTCCACACCACCGCGTGCGGCTCGACACCCTCGGTCCGCAGGACCCTGGCCGCCGATCGCCACCCAGCGAAGTCGACCTCCGACGTCAGCCGCACGACGCGCATCAGAACAGGCTCAACTGCTGAGGCCGGACCAGCGCCGACTTGAGGCTCTCCTGGTCCGTCAGGGCGCCCGGTGTCCAGTCTGCGGTCACCACGAAGGCTCGCGCGCGTTTCAGGACCGCACCCACGCGCTTGAGATCCTCCAGCGTCAAGCGCGTCACCCTCCGGGCGGCCAGCACCCGTTCCACAGCCTTGGCGCCGAGGCCTGGCACCCGCAGCAACGTGTCGCGATCGGCCGTCTGCACATCGACCGGAAACTGGGCGCGGTTCTTCAGCGCCCAGCCGGTCTTGGGGTCGATTGAAAGGTCGAGGTCTTCGCCCGTAGCCACGATCTCCGACTGCGCGAAACCGTAGAAGCGCATCAACCAGTCGGCCTGATACAAGCGGTGCTCACGCAAGAGGGGCGGCCGAACCAGCGGCAGCCGATGGCTGGCGTCAGGGATCGGGCTAAAGGCTGAATAGTAGACCCGGCTCAGTCGGTAAGCGCCATAAAGGTTGGCGCTTCGCGCCAGGATGTCGCCGTCCCGCGCCTCGTCCGCGCCAACGATCAACTGGGTGGACTGGCTGCGGGCGAAAGTCCGGCGTTGGGCCTTTCGCGCGGGCTCGGCATGGTCGTCGATCGCCAGGCGCATACGGCCCATGGCGCGCTTGATATCGGTAGGGTCCTTCTCCGGCGCCAGCGTCTTCAAGCTATCGTCCCGCGGCAGCTCGATATTGATCGACACGCGGTCAGCATAGAGGCCGGCCTCGGCCGCGAGTTCCGGCGAGGCCTCGGGGATCAGCTTCAGGTGGATATAGCCCCTGAAGTCGTGGTCGAGGCGCAGCGACTTCGCCACGCGGACCATCTCCTCCATCGTGTAGTCGCCGGTGCGGATAACGCCCGAAGACAGGAACAGTCCCTCAATGTAGTTGCGCTTGTAGAAATTGAGCGTGAGGTCGACGACCTCCTTCACGGTGAACCGCGCCCGCGGCGTGTTGGATGACACACGATTGATGCAGTAGGCGCAGTCGTAGATGCAGAAGTTGGTCAGCAGGATCTTGAGCAGGCTTATGCAGCGCCCGTCCGGCGCGTAGGCATGGCAGATGCCCATGCCTTCGGTGGAGCCCACCCCCTTGCCATCGAGAGAGTTGCGCTTGGTTGCGCCGGACGACGCACACGAAGCGTCGTACTTTGCGGCGTCGGAGAGAATGGCGAGCTTACGCCGGAGATCGAGAACGGCCATGGCGGCATGGTATCGTTCTTGATTTGTTCCGAAAAGCCTTAGGGTGCAACGTTCGCCTTTGGCGGAACGTCGCACCCGGAAGTCGTGGCGAGAAGGCGAAGCGCAGGCGACGCCTTCCGCCTGAGGGATTAGCCGTTGACGGCGTCCTTCAGTTGCTTGGCGGGCGTGAAGGCGACCTTCTTGCTGGCGGCGATTTCGATGGTCGCGCCGGTGGCCGGGTTACGGCCGGTGCGAGCCGGCTTGGACTGGACCTTGAACTTGCCGAAGCCCGGGATCGAGACTTCTTCGCCCTTCACGGCGGCGTCGGAGATCGACTTGAAGACGCCGTCGATGATGGCCTTGGCCTGGGTCTTCGTCAGTTTTTCGTCGGCGGCGACAGCGGCGTCGACCAGATCGGAAACGTTCATCTTCTCAAGCTCATTCCTGTGAATCAGGGAAGTTCGAGCCTGACGACCCCGATTGCGTTTGTCACCCGTTAGGAAAGGTTAAAATGTCGATTCACGGGGACAAAACGCCCGTGGCGCGGGGTTTTTTACAATTATGGCGCCTCTCGAAGCCGCCGGACGCGCGTGATTGGCCCTCCGCTCCGCTTTGTTCAGGAAAGCTGAGCCACGCCAGCCGCCCGATTCTCGCGACGTGAGGGACAAAAAAGACCCCGCTGTGGGCGGGGTCCTTGTCCTCAGTGGCTCGACTACGCCGCGCCGTTGTCGGGGCCGTCGTCATCCACCATGGCGCGGACAAGATCGACCACGCGACGACGGAGGCGACGATCGGCCAGGCGCGGGAACAGACTAGCCAGCTCAAGACCCTCCGGCGTCGACACGAATTCCGTCATGCGCTGCGCGAACCCATCATCAACACCGCCGTCCGTCTCATCCAGCCCTTCGAAGAAGTAAGACACGGGGGCCTGAAGCAGCTTAGCAGCGTCATAGAGCTTGCTGGCGCTGATCCGGTTGGCGCCGCGCTCGTACTTCTGGATCTGCTGGAAGGTTATGCCGAGCGCATCGGCGACCTGAGTCTGGCTGAGGCCCATCATTTTGCGACGAATTCTCAGCCGGGCCCCGACATAGAGATCAACGGGATGGGCCTGTTCGGCTGCGAGTCGATCGTTCATCCGCCTTTATTCCCTCGAACACCGGTAACCGGCTCAATGCTAGTCTTAACGGATATAGACCGAGCTTGGCTGCGTCGTCACGCTTGGGTATGCACGGAACGGGTCTTCGCGCTGAAGTGTCGCGATACTTGGTTTATCTTCATGGTTGATTTTGGCGCCTTAAGCGTGGGTGCGGACTTGACGTACGCCAGCGAGGGGGGTGTTTGCGCGCCATGAAACTTCAATCAGGCGCGCGCGTCGCCGTGGCGGGAGCCGGGGCCTTGGGATCGGCTGCGGCCTTGCGTCTGGCGCGCTTTGGGTTCCGCGTCACGGTCTTTGATCCGGCGCCGCTGTGGGCCAATGCGTCCGGTGTGGCGGCCGGCATGCTGGCGCCGATGAGCGAGGCGCTGTTCGATCCGCCGTCCCGAGAGCACCTGAATCTGATGCGGCGCGCACGTGACCTTTGGCCAGACTTCGCCCTAGCGCTCGATATCGAGCTGGCGCGTAGCGGGGTTCGTGTAGAGGGGCGTCCAGCCTGGCGCGACGAGGTTTTGGCGCGGATACGCGCCTTGGGCGCGCCTGAAACGACCTATATCGCCGAAGACTGGCGCCTGGACGCGCGACAGGCGCTGAGCGCGCTGCGGGCGGCGGCTCAGGAGGCCGGGGCCGTGTTCGAGGCCGTGGCGGTTGATGCCTTCGAGCCGGGCGCTTTGCGCCTCGCTGACGGGCGTAACGAGCGTTTCGAAGCGCTGGTCTTGGCGACCGGACCCGGCGCTCGTGACGGAACACTCGCGCCAGAGACCGCTCATCTCGCCCCGATCAAGGGGCAGATACTGCGGGCGCCTTGTAAGGGCGGCGCCGATTTGCCGGTGATCCGGGGCGAGGGCGTTTACCTCGCGCCGGGCGCGTCGCTGGCGATCGGGGCCACCATGGAGCATGGGCGTGACGATCTCGCGCCGGATGTGGAGGCGACGCGGTCGCTGCGCGCGGCGGCCAACGCCCTGCGTCCCGATCTCGACCTGGAGGGGGCCGAGATCGACGTGGGCGTCCGGGTGACGACTCCGGATGGGCTGCCGCTGGTGGGGTGGAGCCGCAAGCCTGGGGTGCTGCTGGCCGTCGGCGCGCGCCGCAACGGCTGGCTGTTCGCGCCGCTTGTGGCTGACCTGGTCGCGGCGTATCTGACAGGTGATAACCTGGGCTCCGACGCTGAGGCGATGAACGCCCGACGCTTCGAGGCGTCCAAGAGCTAACCAAGAAGAACACGCAGGGGAGTGGCCGAATGTCCGGATTCTGGTTGACCGAGGAGCAGGAGGCCATCCGCGAAGGCGTGGCGAAGGTCTGCGCGGCGTTCGATGACGAATACTGGCGCCGCACCGACGAGACCGGAGAGTTTCCGGAGGCGTTCGTCGCCGCCATCGCCGAAGGCGGCTGGCTGGGCGTCGCGATGCCGGAAAGCGTGGGCGGCGCGGGCCTGGGTCTGACTGAGGCCGCAGTGATGATGCAGACCGTGGCTCAGTCCGGCGCGGGTTTCTCCGGCGCGTCGGCGATCCACCTGAACATCTTTGGGCCAATGCCGCTGGTGAAGTTCGGCTCCGACGAGCAACGTACGCGTCTTCTGCCCCGGATCATTTCGGGCGAGGACAAGATGTGCTTCGCCGTCACGGAGCCGAACTCGGGCCTCGACACCTCCAGCCTCGAGACCCGGGCCGAGAAGGTTGAGGGCGGCTACCGCCTGAACGGTCGCAAGATCTGGACGACGGGCGCCCAGCGCGCCAACAAGATCCTGATCATCGCCCGTACGACGCCGAAGGATCAGTGCGCCAAGCCGCACCAAGGGCTGTCGCTGTTCTATACCGACCGCGAGAACATCGAGGCCAAGCCGATCCCGAAGATGGGCCGCAAGGCCGTCGAGTGTAACATGCTCTTCATCGAGGACCTGTTCGTTCCGGCGCAGGATCTGGTCGGCGAAGAGGGCAAGGGCTTCCAGTACCTTCTGCATGGTCTGAACCCCGAGCGGGTGCTGTTCGCCGTTGAGGCTATCGGCCTGGGCCGTGCGGCCTTGGCCAAGGCGACGACCTACGCCAATGAGCGGATCGTCTTCGGGCGTCCGATTGGTCAGAACCAGGGCGTGGCGCATCCGCTGGCCAAATCTTGGGCCGAACTCGAGGCCGCCAATCTGTTGGCCTTCAAGGCTGCGTCGCTCTACGACCAGGGTAAGGAGTGCGGCGCTGAAGCCAACGCCGCGAAGTATCTGGGCGCCGAGGCCGGCTTCCACGCTTGCGAGGCCTCGGTGCTCGCGCACGGCGGTATGGGCTACGCCAAGGAGTACGATGTCGAGCGCTACTTCCGCGAGGCGATGATCGCCCGCATCGCGCCCGTCAGTCGCGAGATGATCCTCAATTTCATCGCCGAGCGCGTCCTGGGCCTGCCCAAGAGCTACTAGAGAGAGACGGCCGGACCGCGGGGAAGACTGCGGTCCGGCCTCCGCTGCAACGCCGGAGGGGGCGCTGGCTTGACGGGCTGTCAGGCGCCCGCGTTGAAGCGGATGGGGATGCGGACGGTTGCGCCATCGACCGGTTCGCCATTTTCGGTTTGCGGCTTCATCTTGAAGAAGCGCGAGATTTTCAGGGCGGCTGTTCCGAAACCTTCGTCGGAGGGCGTCTCGCTGACGACGACGCAGTCGCGAACCGTTCCGTTGAGCGCAACGCCACAGCTCAAGGTCGCTTGACCTGACAGTCCGCGGCGCTGCGCGCTTTCCGGATAGTAGCGCGCCATCTCGTCTGCCGAAGGGATGCGCTGCCAGTTGGCGCGGGTGATCACTTTCGGCGGCGGTTGAGGGGGCTGCGGTGGCGTGCTCACCGTAGGCGTAAGGCTTGTAACCGGGCCCGCCGTGGGCGGTCCCTCCGGAATGATCCGAGGATCAGCCAAGAGCGGCGGCGGGGTCTCGATCGCTGTCTGAACTGGGATGTGCAGCTTGGGCGCGGAGACCGCCGGCGGCCTGTGGTCCGTGGGCGGCGGCGGGGGAGGCGGCTTGGGGATCACCGGAACGGTTTCGACAATGAAGCCGGTGTCGGTCGCCCTTGTGGGCAACGGCTGTGTCCACTTCTGATAAGCGAGATAGCCGATCAGCGCGGCATGCAGCGCGGCGGATACGCCGAGCCCCACCAGCAGCGCCTTGCCGGGTTTGCGCGGCGCCTCGTCCAAGCCGGGGATGCCGGAGCCGTTGGGATGCAGAGCCAGGGCCATTGCGATCTCCTACGCGAAATTACAGGGGTAGGATTAGGTCAACACAGGGCTTCGCTGTTGTAAATTGACAATCGTAATCCGGATGGAGATTTTTCTTACATCTGTAAGACTGCAAAGGCGGCGCGCGCTCCGGTCGCACCCCGGACGTGACGTGGTTAATCGCCGATTAACCATGATCGACGACTCCTGGCGCCATGCCTGCGGTCAGTTCCATCCGTAATGTCGTCGAGTCGGCGATCCAGCGCGCGTCGAACGCGACGGGCGTCGACTTCACGTTCCTGATGGGCACGGCCAAGCGCGAGAGCGGGTTCAATCCGGGGGCGAAGGCCAGGACATCATCGGCGTCGGGCCTCTTTCAGTTCGTCGACCAGACCTGGCTGGCCACGCTGAAGAAGCACGGCTCGAAGTACGGCTATGCCCGCTATGCCGACCTGATCAGCCAGGGCGCCGACGGTCGCTATCGCGTTGAGGGCGACGAGGCGCGCAAGGCGGTGCTGGGCTTGAAGATGGACCCCCACGCGGCCTCGCTGATGGCTGGAGAGCTGGCCTCGGACCACGCCTCGTACCTGCGCGGTCGAGTGGGGCGCACGCCGACGTCCGGAGAGCTTTACGCCGCGCACTTCCTGGGGCCGCAAGGGTCGGCGCGGCTGATCCAGGCGGCCACGGCTTCACCAACCGCCAACGCCGCCGCGATGTTTCCAGAGGCCGCCCAGGCCAACCGTGCGATCTTCTACCGCGATGGGCGTCCGACCACGGTCGGCGAACTCTACGCCAACCTGACCAAGACCGGCGGCGGAACACGGGTGACCGGAAACACGCAGGCGCGCGAAGCCGACGATCAGGGCTTTGTCCAGTACGCCACCGGTCGCCGTCTGGAGCGAATTCGCCAGCAGGAAGCGGTCGTGGATCTCATCCTGCGCGGCTCACAGGATGTCGGCGGCGCCTTCGGTGAATCGAGCGGGTCTGCCATGGGCGCGGGTCAACGCCTGGCCAGTTCGCTGTTCTCCACCGAGATGCTGCGCGTGCTGGCCGAGGCCAACGACAAGGTCAAACAGCGCTGACGCTGGTCAGGGCGCTGATCTGATCGTCGGGCCATCCCAGTTCGCGGAACACCGCCGCCGTGTCGGCTCCGAGCTTGGGCGCCGGACCGCGAGGACCGTCGTCCGCCCCCGGAAAACGCGCCGGGGCGGCCGGCGCCTTGAACGTGCCGCCCGCGCCGTCCGGCGTGTCGACAAAACAGCCCGCCGCCTCGGCCTGGACGTCATCCGCCAGTTCGCGCGGGGTCTGGTATGGCGCCCAGGTGATGTCGCCGGCGTCCAATGCGGCGGCGGCGGTCTCATAGCTCATCGCGCCGAAGGCCTCGTCCAGGATGTCGACCAGCGCCTGACCGTGTTCTCGGCGAGCCTTGGCGGAGACGAAGCGAGGATCCTCCACCAGCTCGGGACGGCCGGCGGCTGCGGCGATGCGCGGCCAGTCCACCGAGCCCTGACGCGGCAGCAGACAGATCCACCGGCCGTCGGCGGTCTTGTAGAAATTGGCCAACGGCTGAACCGACTCGCGGCGGCCGCGCGTCGAAGCCAATTTGCCAAAGCGTAGCTGGATGGCCATGTCGGAGCCGATGGCGTAGACGCCGGTGCGTAGGAGAGACGTCTCCACCAGTCGGCCCACACCGGTTCGGGTGCGTTCGTGAACCGCCGCCAGGATGGCCGACACCGTGGCCAAAGATGTGACGTGGTCGCCCATGCCGGTCCGGATCGGGAATGGCTCAGCGCCCTTGGGCGCGGTGATGGCGCCGACACCCGCGCGCGACCAGAACGCCGCCACATCCATGCCGGGCTTGTCGGCGTCGGGACCGGTCAATCCATAGCCGGTCAGCGCGCAATAGATCAGGCGCGGATTGACGGCTTTCAGCGCCTCGTAGTCGAGCCCGGCGCGAGCCAGCGCCGCAGGCCGGACGTTGGTCAGGAAGATGTCGGCGGTCGCCACCAAAGCCTTCAAAGCGTCGCGACCCAGGTCGCTGCGGATATCGAGGACCACCGCCCGCTTGCCGCGATTGTCGAGTTCAAAGACAGGATTGGCGTCCTGGTCCGAGCCGATGGTGTCGAAGAAGCGTCGCATCGGATCGCCTTCGGGCGACTCGACCTTGATGACGTCCGCGCCCCAGTCGGCCATGACGCCGGCGGCGCCAGGGGCGGCGATATAGGTCGCCAGTTCAACGACGCGCAGGCCTTCCAGCATCGCTCCCTCCCATCTGTTCTCGTTGCAGGAGAGGATGGGCGACGGGAAACGTCGAGGGAAGGCTTACCCTACGGCGCCCAAACTCAGGCGGCGGCCTTCGTGGGGTCGTGGCGATCCAAGGCGGCGGCGTCGGCGAGGGCGCGCGCCACGCCGGCCACGCTGACCGGCTTACGCAGGACGATATCGGCGCCGGCCTCCAGGAATTCAGAGGCCTCCTCGGCCTCGCCGTCGATGACGGCGACGATCGGGGTCAGTCGGTTGGGGCCCTCGCTCTCGCGCAGCGTCGCCGCTGCGGCGGGGCCGTCCAACATTGGCATCCGATGGTCGAGCATCAGCAGGTCGAACTCGGCGATCTTGGCCAGGTCCGCCGCGCGTCGACCGTTCTGGGCATGCACCACCTGATGCCCTAGCTGCTCCAGGATCGCACGCAGCATGGCCGCGTTGAGGGCGTCGTCCTCTGCGATCAGGACACGGAGCGTTCGCGGGGCGCCGGGCGTCTCGGTGATCACCGCGTCGACGTCCTGCTCCAACTCGCAGCGCGCCGAAGGGTCGAAGGGAAGGGTGAGGGTGAAACAGCTTCCGACGCCGACCGCGCTGCGGGCCTCAAGGGCGCCGCCCATCAGGCGAGCGAGTTGGCGCGACAGCGACAGGCCAAGGCCCGCGCCGTTGACGCCCGCGCCGGTGCGCTCGATCCGGCGGAAAGGCTCGAACGCTTGCTCCATTTCCTCGCCGGAGAGGCCGGGACCGGTGTCGGCGACCTCAATGGCGATCACGCCTTCGCGGACTTCCAGCCGCACTTCGATGCGACCGCGCACGGTGTATTTCACCGCGTTGCCCAGGAGGTTGGCGATGATCTGGCGGGTGCGCAGCGCATCGGCGATGGCCGCGCCCTTGTCGCCACGCAATAGCGGGTCGATATGAACCGACAGCTCCAGGCCCTTGGCCGCCGCATGCGGCTTGTCGAGAAGAGCCAGGTCCTGGACGAGCCGGACGGGGTTGAAGGGCTGCGACTCGACCGTCAGGCGCCCTGTCTCGGCCGTTTCGGAGTCGAGCGTGGCGTTGAGCACGGCGATCAGGTCTTGGGCGGCGTCGAGGGCGGCGTTCAGCTGTTCGCGCGAGGGTGCGGCGCGACCGCCTCGTCCTGCGGCGGCGGCCAGGACGTGCGTGACGCCCGTCAGGCCGTTGCGGATCTCATGGCTCAGTGTGGCGACGATGTCGGACTTCGAGCGGGCGGTGCGCTCGGCTTCGTCCAGCACCCGAAGCCGCTCTTCGACCAGATGTTCGTGCGCCACGGCTAGGTCGTGCTGGCGGCGGAACATCCGGTTGAGGATCAGGGCCAGCGTCATCGCCAGCGCGGTGGCGCCCCAGGTCAGCTCGCCGGCTTGGTGACTGTCGGGGCGCGAGAACTGCGCCGTCAGCGGTCCGGCTGCGGCCAGCGGCGCGATGATCAGCAGGCCTGGCAGATAAGGCGCGGCGAAGAAGGCGCACAGCACTGCGCCGGCCGTCGCCATCAGCAGCAGCGTATCGCGGGCGGGCCCAGCATGTTGGGCGAAAGCCGAAATCTGGATCACCGCCAGCGACCAGAGCACGCCGCACATCACTTGCACGCGGGCGCGGCGCGCTAGGTCCAGCGACCCTTCGTCGCGCAACCAGTTCACGGCGGCGTAGAAGACGCCCCAGTTGATGGCGAAGATGGCGAAGCTCGCGGTCATCCATAGCGGGTTGGCCGCGAAGGAGCCGACCCACACGAACAGGGGCAGGCTGACCGCGAAAACCGCCAGCGCGTAAGGCAACAGCGCGGCTTGGGCGTCCAGGGCCTTGACCAACTGGGCGCCGTCCGTCGGTGTCATGGTTGGGCGGCGCTCGGCGAGCAAGGTCGCGCTCCTCTCGGTTGAGGACGCACCGTAGGCGAGCGTGGTTTGCGTCGCGTTACGGCTTATCGTTAATCCACAGCTTCCTGGCTCAAACAATCATTAAGCCTAACCGTCGAGGATGTGACTCAACGCATAGCTCCCAGCGGGCGACCCATGGCCACCACACGCGCTGCACTTACCGACGCCGACATTCGCATGCTCGTGAAGGGCGCGACGCCCGACGAGCGCGCCCTGGCGGCGCACAAGCTCTGTCGCAGCATCGACCGCACGGTCCTCAGCGAGGACGAACGGCAGATCGCGCACGACATCCTGCGGGTCATGGCCGCTGACGCGGCCGAGCTGGTCCGGCGCGCGATGGCCGTGACCTTGAAGAATTCACTGGCCTTGCCGCCCGACGTCGCCATGCGGCTAGCGCGCGATGTCGAGAGCGTCAGCCTGCCGATCATCAGCTTTTCGCCAGTCTTCACCGACGCCGATCTCGCCGAGATCGTGAAGGTGGGCGGCCCTGTGCGCCAGATGGCGGTCGCCAAGCGCCCGAAGCTGTCGAGCAAGATCACGACGCTGCTGGTGGAGCAGGGGGGGGAGGACGTTGTCGCGACCGTTTGCGCCAACGACAACGCCCGCTTCTCCGAGGTGACCCTGCAGAAGGCGCTCGATCGCTTCGCCAAGTCTGAGCAGGTGCTGCAAGCGGTGGCCTATCGCTCGGCGTTGCCGCTGGCGGTCACCGAGCGTCTGATCGACATGGTCGGCGAACAGTTGCGCGACCACATCCTGTCCGCCCACGCGCTTTCCCCTGAGCGGACGATGGAGTTGATCCTGGGCGCCAAGGAGCGGGCGACGATCGATCTCGTCGATCAGGCCGGTCGCACGAGCGATCCCAAGGCGTTCGTGGCGCACCTCAACAAGATGGGGCGCCTGTCACCGTCCCTGATCCTGCGCGCCTTGGCGCATGGACACATGACCTTCTTCGAGTGGGCTGTCGCCGAACTCGCCGGGGTTCCACATCACCGCACCTGGCTGATGATCCACGACGCCGGCCCCCTGGGCTTGAAGGCCATCTGCGAGCGCGCGGGTCTTCCGCCGCGCCTCTACTCGGCGTTCCGGGCGGGCGTGGACGCCTTCCACGGTCTGGAGTTCGATGGTGGCGCGCATGACCGCGAGCGGTTCCAAGAGCACATGATCCAGCGCTTCCTGACCTCGACCCATGTCGCGTCGCGCGAGGACAGCGAATATCTGCTGGAGCGGATGGACCGGAGCTCCAACAAGCGTCGCGCCCAGTCGGCTTGACGCTGGGGCGTCGAACGCTTGTTCGAAAGAGGTCTGGGCAAGCGTCGCTGGCGGCGCCAGACTTCAAGCCATGTCCGAGTCATCAACAGGGGTGCTCCGCCCTGCCGCCACCATACTGTTGCTTCGAGACGCGCCGACGTTCGAAGTTCTGATGGTCAAACGGCATCACCAGATAGACTTCGCGGCCGGCGCTCTAGTCTTCCCGGGCGGCAAGAGCCACCAAGGCGACAGCGACCCGCGCTGGCGCGATCTCGCGATCGGCTTTGACGCAGACGACCTTGATGGCGCGGCCCTGCGCATCGCTGCGATCCGCGAGGCCTATGAAGAGGCGGGCATTTTGCTGGCCCGCGATCGGGATGGCGCCTTCTATGCGGGCGAGGCGGCCAAGGACATTCGCGCCGCTGTGGCCGAGGATAAGATCCCCTTCATCGATGTGGTCGAGGACTTGGGGCTCAAGCTCGACCTTTCGGCGTTGACGGTCTTCGCGCGCTGGATCACGCCCAAGCTGATGCCCAAGCGCTTCGACACCTGGTTCTATGTCGCTCACGCGCCTTTGGCCCAGCAGGCCATCTGCGACGGCCATGAGGCGGTGGACGCCGAGTGGATCGCGCCAGGGCAGGCGCTGGAACTGGCGGCCTCCGGCCAGCGCAAGGTGATCTTCCCGACGCGGATGAACCTGCAACTGCTTGCCGAGAGCCGAGATCCCGCCGACGCGGTGTCGCGCTCGCTGAGCCGGCCGCTGGTGACCGTGGAGCCGTGGGTCGACGGAGGCGTGCTACGTATTCCCGACGACGCCGGCTACGGCGCCGTTACGGAACCTCTGGAAGCGCTTTAGTTCTGGATGCCGGATCCTGACGCGTTCACCCAGGTCACGACCTCGCCCAGAACCTTGGCGACGGCCTGATCGTAAGCCGGCACGATCGCTGACACGCGGTTGTCCGCAGCCTTGACGCGGGCCTCGAAAATTTGGTCACCCACGAGGCCCCGGTCTTGGTTGCGGTTGAGCACGCCGCGCACGCGTACGACGACCTCAGGCGCCGACTTTGGACCGTTGACGTATTGCGCCTCGAAGGTGCGAACCTCCAGACGTAGCACAAGGTCGGCCTTGGCGATCTCGCCGCGTCCGATCAGGCGCGCGCGACCGGCGTCGTTCTGGAAAGCGCTGGCGACGGCCTCCTCAAACAGCACAAAGGCCGGCGAGACCCAGCGCGCGTCGGCGATGTAGGCGACTTCACCGTTCGTGCTGGTCAACAGCCGATCACCAGCCGAGGGGCGGGTGAACACCGTGGGCGCCTTCATAACGCCAAACATGGAGCCGGCCGGGCCTTTCTCGGCGCGGACCTCGGCTTGACCAAAGCGATAGAGGCTGACGGGGTCGGTCTTCGGGAAGACGCTGATGCAGGCCGAAAGGCTGGCCGCCGCCGCCGCGACAATCACAGCCCTCATGGCGCCGCGCGCGATCTTGCGGTTCATCGGGATCACGGCTTGACCTCCACTTCCTTGGCGGGCGCCTTGCCGACAACGCCACGGGGGTTCTGTTCCACCTCGCCGACCAGACGGTCCAAGGACTCGGCGGCAGACTGCAGGGTGACGATGGCGGCCGACAGTTGCGGCAGGCCGGTCGTGGCGAAGTCGCTGGTCGGGCCTTCCAGCTTCGAGACCATGCCGCGCGCATCCTTGGTGGCGGCCTTCAGCTCGGTCGCCGCGTCGCCCAACTCCTGGAGGGTGCGCTTGGCGTCCCCGTCGACCAGGCGGTTGGCGCTGTTGGAAAGCTCGGTGATCGACTGCGCGGTTTGATCGATGCTCTGCAGCGTCTTCTGCGCGTCGGCGAAGATCGCCTTGCGATCCCGAATCTCCTGCGTGACGGCCTGGACGTTCGTCATCGTCGCGCCGAAGCTCTTGATGTTCTTGTCCGACAGCACGCGATTGACGCGGTCCAACGCTTCGATGGTGCGGGTCAGCACGGTGCCGCCGCCTTCCAGAAGGTCGGACAAGGCGCTGCGTTGGCTGCGAAGCACCGGCACCTTGCCGTTCTTTACCGTGTCCTTCAGCAGCTCCTTGTTTGGGGAGCCCGCCGTGATCTGCACATAGTTCACGCCGGTGATGCCTTGCGGCTCCAGCGTGGCGAAGCTGTCGACCTTGATCGGCACGTCCGATGTGACCCGAACGCGGGCGATGACCCGGTTGGGATCGGTCTTGTCGAGTTCGATCCGCGTCACTTCGCCGACCTTGATGCCGTTGAAGTGGACCTCGCCGCCCTCCGAGAGCCCACGCACCGGGCCGACGAACAGGACGTCGTAAAGGTCGTAGTCGCGATTGAAGCTCAGCTTCGCGAGCCAGACGACGAAGATCACCAGGCCCATGAAGAGCGCCAGCGAAATAGCCCCGACCAGGGCGTAGTTGGCGTTTCTTTCCATCAGTAGTCGGTCCTCGACTCGGCCAGTTCCTCGGCGGCCGCGGCGGCGCGCCCTCGGGGGCCCAGGAAGTATTGTTGGATCCAGGGATGTTCCGAACGCTCCAGTTCGCGAACCGGCGCCACGGTCACGACCTTCTTGTCTGCAAGCACGGCCACGCGATCGGTGATCGTGTAGAGACTGTCCAGGTCGTGGGTGATCATGAACACCGTCAGCTCAAGGCTGTCGGAGAGATCCTTGATGAGGGCGTCGAACGCTTGGGCGCCGATCGGGTCGAGGCCTGCGGTCGGTTCGTCCAGGAACAACAGTTCCGGGTCCATCGCCAGAGCGCGCGCGAGACCGGCGCGCTTGCGCATCCCGCCGGACAGTTCTGCGGGCTTCAGCGTCGCGGCGCGGGCCGGCAGACCAACCATCGCAATCTTCAGGTCGGCGATCGCTTCGACTTCGCTGCGGGGGAGTTTCGTGTGCTCGTACAGGGGCGCCGACACGTTCTCGCGCACCGTGAGGTTGGAGAACAGTGCGCCCTGCTGAAAGAGCACGCCCCAGCGGCGCTCGACCGACGACCAGCGACGACGCGAAGCGGTGCGCATGTCGCCGCCGAATAGGCGAACATGGCCGTCGTCCGGCGTCTTCAAGCCGATGATGCTGTTGAGCAGGACAGACTTCCCAGTGCCGGAGCCGCCGACGACCCCAAGGATTTCGCCGCGTTCCACCTTCAGGTCGAGGCCATCGTGGACGACATTGTCGCCGAACCGCGAGACAAGACCCCGCACCTCGATAGGATACTTTTCAACGTCCGGCGCTTCGGCGAGCGGCGCGGAGGAGGGCGCGCCGGTCATATGTCCAGCTCCATGTAGATCAGGGCGAAGATCGCATCGATCAGGATGATGGCGAAGATGGCGTGGACCACCGCAGCGGTCACGCGACGCCCCAGCGATTCCACGTCATTGCCGACTTCCATCCCTTGGCGGCAGCCGATGGCGGCGATCACCATCGCCATGACCGGCGCCTTCGACAGGCCGATCCAGAAGTGCGTGGCGCCCACATAGTCGACGATGCGTTGCAGGAAGAAGGTGGGCGAAAGATCCAGCACGCTCCAGACCACCAGGATGCCGCCGGCCAGACCGGCGATCGTGGCCACGAAGGTGAGCAGCGGGATCGTGAACAGCAGCGCCGCGAAGCGTGGCAACACCAGCGCCTCATAGGGGTCGACGCCCATCACCTGCATGGCGTCGATTTCCTGGTTCATCTTCATCGAACCGATCTCGGCCGCGAAGCTGGAGGCCGACCGACCCGCGAGCAGGATGGCGGTGATCAGGATGTTGAACTCCCGCATCACCGAGATGCCGATCAGTTCGACGGCGTAGACCTGGGCGCCGAAGTCGGTGAGCATGTTGGCGCCGAGGAGGCCCACCACTGCGCCGATGAAGAAGGTTGTCGTCGCGACGATCGGCATGGCGTCGAGCCCAGCCCTCTCGCACAGCGCGATGATCGGCGCCCAACGGATGCGGCGCGGCGAGACCACGCTACGGCCCAGGGCGACCAGCAAGTGCCCCAGGAAGATCAGGGTGCCGTAACCATCGGCGAAAAGTCCGAACACGCCGCGCCCGATCCGTTCGAGCAAGGCGTGCAGGCCGCCACGTTGCGCGGTGTGTTCCGGCTCGACCTTGATCGCGGCGCCGACCAGCTCCAGAAGACGAAGGATCTGTTTCCGCGCGGTAATCTTATCGACTTCTAGCCGATCGCCCGCCGCGCGCAGGATCGCGTAGGCGCCCGCGGTGTCGCAGCGGTTCACACCCGTCAGGTCGAGGCGCAGATCGCGACTGTCCTCAAGCGCCTTGGCCAGACGCGGGCCCGCGTCAAAAAGCCCTCGCGCCGTCCAGTCCCCGCTAAGGACGACGGCGAAGCGTCCGTCCTGTTCGGTCAAGGTGAAGTCCGCCGGAAGCGCCATGAAGTCCTTGGGGTTCAGTCCCGGTTATATCCAAGCGCCGCTGCGGCCCTGACAAGCCCAAAACGCGCCAAGGCTCAGCTTGGTTCTCTGCGGGGCGAAGATTAGCTTACGTCGAGCGCCAAAGCGGGCGACGGTGCGGCCACACGGCGCATCGTGGCGGACTTCAATCTTGGTTAACAGATTCCGTTCACCAACGTGGTGAACCAATCCTTACCAGCGAGTCGGAGCCTTGGCATGAGCGCCCACGCCAAGCTTGATCAGCGCATGGCCTTCATGCGCTTCGACGAGCGGTCTCGCGCTCACCTGCGAGCGCTCAAACCGGTGATCGACGCCGAGATCGGTCCGGCCCTGGGCAAGTTCTACAGCCAGGTTCGCCTATTTCCGGACACGCGCGTCAAGTTCCGCGACGAGGGTCATATGGCCGGCGCAGAGCGGGCGCAGAGCGCCCATTGGCGTCGTATCGCCCAGGCCGACTATGGCGAGGGCTATGTGCGGGACGTCGAGCGCATCGGGCGAGCCCATGCGGACGCCGAGATCGCGCCGCAATGGTACATCGGCGGCTACGCCATCGTGGTCGAGGAGCTGACCCGGGCCTTGGTGACCAAACGGGCAAAGGGGCTCTTCAACAGCGCCAAGGCCGACGCGGAGCTGGCTGACGGCCTCTCGGCGCTGATCAAGGCCGCGTTTCTGGACATGGACCTCTCGGTCTCGACCTACATTGATGTGCTCCTCGAAGAGCGCGAGGCGATGGAGCGCGAACGCGAAGAGGCCGAGCATCGTCAGGCGGCGGCGGTTAAGGCTGTCGGCGAAGCCCTGGCTCGACTGGCGGCGGGCGACCTGTCCGCACGCGTCGAGGGTGATCTGGCCCCGGAGTTCCGGACCCTGAAGGTCGACTTCGAGCAGGCCGCGGACGCACTGGCCGAGGCCATGCGCGCGGTCGAGCACGCCTCGGGCGGCATTCGGGCGGGAGCCGACGAGATCGCGCGGAGCGCCGAAGACCTGTCGCAGCGCACGGAGCAACAGGCCGCGACTCTGGAGCAGACGGCCGCCGCCGTGGAGCAGTTGACGAGCGCCGTCGGCAAGACGGCCCGCAGCGCGCGGGAAGTGTCATCGCGAGTGAGCGAGGCTTCGGCGGAGGCCGAACGCTCGGGCGACATCGTCACCCGCGCGGCGCAAGCCATGACCAAGATCGAAGCCCAGTCGCAGCAGGTGAACCAGATCCTGGGCATGATCGACGAGATCGCCTTCCAGACCAACCTGCTCGCCCTCAATGCCGGCGTCGAAGCCGCCCGGGCAGGCGACTCGGGCAAGGGGTTCGCGGTGGTCGCCCAGGAGGTGCGCGCCCTGGCTCAGCGCTCAGCTCAGGCCGCCAGCGACATCAAGTCCCTGATCACCGAGAGCAGCCGCCAGGTCAGCGAGGGGGTCGACCTCGTCGGTCAGACTGGCGAGGCCCTGCGCGGCATCCACGAGAAGGTCGGCGGCATAGACGAATTGGTGAACGCTATCGCCGCGTCGGCCAGTGAACAGGCCACGGCGCTGGGGCAGGTGAACGCGGCGGTCAATCAGCTGGATCAGGTCACTCAACGCAACGCGGCGATGGTGTCCCAATCTACCGACGCCACCCATGCGCTGCGCGTGGAGGCTGCGGACCTCTCCAACCGCGTCGGCGCTTTCCGCCTTGGCGGTCGTGAACGGCCGATGCCAGCGTCGGCGCATCACGCACGATCGGCTGAAAACCCTGTCTACGCGGCGCGGGCGCGGGTTGCGGCCTTCGCGCGTCCTGGTCGGTGATCTAGCGCGGCGGCGGAGCCGTGGAGGCGCGGTGGATCAAAGCGAACGGCAAGAGCTCGTCCACTGGCCGTTCAGAAACGGCTCCATTCCGGGCCTGCTCGATCAGCAGCTTGGCCGCCACCGAGGACATTTCCGCGACAGGCTGGCGGACCGTGGTCAATTGCGGTCGGCTGAACCGCGCGCTGGGGCTATCATCGAACCCGGCGACTGACACGTCCCCAGGCGTCATCAGGCCCGCCTCGGCTAGGGCGGCGATGCAGCCCAATGCCATGTCGTCATTGCTGGCGAAGATCGCGGTCGGACGGTCGGGAAGGGCCAACAGAGCCTTGGCCTGGTCGAGGCCGGACTGGAAGGTGAAGTCGCCTTGCCGAATCCAGGCGTCGGAGATCGGCAGGCCCCTGGCCCTCATCGCTTCGAAATACCCTTCGCGCCGGGCCTGGCTGGCGCCGTAGCGCGGCTCGCCGACGATGAAGCCGATCCGCCGGTGGCCCAGGCTGATCAGGTGCTCGGTCATCTCGCGCGCGGCGGCGACGTCGTCCATGTGGACGCGCGGGCCCAGGCCCTCGGCGCGTTCCGGGCCGACCCGAACATACGGCGTGCCGGCCTTGTCCAACAGTTCCAGCACGACGGCGTTGTCAGAGGACGGCGGGGTCAGGATCACACCGTCCGGTTTCAGCGCCGCAAGCAGTGCGGCTACCTCCTGTCGGACCTGCGGACCCTCGTGGTCAATGAGCTCGATCAACAGGTGATAGCCCGCGTCGCGGCAGACGAGGGTCGCGCCCAGCTGGATGCGGCTCAGATAGTCGGCGCCGCGCTCGCTCTGCCAGTGGTCAATGGTCAGAGCTGCGTCGACGAAAACGGCGATGACGAAGGATCGCGATCCCGCCAGGCTGCGCGCCGACAGGTTTGGGCTGTAGCCGAGCTCGCCCGCAGCGGCCAGAACGCGCTCTCGCATGACGGGCCGGACGTTCGGCTCGTTGTTCATCACGCGTGAAACGGTCTTGATCGAGACGCCCGCTTTCGCGGCGACGTCGTAGATCGTCACCGAACCCATTCGTTGGCCCCGACTTCGTTCAGACTCACGCCCATGGCCGACAACCTAGTGCCTTCGCGCCAAGGAAGGAAACTCCCGGCTTGAAAGCGCTCCCAGGCCTTGTGTCCACTGGTTCGGCCAGCCAGTGTGCGGGCAGACGCGGCGACAGATCGCGCAGGGGAGGTGAGATGCTGGCCGATGACGGGGCGCGACCCAAGGAGCCGGTGCGCGCGAATTTCATCGCCGCGTACACGCTCGCGCAGATCGCGGCCTTCGTCTCCTTCCAGCCTTTGCTGCAGGTGCTTCTCCCGTTGAAGGCCGAGGCCATCGATCCGGGCGGCAAGGCGATCGTTCTTGCTCAGGTCGCGTTCTATGGCGCCATCGCCGCCAGCATCGCCAACCTGCTGGCCGGGGCGATCAGCGATCGCACCACCTCTCGATTCGGGCGGCGTCGTCCGTGGATGGTGGTCGGGTCTATCGGCGCCGCGTTGGCCTATCTGGCGATCATGCACGCCAAGACGCCGCTGGCGTTGATCGGCGGGATCATCCTGTTCCAGTTGACCTTCAATCTCTGTTTCTCGGCGCTGATGGCCGTCATGCCCGATCGGGTGCCGGACACCCAGAAGGGCATGGTGGCTGCGTTCCTGAGTCTCGGAAATCCCATCGGCACCGCTATCGGCGCCGTGGTGGTCGGCGGCCTTCTTGTCACCGAGAGCTATCGGTACGCAGCGATCTCGGCGGCGTTGCTGCTGGGTCTAGCCCCCTTTGTGCTACGCCTCCGCGATCCGCCCTTGCCCAAGAGCGCCGTGCCGCCGTTCAACTTTCGCGCCTTCGTCTCAGGCCTCTGGGTCAGTCCACGACAGCACCCGGACTTCGCGTTCGCCTGGCTGGGACGCTTCCTCGTCCTGGTCGCCTTCAGTCTGGTGCAGAGCTACATGCTCTATTTCCTGAAGGATGAGGTCGACTATCCGCACCTCTTTCCTGGTCGTCGCGCCGAGGAGGGGTTCGCGATCTTGGCGGCGATCTCGACGGTGTTCAACGTGACCTGCGCCATGGCGGGCGGCGTGCTTTCCGATCGCTTGCGCCGCCGGAAACTCTTCGCCTTTGGCGCCGCGCTGACGGTTGCGCTTTCGCTGATCGTCTTTTCCATGTCGCCGGCGTGGCCGGTGCTTGTGGCGACGTTCATTGTCTACGGCTGCGGAGTCGGGTGCTTTTCCGCCGTCGACATCGCCTTGGTGACGCAGGTGCTGCCCTCCCAAAGGGACGCGGGCAAGGATCTCGGCGTGATCAACCTCGCCAACACGCTGCCGCAGGCGTTGGCGCCGGCGCTCGCCGTTTGGAGCCTTGGACCTACGCAGGGCGATTTCCGGATGTTCTTCCTGGTGGCCAGCGCCTTGGCTTTGGCTGGCGGTCTGGCGATCTTGCCGATACGAGGCGTGCGCTGACCGACGCGCCACCTCCAGAGACCGCCTTGCCCCAGTTTCATCGTGTCTCGCACCCCGACGATCCCGCCGTCGCGCCGTTCCGTGCGATCAAGGAGCGCGACCTTGTCGGCCGCGAAGGTCTGTTCATCGCGGAAGGCGAAACCGTGCTGCGCGCGTTCACGCGCGACGCCCCCGAGCGCCTGGTCTCACTGCTGATCGATCCGAAGCGACGCGACAAACTGGAGGATGTCCTCGCCGGGCTCCCGCAAGATACGCCGGTCCATCTCGCCGATCAGGAAGTGCTGGACGCGATCGCCGGGTTCCACCTGCATCGCGGCATTCTGGCGCTTGGCCGCAAGCCGCCGGCGATCGACGCGCGGGAACTGCTGGCGAGCCTGCCGGCGCAAGCGGTGGTCCTGGTCCTCTGCGGCATCGCCAATCACGACAATATCGGCGGCATCTATCGCAACGCCGCCGCCTTTGGCGCGGACGCGGTGATCCTCGACTCCGACTGTTGCGATCCGCTGTACCGCAAGGCCATCCGCGTGTCGGTCGGCGCGGTCCTGTCGGTCCCCACCGCGAGGCTCGTGCGAGACGAACCGATCGCGGACTTGCTTTCGGCGACCGGCTTCGAGGGGCTGGCGCTCAGTCCCGCCGCCGACGAGGTGCTGGCGACCCTCAAGCCCGCCCTCCGGACAGCGGTGCTGCTCGGCGCCGAAGGGCCGGGCCTGAGCCTGGAGGTCATGGCCAAGGCGCGCAGGGTCGGCATTCCGATGGCCAATGGCTTCGACTCGCTGAACGTCGCCACGACCAGCGGCATCGTCTTGCATCACCTGCGGTTCGCAAAGCGTTAGGAAACCGGTTTCCAAAGAGGTCTCGCCGGTTTTAGGGTCTTGGAGACGACAAACGATCAGGTCTTGGGTCTCATGATGAACCGGCGCGGCGCCTTCAGTGTCTTTGTCTCGGGCATGCTCGGGTCCCTGGCCGCAAGCGAGGCGAGGGCGGCGCAGATGGACAAATCAACGATCACGCCGCCGGACCCTGTCGAGACCATTCTGCTGTGGCCGAACGGCGCGCCCGGCGGTGAAGGCGTCAGCGTCGAGGAGGGGATCGTCGAGCGAGGTGACCCTAAGGCCTTGAGAGATCGCGCCCAGGTGCACACCCGCGTCCCCAAGCTCGTTGTCTTTCGCCCCAAGACGCCGAACGGCGCCGCTGTGATGCTGATCCCCGGCGGTGGCTACGAGCGGGTCGTCCTCGACAAGGAAGGCTACGAGACCGGGCGGTGGCTCGCCGCCCGCGGTTACACCTGCTTTGTTCTGCTTTATCGCATGCCGGGCGACGGCTGGGCCGCTGGCGGCGATGCGCCGTTGCAGGACGCCCAACGTGCGATCCGCCTCATCCGCGCCCGTGCCGACGCGATGAAGTTCTCGGCGGATCGCGTGGCCGTTATGGGCTTCTCGGCCGGCGGGCATCTCGCCGCCAACCTGACGACGCGTTTCGACGCCGAAACCTATCTGGCGGTCGACGCCGCCGACTCGTTAGCGACCAAGCCGAACCTGTCAGCCCTGATCTATCCCGTAATCACGCTGAACGCCGCCTTCGGTCACAGCGGCTCGCAAAAACAACTGCTGGCCAGACAGAATACGCCGGATCGAGCGGCCGAGCTCTCACCAGAAAGGCAGGTGCGCGAGGGGCTGTCGCCCGTGTTCCTGCTCCACGCGGCCGACGACAAGTCGGTTCCGGTCGAGAACACCTTGCTGATGTTCTCATCGCTGAAGGCCAAGGGCGTGCCGGCCGAGATGCACATCTTCGAGGAGGGCGGCCACGGCTTTGGGCTGCGGTTCGTCGCGGGCAAGCCTGTCGCCGCTTGGCCCCATCTGTTCGAGACCTTCGCCAAACGGCACGGGATCTAGCCTCCCGAGCAATTCTCCATGGCCCGCGCCTCCCAGGCGGCGATCTCGGCGTCGCGGAAGCGTAGCCACTCGGCCCGTAGCACGGCGGGCCGCTTGCCATGGCGCTCGTCCATGAATTCAGCCCCGACCACCCGATCGGTCCGGAAGGTGCGGAACGCAGACCGAAGTTCGCACCAGGCGATGATCATGCGGATCGTCTCGCGATAGCCGACCGTGACCGGCCAGATGACACGCTCGCTGACCGCGCCAGCCTCGTCGCTGTAGTTCAGGCGGATCTTGCGGCCGGCGTGGATCCAAGCGCGCACCTGGGCCACGTCGATCCGGTCAGTCTGAGGCTTCCACGCCGGCGCGGCGGCGGCGGCGGGTTCCAGCACATAGGGGCGGAGGCGGTCAGGGACGGCGGCCGCGATCTTGCTGATCAGGTCCCGCGCCGCCTTGGCGAGGACCGGGTCGCCGCGACCCGCAACCCACTGGGCGCCGAGCACCGCCGCCTCGATCTCGTCGGGCGTCAGCATGAGGGGCGGCATGTCGAAGCCCGCCTCTAGAACATAGCCGACGCCAGCCTCGCCCCGGATGGGCGCGCGCTGGCCCACGAGAGCGGCGATGTCGCGATAGACGCTGCGTTTGGAGGTCTCCAGCTCGGCCGCGATAGCGTCCGCGGTCACCGGAGCGCGGCTGCGGCGAAGAATCTGGATGATCTGGAAAAGGCGTTCGGCGCGTCTCATGAGCTTCACTATCCAGGACCGTTGCTGACAGCATGCTGGCAGCAGGCTGGCGGTAGCAAGTCGTCATCGCGACATTCGGGATGGAGAGGGACGATGATCACGCTATTCGCCGCTGGAGCCGGATTTGGGCTGCCTGAGATCAGTCCCTACGTCACCAAGACCGAGGTCCAGTTGATGATGGCGGGTCTGGATTATCGAAAGACCATCGGCAGCCGCGAGACCGCCCCGAAGGGGCAGTTGCCCTGGATTGAAGACGCCGCCCAGGCGATCGGGGACTCCACCTTCATTCGCGTTCACATCGAACGGAAGTACGACATCGACCTCGATCTCGGCCTCAGCGGCAAGGAACGGGCTCAGGCTTGGGCCATCGAACGCATGATCGAGAACCAACTGGGGTGGGTTTCGAGCTACTTTCGGTTTTTGGAGCCCGCCAACTTCGAGAAGGGCCCCGCACGGTGGTTCGATCAGGCGCCGCCGCACCTGCGCGATGAACTCCGAAGGGGGTTAAAGGACGCCGTTGGCGCCAATGTCCGCGCGGTCGGTGTCGGCCGGCATCTGCGTGAGGAGGTGGCTTGGCTAGGCGCGCTCTCGTTGCGGGCTTTGGACGAGCTTCTGGAGGATAAGACCTATCTTATGCGGGACTCTCACCCCGTAGGCGTGGACGCCACGGCTTTCGCCATGCTGGCGGCCATCATGACGCCGTTCTTCGACTCCCCCCTGCGTCGAGAGGCTGAGAGCTACCCTAGGCTGACAGACTATGCAGGACGCATGATGGCCCGCTTCTATCCTGCGCATCCGTGGGGCCTGCGTGAGGCGGCCTGAGAGCGTCAGCGCAGATTGGGTCAACAACTTCTGCTTAAAATCATCTATTTGGTCAGGCCATTTTTCGTTGCAGGCTAAGCCAATTTTGCTACTCTGATCCTGCGCGACCCGTCCGGCATACCGGCGGCGGATCGCAGACTCGTCGACCAAGGCGCTGCGTATCTTGCGCCAACCTCCTCCCGGAGCGGACGGCGATGGCGGCCGGAGTCCTTACCCTCCGGTCGCCCCGAGGTCTTGGTAAGACCACTTAGGTCGCGACCCTTGTGAGCAAGGCGGGCGCGCGCTAGTCGTTGGGCTGCGCCATTTCCGGGCGCTTGTTTGCGGCGCTGCGATGTCGACCCTTTCGCTGGACACCTCGTCTCCCGACGCCACCCGGCTATATCAGCAGGTGGCCGCGTCGATCAGCGCGGCGATCGCCGACGGCGTTTATACGCCTGGCCACCGTTTGCCCTCCGAACGCGATCTTGCTGATGAGTTCGGTGTCAGTCGTCCTACTGTTCGTCGGGCGATCATCGCCTTGGAGATGCGGGGGCTGCTGGAGGCGCGCCAGGGCTCGGGCGTCTATGTGCGCCTAGACCAACCGCCGCCGCCGGTGAAGGATCTGGACATCGGCGCCTTCGAGCAAGCCGAGGCGCGGCGGCTCTTCGAGGGCGAAGCCGCCGCCCTCGCCGCGACGCTGATCACCGATGACGAACTGGCTTACTTGGAGACGCTGGTCATCGAGATGAACAGCGAGGCTTCGACTAAGGAGCAGAGCGAGCTGGCCGACCGGCAGTTTCACATCACCATCGCCCAAGCGACGCGAAACTCCGCGGTGGTGCGTATCGTCGAGAGCATGTGGGACCTTCGCTATCGCTCGCGGCTGTGCATGCAGATGCTTGAGAAGGCTCGCCTTGTCCGGAAGCGGCCGCTGCATGACGAGCACCAGGAGATCATCGAGGCGCTACGCACGCGCGATCCGAAGGCGGCTCGCACGGCCATGCACGCGCACCTCGGAGGCCTTATTGAGAACCTGCTTTTGACCGCCGAACTCGAAGCGATCGAGCGCACGCGGGAAAGTCTCGCCGCCAAGCGTGAGGAAATCGCGCTCCGCGCCGTAAGCGCTGCGAAGTAGCGCTGCGCCTTCCCCTATGAGCTGTTCGGGGCGGGTTGGTCTGACCAAAATGAGCTCGACCTCGTGCTTCATTATCGCGGCTTACGTGTCTGTAAAATAACGAGATAATTCCGCCTCTTCGGCTCTCGTGCGGATGACTCAGGTTATGATTGCGGTCGGCGGCTGACAGAGCGCTTTACGTCCGAACTCTAAAATTGGTAATGTCAATTTAGAAACCGCTCGAACGGAAGCGGACGCGCGAGGGGGAGCTCGATGGGCGTCGAGATGGATTATCGCGAGAGCGCCGATCGCGCGGGCATGGGACGGATGTCTGCAGGGCAGCTTCGCGACACGTTCGTCATCGCCGACCTGTTCCAGGCCGGCGTGCTGCGTCTCAGCTATCTTGAGATCGAGCGCGCGGTGGTCGGTGGCGCGGTTCCCACGACGACCGCATTGACGCTTCCGACGCATCCGGAATTGGCCTCCAGGTTCTTCTGCGAACGTCGTGAGGTGGGGGTGATCAACATCGGCGACACCGGTGTGGTGACCTTGGATGGATCCTGCTTCGAGCTCGCGCGCCACGACTGTCTCTACATTGGTCGTGGTGTCGAGGCGGTGAGTTTCGAGAGCAGCGATCCGGCGCGCCCAGCCCGGTTCTATTTCGTCAGCTATCCAGCCCACGCCAGCCACCCCAGCCGACGGATCCGCCGCGAAGAGGCCCGCGTCATCGCGGCCGGTGAAGCCTGCAACGCCAATCGTCGCGTGATCCGCCAAGCGATCCGGCCGGGCCTGGTCGACACCTGCCAACTGGTGATGGGCTTTACGGAACTGGAGCTTGGCAATGTGTGGAACACGATGCCGCCCCACACCCACCGGCGCCGCAGCGAGATCTACATGTATTTCGACGCTTCTCCCGGGCGTGTGATGCATCTGATGGGAGAGCCGTCAGATCCCCGCGCGGTGTTCATGGACGAGGGCGAGGCGGTGTTCTCGCCCAGTTGGTCGATCCACAGCGGCGTCGGCACGGCGAACTACAGCTTCGTATGGTCCATGGGCGGCGAGAACCTCGAGTTCGACGACATGGACGTTCTGGCCGTGTCCGATCTTGGCGCGCGCGCGTAGGGGAGCCTCACGATGACCTCCAAGTTTCTCAAGGCGGCGCTCGCTGCGATTTTGATCTCCAGCGCTGCGGCGCCCGCTTTGGCGGCTCCGACACAGCATTCGGTAAGCGTCTCGGCCGCCTCGGTGGACGCCGCTGCCCGCAGAGTGGCGGCCTGGCAGCTGGCCCACATGGACAACTTCGACTACGTGCCCGTCACGTCGTTTCGGAAGGACACCGAAGCGCCGCGCGACTGGGTGCAGGCGGCGTTCTATATCGGCCTCTACACTTTCGCCGACGCGACCCAGGACCCCTACCTGACGCAGGCCGTGCTCGCGCATGGCCAGGCCGAGCAGTGGAGTTTTGATCACCGGCCGCGCCACGCCGACGCCGACGCGACAGGCGCGGTGTGGATCTGGGCGTCGAACCGAACCAAGGACCCGTCCAAGCTTGGCCCCACGCGGAGCCGTTTCGACGCCGTCCTGGCCAATCCTTCGACGGTGTCTTTGGACTTCGAGCCCAAGCCTGCCAAGGGCGATCCCTATTGCCAGGCCCGCTGGTGCTGGAGCGACGCGATCTTCATGGCCCCGCCGGCGTGGACGGCGCTGTCGAAGGTGACCGGCGACGCCCGTTATCTGGCGCACGCCGACCGCGAGTTCTGGGCGACCCACGACTACCTGTTTGACCAGGTCGAGCACCTCTATTTCCGCGACAGCCGTTTCATCGCGCGACGTGATGCGAGCGGCCGCAAGATCTTCTGGGGGCGCGGCAACGGATGGGCCTTCGCGGGTCTTGCGCGTATTCTGCAGGATCTTCCCGCCAACCATCCAAGCCGTCCGCGCTACGAAAGAGTCTTCCGGCAGATGGCCGCCAAGATCGCGTCGCTGCAGGGCGACCAGGGCTACTGGCCGGTGTCCCTCCTCGAACCCCAGAAGACGCCCGAGACCAGCGGTACGGGCTTCTTCGTCTATGGCTTGGCCTGGGGCGTGAACCACGGCCTGCTGCCGCGCGCCCGGTATGCGCCGACCATCGACAAGGGCTGGAGGGCGCTGGAGGCGGCGGTGGAGCCAGATGGTCGCCTGGGCTGGGTGCAGCGGGTCGGCGTCGCGCCCGACCAGGTCGGTCGCGACGACACCCAACTCTACGGCGTCGGCGCCTTCCTGCTCGCAGCCAGCGAGGTGCGCCGGTTGGGAGCCGCTTCCAAAGGTCAGGCCAGTCGCTAAGATGGGGTCATAGAATCCCAAGCGAGGCTGGATGAGCGGCGCGCCCGACCCCCAGAAGCTGTACCAGCAGGTGGCTCGGTCCATCGCCGCGTCGATCGCCGAGGGGCGCTATGCGCCTGGCGATCGCCTGCCCTCGGAACGGGCGCTCGCCGACTCTTTCGGGGTCAGCCGGCCAACGATCCGCGATGCGATGATCGCTCTGGAGTTCCAGGGCCTGGTGGAGGCGCGTCAGGGGTCGGGCGTCTACGTCTCCGCGCGCGGCGACATCGAGAAGGATCCGTCGGAAGCCGAGGTGTCGGCGCTGGAGCTGACCGAGGCGCGGCGGCTATTCGAGGGCGAGGCCTGCGCCTTGGCGGCGGCGGCTGTCGAAGACGAGCAACTCGCGGCCCTGGACCGCATGGCGCGTGACTTGGCTCGACACGCCGCGGGCGAGGAGGCCGAGCGGCTGGAGCACGACTTCCACATCGCCGTCGCCCACGCGACGCGAAACGCCGCCATCGTTGCGGCGGTCGAAGAGATCTGGATGCTGCGTCGTCAGTTTCCGGACTGCGCGAGCGGTCTGCGGCGGGCGCGCCTCTCTGCGCCGGAAGCCTTTGCAGAAGATCATCGCCGGATTGTCGAGGCGCTTCGCGCGCGAGACCCCAAATCGGCCCGGCGGGTGATCCACGACCACCTGAACCGCACGGTCGAGTCGCTCCTCGCGATGGCCGAGCGTGATGCGCTGGAGCGCACCCGTCGCGAGATGGCCGATCGGCGCGATGAACTGCTCCGGCGCACCGCTATCTGAAGTTGTCGTTCGGGTTGGCGTTATCCGCGCGATAATTCGTCGCAGGAATCAAGGCCTTGCAGCGCGCGCCTCTCACATGCTGACTTCGCCATAAGGAATCAGGGGGTTGAGATGTCGGATAAGATGGCGCCGGCGAGCGTTGAGACGGTGTTGAAGGCGATTTCTGCGGAAATGTCTTTGGCTGCGGTCGCCTGCGGGCATTTGGACGTGGCGCTGGGCAAGATTCTTGAGGTCGTCCCCGACGAGCATCGTCTCTCGGTGATGCAGGAACTGCACACCGTCGATCTGCTGGCGCAGCACGTCACCGCCTTGACCGACTTTACGGGCAACCTCTCTCAGCAGCACGGGCAGGGCGTGTTGGACGTCAATGACTCGCTGAACGCCATCACGCTGGGTGATGTCGCGGCCCGCTTGCGCCAAGCTATTCAGAGCGAAGCTTAGCCGATCCACCGCCAGGTCGCCTGCGGTGGCTTGGCGTGTGCTCAACACGATACAAAGTTCGGTGGTCTCCAGGGCGCTGGTGAGGCAGCCATTGCTTCGCCGTGTCGGGACTGGACAGTACTATTCATCCAAGCTTGTTTCTTATGCGCCTATTGATGTCTTGCATTTGCAAATTCAACTATAGGGAAGTGAGTTTCGAAGCGGACGTATGAAATACTCGTTTGGATGCTGCGGCAAATTGTCATTATTTTTGGGTTGGGATAACGCTGAAATAACTTGTTAACCTGCCCCCCACGAGCTTGGCCTTAACGAATAGCTTCGCTTGGCTATTCATGACCGCGAAGGCCTCGAAATGCTGGATTTATTTGCAAGAAATGGAAAGGGCCTCGAGGGGGTCCAAGTTCTTGAGGCCCTGCGGGCCAACGTCATGGTGGCGGACGCCAAGCTCAACATCACCTACCTGAACACTGCGGTCACCGCGCTGTTGACAGAGAACGAAGCCGACATCCGCAAGGAACTGCCGAACTTCAGCGTCGCAAAGCTGGTCGGCAGCAACATCGATGTGTTCCACAAGAACCCCTCGCACCAGCGCGGGATGCTGGCCAAGTTGACCATACCGTACGCGGCGACCATTCGGGTCGGCAAACTGGCGTTCGACCTCTTGGTGACCCCATTGCAGACGGGCGGCAAGACGACGGGCTTCGTGGTGGAATGGGCCGACGCCAAGGAACGCCTGCTGAATGTCGATTACACCGCCCAGATCGCCGCGATCAGCCGGTCTCAGGCGATGATTGCGTTCGACCTCGATGGTACGATCCTCGACGCGAACGAGAATTTCCTGAAGACCATGGGCTACACGTCCGCTGAGGTCATCGGCGGCAAGCACAGCATGTTTGTCGAGGCCGCCTATCGCGACAGTCCAGACTATGCGGATTTCTGGGCCAGTCTGAGACGCGGCGAATACAAGGCTTCCGAGTTCAAGCGTGTCGGCAAGGGCGGCGTGAGCGTCACCATCCAAGGCTCCTATAATCCGATCCTCGACGACCAGGGCAGGGTGGTGAAGATCGTCAAGTTCGCTACCGACGTGACCAAGCGCGTCGAGGCGGTCAGCGAGATTGGGGAGGCGTTGACGGCGCTGGCGCAGGGGGATCTGCAGCAGCGCATCGACAAGGCCTTTATCCCGGAACTCGACCAGTTGCGTCGGGATTTCAACCGCGCGCTGGAGACGCTGCAGAACGCGATGCAGCAGGTCGGCCACACAGCTGAGACGATCAAGTCGGGCACCGAAGAGATCCGTAGCTCATCCGACGACCTGTCCCGACGCACCGAGCAGCAGGCCGCCAGCCTGGAACAAACGGCGGCGGCGCTCGACGAGATTACCGCCACGGTCAAGCGGGCGGCGGAGAACGCCAAGCAGGCGTCGTCGGCCGCGTCCAGCACCCGCAGCGACGCCGAACAGTCCGGCGCGGTGATGCGCGAGGCCGTCCAGGCCATGGGCGAGATCGAGCAGAGCTCGGGCCAGATCACCCAGATCATCGGAGTGATCGACGAAATCGCCTTCCAGACCAATCTGCTGGCCCTGAACGCCGGGGTCGAGGCGGCGCGTGCAGGGGAAGCGGGTCGCGGCTTTGCCGTCGTCGCACAGGAAGTCCGGGCCCTGGCCCAACGCTCGGCCGACGCGGCCAAGGAGATCAAGACGCTGATCGCCAGCAGCACCTCGCAGGTTGGCCGCGGCGTCAAGTTGGTGGGGGACACCGGTCAGGCTCTGACACAGATCGTGGAGAAGGTGGCTCAGATCGACGCTCTGATCTCGGAGATCGCCACCTCGTCGCAACAACAGGCCGTGGGCCTGAACGAGGTCAACGCCGCGGTCAATCAGATGGACCAGGTCACTCAGCAGAACGCCGCGATGGTGGAGGAGGCCACGGCAGCGGCGCACTCCCTGCGCGAAGAGACGGTGGTGCTCGCAGACCTGATCGGCAAGTTCCGATACGGCGGCTCGCGGACAGCTCCCGCGCCGCAGTCACGGCCCTCACCCGTCCACGCGGCCCAACGGAAGGCCCAGGCGTTTGCCGAAAGCCGCCCCGGCACGATCGGGGCCACGGCGCTGAAGACCGAAACCTGGGAGGAGTTCTGATGCAGGACGTCTTAGCGAACGGTCGACTGGAACTGATCTCCTTCGAGATCAGCGGTCAGGAGTTTTGTATCGACATCTCGGTCGTCCGCGAAATCCGTGGTTGGACGCCGGCGACGCCTATGCCCAATACGCCCAGCTATATTCTCGGCGTCATCAATCTGCGCGGCGCGGTCATGCCCGTCTTCGACCTGCGCAGCCGGCTGGGTCTCGGGCGCACGGAGCCTTCGTCTCGCAACGTCATCGTCGTGGTTCGCTCGGCGAACCAACTGGTGGGGCTGCTGGTCGACGCGGTGCAGGAGACCTTCATGGTCGACGCCGATGTTCTCCAGGCGCCCCCGGCTATGGAGTTGAGCGGCGAAGCATTCGTCGACGCGATCATTCCGCTGGAAGGTCGCATGCTGAGCCGTCTGGTGGTGACGGCCCTGGTCCCAGGCTCGGCGGCTCTGGCGGCCTGACTGACGCCGCAGCGGCCGCTCCGCCACATTCGCTGCCCCGTCGCCCGAGCTTGGTCGCCTCATAGGGTTTTAGCGCTGTAAGAATCTGAAACAGCGGCGCGCCATGTTTTGGCACGCTTCCCAGGTTTGCTGCTTCCTCAAAGGTACGCAAGACGGCGCCGGGCGCGCAACGCGTTGAAAAGACGAATTTACCCAAAACAGGTTTCCCGCGCACCTTCCGGCATCGCTCTTGCGGTTACGCCCTCGCCGACACCATCGGCGTTCAGTGAGGGATGACCATGAAGAACCTGAGGACCCTGGCCGCCGTTGTGGCCCTGTCGGCTGGCTTTGCCGGCGCTAGCGCCGCCCTGGCGCAAACCACCACCCCGGCCGCGACCGATCCGGCCCCGACCTCGTGCCGTCCGACCGACCCCTGCTATGACGTTCTGCCGAGCCAGAGCTCGATTACCAACCAGTCGTTCGACGGCACGGCGCTGTCGCGCTTGGACCTGCAAGTCGACGCCGCGCTGAACGGTGTGAAGGCCGCCTCGACTGCAGTCGCCAACAGCGTGAAGCTGGAAGGCCGTGAGCTCGACAAGATGGAAGCGAACCAGTCGCTGACCCACGGCGACGTCGTCGCCGAACTGAACGCCACGCTGCCCAGCGTCGTCGGCGATGTCGACCTCAGCGCCACCGCGATCGGCAACACCGTCTCGGCCAATGTCGACGTCATCGGCGACATCAAGGTCACCCAAGTCGTGAATCGCGACCCGACCGCCAAGATCAACGCCTATCTCGGCGACATCGATGGCAACGTGAACATCGCCGCCACCGCCATGGCTAACAACGTCTCGATCAACGGCGACTTCGCGACCGCCAAGCTGTCCCAGACCTCGATCGGCACGCCGGTCATCGCCACGGCCAGCGTCGGCATCGAACGCGCCGCCGGCGCTGTCGACGTCGCCGCCACGGCCATCGGCAACTCGATCGCGCTCAAGGGCTTCTAAGCCGCATTGTGTCTCGCCGACGGCAAACCCGTCGGCGAGACCAGCCTTCGAGGGCATGGCATGATCAAGATGTCTACGCTTCGCGGTGCGCTTCTTGCACCCATGGCTCTGCTGGTTTCGGCCGGACTGGCCTGCGCGCAGACCAGCACGCTGAGCAAGCAGATCGAGCGCGGCTACGGCTCGAGCGCCGATGTGATGGACAAGACGTTCAACCCATCGACGCGTGACGCCAACGGCAACCGGATCGTGACGGATGGCGTCATACAGTCGGGTGTTGGCAACAGCTCGTTGACGACCAACTCGACCAACAGCCTGGCCGGCGCTCAGTACTTTCAGAGCGGCGCGGCCGGTTCGGCCTCCGCCACCGCGATCGGCAATATGATCCGGATCGATGTCAACGGCACCGGCAACACGGTGGTTCTGAACAGCACGCAGATCAACAACGCCCCGGTTTCGGCCAGCGCCGTGCTGAACGGCGTCGCCAGCGCCAGCAACTAGTTCTGTTCTTTGCTTTTCCGCTCCGAGGACTCCCGATGCGCCCGATGAAACGCTGGATGCTGCTCCTGGCCTCGACCTGCCTGCTGGCGGGTCAGGCTCAAGCTGGCGACCTCTATGCGAAGCCGATCAACGAGGCTCCCGCGACGCGGAACCCCACGGGCTATACCGAAGCCCTAGTCTGTCTGGCGCAGGCGCGTCCGCATACGCCGCTGCCTCGTATCGCCGTCGGCCGGATCGCCGACTATACGGGCAAGGTCGAGTTCGAGACCGGTGCGCGGATCAGCCAGGGCGCCTCGCTGTTTGCGATCACGGCGCTGGGCAAGGCCGGCTTCCCGGTCGTGGAGCGCCTGGACAACACCGTGGCCGAGATCGAGCTCAACTACGCTCGCCAGCACCTTCTCTCGGATAGTCCCGAGCGCGCCGGTCGCGACGCCAACAACTTTCGCCGGATCTATGCCGGCCAGATCGCGGGATCTTCGTACTATATCGTCGGCGGCATCACCGAACTGAACACCAACATCGCCTCGAGCGGCGTCAACGCCACAGGCGGCTCGAAAGATACCGACGGCGTTCGCGGCGGGCTCAACGCTCAGCAGTTCGTGATGAACGTCGCCATGGACCTGCGCCTGGTCAATTCGCGGACGCAGGAAGTGGTCGACATGGTCTCGTACCAGAAGCAGGTGCGCGGCGCGAGTTTCGACCTGGGCCTGACCGCCGGCGGCGACAAGAACGCAGCAGTTCTTTCGGGGGGGCGCGGCGCCATGGAGCCGCTGCAGGCCGCGGTGCGCACCCTGGTCGAGCGCGGCGTTTATGAACTGACCGCCAACTTCTATGGCCAGGGCCTCAAGCAAAACTGCCTGCCGCCGGAAGCCGAGCCGCAAGGCCCGCCGCCGCCGCGCTACGCCAGCGCGCGCGCCTTGGCCCAAAACGGGGTCTCGCGCGGGGGCGTCCAGTAATCCTTAGCTTCTTTGGGTGAAGCTTGGCCGCGGCCCTGTCGCAGGCCGCGATTGGGACGATCCCTTGATGAAGCTCCGCCAACCCTTGTTGCTTTCGGTCGCGCTTCTGCCTGTTCTGACGGCTTGCGCCACCAGCGCCGATCCCAAGACCGGACTCTACGCCAAGCCCATCGGCGGCGCGCCGGCGACCGTCAACGACACCGCCTATTCCTCAGCTCTGCGCTGCCTGGCCCAAAACACGGGACAAACGCCACCGCGCGTCGCCGTCGGCGCGATCTCGGACCTGACGGGCAAGCGCGACATCGAGACGGGCGCCAAGGTGACGCAAGGCGCTGCGCTCTTCGCGATGACCGCGCTCAACAAGGCCGGTGTTCCGATCGTCGAGCGGTTCGATCGCGGCATCTCCGATGTCGAGATCGCCTATGCGCGCGATCGGGTTCTTTCGGACAATCCTCAACAGGCCGGAACCGTGGCGGACAACGCCCGGCCGATCTATGCCGGCCAGATCGCCGGCTCGGACTACTACATCGTCGGCGGCATCACCGAGCTGAACTACAACATCAGCTCCAGCGGCCTGGATGCGCGGGGCGGCGATGTGGGAACGGCCGGCCTCAAGGCGTCTCTGACCACCGGCAAGTTCGTCATCAATGTCGCGATTGACCTGCGGCTCATCGACACCCGATCGCAGGAGGTGGTCGACATCACCTCGTACCAGAAGCAGATCGTCGGGCGCGAGATCAAGGCGGGCGTCTTCGACTTCCTCAATGGCAATGTATTCGACATTTCGGGCGGCAAGAGCGCGCTTGAGCCGATCCAACTGGCTGTGCGCACGCTGGTCGAACGAAGCGTCTACGATTTCGCCGCCTCGCTGCGCCAGCAGCCCTATGAGCAATGCATGGGCGATGACGCCAAGGCGTCACGGGCGCAGCAGGCCAAACGTCCGAACAAGTCCTCGGCCGTCGCCGCAGCTCCGTCCAGGCCTGTATCGACCCCGTCTCCCGCCCAAGCCGCCCCACAGGGACCGGCTTACGGCGGTCCTTATCTGGATCGTTCGCGGTGGGTTCCGAAAAGCTAAGGCGCTGTTCCAGCTTGGAAGGCGGAGCTAACTGCTAGGCTAAGGGTGTCAGGCTGGCCCTTACGTTGGCCTCAATCCGGTCGAAGAGGATCGTTCGGCTCGCCGCAGGGTCGTCATCTCCGGCGCAGGCGAACCAGATCGAGGCCAACAGCCGGGCCAGAACGCTGGCGTTGCCCAGCAGGTCCGCTTCCGAAAGCGCGAACGTACGGCCAAGGCTGTCCCGTAGCGTGCCCCCGTAGGAGAAGCGGATAACCGCGCCCGCTGCAGCGAGTTCTGGTCGTCGAAGCGCCGCCAGGAAAAGTCGTCGACGGCGGACTACAGCGCTGGATGGCGTCTCGGCAGTGACGTGGAAGCGAAGGGCCGCGAACAGCGCATCAGGCGACGCGACCTCATCCATGGGCGCCCGGGGGATCGCTTCTTCTGTCATTGCCTGGACTTGGCCCCGGATCGCGCCGGCGACCAGATCTTCGATTGAACGGAAATGGTGGGTCACCGATCCGGTCGTGACGCCCACGTGCTTGGCGACCGCGCGGTGCGTCAGGCCCGCCAGGCCCTTTTCTTCCACCACCTCGCCGGCGGCCTTGGCAATGCGCATGGCGGCGGCCGGAACCGAGCCATGCGGGCGGGCGCCCGCCGCGCGCTCTGCTGTCGCAACCGCGCCGCGCGGGGGCCGTGTGGGAGCTCCAAGGCAGATCGTGGCGAGGCGTTCGATCATCTCAAGCAAGGCTGCGCCCTCCAGCGCTGCCGACCAGCAAGACAGATGGTAAAGCGCTTCATGCTCGAAGAAGGCGTGGAGCACGCGGCCGTCTATTTCGGACAGCTCAAAACGTTGCGCCGTGCGGATCCAGAAGTCGCGCCAGAGCCGCGTCCAGGCGGCTGAGGGGCCTTGGCCGGGCCAGGCGGTTACGGCCTCCTGATAGGTCAGGGCCAGCGGTCGGGCGTCCGCAGTCCACGCGCCGAGGACATGAAGCAGCGCCCAAGCCGCGCCATCGGGGGAGGGGGGCAGGGCGGCGATCTCACTCTCGCGGTCGGCCAGCCAGGCGCCGGTGTCTTCGACGCCTTGCTCGACGACTGACTGTAACAATCGTTCTATGTTGCCGAAGTTGTAGTTGATTGCGCTGGCGGAAACGTCAGCTTGCGCGGCGATTGCTCGCGCCGATGCGGCGGCGAATCCCTCTTGCGCGACAAGCCATCCGGCGGCCGCAACTAGGCGCTGGCCGGTGTTGTTCTGCGCTTCCGGCATTTGTGCGGCTGCGGATGTTTTCGGTGACGCGGGTGGGCGTGGGTGGGCGACCATGGCGCATATTCCCCGGCCGCATCAGGATCGCAAGGTCTGGCGCTGCTGAACTTCGACCTTCGTGGAAATGAAACATAACATTCGTTCTACGGTCACAGCCAGAGCCTACATGCGCCTCCAGCACGGCGTCAGCCGGACAAGCTCGGGGACAGACATGAAACGGCAAATCCAGACGGCGCGGCGCGCCGGCCTGCTGGCGGGCGTCGCGGCCTTGGCGTTGAGCGGCGTGGCGCACGCTGCGGACGCGCCGATAACGCCGCCGGCTGACGGCGTAACCGGCCTTGAAGAGGTCTTCGTCACCGCCCAGAAGCGCACGACCAACCTGCAGGACACCCCGATCGCCATCTCGGCCATGGACAGCGAGGCCCTGAAGGCTCGCCATGTCCAGTCCGTTGAAGATCTCGGGGACGGCTCCATCCCGTCGCTGCGCGTGGCGCCATTCTTCGCTCGCAAATCCGCGCTTACGATCGGCATGCGTGGTATCGGCGCGCTCGGCGACGCCAACCAGCCCGCCCGCGATCAAGCTGTCGGCGTCTATGTCAACGGCGTCTATCTGGGCCGCGCCCAGGGACTGGGCTCGGCGCTCTACGACGTGGAGCGCATCGAGGTTCTGAAGGGCCCTCAAGGCACGCTTTTCGGCCGCAACACCGAGGGCGGCGCTGTCAGCATCGTGACACGCGCGCCGACCGGCCGGTTCGGCATGAACACCACGCTGGGCTACAGCAATTACGAGGGCTACAAGGCCGAGAGCCACATCGATCTGCCGGCGTTCGCCGGCGTCAGCGTCAAGATCGACGCCTTGGTGACCAAGCGCGGCGGCACGACCACCAATCCGAGCACCACGGCGCAGCCGGACTTCAACAGTTACGACAAGCGCGGCTTGAACCTGGAGGCCGCGTGGCGGGCCTCCGACGTGTTCAGAGCCGACTACGCCTATGACGTCTCTTACGACGGGTCGACGCCCTATCTCGTTCAACTCGAGAAGCGCGGCGCGCTGGCTCCCGCGCCCTTGACGCCGCCGCAGCCCAACCGCGCCAAGAGCGCCTTGGTCGGCGTGCCGTTGCAACTGAGCGAAGGTCATACCTGGGGCCATCGCCTGAATATGACTTGGACCCTGGCGGACAACCTCGATCTGAAATCAATCAGTTCCTACCGTAAGCTGAAGCAGACCCAGTTCGACAACGGCGCTGTGGCCCTGTCGGTGTTCGTGCCCAACGCGCCTTTCGCGCGCTACAGCGTCGCCCGCGTCTGGCAGGATCAGGTCAGCCAAGAATTCCAGCTGGTCGGCAAGACCGAGCGCCTGGAGTATGTCGCCGGCGTCTTCTACTTCCGCGAGAAGGTCAGCGACAATGCCCAGACCCCGAACTCGCTGCAGTGGAATGCGACGGGCACCGGCTTCACCCCCCTGCCGGTCAATTTCAGCACCCATCCCCTGGACCGCGCGAGCCACGTCGTGACCACCAGCTACGGCGCCTTCGGCCAGGGCGCGTGGACCCCTCCGGTTCTGGAGGACAAGCTGCATGTCACGGTCGGGGGGCGGATCACCCGGGACGCCAAGAAGGGGCAATTGGACGTCGTCAACGGCGCCTTGCCTAGCTATGTCGACGCCAACAAGAACACCATCGTGGGCAAGGTGCCGCTGGACGAGTCCTGGAGCCACTTCGACCCGATGGTCAGCCTGGCTTATGACGTGACGCCGGACGTCAGCCTCTACGGCCGCTGGGCTACGGGCTACAAGGCGGGCGGCGCCAATTCGCGCTCTCTGACCTACCGGGCCTTCGATCCTGAGAAGGTCGAGATGTTCGAACTCGGCGCCAAGACGGAGTTCTGGAACCGCCGCGGCCGCGTGAACGTCGCCGTCTTCACCGGCGACATCAAGGATGCGCAAGTCGACTTCAGCGTACTCGTCCTGAACAACAATCGCGGGACCCTGGAGACCACCAACGCCGCCAGCGGCAAGACCAAGGGCTTCGAGCTCGACTTCGCCTTCGTGCCTTTCGAAGGGCTGACGCTGTCGGGCGCCTACGCCTACACCGACATCAAGCTCTCGAAGGCGTTCAACCCCTTCACCAATGCGCGATCGACGATCTACCCGCTGTACAGTCCCAAGAACGCGGGCAGCGTGGCGGTCGACTACGCTCGCCCGACTTTCGGCGCGACGTTCAAGGCGCACCTGGACGCCAACTTCGCCGACGCTCAGATCACCAATACGACGGATCCGACGCCCAGCGACAAGTCGTTCACGATGAACGGTCGCCTGGCGCTGGCGGACATCCGCTTGGGCGAGGGCGCCTCGGCCCTGCAGTTGTCGGTCTGGTCGCGAAACCTGACCAACAGGTCGTACGCCTTCCTGCGAAACACCAACGCCGCGCTAGGGACCTATGCGATCTTCAATGAGCCGCGCACCTTCGGCGTCGAAGCCAATGTGAAGTTCTGAGGATGGGAGCGCTGAACGTGGATCGTCGTCTCTTTCTCTCCGCAGCCGGCGCTTGGGCGCTCGCGCCCGCCGCGCGCGCGGCTGTCGTCCTGGACGCCAAGGTCGCGCGCACCGCACCCGGAGCCGTGCGGCTTGATTGGACGGGCGCCAGGGCTGTCTCGGTCTTCGTGTCCGCCGACCCGGCGGCCGCCAAGCCCGCCATGCGCGCGTTGAAGACGGCCGCTGGCGCGACTACCGAACTCGGCGCGCCAGTGTCGCCAAGACCCTATTTTCTGGTGACGGCCGCGGATGGCCGCCAGACCCGTGTGGCCGAGCGCCTGTTGCCGCTGGAAGGCGGCCGTAATTTCCGCGACCTTGGCGGCTGGCGCACCGCTGATGGGCGTCAGGTCAAGTGGGGCAAGATCTATCGCTCCGGCGTGATGAGCGGGCTCACCCTGGCCGACTTCGGCTATCTGTCGAAGCTGGGCGTGATCACCATCTGCGACCTGCGCAGCCCGCAGGAGCGCGCGAGCGAGCCCAGTCCGTTCCTCAAGGCGGGCGGCGCGAAGGTGATCGCCACCGACTATGACATGAGCGCCTCTATGGCGGCGTTCGCGAAGCTGTCGAACCGCGAAGAGGCTATCCAGGGCTTTGCGGACGCCTATGTCATGTTCCTGGATATGCTGACGCCACACTACACGGACATGTTCGCCCGTCTCGTCGCCAATGAGGGACCGCTGGCCTTCAACTGCAGCGCGGGCAAGGATCGCACCGGGATGGCGTCAGCCCTGATCCTGTCTGTGCTGGGCGTGCCGCGGGATACGGTGCTGCAGGACTACGCTCTGACCGAGATCTACACGCCGCCGTCCTACTACATCCAGCAGATGCGCCAGTCCGGCGCGAACACCAGCGGCGTCTCAGCTCAGCAAGCCCAGGCGCTCGCCAAGCTGCCGCCCGAGGTTCTGCAGGTCATCATGGGGTCCGATCCCGAGGTCATGCGCCGCGCTCTGGCGACCATCGACATCCGGTTCGGCGGACCGATCGCCCTGTCCAAGGCGCGCTTTGGCCTCACCGATGCGTCGATCGCCAAGCTACGGAAGGCTTACCTGGTCTGATCGCAGCGGCGGCGCGCCAGCCCGAGGCTGTCTAGGAAGGATGTCGGAGGGCGAGAGCGCGCCTCCGACACTCTCACGCGGTCTGAGGCTTCGTCGCCGCAGACGGCAGACAGTCGTTCATCGCGCCCGCGAGTTGGCGAATGTCGATCGGCTTGGCGACAACTGCGTTCGCACCGCCGTTCAGGTAGCGCTGGACTTCCTCGGGGAGGGCGTTGGCAGTCAGGGCGATGAGGGGTGTCGGCGCGACCCCGGCGTCGGCTTCCCTGCGCCGGATTTCAGCGATAGCCGCTTCTCCGTCCAGAACCGGCATCCGCACGTCCATGAGCACGAGATCCCAAGGCTCCGCATCAAAGGCCTGAAGCGCCTTTGCGCCGTCTTCGACGAAAACGGCTTCCACGCCGAGCTGGGAGAGGATCTCGGCAAGCACCGTGCGATTGACCGCGTTGTCCTCGGCTGCGAGCACCCTCACTCCAGATGAGGCGCGTGGCGCGGGATCCAGCGCGGAGGAAGGCGCTGGGTCAGTGGGGGCGGCCGCGATCCTCAGAGGCAGGCTGACCATAAAGGTCGAGCCGACGCCTAGGGTGCTCTCGACCGAAATATCGCCGCCCATCAGGCGTACGAGTTCGCGGCTGATGGTCAGGCCAAGGCCCGTGCCGCCATAGGTGGCGGCCGTTGAGCGGTCGGCCTGGGCGTAGGCCTGGAAGACGCGGCTCAACGCCTCGGGCGTCATCCCCGCGCCCGTGTCGGTCACGGTCAGCAACAGCGTGTCGTCGACACGGCGGGACCGGATCGTGACCGCGCCCGCAGGCGTGAACTTCAGCGCGTTGCCGACGAGGTTCATCAGCACCTGTCGCAGCCGCAGAGGGTCGCCCAGGACAAAGGCGGGCGTCTCTTCATCGAGGTCCAGAACCAGAGACAGGCCTTTGCTCTCGGCGACACCCGCAAAGGTCGCCTTCACCCGTCGTAGGGTGTCATTCAGGCAGAAGGCGGTCTCGTCCAGCGTGATCTTGCCAGCCTCGATCTTCGAGTAGTCCAAAGCGTCGTTGAGAAGCTCCAGCAGCGATCGCCCGCTCTCCTGCAAGGCTTGCAGCCTGGCTTGCTGCTCGGGAACGAGGGGGTGACGCGACATGATCTCCGCCATGCCCAGCACCCCGTTCAGCGGCGTGCGGATCTCGTGGCTCATGATCGCCAGCAGCTGGGATTTCGCGCGACTGGCTTCATGGGACGCACGCGCCTTCTCAAGGGCCAGGGTCCGATCACGGCGGTCCAGACGTTGAGTCAGGGCCTGAACGCGCGCGGCCGCCAGGGTCACGCCCAAAAGCCCCAGGCCTGTCACCCAGAGAAGGATTGTGGCCGACCGGTTCGCCGTCTCCAGGTTCCGGAGGCTCTCAGCCAAGTCTTTCTGTTGCCCATCACGAAGCGCGGTCTCGGCGTCGCGCAAGGCGAACAGCGCCGCGAGTTCGCGGCCGGACTGTCGCGTCGGATAGCCGGAAACGGCCAGTTTTTGTCGGGCGGGCAGGGCCGATACCGCCCTGATCGCCAGTTCCAGTTGCCTTACTTCAGCGCTCCGCGCCGCATCGTGTTCGTATAGCTGGGCCAGTCGTCTCAGCGCGCCATCGCGCGTTCGAACGATCTCGTCGCGCCCAGTTCGTTGTCCTTCGCTCTCGTCTAACCGCCTTTGATGATCCGCCGCGTAAGTGGTGTCGAAGACCGTGTCAGCGACAGCCATGCCTTCGAAGGCGGTCTCAATCCGACCCTGGGCGACATCGACGCTATGCTGAGAGAAAGCGCCGAGAACGACGCAAAACAGGCATGCTAAAGGCCCCGCGATCAGGGGCGCTCGGGAGCGCCTGAGTCTCGACCAGCGAACCAAGCGTCGAAATTGAAACATACTGTTCTTTCGGCAGTCTGGTCTGAATTAAACGAAAGCAGGAGGTTTGAGGTAACCGAACGGTGGATGACACTTGCTGTGAATGCCCCGGGCCCCTACGCGCCGCGCAGCGCAACCAGGGAAACGATTGCATCATGCGATCACTCAACTCTGATTCGGGTTTGAATTATCCCGCTATCGCGACCGCTGTAACAGCATTCACCACAACTTGAAATTTTAAGCTGATGCCGACCCTATCGTCATCGTGTCCTTTGCGCTCGCAGATACGCTTGAAAAGCGTCGACGAACAAACGGACCTTGGCCGGCACGAAGCGGGTTGTGGGATAGACCGCCCACACTGATTGCTCCGGGATCACGACGTCGCTGAGGGTGATTTCCATCAGCCGGTGACTGGCGAGGTCATCCTGAACGTTCCAGGCCGAGAGGCGAACAATTCCCTGGCCCTCGATCGCGGACTGTTGCAGCGCCTCGAAACTATCAGCCGTAAAGCGTCCTGAAACGCGCTGTTGCACCGCCTTGTCGCCGCTTTCGAATGTCCACTGGGTCATGCCGGGCAGCAGCAGGCATTCGTGAGCAGCGAGGTCGGTCATGATCTTGGGCGTTCCGCATCGCTCGAGATAGCGAGGCGAGGCGTAAAGACCGCGCGGATTGTCCGCCAGGCGGCGAGCGACGAGGGTGCTGTCGCGCAACGGGCCGATCCTCAAGGCCAGGTCGATACCTTGGGCGGCGATGTCGACCATCCCGTCGGTCAGCAACAACTCGGCGCGCAGGTCAGGATTGTCGCGCAAGAAGCTCGCCATCATCGGCGTGACGATCTTGCGCCCGAACGGCACCGAGGCGGTGATGCGTAACAATCCCGATGCGCCGGCCTTGGCTGGACGCACCGCCGCGCGACCTTCGGCCTCCTGGTCGAGGATGGCTTGGGCGTGCGGCAGAAAGGCTTCGCCCTCTGGGGTCAGTGATAGTGAACGCGTGGTGCGATGAACGAGGCGTACTGAGAGTTCGGCTTCCAGAGCCGCCAGTCGACGCGAAGCGGCCATCGGGGTGACGCCAAGGCGACGCCCCGCGGCGGCGAGGCTGCCGGCCTGCGCGGCTTCGACGAACACAGCTAGATCAGCGAGCTCCATTATATCGAAATCCGTTATGTCGGCTTCTTGTGTCGCACCACTACTGCATCATTGAGAGATAATCCATGTCCTTCCCGCAACGCGCAGAGGTTGCCGGGAGACATTTCATGAGGATGTTCGCTCAATCACCCGCCGAGGCGGCCGAAAACGGTCTGGGCAAGGGTTTGACTTTCACGATGGCCGTGGCGGCCGGCGTCGCCGTGGCCAATATCTACTATAGCCAGCCCATGCTGGGCCTGATGGAGCGAGACCTGCGCGGCGGACTGGCGGGGCTCATCCCGACCGTGACGCAGTTGGGTTACGCGGCGGGGCTTTTCTTTCTGGCGCCGCTGGGGGATCTGCTCGAACGTCGGCGTCTGATCGTCATCCAGTTCCTGGTTTTGACGCTGGCCCTGATCGCCGCCGCAGCGGCGCCCAGCGCGGCCTTGATCATCTTGGCGTCCTTGGTCGTGGGCGCGGCCGCCACCGTGGCTCAGCAGGTCGTGCCGTTCGCGGCCCACCTGGCGCAGCCCGAGCGGCGCGGCGCCGTGGTCGGCGTGGTGATGTCGGGTGTCCTGTGCGGTATTCTGCTGAGCCGTACCCTTGCGGGGTTCGTGGCCGCGCACGCCGGTTGGCGCGAGATGTTCTGGTTGGCCGCGCCCCTGGCTCTGGCCGTAGGGCTCTGGATGGCCGCCTGCCTGCCGGCCAGCAGGCCCGAAACCGATCTGACCTACGCCGCCTTGCTGCGGTCGCTCGTCCAGCTGTGGTCGGCGCTGCCCGGTCTGCGCCTGGCGGCGATCACCCAGGCGCTGCTGTTCGCCGCCTTCAGCGCCTTCTGGACCATCCTGGCGTTTCGCCTTCAGCAGCCGCCATTCGGGCTGGGCGCCGATGTCGCGGGGCTGTTCGGGTTGGTTGGCGCTGTCGGCGTCCTGACCGCGCCGATCGCCGGGCGGATCGCCGATAACCACGGGCCCCGCGCCATGATCGCGCTGGGCGCCATCCACGCCCTCGTGGCCTGGGCGGTGTTCGGGCTGTGGAACTCGATCGCCGGCTTGGTCGTTGGCGTCATCCTTTTGGATTTCGGCGTTCAGAGCGCTTTGATCTCAAACCAGCATATCGTCTACGCCCTCCGTCCTGAGGCCCGGGCGCGATTGAACACGATCTTTATGGGCGCGATGTTTGTAGGCGGCGCGGTCGGCTCGGCCGCCGCCACGCAGCTCTGGTCCTGGGGAGGATGGATTTCAGTGTCGGCCCTCGGCGGGGGGCTCGCGGCGATCGCCACAGGTCTGCAACTGGCCAGCCGGAATCGAAAGGCCTGAAGCAAAGGGTGCTAGACGCACAGGAAGAAGAAACGGTGGATACGACGGGGATTGAACCTGCGTCAGGCCGTGCCTTCGCCTCGAAGCGAGGCGGTGACGAGCCTGACGCCTTGGGTCACGGGCTGGCAGGAAAGACGACCGTGGGACCCAACCCTTGCTGCATATTGGACGGCGTCATCGCACCGCCTCCGGCGGAATTCGGCGCTATGGTTCAATCAGCCTGCTTCGCTGTTCATTCTCTTAGCCGCGAAGCCAAAGCAAACCACGGACGCGACCATTGTGATCGAAGCGCCCGCGCAGGCGATGTTGAGGCTTTGAACGGGTCCAAGGCTGGCGCGAAGAAGATCGCTGACGACCCCCACCGCGAGCGGACCGAGTCCCAGGCCGATAAGGCTGGTCAGGAAGAACAGGATCGCCGACGCCGTGGCGCGGACGCGGGGTGTGGCCAGGACCTGAACCGAAGCGAAGGTGGGGCCATAGGCCATGGCGTGCAGGAACACCCCTGCGGCGAGGGTCACCAGGGCCAGCAGGAAGTTTGGCATGAAGGGCGTAAGGCCCAGGAATGGGGTCGATGCGAGCAGGACCGCCATGGGCTGCTTGGCGTAGCCGGAAATACCCGACCGCGCCGCACGGTCCGCCAGCTTTCCGCCGAGTAAGGTGCCAGCACCCGCGCTGATCCCGATCGCCAAGCCCAGCGTTAAGCCCGCCAAGCCTGCCGGGCCAAGACCCAGCTCAGCGCCGAACTGCTTCAGAACGGCGCCATGGTTGCGGAGAAAGACCGAACCGAAAAACGCCGACTGACCATAGTAGGAGAACGACGTCAGCGCGGCGGCCAGGGCGATTAGCCAGAAGGCGGGTTGTTTCCGAAGTTCGGTCAAGGCCGCCTTCAGCGAGACCATTTGGCTTTCGGCTTGCTCCAGCTTGGCGCGTTGTCGCCGGGGCTCGCGTAGCGTCTTGCTTGCGATCACCGCGACGCCGATCCCGGGGAGGCCGGCGAGAATGAAGGCGGCGCGCCAGCCCATCGCGTCGACTAGAAGACCGCCGACCGCCAGGCCCAGCAGCGAGCCCAGCGGGATGCCTAGCGAATAGAACGCCAGGGCCGAAGCGAGCTTGGCGCGTGGCGTGAACTCGGTGATCAGCGAGTGGGCGGCGGGCGTGCAACCGGCTTCGCCGACCCCGACGCCTATGCGCGCCAGGATCAGTTGCGGGAACGTGCGCGCCAGTCCACAGACTGCGGTGAAGGCGCTCCAGACCGCAAGGGAGATGGCGATCAGGCGAACGCGATCACCCTTGTCGGCGAAACGCGCGATCGGCAGGCCGACGGCCGAATAGAATAGCGCGAAGGCCAGCCCGCTGACCGCGCCGATCTGCCAGTCGGCCAAATTCAGGTCGGCCTTCATGGGCTCGGCCAGAATGGTGATGATCTGGCGATCAAGCATGTTGAGCGCATAGATCAGCATCAGAAGAGCCAGCGCGTATCGGCGATAGCGCTCCGATCCCTGCGCGAGCGACGTCTCGGATTCGGTTGGGTTGTGGTCAGGCATGTCCCGCTCGCGGCATCGTCTGGGATGCGGACGCTAGGGGCTGCGGACCGCCAGGGCGCGGCGCGGACCCTCCTGGGGGCAATATCGCCTATGTGATCTTCCTCGCGGATCGGCCTTTTTGCCTTGAGCGCGCGATAGCCCCGTCGACGAGTGGCTTCATCGCTGAAGGAGTCGTCGCGCCATGGACATCAACACTGCCGAAGGGCAAGCCCAGCGCGTGCAGGCGATCGTCGTAGGCGCAGGGTTTGGCGGCCTCTACGCCGTCCATAGGCTGCGCGGCGAAGGCCTCTCGGTGGTCGGCTTGGAAGCCGGCGGCGATGTGGGCGGAACCTGGTACTGGAACCGCTATCCCGGCGCGCGTTGCGATGTGACCAGCATCGACTACAGCTACGCCTTCTCCGAAGCGATCGAGCAGGAATGGACCTGGAGCGAGGTTTTCGCGGCCGGATCCGAGATCCTGGCCTACGCCAACTTTGTCGCCGACAAACTGGACCTGCGTTCGGCCTACCGGTTCAACACCCGGGTCGAGCGGATCACCTTCGACGATGCGCGCAGCGTTTGGATTCTGGACTCCGAGCAGGGGCAGCGTTTTGAGGCCGAGTACTTGGTCATGGCGACAGGACCGCTGTCGCTGCCCAAGCCTGTCGACATTCCTGGCGCAGATCGGTTCAAGGGCGAGCTATACCGTTCGGGCAAGTGGCCACATCACGCGGTCGACTTCCATGGGAAGCGCGTGGGCGTCGTAGGCACCGGATCCTCCGGTATTCAGATTGTCCCTGTGGTCGCCGAGACATGCCAGTCGTTGACGGTCTTTCAGCGTACGCCCAGCTTCACCTTGCCTATGCGCAACAAGGCGGTGTCCGAGGACTATGCCGCTCAACTGAAAGCCAACATGGCCGGACTGCGGGCCGTAGCGCGCACCACCTTCACCGGCGGGGTTCGGCCGCTGTCGACGCGTCCGCTGTTCAGCATTCCGGTCGAAGAGCGCAACGAGCTCATGGAGGAGGCCTGGGCCAAGGGCGCGCTCCATTTCCTGGGGCTGTTCTCGGATCTTCTGACCAACGCCTCCGCCAATGAGATCGTCGCCGACTTCGTGCGCGACAAGATCAGCCAGACCGTCAACGATCCTGTCACGGCCGAAAAGCTGAAACCGCGCGGCTATCCCATCTATGCGCGCCGGCCATGCCTCGACACGAACTACTATGAGGCCTTCAATCTGCCGCATGTCTCGTTGGTGGACTGCTTCGAGGAGCCGATCACCGAGTTCACCGACGCGGGTCTGCGCACGGCTGAGCGCGAGATCCCCCTGGACGTCATCATCATGGCCACCGGGTACGACGCCTTGACCGGTCCGATGTTGGCCATCGACATCACCGGACGAGACGGCCTCAAGCTAAGCGACGCCTGGCGCGATGGACCAAGATCATACCTGGCTCTGCTGATGCACGGGTTCCCGAACCTGTTCATTATCGGTGGCCCGAACGGGCCCTCGATCCTGGCCAACTACATCCGGTTGGACGAGCTGAATGTCGACTGGGTGGTGGATTGCATCCTGCACATGCGCCGCCGGGGTCTGACCACTGTCGAGGCCACGGCGGAAGCGGAGGCGCGGTGGAGTCAGACCGTCGGCGAGATCGCTGACCGAACCCTCTATGTAAAGGCCGACACCTGGTACACGGGGACCAATATCGAGGGGAAGCCGCGAGGCTTTTTCGTCTTCGCCGGGGGCCTCAACCGCTATGCCGAGGTTTGCGCAGGCGTGGCGGCGGCCGGCTATGAAGGGTGTCGTTTCACAGCGCGCTGACGCTGTCCCGAGACCGTCCGGGGCGCGCCACCGGCGCGCCCCGTCTAAACTCAGCGGCTCTCGCCCAGGAAGGTGTAGAGCGGATCGTTCGGATAGCGGCCACCGACCGGCGTGCGGGCGCCGAAACGTTCAGGGTGGGCGCCGGGCGTCGGCGCATACTTCTCGATCCAGTCGAAGATCACCTGTCGCGCGGCGATACGCCATTCGCCGTCGCGCTTCTCGAACCGGTCCAAATAACGGCCGCACATGTGCAGGACGACCAAAGAGCCGTCGTCGTCGGGCTGCCGGTGCAGCGCGGTGAACACCGACTCGACCGACGCAGCGGTATCGCCGTCGAAGTCGATCATGACGTTGTGGACCTGATGCACGCCGCGTTCGACGTGTGGCAGAATTTTCAGGGCCCAATCGACGAACTCGGACGCCGTGCCCTGGAAGGAGCCGTGCTGGTCCGGACCTTCCGGCCAAGCCACTGAGCGCAGAACGGCTTCGTCCATCCGGTCGATACCGCGGCAATAGCGATAGAGACACTGTCGGATCTGCTCGCTGTCCCACAGTTGCTGAAGATTGGGTTGGTCCGCCATGGGAGGCCTCGCGAACTAAACGGGGGTTACAGAAGGTCGTTGGCGTCGCCGGCGTCGCCGAAAGCGGTCCAGCCGCCGTCGACGGCCAGCGTGGCGCCGGTGATGTAGCTAGCGGCCGGGGAGGTCAGGAACGCGATAGTGCGGGCGACTTCCAGCGGGGCGCCCAAGCGCCCAACGGGCGCCCGGCGTCGGATCTTGTCGAACTGAGCGCGTCCCCCGGACTTCAGGGCCAGAACGGCGGGCGTCTCGATATAGCCGGGCGCGACCGTATTCACGCGGATGCCAGCGGGGCCCCACTCGCACGCCAGGCTGCGGGTCATCATGGTGACGGCGGCCTTGGCCGCGCAGTAGGCGTTGCGCCGGGGCAGGGCGCCCAGACCAGCGATCGAGCCGAGGTTCACGATGGCGCCGCCCGGACCCATTAGAGGCGCAGCGGCCTTCGCCGTCGCCAGCGGACCGCTGAAGTTGACGTTGTAGACGCTGGTGAAGTCCTCGACGGTCTGGTCTAGGGTCGGCTTGAAGACGTCGGCGGCGCCGGCGTTGTTGATCAGAACGTCCAGTCGACCCCAGCGGGCTTTGGCTTGGTCGAAGGCCGCTTCCAGCGCCGCGCCGTCGGTGATGTCGGCTTGAACAACAATATGTTGGTCGCCCAACTCCGCCGCCAGCGCCATGGCGCCGTCCGGGTCTCGCTCGATGACAAGCAATCGATCTCCCGCCGCTTGAAACAGCTCCACGACGCTGCGGCCGATTCCCCGTCCACCGCCGGTGATCGCGCTGATGCGCGGTGAGGCGGCAAGGCCGCGTGGCGCGGGCGAACTTGAGGCAGGCCCAGAGCCGCCATAGATCGTGTAGGCGCCGTCGACGACTAGGGTGGCGCCGACGACATAGCTGGCGGCCTCGCTGGCCAGAAAGAACACGCCCTCGGCCATCTCCTCGGGTTCGCCCATCCGACCCAGCGGAATGCGGCCAAGTACGATCGAGGGATCCAGTAGACCGGCGTCAATCTGGTCCTGAACCATCTGCGTGCGGGTGTAGCCTGGCAGCACTGCATTGACGCGAACGCCTTTCGCCGCCCACTCGCAGGCGAGGGTTCTCGTCAGCGAGATCACGGCCGCCTTGCTGGCGCTGTAGCTGGTGCGCTTGGCCAAGGCCACTAGCCCCGCGCCGGAAGCCAGGTTGATGATCGCGCCGTGACCCTGAGCGATCATCAGTCGCCCCGCCTCGCGCGCGGCCAGGAAGGCGCCCGTGACGTTGATCGCCTGCAGCCGGGAGACCTCCTGCGCGGTCTGGTCCAGGGTGGCGGTCGGCTGGGGGTCCGTGACACCGGCGTTGTTGACCAGAACGTCGAGACGCCCGAACTCGCTGAACACCTGCGCGAAGCCTTCGCAGATCTGCGCTTCCGAGGAGACGTCCATGGCGATCGCGCGGTGATTGGGGCCAAGGCTCGCGGCGCGTTCGCGCGCCCGCTCGACGTTTCGGTCGGCGACTAGGACCCGATCCCCCGCGCGGACGAACCGCTGACAAGCCGCCCAGCCGATGCCATCCGCGCCACCGGTCACCAGCACTACGCGCGACTGCCCCTTGGAGGTCATTCTGGACTCTGTTCGCTGCTGGCGTCGCCGATGACGACCTTCGCGAAGAACCTAGCAGCGCCCTTGCGCACGCCGCGCCGGCGCCCATTCGGCCTTCGAATATCGCCTATGTGATGTGACGCGGGCGGATCGGTGGGACCCAGGCCAGGGCGATGCGAGCGGCTACCAAGGTCGCGAGACGGTCGGCGACCGATGACTGGGCAAGGAGCAAATGATGTCGTGCTTGAAGATTGAGGTCGAAGACTTCGTGGCGACCGTGACGCTGGCCAATCCGCCGGTGAACTCGGCCAGCGTCGACATGATGCTGGAGCTGACGGCGGCGTTCGACGCCTTTAACGAAAACGCCGACGTTCGCGCCGTGCTCCTGACCGCCGAGGGCAAGACCTTCTGCGCCGGCGCCGATTTGAAGAACCGCCCGGGTCCTGATGCGCCTCTTGGAACGGCGTTTGGCCGCCAGCGCATGGCGCGCGAGATGAGCTGGTCGATGGTCGAGTGCAGTAAGCCGATCGTCGTGGCTGTGAATGGCGCCGCGCTGGGCGCGGGTCTTGGCATCGTGGCCAGCTGCGACATCATCGTGGCCTCAGAGCAGGCCGTTTTCGGTCTGCCCGAGATCGACGTCGGCCTGGCTGGCGGCGCCAAGCACGCTCTGCGCTTCATCCCTCACTCGCTGGCCCGCCGCATGGTGTTGACCGGCTGGCGGGTGCCGGCGCAGGAGCTGTATCGCCGGGGGCTGATCGAAGCAGCGCTTCCGCATGACGAGTTCCTCGACTACGCCAGAGGCATCGCCAAGGAAATCGCCAGCAAGAGCCCGGTTGCGGTTGCGGCGGCCAAGGACAGCCTGAACGTCATCGACAACCTGAGCCTGCGCGACGGCTATCGCTACGAGCAGGGCAACACCTACAAGCTCTCCAAGAGCGAGGACGCCAAGGAGGCGGTTCGCGCCTTCATCGAAAAGCGTCCGCCCGTCTTCCAGGGGCGCTGATCAGCCACGGCGCTCGGCCTACGGGCCGGGCGCCGCTCGCAGGCGTTCTGCGGGCGTCGTCGGCGCTGAGTTTTGTCAACGTTTGGAGCCTGCCCTCGACCTTTGGCGGGCTCCGAGGGTGGGCGACTCTCGGCCTCGGCTGCCGCAGACTCCTGATCCTGAACTTGTCGAAGATTGAGGGTTTTCGTCCAGATCAGCACCCGCACCCAACACCTGAGCAGCTCGGCAGAAGGGGGCGGCGTCAGCTCTGACGCCGCCCTTTCTGTGTCGGGTCGGGGTTCTAGGCCTTTGCCACGATCCGGCGCAGCAGAGGGGCGGCGACGCCCGCCGTGTTGCGCGCCTTGCTCCAACGCTCAAGGCTGGCGACAGGGGCGCAGGCCCCGGTCTTGGCCATATAGAGCGGGCCGCCGCGCCATTTCGGGAAGCCGAGGCGCTGGGTCCAGATGGCGTCGACAAGGGCGGGCGAGAGATCCGGGTGGGCCTCCAGCGCGTGCGCCGTACCGTTGATGGCGGCGGTGACGCACCTTTCGACCACGACCGCGTCGTCGATCGGCGCGCGCGGACAGCGCTGGAAGGTCGCCGATGCTTGCAACAGACGCTCCACCTCCGGTTCGAAGGTATAACGACCATCGCTGCCATGGCGATACCAGCCCGGCGCGTCTGGGCCGCCGGTCCGGCCCTCATCAACCATCAGGTCCAGGGTCGGCGAGTAGGTTATCCAGTCTTCGCCGTTGGCCAGTCCCGACTGACGGCGGAACACCGCCTCCAATCCTTCGCGGTCCGACCGCAGGAAGGGCGCGACGCGGAAGCCAAACTTCTGCAGTTCGCGATCGATCTGACCGGGCGTGGCGCCCTCGTCGAGAAGATGGATGGCTTCGCGCAGCAGCGGCCAAGCCAACTCGTGCGCGAGGTCGTCATGAACCGTGGTCCGCGCCAGCGCAGCCTGGCCGCGCTCCGCGTAGGTCAGAGCTTGCGCCTCGGGCGAGGCGGCGAAAGTTTCATCCAGCCGGTCGATCTCGGCTCGAGCCCGTCGCGCGGGCGTTTGCCAGGCCAGCTCCAGCGCTCGCAACAAGGTCAGGGGCGCAGTCTGTTGCGGAGCCTCGCGGCGCACCTTGGTCCGAAGGCCATAGATCTTGGCGGCGATCACCTCCGGCTCAGAGGTCAATGCGACCCGCGGGTCGTTCTTCAGGCTCACCGCCAGCTTCTCGGCGACCTGAACGAGGTCGCGGGCGGCGACGAGATCAACCAGGCCATGCTCGACGGCAGCTTTGCTGTCCCAGAGCGCGCCGAAAACGGCCAACTCGGCGGCGCGTTCGACCTCGATCAGGCGCATCAATCGGATCAAGGTGTCTGCGGCGGGGAGATGACCCTCGCTTCGGGCTAGGTTCGAGAAGGTCGTGTTCGGGAGCGCCACACGTGCAGCGCAGGCCAGAGCGAGCTCCAGGCCCGACCCTGTGACAGGACCGGAGAGAGCGGCGACGATGGGCTTTCTGGCGCTCGCGATCGCCGAATAGACCAACGGACGAACGTCGTCCGGCGCAGTCTTCGCGGCAAGAACGTCGTTGAACAGGCGACGGCCGGAAAGAACGATGGCGGCGACGGCGGGATCCTCGCCCGCTCGTTCGATCGTCTGGATGAAGGCTCTCGCGTGCGCAGCATCCCAACTGCACGGCGGCGGACAGTCCAGTTTCAGATGCGCCACACCGCGACGAAGTGTCGGTCCAACGCCGTCGGGCAGGCCTGATAGCGCCTCAAGCGCCAGCGGGCGGGTCGTTTCCGTTCCCATGTCTCCTCCAACCGGTTGCGTGCCGCAGTCCGCTTTGAGCGGTTATTGCCGGTGAAGCGCATGCCGAAGCACTCGCCTTGGACAACAACAGCACGCGGGCGCTGAGAGTTACAGTCGCGCTGACAGGGCTCGTTCGAGTATCGCGTATGTGAAAAGCGGCGGTGGTCGCCGGTGTCCAGCGGCGGACTCAAGATCCCCTCTATGGTCGCGGCTCGTCGACAACCGATAACGAGAAAAGCCATGCTGGGCCTGATGCAGGATACGCCTCTGACGTTGTCCTCGCTGCTTGATCACGCCGCGCGCTTCCATGGCGATGTCGAGATCGTTTCCAAAGAGCCGGGCGGCGTCGCCCGGAGCAGTTACGCCGCCGTCGCGCGCAGGGCGCGCCAGCTGGCCGCCGCTCTTCGCCGTCGCGGTCTGGGCTTGGGCGATCGCGTCGCCAGCCTCGCCCTGAACAGCTCGCGCCACCTCGAGCTCTACTACGGCGCCACTGGGGCGGGCGGGATCCTCAACACAGTCAATCCGCGCCTCTTCCCCGAGCAGATCGCCTACATTCTGCGCCACGCCGAAAACCGGATCGTATTCTTCGACCCCGGCTTCGGGACTCTGCTTGAGACCCTGGTCGATCAGGCGCCCCAGGTGGAAGCCTATGTCTGCCTCTCCAGCACCGCCGACATGCCGGCGCTCAAGCTGCCGAACCTGATCGCCTATGAGGAGCTTCTGGCGCCGGAGCTCGAAGACGCGCCCTGGGCCACCGTATCCGAAACAGCGGGCGCGATCCTCTGCTACACATCCGGCACGACCGGCGATCCCAAAGGGGTGCTGTACAGCCACCGATCGTTGATCCTGCACGCCTTCGTGGCGACCGGCGCGGATGGTATGGCGATCTCGCGCCGCGACAGCATTCTGCTGGTTACGCCGCTGTTCCACGTCAACGCCTGGGGCATTCCGTTCAGCGCCGCCATGTGCGGGGCCAAGCTGGTCCTGCCCGGCGCGGCTGTCGACGGCGAGAGCCTCTTCACGCTGATGAGGGCCGAGCGTTGCACCTTCAGTCTGGGCGTCCCGACGGTGTGGCTGGGCTTCCTCGACTACATCGCCACCCATCGCGAGGAACTGGACTTGGCGGGGCTGGCGCTCGAGCGGATCCTCGTCGGCGGCTCAGCCGCGCCACGGAGCATGATCGAACGCTTCGATTACATGCTGGGGGTCTATGTCATCCACGCCTGGGGCATGACCGAGACCAGCCCCCTGGCGACGATCGGGACGCCGCTGCCCGAGCACGCCTTCCTCGACCGCCAGGCGCGATATGACATTCAGGCTCTCCAGGGGCGGGCCATTTATGGCGTCGAGCTTCGGATCGTCGACGCCGACGGCGTTGTCGCGCCGCATGACGGCGTGGCCGTTGGCGACCTTCAGGCCCGCGGGCCTTGGGTCGTGCAGCGCTACTTCAAGGCCGAAGCGCCGGCCACTACCGAGGACGGTTGGTTTCCCACCGGCGACGTCGCCAAGATCCATCCCAACGGCTACCTGCAGCTGACCGACCGCTCTAAGGACATCATCAAGTCCGGGGGCGAGTGGATCTCGTCGGTCGACCTGGAAAATGTCGCCATAGCCCACCCCGACATCCGCGAGGCTGCGGTCATCGGCGTGCCGCATCCCAAGTGGCAGGAGCGTCCCTTGCTGATCGTCGTACCCACGCCGGAGACGACGCCTGATAAGGACGACATCCTGAAGTTCCTGGCCTCGCGCGTGGCGCGCTGGCAGGTGCCTGACGACGTGGTGATCGTCGACAGCCTTCCGCATACGGCGACCGGCAAGCTGCTCAAAGCAAGGCTGCGGGAAACCTACCGCGACCATCTCGCCGAACCGGCCGAGTCGGTCTGACGCCGGCGTCAGGCCTCGGGCACCGAATAGTGCCTGAGGCTTTCGGCATAGTCAGCCACGCCCGCCTTCATGATCGCGACGATCTCACTCTTGTGCCGGGCGATGCGGCTGTTAAGGCCGCCGACCCCTAGGGTCAGCTGCACGCCGTGCGGGGCAGCGGGCAGGGGCATGGCGATTCCGGCCGCGTTGGGAAATGGGAAGGCCGCCAGCAGGCTGTAGCCCTCGCGACGCACCCAGGTGAGTTGTTCCTGCAACTGAGCGATATCGATCCGGTCGCTGGTTCCGCCGAGATAGGCGTTGATGTGGCGGCACAGCTTGTCGACGGCCTTACCGGGCATACGACTCATCAGCACCAGACCGGCGGCCGAGTGCGGCAGCACCCGCATGCTGCCCTCGGTCATGGCGATCTTGTGCGGATGGCTGGGCTGAACGATACGCAGATGCTGGATGAAGATGTCGTTCTGAGACGAGATCACCACCGTCTCGTTGGTCTGCTCGAAGATGCTTTTGACGAGACGATCCAGATCGCCCGACCCGAACAGGTGGTGGTTCACCCAGTCACCCAAGGCCGCGACGCGCGGCGTCGGGAAGTAGGTGCGCGAGGCGCGGTCGTAGTTCAGGTAACCCAGTACGACCATGCTCTTAAGCAGGGTCGTGGTGCTGGACTGCGGATAGCCGAGCTTCTCAAAAATATAGGTCAGTCGCAGGGGCGAGCGCTGCTCCTGGAAGAGCTCCAGGATTTCGAGCGTGCGCGCAGCGGATTTGATCGGGTCTCGGCGCATTCCAACATTCCAGATCGTGGCGGATTCAGTCTGCCAGCAAAGCGCCTTAGACCGTCACGCGCCCGCCGCGTCCAGCACTCCAGCACATATGTGATGTTATCCAGCCCGCTGGGCGAGATGATCTCGGTCATCGACCAGGACAGGCCGGCAACCATCCGGTGGTGTCGATGAAGGTTGGCGGTCGGTCGTCTCAAATATCTCGTTTGCGATATTGGGAACGCTCCGCCCTTCGGTCTGGTCAGACCCCGCTCGTGCCGGCTCCCTAGGCAAGACGCTCAAGACGCGTTGCAACAATCAGAGATGAGCCCGCGCCGCGCGGAAGCTTATCGGGGGAAACGAATGGTGATCTCGCAGACCTTGCGCCGTGGGGCCTTGCTGGCCGGCGCCTCGACACTCTCCTTGTTCCTGGCTTTGCCCGCCGCAGCTCAGACCGCCGCCGCACCGCAGGAAGGCGTGACCATCGACGAACTGGTCGTCACCGCCCAGCGTCGCGAGGAGAAGCTGCAGGAAGTGCCGATCGCGGTGTCGGCTTTCTCCAACGACATGCTACGTCGTCAGAAGATCGATGGCGGTCCGAACCTGCAACTGGCGATCCCGAACGTCACCTTCGCCAAGAGCTTCTACAGCGGCTACAATTTCCAGATCCGCGGCATCGGCACCAAGCAGACGGCGGTGACGGGCGACTCGTCGACGGGCGTCCACTTCAACGGCGCGCCGTTGACCTCCAACCGCCTGTTCGAAGCCGAGTTCTTCGATGTCGAACGCGTGGAAGTCCTGCGCGGTCCGCAAGGCACCCTCTATGGCCGCAACGCCACCGGCGGCGTCGTGAACGTCCTCAGCGCCAAGCCGACCGGCGAGTTCGAAGGCATGTTGCGGGCTGAGGTCAGCAACTATGACGGCCGCAAGCTACGCGGCATGATGAACATCCCGCTGGTGGCCGATAAGCTGGACCTGCGCCTTGCTGGCGCTACGCTGAATCGCGGAGGTTTCGTCGACAACCTGGGTACGGGCGACAAGGTCGATGATCGCGACCTCTATTCCTTCCGGGCCAGCCTACGGTGGAGGCCAACCTCGACGGTCGACGCCAACTTCGTCTGGCAGCACTTCAAGGAGCAGGACGCTCGTCTGCGCACCGGCAAGGGCCTCTGCACGCGGGACACCGGCCCGAACTCCGTCGGCAATACGGCAATCACGAACGCCACTGTCCGTGGCTTCTTGAGCGCTGGCTGCTCAGACGCATCAGTGTACAACGCGGCCGCCTATGGCACGCCCAACTCGCTATCCACCCTGTACGGCATCATCGGTTTCGCCCGCGGCCTGACGAGCGGCGACGTCTATGGCGGAACCCAGCCAAAGAGCCTGGACGTCATCGACTCGGCGAGGAACCCCTATTATCGCGCCGAGGAAGACGTCTTCACGCTGAACGTCGCCTGGGACATCAATGACAAACTGCAGCTCAACTCTCTGACCTCTTATTACGACGGCGAGCTGGACGCGCGCCAAGAGATGAACCGTTTCCAGGCTTCGACGGTCTTCAACAGCACCGCCCTGGCGCCGGGCGGTCTGGTGAACGATCCCCAGCTGGGCGCGTCCAACCGCATGTCGGTGTCGGACCGCATCACCACGCCGTCGCGCCAGTGGAGCCAGGAGCTGCGCTTGCAGTCGAGCTTTGATGGCCCGCTGAACTTCAGCCTCGGCGGCCTAGCTTTGCGTTATGACGTGGTGCAGTCGTTCTACATCATGTCGAACGCCTTCACCTATGCGGCGATGGTCGCCAATGGCGGCGCGACCTGCGCTCCGGGCGGGAGCTGCGTCTATATCGATCCGAACCGTACGCCGACGGGCGAGGGACATGGCAACTATCTGAGCTTCCAGCCCTATCACCTGAACTCGAACGCCGTGTTCGGCGAGGTCTATTACGAGGCGACGCCGGATCTGAAGTTCACGATCGGCTTACGCTACACCGACGACAAGAAGACGCTCGACAACTTCCCTGTCAAACTGCTGACGCCAGGCAGCGGCCTCACGCCGGGCGCGCCCCCGCAGCTGACCGCCCGGTTCAAGAAGTTTACGGGTCGCGCGGGCTTCGACTGGAAGCCGGACCTTGGCTTCACCGACGACACCCTGGTCTACGCCTTCTACTCGCGCGGCTATAAGGGCGGCGGTCCCAACAACATCGGCCAGGTCGCCACGCTCCGGCCGTTCTATGAACCGGAATACGTCAACGCCTTCGAGGTGGGGACGAAGAACACCCTTTTGGGCGGGGCCCTGATCCTAAATGGTTCGGCATTCTTCTATGACTACAAGGGCTATCAGATCTCGAAGTTCGTGAACCGGATCTCGGTCACCGAGAACATCGACGCAGAGATCAAGGGCATCGAACTCGAAGCTGTCTGGGAACCGGTCAAGAACTTCCGGATGAACGGTACGCTGGGCCTGCTCGACACCAAGATCAAGAACGGCGAGTCCATCGACCCCATGAACCGTACCGGCCGCGATCCGAACCTGACCCTGGTCAAGACATCGGGCGCTGCGGGATGCGTCGTGCCGACGGCGGCCCTGGGCAACCTTTTGGCCGTGATCCAGCAGGCGCCGGGCGCGGCGACCGTGGCGGGTGTTTCCGGCAACCCGGCGGCTCTGCTCGGCGCCTGTTCGGGCAGCTTTGCAACCTCGTTCGGCGTCACGCCGACCGACGGGGTGGCGGCCAAGCTGAAGGGGAATGAACTGCCAGGCTCGCCAAACTGGACCGCCTCGATCGGCGCCCAGTACTCCTTCGACGTCTTGGATGGCTGGGAAGGCACCGTACGCGGAGACTACTACCGCCAGGGCGACTCCTACGCCCGTGTCTTCAACACCTCAGTCGACCAGCTCAAGGGCTGGGCGAACGCAAACCTCTCTTTCCGCATGGTCAATGACGAGCGCGGTCTTGAGCTGGAAGCCTACGTGAAGAACGTCTTCAACAAGCGTTCGATAACCGACGTCTTCCTGATGGACGAGGCGCTAGGCCAGGTCGCCAACGCGGTCTTCACCGAGCCGCGCATCATCGGCGTTTCGATCCAAAAGACCTTCTAGTTCTCCCGTAAAGGTCCTCGGACATCTGGCGGCGGTCGAAAGACCGCCGCTTCTTTTTTGTGCGCGCATCACGTCGGTGATGTTTCCGCTCCGCGGGCCGCTTCAGCGACCGCGGCGGCGAGGGCGGGATAATCAGGGATCCTGACAGCGATCGCGCCTCGGGCCGGTCGACAACACCGGAGGAGGGAACGATGGCTGGTCGCCTAGAAGGACGGGTCGCAGCGGTGACGGGGGCCTCGAGGGGCTTGGGCCGGGCGACCGCAGCCATGCTCGCCGCCGAGGGCGCGATCGTGGCGCTGCTGGATCTGAAGGCGCACTGGGCCCAGGCCGCAGCTGACGAGATCATCGCCGCCGGCGGAAAGGCTGTGGGGCTGGGTTGCGACGTCTCCGATCGCGAGGCCCTGACCGCCACCCTGGGCGCGATCAATGACGAGCACGGCCGGTTCGACGTCCTGGTCAACAACGCCATGTGGAACGTCTACGAGCCTCTGGCCGCCATCCGTCCGGAAAACCTGGACCGCATGATCGGCGTCGGCTTCTCGGGCGTGATCTGGGGCATGCAAGCGGCCGCGCCGCTGATGGCTGCGTCTGGCGGCGGCTCGATCATCAATATCGCCTCGGTCAGCGCGCTATTGGGGATCCCGAACGGCATCGCCTACTGCGGCGTCAAGGCGGCTGTCGCCGGCGCGACGCGGGCGGCGGCGGCCGAGTTGGGGGGCTCGAACATCCGCGTGAACGCGGTGGCGCCGTCGACCGTGGACACCGAAGGTGTGCGCCGCGTTGTCTCCGAGGAGCGCATCGCCATGCGCATCGGGCAGACGCCGCTGGGACGCTTGGGAACCACCGAGGACATCGCCAAGGCTGTCCGTTACTTGGCCTGCGACGACAGTGACTTCGTGACGGGCCAGGTGCTGACGGTCGACGGCGGGCTGGCCATGGCCCTTTCCTGAACGCGTTCTGGGCCGGATGAGATCATCCGGCCCAGCAACATGCTCTTTGATTTTTAGGAACGCGTCGGGCGATCGCACCGCCCGACGCGTTTTGGATTCAGGCCGCTGCGGCGCTGACCCGCAGGCTGGCCGCCAGTTCGGCGCGGTGGTGATCCGCATTGCCGAACGCCATATCGATCATGATCAGGCGCTTGAGATAGTGCGCGACGGCCAACTCCTCAGTGAAGCCGACACCACCGTGCAACTGCACGGACTGACGGCCGACATAGAGGCTGGTTTGGCCCACGCGGGCTTTGGCCGCCGAGATCACCCGGCGACGCTCGGCGGCGCTGCCGGAGAGGGCGATCGTCGCCAGGTACATCATCGAGCGCGCCTCTTCACAGGCGATCGCCATGTCGACCGCGCGGTGCTGCAGTGCCTGGAACGAGCCCAGCGTCTGACCGAACTGCTTGCGGGTCTTCAGATACTCCATCGTCATCTCGCGAACGGCGTCCATGGCGCCGACGGCCTCGGCCAGGCGCGCCACGACGCCCCGATCAAGAGCGTCACGCAGCAGCGGGAAGCCATCGCCCAGGCCGCCGATCAGGTTCGCGGCGGGGACCACCACACCCTCTAGCTTCAGACTGGCGTTGTGGCGGTTGTCCATGGCGCGGCTGCGCCGCACTGTCAGGCCGCTCGTTTCCGCCGGAACCAGGAACAGGCTGACGCCGTCCTGGCTGTCATCTGCGCCGGCCGTGCGGGCGGGAATGATGAACCAGTCGGCGGCGGCGCCATCGAGCGCGTGGCTCTTCTCGCCCGTGAGCCGGAAGCCGCCGTCGACGGCTTCAGCGCGCGCCGCGACATGGTTGAGGTCAAAGCGGCCGCCGGGCTCGGCGTCGGCCAAGGCGATCACCACCTTGCCCTCGGCCAGTCCCGCCATCAGCTCAGCGCGGAGCGCTTCGGTCGCACCGGTCAGCAAGGCCGGTGCGATCACGCCGGTCGAGACGAAGGGCTCGAGCATCAGGTAGCGGCCAATGGCCTCGGCCACGACCATGGTTTCCACCGGACCGGAGCCCAGGCCGCCATCGTCTTCAGGCACATTCAGCATCAGCCAGCCCAGATCGGCCATACGCTTCCAGCTGGCCGCGTCAAAGGCGTCCCCGCGCGAGACCCGGGCGCGCCATGCCGTGAACTCGCCATGGTCGGCCCCGTATCGCCAGGCGCTGTCCTTCAGGAGCTGCTGCTCTTCGGAAAGGTCGAAGTTCATGGGGACCTCAGAGACCGAGCGCCCGACGGGCGATGATGTTGCGTTGGATTTCGTTCGAGCCGCCGTAGATGCTGGTGACCCTCGAATAGATCATCCCCTTGGCCGCCCAGGCGTCGGGCGCCTCGAACGGGCCGAGCGGAGCGAAGGCCATGGCGCCGTAGCCTTGCAGCTCGACCCAGTACTCGGTGATCTGCTGCAGCAGCTCGGACCAGCGGATCTTGATCATCGAGGCACGAGGACCGGAGTCCTGGCCCGAAGTGGCCTCGGCCATGGTCCGCATGACCATGCCTTCCAGGGCCATGACTTCCAGTTCGAACTGCGCCAGGCGATCGGCGACGCGGGGATCGTCCAGCAGGCTGCGCCCGCCTAGCATGGTCTCAGCGGCTACCTTGCGGGCGCCGCGCAGTTGCTGGGCCAGACGCGTGGTCGTGGCGGCGGTGACGCCGCGCTCGCGATCCAGCAGCACCTTGCCGTAGCTCCAGCCCATGCCTTCCTCGCCCAGCAGGGCCGACGGCGGGACACGCACGTTGTCGAGGAACACCTCATTGGTGTGGTGGATCTCGTCCATGGTCACGACCGGGCGGATCGTCACGCCGGGCGTGTCGATGTCGATCAGGAACAGCGAGATGCCGGCCTGCTTGCGCGCGTCGGGATCGGTGCGAGCCAGCAGGAACATCCGGTTCGCCACATGGGCGTAGCTGGTCCAGGCCTTCTGGCCGTTGATCACGTACTCATTGCCGTCCCGCACCGCGCGGGTCGACAGCGACGCCAGGTCGGAGCCGGAGTTGGGTTCGGAATAGCCCTGGCACCACCAGTCGTCGCCCGAGACGATGGCTGGCAGATACTTGGCCTTCTGCTCAGGGCTGCCGAAGGTGAAGATGATCGGACCGATCAGCTCCAGGCCTTGGTGGAACTGCACCGGGGCGTCGGCGCGCGAGGCCTCGGTCTCGAAGATGTAGAGCTGGGTCGGGTCCCAGCCCGTGCCGCCGTATTCCTTAGGCCAGGACGGGGCGCCCCAGCCGCGCGCGTGCAGCAGCTTTTGCCATTGGGTGAACTCGTGAGGCTCAAGGCGCATGCCGGCGCGAACCCGGCTCTTGAACGATTCAGGGACGTTCTCGGCGAAGAAGGCGCGCACCTCGTCGCGGAAGGCGGACTGCTCCGGGGTCAGGTCAAGATTCATGGTTCACCACGGGTCAGAGGAAACAACGGGTCTCGGCGATGCCGCGCACGCCAAGGCCGTGGAACGCCATCAGGCGACCTGAAGCGTCGGCGTCCGTCTTCAGGCGGCCGCCGCTGTCGGAGATCGAGGTCACGTAAAGAATGTCGAGGTCTTCGCCGCCGAAGGCCGGGCAAGAGCAGAAGGGTGCGGGGCTCTCGACGACCCGATCCAAGCGGCCGTCCGGTGAGATGCGGATCAGTTTCTGGGCCTGTACCAGGGCCAGCCAGATATGGCCCTCGGCGTCGACCGTGGCCCCGTCTGGGGCGCTGTTGAAGCCCGATGTGTCGAAGAAGTCGCGCTTCTCGCCGACCGCGCCAGTCTCGGGGTCATAGCTGAACGCCCAGACCATGTGGCGCAGGCTGTCGGCGAAATAGAGCGTGTCGCCGTTCGGGCTGAAACAGGTGCTGTTGGCGATCTCGATCGGCTCGGTCGGCAGCACTTCCCAGGCCCCGCCGGCCGAGAAGCGGTAGAGCTTGCCGATCCGTCCGGTCTCGTTGTGCATCGCCATCGTGCCGGTGACGAACCGGCCCTGCCGGTCGGCCTTGCCGTCGTTGAAGCGCTCAGTTGGGGCCAGGCCGGTGGGCAGAGCGATCGGTATGAAGCTTCCGGTATCCAGCTGGACGCGATAGGCGCCGTCCGCCAAGCCGGTGATCAGCTCGCCCGGACGACCCAGCACGATGCTGCCGATGGGCTTGGGCGCGGGGAAGGACGACTGCTCGCCCGTGACGGGGTCAAAGCGCCAAATGGCCGGCGCCATGCTGTCGACCCAGTAGAGCACACCGGCGTCGGCGTCCCACAGGGGCGACTCGCCCAGCCGGCAGCGCTCCTTGCCGATGATCTCGACGGTGACGGTCATTGGGACGTTCCTTTGCTGGGGGCGGTCTTGGCGAAGTCCGCGCGGCGATCCTTGGCTTCGCGCACGCGCAGGCTGCGGCCGCGATTGGCCAGGATGATCTCGCCGTTGATGGCCTGGCCGGCGGGCGAGGCGAGGTGGACGGCAAGATCCGCGATCTCGTCGGGATCCACGCCGGCGCCGTCCTGAGCCAGATCCAGGGCGATGCAGTTGGCGCGATGGCCCGCGCCAAAGCCTTCCAGGGTCACGCACCGCATCAGCGCGACATAGGCGCCGGAGAAGGCGCAGGCGTCCGCTGCGCCCCAGGCGCCCAGATAGCCCCGGTCGCCCACCAGCACGATCGCGCCCTTCGGGTTCAAGCGACCCAGTAGGGCGCCCAGGGCTTCGAACAGGTCGGTGAAGTGCGACAGTTGGGCGTCCAGCCGCGCGTCGTCTATGTCGAGAAGCAGCGACGGCGAGGGAGCGGGCGGCGCCACGATCACCGCGGCGTCCAGGCCGTTCTCCAGCGCCTTGATCGCCCCCGCGTCGGGGTGGGGCAGGGTGATGACGCCTCTGGCGCCGGCGCTGAAGCGGCTCGGAATCGCCTCGGCGACCGGTCCCTGGCCGATGACCACGATCGTAGGGTTGGATGTCGTCATAGTGGCGGCAGTCCCAAGGATTTCCCGCCGTCGGCCATCAGGATCTGGCCGTTGACGAAGCTGGCGTCTTGCCCGGCCAGGACACTGACGATGGCGGCGATTTCGGTCGGGTTGGCGGGCGCCCCTGTCGGCTCCATGCGCTTGAGGGCGCCCAGCATGTCGCCAAAGCCGTCGATCATGCGGGTGTCGACCATGCCCGGCGCGACCGCATTCACGCGCACGCCGCGCCAGCGCAGCTCGATCGCCATGGCCCTTGTGAGAGACACAACGGCGGCCTTGGACGCGACGTAGTGGGCCGCGCCGGCGCCGCCGAGATAGCCTCGCGAGGCGATGTTGATGATGCTGCCGCCGTCCGGCATGCGCCGCACGGCCTCCTGCGCGACACGGATCGTCGCCAGCAGATTGATGCTCATCACGCGGTCGCAGCCCGCCCGGTCAACCTGTCCGATCGGGTCGAGAATGCCGCTGACACCCGCGTTGTTTACGAGGACGTTCACCGCCTCGATCCCGTCCAGAGCCTTGATCACCGCCGCGCGGTCGCGGCAGTCGACGGCGGCGGTGCGGACTGTCAGTCCAGCCGTACGCCAGTCGTGCGCAGACTGCGAAAGCTGAACCTCGTCGGCGTCCAGCGCCAGGATGTCGAAGCCATCTGCGCCAAGGCGCTCGACGATGGCGCGTCCGATGCCCTGTGCGGCGCCGGTCACCATGGCCAGTTGCGGCATGCCGGGGTTCCTTCTCATGACGCCAGAAAACGCCAGCGCGCCGATGGGATGGACATCCGATCGTCTTAGGCGGCGCTAATCACATGGGTGATGGATCAAACGAGCGTTTCGAGCGCCGCGCGCGTGAAACCGACCAGTCCGTCGGTCTCGCCGTCTCGGACCTTTTCCACCCAACGCGGGTCGGCCAGCAGGGCGCGCCCCACGCCGACGAGATCGAAGTCCCCGCGGTCCAGCATCACGTCCAGCTTGTCGAGCGAGGAGGCGTTGATGACATCGACGCCCTCCCGCAGGCTGGCGACGACATCGCCGTCCAGACCGACGGAGCCGACGGTCATGGTCGGCTTGCCGGTCAGTGTCTTGGTCCAGCCGGCCAGGTTCAGCGGCGAGCCCTCGAACTCCGGTTCCCAGAAGCGCCGTTGCGAGCAGTCGAAAACATCGACACCGGCGTCGACCAGCGGCTGGAGGAAGGCCGCCAGTTCGTCGGGCGATTGGCAAAGGCGCGCCGTGTAGTCGACCTGCTTGAACTGGGAGTAGCGGAAGAAGATCGGGAAGTTTGGCCCCACCGCTGCGCGGCAGGCCTTGATCACCTCGATGGCGAAACGAAGGCGCTCGATCATGTCGCCGCCATAGCGGTCGCTGCGCTGGTTGGTGGCCGACCAGAAGAACTGGTCGATCAGGTAGCCGTGGGCGCCATGGATCTCGACGCCGCTGGCCCCAATCGCCGCCGCGTCCCGCGCGCCTTGGGCGTAGACCTGGATCACCGCTTCGATCTCGGCCTCGGTCGCGGGCGTTCCGAAAGCTTTGCCGGGCCTGTAGACGCCGGAGGGCGAAATCGACGGCGCGCCGGCGTTCGGCGGGGCGGCGGTGAGGGAGCGGTGGCCCCCGATGTGCCAGAGCTGGGGAATAAACGCCGCGCCCACCGAGGTCACCGACGCGGCGATCGTCTTCCATTGGTCCAGCGCGGGGCCGTGGAAGTTGGGGATGTCCGCGTGGTCGACGGCCGCCGGATGGTCGATCGCGACGCCTTCGGTGATGATCACGCCCACGCCGGCCTCAGCGCGGCGGCGGTAGTAGTCCGCCACCGCCTGGTCCGGCACGCCGCCGGGCGAGAAGCGTCGGGTCATGGGCGACATGACCACGCGATTGCGCAGCGAAAGACCCGCCACCGTGGTTGGCGCGAAGAGCAGGGACGTGGACACTGCGAATCCTCCGGGGGGCTTAGGCCTTGGCTGGGTTTTGGCCACGACTAGGCGCGCAGGGTGGTGGGGGCATCAAAGTTCGCGATTGAACCGCGCGCATCACCCACGTGATTTATCGGCTTGGCCGCTCCGCCTGCAGGCCGCCGCCTGCGCCTCCCCCTTAGACCTTCTGGCAAAGAGACCCGGGAGGCCGCCGTGAATTGGAACTATGGTGACATCTTCGACGCGGTGGCGCGCGCCGTGCCGCCCGAGCGTCCGGCCCTGATCTGGCGCGATGTGGTCGTCAGCTGGGGCGAGTTTGATCGCCGCACCAACAATCTGGCCAAGGCCTTGATCGATCTTGGCCTCAAGCCGGACGCCCGGATCGGCATCCTGTGCCGCAATCACCCAGCCTATCTGGAGTTCCTGGTCGCCGGCGTGAAGGCGCGCCTGCTGACCGTCAATCTGAACTACCGCTACACGGCCGACGAGATCGCCTATGTCCTAAACGACTGCAACGCCGAGGTGCTGTTCTACCAGTCGGACTTTGACGGGATGCTGGCGTCGTTGCAGGAGCGACTGCCCGGCGTGCATGGCTGGGTGCGCATTGAGAACGAGCGCGCGCCGGAAGCGACCCTGGACGGCGTGCTGTCCTACGAAACCCTGGCGCGGACCGGCGACGGCACGCCTCTGGACACCACCCGATCGGCCGACGACGGCTATCTGCTCTACACCGGCGGTACAACCGGCAAGCCCAAGGGCGTGCATTGGTCCACCGATCAGTCCCGGCGCGTCCAGCTGGAGTCGCCGCTGATCGCCCGTGTCCCCCAGACCATGGAAGAGCACCTGGAGACCGTCCGCGCCACCGACAGCCGGATCATTCCGGCCTGTCCGCTGATGCACGGCTCGGGCAGCAATTCGGCCATGGGTGACCTGCTCAACGGCGGGACGGCGATCATCCTGTCCGGCGACCGGTTCGACGCGGCCCAGCTGTGGCGCGAGGTCGAGACGCACCGCGCCACGCGGGTCTCGATCGTCGGCGACGTCTTCGCCAAGCCCATGTTGAAGTCGTTGGACGACGCGCCGGGCGCCTATGACCTATCCAGCATGCGCGCCATCAGCTCAGCGGGGCTCACCTGGTCCAAGGAGGTCAAGGAGGGGCTGCTGCGGCACATGCCCAACATTGCGCTGGTCGACATTCTGGGCGCGTCGGAAGCCTCTGGCCTGGGCTACTCGGTGGCCAAGGCGGGCAAGATTCCGGAGACCGGCGTGTTCGACGCCGCACCCCTGACCGTTCTGATCGACCCGGATACGGGCGCCGTCATGCCGAAGGACCGTCCGTCCGAGGGCTTCATCGCCCGCAGCGGCGCGATGGCCAATGGCTATTTCGGCGATCCGGAGAAGACGGCGGCCACCTATCGTGTGATCGACGGGGTGCGCTACGCCGTGCCCGGCGACTTCGCCCGCTGGATGCCGCCCAATCAGTTCACCCTGATCGGCCGAGGCAACCTGTCGATCAACACCGGCGGCGAGAAGGTCTTCCCCGAGGAGGTCGAGGAGGCGCTGAAGCTGCAGCCGGGTGTGGCGGACGTGCTGGTGGTCGGCCAGCCTGACGACAAGTGGGGCAAGATCGTCGTGGCGATCCTGAAAGCCGACGGCGTGTTTGACGAGGCGAAGGTTCGCGCAGGCCTTTCCCAGGCCTTGTCCGCCTACAAGCACCCGAAGCGTTTCATCCTGGTCGACACCGTGCCGCGACACGAGAGCGGCAAGGCCGACTATCGCACCGCCATAGCCTTGGCGGCCGAGACGGCCTGAGGTTCAGGCCTCAGCGCGGCGGCCAGGCGTTCATCGACTGGCCGCCGATCGCCATCAGTTCGCCGGTCCGCGCGAACAGGCGGATGTCGCCGTGCGCGAACCCAGACCGGATGCCCTGGATCCGCGCATCGCACAGGATCCAGTCGGTTTCGACCCTTCGCAGCACTCGCAGAGTGTTGTCCAGGCTGACGCCGCCCAAGCCGCCGCCCAGCGCCTTGCTCAGCGCGTAGGGGGTGAAGTCGCCAAACAGCGCCAGCACGCTGATGTCCATCGGCAGGTCTTGACGGGCCCGCACCCAGAACACCGTCCGGCCGTTATCGGCCAGCTGGCCCGTGGGCTCGGTTTCGGCGAAGGCGCCCGGCACGATCCGCATCTCCAGGGTCTCCAGCAGCGTGCCGGGTTCCTGGCCATACGGCCAAAGCTTGGCCGTTTCGCAGGCCTCGGGCGGAGGAACGTCCGGCGCCTTGTCCCAGCAATGGTCCAGGGGCTCGTCCCGCACCCCCAGCGCGGCGGTGGCCAGGAAGATCTCGCGATCCCCGACGCGGCCCATGACGCGAGCTTGGGAGATTGTCCGGCCGGGGCCAAGCGCCTCGACGGTCAGCTCCAGCGTTTCCTCTGAACGCAAAGGGCCCAGGAACTGGATCGTGGACCAGATGACGGGGCGCTGCAGATGGTCCTCCAGCACGGCGAGGGCCGAGCCAAAAAGGACGCCGCCAAAGACGAAGACGTTGCCGGGTGGTCCAACACACAGGCGACGATCGGCGATCAGCGTCTGACGCACTGAACCCGGCGCGGCTTCAAAGCGCATCAGGCGCAGCGGAGGCGAGCCCTGCGGCGGCTTCGCGGCGTTGTCGTCGTTCATGCGCTCTTTTCTCCCGGCGTCCGGCCTGTGGTCATGGAGCGCCAGGGTCAGCCATTCGACATGCGGCGGGATTCGATCAAGGGCAAGGCGCGCTAGGTCTTCAACAGACACATCCGTGATGTTCGAGCGCCAAGGCGGCGATGGCTGGCCGAGGCTGGGGCGTCGCCGCGACAAGGGGGACGTTCCTGAGGGAGATCGCCATGACCGCGTCGCAACAACCGACCGCCGACCAACAGCCGACGCGCATCGATGCGCTTGTGATCGGCGCCGGCTTTGGCGGCATGTACGCCGTCCACAAGCTGAGCAGCATGGGCCTGAGCGTCCAGGGCTTCGAGGCCGGCGGCGATGTCGGCGGTGTCTGGTACTGGAACCGCTATCCCGGCGCGCGTTGCGACCTGATGAGCCTGGACTATTGCTATTCGTTCTCTCCAGAGATTGAGCAGGAATGGACCTGGAGCGAGCAGTTCGCCGCTCAGACCGAGATTCTGGCCTACGCCAATTTTGTCGCCGATCGCCTGGATCTGCGTCGCCACTTCAGCTTCAAGACCTGGGTCACGGGCGCTGTCTATGACGAGGCCGCTAATGCCTGGCGCGTCACCGTCGACGACGGCCGCGTCTTCGAGGCGACCTATTGCGTGATGGCCTCGGGACCGCTGTCGATCCCCACAGGCGTGCCGTTCGACGGCGCTGAAAACTTCAAGGGCGAGATCCTGCTGGCCGCCAAGTGGCCGCATACGCCGGTCAGCTTCGAGGGCAAGCGCGTTGGTCTGGTCGGTACGGGTTCGACCGGCATCCAGATCGTTCCTGAGGTCGCCAAGACCGCCGGCAGCCTTACGGTCTTCCAGCGCACCCCCAGTTTCACGCTGCCGATGCGCAATGTGACGCTGGAGCCGGACTATGTAGCCGAGCTCAAGCGCAACTACGCCGGCATCCGCCAGGTGGCCCGCAACAGCCCGCTGGGCGGCGTGCGGCCTCAGTCGACCCGTCCGTTCTTCAGTGTTACGCCCGAGCAGCGGCGCGCTTTGATGGAAGACTCCTGGGCGCGGGGCGGCCTGGCGTTCCTGGGCACCTTCTCGGATCTCCTGATCAATCCTGAAGCCAATGAGCAGGTCGCTGAATTCGTACGCAGCAAGATCAGTGAGGTCGTCACTGATCAGGTGACCGCCGAGAAGCTGAAGCCGCGCGGCTATCCGATCTTCGCCCGCCGTCCCTGCCTGGACACGAACTACTATGAGACCTTTAACCTGCCGCACGTGACGCTGCACGACTGCCTGGAAAGCCCGATCGTCAAGATCACGCCGGTCGGCTTGCTGACCGAAACGGGCGAGGTCGAGCTGGACGTGCTGATCTTCGCTACGGGCTATGACGGGCTGACGGGCGCCCTGCTGAACTTCGACGTGGTCGGACGTGGCGGGTTGCAGCTGCGCGACAAGTGGCGCGATGGGGCTAAGTCCCATCTGGGCCTGATGGTCGCGTCGTTCCCGAACCTGTTCCTGGTCTGCGGCCCCAATGGCCCGGCGGCCCTGGCCAACATCATCACGCTGGACCAGCAGAACATCGATTGGGTCGCCGACGCGATCACCCATATGCGGCAGGAAGGCCTCAAGACGATCGAGCCGACGGAGGCGGCTGAAGAGGCCTGGATGAACACCGTCTTTGGCTTGGCCGAGCTGACCCTCGTCTCTAAGGCCAACACCTGGTACGTGGGCGGTAACATCACCGGCAAGCCGCGTGGCTTGAGCATGTATACCGGTGGCTTCCAGCGATACGCCGAGGCGTGCCGTCTGGCTGCGGAAAACGGCTACAAGGACTTCGTGTTTGAAAAGGCCGCCGCGAAGCCTGCCGCAAAAAGTCCTGCGTTAGTCGGATAGAGTTGTGTGCGAGGCGGGATAGAAAGGGGCGGAGCCGAAGAACTACGGCTCCGCCCTCTGTCGTTTCAGCCGCCGCGCTTTAGCGTCTCGCGGGCGATGATCAGTTGCTGGATCTGGCTGGCGCCTTCGTAGATCCGGAAGATGCGGACGTCGCGATAGAGACGCTCGATGCCGTAGTCGGCGACGTAGCCGGCGCCGCCAAACACCTGCACCGCGCGGTCAGCGACCCGACCGACCATTTCAGAGGCGAACAGCTTGGCCGCAGCGGCCTCCAGCGTGACATTGGCGCCGGCGTCCCGCTTGCGGGCCGTGTCGAAGACCAGAGCCTTGGCCGCCAGCGCCTCCGTCTTGCTGTCGGCGATCATCGCCTGGATCAGTTGGAAGTTGGCGATCGGCTGACCAAACTGCTTGCGCTCGGTGGCATAGGCGACGCAGTCGGCGATCAGCCGCTCAGCGACCCCAACGCAGACCGCCGAGATGTGAACCCGACCCCGATCCAGCACGCGCATGGCCACGGTGAACCCTTCGCCCTCGGCGCCGAGCCGGTTTTCGACGGGCACGCGGACGTTTTCGAAGACAACGTCGTGGATGTGAGCGCCCTGCTGGCCCATCTTCTTCTCGGGCTTACCAATCGAGAGGCCCGCGAGGTCAGCGGGGACCAGGAAGGCCGAGACGCCCGCGCCGCCTTTGGTATTGGGATCGGTTCGCGCCATCACCGTGAAGAGATTGGCCCGGCCAGCGTTGGTGATGTAGCGCTTCACGCCGTTCAGGACGTAGTGATCGCCGTCGCGCGCGGCCCGGGTCTGCACCGAGCCGCTATCGGACCCGGCTTCGGCTTCGGTCAGAGCAAAAGCGGTAATGGTTTCGCCGGATGCAATGGACGGCAGCCAGCGCGCCTTCTGTGTCTCGTCGCCGAACATGACGAGACCCTGGCTGCCAATGCCGACATTCGTGCCGAACGTGGAGCGGAACGCTGGGGCGGCATGGCAAAACGCCATGATTACGCTCGCCTCTTCCTCAAGGCTTAAACCCAGGCCGCCGTAGCTTTCGGGGATGGATAAGCCGAAGAGACCCAGCTGCTTCATCTCTTCGATGATGGCCTCGGGGACCTCATCCGTGTCCGAAACGATCGCTTCGATGGGGCGAAGGCGCTCTGCGACGAAGCGTTGAACCACATCGATGAGGGCGCTGAGCGTATCAGGATCTGTCATGGATTTTCCGTTGGGATTGGAGCGCCACTAGGGGGCGTGATGTGGCTCTGAGGCGAACCTGTTTCGTCGTGGCTTTGGTGTTTCAGGCGGCTACGCTTGGGGTGGCGTTAGCTCGACGTCCGCCCCGCCACTGGGCGCCTTTTCCATCCGGGTCGACCAGAGGCTTTAAGCGGGGCAAAGGGCGCAGGGCGTGGACAGAATTTGGAATGCGATCGCCCCCCCCGCCATCCAGAGACCTGTTCGCCTTAACCCCCGCGCGCCGCGCGATGCATCGACCAAGCGCGATGATCGCCAAGATCACATGAGCGAAAATCTTCCTTGGCCGGGGGTTCGTTAAGGCCAACGGGTGAGTTTGGCGCTCAGTCGACCCTTGGGAAGGTCCGCTTCCTGGCAGTGAGCGAGTGGAGAGGGGGCTACGGGAGGCGAGCTGATCGCGGGCGGGAAGGACATCATCATCCCGTTGATCGGTGCGCTGACCGGCAAGGGGACGGGCACCGGCAAGCTCGTCGGTAACGAGCAGAAGATCGACAACTTCGCCTTCCGCAGCCGTCTTCACGCAACGTAGGAAGCATATTTGTGAGGATGGCAGGCATAACGCTGAGCGTCTCGCTAGACACGCCTCGAGGATCGCGGTTGGTCTGGATGATCGCGTTCACCGAAGTGCTCATGTACTGCATGAAGCCGCTCTCGCGGACATACTCCATCCAGTAGTCGCTCTCGTAGACGGTGACCTGGTTGTCCGCGTGGACAGTCGTGTCAGCCATTTTTCATGCCCTCCTTAGCGGGCGAACATCGCGTTGAAGCGGTCGTCACCGGTCCGAACGATCGGACCAGCGACCGCCCCAGCGGACGGTGCGGCCGCGAGGCTTGGCCTCGGGGCGGCGGGTTTTGGGGGAATGGCCGACGCCTGTGGCGCGGCCAGGGTCTGCGGGGTTGCCGGCGCGACAAAGCCAAGTTCGGCAGCGCGGCGGCGCACATAAGGTTCTGAACCGCGCCGAAGACGGCGGCGCAGGCGCGCCTTATCGAGATGTCGAACCGCGCGGTTAGCATCAACGGCATCATCATCGAGAAAAAGGCCCCGCCAGCTTGCGCTGGCGGGGCTTTTCCATTTCAGCCCCCGGTCACCAGCCTGGCGAGGTCGAGGGCGTCGCGCCGAACGGACGGCAAGGCGAGGTTGATGTCGCCCTTCTCGACGGCCAACGACAGCGACAGGCGCTCAAGCTGCAGCTGATGCTTGCGCTTGAACTTCTTCCAGTCCGGGTCGTCAGCTTCCAGGTCAATGTACGACGACCGGCCCATATCCATCCGGGCCGCCATCTCGACCTGGGTGAGGCCTGCGGCCTCGCGCAACGCCTTCATCTCCTTAGCGCTCATGTCGGCTCCTTGGGCGAAAGGGCATGATAAAAGGAGAGCGTCCCTCTCTCCTCCATCGTGCAATTCTCGCTTTCCTCTGTTGCGCCAGCGGCGTCGCTGGCCCCCTCACTATGTCCAAAAATTGGATAATTGGAATATCAAAAGTCCAAGAAGTGGATTTCTTGAGGCCGATGTTGTTGCTCGAAACAACTATGCCCGGGCATGCCCACACGACTAGGCGCCCTGCCTTGACAGGCCTACCGTCCACAGATGGACGAACTGGAAAAGCGCCTTGCTGCGCTCGAATTGGTGGTCATCGAGCTTGGGGCTTGGCTGGACCCGGCCGCCATCGACGACGCCATGCGCTCGATCGCCGCCGGCGTTGAGACCGGATGCGAGGAAGAGCGCGAGATCCGGCGTCAGGCGCTGCATCTGCTGGAGGACGCGCGCAAGCGGTTCGATCCACCGGCCGGCGGCGTCGTGCTGGCCTAGGTCTAGCCGCCTTTGGCGTTGCGCTGCCTCGGATAGATCTCGTGCCGCGGGAACTCTGGCGCCACGGCCTCTGGCGTCTGCTCGCCAATATCCGCGAAGTGGCCCAAGGGGGGTAAGAACTGAGTCGTGAGAAAACGGTTCATCTGCTCGCGCCACGCCTTGTAGGCCGTGCGATTGAAGTAGCCGTGGTAATGCCCGCTTGCCATCCAGCCGTCGCGCCAGCCGCAGAAGTCTTTCAGCGTGCTGTTTCGCATGCCCGGTCGCGCGTAAGGGTTTGCGTCTTGGGGAAGCCCCGCCATTTCGTCGCGAGCACCACGCCGCACCCACTTGTTGGTCCAGTCGACCTCGGGATCGTCTCGGAGAAAGTCGACCAGGTCATCGTCTGGCTCGATCCAGGCGTCGTCTGGGGGCGCACCAAAGTCCGCGGGGGTAAAGCGTCGGCTCATAGTAGGGTTGGCTCTGCGTCTTTGGGTGGATCCTGCTTCTGCCCGACGCCTCGGCTGACGATCATCAAGGCGTCATCCGGAAGGGGACGCTGCAGGGCCTTGGCCTCGTCCCACGGGGCGCGCATCCAGACATCGCGCTCTTCGGCCGTGGTTAGGATCACCGGCATGGCCTTGTCGTGAACTGCGCCGACCACGCCATTCGCCTCGGTGGTCAGGAAGGCGTAGAGGTCGCATGTGACCTCGCCCTCGGAGGCCTTTCGAACGCCGGTCCAGGCGCGTTGCTCGACGCCGGCGAAGAAGGTCAGCGGGCGATCTTCATTTAGGGCGAACCAGACGTTCTCGCCGGGGAGGCCGCCGACCTGGTTGGGCTCGGCGAACGATGTAAGCGGCACAAGGCACCGGTGCTCGGGCGTTAGCCACCGTCGCCAATGCGGGCTGTCGGTCTTGCGGACGTTGGTGACGCCTCGGTCGGGTTCCGCCTTCAGCAGCGCAGAGAAGCGCTCGGCGTCGACATCCTGACCTTTCTTTCGCAGGGCGTCGGCGCGCTTCTCGGCCGCCTGCTTCTGAACGAACATCGGCGATGGCATCCCCCAGCGCGCCAGTACCAGCTCGTGACCGCCGCCAGTCGCGCCGCGCACGATCGGAGCGGCCATGTCCGGGAAAATGCCCGGGAAGTCGGGCATGTTCCCGACGCTGTCGATCGCGGCGAGCAACGCCAGGATCTCAGCTTGGCCGCGCCGCATCGCGTAGTTGTTGCACATAGCCTATCAGACCGCCTTCAACCACAGCGCCACGGTCCAGCAATCGCCTTCGGGCTCGTCGCCGACGAGTTGGCGAGCCTCCAAATGCTCAACCCAGGGATGGGCGGCCCAAAAGCCGGCGTCGGTCTTCCATTCTCCGCTGAAGCGCAGATCGGCAGGACGGTCGGGCTTGGCTGTGTCATGCGCATCTGGCGCGTCTAGCACCGCGAGGAATATGCGCACGCTTACCTCGCCCGCGCCGGTCTCTACCTCCCGCACCGATTGCACAAGCGGGTGGGCTTGCCAGAAGCCCCTTGGCGCCAGCGTGCCGGTCGCAACCAAGGCCGCCCCGTCGCTGTAGAAGCGGCGCGCTTCCCCGGTGTCGTTGTTCACGGTTCGCCAAAGCCAGGACTCAGTGTTGGCCATGTCAGTCTCCTCGCTGGCTACGCTAGAGCGCAAATAGATCGGTGCCTACCCGATCCAAGCTGATCCCCCTACCGGCCAGCATCGATGCTCACCTTGGGTGGTCCCTTTGCCCCGCACACCGTACACTTCAAGCCTGTCCGCAGTTCGTGAGGTCGCTTCCACGGACCGGCCTTGGCGGCGATGGCCGCGCGCGTCCAGGTGAAGGCGTAGCCACAGGCGCAACGGATGGTCAGAGAATTCAGCTTACCGGTGCGCGGGTCCATATCCGCCATTAGGCGGCCCCATCGACTGGCGACCAGACAATGGCGCACACCGCCGCCTTGCGCCCTGTGCCGTCGCCGAAGTCAGCCATCGCGCCGCTCGTTCCGCCCGATCTGATCGGGGTTCGGGTTGAGATAGTAATAGCTATGGCCGGTGAAGAACTCCGCCGCCAGGTCGATCGCCGACAAGCACATGAGCAGGGCGTGGTAGTGCGGCGTGTTCGGGCGGATATTGCGAAGCTCAGCAACGATCCCGTCCCGGCCGGGTCGAAGCTTCTCCAGAACCGGCACGGGATCAAGCAGGCCGTTGGAACGCGAATGACGGCGCGTCATGGCCTGTCCTTGTGTCTGCGGGCGAGCGTCGTCGCGCGCTCCTGAACGCGGTGGGCCGTCATGGCGATGTCTCCGATGTTCCTAAAATGTTCTCTCGCCGCGAGGGCTGAGAGTCAATCGCTATCCGCCAAAGCGGGGCGGCCGAACGTCATTCTGGGGGGTAAAATGGGGGGCAGAGCGGGTTTGGCCCATGGCACTCGCTGAGCTTCGCGCCTTAACCGCTTGAAATATCTGAAAAAAGTGAATGGTGGATGCGACAGGGATTGAACCTGTGACCCCCTCGGTGTGAACGAGGTGCTCTCCCGCTGAGCTACGCATCCGCCGTGTGGAGGGCCCCAGAGGGACCGATCCGCGAGAGGAGGGGGCCTATAGCCCGGTGTTCGGCGCGGGGCAAGAGGTCAAAAGCGTGATGCACGCCTTGGGCACATCCAAAAAGCTGTGGATGACCAAATCTGCGCCGAGGGTTTCGACCGGTTCCTCGGTGTAACCGAACGACACCAGCACGCCCGGGACGCCCGCGTTGCGGGCGCCGAGCGCGTCGTTGACGCTGTCGCCGATCATCACGGCGCGGGCCATGTCTCCGCTCACGGCCGCGATGGCGGCGGCGACATGGCGTCCGTCTGGCTTGGCGGCGGGCGCGAGGTCGGCGCCAATCACGGCGTCAAAGAAGGGCGACAGAGCAACGGCGTCGAGCAGGGATACCGAAAGGTGCGTCAGCTTGTTGGTGCAGACCACGAGCTTCGCGCCGGCGGCCTTAAGGTCGGTCAGGACCTCGATCACGCCGGGAAAGGGGGCGCTCTCGTCGGCGATGCGGCCAAGATAGACGTCGATGAAGCGCTGGACGAGCGCGGGGGCGTGCTCGGTGTCGAGCGGCGCGCCGGCGGCTGCGAAGCCGCGCTCCAGCAAGGCGCGCGCGCCTCGGCCCACCATCAGCCGCACATCGTCGAAGGGTAAGGGCGGCAGTGACTCTTGCGCGAGGATCGTGTTCAGCGCGCCCACAAGATCAGGCGCGGTGTCCACCAGCGTACCGTCGAGATCAAAGGCGATGGTCGCCCCGTTCAGGTCATGAAGCGTGTTCATAGGTCTGGCGTTTCGGCCAATTGCCCGGCTAATGCAACTTTGGTTCGCCTCCAGGGAGTCGCGAGAGCCATGACCGTCCCCGCCCCAAAGTCCGCGCGCCCGCGCGCCGCCGTCATCCTGGCCGCCGGGCAGGGGACGCGGATGAAGTCCCCGACGCCCAAAGTGTTGCATAAGCTGGCCGGTCGCACCTTGCTGGATCACGCCATCGACGCCGCCGAGGGACTAGGGTGCGAGCGCATTGTCGTTGTGGTCGGCGCGCACAGTCCTCAGGTGGGTGAAAGCGTACGCAAGCGTCTTGGTCCCGATTCCACGGTGGTTCAGGACCCGCCGCTCGGCACGGGCCATGCGGTTTTGGCGGCAAAGGACGCCCTGGCCGACTTCGAAGGCGATGTCGTTGTCACGTACGCAGACTGTCCGCTCACGACAGCGCCGGTGATCGCGCCGCTGTTCGAACTGATCACCGACGGCGCGCATGTCGCGGTTCTGGGCTTCGAGGCGCAGAATCCGACCGGCTATGGCCGCCTGATCCTGGCGCCGGGTCATGTGTTGCTGCGCATCGTCGAGGAAAAGGAAGCCGATCTCGCCACCAAGCAGGTCAAGCACTGCAACTCCGGCGTTCTGGCGGCTGATCGTGCCGTTCTATTCGACCTGCTCGCCAACGTCCGAAACGACAATGCCAAGGGTGAATACTACCTGACCGACGTCGTCGGCTTGGCGCATGAGCGCCACCTGTCGACCCGCGCGGCCTTCGCGCCCGAGGCTTCGGTGCAGGGCGTCAACGCCCAGGCCGAACTCGCGGCCGCCGAGGCCGTCTGGCAGCAGAACCGACGCAAGGCGCTGATGGTCGACGGCGTGACCATGCCAGCGCCGGAGACGGTTCATCTGGCGTGGGACACCCGGATCGCCGGCGGCGCTGTGGTCGAGCCGTTCGTGGTGTTCGGTCCTGGGGTCAGCGTCGCCAGTGGCGCGGTCATCAAGGCCTTCAGCCATCTGGAAGGCGCGGTGGTGGGCGAGGGCGCCTTGATCGGTCCCTACGCCCGCCTGCGTCCCGGCGCCGAGATCGGGCCGGAGGCGCACATCGGCAACTTCGTCGAGGTCAAGAAGGTCAAGGTCGGCGCGGGCGCCAAGGCCAACCATCTTAGCTATCTGGGCGATGGGTCGGTCGGCGAGAAGGCCAATATCGGGGCCGGCACGATCTTCTGCAACTATGACGGCTTCGACAAGTTCGAGACCCACGTGGGCAAAGGCGCCTTCATCGGCTCCAACAGCGCGCTGGTGGCGCCGGTGCGCGTCGGCGACGGCGCCATGACCGGCTCGGGCTCGGTGATCACCCAGGACGTCGAGGACGGGGCGTTGGCCCTGTCGCGCGCCGACCAGAAGACCAAGGCCGGTTGGGCCACCAAGTTCCGGGCCATCAAGCAGGCCCAGAAGGACAAGAAGAAGGACAAGAAGGCATGAGCGCCGACGACCAGAAGCGTATTTCGGGTGAAGCCGCCGCTGAGCTTGTCGAGACTGGCATGGTGGTCGGCCTGGGCACCGGCTCCACAGCCGCCTGGTTCGTCAAGGCGCTGGCCGGGCGCGGCCTGAAGGACATTCGCGGCGTGCCGACCTCGGACGCCACCGCCGCCCTGGCCCGCGAGCTGGGTATCCCGCTGGCGGCGCTCGACGATGTGAAGACTGTAGACCTGACCGTGGATGGCGCCGACGAGATCGGGCCTGGCCTGTCGCTGATCAAGGGCGGCGGCGCGGCGCTGCTGCGCGAAAAGCTGGTCTGGGAAGCTTCCAGCCGCTGCGTCGTGATCGCCGATGCGGCCAAGCGGGTGCCGGCCCTGGGCAAGTTCCCCCTGCCGATCGAGGTGGTGCGCTTTGGCCACGTTCATACGGGCCATCGCCTGGCCGACATCGCCGCTGAGTTCGACCTGCCGCCGCCGCGCCTGCGCACTGCTGAGCGTGGCATGGTTGTCACAGACGGGGGCAACCTGATCTACGACATGGCGTCGGGAAAGATCGAGGATCCGACGGCGCTCGCCGCCGCGCTGAAGAGCGTGACCGGCGTCGTCGACCATGGCCTGTTCCTAGACCTCGCCGACGAAGCCCTGGTGGGCACGGACGAGGGTGTGGTGCGCCTGCAGCCCTGACGTCCTACATAAGCCGACCGTTTCGCTTCCGGAGGCCGCTGATGGCTGACTACGACTTCGACCTCTTCGTTATCGGCGCGGGTTCTGGCGGCGTGCGGGCCGCGCGGCTGGCGGCGCTGAGCGGCGCCAAGGTCGCCGTGGCGGAGGAGTACCGTGTGGGCGGCACGTGCGTGATCCGCGGGTGCGTGCCCAAGAAGTTCATGGTCTACGCCAGCGAGGTCACCAGCCAGTTGAAGACGGCCAAGGGCTATGGCTGGACGATCGACGACGCCCGGTTCGACTGGAAGACTTTCCTGCACGAGAAGGACGTCGAGATCGCCCGTTTGTCCGGGATCTACGTGACCAACCTCCAGAAGGCGGGCGCGCACCTGCTGCACGGCCGCGCTCAGATCGTCGACGCCCACACCGTCGAGGTTCTGCCGAAGGAGGGCAGCAGCGACGCTGGGACCTACACCGCCCGTAAGATCCTGGTCGCTACCGGCGGACGTCCCGTGCGCCCTGACTTCCCGGGTGCGGAGCTGGGTATCACCTCGGACGAGGCGTTCCATCTTCCGACCCTGCCCAAGAGCGTGCTGGTGGTCGGAGGCGGTTATATCGCGGTCGAGTTCGCCGGAATTTATGCGGGCCTGGGTGTCCAGACGACGCTGCTCTATCGCGGCGCCAACATCCTGCGCGGCTTTGACGACGATGTGCGGATGCATCTGGCCGACGAACTGGAGAAGCGCGGGATCAAGGTCGTCCTGGGCTGCTCTCACAAGAGCATCGAGAAGCTGGAAGATGGGCGACTGCTCAGCACGCTGAGCAACGACCTGACTTTCGAGACCGAGGCGGTGATGTTCGCCACCGGTCGTGAGCCCTATGTCCAGGGGCTGGGCCTGGAGAAAGCTGGTGTGAAGCTGAACGACAAGGGCGCGATCGCGGTCGACAAGTTCTCGAAGACCAATGTCGACAGCATCTGGGCGGTCGGCGACGTAACCGACCGGATCAACCTGACCCCGGTGGCGATCCGCGAGGGCGCGGCCTTCGCCCAGACCGAGTTCTACGGCAATCCGACCACTTTCGACCATGAGCTGGTCGCTTCGGCGGTCTTCTCGCAGCCGCCCGTCGGCGCGGTGGGCATGAGCGAGGCCGAGGCGCGGCAGGCGTTCGGCAAGGTCGATATCTATCGCTCGGTCTTCCGGCCGATGAAGGTCACCTTCTACGGTGGCCAGGAGCGGTGTCTGATCAAGCTGGTGGTCAAGCAGGACGATCAGCGGATTGTCGGCGTCCATGTGGTCGGCCCAGACTCGCCCGAGATCATCCAGATGGCGGCGATCGCGGTGAAGATGGGCGTGACCAAGCCACAGTGGGATTCCACCTGCGCGGTGCACCCGACCCTCGCCGAGGAACTCGTGACAATGCGCGAGAAGTACATTCCGGCCGAAGTCGGCGGGATTGGATGATCCTGGCGAGCGTTCCTGAGCGGCGGACCCGATGGTTGGGCGCGCTTGCCGTCTTCGCGATGGTGATGACGCCGCTCGTCGGTTACCTGATCCCGCTCTGGTACGCGGCCTTGCTGAGTTTGGTTGGCCTGTTGGCGGCGCCCACGCTGGTAAGATCGAGGCCGCCGCTGCTGCCTGTGTTCGCGCTGATCGTCCTTGTCGGGTGGGCCCTGCTAAGCCTGAACTGGAGTCCGGCCGCGCCGCATCTGGCGGACCTTCGGCGCGGCAAGGACCTTGAGAAGTTCACCGCGCTGAAGCTGCTGTTTCAGCTGGCGTTATATGGCTCCGCCGTCGCCGCCTTGTCGCAGATGTCGCAACGCTCGGCGCGCCTGGCGGGCAAGGTGATGCTCGCGGGCGTGGCGCTGTTGGCGCTTATCACCTGTGTAGATGGCATGCTGAAGGCGGTCATATATCAGGGGTTGCACAATCTCACCGAGGAACCGATTCGGCCCGACCTCGCTGTGGTGAAGGTCTCGCAGGCGACCTATCCGGCGATCCTGCTCTTCTGGCCCTGTGTGCGAATCCTGGACGCCTGGTCGTTTCGTGGGCGCAATCTGCTGATCGCGCTGATGGCGGCCTGCATTGTCGTGGGGGCGCACCTGACGGGCGCTGATGCGCCGATCGCGGCGCTGTTTCTGGGCGGCGTCGCCTGGCTTGGGACGCGACTGACCGGCAAGCCTTTTGTGCGCGCGTTGATCCCGGTGGTCTCGGCGCTGTTTGTCTTCGCGCCGCTGGTGGTTCTGTGGGGGGTGCGTTCGGGACTCTTCGCCTGGCTGCACCAGATCGCGCCCCCGTCGTGGGACCATCGCCTGAACATCTGGGCGTTCACCGCCGACAAGATCGTCGAGCACGCCTTGCGGGGCTGGGGCATCGACGCCAGCCGCACCTTCGGCCCGGCCATTCCCCTTCACACCCACAATGCCGCGTTGCAGCTATGGCTGGAGCTCGGGTCGATGGGCCCGGCGCTTGCCGCTGCCTTTTTTGCCTGGATCATCTATCGCATCGTCGCCTGGACAGGCGAAAATCGGCGGGACGGCGCCATGGCGGCGGCGGCGACCGTCTCCTATCTTGTCATCGGCGGGTTGAGCTTCGGCGTCTGGCAGGAGTGGTGGCTGGCGCTAGGCGCATTGACGGCCATCGCTTGCGCCGTAGCGCAAAAATCGAGCGCATTGCGTTGGTAGTTCTGCAACGAATATTCCCTCCCGGGTAAATCGGCGGGCTTTGCCCGCACGATTTTGCCTTTTCTCTTGTTCTGCGGTATCTACCGCGCCCTTTGTAGTTATCGAGCCTCGACATGACCGCCCGTTGGACCCCCGCCGCCTGGAGAGCCAAACCCGCCAAGCACATCCCCGCCGACTATCCGGACGCGGGCGCTGTCGAACGGGTTGAGCAGACGCTTCGCCAGATGCCGCCGCTCGTGTTCGCCGGCGAGGCGCGCCGATTGAAAAGCCAGCTCGGCGAGGTGGCCGAGGGGCGGGCGTTCCTGCTGCAAGGCGGTGACTGCGCCGAGAGCTTCAAGGAATTCCACGCCGACAACATCCGCGACACCTTCCGCCTGATCCTGCAGATGGCGGTGGTGCTGACCTTCGCTGGCGGCAAGCCGGTGGTGAAGGTGGGCCGCATCGCCGGCCAGTTCGCCAAGCCGCGCTCGGAGCCGATCGAGGTCCAGGGCGACGTGACCCTGCCGTCCTATCGCGGCGACATCATCAACGGCATGGACTTCAACGAGGCCGAGCGGGTTCCGGATCCCGACCGCCTGCTGAAAGCCTATGGACAGTCGGCTGCGACGCTGAACCTGCTGCGCGCCTTCGCCAGCGGCGGCTACGCCGACCTCTATAACATCCACCGCTGGACACTGGGTTTCGTCGGCGACAGCCCGCAGGGCGCCCGCTACCGCGAGCTCTCGGAGAAGATCAGCGAAGCCCTGACCTTCATGTCGGCGGTGGGCGTCACGCCCGACACTCAGCCCGACCTGCGCCGCGTCGAGTTCTTCACCAGCCACGAAGCCCTGCTGCTGGGCTTCGAGGAAGCCATGACCCGCGTCGATAGCACCTCGGGTGACTGGTACGACACCAGCGCCCACCTGCTGTGGATCGGCGAACGGACTCGCCAGCTGGACGGCGCCCACGTCGAGTTCATGCGCGGCGTGAAAAACCCGATCGGCCTCAAGTGCGGTCCGACCATGGAAGGCGACGACCTGCTGCGTCTGATCGACGTTCTGAACCCGCACAATGAGCCCGGCCGCCTGACCCTTTACGGGCGCTTTGGTTCGGACAAGATCGCCGACCGCCTGCCGCGCCTGATGAAGGCGACCAAGTCGGCTGGTCGCGCGGTGGTCTGGGCCACCGACCCGATGCACGGCAATACGCTGAAGGCCTCGACGGGCTACAAGACCCGCCCGTTCGACCGGATCCTGTCCGAGGTGAAGAGCTTCGTCGAGATCGCCCAGGCCGAGGGTGTGCATCCGGGCGGCGTGCACCTGGAGATGACCGGCCAGAACGTCACCGAGTGCCTGGGCGGGGCGCGCGCCGTGTCGGAAACCGACCTCGGCGACCGCTATCATACCCACTGCGACCCGCGCTTGAACGGTGAGCAGGCGTTGGAGCTGGCCTTCCTCGTGGCTGAAAAGCTGAAGGCCGCTCGCGACGACCAACGCCGTCAGGCGGCGGGTTAGCGACGCGTCCCCGCGCGACGCTCTCTAGCGCCGCTTTCTTGGCCCGTATAGCGTCCTCCTAAGGGGAGGACGCCGATGTCTGAATTCGGCTTTTCACGCCGCGCGTTGCTTAGACTGATCTCTGGCGGCGCGTTGACTTCTGACGCCGTAGTCACCGACCAAGGCAACCTGCCTGCGCCCGACCCCCTGAGGTACTTGGACACGGCGCGCCGTCTGACGGTTCAGGCATATGTGAACACTTTCGGTCCATTCGACTTTCTGGTCGATACGGGCGCCAACAGTTCGGTTATAGCGGCCGAGCTAGCCTTCCAGCTGGGTCTACCGCGCGGGGCCGAGAGCCGTCTCCACAGTATCGCCGGAACGCAAACGGTCGCCACCGCCCGTGTGGCCCGTTTGGCTGTCGGAAGGCGGGTTAGGAGTGACCTAGTTGTTTCGGTGTTGCCCCGCGAACAGCTGCGGATGGACGGGGTCCTTGGCTTGGAATGGCTGGCTCGCGCCAGCTTGCTCCTCGATTTCAGGCAAAGGCGGATGACCGTCGGCGAGGCTTTGCCCGTGCCCGATGTCCGGACCGTGATTGTGAAATCGAAGCTCCTACGAAGCGGCTTGACCCTAATCGATGCTCTGATGCCGCTTCAGCGTCTTGTCGCGTTCGTTGATAGCGGTTCCACTACCACCGTCGGAAACTTGGCGATGCTCGAGGCCGCGAAACAGAACAACGCGCTGATCGGCGAACTGAGGGCCACGGAGCTCCGGAGCGTCACGGGGCAGGTCCTCGCTGGAAGAGCGGGGACCCTATCCCGTTTGACGCTAGGGGGGATGACGCTACGTAATATTCCGCTGGTGTTCGGACCAATCCATACCTTCGATTATTGGGGCTTTCGTGAACAACCCGCGATCGTGATCGGTGTTGATATCCTGCAGCGCTTCGACAGGGTCTCTATGGACTTCAAGCGTAACGAGGTTCGATTCCGCGTTCCTGGTTAAGTCACAGAACGTCGATAGGTTTGCATTGCAGCACGCGGCGTCTTGACCCGCCGCGCGGGGCTCTCCAATGGTTGCTCCAAGGGAGAGACGAATGCGTTTGGGCCAGAAGATTCAACGGGAAATCCGATTTCTGAAGGGACTGTCCCGGACGCTAAAGCGCGTGAAGACCATCGCTCCCGACAGCGCCAATCTGGTCTGTGATGATCTGGAATCCGCCGTCGACAAATGGGGCGCGCGTCCCGCCATCACCTTCGAAGGCAAGACGATCAGCTACGCCGAGCTGGACGCCATGGCGAACCGCTACGCGCACTGGGCCAAGGGGCTGGGCCTGACGCGCGGCCAGACGGTCGCGCTGTTCATGCCCAACCGCTTGGAATACCTGGCGATCTGGTATGGCCTGAGCAAGGTCGGGGTCGCCACGGCCCTGATCAACAACCAGTTGACCGGCGCGGCGCTGGCTCACTGCCTGAACATCTCTCAGGCCATGCACTGCATTGTCGATCCCGAAACCTCGCCCTGTTTCGAGGACGTGAAGGGGCAACTCGAGCGGCACATGCAGCAGTGGGTGCTGGGCCCCGTGCACGACGACCAGCGCGACCTCCTGAAGGCCCTGAAGAGCTGCAGTCATCTGCGTCCCGATCGCGAGACCGCCCGCGAGGGGCTGACCGCCTCCGATACGGCCCTCTACATCTACACTAGCGGCACCACTGGCCTGCCCAAGGCCGCGCGCATCACGCACATGCGCGCTCAGCTCTATATGCGCGGGTTCGCCGGCTCGACCGGAGCCAAGGACACCGATCGGATCTACATCACCCTGCCGCTCTACCACGCGACCGGCGGGCTCTGCGCCCTGGGCGCAGCGCTGCTGAACGGCGGCTCGGTGGTGCTTCGAAAAAAGTTCTCGGCCACCCACTTCTGGCCCGAGGTCGTGGCCGAGCAGTGCACCATGTTCGTCTATATCGGCGAGCTTTGCCGGTATCTCGCCAACCAGCCCGAGCACGAGCTGGAGCGCGCCCACAAGATCCGCATGATCTTCGGCAACGGTCTGCGCGCCGATGTCTGGGACGACATGCTGGACCGCTTCAAGGTCGGCGACGTTCTGGAGTTCTACGGCGCCACCGAGGGGAACGTCTCGTTCTTCAATTTCGATGGCAAGCGCGGCGCGATCGGCCGGATCCCGGGCTATCTGCGCAAGAAGTTCAACTTCAGGATCGTCAAGTTCGACGTCGAGCACGAGATGCCCGTTCGCGGCCCCGACGGCTGTTGCATCGAGGCGGGGCCTGAAGAGGTCGGCGAGTGCATCGGCCATATCGGCAGCGATGCGCGCTCGAACTTCACCGGATACGCCGACAAGGCCGCCACCGAGAAGAAGGTGCTGCACGACGTCTTCGAAAAGGGCGACGCGTGGTTCCGCACGGGCGACCTGATGAAGGTCGATCACGACGGCTACATCTACTTCATCGACCGGATCGGTGACACCTTCCGCTGGAAGGGCGAGAATGTCGCGACCTCCGAGGTGTCCGAGCGCCTCGCCGGCTTCGAGGGCGTGCAGGAGGTCAATGTTTACGGCGTCAAGGTGGGCGATCTCGACGGCAAGGCGGGCATGGCCTCGCTGGTGACGGAGGGCGACCTCGATCTGGAGGCGTTCGCCAAATATGTCGACGAGAGCCTGCCCAGCTACGCCCGTCCACTGTTCCTGCGGCTCCAGAAGGCGATCGAGACCACGGGCACCTTCAAGTACCGCAAGATCGACCTAGTCAACGACGGCTTCGATCCGTCCAAGACCAAGGACCCGCTGTACTTCCGTGATCCTTCCAAGGGCTATGTGAAGATCACCAAGACGCTTTGCAGCAAGATCGAGAGCGGCGGCTTCAAGCTGTAGCGACCGAGGCAGCGATGAGGGCGATCCGCCGCATCCGAACCCGCGCCGCGCGCGTAGCGTTATCGCGAGCGGTGAGGGAGATCGCGATATGGCGGAGAGCAGCGTGAGCCGGCGTGCGGGTCTGGTCGCCTTGGCGGCCTCGGTGACGGCGGCGTGCTCGCCGCTCTCGGTGTTCGCCACCTTCACGCCCAAGGACGCCGCGCGCCGAGAGGCCCGGGGCGCACGCTACACGGATGGTCCGCGCGGCGGCGTCGACATCTATGCTCCGCCGATAGCTCACGGTCCCGCGCCCGTCGCGGTGTTCTTCTACGGCGGATCGTGGGACAGCGGCCGAAAGGGCGACTATGGCTGGGCCGCTCGCGCCATCGCCGCTCAGGGCTTTCTCACCCTGGCGCCGGACTACCGCTTGTTCCCCGAGGTGCGCTTTCCGGATTTTCTCGATGACTGCGCCAAGGCGGTGCGCTGGGCCGCCGACAACGCCGCCGCTCTCGGCGGCGATCCGGCGCGGATCGTGCTTATCGGCCATTCGGCGGGCGCCTACAATGCGGCCATGCTGGCGCTGGACCCGCGCTATCTCGACGCCGTCGGCGTGCAGCGCAAAGCCGTTCGCGCCTTCGCGGGCCTGTCGGGGCCCTATGATTTCCTGCCGCTCAAGGGGCCGGTGACCGAGCGAACCTTCGGGCAAGCGCCGGATCTCGCGGCGACGCAGCCGGTCAACTTCGCCCGGCCAGACGCCCCGGCGGCCTTCCTGGCGACCGGCGACAAGGACACCACGGTCTATCCGCGCAATACCCGCAAGCTGGCCGCCGCCCTGCGGGAGAAGGGCGCAAAGGTCGAGGAACGGCACTATGCCGGCGTCGACCACGCCGGCGCGGTGCTGGCGCTCTCGCGACCGTTCAGGGGTAAGGCGCCGCTACTGGCCGATATGACCAGCTTCCTCAAGGCGGCTACGACCTGACCAGCCGCGCCGAGGCCCTGGGCCTTGGTCCTTCCTCGGTCATGCGATTGAACCGGCGCGGGTTCGTGTCTATATGGCGGGACCTGTTCCGGGGCCTTGTGTGTGGCGGCCCAGAAGATTCCAGTTCATTCAAAGGGATAAGCTTCCCCGCCATGCTGCTCACCATGCTGAAGGCCAAGCTGCACCGCGCCACGGTGACCCAGGCCGACCTTGATTACGAGGGCTCGATCGCCATCGACCGCGACCTGCTGGACGCCTCGGGCATCCTGCCGAACGAGCAGGTCGACGTGCTGAACATCACCAATGGCGCGCGCTTCACCACCTACGCCATCGAGGCGCCGCGCGGCTCAAAGGTGATCGGCGTCAATGGCGCGGCCGCCCGTCTGGTGCAGAAGAACGACCTGGTGATCGTGGTCACCTACTGCCAGATGCCCGCCGAGGAGGCGCGCAACTACGCGCCGACCGTCGTCCTGCTGGACGAGGGCAACCTGATCAAGAAGGCGGCCTGATCGATGACGCGCCCCTGGATGAAAAGCGGGGCGCTGGTCGTTCTCGCCGCAGCGAGCCTGACCGCCTGTTCGCCCAAGCTGCCCGACGGGATCGATGACACGGTTCTGGCCGAGTCCATCGGTCGTCAGATCGGTTCGGGATCGACCTGCGTGGTGATCGCCGACGCCGCCAGCGGCAAGCTGGTCTGGCGGGGCGGCGGCTATGTCACCTGCTCGCGCAACCTGCCGACCTGCGACGGTGTCGTGACCACGGCGGAAAAGCTGCTGCAGGCCAACCTCGGCAAGCCCGCGCGCTTCTTCAGCTGCGACAGCGGCTCGGCGCCCGGCAACACGGTGGGCTGGGCGATCGGGCCGGTGCCGACCGGCGCGGGCAAGCCGGCGCGCAACCTGACCTATGTGGCGGTGATGGAGGGCGAGCGCGCTCTCCCGGGCCTGGAGATCAAGGACCGCGTCGAGCAGGCCTTCGAGAAGGCCGGGTTCTAACCCAAAAGAACAAGCCGCCGCCGGGACATCCCGACGGCGGCCTTTTTCTGTCCCGTCGCCGGGATTACTGGCTGACTTCGTAGACCGCGCTGACGTCGACGCGGACCTTCAGTTCGCCGGCCGAAACGCTGGTGGCGTCGGCCATCTCGCGCTTGGCCATGGCGAACACCGGCATCGGCGGCGGGGCGGGCGTATAACCGCCGCCTTCGCTCAGATTGACCAGGCGCACGGCCTTGTAGCCGGTCGCGCGGCCGTAGAGCTCGGCCTTGGCCTGCAAGGCCTTCACGGCGGCGAGCCGCGCGGCGTCCTCGGCGGCTTGCGGGTTGGCGAGGCCAAAGCTGATCCCATTGACCGTGTTAGCGCCGGCGCCCACCGTGGCGTCGACCGCCGCGCCCAGCTTGGCGAGGTCGCGCACCGTGATCGTCACCTGGTTCGACGCCTGGTAGCCGGTCAGCTTGGGCGGCTGGTTCTGCTCATAGGCGTACTGGGCGTTCAGGCTCAGGTTCGAGGTCTGGATGTCACGCGCGGCGATCCCGGCCTTCTTCAGGGCGGCCATCACCTGGTTCATCCGCGCGCCGTTGGCCTTCAGCGCCTCGGCCGCCGTGGCCGCGTCGGTCTGGACGCCCAGCGTGATCGTGGCCATGTCCGGCGCCACCTGGGTCTCGCCATAGGCCGACAGGGTGAAGGTCGTAGCCTTGAAGGCCGCGTCGTTGCTTTGGGCCAGCGCCGGCGCGGCGGCGCCCAGCAGCAACGCGCCACCCAGCAGGGCGGGCAGGGCGATGGCGGGCAGGCGGCGAGCAGTGTGAGTCATCGATCTTTCTCCAAGGCAGTCCGGCGCAGATAGCGTCGCCGCACGGCTAGGGTTCCTTCGTGACAGCCTCAACCTGAACCGGAGCTTTAAGCCGCGTTCGGCTCATGCTAATCCGCCGGCTCGCGTGCGCTTCGGCGCGACTCCGCGCGGGCCTGTAGCTCAATGGTTAGAGCCGACCGCTCATAACGGTCTGGTTGGGGGTTCGAGTCCCTCCAGGCCTACCACCTCTTTCGGGGTGTGGTGTGGCGAGCTGCTGAGCGGCGGCGGATGTATGAGTTTGCGTGGAGGCGGTCCGGGCCCGCGCCTAGCACAGGTCCCGGCGAACGGCGCCAATTGAGTGCACTGTGACCGTAATTTCATTTCAAAGGTTTCATTCAAGGGGTTGCCGCTTCCGCATAGCACGTAGTCGAGTATATTTCAGGGAGCTTGAAATAAAAATACGATGTCAAGTAAGGAAATAAAATGAAGAAGGGTGGTGTGGGTGTTGTGGGGTCGCTGAAATATATATTGAGTGCGATTGTAATTTTGTCGATCCCAACCATGATTGTATATGTTGTAGGAGGTGCCGCTCGCGCTCTCGCCTTTTTTGCTGTGGGTGGTGTCGCTGGAGCTCTATATGGCGTTTTTTTGTCGCTGCGATGGGGTGGGGTGAGGAGCGCTGCAATCTTCGTTCTGACCCTGCTTCTAGTGGCTGGGGCGACCGCCACGCTAGTTCACACGGCCCGCCCATGGTGGGTTACTATGACTTGGCAACGACTGTGATCGACTAGCCCAAGTGGGTGGGATGAATTACGGTGACAGTGCACTTAGTTCCCGACAGTTCCCTGCGGCTCAGGTTCGCGCTTGGCTCGATGCCAATTTATTGCACTGTTACCGTAAGTCGGCCCACCGTAAATCGGCCTCGGCGGCCTCGGCGGCCTCGGTGATGTGGATTGAGCCGTCACGACCGATCCAGACATGGGGACGCATCCGGGCCGCCTTGGCGGCGCGGATGGCGCGCGTCACGTCGGTTTGACGGAAGGCGCTAGGGGCGCGCATGGCTAGGTCTGCCTCCTAGTGCGTGCAGCTTCCCGCGTCGCGCGACCTGTGCGAGCATCGTCGCTATGAAGGATTGGACCCCCATTTTTCTTGTTGCCGTTGCGGCTGTAGTCGTAACGACTTGGTCGGCTGCGCTCAGTAAGGTGATGGGAGTAAGCAGCACTGAACTTGCCGCCTGGGGGCAAGCGGTCGGTACAGTCGCGGCCGTTGGCGCAGCTATAATCACCGCCAATAGGCAGATCAGGGCTCAAGAAGAGGCCGGGAAGAGGGCTAGGCTTGATCTGTTGGACGCTGTTCGCGACGCGCAAGAAATGGCCTTCGTAACGTTTGATTGGGTTAAGGTGCCGCTGGATCAAAGAGACCAAGAGGGGGTGACTTCCGCTTATTGGCAAATCAACGGTCAGGCTTGGCACGCCCTTAAGCGGTTCATTGCGCTGGATATCGACCGCTGGCCAAGCCCCTATATTTTTATGAGAGCGACCGCATTTGATCAGGCGCTTGATCAGTTCAGCACGGCTCTTTCGGCGTTGGATATGAGCGGCCCTCCCTCCGAGCTTCGTTGGAAGGATGCATTTAAAAAGCGAGCCAAGTTTGATCGGGAATATGGTCTCCTGCGAAAGGCCATCGAGAACGCGATCGAACGCATTTAGCGGAATTACGAATTACAGTGACGAATTACGATTTTATTCTCGGCCTAGCTGCGAGCCTATAGTAACCCGACACTCGCAATCAGCGCCCGCTCACCCCAGCCCGGCGCCCCGACCCGGCGTCAAAACCGGACGCCCCCTCCCTCACACCCCGTCGACTCTCCGCCGCCAACCGGGCACATTTCTTAACGGCGGGGTTGTTCCGGAGCGCTGTCGCGGTTGCGACGCGCGGATCGGGGCGCCCCTGAGCCGTCATTCCCTCGATCCCGGGCTAGAGGAGGCCTCGATGGACATCGATCCCGATCGCCTGCGCGCGATCGTGGGCGCTTTGGGCGGTGTCGCCGTCTATGGCTGCGTGCAGATCGGCGCGCTGGGCGTGGTCGAGCGCGGCCTTCTGGTGCGGCTGGCTTGCGCGGCCGCCTCCGCCATGATCCTGGCTGGGTTTCTGGTGCGGGTGGGCTTGCCGGTCATTCCCTGGGCGCCGCTGCGCGAGGCCTATCTGTTCGGCTTCGTCGTCGGGGCGTTCAGCTGGGAGCTATTGCCGATCGTCTTCCGCGCCGTGCGCCGGCGGGCTCGCGAGCGCCTGGAGCGTCCCTGAGCGCCGGGCAAAAAAGAGCCCCTGTCGGGCAGGGCCGACAGGGGCGCTAGAGGCCTTTGGGGAAGGCTGCAGGATTAGAACTTGTAGCTGGCGCCCAGCAGGAAGGTGCGGCCGTAGCGCTGGTAGTCGATCACCTGGCGGGTGTCGCCGTTCTGATAGGTGGTGAACGGCTCGTCAGTCAGGTTGTTGACCTGGGCCATCAGCGACAGGCCTTCCATCGGGCCGTCGTTGAAGGTGTAGCCGACCTGGGCGTCGACGACGCTCTCGCCCTTGACCATGCGATAGTTGCGGCCGTTGCCGAAGCCGGAGACTTCGCCCAGGAACTTCGAACGGTAGCGGTTGCTGATCCGTGCCGAGAAGCCGTCCTTTTCGTAGTAGACGGTCAGGTTGGCGACGTTTTTCGACAGCCCCGGGATCGGGGTCGACGGATCGCTCGGGTTCGGCTGGATCTTGCTGTCGGTGTGCGAGGCCGAGAAGACCGCACCGAAGCCATCCAGGGCCGGGGTCAGCAGAACGCCCGGCATCGATAGCGTGAACTCGACGCCCTTGATCGAGCCGCCCTTTCCGTTCTGCGGCGTCGAGACGACACCCTTGCGGAGCGCCGGTTCCGGACCGCTGGTGACCGGGAAGCCCGTGAAGTCGAAGACCAGGTTCTGGTCGTAAACGTAGGTCTTCAGGTCCTTGTAGAAGCCGGCCAGCGAAACGTAGGCCTGACGACCGAAGTACTTTTCGTACGACACGTCGAAGGCGTTTGCGCGCCAGGGCTCCAGCTCCGGATTGCCGCCGCTGCCGCCCCAGGGCGAGAAGTTGATGTTGGTCGACCCAGCCTTGGCCGGATCGTAGCTGTAGGTCTTGGACGCGCGCATCTGGTCCATCCGCGGACGTGCCATGGTGCGGGCGGCGCTGACGCGGATCACCTGCTCATTGCCCAGGTGGAACTGCAGGTTCGCGCTGGGCAGGACGTCGGTATAGGTCTTGCCGCCGCTCAGCGGGGCGCTCTTCACGCCCGTCCCCGAACCGGTGGCGCCGAGGGCGGTCGAGCTCTGGTCGGTGTGCACGACCTGGAAGCCGACATTGCCGGTCATGTTGACGCCGCCGAGATCGGTGTCGATATCGGCCTTCACATAGCCCAGCGTGACCTTTTCCTCGACGTTCCAGCTCTTGACCAGCACGTCGGCGTTGGGGTTACGGACCAGGTCATAGACGCCCGAGCCGATCAGGGCGAACGGGTCGTAGCTGACCATGCCCTTGATGCCCATGAACGCCAACGAGGTCGTGCCCACCAGGGCGTTGCTCGGAATGGCGACGCTGGCCGGGTTGCCCTTCACGCGCAGGAACCACTCGTCGTTGATCAGCTGCTTGCTGCGCTCGCTGTAGTTCACGCCGAAGTCGAGGGCCTTGATCGGGCCGTTCAGCATGCGCTTGGCCGACAGGCGGATGGCCTTCAGCTCGTCCTCGATGGTCGGCTTGTTGAGGTAGCCGTCCTGGCCGCCGGGCAGGGTGGCCGCGTCCGTGCCCCAGCCCTGCGGGCTGGTCAGCTTGATCAGGCTGGCGTCCGCATAGTTCAAGGTCGAGTTGAACTGGGCGACGCCGTCGCTGTCCATGGTGAAGCCCAGGGTGTCGGTGGCGCCCACGCCGCTGCGGCCCGTGCCCGAATAGCTTTCCAGGATCTGGTCGGTGCGCTTGACCTTCGACCACGACAGGTCGGCGGTCACGGTGGTGTTGTCGTCGATGAAGAACTTGTTGTTCCAGCCGAACGCCTTGACGGTGTTGTCGCGCGTGTTGCCGTCGTTGCGGACCACGCCCTTCACGCCCGAGAACGTGCCCTTGGTCACCAGCTTGTCCGTCGAGGAATAGCCGGGCTGCAGCGTGGCCGACGACCAGTACAGCGGCAGTTCGATGCCACGCAGGATCTGGCGGTTGTCGAACTTCGAATAGAAGACGTCGATCGCGCCCGAATAGTGCTCGTTCGGCTTGAATTCGAGCACGCCGATGACGCCGTCGCGCTTCAGCTTCGAGGACATCACGTACGGCTTGGCGCCGCCGATCACGAGGTTGCCGGCCGAGTCGGCCGTGGGGTAGCCCCAAGCGTTCCAGCGCTCGGCCTGATAGGGCGACTCCATATGGGCGTAGCCCAGGGCCAGGCCGACCTTACCGTCGGCGAACTGGTCGATATAGGAGATGCTGAAGCGGTTGCCCTTTGACGACGTACCGGCGTTCAGGGCGCCGATGTCGTTCCACTCATAGCGGGCGCCGACGGCCAGGGCGCGCTTGCCATAGGCCAGCGGGCGGACGGTCTGCATGTCGGCGGTGCCGGCCAGGCCCTGGCCGATCAGGGCGGCGTCGGGGGTCTTGTAGACGACGACGGCGCTCAGAAGTTCCGACGGATACTGGTCGAACTCGACGCCGCGGTTGTCGCCGGTCGAAACCTGTTCGCGGCCGTTCAGCAGGGCGGTGGTGAAGTCCGGCGCCAGGCCCCGGATCGAGATGACCTGCCCGCGGCCGTCGAGGCGCTGGGCGGTCAGGCCGGGCAGGCGGGCGATCGACTCGGCGATCGACACGTCGGGCAGCTTGCCGATGTCTTCGGCCGACACGGCCTCGACGATCGAGGTCGAGCTCTTCTTCAGCGAGATGGCGCCTTCGATACCGCGACGGATGCCGGTGACGACCACTTCCTCGACTTTGGTGTCGTCAGAAGCAGGGCTTGCAGTCTGGGCTTGGGCCGAGCCGGCCACAGCAAAAGCCAGCGCCAGGCCCGTGGCCCCGCCGGCCATCAGCCAGGCGCGACGGCGCAAAAATTGGGTGTTCATGCGAGTTCCCTCCCTGTCCGGCTCTGCGCTGTTGTGTCGTGCGGCGGGCCGTTGCCGCAAAATACTGCAAATTAACGGTCCGTAATCAACCCAAAAAAATGCAAACCCAGATCACCTGCAGCCCCAGGGCTCCCGGAAGTGTGGATCATGTGGCCGATTTGCCCCACATTTCCCGACGAGTTCCGGCAGGTAAGGTCGCAAAAGCCCTCAAGTTGACGGATTGACAGCTTGCCAATGCGACTGCAAATTCTTGCAAAGAGTTGCAATGTCGGCCGCAAGTCGCGCCGCGCATTGGGGAGGGGAGCGATGTCGGCCTTGACGCCCTGGCGGCGAATGCTGCTGGCCATGACCGCTGTGAGCGCGCTCGGTGCGAGCGCGACGGCGGCGCCTGCTCCGGCCTCCCATCTGCAACGCAAGCCTCAGGACGAGGTGATCTACTTTGTCCTGCCCGATCGCTTCGAGAATGGCGACGCGACCAATGATCACGGCGGTCCCGCCCGAGGGGCGTTGCTGGACGGCTTCGATCCCACGCGGGCGGGTTTCTATCACGGCGGCGATCTCAAGGGCGTCGCACGCCGCCTGGACTACATTCAGGGGTTGGGCGCGACGGCCCTGTGGCTGGCGCCCATCTTCGTCAACCGGCCCGTCCAAGGGGCGCCCGGCCAGGAATCCGCCGCGCATCACGGCTACTGGATTACCGACTTCACCGACGTTGATCCGCATCTGGGAACCAAGGCCGACTTCAAGGCCCTGGTCGACGCCGCCCATGCGCGCGGCATGAAGGTCTATATGGACATCGTCGTGAACCACACGGCCGATGTCATCCAGTACAGGGAGTGCCCGGACGGGCGCTGCGCTTACCGCGGCGTCGCCGACTATCCCTATGTCCGGCGGGGCGGGGTCAACGGCGCGCCGATCAATGACGGTTTCGACGGGCAGGACTTCAGCAAGCTCAAGCGCGCGGACTGGGCCTATACGCCGTTCATTCCCGCCGGCCAGGAACGCGCCAAGGTCCCGGCTTGGCTGAACGACCCGACCTACTATCACAATCGCGGAGACAGTAGCTTCGCGGGCGAGAGCTCGCTGCTGGGGGATTTCGCCACGTTGGACGACGTGTTCACCGAGCACCCGCGCGTGGTCGAGGGCTTCATCGAGGTCTACGGTCGCTGGATCGACGACTTCGGGATCGACGGCTACCGCATCGACACCGCTCGCCATGTGAATCCCGAGTTCTGGCAGGCCTTTGTCCCGGCCATGCAGGCCCGCGCCAAGGCCAAGGGCATCGAGAACTTCCACATCTTCGGCGAGGTGTTCGACCCAGATGTCGCCGCCTTGGCGCGGCATGTGAAGGTCGACAAGCTGCCGGCGGTGCTGGACTTCGCCTTCCAGGCGGCGGTCACCGACGTGGTCGCGGGCCGCGCCGGACCCGACCGGCTGGCCACCACCTTCGCCGGCGACGCCGTCTATGAGGGCGGTGAGGCCACGGCGCGCCAGCTGCCGACCTTTCTGGGCAATCATGACATGGGCCGCATGGGCCACTTCATGTTGAAGGCCCGTCCGCAGATCAGCGACGATGAGCTGCTGGCCCGCGTCACCCTGGCCAACGCCATCATGCTGACCGCGCGCGGCGTGCCGACGATCTACTATGGCGACGAGCAGGGCTTCACCGGCGATGGTGACTACGCCGACAGCCGCGAGGACATGTTCCCAAGCCAGGTGGCCAGCTACAATGACAACCGCCTCGTCGGCTCGAGCGCCATGGGCGCGCGATCGGCCTTCCTGGGCGACAGCGTCCTCTACCGTCGCATCGCTGCGCTGGCCAAGCTGCGCACGATGACGCCGGCGCTGCGGGAGGGGCGGCAGGTGACCCGCGTCGCTGAGGCCAAGCCGGGCTTGCTGGCCTTTTCCCGACTGATGGCGGGAACCGAGGTGTTGGCCGTCTTCAATACCAGCGACAAGGCGATCCAAGCACACGTGTCGGTCGAAATGGCCTCCGGGTCGTGGAAGAGCCTGCATGGCGCCTGCGTCGTCAGCGCCGCCGCGCCCGGCAGCTACGCCGTGGAGTTGGCGCCGTTCGATTACAAGATTTGCGTTTCCGAGGGACGATCGTGACAGTGCAGGTTCTAGAGCGCCCCGATGCGGAGACGTCGATGAACGCCGAATGGTGGCGCGGCGCGGTGATTTATCAGGTCTATCCGCGCAGCTTCGCCGACTCCAACGGCGACGGGGTCGGCGACCTGCCGGGGATCACCGCCCACCTCGACCATATCGCCTCGCTAGGTGTCGAGGGCGTGTGGCTGTCGCCTTTCTTCAAGTCGCCGATGAAGGACTTCGGCTACGACGTCTCGGACTATTGCGACGTCGATCCTATCTTCGGAACGCTGGCCGACTTCGACGCCTTGATCGCGCGGGCCCACGACTTCGACCTGAAGATCATCATCGATCTGGTCTTCTCGCACACCTCGGACGAACACCCCTGGTTCGCCGAAAGCCGGCAGGACCGCGCCAACCCCAAGGCTGACTGGTTCGTCTGGGCCGACGCCAAGCCCGACGGCAGCCCGCCCAGCAACTGGCAATCGGTGTTCGGCGGTCCCGCCTGGACCTGGGACGCCCGGCGCGGCCAGTACTACATGCACAACTTCCTGAGCAGTCAGCCGCAGCTGAACCTGCATAATCCGGCGGTTCAGGAAGCCTTGCTGGCCGTCACCCAGTTCTGGATCGACAAGGGCGTGGATGGCTTCCGCTTCGACGCCATCAACTTCTCGATGCACGACCCGGCGCTGACCGATAACCCGCCCCTGCCGCCGGGCGGCAAGCGCACGCGGCCGTTCGACTTCCAGGACAAGATCCACAACCAGAGCCACGCCAACATTCCGAAGTTCCTGAGCCGTCTGCGGGCGCTGACGGACGCGGCGGGTGGGCGGTTCTCCGTAGCCGAGGTCGGCGGCGACCACGCCGAGCGCGAGATGAAGCTCTTCACCGCAGGCGGGGACCGGCTGAACAGCGCCTACGGATTCAATTATCTCTACGCTGAGCGGTTGGCCGCCGAGCGTGTCATGGAGAGCGCGGCGCAATGGCCGGGAGCTGATGGCGAAGGCTGGCCCTCCTGGACCTTCTCGAACCACGACGCGCCACGCGCGGTGTCGCGCTGGGCCGAGGGCCGCGACCGCAAGGCCTTCGCCGAGATGGGGCTGCTGCTGTTGATGGGCCTGCGAGGCAATGTCTTCGTCTATCAGGGCGAGGAACTTGGCCTGCCGCAGGCGCAGGTGCCGTTCGAGCGGCTTCAGGACCCTGAAGCCATCGCCAACTGGCCCCAAACTCTGGGGCGCGACGGGGCTCGCACGCCGATACCGTGGGTGGCCGGCGCGCTCAATGCGGGCTTCTCGGGGGTCGAGCCCTGGCTGCCGGTCGATCCTGCGCATCTGCCGCTGGCGGTCGACGCCCAAGAGGCTGACCCAGCGTCCACCCTGCACGTCGCGCGCCGACTGATCGCTCTGCGTCGTGCCTATCCGGCCTTGCGCACCGGCGCGATCCGCTTCGTCGACACCAACGCTCAGTTGCTGATCTTCCAACGGGGTGAGGGCGCGGACGCCTTGCTGTTGGCCTTCAATCTCGGCTTTGAGCCGGTCAGTTGGTCGTTGCCCGACGGCTGGACGATCGTCGATGGCGTCAACCTGGGCGCCGCGGGCGAGATGCCGCCCTGCACGGGGCTGATCGCCCGCCGCGGCTAGCAAGGATGCGCTGAGCCTGTCGGATGACGGCGAATTCACGCGACATGGGTTGGCGAATGCAGGATCCAGGGCTGCGCTAAACCTCGGAGCCCGCGATGTTCGTTTCCCTCGCCGCACTCGCTGCGACCATGGTCCTCGACGCGACGGAGCCTAGCCTCACCCAGGTCATCGCGGCGCGGGACGCCTTGTTGTTCGACGTGATGTTTGCAGGGTGTGATCCGGCCGCCCTGGCGGCGCTCGTGACGGACGACATGGAGTTCTATCACGACAAGGGCGGGGCCATGGATCGTAAGGCCTTTGTCGCCGACTATGCCAAGAGTTGCGCCGCCAAGCTTGCGCCAGACGCTTGGCGGTCTCGCCGCGAATTGGTCCCCGGGACGCTGAAGGTCTATGCCATTCCAGGCTTTGGCGCCGTCGAAGAGGGGGCGCACCGCTTCTACGAGCGAAAAGGGGAGGGGCGCGAACGTCTCGCCGGCCAGGCGCGGTTCTCAATTCTGTGGCGGCTTGGAGCCGACGGACAGTGGCGCATGGCGAGGACGTTCAGCATCGATCATACAGCGGCCCCTTGAGGGCCTGTTCCGTGCCCTTTCCTGCCTGGAGGCTGGGCGGGCCTTAGCCTCCGCAGCTCTCGCGGATGATCAGATCCGTCGGCACGCGCTCGGAACGGCTGGCGCGTTCGCCACTGTCGAGCAGCTTGGAGACCATCAGTCGTCCCGCCTTGGCGGTATCTTGGGCGATGGTCGACAGGGCGGGGCTGGCGTAGCGGCTGAAGGGCACATTGTCGAAGCCCATCACCGAGACGTCGCCCGGAACCGAGAGGCCCGCGTGTTTCAGGGCGCGGATCGCGCCCAGAGCGATCAGGTCCGAGGCCGCGACCACGCCGTCGAAGGTGACGCCGTTGTGGATCAAGCTGTCGACCGCCGCTTCGGCCGACTCGACTTCAAAGTGGGCCGGGACGATCAGGTCGGGATCAACGCCTAGCTTGGCGTGCTCCAGCGCGTCCAGATAGCCGCGATGGCGCTGCATGGCTTCCGGCGCCTCGGTGTCTCCCAGGAAGACGATGCGTTTGCGGCCCAGGCGCTGGAGATGAAGCGTCGCGCGGCGCCCGCCCATCAGATTGTCGGAGCCTACTGAGCAATAGTTCTGGTCCGGGAGTTGCGCGCCCCAGACCACGAAGCGGTTCTCGGTCTCCGCCAGACGATTGAATGCGGCGTGCAGCGAGCTTTGGCCCAGGAAGATCACGCCCTCCGCCCGGCTGGTGGTCATGGCCTCGGAGAGGTCGTCGAAATTGGTCGGGGCGATATGCGACAGGATCACGTCGCAGCCCCGCTCTCTCGCCGCCTCGCCGACCCCGGCCAGGAGTTCCAGGAAGAACGGGTCGGACATGCTGCTGCCCCGGCCCTGCGGGCGCGGCGTGACGATGGCGATGGTCGCCTCGGCGCCGATCGGGCCGGCGGGCATGTATCGGCGGAAGGGGTAGTCCATCTCCCGCGCCAGTTTCCAGATCAGCTGCTTGGTGCGCTTGTTGACCGCCGGGCTGTCATTGAGGGCGCGCGAAGCGGTGGAGATCGAAACGCCCGCCAGCTTGGCTAGGTCTTCCAGTCGCGTCGCGCCCTTGCTCACCCTGAACCCGTCCCTGATGCAAAGATTTCTGCAAATTTTTCAGGAGGCCATAAGACGCGCTTCGACGGTGTTTGCAAGCGGGCTGGACCGACCTCAAGTCGAAAGTTGAAATTGAAAACTCTTGCAAAGAAGTAGGAGGCGGTACCGAATCAGTGGAGCTGGTGAGGTCGTGAACGAGATTTGAAAGAGGAAAATCGCTCAATCAGTCATGGATTTGGCGTTGCGCGTGGCGGCGGTGCGTGCGCAAATGCCACCTGCAAAGCGCAATGAAAAATTTTGCGAACCAGCCGGGTTAACCGGCGGTCGGGCGGTGGAGGATCGATGGCCAGGCAGAGGCTGAGTTTCCTGCAAATCTGGAACATGTGCTTTGGATTCTTCGGGATCCAGATCGGTTTCGGTCTGCAGAACGCCAACACCAGCCGCATCTTCCAGTCTCTCGGCGTGGATGTGAACCACCTTGCGATCCTGTGGATCGCCGCGCCGGCCACGGGGCTGCTGGTCCAGCCGATCATCGGCCATTTCAGCGACAAGACCTGGGGGCGGTTCGGGCGGCGCCGGCCCTACTTCTTCTGGGGCGCGATCCTGACGACCTTGGCCTTGTTGGTCATGCCCAACTCGCCGACCCTCTGGGTCGCGGCGGCGGCGCTCTGGATCATGGACGCGTCGATCAACATCACCATGGAGCCCTTCCGCGCGTTTGTCGGCGACAACCTGCCCGACGAGCAACGCGCCGCTGGCTATGCAATGCAGAGCTTCTTCATCGGGCTCGGCGCGGTCTTCGCCTCAGCCTTGCCCTGGATGCTGACCAACTGGTTCGACGTGGCCAACACCGCGCCCGCCGGCCAAGTGCCGGACTCGGTGCGGATCGCCTTCTACACAGGCGGGGCGGGCCTGCTGATGGCGGTGCTGTGGACGGTGTTCACCACCCGCGAGTATAGCCCCGAGCAGCTTTCCGCCTTCGAAAAGGCCGAGCGCGAGCTCACTGGCCGCGAACCGGAGGAGGCTCCCGAGCCCTCCGTCAACGCCTACATCGCCTTGGGGCTCGGGGGCGTTCTGCTGGGCGCGATGCTGGCGCTTGTGGTCTGGGGCGCGGGTCTGGAGAAGGAGCTCTATGTCCTGGCCGCGCTTCTGTTCGTCTTCGGCGGTGCGGGCGTGGCGGGCGCGCGGTTCAAGCGGATCGGGCGCACCGATAACGGCTTTTCCGAAGTACTGGCGGACTTCTTCCGGATGCCCAAGACCATGCGCCAACTTTCGGTGGTGCAGTTCTTCTCGTGGTTTGGGTTGTTCGCCATGTGGATCTACACCACGCCCGCCGTGGCGGCGGTCCACTTCGGCGCTGTCGACGCTTCGTCGAAGGCTTACAACGAAGGCGCAGATTGGGTCGGCGTGCTGTTCGCGGTCTATAACGGTGTGGCGGCGCTCGCCGCGCTGGTGATCCCGCTGATGGTTCGGCTGACTAACCGTCGTATCAGCCATGCGACTTGTCTGTGCCTGGGCGCGCTGGGGCTGTTGTCGTTCCTGGTGATCCGCGACCCCAAGTGGCTGCTGATCGGCATGGTGGGGGTCGGCTTCGCCTGGAGCTCGATCCTGTCTGCCCCGTACTCGATCCTCGCTGGAGCCCTGCCGGCTCGGAAGATGGGCGTCTACATGGGCATCTTCAACGTCTTCATCGTCGTCCCGCAGTTGCTGGCGGCGACGCTGCTGGGCCTGCTGCTTAAGACCTTTTTCGGCAATCAGCCGATTTTCGCGCTCGTCCTGGGCGCTCTGTCCTTCGCGCTGGCCGCCGCCGCGACGTTCCTGGTCCGTGACCAGGGCGTCGGCGCGGCCGCATGATCCTTTTCCTTCAAGCCTGACGAGGTCCTCGCCATGCGCACGTTCAAAGCCTTCGCCCTGGTCTCTGCCGCGACGGCGATCGCCACCGCCGTCCAAGCCGCGCCCACCACCTGGGCCTATTCCGCCAAGACCGGCGTCGGCGCCGCCTATGAGGCCTATGTCGACGGCGCCTACAAGGCGGGCGGCAAGACCGGGGCGGTGTCCAAGGTCTGGTTCTCGATCGCCGACGGCGTCTTGACCGAGACCATGTACGGCTTGATCCACGAAGCGCAGATCAAGCAGATGCGGATCGCCGTCGAGACGGCGACCGGCTTGGCGATCGAGGGCGCGGATACGACCTCCAAGACCGAGTACCTGCACGTGGACGCCGCCGGCCGACCCTTGTCGCCGGCCTACAAGGTCACCACCAGCGACCGCCAAGGCCGCTTCGTGATCGAGAAGCGGATCTTCACGGATCCGGACCGCAACGCCTTGTTCGTCCGCGTGACCGTGACGGCCCTCAAGGGGGCTGTGACGCCGACCCTGCTGCTGGAGCCGCACATGGCCAATACCGGCGGCGGCGACCTCGGCGCGGCCTCGACCTCGGCGCTGACAGCGAGCGAGGGCAAGGCCTTCCTCAGCCTCAGGGTCAGCAAGCCCTTCGCCAAGGCCTCGGCCAGCGTGCTGAAGGATAGCGATGCTCTGGCCGCGTTGAAGGCGAGCACGACCTCGGCGAAGGGGGCGATCGTTCTGGCCGGACAGCTGCCCAAGGTCGCCAAGTCCGAGACCTTTGACGTGGTGATCGGCTTCGGCGCTGACGCCAAGGCCGCCGATCAGGCCGCAGCCGCGACGCTTAAGACTGGCTACGCCGAGGTGCTGGCGCGCTACAACGGCGAGGGCCCGCATCTGGGCTGGGAGGACTATCTGGCCTCGCTGAACGAACTGCCGCGTCTGCGCGAGGCGTCGGAGGACGGCGGTAAGCTTCTCCAGGCCAGCGCCCTCATGCTGAAGGTGCAGGAAGACCGCACCTACGCCGGCGCGTTGATCGCCTCGTTGTCCAATCCTTGGGGCGACACGGTCGACGCGACCAAGTCATCGACCGGCTACAAGGCCGTCTGGCCGCGCGACTTCTATCAGTGCGCCATGGCTTTGGCGGCCCTGGGCGACAAGGAGACGCCGCTGGCGGCCTTCCACTATCTGCCCACGGTCCAGGTCGGGCCCAAAACGCCGGGCAACAAGGGCGATGGCGGCTGGTTCCTGCAGAAGTCGCACGTGGACGGTACGCCCGAATGGGTCGGGGTCCAGCTCGACCAGACGGCCATGCCGATCATGCTGGGCTGGAAGCTCTGGAAACTGGGCTGGCTGCCGGACGCCGAACTGAAGGCGTTCTACGGCAAGATGTTGAAGCCGGCGGCCGATTTCCTGGTCAAAGGCGGCAAGGTCAATCTGGATTGGAACACCGCGACTATCACACCGCCCTTCACTCAGCAGGAACGCTGGGAAGAGCAGGGCGGTTACTCGCCCTCGACGACCGCGGCCGTGATCGCGGGCCTTGTGGTCGCCGGCGACATCGCTGACGCCGCCGGCGATACGGGCTCGGCTGAGCTCTATCGGAAGACCGCCGACGACTATGCCGGTAAGCTCGAGGCTCGGATGGTCACCACGAAGGGGACGTTCGGCGACGGCCACTATTATCTGCGCCTGAACAGCGACCAGGATCCGAACAACAAGAGCCCTGTCGAGGAGCGCAACGGGCAGGCTCCCGTAGCGGAAGACAGGATGCTGGACGCCGGCTTCCTTGAGCTGGTGCGCTACGGGGTTCGTCGCGCCGATGATCCGGCGATCGTCGCCAGCCTGCCCGAGCTGGACGACGAGTCGCTCGAGGACCTCTATCGCGTCCGCTACAGCTTCAAGTTCCCCGGTGTGGAGGGAAGTTTTCCCGGCTGGCGGCGCTACGGCGTCGATGGCTACGGCGAGGACACCAAGACCGGCGCGAACTACGGCGCCGACAATCAGATGCGTCCTGGTCAGCGTGGTCGTGTTTGGCCGATCTTTACCGGCGAGCGCGGGCACTACGAACTGGCGTTGGCGGGCCTCGCCGGCAAGCCCTCCCCGGCGGCTGTGAAGTCGATCCGGGAGACTTACGTCAAGGCGATGGAACTGTTCGCCAACGACGGGCTGATGATCCCGGAGCAGGTGTGGGACGGCGTCGGGGCGGATAGCCCCCACAGCTATGTCCGGGGCGAGGGGACCGATTCGGCGACCCCCCTGGCGTGGAGCCATGCCGAGTACATCAAGCTCCTGCGGTCGGTCAGCGACGGGCAGGTTTGGGACAACTATGCGCCGGTCAAGGCGCGTTACTCGCGGTAGGGTAGGTGGGTGAGGTGCGCGCCAATGTCGCAGTCGCGCATTCCTGGAACGTGGTTAACGCGCCTTTAGGGTTTCCGCCGCGAAGTGGAGCTTAAACAGCGACCTCGCGGCCGGAGATCCTTGTCATGACTGCGTTCCGTCGATTGACCATCGCCTGGAAGCTGATCCTGGTGGCGGGCCTGGCGATCGGCGTTCTTCTCGTCGCCGCCGCTGTGGCGGTCTCGACCCACACCGGCACGATCGTGTCCACCCTGTCCAACCAATATGCGGACGCGGTGAGCGAGGAGGCGATCGACAAGGTCCGCGCCGACATCGACGCGGCCGCAGCCGCCACGCGCGCCATGAGCGGTTCCATCGCCTCCGCGCATGAGGCCGGCTTGGTCGATCGCGACAAGTACATGGCCATCGTCAAGCCCAATGTCCTGGCCACCAAAAGCGTGATGGGCGCCTGGTTCATGGCCGAGCCTAACGCGCTGGACGGCAGGGACGCCGAGCACGTCGGCGACAGCGCCACGGCGTCGAACAAGGACGGCCGCTTTTCGGTTTACTGGGTGAACGACAACGGCGCGCCGACCCTTGAGCTCGAAACGGACGGCAGCGACTTCCAAGAGGACTACTATACCGGCGTCGCCAAGAGCGGTCAGTCGAGCCTGGTCGAGCCTTATCTGGAGTCGATCAAGGGCGGGCAGGTCGCCATGACCTCCGTCGCCTACCCGGTGATGTCGGGCGGCAAGCTGATTGGTGTCGCGGGCCTCGACATGTCGCTCGACAATCTGTCTCAGGTCCTCGGCAAGATGCGTCCGCTGGGCGGTGGTCGCGTGATGCTGGTGTCGGCCGGCGGCCAATGGGTCGCGCATCCCGACGTCAACCAGCGCCTGAAGCCGTATGCGGACGCCAATGCGGGCGGCGTACGTGGGGTGCTCGCCGGCGGCGAGGCTATTGAGATAGAGGGCGTTAAGGTCGGCGATGAGCCGATGATCCGACTGGTTCGTCCGATCGCTATCCCTGAATTGAATGCGCGCTGGGCCCTGGTCATGGATGTACCGGTCGCGGCCATCACCGGCCCGGCCGACCGCCTGGCCAAGTTCCTGCTGGTGGGCGGAGTCCTGATCACGTCCAGCGTCCTGGCGGCCCTCTTCCTGGCCAGCGTGAGCTTGGTGAAGACCCCACTGACCGGCTTGACGCGGTCCGTCGATCGCCTCAGCGCGGGGCGCTATGATGAGGCCGTGCCCGGGGTCGAGGGCGGCGACGAGATCGGCGCGATCGCGCGCGCCCTCGATGGATTCCGCCATGACCTGGCCGACGGGCAACGCCGACGCGCTGAGCAGGAGGCCGAGCGCGCCGCCGCTGAGGCCGAACGCCAGAGACACGCCGAAGAGGCCGAAGCCTTCGCGCGCGCCCAGGCCAAGGCCGTCGCCAACCTGGGCGAAGGCATGGAGCGCCTGGCCGACGGCGACCTGATCTGGCGGATGCGCGAGGACGAGTTCCAGGGCGACGCGGTGAAGATGCCGCGCGATTTCAACGCCGCAGTGGAAAGCCTGCAGGCGACCATGGCCGGCATTCTCAATGCCGCGCGCAGCATCAAGAGCGGCTGCTCCGAGATCAGCATCGCCGCCGACGACCTCGCCCAGCGCACGGAGCGACAAGCCGCCGGCCTGGAGCAGACCGCCGCCGCGCTGGATCAGATCACGGCCACCGTGCGCCGCAGTTCCGAAGGCGCCGAACGCGCCCGGCAAGTCACCATGACCGCCAAGGCCGCCGCCGAGCGTAGCGGCGCGGTGGTCGAGGAGGCCGTCCAGGCCATGGGCGGCATCGAAAAGTCGTCTCAGTCGATTACCCAGATCATCGGCGTCATCGACGAGATCGCCTTCCAGACCAACCTGCTGGCGCTGAACGCCGGGGTGGAGGCCGCTCGAGCGGGCGAAGCCGGGCGCGGCTTTGCGGTCGTCGCCCAGGAAGTACGGGCCCTGGCGCAGCGCTCTGCCGACGCCGCCAAGGAGATCAAGGGGCTGATCAGCGCCTCGACCCAGCAGGTCGGCAAGGGCGTGAAGCTGGTGGGCGAGACCGGCGAGACCCTGCGCGAAATCCTTGTCCAGGTCGCCGAGATCAACGAACTGGTCGGCGAGATCGCCGCGTCCTCCAAGGAACAGGCGGTGGGGCTGGCTGAAGTGAACCAGGCCGTGAACCAGATGGATCAGGTCACCCAGCAGAATGCCGCCATGGTCGAGCAGTCGACCGCCGCGAGCCATGCGCTATCCAACGAGGCCGCCCAGCTTGAGCGCCTGATCGCCCGCTTCCAGGTTGGCGCAGAGGTTCGTGAGTTGCCCCAGCGCCGCCCGGTCTCCGTTCAGCGTGCGACGGCTGCGCCGGTCCGTGAGACCTTCCGCCAGCGTTACGTCCAAGGCGCGAACGCGCTGAAGGTGACACCGGCCGAGCGCCCAGGCGAATGGGAAGAGTTCTAAACCGAGCGCAGCGCGAACCGCAGGTCCGATAGCGCGATCCCGGTGTCGACCTGCTCGGCCTCACGGACGCTGACCAGCAACTCGTTCATGCCATTGGCGACGGCCCAATCCCAATGGGCGTGACCCGGGTTGGCGGCGCGGCTGATATCGGCGGCCGACTCCATGTGCAGGACGGTTCGGCCGCCGTCGGCGTCGCGGCGGCAGAAGGCGAAGGCGCCTTCGCGCCGAACAAACCGGCCGTCGTGGTGGTACAGGCTCACGAAGCGCAGGTCCGCCTCACTGAGTGTGCGCGATCCGTCCGCCATCATACGCCCCTTTGAACTTTCCGAGCCGGCGCCCGGGTTGCTGACTTCCATGCGGACCGTCGCGGGATTCGCGAGGAGAGCGAAAGGGCGCCGCGACGGCGATCCACAGGCAGTTGCGATAGGGCTTGAGCGAAGCGGCGCGTCGGTTGAACCTGTGGGCGGATGGGCCAAGGGGGCCTTTGGGGGATGCGCGTGTACGAGAAGATCGTTCTGGCCTTCGATGGCAGTCATGAAGCCAGAACAGCGCTGCGCGAAGGGGCCCTGCTGGCTTGTCGCTATCAGTCGACCGTTTGGCTTTTGTGCGTGCTGCCTGAAAGCAAGGGCCTAGCCATGGCCGAGGGCGCGCAACCCGGCGCGGCCGAGCACATCATCGCCGCCAGCCACGAGCTGGTTCAGGATGGACTGGAGAAACTTCGGAGCCTGGGGCTCACCGCCACAGGCCATGTGCTGCGCGGTGATCCGGCGACCACGATCAGCGCCTTCGCGCGGGAGGTTTCCGCCGACCTGGTCGTGCTGGGACATCGCCGCCGCAGCTTCCTTGAGCGCTGGTGGAACGGCCCCTCCGGGGCCTACATCGTTGATGATGTCGAATGCAGCTTGCTCGTCGCGCGGCGTCCGATCAGCGACGCCGAATTCGCGGAAGAACTGGCTCGGCGAGCGGCCAACACCCCCGCCTGATAAATCGACGGCGCCCTCTGACATCGCGCTTCGGCCGCGCTATATCCGCGCCATGGCCGAAGCATTCAACGACCTCACCCTTTCCGCCGACAAGGCCACCCGCTACGCCGAGGTCGCCGAGGAGATTGCGTCCGTTCTGGACGGTGAGTCAAACCTGACCGCCCGAATGGCGACCGTCGCCTCGATGCTGGCCAACAGCTTCGACACCTATTTCTGGACCGGCTTCTACGTGGTGGATCCCGCGAAGGACCGGGAACTGGTGGTGGGACCCTATCAAGGCACACTGGGGTGCCTGCGCATCGCCTTCGGGCGGGGCGTCTGTGGCGCCGCTGCGGCTACGGGCGAGACCCAACTGGTGCCCGATGTCCATGCCTTTCCTGGACACATCGCCTGCGATGGTCGTTCGCAGAGCGAAATCGTGGTGCCGGTCTTTGGAACCGACGGCGAGTTGATCGCTGTCTTCGATGTGGACTCCGATCGGCCCGCCGCCTTCGATGAGGTCGACCAGCTTTGGCTGGAAAGGATCCTGAAGACCACTTTCGGCTGAACCCATTTCGTGTCGACCGGCCGACGCGTGGCCCGTCGATTGCACGCGCAATCCATCTTTCCCTAACCCGCTCCGGGGTAGGACAGGTGGACATGCTGACCGTCGAGACCCTTCATCCGAGCTCGTTGAGCGCCGCCGACGCGGCGTTGTGGCGGAGTCTTGCCGCTGAGGCGGACGGCTTCGCGAACCCTTTGCTCGGCCCTGAGTTCGCGCAAGCCGTTGGAAAGGTTCGTGAAGATGCGCGGGTGGCCGTCGTGCGCCGCGCCGGAGAGATCGTCGGCTTCCTGCCGTTCCATCGGCGGCCGGGGGGCTTGGCGCGGCCGATCGGCGCGCCGCTCTCCGACTATCATGGCCTGGTCTCCCGTCCCGAGGCGGGACTGCGGATCGCCGATGTGTTGCGCGCCGCCGAGGTCAGCGTGTTCCGCTATTCGGGTCTGGTCGATCCGCACGGCGTCTTCCCCGCCTCGCCGGACACTGACCGCACGGCCTATCTGATCGATCTGAACGGCACGACCGCCGAGGCCTATCTCGAGGCTGTGCGCGCCGAAAGTCCGAAAAAGATCAAGAACTACCGCCGCTTGGACAACAAGCTGGACCGCGAGGTCGGGGCGGTGCGCCTAGTGGCCGGTGACATGTCGCGGGACGCCTTCAACCTGCTGATCGACTGGAAGCGTGATCAGTTGATCCGCACCGGCGGTCACGACTTCCTGCGGGCCGATTGGACGCGTGAGTTGATGGCGGACCTGTTCACCACGCGCGACGGCGAAATGCGCGGTCTGATGATCAACCTTTACGCTGGCGACCTTCTGATCGGGGGGCATTTCGGCGTGCGCCAGGGCGCGACCTATCATCCCTGGATCGCTTCGACTAACCCCGCCATGGCCGCTTGGTCGCCTGGACAGATCTTTTTCCTGCGGGCCATCGCGGCCATGCCTGAGTTGGGTCTCACGCGTTATGACCTTGGTCCTGGCCACGACCACTACAAGCGCGCCTATGGTCTGCGAACCTTCCAGATCGGCGAGGGCGCGGCGACGGCCGCCAGCGTCGCGGGCTGCGTGGCCCATTCGGTGGAAAGCGTGTGGACCTTGGCTGGCGCCCATGGCGCGGGTCCCGTCGGCCAATTGCGCCGCCGGATGGACGCCATCGCCAGCACTGAACTGACGGTCATCGGTCGCGTTCGGGGCTTTGTCGAGGCTGTGGCGGCTCGGGCCCAGCGGGCGCGCGGAGAGCATACGGAGGCCTGATGGCGCGCGTCACGGTCATGATCCCCACCCAGCGACGCCCCGATGGCCTGGCCGTCGCGGCGCGCTCGGTGTTCGGCCAGACCGGTGTCGACTTCGCCGAGCTTGAAGTGGTGATCGTCGACAATGACCAGACACCGTCGGCCAAGTCTTTGGTCGACGCCTTGAGCAAGGGCGCGCCCTGTCCGGTCATCTACGTCAACGAGAAGCGGCCGGGCGTCGCCTTCGCGCGGAACGCGGGCATGGCGCGCGCCTCAGGCGACTTCATCGCATTTCTTGACGATGATGAGGAAGCGCCGAGCGGCTGGCTGGCGGCTTTGCTGGCCGCGCAGGACCGCTATGACGCCGACGTCGTGTTCGGCCCGGTCAAGGCGCGCGCGCCGGCCCACGTCACGCAGCACCGGCAATACCTGGAACGCTTCTTCTCGCGGGTCGGGCCCGCCGAGCCTGGGATTATCCAGCACCATTACGGCTGCGGCGACAGCTTGATCCGGCGTTCGGCCTTGCCCGACCCGGTCGCGCCCTTTGCGGCCGAGCGCAACCATATCGGCGGCGAGGACGACCTGCTGTTCGGCCATATGGGCGCGGCGGGCAAACGCTTCGCCTGGGAGCCCGCCGCCTGGGTGTGGGAAGATCCCGTCCCGGCGCGACTGAACCTGCGCTACACGATCCCGCGCGCCTTCGCCTACGGCCAAGGACCATCGTCGCACTGCGCGGCCGCCCAGCCGCGCGACACCCTCGGCGTCGCTCGCTGGATGCTGATCGGTTTGGGGCAGGCCGCCTGCTTCGGGGTGGTCGCCGCGCTCAAGTGGGGTTTGCGCGCGGAGGATCGCGCCGAGTGGCTGGATCGTGCGGCGCGCGGTCTCGGCAAGACCTTCTGGTGGGGCCCCTTCAAGATCCAATTCTACGGGAGGACCGCGTGAGCGTGATCACCGACTGGACGCCGGAGAAGGCCAAGGCCTTCGGCCACGAAAACCTGACCTTCCAGCACGCGCTGCACGAGCGTCCGATGTTCGACGACGAGGGGCTGGCGAGGTTGCTCGATCTCTATCCTCGCGAGAAGCTGGGCGTCTTCACCATGGGCGAGGACCCCAAGGCCTGGACCACCTGGCGCAAGGGCTCGGCCGGTAACCTGACCGGCGATCAATTGCTTGAGGCCGCCAAGTCCGGTCGCATCTGGCTGAACCTGCGCCAGACCAATGATCACGTCCCGGAATACGCGGCCCTTTCGAACGAGATTTTCGCCGACAAGGAGGCGCATGTTCCCGGTCTGCGCACCTTCAAGCGCGATCTTGGCATGCTGATCTCGAGCGCCAACGCGCAGGTCTTCTACCATCTGGACGTGCCGCTGGTGTCACTGTGGCAGATCCGCGGGCAGAAGAAGGTCTGGGTCTATCCGGTGGCCGATCCCTATGTCGGCGATCTCGCCCTCGAGAAGATCGTCCTGCGCGAGACGGCCGAGCAGTTCGCCTTCGATCCGGAATGGGACAAGGGCGCGCAGGAAGTGGACCTGACGCCTGGCAAGATGGTGACTTGGCGCCAGAACGCCCCGCACCGGATCGAGAACGGTCCGATGCTGAATGTCTCGATCTCGATCGAGTTCATGACGCCGCCGGCCCTGATGAGGGCCAACGTGATCTATGCCAACGGCGTGCTGCGCCGTCGGCTGGGCGCCAATCCGCGCATCCAGGAGGGTTTCGGTCCCATGGCGCTAGGCAAGCTGGCGATCGCGCGCGGGGCCAAGGCGCTCGGCTTGCAGACGCCGCATGTGCGTCACCTGCCGGTCACCTTCGGTTTGGATGCGGGGCAGCCCGGCGTTTTGGTGGAGTCGCCACGACCCTAGAGCTTGCCCGTCGCGCCGCTTTGCCCCACTGCTAGCCCGATGAGTCAGGCGGTTACGATCGAATTGGGGGAGGGCGCTGAGCATGACGCCCGAGCTCTGCGCAACGCGTTCGGATGCTTTACGACAGGGGTGACCGTCGTCACCACTGTAGCCCCCGACGGCCGCCGGGTGGGTCTGACCGCGAACTCTTTCACGTCGGTGTCGCTTGATCCGCCGTTGGCCCTCATCTGCGTCGACTTGAAGTCGTCCAGCCTTCCGGCCTTGGACGCCGCCCAGCGGTTCGCCGTCAATGTCCTCCACGCCGAACACCAGCAACTGGCTCGCCAGTTCGTCCAGAAGGACACCGACCGCTTCGCCGGCCTTGAGACCGAAACCTGGCGCACAGGCGTGCCGATCCTGCCCGAATGCATGGCCAATTTCGAATGCGAGACGCATCACGCCTTCGACGCCGGGGATCATCGTGTCTATGTCGGGCGCGTGGTGAAGCTGCGGTACGACCCGGACCACGAACCACTGGTCTATCTGCAGGGGCGGTTTCGCCGCGTACACGTCGACGCGGAGTAGTCGGCAGGATTTCGCGCGATACGGCGTGATCCTGGGGTGCTATTGACGCGCAAAACAGCGTTAGGGAGCGCATCATGCGAGACATCGCCCATTTCGTGAACGGTCAGACCCTGGTCGGGACCTCCGGCCGCTTCGGCGACGTCTTCAACCCCAACACCGGCGAGGTCCAGGCCCGCGTTCAGTTCGCGACCGACGCCGAGCTGGACGCCGCCGTCCAGATCGCCGCCAAGGCCCAGATCGGTTGGGCCCAGACCAACCCGCAGCGCCGCGCCCGGATCATGTTCGAGTTCAAGCGCCTCATTGAGCGCGACATGAACACGCTGGCCGAGATCCTGTCGTCCGAGCACGGCAAGGTCATCGCCGACGCCAAGGGCGACATTCAGCGGGGCCTGGAGGTCATCGAGTTCGCCTGCGGCATCCCTCACATCCTGAAGGGCGAATACACCGAAGGCGCGGGTCCCGGCATCGACGTCTATTCGATGCGCCAGCCGCTGGGCGTCTGCGCGGGCATCACCCCGTTCAACTTCCCGGCCATGATCCCGATGTGGATGTTCGGCATCAGCATCGCGGTGGGCAACAGCTTCATCCTCAAGCCCTCGGAGAAGGATCCGACGGTGCCGGTCAAGCTGGCCGAGCTGATGATGGAGGCCGGCGCGCCAGCCGGCGTGCTGAACGTCGTGCATGGCGACAAGAGCGCGGTCGACGCCATCCTGACCCACCCGCTGATCCGCGCGGTCAGCTTCGTGGGCAGCTCTGATATCGCCCACTACGTCTACCAGACCGGTACAGCGCACGGGAAACGCGTCCAGGCCATGGGCGGCGCCAAGAACCACGGCATCGTCCTGCCCGACGCCGACATGGACCAGGTGGTCAAGGACCTGTCGGGCGCGGCCTTCGGCTCGGCCGGCGAGCGCTGCATGGCCCTGCCGGTGGTGGTGCCGGTCGGCAAGAAGACCGCCGACGAACTGCGCGAGCGGATGGTCGCCGAGATCGGCACGCTGAAGGTCGGTGTCTCCACCGATCCCGACGCCCACTACGGCCCGGTGGTCAGCGCCCAGCACCGCGCCAAGATCGCCGACTACATCCGCATCGGCCAGGAGGAGGGCGCCGAGCTCGTGGTCGACGGCCGCGACTTCCAGCTGCAAGGCTTCGAGAAGGGCTTCTTCATCGGCCCGTCGCTGTTCGACGGCGTCACGAAGGGCATGAAGACTTATCATGAGGAGATCTTCGGCCCTGTTCTTCAGATCGTCCGCGCCGAGACCCTGGAAGAGGCCATCGCGCTGCCGTCCGAGCACCAGTACGGTAACGGCGTCGCCATCTTCACCCGCAACGGCCGCGCCGCGCGCGAGTTCGCCGCGAACGTGAATGTCGGCATGGTGGGCATCAACGTGCCGATCCCGGTGCCGGTGGCCTATCACACCTTCGGCGGCTGGAAGCGCTCGGCCTTCGGTGACACCAACCAGCACGGCGTCGAGGGCGTTAAGTTCTACACCAAGGTCAAGACGGTCACCGCCCGCTGGCCCGAGGGCGAGGTGGCGGACTCGAGCTTCGTTATTCCGACGATGAAGTAGCCATTACCTGTGTCATCCCGGAAGCCTCGCAGAGGCTATCCGGGACCTAGGGGCGGCGCGCATGGCGTTTCTTCACCCCTGGGCCCCGGCTCTCCGCTACGCTGCGGCCGGGATGACACGATAGGGGCTGCGGCATGAGCAATGTGGTTCGACGATCCTTCCTGGCGCTCACCGCCGCCGGCCTGGCCGCGCCCGCCGCCTTCGCCCAGAGCCGCGCCGAGCTGGCCGCTATCGGGCAGTACGGCGACAAGGCTGCGCCCTTCACCGTCTTCGAGCAGGACGGCGCCCTCCATATCGATGGCGAGGGCTTCAGCGCCGCGCGCCTCAGTCCGCTCGGCGGGGGGCGCTACGCCATCGCGGGCGGCGGGGAACTGATCCTGGAGACGGGCGCGGTTCGCCTGAACGGCCAGCCTCTGGCCTTCCACGACTTCGGCGCCGAGGTCGAGACGGCGATCCGCAAGGCCGTGCGGGCCGATCCGGTCCTGCTGCGCCAGCGGGCCCTGGCGGCCACGCCGCCGGTCGAGGCGGGCGACAAGTTGCCTTCGGACCTCGTGGAGGTCACCAGTCTCGAACCGGGCATCAAGCGCGATATCCGCTATGCGGGCTCCAACAATTTCATGGGCATCCCGCTCTATGAGACGCCGGCGGCCTATCTGCAGCGCCCGGCGGCGGAGGCGCTGGCGCGCATCCATCGCGCCCTGGCGGCGCAGGGCTATGGGCTGCTGATCCATGACGCCTACCGGCCCTGGTCTGTTACCTGGATGTTCTGGGAGGCCACGCCCCCCGAGGCCCGCATCTTCGTCGCCGACCCGGCCGAGGGCTCGCGCCACAACCGGGGCTGCGCGGTGGACCTGACGCTCTACGACCTCAAGACCGGCCGGCCGGTCGAGATGCCCAGCCGCTACGACGAGTTCTCGACCCGCGCCTATGCCGACTTCATCGGCGGCACGAGCCAGCAGCGCGCGCTGCGGGCCATCCTGCGGGGGGCCATGGAGGCAGACGGCTTCACCGTTTACGCCGAGGAATGGTGGCACTTCGACTACCGCGACTATCGCCGATATCCGATCGGAACGAAGACATTTACGGAACTGGCGGCGGGGTAGGGGGCGGGCTTTGGGAAGCTCCCGAAACCCGACCTTCCCGGCGCACGCCGGGATCCAGATCGAAGCCACGGGCGATCTATCCCGTTCGCGTTGCTCAATATTGCGTCCCCAACCCGCCCAAAATGAATCTGGGCCCCCGGCGTTCGCCGGGGAGGTCGGGATACTGGGCATCACTTCAACGGTTCGAAACGCCGCTGCCCTCGCCTCCGGCCCCCGCTATCCCCTCGGCCGCCAGGTCAGCACCTCGGCGCTGTGACCGATCCCCACCTTCGCGCACATCTGCTTGACCGGACACGCTCCGCACTTGGGCGCCTGTTTCCCGCACAGCATCTGGCCCAGTCCTCGCTTCATCAGCCAGTGCAGTTCGAAGAGATCGTCGGCGGTCCAGGTCGCCGGCGTCATGGCCATCAGCGCGTGATAGGTGTTGGTCGTGTCGCCCGCGCCCACCAGGCCGATCCGCTTGGCGACGCGGTCGACGTTTGTGTCGACCACCAGGGCCCGCATCGCCAGGTCGCTGAAGTTCAGGACGCAGGCGGCCACCTTGACGCCGACGCCGGGCAGGGCCTGCAGCTCCCAGCGCGCCTGGTCGACCTCCAGGGCTTTCAGATGGCTAAGCGAGAGCCAGCCGACCTTTTCCTCGATCATCCGCAAGGCGGTGGTCAGGTGGCGGGCCTTGTCCTCCGGAAAGGTCACGTCCTGAATGGCCATGGCCACGTGGGCGACCTTGGCGCGCGAGAGGTCCTCCCAGGACTTGAACGCCGCGCGCAGGCGCAGGAACGCCGCCCAGGACACCGCATCAGCCGTGCGGCCGCTGATCGACGACTTCACCAGCTGCGAGATCGGGTCCATCCGCGCCACCGGCCGCTGAGGCCCGAACTCGCAGAGCAGGGCGTCGCGGACGCTTTCCAGCGGAGACCGGGCCAGGGCTAGGGACAGCTGCATGGAACCTCGCCGAATGAGAACATAACAAGAACATTATGCGCGCAGCGAAGACTTGTCCACAGCCTTGTTGATCGAAGAGCCTAGCTTCGGTAGCGACCCCACAGCGCCGTGACGCGGCGGCGCAGGCGCTGGAAAGCCACACGCACCGGTGTCGGCGCCTTGGCGGGCGTGTCGTGCTCGCTGGCCAGGTCCACGCCGGCGAAGCGGGCGATCAGGTCGCGCAGTTCCGGCTCCTGAACGGCAAGCGCGGCCTCGATCGGCGTCATCCATTCGAGCGTGCGTTGGCCCTGTTCAGGCCAGGCCTGAAGCTGTGCGTTGACCTCAAGGGGGTAGACATCGACCTTGACCAGGCGCGCCTGACCATTCTTGAGCCGTTTCAGATACGGATATTCGCCAAAGGGCTGGGGGGCGATGGTCCCTTGCAGGCCAGCCTCTTCGTAGGCTTCCTGGGCCGCAGCTTCCGGGTCGGTCCGGCCCTTCATCGGCCAGCCCTTGGGGATCACCCAGCGACGGGTTTCGCGGGAGGAGACCAGCAGAACGCGCAGGTCTTCGCCTTCGCCGCGCCAGGGTAGGGCGGCGACTTGGCGACGTTTGCCGCCCTTGCGTCCTTCCGGCTTGTCGCCTGCCTGGCTCACTTCATCCAAAACCCGAGATAGTAGAACACCGCCGCCGTGATCCCTGCCGCCGGCAGGGTCACGATCCAGGCGGTCACGATGTCCTTGGCGACGCCCCAGCGCACGGCCGAGACGCGACGCGACGCGCCAACGCCGACAATAGCGCCGGTGATCGTGTGTGTCGTCGAAACGGGCACACCGACATGCGTGGCCAGGAACAAGGTGATCGCACCGCCCGTCTCCGCGCAGAAGCCCTGCATTGGCGTCAGGCGGGTGATCTTGCTGCCCATGGTGTGGACGATCCGCCAGCCGCCGAAAAGCGTGCCCAGGCCCATGGCGGTCTGGCAGGTGATCACCACCCAGAACGGAATTTCGCCGGCCTGGCCGGTGACGCCGTGCGCGAACAGCAGAGCCGCGATGATGCCCATCGTCTTCTGCGCGTCATTGCCGCCATGCCCCAGGCTGTACAGCGCGGCCGAGACGAACTGCAGCTTGCGAAACACCCGGTCCGCGAAGAACGGTGAGCTTTTCACGAACGTCCAGGAGACGATCAGCACCAGCAACAGCGCCAGCACGAAGCCCATGGTGGGCGAAACCACGATCCCGGCGGCGGTCTTGCCCAGGCCCGCCCACTTGACGGCGTCCAGCCCGCCGACCTTGGTGACCGCCGCGCCGACCAGACCGCCAATCAGAGCGTGTGAGCTCGAGGACGGTATGCCCGCCCACCAGGTCACCAGATTCCAACTGATCGCGCCCATCAGCGCCGCGAAGATCACCCGGTCGCTGATGATCTCCGGGAATACGATCCCGGAACCGACCATCTTGGCGACGTGCGTGCCGAAGAACAGGAACGCGATGAAGTTGAAGAACGCCGCCCAGATGACCGCCCATTTGGCCGACAGCACCCGGGTCGAAACAATGGTCGCGATCGAGTTTGCCGCGTCATGCAGGCCGTTTAGGAAGTCGAACGCCAGGGCGACGACGATCAGGAAAACGAGAATGGCGAACGTCGGGTCCACGGCGATCAGACCTGTTCGACGACGATGCCGCTGATGCGGTTGGCCACGTCTTCGAAACGGTCCATGACCTTCTCAAGGTGGCTGTAGATATCAATGCCGACGATGAACGCCATCGGATCGCTATTCCGATGGGTCACGAACAGTTCCTTGCGGCCTTGGTCGTACATCTGGTCGGACTGTTCTTCGATCTGCGTAATCTTGATCGCGATTTCGTTCAGCTGATGGGCGTTCACGCGCATCTTCGGCAATAGCGCGACGGCTTCCTCGGTCAGCTTGGCGGCCTCGACGATGATCTTGGTCATCTCGCGCATCTGCGGTTCGAAGGTCTTGACCTCGAACAAGGAGACCACCTTGGCGGTTTTGCGCATCTGGTCGATCGCGTCGTCTAGCGAGGTGGTCAGGAGCTGGATGTCGCTGCGATCAAAGGGGGTGATGAAGCTGCGGCGGACGGCGACCATCACCTGGCGGGTGATCTCGTCGGCCTCGTCCTCGTACTGGTAGACTCGCGCGCTGGCACCCTCGACCGCGTCGCCGCCTGCGGTCAGGTCGTGCAGCGCCTCGGCCCCGGCCACCAGCGTCTTGGCGTGGGCCGAGAAGAGGTCGAAGAACGCGTCTTCCTTCGGCATGATCGCCTTGAACAAGCCCAACATGTCGCGACTTTCCCCTTGCGCGTGACGAGTCGAGCGCCCCATACGCGACAGCGACGGCTTTGTCGCGAGAATTGTCTTTGAACGGACTATGTCGGCGACCGCGCCCCTTTCGATGAGGGGAAGTCCACTTCCAAAATCAGAGGCTGCGGGTCAGATTGTCGACCCGTTCCCATAACAGTGTCACCCGAAACAGGAGCCCTTGACCATGGCCTATACGCTGAGCGTCAACGGAGAGCGCCGTAGCGCCGACGTCGACGGCGACACCCCGCTGCTGTGGGTGCTACGCGACACGCTGGGCCTCGTGGGCGCCAAGTATGGCTGTGGCGCGGCGCTATGCGGCGCTTGCACAGTGCATCTCGACGGCGCCCCTGTGCGCGCCTGCGTCACGCCGATCAGCGAGGTGGGCCAGAAGAAGGTGACCACCATCGAGGGCGTGGGCAAGACGGCGGTCGGCGCCAGGGTTCAGGCGGCCTGGAAGGCGGTCGACACGCCGCAATGCGGCTACTGTCAGGCGGGCCAGATCATGTCGGCCACGGCCCTGCTGGCCGCCACGCCCAAGCCGACCGACGAGGAGATCGACGCGGCGATGAACGGCAATCTGTGCCGCTGCGCCACCTACATCCGCATCAAAAAGGCGATCAAGGTCGCCGCTGGTCTGGAGAAGGCTTGATCATGGACGGCGAGATCCTGCGCGACCCGACCCGTCGCTTTGTCCTGCAGTCCGGCGCCGCCCTCGGGGGCGGCCTGCTGCTGAGCTTCACCATGTCGTCGGAAAGCCATGCGGCGAGCGACACCAGGGTCAACGCCTATGTCCGGATCGCGCCCGAAGGCAAGGTGACCATCGCCTCCAAGGTTCCCGAGGTGGGGCAGGGCATCAAGACCGCCCTGCCGATGCTGATCGCCGAGGAGCTGGATGTTGACTGGTCGGCGGTGACGGTCGAGCAGGCCATCGCCGACACCAAGGTCTATGGGCGCCAGGTGGCCGGCGGCAGCATGGCGACCACGCTGGAGTATGACGGCCTGCGCCGCGTCGGCGCCACGGTGCGCGCCTTGCTGATCGCTGCGGCCGCCGCGCGTTGGAACGTCCCTGCGGACAGCCTCACGACCGAGCCGGGCGTGGTGGTCCACGTCGCCAGCAAGCGCCGTGCGTCCTATGGCGAGCTGGCGGAGGCCGCCGCCGCGCTCACCCCGCCTGACCCAAAGTCGCTGACGCTGAAGGACTCTAAGGCCTTCCGGATCATCGGCAAGAGCCACAACAGCCAGAACCTCGACGCGATCGTCACGGGCCAGCCGACCTACGGCATCGATGTGCGCCTGCCGGGGATGCTGTTCGCCACCTTCGCCAAGGCGCCGGTCTATGGGGCCAAGGTCGTGTCGGTCGATCTGGCGCCGGCCAAGGCGGTGAAGGGCGTTCGCGACGCCTTTGTGATCGAGGGCGGGACCAACCTGCAGGGGCTGTTGCCGGGGGTGGCCGTGGTCGCCGACACGTGGTGGGCGGCGCGCAAGGGCCGCGAGGCGCTGCAGATCCAGTGGGCCGAGCACCCGACCGCCGGCCAGAGCACCGCCGGCTTCGCCACCAAGGCCGCCGAACTGGCCGCCGCGCCGCCGCATCGCAACCTGCACAACGACGGCGATGTCGAGACGGCGCTGAAGGGCGCGGCCAAGACCGTCAGCGCCGCCTACAGCTATCCCTTCATCGCCCACGCGGCGCTGGAGCCGCAGAACTGCACGGCGCATGTCAAGGACGGCAAGGTCGAGATCTGGGCGCCGACCCAGAACCCCGAATCCGGCCGCGGACTGGTCGCGCGGGCGCTGAACGTCGATCCGTCGGCGATCACCATCCACCTGATCCGTGGCGGTGGCGGCTTTGGTCGCCGGCTGATGAACGACTACATGGTCGAGGCCGCCGCGATCGCGGCCAAGGTCAATGCGCCGGTTCAGCTGATCTGGACGCGGGAAGACGACATCCAGCACGACTTCTATCGTCCGGGCGGCTGGCACAACCTGACCGCCGGCCTTGACGCCAAGGGTGCGCTGACGGCCTGGAAGAACCACTTCATCACCTTCGGCGAGGGCGAGACCTTCAACACCGCTGCGGCGATGAACTCGACCCAGTTCCCGTGCCGGGCCGTGGCCAATTACCGCCACGACGTCTCGGTGATGCCGCTGGGCTTCCCGACCGGCTTCCTGCGCGCGCCGGGCAACAACGCCTTCGGCTTCGTGATCCAGAGCTTCACCGACGAGCTCGCCTTGGCGGCCGGCAAGGACCCTGTCGCCTTCCGTCGCGAGCTGCTGGGCGAGCCGCGCCTCTTGGGCGAGCCGGGCAAGGGCGACAGCTTCCATACCGGCCGCATGCGCGGCGTGCTGGACCTCGCGGCCGAGATGTCGGGCTGGGGGCGCAAGGTTCCCAAGGGCACGGGCTTGGGCGTGGCCTGCCACTACAGTCACCTGGGCTATGTCGCGGTGGTCATGCAGGTGACCGTCAAGGACGGCGCGGTGAAGGTCGACAAGGTTTGGGCCGCCGCCGACGTCGGACGCCAGATCGTCAATCCGAACGGCGCCGAACAGCAGGTGCAGGGCTCGATCCTCGACGCGATTAGCAGCACGCTCTACCAGAGCATCACCTTCGAGAAAGGCGCGGCGACCAACAGCAATTTCGGCGATTTCCCGCTGCTGCGGATGGCCGACGCGCCGCCGGTGGAGGTCCGTTTCAACCTGTCGGACAACAACCCGACCGGGCTAGGAGAGCCCGCTTACCCGCCGACGCCAGCGGCGCTGTGCAACGCTATCTTCGCAGCGACGGGCAAGCGTATCCGGTCCTTGCCGATCGGCGACCAACTGGCCTGATTTCGAGACACCGTGCTAGGAGCGTAGGCCTACGCTCCTAGCCGGATTTTGCCATGTCTCAGGTCACCGTCGTCAGCCATCCGCTCGTCCAGCACAAGCTGACCAAGATGCGCGACAAGGCGACCTCGACGAAGACGTTCCGCGCCTTGATGCGCGAGACGGCGACCTTGATCTGCTACGAGATCACCCGCGATCTGCCGATGGACGAGGTTCAGATCGAGACCCCTGTCGCGCCGACTACGGCCTACGAGATCTCCGGCAAGAAGCTGGTTTTCGCGCCGATCCTCCGCGCGGGCCTCGGCATGTGCGAGGGCATGCTCGATCTCGTGCCGTCAGCGCGCGTGGCGCATATCGGCCTCTATCGCGACCATGAGACGCTGGAGGCGGTCGAATACTACTTCAAGGCGCCGGAGGACATCTCGGGGCGCCTGGTGATCGTCGTCGATCCGATGCTGGCCACCGGCCACTCGGCCATCGCGGCGATTTCGCGGCTCAAGCACTACGGCGTCACCAACCTGCGTTTCGTGTGCCTTCTGGCCGCGCAGGCGGGTGTGGATGCTTTGCAAGAGGCGCATCCCGACGTGCCGATCTGGACGGCGGCGATCGACGCCAAGCTGAATGATCACGGCTACATCGTGCCGGGGCTCGGCGACGCCGGCGACCGGACGTTCGGGACGCGGTAGGGTCGCTTACCCTCTCCGGGTCATCCCGGCCGGAGCGCAGCGAAGAGCCGGGACTCAGGGGCGGCGCGTACAGCGCTCTTGCAACCCCTGGGTCCCGGATAGCCTCTGCGAGGCTTCCGGGATGACACGGCGATTTTTAGAGGCCGAGGCGTCCCTCCTCAGACCGCCATCGAGTCGTAGACCACCACCTTGCTCCAGAGAGGGCTGCAATCGGCCACGAACTTTTGGTGTAGCGGATGGTCCTGGTAGCGCTTCTGGTCCTCGACGCTCTTGAACACCATCAGTTCGGAGACATCGTAGCTGTTGTCGATCACATCGCGCTTCTCGGTCGAAGCGGGCGCCCCGACGTGCAGTTGTTGGATGACGTCGATGGCCTTCAGCGCCTTCAGCCCCGCGATCAGTTTGTCCCGATCGGCCTTGTCGCCCGGGTTCTTCAGCCAGAAGAACACTTGGTGAAGCAGCATGGGCGCATCAGGTGCGGCGCTGGCCGACGTCGCCAGCGCGGCGCCGGCGGCCAGGCCACCCGAGATTAGGACGCGGCGATCGAAAGACGACATAGTTCGCTCCTTTAGGGTGTGAACTCGGGGGCTAGGGCAGGGCCTTCACGAACGCCTTCACGACCGTCGCCGAATTGTCCGAGGCCAGGGCCATGAAGGTGTGCATTTCGTTGGCGCCCGCGCCGCCGCCGGCCAGATCAGACAGGCTGCGGAAGGCGATGAATGGGGTCTTGTTGACCAGGGCCACATGGGCGACGGCGGCGCTTTCCATGTCGACCACCCGGGCCTCGAAGGTGGCGCGCAGGTATTTGCGGTAGGCGGCGTTGTCGAGGAACACGGGGGCCGACACCCCGTTGCCACCCACGACGACCTTGGGCGGATGGACCAGGCACTTGTCGGCCGCACACCGTTGCAGGGCCACCTGCGTCGCGACCTTGCGGGCCGTATCCAGCAGGCCGGAGTCCGCCGGGAACCAGACGCGAGCGGGCGTTCCCAAGGCGTCGCCGGGCATATGGATGCCGCGCGGGAAGATCATGCCGTAGTTGGCCAGGGTCGTCGTCCGAATGCTGGGCGCGACCTCGAAGCCTTTGTCGGTCTCCCGCGCGAACGCGCTTTCTAGGTTCTGGGCCCACTGGTCGGCCACGACCACGTCGCCAATGTCCAGGCCTTCATCGACGCCGCCCGCGATCCCCGAGAAGACGATCCGCGTAATGTTGAAACGATCCAGCGCCATCTGGGTGGTCATGGCCGCGTTGACCATCGACACGCCGCTCAGGAACACCACCACCGGCTTGCCTTCGAGCGTACCCGTCATGAACCGCACGCCATTGACCTCGTAGGCCTTCTGGTCGGTCGTCGCGGCGTTCAGCGCGCCGATTTCTGGCGGAAACGCCGAAATGACCGCCACCCGCGGTGTCTCGTCCAGCTTCTGGGCCAGGGCCGGCGAGACGAAGAGGAACAGGCAGGCCAGAGCAAGAGCGGGCAGGCGCATGGCGACTCCTTTAAGCGGCGACGTCCTGCTTAGCGGGCGATGCGGCCCGCCCCAAGAGGCGCGGTGTGTCCCGCGCGACGATCAGGGACGAACGACGATTTTTCCGGCCTTCATCACCAGAACGACGTCACGCGTGGCCTCGATGGTCTGGGTCGGATCGCCCTTCACCGCGACGAGGTCGGCCAAGTAGCCGGATTTGATCTGGCCCAGATCGTTGGGCCGGCCGAGGACCTTGGCGTCCACCGACGTTGCCGTAAGCAGCGCCTGGGCGGGCGCCAAGCCGTAGCGGACCATCCAAACCAGCTCCCGAGCGTTGTCGCCGTGCTTGAAGACGCCGACATCGCTGCCCATGCCGATGGTCACGCCGGTCTTGACCGCCAGCCTGAAAGCCCGCTCGGCCGCCTGCATCGCCGGCGTCGGGGCCGTCTTGCCCGCGACATAGCCGCCGAAATAGGTCGAGGTGCTCTCAACCGCCGTCAGGGTGGGAAAGAACACGACGCCCTTTTCGGCCATCAGCTTGAAGGTGGCTTCGCTGCCGCCATAGCCGTGCTCGATCGTGTCGACGCCGGCCAGGATCGCCCGACGCATGCCCTCGTCGCTGGACGCGTGCGCCGAAACCGAACGACCGCTGGAGTGAGCAGTGTCGACCAGCGCCTTCAGCTCCTCAACGCTGAACGTCGGTTGAGTCGAGCCATCGGGTCCGACGCGATAGTCGGCGTAGACCTTGATCCAGTCAGCCCCCGCGCCTGCCTGTTCGCGCACCGCCTTCACCACCTCCAGTACGCCGCTGGCCTCCTCGGCGCCCTGTGGGATCTCGGCCTCGGGATTGTAGTTCTTGCGCGCCGGACCGTAGGCTCCAGTCGCCACGATCGCCTTCGTGGTCACGAACAATCGGGGACCCGGGATCAGACCGTCGTTGATGGCCTTCTTCAACGGCACGTCGGCGGCTCCTGCGCCCTCGGTGCCTAGATCCCGCAGGGTCGTGAAGCCGGCCTCCAGCGTCGCCTTGGCCTGCACCGCCGCCCGCAGCGTGCGGTAGGTCGGCGTCTCCTTCAGAACCTGATCATCCCACGAGGTCTCGTTGTAGGGGTGGAGGAACAGGTGGCTGTGGAGGTCCATCAGGCCCGGGATCAAGGTTGCGCCGGGCAGGTCGACGAGTTCGGCGCCTGTGGCGTCGATCTGGGCGACTGGACCCACCGCCGCGATCTTTCCGTCCTTGACCAGAACAGCCCAACCCTCGTGGGGCGGTCCGGCGTTCTCCGCGGTCCAGACCTTGGCGGGCTTTAGCAGGGTGGCCGGCGCCGCCGTGGCTAGGCCGGGGCTCAGGATCAGGGCGAGGGCGGTGAGGAAGCGGCGCATCGGTGACTCGTGTTTGGACGCCGCAGCTAAGCCGACTTCGCGTCAAACGCCAAAGCGTAGATGGATCAACGGGTAGGCCCGCCCCTCACCGTCCGTTGCTGACCAGCCGGTGCGCTCAAAGCCCATATGTTCGTAGAAGCCCAACGCCTGCACGTTCTGTTCGTTGACGTCGGTGGTGAGGATTGGATGCACCGCCAGGGCGTACTCGATCAGCATTCGACCCACGCCCGCGTCGCGATGTTCCGGATCGATGAAGAGCGCTTCCATGTGCGCTCCGTCGATGAGCATGAAACCTACCGCACGATCACGCCGATCCACCGCGACCGTCAGCGGGGCGTAGGGGAGGAACGCCTCGACCTCCCGACCGATCGCGGCGCGGTCCTCGGGGGATAGAAAGTCATGCGTCGCGTCCACGGCGGCGGCCCAGATCTCGACGACGCGAGGGCCGTCTTCAGGTCGGGAAGGACGGAGCTTGATCATGGCCGGCTCCCGGGTCCGCTCAGATCTCTTGATTGTACTTGCCGACCCGGTCGCCGAGGCGCGGCTTGACCTCCTGGCGGAAGAGGGCGCGCATGTCGTCTTCGGACTGGGTGCTCTCGACCACCACGACGATCTCGGGTTTGTTCGACGAGGCGCGGACCAGAACCCATGAACCGTCCTCCAGATGGACGCGCACGCCATTGACCGTGATCACCTCGGTGATCTTGCGGCCCAGGATCGAGCCGCCGGCGGCGAACAGGTCTTCGTATTCCTTCACCACGTCGGCGACGACGCCGTACTTCACCTCGTCGCCGCAGTGCGGGCTCATGGTCAGCGAGGTGAAGGCGACGGGGAGGGCCTTGCGCATGTCCGACAGCTTCACACCCGGATTGCGATCAAGCATGGCCAGGATAGCCGCCGCGGCGGTGAGGCCGCAGTCGTAGCCGTAGCCGAGCTCGCCGTTCATGAAGAAGTGGCCGCTCTTCTCGAAACCGGCCAAGGCGCCCAGCTCGGCGCTCTTGCGCTTGATGTAGCTGTGGCCGGTCTTCCAGTAGACGACCTCGCAGCCGTGGGCCTTGAGGATCGGATCCGTCGCGTAGAGGCCCGTGGACTTCACATCGACCACGAACGTCGCGCCTGGGTGCAGCGGTGCCAGATCCCGCGCCAGCATCAGGCCGATCTTGTCGGCGAAGATTTCCTCGCCCTCGTCATCGACCACGCCGCAGCGATCGCCATCTCCGTCGAACCCGAAGGCCAGGTCCGCGCCGGTTTCACGAACGGCGTGAGCCATCGCGTGCAGCATCTCGGCGTCTTCGGGGTTGGGGTTGTACTTGGGGAAGGTGAAGTCGAGGTCGGTGTCCATAGGCACGACCTCGGCCACGCCCATCTTCCGCAGGGCCTCCACCACGAAGGCGCCGGCCGTGCCGTTGCCGCACGCGGCGATCACCTTGAGGGGGCGCGTGACGCTGGCGCGCTTGGCGACGTCGTCGATATAGCGCTGTGCTTCACCTTGGACGCGGATCAGCTTGCCGCCGTCGCGCTCGACGAACTGGGCGTTCAGCACGATGTCCTTCAGGCGGCTCATTTCGTCGGGACCGAAGGTCAGGGGCTTCTGGGCGCCCATCTTCACGCCGGTCCAGCCGTTCTCGTTGTGGCTGGCGGTGACCATGGCCACGCACGGGATGTCGAGGTCGAACTGAGCGAAATAGGCTGTGGGCGACAGGGCTAGGCCGATGTCGTGCACCTCGCACCCGGCGCTGATCAGGCCCAGGATCAAGGCGTTCTTGATCGACGACGAGTACGAACGGAAGTCGTGGCCGACCACGATCTTCGATTGGCCAAGCTCGTGGATGTATGTCCCCAGACCAAGGCCCAGGGCCTGGACGCCCAGCAGGTTGATCTCCGGCCCGAACAGCCAGCGCGCGTCATACTCGCGAAAGCCGGTCGCCTTGACCAAGGGCTCGTTCTCGTAGGCGGCGGTGTTGGGAACCAGATCGGCGCGGGGGGCGGAGAACATCGAGGGCTCGCTTTGGCAATGACGAGGTCGCAGGACCGGCTCAGAGGCGTCCGATCATGCAATGGTAGGATCGGGCGTGGCTCAGATCACGCCGGCGCGCAGCAGGTCGTGGACGTGAAGAACGCCGACCGGGCGCTGATCCTCCACGACGAACAGGACGGTGATGCGGCGATCGTTCATCAGTTTGAGGGCTTCTGCGGCCAGCGCGCCCGGCGTGATCGTCAGGGGCGCGCGGGTCATGACCTCGCCTGCGGTGTGGGCAAGCAGCCCGTCCATGTGGCGGCGGAGGTCGCCATCGGTGATCAAGCCGGTCAGGCGGCCGGCGCCGTCGATGACGCCCACCGCGCCGAAGCGCTTCTCGCTCATCACCAGCAAGGCGTCAGGCATTGCAGCCTCGGCGGACACCAGAGGTAGCTCGCCCGCGCCATGCATCAGGTCGCCGACGGTTCGCAGCATGGCGCCCAGCTTCCCGCCGGGATGGAAGACGCGGAAATCGCTGGCGGTGAAGCCGCGCCGCTCGAGCAGGGCCACGGCGATGGCGTCGCCCAGGGCGATCTGCAGGGTGGTCGAGGTGGTCGGCGCGTTTACCTCCGCCGTGGCTTCCGGCGCGTCGGGAAGCAGCAACAGGATGTCTCCTGCCTGGCCGAGGGGGCTGTCGGCGACGGCCGTCATCGCGATCAGCGGGATCGAGAAGCGCTTGGCGTAGGCCAGGGTGTCGGCCAGTTCCCGGCCCGCCCCGGACTTTGAAAGGGCCAGCACAACGTCGTCGGGGCCAATCATGCCCAGGTCGCCGTGCGAGGCTTCGGCGGGATGCACGAACATCGCCTGGGTCCCGGTGGACGCCAAGGTCGCGGCGATCTTGCGGGCGACGTGGCCGGACTTGCCCATGCCGGTGCAGACCACCCGGCCCTTGGCGCTGAAGATCGTCTCGACGGCCTGTGCGAAGGCTTCACCCAGCGAGTCGGAAAGGGCGCGCAAGGCGTCGGCCTCGACGGTGAGAACTCGGCGGCCCACCTGAACGGCGTCGAAGCGGCTCATTGCGGAAGCTGACTCGCGGCTTCAACGGCCTTCTTGGCCGCCTCATCGCGCCGACGCGCCGAATCCTTCTCCCGCTGGATCTTGGCTTTCATCTCGGGCGTCTGTTGGACGGGCGTGTGGCCGAATGGGCCCCAGGAGCGGTCGCCCTGGCCTTGCGGCCAGACGAGGGACAGGGCGATCAACGCGGCGGCGATCAGGCCCATCAACGGCATGAAGATGCGATCAGGCATGGTCCGCCTATAGCACGGGCGGCGACGTGGGGGAGGGGGCGAGCGCGCTCGCGATCGCCGTGACGCTTGACGCTCGCCCCGCAGGGCCTTAGCCCGCGCCCTACATTTGCTCTCCAAAGGAAGCCCGATGCCGACGCTCGTCCTGCTCCGCCATGGCCAAAGCCAGTGGAACCTGGAAAACCGCTTCACGGGCTGGGTCGATGTCGACCTGACCGCCGAGGGCGAAGCGCAGGCCAAGAAGGGCGGGGAACTGATCGCGGCGGCTGGTCTCCAGATCGATCACCTCTTCACCTCGGTGCAGACGCGGGCGATCCGGACGGGAAACCTGGCGCTGGACTCGGCCAAGCAGAGCTTTGTGCCGGTGACTAAGGACTGGCGTCTGAACGAGCGCCACTACGGCGGCCTCACCGGGCTGAACAAGGCCGAGACTGCCGAGAAGCACGGCGTCGAGCAGGTCACCATCTGGCGCCGCTCGTACGACATCCCGCCGCCGGAACTGGCGCCGGGCGGTGAATACGATTTCACCAAGGACCGCCGGTACAAGGGCGCGACCCTTCCGTCGACCGAGAGCCTGGCCACGACGCTCGTTCGTGTTCTGCCCTACTGGGAGAGTGACATTGCTCCGCACCTGAAGGCGGGCGAGACGGTCATGATCGCCGCTCACGGCAATTCGCTGCGCGCGATCGTCAAGCACCTGTTCAACGTGCCGGACGACAAGATCGTCGGCGTCGAAATCCCGACGGGAAATCCCCTGGTGATCGAGCTTGACGGTGCGCTGAAGCCGACCGGTGCGCGCTACCTTGACGAAAGTCGCGCCGAAGCTCTGCCTTCGATCGCATAACGCCGGTAGGCGACGTCCGGAAGCCGTTGGAAAGACGGCGTTAATTTTGATCTGCGCAAGGTGCCTTCTTGAATGGGGACACCTTGCGAGCCATGAGCGCCGCCGCCGGCACAGCGCAGGAATACAAGCGCTTGACGCAGTATGACGTCGACGTCATCTGCGCCAAGCACGACCGGCTATGGTCGGCGCGGATGGGCGGCGCGCGCGCCGTCTTCGCTTTCTGCGATCTGTCGGGTCTCTCGGTGACGGGCCGCAATCTTTGCGACGCCGACTTCACCGGCGCGATCCTGGTGGGATGCGATCTGCGAAAGGCCAAGCTGGATAACGCCAATTTTTACGGCGCCGACATCCAGGGCGCGGACCTGACCGACGCCTCCCTGCGCCGAGCCGACCTGCGGGGGTCCAGCCTTCGGGGTGCGAACCTGACCGGCGCGGACATGTTCGAAGCCGACCTTCGCGAGGGAACGATCGCCGCCGCGGACCGAAAGGAAGGCTATCGGGTGATCGAGCCGACTCAGCGCGAGGCCTATGCGGCCGGCGCCAACCTGTCAGGCGCCAATCTGGAGCGGTCTCGACTGTCCGGTATCGTCGCCACCAAGGCCGACTTCAGCGACGCGATCCTGAAGGACGCCAAGCTGGTCCGCGCCAATCTCAAGCAGGCCAACTTCAACGGGGCGAACCTGGCCGGCGCCGACCTGTCGGGCGCGAACCTCGCCGGGGCGGATCTTCGCAACACCGTTCTGGTTGGGGCCAAGACCCTGTCCTGGAACGTCAATGACACCAACATGGAGGGCGCGCTTACCGACAAGCCGTCCGGCACAAGCGTTTCGGATCTGCCTTACGAACAGATGATCGCCGACCACGCGCGATGGATCGAAACAGGCGGCGCCGAAGGCAAGCCTTCGGTGTTCGATAAGGCGGACCTGCGCAATCTGCGCTCGATCCGGGGCTTCAATCTGACGGCGCTGTCGGCCAAGGGCGCGGTCTTCTACGGCCTGGACATGGAAGGGGTGCAGATGCAGGGGGCGCAGCTGGACGGCGCCGATCTGAGGGCCTGCAACCTTCGCCGGGCTGACCTGCGCGGCGCGAGGCTTAAGGGCGCCAAGCTGACGGGCTCAGACCTGCGCGACGCTCAGCTTGGCCCTCTGCTGATCGGCGCCGATCGCCTCCTTCCTGTCGATCTGACCGGCGCGATCCTGACTAACGCCGATCTGGCGCGGGCCGATCTGCGACAGGCCCGGATGGCAGGCGCGGACGTCTCGCGTGCAAACTTCACTGGTGCTCAGTTGCGTGACGTCGACCTGATGGGCGCCATCCGGCTCGCGGCGCGCGGGCTGGATGATGTCATCTGAGAAATATTCCGCGACAAACCGACGCAGCCTTAACGCTTCGCTCGTCGATCATCGCTAAAGTCCGCGTAACCAAGAACTGAATTCATATGGGGAAAACGTTATGAACGCCGCGCAGAGCGTGGCCGGGCGTCGTCGCCTGAGCCAAGCCGAGCTCGACATGATCGTAACGGCGCACGAGAAATTCGTTACCGGCAAGCAGGGAGGCAAGCGCGCGTCGCTCCGCTTCATGCAGCTGTCGGGCCTAGATCTGTCGTTTCGAAACCTGACCGACGCCGATCTCACAGCCTCCGTTCTCGACGGGTGCCGCATGGTGCGCACCAAGCTCGACCGGGCCAGCCTGTTCGGCTGTGACCTCCGGAAGAGCGACCTCCGCCAGGCGTCGTTGGTGCGGGCAGATCTCCGCGGCGCCTGCCTGCGGGGCGCCAATCTTTCTCAAGCAGACCTGACCCAGGCTGACTTCCGCGAAGGACAGATCGCGATTCCGCACCCGCGCAAGGGCTTGGACACGCTGCGGCACGAAGCGCGCCAGGGCGATGTCGACGAAGTCAACTTCTCCGGCGCCACCCTGGACGGGTCGCAGTTCGAAGGCGTCTCGGCTTTCAAGGCGGACTTTAGCGACTGCTCGCTCAAGGGCGCCAAGCTGTCGGGGGCGAACCTGAAGGAGGCCAACCTGACGGGCGCGATCCTGGACGGCGCCGATGTCCGGGGAACCAATCTCGAGGGGGCGAACCTTTCGGGCGCGGTGCTGGCCGGGGTCGACACATCGACCGCTCGGACCAGCGGGGCGCATATGAACGGCGCCTTGAAGACTCCCAGCCAGGAGGCCTTGGCCAAGGTCGACGAGCTGTTGCGCCGCTGCGTCGACAATCAGCGCTGGTGCCAGACCGGCGGCAAGGAAGGCTCCGCAGCGCGTCTGGACGGTGAAGACCTTCGTCCGCTGACTGACAAGCTGAAGGGTTTGCGTCTGACCGCGATGAGCGCCAAGGGCGCTTGTATGGTCGGGCTCGACTTGGCTGGCGCGCAGCTTCAGGGCGCGAACCTGCAGAACGCCGATCTGCGCGCCGCCAATCTGCGTGGGGCGGATCTGCGCGGGGCGAAACTGGCTGGCGCCAACCTGACCAAGGCCGACCTGCGACAAGCGTTCCTGTCGCCTCTGCCGCTCGGGCCGGAACGGGTCACGCAGTCGAACCTGCAAGCCGCTCGGATGCGGTACGTCATGCTTCAGGCGGCCGATCTCAGCGAGGCCATTCTGGACGGCGCTGATCTGCGCGGTTCGGACCTGACCGGCGCACGCGTGGCCAAGGCCAGCTTCCGGAACGTGGATCTCACCCAAGTCCAGGGCCTGGATCTGTCGATGCCGGATTGATCCCAAGAAAAAGGCGGCGCCTTTCGACGCCGCCTAGTTCAGTGGGGGGATTTGGGAAACAGAAAGACAGGGCCGCGGTTTAAGCGGCCTTTTCGCCCTCGATCAGGGTCGAGGCGGATGTCGTCTTGATCTCCACCGTGCGGGGCTTGAGCGCTTCGGGCAGCTCACGCTTCAACGCGATAGACAGCAGGCCGTTCGACAAATCGGCGTCGACCACCACCAGGTAGTCGGTCAGCTGGAACTTGCGCTCGAAGTTGCGCTCGGCCAGGCCGCGATGGAGGTACTGCTTGGCTTCGTCGTTAGCCGCCTTGCGGCCGGTGACGGTGAGCAGATTTTCCTTCACCTCGACATTCAGCTCTTCGGGCTTGAAGCCCGCTACCGCGATCTCGATCCGGTACTCGTTCTCGCCGGTGCGTTCGATGTTGTAGGGAGGGTAGCCCGAGGCCGCTTCATTGCGCGCGGCGGCGTCCAGCTGGTCGGCGAGGCGGTCAAAGCCGACGAGCGAGCGGTACAGGGGCGAAAGGTCGATCGTACGCATAGGTTTCAGATCCTTCTCATCAAGCAAGGTCTAGTGTTTTCGTCCCTTCAGCGACCCGAAATCGGCGTCGCCAGCGGTCCGGAAGGCCCGGTCATCCAGCGCCTTCGTTGAGATAGTTGGTGAGCCTGTTTTCCGGTTCAAGGGGCGCCAACTCACAGAACGTGAATCGTTTGACGCGCCGCCAAGCATGGCTAAGGTCGCCGCTCCCATTCGACCGAAGGACACTTCCCCATGCCGCTTCGTCGCCAAGTTCTCCTGCTCGCCGCCGCCTTCACCCTGTCCGCGCCTGCCGCCTTCGCCGCGACCGACGCCGCCCTGAAGGCTGCGATCGCGTCGCCGACCCGCCCTGCCGCCGACGTCGCTCGCGATGGCGCCCGCCATCCCTATGAGAGCCTGATCTTCTGGGGTCTGAAGCCCAAGCAGACCGTGATCGAGGTTTCGCCGGGTGGCGGCTACTGGACCGAGATCCTGGCGCCCTACGCCAAGGCCACCGGCGGGACCTACATCGCCGGCGTCGCCGACTTGGCTAACCCGAAGCTTTCGGAAGGCGCGCGCAAGGGCCGCGCCGACTTCGAAGCGCGCTTCGCGGACGCAGCCAAGTACGGCAAGCCGCAGTTCGCCAACTTCGGCCCGGTGTCGGGTCCGCTGGGCGCGCCAGGCTCGGCTGACATCGTGCTGACCGCGCGCAACGTCCATAACTGGACGGTGCAGCCGGGTGTCGCCGACAAGGTGTTCGCCGACTTCTTCGCGGTCTTGAAGCCGGGCGGCGTGCTGGCGGTCGAGGAACACCGCGCTGATCCGCGTTCGGAGAAGGCCGCCGGCGCTGACGGCTACCTCAACACCGCGACGGTGATCGCTCTGGCCGAGAAGGCCGGCTTCAAGCTGGACGCGCAGTCCGAGATCAACGCCAATCCCAAGGACACCAAGGATCACCCGTTTGGCGTCTGGACGCTGCCGCCGGTCAAGCGCACCGCCCCGGGCGGCCAGCCCGCAGATCCTAACTTCGACCGCAGCAAGTACGACGCGATCGGCGAAAGCGATCGAATGACCCTGCGCTTCCGCAAGCCGGCCTGACTTTCGCCAAGGTCCGCCGCCAAGCTGACCCGCGCAGTGGGGGAATGATGGTTCCAGTTCAACTCTGGTCGCGGCGAAGCTTGGTCGCCGGCGTCGGCGCTTTGGCCTTGGCGTCGTGTGGAAAAAAGGACGACCCGGCGAAGGCGGAGGCCAAGGCCGCCGCCAAGGCGGGTCCGAACACGATCGAGGCCGCGGTGGCGGGTGGCTGGCGCCTCCCCGCCGATCGCGCGCGCGACGTATGGCGTCACCCGGTTGAGAGCCTGAAGTTCTGGGAGCTCAAGCCTGGCCAGACCGTGGTGGAGTTCTGGCCGGGCGCGGGTTGGTACACGGACATTCTGGCGCCGTTCCTGGCCGACACGCGCGGCAAGCTCTACGAGGCCATGCTGGAGACAACCGGTCCCGCTGACCCCGCGGCTGCGGAGATTGTCGAGGGTTTTCAGCGCAAGCTGGCCGAGAAAAAGAAGGTGTATGGCGAGGTCGCGTTTACGGCCTTCGGCCCCACCAGCGGGCCCGTGGCTCCAGCCGGCAGCGCCGATCTGGTGCTTTTCCTCCGCAATCTCCACAACTGGATGGCGGGCGGAATCGCTGAGAAGGCCTTCAAGGACGCGCTGGCGGCGCTGAAGCCGGGCGGAGTTCTCGGGATCGAGGAACATCGCGGCCAGCCGGGACGGGTTCAGGACGTGCTGGCTGAGAATGGCTATGTCCAGCAGGACTATGTGATCCAGATGGCCAAGGAGGCCGGGTTCGTCCTGGCTGGGACCAGTGAAATCAACGCCAATCCCAAGGACACCAAGGACCACCCCTTCGGGGTCTGGACCCTGCCGCCCACGCGCCTGTCTGCGCCGCGCGGCGAACCGGCCGAGCCGGGGTTCGATCATGCCAAGTACGACGCGATCGGGGAGAGCGACCGCATGACTCTGAAGTTTGTGAAGCCCAAATGAGGCGGAGCCCGATGATCAGGCCGCTAGCCGCGACGGCGCTCAGCCTCGTTCTTGTGTCCGCCGCCGCGCCGGCTATCGCCCGGGAAAAGAGCGTGCCGGCCGATAAGGTCTTCGTCTATCTCGACAGATTCCTGAAAGTGCCGGCGCATGAGCGTAGCCGCATGCGCCTTGGGTACGTTCTGCGGAGCGACGGCAAGCCGCTGGGCGGCGTGAAGGTCGTCCTGGTCGAGAGCAATGGCGCGACGACGCCGCTGCCCGTCGGGCCTGACGGCGAGTTCGATCGCCTGCCAACGCTGGCCCAGCTGAATAGCAAGGCCAGGCTTGTTTTCGACCTGCCTGCGGACAAGAAGTTCGGGGTCAGCATGGGACCGACGCCGGTGCTCAAGCTGGCCCAGGACTATGACGCGCGTGAGCTGGCGCTGACGGTGTCGGAGTCGAACGCGGCGATGCGCAAGGCGGCCGGTCCAGGGCTGAGTCTCATGGTTCCCAAGTTGCCTGGGATTGGCTTCGTCGGCGCGCAGGGCGGTCAGATCGTCTATGGCGACGGCCGGACTGAAGCGCTTCCGATCGTCGGCGGCGCGCCGGTCTTCTATCCCGAGGCGCACAAGGGCGCCGCCCGCGTAAAGCTGTCGCGAACGCCCACTAGGGTCGCGTTCGACGACGGGAAGAAATAAACCGTTAGCCGTTCTGAACGGTGTTTACTTATCCGCTTCAGCCGGTCTAGCTATTCGCCAATCCACAAGCGCAGAGGGAGATCGCGCCATGGCCACCATCCAGGAACTCACCGACAAGATCAAAACCGCCGTCGGCGACGACAGCGGCCTGGGCAAGTCCCTGAAGTTCGACCTGAAGGACGCCGGTGTCATCCATATCGACGGCGGTTCGGTCACCAACGAAGATAAGCCGGCCGACCTGACCATGACCCTGGCCCTGGACGACCTGGTCGCCATGGGCGAGGGCAAGCTGGACCCGACGATGGCCGTCATGACCGGCAAGCTGAAGCTGTCGGACATGGGCGTGGCCATGGGCCTGCAGCCCAAGATGGGCGCGCTGTTCGCCAAGCTCCGCTAAGCCATGGACGGACCGGCGCCTCTGGTCTCGATTCCCGAGGCCCCGGTTCCCGACAGCGGCAAGGCCGAATGGTTCCGCGGCGCGGATGGGGCGACCCTCCGCGCCGCGACGTTTTTCCCGGACGGTCCCGCGCGTGGGACGGTGGTGCTGAGCCCCGGACGCAGCGAGCCGCTGGAGAAGTATTTCGAGGTCGTCGACGACCTCCTGGCGCGCGGCTTCGCCGTACTGCTGCATGACTGGCGAGGGCAGGGGCTGTCGGCGCGCGCCTTGCCGGAGCGCCTCAAGGGCCACGCCCGAGGCTTCAGGACGTTCGTTGCCGACCATACGGCGCTGCTCGACGCGTTCGAGACGCGGATGCCCAAGCCCTGGATCGCCGTCAGTCACTCCATGGGCGGGTGCCTGACCATGCTGGCCCTGGCCCACGGTGAGACACGCTTCGCGGCTGCGGTCCTGTCCGCGCCGATGCTGGGTCTCAATACGGCCGGAGTGCCGCCCTGGCTGGCCCGGCCGTTGGCCTTCGTGATGTCGCGGATCGGGCTTTCGGGCGAGTACGTTCAGACCCCCTACGATCCCCTGACCCAGACCTTTCAGGGCGACGGCCTGACCCATGATGAGCCGCGCTACAATCGCTATCAGGCCCAACTACGCGCCCATCCCGAAATCGCGCTGGGCGGGATGACCTGGGGCTGGGCCGACTTCGCCATCTCCGCTTGCGCCTGGCTGCGTGCGAGCAGGTCGATCGAGAAGATCGCCGTTCCGGTGACGATCCTCGGAGCCGAGCTCGATAACCGCGTGCTGAATGCAGACTCGAAGGCGATTGCGCGACGCCTTCCCAAGGGGAGCTATATCGAGGTCCCGGGCGCCTTTCACGAGATCCTGGTTGAGACCGACGCTCGCCGTGCGGTGTTCTGGAGGGCGTTCGACGAGACGGTGGATCCACTCGCCCCGCGTGAGCCGCTTATTTCGCCGAACGTTTCAGACTGACCAGCGCCTCGTCCAGCGGCCGTCGGTCGCCCGAGATGACCATCTGACCGCCGTTGGGACCCACGGGCTCGCCGCGCCAGTTGGTGACCATACCGCCAGCGCCCTCGACGACCGGGATGGCGGCTTCGATATCCCAGGATTTCAAGCCGGCCTCGATAACCATATCCATCTTGCCCATGGCCACCATGGCGTAGGCGTAGGCGTCGCAGCCCAGGCGCGCCAGCTTGGCGGCGGCGCGGACTTGCAGCCAGGCGCCCCGTTCGGCGCCGTCGAAGCAGGCGTCGGGATCGGTGGTGGCGATGACGGCGTCATTGATGTTGGCGCACTCGCGTACGCGGATCGCGCGCTCCTGGCCGCCCGCGACAAGGCGCGAGCCCCCTGCGTGGCCAACGAAGACCTCGTCGATGAACGGCTGGCCGATCGAGCCCAGCACGGGTCGGCCCTGATGGCGCAGGCCGATCAGGGTGGTCCACAGCGGCAGGCCGGAGATAAAGGCGCGTGTGCCGTCGATGGGATCGAGCACCCAGACGAACTCCGCGTCGGGCCGGTCCTCGCCGTACTCCTCGCCGATCACGCCGTGTTCGGGATAGTGTTCGGAGATCAGCTTGCGGATCACCGCCTCGGCCCCGCGATCGGCCTCGGTGACCGGATCGAAGGCGGCGTGTGTGTCGCGCGGCAGGTTCTTGCCCGCACCCTTGTCCTCCAGGCCATGGTCGGCCCGGAACAGCGGCAAAATCACCCCCGCCGAAGCCCGATTGAGGTCGAGGATGAAGGCGTCGAGCGCCGCGAGCCGGTCAGCGGAAAGCGTCATGGGCGGGGATTTAACCTCCCCGCCGCAGGTACGCCACCGGTGACTGTATGCGTTCGCCGACTTTAAGCGTCGGCGTGTTCGGCGCCGCCGTTCAGCGACTTCGCCAAGTCAAGCAGGCGACGGCGCGGACGCTCGCCCAGCAGGTAGTAGGCCCGGATCAGGTCCAGCGTCTCCTTGCGCGCGAACATCTCGCCGCCTTCCGCCGATTCGCCGGTCGTCTCGCGACGTGTGTCCGACAGGCCGTCGTAGAAGTAGCCGACCGGCACCTCCAGCGCTTCGGACAGTTGCCACAGTCGCGCGGCCGAGATGCGATTGGCGCCGCACTCGTATTTTTGGATTTGCTGAAAGCGCACGCCGACCGTGCCGGCCAGTTGCTGCTGGGTGAGACCCAGCAGACGACGGCGGCGACGCAGGCGCTTACCCAGGTGAACGTCGATGTCGTTTCCCATGGAAGTCATACCCCACTTCTTCTCACGAGGACCCGTCCCGAAACGGAACGGTCTGGGTTGACAGCCGCAAGTCGCGTGCCGGGCGAGACTCCGTTGCGCGAGGCGTGCACGCGAGCCTACTAAGAGCGCATGTCTGAAAAGCGTCAGCCTTGGGTTCAGGACTTTCTGTGGCGGTTGGAAGCCTTCGGCTTTGACCTGTTCATCGGCGCTGTTCGCCTGATGGGCGTGGATCGCGCTTCGGATTTCGGCGGCTGGCTTGGGCGCACGTTCGGTCCGATGAGCGGTGCGCACAAGGTCGCGTCGCGCAATCTGAAACTGGCGTTTCCAGATAAGGACGCCGCTTGGCACGAACAGATTCTGTGCGAGCAATGGGACGGTCTTGGCCGCTCGTTCGCCGAGTTTCCGTTGATGGACAAGATCTTGCCGTCCACCGGGCGGGTCGAGGTCGTCAACAAGGAGCGGCTCGTCGAGATCGCCGAGAACCGGATCCCCGTGGTGTTCGTTTCGGGACACCTGTCGAACTGGGAGGTGATGCCGGCGGCGATCGTCGATAGCGGCGTTGTCTGCGAGATGACTTATCGCGCGGCCAACAATCCGTATGTCGACAGACGGATCAAGGAGAGCCGGTTCCGCTACGGTGTTCGACTATTCGCGCCGAAGGGCGGCGATGGCGCGCGCGAGCTGCTGGAAGGGATGAAGCAGGGCAAATCGGTGGCCCTGATGAACGACCAGAAGTTCAACAGCGGGGTCGCCGCGCCGTTCTTCGGTCATCTGGCCCATACGGCGCCCGGACCGACACGCCTGGCGATCCGCTTTGGCACGGTGCTGCAGCCGATGTCGGTTCAGCGGTTGAAGGGCGCCCGCTTCCGGGCGGTGGTTCATGACCCGATCGTTCCGCCCAAGACCGGCGACCGCACGGCGGACATCGAGGCCGGTGTGCGGATGATCAACGCTTTCATGGAAGACCGCATCCGCGAGCGTCCGGCGGAATGGTTCTGGGTGCACCGGCGCTGGCCGAACGAGGTCTATGCCGCGCTCGCCGAGCGTGAGCGGAACGCCGGTACAGCGCGCTAAATCTCTACGCTCGGCGTGGGGCCGTCCTTCTCGCCTGCGCGACGGAACGGGCCATGATAGTTCGGGTCGACGCGTCGACGGCGGCACGGACCGAAGTAATCGGGCGAGCGGATGAATGGGCGCGGGTGGAAGATCACCGTGTTGATCCGGTCCAGCAAGGAGCGGGCGGTCACCGGCTTGACGACGATTTCGGTCACGCCCGCGTCGCGAGCCTCGAACACCCGATGACGTTCGGCGAAGCCCGTCAGCATGATGATCGGCAGGAACGGATCGACGCTGTCCGGGGAGTTGCGGACCAACTGCGCGAACTGCACGCCGTCCAGCGGACTCATCTTGAAGTCGACGATGGCGATATCGGTCTGCCAGTCCCGCAGGATCTGCAGTGCTTCGGCCCCGTCCATGGCTTCACGGATGTGCCGCACCCCGACGCCCTTGAGGATCGTCGAGACAATCGCCCGGATGTGCTGGTTGTCGTCCACCAGTAAAAAGCGCAGCTTTTCGAGCACCGCTGACATGCGGGAGCCGCCTCCTCAAGGATCTCGCGGGAAGACCGAAACCGATGACCGCTCCCCCGGCGATCTCAAGTTTCGATACCGGCGGCATAGCTAACGAATGATTGCAACTCGCGCCAGGGGCGAATTGGTCCTGACCTCAGCCGCGAAACGGTCCCGCGCCGACCAGCAGGGAGGGATCCATGTTACGGCCGCGCCACTTCATCCGCCAGCACAGGTGCGGGCCGGTCGCGCGACCCTCCTTGCCGGTCAGGGCCACCACCTCGCCTTGCCTCACGTAACTGCCTGGCGCTGCGAGGATTTTCGAGAGATGCAGATAGGCCGTCACCAAGCCCTGGCCATGGTCGAGAAGGAGAAGACCGCCTTCGAAATGCAGCCCGGTCTCGGCGAAGGCCACGACCGCAGATGCCGGCGCGCGGACGGAAGTGCCCACCGGGACAGCGAGGTCGACCCCATAATGGGGACGTTTGGGTTCGCCGTTCAGGATACGCTGACCGCCGAAGCGCGCCGATCGACGTGCGCCCGCAACCGGGAGTATGAATCCCTCCCGGAAGCCGTCGATGTCGGCCTGGCTGGCGAAGCCCGCGACCTTGCGCGCGTTTTCGGCGGTCAGGCGCTCGAGCAAGGCCGGGTCCGTGGGCGTCACCTGTTCGGCGGGCAGGCCGTCGATGCGTTGAATGTCGAAATCGCCGGGCGCGACGGATCGTTCGTCGACAGCGGACCCGTCCGGCGTCGCCACGGTGAGGATAGAGGTCGGCGGCGCGTCGCGATCGAACCCGATCACAAACCAGCCATCGGCTGAGGCGTTGGTCACCACCTGGCCGTCCAGGGCTATCGTCGCCCGTGGCGCGGTGCGGCCCACGGCGTAGCCGCCCTGAACGAATTTTCCCGTCAACGACAGGCCGGGCGCGGCGGCGCGCGCCAGACCCGGCAGCCCCAGGCCGATCGGAAGCGCGGCGAGAACCGCGCGACGGCTCAGCCTTCCTGCCAACGCTTCAGCGCCTCGGCCGGACCGGCGTAGGCTTCCTGCCGCTCGGGGCTCCAGTAGCGCAGGGCTTCCAGCGGGATCTGCTTGTTGGTCAGGGCGCAGAGCACGAAACGGCCAGGGCTGAGCACGGCGAATTCGCCGTCGCCATAGTGCAGGACGGCCATGCCTTCAGGCTTACCGAGATCACGATCGAAAGCGTTCATGAGACCACTCTACGCCAAGCCGGCGTTTCAGAACAGATCGCCCTGACGGGCCGGCGGGCCGGAAGGCTTGGAGCGGGGCTTTGGCGCCGGCGCGGGCGACGCGGTGGGGGGGGCGAAGCCGCCTTCGCCGTTGATCACCGCGTCGCGATCCCCACTCTTGAACTTCAGGTTCACGCGTTCCCCCGACATGAGATCGGCGGCGGAGCGCGCCAGAGTCCCGTCGCCCTTCCGCACCAAGGCGAAGCCGAGGTCCAGCGGGCGCTCCGGATTGAGAGACTGGCGCAGCTTCTCCAGGTTCGCCAAGCGGTCGGCGTCGCGCTGCAGGCGGCGTTGACCCGCGGCGTTCAGACGCTCCCAAAGCGCCGGCAGACGCGCGTGCTGGGCCACGCGATCAGGCGCGCGCCGTGCGGTGAGGTCCAGGCGTCGGGAGAGATCGGCCAGGCGCTCGGCCTTCACCGCGCGTTGGCGGCCCAAGGCGTCCGGCGTCAGGCGCGCGGTGACCTTCAGCAGATCCTGCGCGTGGACAGCGGTGTTGCGCTGCAGGGCCGCGTCCAGTCGACCCGAGGCGATATCAAACCGTTGTTGAGCGAGGGCCAGCAGGTCGTTGGGACGCGGCAGGCCGCGCGCGGCGCTGACTAGGCGCGTACGCCGCTCCTCGACCGTCCGTGATCCGCACCGGTTCAGCCGGCGATCGAAGTCGGAGATCAGGGCGCGCAGCTCGGCCAGCACCGGCGTCGCCATCTCGGCGGCCGCCGTCGGCGTGGGGGCGCGGCGGTCCGAGACGAAGTCGATCAGGGTGGTGTCGGTCTCGTGCCCAACGGCGGAGATCAGGGGGATGGTCCCTTCCGCCACCGTGCGGGCCAGGCTTTCGTCGTTGAAGGCCCAGAGGTCCTCGACCGAGCCGCCGCCGCGCGCGACGATCAGGACGTCAGGGCGCGGCACGGGCCCGCCAGGCTGGATCGCGTTGAAGCCCCGGATCGCGGCGCTGACCTGGCCGGCGGCGGCGTCGCCTTGCACCACGCAGGGCCAGACCAGCACCTGGCAGGGCCACCGGTCGCGGATCCGGTGCAGGATGTCGCGGATCACCGCGCCGGTCGGGCTAGTGATCACGCCCACCACGGCGGGCATCGAGGGCAGGGGACGCTTGCGCTCGGGCGCGAACAGGCCTTCGGCGGCCAGCTTGGCCTTCAGGCGCTCCAGCTGCGCCAAAAGGGCGCCGACGCCGGCGGCCTCCATGCTGTCGATGACGATCTGGTAGCGCGAGCCGGCCGGATAGGTGGTGATCTTGCCGGTGACGATCACCTCGAGCCCGTGCTCCGGCCGCACGCCCAGGCCCCGGACATTGCCCTTCCAGACGACGCCGTCGATGGCTGACTTGTCGTCCTTGAGCGTCAGATAGACGTGGCCATTCGAGTGGTGGGTGACCTTGGAAAGCTCGCCTCGCAGCCGCACGAAGCCATAACGGTCCTCCAGCGTGCGCTTCAGGGCGAAGGCTAGCTCGGAAACCGAATAGGGCGGAGCGTTGGAATCGGAGGGCGGCAGATCGCTCATGAGAGCGTTTTAGGGGGGAAGTTCGGACAGGTCATCTCCCCGGGGCGCGCCCCCTCCGTCACGCTGCTTCGCATCGCGACACCTCCCCCGTTTCACGGGTGAGGAGGAAGCGGCCCAATCCTCCTGCCCCGCTTGCGGGGGAGGTGGCGCGGCGCCGATGGGCGACGTGACGGAGGGGGCGCTTTCCGGAGATCTGAAATGAGAAATCCCGGACAGCCTTTCGGGCCGTCCGGGATCCGCCGCTCTGAGAGACTATTGTTCTTCTTAGATGTAGCGGCGAAGCGAACGGGCCAGCTCGGCGCCGCCGCTCTTCTTCTTGGTCTGCTGCGGCTGGTAGGCCACCCGCGCGTGCTCGACGCAGTAGGGGCCTTCAGACGAGCGGCGACCGCAGAAGGTGAAGCCTTCCGACGAGGGATCGCCGATCGGCCACTTGCACATGTGCGCGCCCAGGGTCAGCACGGTGGCCGAGCCCGGCTCTTCGTGGCGGAAGGCCGGCAGCGGCGCCGGGGCCGCGGCGACAGGAACCGTCGAAGGGGCCTCGACCGGCGTGACGCGGCGCGGCGCCGAGGGCATGGCCTGCGCGGCCGGACGCGCCGGACGCGGCGCCTTGAAGGCCGGACGCGCCGGTTGCGAGGGGGCCGCGCGGCCCGAGAGGCCCAGGCGGTGCACCTTGCCGATCACGGCGTTGCGCGTCACGCCGCCCAGTTGCTTGGCGATCTGGCTGGCCGAAAGGCCGTCCAACCAGAGCTTCTTCAGGGTGGAAACCCGTTCGTCGGTCCAGCTCATTACCCATCTCCGCCATTCGAGAGAGGGTGGGGCGTCCCCACGCCCGTCACCCCATATATGGTGATCAAGCCGCCCCGCCGGCGGCTGTCCTACTACATATCGTAAAGAATGCGTTAAAACGCACAATGGGCGCCATCGACTCTGTCCACAGAAACAAGATGTTGATTCCGGCAAGCCCGTGCTTGCGAAAAGGGCCCTCAAGGCGCACATGGCCAAGCAGAACAAGGGTTTGAGCCGATGAGAGACATGGCCGAGAGCGTCATTCCGCCGCAGCCGCGCGACTATCGCGGCTGGAACTGGTCCGGCTTCGTCACGCTCTACCAGCGCGAAATTCGCCGGTTCTGGAAGGTCGGCACCCAGACGGTCGCTGCGCCGGTCGTCACGACGCTGCTCTACATGCTGGTGTTCGTGGTCGCTGTCGGCGCCAGCCGCCCGGCTGTGGGGGGCGTGACCTTCGGGCATTTCGTGGCCCCGGGTCTGATCATGATGGCGATCCTGAACAACGCCTTCGCCAACTCGTCATCCTCGCTGATCCAGGCCAAGATGATGGGCCTGACTCCGGACTTCCTGACGCCGCCGTTGTCGGCGCTGGAGCAGGTTTCTGCCTTCGCCTTGGGCGCCGCCACGCGTGGTGTGGTGGTGGGCGCGGTGACCGCGCTGGTGATCGGCGTGCTGCCGGGCGCTGGCCTGTCGGTGGCCCATCTATGGGCGGTCTTGTATTTCGGCCTCACCGCCTCGCTGATCCTGGGTCTGGCGGGCGTGCTGGCCGGGCTCTGGGCCGAGAAGTTCGACCAACTGGCGGCCGTGACCAACTTCCTGATCATGCCCATGACCTTCCTGTCGGGCACGTTCTATCTCGTGGACAAGTTGCCGGAGCCGTTCCGCTCGGCGAGCCATTTCAACCCGTTCTTCTACCTGATCGACGGCTTCCGCTACGGCTTCATCGGCCATGCCGATGGATCGATCGCGATCGGTGTGGTGACCACGGGTCTGCTCACTGTGGGGCTGTTCCTGTGGTGCTGGAGGCTCTTCGTCACCGGTTACCGTCTGAAGAGCTGAGGCCGCGACGCCATAGCCTGAAATTTCATCGGCATTTCAGGGCCTTTTCACAGTCCGTTCATTGACACGACGCCGTTCCACGGCGACAACCTGCGGCCTTCCGGTCCCCGCGCGATGAGCGCGGGGGCTTGTTTCCTTTTAGGGAGGCCGGTCTTGAGCACCGCGACGTCGTCCACCACCTCGCAGCACCACATCATGGGCGTGTACAACCGCGCTCCGCTGGCGTTCGAGCGAGGCCGAGGCGCGCGCCTGATCTCGACCGAGGGCGAAGAGTATCTGGACTGCGTGGCGGGCATCGCGACCAACGGCTTGGGCCACGCCCACCCCGCCCTGGTCGAGGTTCTCAAGGCCCAGGCCGAGAAGCTCTGGCACGTCTCCAACATCTATCGGATCCCCGAGCAGGAAGAGCTGGCTGACGCCCTGTGCGCCAACTCGTTCGCCGACGTGGTGTTCTTCACCAACTCGGGTACGGAAGCGGTGGAATGCGCGCTGAAGACGGCGCGCAAGTACCACTCGGCCAATGGCCAGCCCGAGCGGGTCGACATCTACGGTTTTGACGGCTCGTTCCACGGCCGCACCTACGCGGCGGTCAATGCGTCGGGCAACCCCAGCTATGTCGACGGCTTTGGTCCTCGTCTGCCGGGCTACAGCCAGCTGACCTTCGGCGACCACGACGCCATCAAGGCCGCCATCGCCAGCCCGACCACGGCCGCGATCATCGTCGAGCCGGTGCAGGGCGAGGGCGGCGCGCGCTCGATCCCCACCCAGTGCCTCATTGGCCTGCGCCAGCTCTGCGACGAGCACGGCGTCCTGCTGATCTACGACGAGGTCCAGTGCGGCATGGGCCGGACCGGCAAGCTCTTCGCCTACGAATGGGCCGAAGGCGGCGAGCCGCACATCATGGCGGTGGCCAAGGCGCTGGGCGGCGGCTTCCCGATCGGCGCGTGCCTTGCCACCACCGAGGCGGCCAAGGGCATGACGGTCGCGGCGCACGGCTCGACCTTTGGCGGCAACCCGCTGGCCATGGCCGTGGGCAAGGCGGCGCTGGAGATCATCAAGTCGCCTGAGACGCTGGACAACGTGAAGACCGTTGCCGGCTTCTTCACCCAGCAGCTGAACGGTCTGAAGGACCGTTTCCCCGACATCATCGTCGACGTTCGGGGCAAGGGCATGCTGATTGGCGTCAAGCTGATCCCGAACAATCGTGAGTTCATGGTCCTGGCGCGTGATCAGAAGTTGCTGATCGCGGGGGGCGGCGACAACTGCGTGCGCCTGCTGCCGCCGCTGAACCTGACGATCGAAGAGGCCAGCGAAGCGATCGCCAAGCTTGAAAAGGCTTGCGAGGCCGCACGCGCTAAGGCCGCTGCTTAAGAACCCCTCTTTTCCGACCTTCCCGGCGAATGCCGGGACCCAGATCAAGCCCGCTTAATCCCAGGATGGATCTGGGCCCCGGCGTTCGCCGGGGAGGCGGGGATAGGGATCGTCCGATGACTCAACCCCGCCACTTCATCGACCTGTGGAAGCTGGACGGCGCCACGCTGCGCTTGCTGCTGGACGACGCTCATGCGCGGAAGGCCGCCCGCAAGGGCTGGCCTCAGGGCAAGGTCGACGCCGATGCGCCGGCCAAGGACCGCGTGCTGTCGATGATCTTCCAGAAGAACTCGACCCGCACCCGTTTCTCGTTCGACGCGGCCATGCGCCAATTGGGCGGCAGCGCCATCATCTCGACCTCCAACGACATGCAGTTGGGCCGCGGCGAGACCATCGAGGACACCGCCAAGGTGCTGTCGCGCATGGTGGACGCGGTGATGATCCGCGCCAACAGTCACGCCGACGTCGAGCGCTTCGCCCAGGTCTCGACCGTGCCGGTCATCAACGGCCTGACCGACAAGAGCCACCCGTGCCAGATCATGGCCGACATCCTCACCATCGAGGAGCATCGCGGTCCGATCGCCGGCAAGACCATCGCCTGGGTCGGGGACGGCAACAATGTCTGTTCCAGCTTCATCCACGCCGCGCCGCTGCTGGGCTTCGAGCTGAAGATCGCCTGTCCGGCGGTCTATCACGCCGACCTGCATGACCTGGCCCGCGCCGAGGGCCTGCAGGGCCGCGTCAGCATGACCACCGATCCCAAGGCCGCCGTCAGCGGGGCCGACGTGGTCGTCGCCGACACCTGGGTTTCGATGGGCGACACCGACCACGATGAGCGTCTGGCCGCGCTCGAACCCTATCAGGTCGACGACAGGCTGATGGATCTGGCCGCCGACAACGGCGTCTTCCTGCACTGTCTGCCGGCGCACCGGGGCGAAGAGGTCACCGACGCCGTGCTGGACGGTCCGCGTTCGCTGGTCTGGGACGAGGCGGAGAACCGCATTCACGCCCAGAAGTCCGTCCTGGCCTGGTGCTTCGGCGCGATCGGATAGGGTTACCGGCCAGCGCCGGTTGGTAAACGCTGGCCGGTGTCGCCGTCGCGTATGGGCAAAAGCGGCGGCGTCCTCAAGTGAATCCGAATCCCGTGTTATCGCAACGGGACGTTCGGTCGCATGCACCCGATCCCGGTAGGCGTTCGGCAGGACCTCCGGCGGCCCAGACGCTGATCGGGCTCGCAATTTCGCCAGAACCGCCTATCTAGCCTCCCCATGACCGACATCGCTTCCGACACTGGCGTCCTCGACGACGTCGTTTCCGCGTTCCAGATCGAGAACCTGCCCGTCCGAGGCCGGGTCGTGCGCCTTGGCGCGGCGATCGACGAGGTGCTCACGCGCCATGACTATCCCGAGCCCGTGGCCAATCTGCTGGGCGAAGCCTGCGCCTTGGCCGCCCTGGTCGGCTCGAGCCTCAAGTTCGAGGGACGCCTGATCGTCCAGGCCCAAGGCGACGGCCCGGTGCGCTATGTCGTCGTCGACTACGACACCAACGGCGGCTTGCGCGGCTACTGCCGGTTCGATCCCGATGAGGTCGCGGCTGTGTCCGAGGGCTTCGCGCGCCCGGGCGCCAAGACCCTGCTGGGTGGCGGCGTGTTCATCATGACCCTGGACCAGGGGCCGGACATGGACCGTTACCAGGGCGTCACGCCGATCGAGGGCGAGACCCTGGCGCTTTGCGCCGAGCAGTATTTCGCTCAGTCGGAGCAGACGCCGACGCGCGTTCGTCTGGCGGTGGGCCAGGTCGACACCGGAGAAGGCGCAACCTGGCGCGCGGGCGGCATTCTGATCCAGGTCATCGCCGGCGATCAGGCGCGGGGCGAAACACAAGACGCCTGGACACACGTCCAGGCTCTGTTCGAGACCACCGGAGAGGACGAGCTGATCGACCCCACCGTCTCGACCCCGACCCTGCTCTGGCGCCTGTTCAACGAAGACGGCGTGCGCCTGCTCGACGAGAAGCCATTGCGGGCCTTCTGCCGCTGTTCGGAGGATCGCATCGGCGTGGTGATGGACTCGTTCTCGGCCGAGGAAGTCGCCGAGATGGTCGAGCCCGACGGCAAGATCCACGTGACCTGCGAGTACTGCTCGCGGGTCTATAAGTTGGATCCGCCGGCGGCGTCTTGATGCTGGGACGTCAAATGAGAAAGCCGGCGTTTGCAGCGCCGGCTTTTTCTTTGCGAGAAGGCCTCAGTGCATCCTCATCGCCGCGCCCGGCAGGTGCAGCGAGAACTCTGGGATCTCGACGTCGAACAGCTCGCCGGCGTCGTTGACCATCTGGTAGCTGCCCCGCATGGCGCCGGACGGCGTGGGGAGGGGGCAGTTGGAGACGTAGCGGAAGGCCTCGCGCGGCTTCAGCTCGGGCTGTTCGCCGACGACGCCGCTGCCCTCGACCTCATTCACGCGGTTGAAGGCGTCGGTGATCGTCCAGCGGCGTGCGATCAGGGTGACGGTCTCATCGCCGTGGTTCTCGATCTCGACCGTGTATGACCACAGATAGAGGCCCTGCTCGGGTGAGGACTCCTCGGCCGCATAGGCGGGAAACACGCGCACGACGATGTCGCGCGTGCGGGCTTCATAGGCGGCGCTGTCGCCGCCTCGGCGGCGTCTCATGCGGTGCATGGGCGGGGAGGTCTCACGCCTGATCGAGCGCACGGATCACGTCCCGCTTGAGGTCTTCCACGCTCTCCAGGCCGACCGAGAGGCGCACGCCGCCTTCGGTGACGCCCAGCGACGGGCGGTCGGCTTCTGGCACCGAGCGGTGGGTGGTGGTCGGCGGATGGGTCGCCATCGACTTGGCGTCGCCGAGGTTGTTGGAGATGTCGACGATCTCCAGCGCGTTCAGGAACTTGAAGGCGGCTTCGCGGCTGCCGAGGTCCAGGGCGATCACGGTGCCGCCGCCGGTCATCTGCGCCTTGGCGACGTTGTGGCCGGGGTGGTCGGGGCGGAACGGATACAGGACCGTCTGCACCTTCTTGTGCTCGGCGATCACGTTGGCCAGCGCGAACGCGCTGTCGGCCTGACGGCGGACGCGCAGGTCCAGGGTCTCGAGGCCCTTCAGCATCACCCAGGCATTGAACGGCGAGAGCGACGGGCCGGTATGGCGCAGGCTGTCGCGGTAGAATTCCTCGTTGATCGCCTCGCTGGTCAGGATGGCCCCGCCCAGCACCCGGCCTTGGCCGTCAATGTGTTTGGTCGCCGAATAGACGACCACGTCGGCGCCCAGCTCCAGCGGCTTCTGGAAGATCGGCGTGGCGAAGACGTTGTCGACAATGACCTTGGCCCCGACCGCATGGGCCAGTTCCGACACCGCGCGGATGTCGGTGATCTCCAGCACCGGGTTCGACGGGGTTTCGACCAGCACCGCCTTGGTGTTGGGGCGCATCGCCGCTTCCCAGGCCTTGGGGTCGGTGGCGTCGACAAACGTGGTTTCGACGCCGAAGCGCGGTAGCCACTCGCTGACGATCCAGCGACACGAGCCGAACAAGGCCCGGCCGGCCACGACATGGTCGCCAGACCGGACGAGCCCCATCAGCGCGGCGTGGATCGAAGCCATGCCGGTGGCTTGGGCGCGGCAGACCTCGGCGCCTTCCAACAGGGCGAGGCGATCCTCGAACATCTTCACGGTCGGGTTGTTGAACCGCGAATAGACAAAGCCGGGATCCTCGCCGGCGAAGCGGCGGTCGGCGCCTTCGGCGCTGTCGTAGGTGAAACCCTGCGTCAGGTAGAGCGCCTCGGCCGTCTCCATGAACTGCGAGCGCGCGATCCCACCTCGGATCAATTTCGTCGCGACGTCCCAGTCCTTCGGGTTCTCGGCCACGGCCTCGTCTCCTACGCAAAAACGCGCGCATAAGGAGCGGGGGAGGGGGCTGGGTCAAGCCAGAACGCCTATTGGTGCGTCAGAGAATTGTCACAGGCGAAAAGTGAGCCGTGGCAGGCGAGCGACATTCGCTCGCGCCTTGCGTTTGTGAGCGGGTTTGGCGAGTGTCGCGCCGATGACCGACGCCCACGCCGCAGGGATTCTGCCCTGCCAGACCATCGAAGAGCTGATCGCCCAGGAGGCCATCACCTCGGCCACGCCGTTCGACGTCGATCAGGTGCAGCCCGCCAGTCTGGACCTGCGCCTCGGCGCGCGGGCCTGGCGGATTCGCGCGTCGTTCCTGCCAGGGTTAAACCGCAAGGTGCCCGAGCGGCTTCGGGACGTCGCCATGCACGAGCTGGACCTGACCAAGGGCGCGGTGCTCGAGAAGGGCTGTGTCTATATCGCCGAGATTCAGGAGCGTCTGGCGCTGCCCATGACGGTGTCGGCGCGGGGCAACCCGAAGAGCTCGACGGGCCGGGTGGACGTGTTCGTGCGCCTGCTGACCGACCATAGCCGCGCCTTCGACGATGTAGACGCGGGCTATACGGGGCCACTGTATATCGAGATCGCGCCGCAGACCTTTTCGGTGCTGGTGCGGGCCGGTACGCGGCTCAACCAGCTGCGCCTGAAGCGCGGCGAGCCGGCTAAGCTGGCGACCCGCAGCGTCGGTGTCGATCTTCTCTCCGAGACCGGCGTGGTCGGCTTCCGAGGTCGTCGGCACGCGGGGGTCGTGGATCTCGACCACGAGGACGGCCACGACCCGCGGGACTTCTGGGAGCCGCTGGAGGCCCGCCACGGCGAGCTGTTGCTGGATCCGGGCGAGTTCTACATCCTGGCCAGCAAGGACGACATCGAGATCCCGGTGCTTGAAGCTGCGGAAATGACGCCGATCGACCCGTCGGTCGGCGAATTCCGGGTCCATTATGCGGGCTTCTTTGATCCCGGCTTCGGCACCGAGGAGGCCGCCGCCGTCGGCTCCAAGGGCGTGCTGGAGGTCCGCAGCCACGAAACGCCGTTCCTGCTGGAGGACGGCCAGACGGTCGCGCGCCTGGTCTATGAACCGCTGACGGCGCGTCCGGCCCGTCTGTACGGCGAAGGTGGGTCGCACTACCAGCGTCAGGGGTTGAAATTGTCCAAGCATTTCAAGGCTTGGCGCTAGCCGGCGTCACCTTGGGGCGATAGGTCGCGGGGCCGAATTACGGGCCGGGTAACCGTGATGCGCTTTGCTGGGGCCCTGATTTTCCACGGGCCCCGGCGCGATGTTTCGTGACCTCCAGAAGCGATTGAAGAGCAAGGCCCGGCGCCAGGCTGCGCGCGGGGACAGCTTTCGCCGTGCGCGATGAGCTGTCGCAGGGGGTGTCGCGCGGCAACGCGCCGCAACCACATCTAGTGGACAGTCTGTGCGATTACACAAAACCTGGTCGTCGTTCTCCTGGGGCGCGACTCAGTCCCGCCCCAAGCGGAGGATGGCGCAGATTTTTCCGGAGGCCCTTTTTGGCCCGTATCGCTCATGATCCGTTTCTGATCCTGCAGGCGCGTGTCGAGGCCTGGGAACGCTGCGCGCGCATTCCTGGCTGCGATAAGTCGGTCTGGCGTCAGGACGCCGCCGGGCGTGTCATTCGCTGGGCTGACTTTGGTGATCGGTTTTCACGCTATGGCTGGGAAGTGATGACGCTTCCCCCAACTGGCGTCCTGAACCGAGCCTTGGCGCGGCGGCGACTCGTGGCCGTCCATTGGCGCGGCCTGCTCGGCGAGACCCTGCGCGACGACCCCTTCCTGAGCCGCCGTGCAGCCTGAAACATCAAGCACATCCGTCATTTAGTCTCGCTCGCTAGACAAAATGACAACTACGCTTGACATGATTGCGCCGATGTATGACAAACATCCTTGTCATTTCGACGAGGAGGCTTGTCATGAAGAAGATCGCTCAGCGCACTCCCGCCACCCGCACCCAGAAACTGGCGATCGGGATGGCCGCCAGCTCAGGATCTCTGGTGGTGGCCACCATCGCCGCGCGCGACATGGGCGGGCCGCTGTTGGCGGTCGGGCTGGCTCTGGGGCTCGCCGTGCTGTGGGCGATCCTGTTCCTGGCTTTGCGTGAGCGCCCGTCCAAGAACGCCAAGGCTCCCGCGACCACCGAGCAGGACGGCGCCGTCGAATCCCTGGCCGCCCTCTAGTCGCCCGATCCAGCGCAAGGTCTTACCGATGAGCGAACCCACCGGAACCCAGGCCCGCCGACAGGCGATTGCCCTTCGCCTGCTTGTCGCCAGCGCTCTGCTGGGAGCGATCGGCGGGGCGGGGCTGACGCTGCTCAAAGAGATCGGACTAACCCCGCCGGCCAGCTTTATGGGCTACGCCCTGCTGGCGGTCGCGCCCTTCATGATCGTCGCCTCGGTCATCTACTGGCGCAACATCGACGAGGCGGCGCGCGAGGCGCACAAGTTCGCCTGGTTCTGGGGCGGCTCGGGATCGATCCTGCTGGCCGCGCCCCTGGCCATGCTGGTCGGCGACAGGCGACTGACGGCGCTGGCGGGGGAGCATTCGCCCTCGGAGTGGTTCGCGATCGGGGTGTTCAGCCTGCTGGTGTTCCAGTTGACCGCCTACGTCCTGGTCTGGGCCGCGTGGTGGCTGCGTCAGCGCTGATCGCAGACGGAAGGAGATCCATTATGGCTCAGAAAATGTCGCCGGCCATGCGTCGCTACCTGCTCCGGTTCACGCCCGCGATGCTGGCCTATGTCGCCGTCTTGCCCTGCTCGATCCTGCTTTATCAGCACTTCAAGCCTTCAGGCCTGGCTCTGTGGGCGGTGGCCGTGGCTCCGGCGCTGCCCATCGTCGCGGTGATCGCCATCATGGGCGTCTATCTCGCCGAGGAAACCGACGAGTTCCAGCGCAACATGTCCGTCCAGGCGTTGCTGTGGGCGATGGGGATCACCCTGGCCGGTGCGACCGTCTGGGGTTTCCTGGAGAACTTCGGGGTGGTCGGGCATCCGCCGACCTATCTGGCCTTCCCGGTGTTCTGCGGCGCCTTCGGCCTGGCCCAACCTCTGGTCCGCTGGAGGTACAAGTGAAGAACCGCCTCAAGGTCCTCCGCGCCGAACGGGACTGGAGCCAGGCTGACCTCGCCGACCGGCTCGAGGTCTCCCGCCAGACCATCAATGCGCTGGAGACCGGCAAGTACGATCCCAGCCTGCCGCTCGCTTTTAAGATCGCCCGCCTCTTTGGCCAGCCCATTGAATCCATCTTCCAGGACGAGGCCTGAAGGCCCGCCCCGATCGAGGACACAGCCATGATCTTCGCTTCGAAGTCACCAAAGTCCCGTCTGAACCGCCGGGGTATCCAGGCTTTGATCGGCGCCGTCGTCGCCGCGCCGCTGGGTTATCTTTTCGGACGTTATCTGGTCGCGCTGGAAAAGGCCGGCGCCGTGTCGGTCGCCGGGCTGGGCTGGTCCGATGTGTTGGCCTTGTTGCTGGCCGCGATGATGGCCGTCGTCGGGCTCGTGACGATCCTTGTCAGCCTCAGCCGCCGCACGCTGGGCCGTCAGATCAATCCGGAAGAGACCCGTCCCGCCACGCCCAGCCAGGTGGTGTTCTATGCTCAGAACGGTCTGGTTCTGCTTCTGGCCGGCGTGATGATGGCCATCCCGGTTCTCACGCCGGTGCTGTTCTCCCCCTTGTCGCCGATGATCGCATCAGCGGCCATGACCGGACTGATCGCCCTGTTCCTGGTCCAGACGGCCGGCAACATCGCCATCTGGGCGCAGAGCGACGAACTGATGCGCCGCGCCATGGCCGAGATCGCGGGCGTCAGCTTCGCCATCCTGCAGGGCCTGCTGTTCCTGTGGGCGGCCGGTGAGAAGCTGGAGCTGCTGCCCAGCCTTCGCCTTTGGGACGCCGCCAGCGTCATGATGGCCGCCTACCTGGTGATCGGCATGGTGATCACCTGGCGTCGAGGCCTCGCCGGCTAGCCACCACCGTCCGCCCTTCCAACACCTGACCATCGCAACACCGGCGCGCGACGCCGAAGCCTTCCGCGCGCCCCTATCCAAGGACAACGACCATGACCGCCAAGATCTCATGTCCACGCCGCGCCGCCCTGCGTACGTCGGCCCTTCTCGTGGCCATTCTCGCCGCCACCGGCGTGTTCGGCGGCGACCACGCCCACGCCGCGCCGCAGACGCCGGTGTCCGTAAATCCTGCCGCCGAGCGCATGACGGTGACGGTCGTCGGCCAGGGTCCGGATGTGATCCTGATCCCGGGCCTGGCCTCGTCCGGCGCGGTCTGGGATGCGACGGTGAAGCAGCTTGCGGCGACCCACCGGATTCACGTCGTGCAAGTGGCGGGGTTCGCGGGAGCGCCGGTCGCCGGAAACGCCGAGGGGGCCGTGGTCGGTCCGCTGGTCGAGGCCATCGACGGCTACATCAAGGCCAAGGGCCTGAAGTCGCCCGCCGTGATCGGCCATTCGTTGGGCGGCTTCACCGGCCTGCTGCTGGCCGAGCGTCATCCGGAGTCGATCGCCCGCCTGATGATCGTCGACAGTTTGCCGTTCTTCTCGCTGCTGTTCTCGCCGGCGGCGACCCCCGACATGGTGCGCCCGCAGGCCGTGCAGATGCGCGACGCGACGGCGGCGATGAGCGCCGAGGCTTTTGCGAGCCAGCAAGCCATGGGCGCGCCGCGCTTCGTGAAGTCCGCCGAGGGGCAGAAGCAGGTGACCGCCTGGGGCGGCGCGTCGTCGCCGTCGGTCGTTGGGCGGGCGATGTACGACCTGCTGGTCACCGACGCGCGCGGCGACCTCGCCAAGGTCAAGGCGCCGACGACGCTGCTCTACGCCTATGACGCCGGGATGGGCATGCCGGCGGCGGCGGCCGACAAGCTGTTCGTCGACGCCTATGCGGGTCTGCCGGGTCTGACCGCCCGCCGGATCGACGATGCTCGACACTTCATCATGCTCGACCAGCCGCAGGCGTTCGCCCAGGCGGTCGTGAACTTCCTCAAGTAGCGGCTCTCAACAATCAACCCTGGGTCAGGTCCGCTCTTGCGGACTGTCCTGACCCGCCTCACTTCTTTCACAGCAACCATCGGGGTTTTCATGTTCAACAAACTCAATCGCTCGGCCCGCCGCCTGTTCGCCGGCATGGTCTCCGTCGTCGCGCTCGGCTTCGCCGGAACCGCCCTGGCCGAACCGGCCCTCTGGGCGATCAAGGACAAGGACTCGACCATCTACCTGTTCGGCACCGTCCACGTGCTGAAGCCGGACACCCAGTGGCGCTCGGCCAAGATCGACAAGGCCCTGGCCGACAGCGGCGACCTGACCCTGGAGCTGGTCGGTGCGGACGATCCGGCGGTCATGCAGCCGCTGGTCATGCGCTACGGCGTCGATCAGGCCAACAAGCTCTCGGCCAAGATCGGTCCGGAGGACTTCAAGCGCGCCAGCGAACTGGGCCAGTCAGCCGGTATGCCGCCCCAGGCTCTGGAGATGATGCGTCCGTGGTTGGCGGCGGTGTCGCTGGCGATGGCGCCGATGATCAAGGCTGGTTACGACCCCAAGAGCGGCGTCGAGGGCGTGCTGACCCGAGACGTGAAGGCCGCCGGCAAGCCGGTCGCCGGTCTCGAAACGCCCGAACAGCAGATCCGCTTCTTCGCCGACCTGCCCTCGGCGACCGAGATCGAGTTCCTGAAGTCCAGCCTGAAGGACGCCGAAGGCGGCGCCGCCAAGCTCGACAAGATGGTCGCAGCCTGGGCGTCGGGCGACGTCGCGGCTCTGGAAGCGCAGTTCATCACCGAGATGAAGACGCAATATCCGGACCTGTACGAGCTGCTGCTGGTCAAGCGGAACGTCGACTGGGCCAACCAGCTGAAGACCAAGCTGGACGGTTCGGGCGTCAGCTTCGTGGCGGTCGGCTCGGGTCACCTGGTCGGCGCCGAAAGCGTCCAGGCTCAATTGGCCAAGCTGGGCATCAAGGCCGAGCGCGTCAAATAGGTTGCGCTTAACGTGATCTGAGGAGCCCGCCCGGTTCGCCCGGGCGGGCTTCTTGTTTGGCTAGCTGGCCGGGTCGTACATGAACTCGCGCAGTTCCTGATCGCACTGGCAGGCGGCCGCGAGCTTGCCGGCCCAAGTGATCGCCGCTTCGCGTGACGACAGCTCCAGTACAGTGAAACCGCCATCCAGATGACTGCCCGGATAAATCTGCGTCGAAACCACGCCGTCGGCCGACACCCGCACCGGGGCGACTCCTTCGTGGACGCCGCCGCCGAATACATAGACGCCGGCCGCCTTGGCCTCTTCGATCACCGCGCGCGCGGCGTCGCCAACAGCGGGTAGGTCCTCGGGTGGGACCTGCATCGCGGCGCTGGGAAAGGAGATGAGGTATTTGGTCATTCCCGCAGCATGCGCGATCTCGCCGGCCACGGGGAGGGCCTTTGAACGACGGGCTGCAGGAAAAGCCTTGGAGCGGGCGGGGGGAATCGAACCCCCGACATTCAGCTTGGGAAGCTGACGTTCTACCTCTGAACTACGCCCGCTCAGGGGAGGCTCCGTTTAGCCTGCCGCGCCCGCGGACTCAAGCCGCTATGCCGCCGACCCTCAGCCTAGCGCGCGGTGTCGTCGATGAACGCCGACACCCAGACCAAGGGCGCGTTCCAGTTGATCGCCACTTCATTCTGGGTGAACGAGCGGTAGTCGTCGACCCAGCAGGTCTGCGGCCGGCATTTGCCCTTCATCTCGCTGGCGACCGGGTCGCTCATGTTGGTCGAGTTGGGTCCGCCCGAGACCACGCCCGACGGCGGGGCGGGATAGGCGGGATCAGCCTGCTTGGCCCAGAAGCGGTGGTGAGGATGGCGCATTGGCCGCGCGCCAAAGCCTGTGACATAGGACTGGTCCAGCGGGTTGCGGCCCATCACATAGTCCATCGCGTCGACCGCGCCATGCCGATAGGCGATCTCGCCGGTGAAGTCGTGGGCCAGGCCCAGCACGAGCGCGCGGTTCAGCACCGATGAATTCGAGCCCCAGGGGTAACCTGGAGCGGCGTAGGGCAGGCCGTAACCCTGGCCCAGGTCGTCGGACAGATGTTTTCCAGCCGTGGCCACCAGATTGGCGCGGGCCTTGGCGATTTCGGCGGGCTTCAAGCCGTTCGGGACGAGCGCCAGAGTGATCGTGCCCAGCGCGCCGACGCTGCTCCATCCGATGTCGCCCGTGGGACGCGCACCTTCGGTCGGTGAAGCGAGGAACAGAGGTGAGGCGCGGAGGGCGGCCTGGTAAACCGCTTCGCCCGTCGTGGCGTAGAGCTCGGCGGTGGCCCAGTAGAACTCGTCGGTCAGCTCGCCGTCGCCATAGCCTCCCGAGCCCGTGAACGGGCCGATAGCGTAGATGTTCGGATGACGCCGGGCGGCGGCGAAGGCGCGGCGCGCGGCGTCCAGGCACTTGGCCGAAAACGCGGGATCGATGTCCTTCCACAGGCGCGCGGCCTGGGCTGCGACGGCGGCCAGGTTCAGCGTCGCGCCGGTCGTCGGATAGTGGAGATAGCGCACTTGCTTGTCGTCGGCGGGCGCTGTCGGCAGGGCGGTCCAGTGGCGGTCGGCCAGTTTCTGGTGCGCCATGCCAGAGGCGTCGATCGCGGTGAGAACCAGCCTGCCGTCCGCCGGGCGCTGGGCGCCGACAGGGACTTGCAGGGTCTTGCCCTCGGGGACCTGCATGGCCAGCAGGAAGTCGAGCTCGAAGCGAACCTCGTCCAGGAGGTCGGGGACGCCGTTACCGGCTTCGGGCAAGGCCAGGGCGCTGTCGCCGAACGCCGCGCGGGCGCCGGCGCGGTTCAGGACAACGGCGCGCTCCCAGGCGTTAAGAAGGGTCCAGACCGAGATGCCGCCATTGACGACGTACTTGCCGTGGTCGCCGGCGTCGTACCAGCCTCGGCTGGCGTCCAGCGTGTAGTCGCAGCCCGGCCAGACCTGCCCGCGCTCGTCGGCCTGGTCGAAACAGGTGGCCTTGTCCGGCGCATGGCCTGCCGGACGGGCAAGGTCGGGGCGCTCGACATACCGGGCCTCGATCGGGACGCTGGCCCGTTGCTGATAGAAGAACGACATCGCCGCCCGAGTCAGGCGACCGTCAGGTTTGGCCTTGATGGCGAACGGGCGGGATTCAGCGGCGCCGATCTTCAGGCGGTAGCCTTCGCCCGCCTTGTGAAACGCCGAAAGGTCGATCTGGTGAACATGCTCCCCGGAGGCCTCGTCGTCGCCGAAGACGACGGTCTTGCCCTTGGCGATCGCGGCGCCGCCGGCGTCGAGTAGCAGCCAGTCCAGCGGGGTCTTCGAAGGATCGGCGAGAATGGCGCGCTTGGGGCCCTGGGCCTCGAAGCCCGTCTGGTTCAGGCGAATGGGACGAGGCGTTTCTTCGGCCCAGCTCGCGCCGGCCAGCGCCATAAGCGATGCAAACGAGAGAACGGCCACACGGATCATCGACGCTTCCCCAAGATTGGCGCATCGCTCGCACGCCTTGGCGGACAAGCTAGCGGTGAAACGACAGCGTTGTCACGACGTTTGTTAGCGGTATCCACGCGCGCGGGCGACGACGTGGCTGGACACCGGTGTCAGGCGCCATAGACAGAGGGAGAACTTCGGGAGGATCCCATGCTCAGCCGCCGCCAAGCGCTCGCGGGCGCCGCCGCCGTTGGGGCGGCCCTGACAAGCGGGAAGGCCATCGCGCAAGGGGCGGGCGACGCCGCGCTGAAGGCGCTGCTCGACAAGCTGGCCAAGGGGGCGGGCGGGCCGGCCGACCGGCTGGCGCTGTTGGAAGCTTTCCCGACTGAGGGGCTGTCGTCCAACGCGCGCCTCGACCGCGACGCCGTCCTTCAAGCCTACGAGACCGAGGCCGAACTGGTGCGCCGCTTTCCGTTCGGAGCGTCTGCGAGCGCGCCGTATGCGGTGACCACCCGCGCGGGCTGGTGGACGAATGTTCCAGAAGCGATACGGACGGGCGGCGACGCGCCGTCCGTCCTGGCTTCCAGGCTGAAGGCCGACACACAGAAGATCCGCGCCGACGCCGCGCTGGGCGTGATCGCGCCGGCCTTCGTGATCGACAAGACCGTAGCCGCCATCGCCAAGGTCGCCGCCGGGGCGAGCGGCGATCTCGCCGCCGAGCTGGCGCGGCAGAGCGAGGTGCTTCTGGCCCTCAAGCCTCAGGCCGGCGAAGGCGCTGGCGTTCGCTTCAAGGATGCGGACCTCTACTACGCCCTGGTGCTGAAGCTGAACACGGGCATGGCCATCTCGCCCGACGAAGCCCACGCCCGAGGGCTGGACGCCGCCCGCCGGTTTGGCGCGCGGGCCGACGCCTTGCTACGCGCCCGGGGGCTGACCAAGGGGAGTTTGGGGGCGCGCCTGACGGCCTTGTCGCGCGATCCGCGTCACCTCTACGCCGATGATGACGCCGGCCGCGACCAATTGGTGGCCGACATGAACGGGTGGCTCGAAAAGGCCAAGGCGCGCGTGCCGCAGTCCTTCGGGGCCATCCCCAAAGGTGCTCGCACGGCCGTGATCTCGCGGATGTCAGCGGCCGACGAAGCGGCGGCGCGTCAGGGTTATCGCACCCCGCCCAGCTTCGATGGCGCGCGGCCGGGGACCTATTTCGTCGACCTGGCGGCCATCCGTAGCCGGCCCCGCTGGACCCTGCCCAGCGTCGCCCACCACGAGTGCGTTCCTGGGCACATGCTGCAGATCCCGATGGAGGAGGGCGCCGCCGCCCACCCGCTGCGAACCCGCCTGGCCTGTCCTGGTTTCAGCGAAGGGTGGGCGATCTATGCCGAGCAACTGGCCGACGAGGAAGGCGCGTTCGCTGGCGATCCCCTGGCCGAGCTCGGCTACCTTCAGTGGATGCTGTTCCGGGCAGGGCGGCTAGTGATCGACACGGGCTTGCACGCCAAGGGCTGGAGCCAGGCCAAGGCCGAGTCCTGGTTCGCCGACCTGCAGGGGCCCGCTCCGGTGTTCGCGCCCATTGCTCAGGATGTCGAGCGCGCTGCCATCGGGCCAGGAAGCGTAGCGGGACAGGGGTTGGCGTGGCTGGCGCTGGTGGAACTCCGCGCAGCCATGCGCCGGCGGCAGGGCCAGGACTTCGATCTGAAGGCTTTCCATGACGCGGTGCTGTGGCCGGGGACACTTCCGCTGTCGATGCTGCGCGCCCGCGTCTTGGCCTGAAACGCAGAACGCCGCCCGATGGGCTGACCGGGCGGCGTTCGACGTTCCGTCGAGAAGGCTAGTTCTGCGGCGGAGCGCCTTCCGGCGGCGGCCCCGGAGGCGGGCCTTCACCCTGCTGCATCCGGCGCTGGCGCATGGTTTCAAAGGCGGTCTTCAGTTCGTCGATCGTGATCTTGCCGTCCTTGTTAGCGTCGATCATCGCAAAGCGGTCTTCCGGGCGACCGGCGCCGGTCCACTCGGCCTTGTCGACAACGCCGTCGCTGTTGGCGTCCCAGCGCTTGAAGACGTCTTCCGGCGCAGGCATGCCGCGCGGCGGCCCGTCCTGCTGCGCCATCGCGGTTCCGGCCGCGAGCGTGGTGAGTGAAGCGAGCGCGACGAGAAGCGTGCGGCGCATGTGAGGCGTTTCCTTCCAGGGTGATGTCCCTGGCTGTTGTGAGTGGGCCTCTTTTGTTGCGGCGATGTTTCGGGAATGAGGCCGATGGCGGGCCAAGGCTCGAGCCCGTCGAGCCTTGCGGGCGACACGAAACTGTCATGTCGGATCGATAGGCCCAGCAGGGTCAGTTTCGAGGCGGAACAATGCGGAAGCGCTTGAAGGGCTCGGTTCCCGAGCGACCACGGAATGCCCCAGCACGCGCCGCGGAGACGGAACTGACCTGTTACGTCCATGAAGGTTGGGAGCCCAGGATCGCGCCAGCGTCGGCCAAGCGCGACTGGATGACGGCGACGCCCGACAGCTTCGCCTATCGCTGCCTTCCCCTGGCCATCGCCAATTCGCATGGCTGGGTGATCCTGAACCCGTGTGGTTTCTCAGCCCGCTGGCTCGGCGATGTCGGAACCCACTCGGTCGAGATCGTCGTCGACGAAGGCGCGGACAAGAAGCGCGCGCCAGTCTCGCTCTTCGGAAGCGGCACGCTGACCTTCCATGTCGATGGTATTATGCGCACGTCCGAGGGTTGGAACCTCTGGGTCGGCGGCCCGCCCAACGCCATGAAGGACGGCATCGCGCCGATGGGCGGCGTGATCGAGACCGACTGGGCCCCCTACACCTTCACGATGAACTGGCGCTTCACGAGGCCGGATCACTGGGTTCGGTTCGAGGAGAACGAGCCGTTCTGCTTCTTTTTCCCGACCCCGCGCGGCGTGGTCGACAGGCTGAAGCCTGAGCTGCGGCCGCTGGAAGATGCGCCGGAACTGTTGGAAAGCTATCGTGGCTGGGCCGCCTCGCGCGCTGCGTTCCAAGAGTGGATCAAGGCGAACCAGCCCAAGACGCCGGCCGATCAGTGGCAGAAGCTCTACTACCGCGGCCTACACCCGGACGGTCGGCCGGGCGCGCAGGATCACGAGTCGAAAATCCGTCTCGCAGAGTTCCGGCAGACCGGATCGCGGCGGGTTTGTCCGGTGGGTCGAAGCAGCGCCCGGAAGCCCGAATAGGGACCGATCCCGGAGCCTAGTGCTTCCCGCGATCGCGGCCGAAATTGGGTTCGGCGCTTTCCTGGCCCGCCGCCACGATGCCGCGACGGATGGCGCGGGTGCGGGTGAAGTGGGCGTGCAGGGTGTCGGCGTCGCCCCAGCGGATCGCGCGGCTCATGGCCTGCAGGTCCTCGGTGAAGCGACCCAGCATCTCCAGCACCGCGTCCTTGTTGGCCACGAAGATGTCGCGCCACATGGTCGGGTCGCTGGCGGCGATGCGGGTGAAGTCGCGGAAGCCCGAGGCCGAGTACTTGATGACCTCGTTCTCGGTGACGTTCTCCAGGTCCGCCGCGCTGCCGACGATCGTGTAGGCGATCAAGTGGGGCAGGTGGGACACGACGGCCAGGACGAGGTCGTGGTGCTTTTCGTCCATCAACTCGACCTGGGCCCCGAAGGCTCGCCAGAAAGCCGACAGCTTGGCGACGGCGGCGGCGTAGTGGTCGTCTTCGCTTTCGAAGGGCGTCAGGATCGTCCAGCGGTTCTCGAACAGCTCGGCGAAGCCGGCGTCCGGGCCCGACTGCTCGGTGCCGGCGATAGGATGGCCCGGGATGGCGTAGATTTTGGAGATATCCTGGGCCCGGAACGCCTCGGCCACATTGCCCTTGGTCGAGCCGACGTCGGTCAGGGTGGCCCCCGGCTTCATGGCGGGGATCACCACGCTGGCCAGTTCGGGCACTGACAGCACCGGGGTGGCGATGACCACGAGATCGGCGTCCTTCACCGCCTCGACGATATCGCCGGTGACGTGCTCGGCGATGGCCAGTTCGGTCACACGGGCGCGATGCGCCGCGCTGGCGTCAGCGACGGTGATCTCGCCGACCACGCCGTGCTGGCGCGCCGCGCGGATCACCGAGCCGCCGATCAGGCCGCAGCCGATGACGGTGAGCTTTGAGTACAGGACGCCGGGATTAGGCATGGGTCTCTAGCGCCCCATGAACTGTGACAGGAGCTCGACCACGGCGCGGTTCTGCTCTTCCAGGCCGATCGTGATGCGGATCGCGTTGGGCAGGTTGTAGTTGCCGACGGCGCGGACGAGGTAGCCCTTCGAGGCCAGGAACGCCTCGGCCTCCGGGGCGGTCTTGCCCGGCGTGGTCGGGAAGCTCACCAGTACAAAGTTGGCCGCCGACGGGGTCACCTCCAGGCCAAGCCCGCCCAACTGTTGGGCCAGCCACGGGCGCCACTGCTCGACCAGGGCGCGCGAACGGTCCTGGAAGTCGTCGTCGAACAGGGCCGCAACCGCCGCCTCCTGCGCGGGGATCGAGGTGTTGAACGGCGGCCGGATGCGCTCGATCGGCGCGATGATGTGCTCGGGCGCATAGCCCCAGCCCACGCGTAGCGCGGCCAGGCCGTGGATCTTCGAGAAGGTCCGCGTGACGATGACGTTCTCGGCGGTGCGCGCCAGCTCTAGCCCGTCCTCGAAGCGCGGATCGCTGCAGAACTCGGCATAGGCGCCGTCCAGCACCAGGATCACCGAGGGGGGCAGGCCCGCATGCAGGGCGCGGATCTCCTCGCCGGTCAGCCAGGTGCCGGTCGGGTTGGCGGGATTGGCGATGAACACCAGGCGGGTGCGTTCGTCGACGCACTTGACCACCTCGTCGATGTCGACGCGGTGGTTGACCTCCTTGGCCATGCGCACCTCGCCCTGACAGGCGCGAGCCCCGATGGCGTAGGCGGCGAAGCCGTGCTCGCCCTGGACGATGTTGTCTCCCGGCTCGAGATAGACCTGGCACAGCAAGGCGAAGATTTCGTCGCTGCCGTCGCCGAAGGTCAGGCGCTCTGGCTCCAGCTTGTAGCGCTCGGCCACGGCGGCGCGCAGGATGTTGGCCTTGCCGTCCGGATAGATGTGCAGGCGATCGACGGCGTTGCGATAGGCCTCCTTGGCCTTCTCGCTGCTGCCCAGGATGTTCTCGTTGCTCGACAGTTTGACCGGATGGGCGACGCCCTCGACCTTGGACTTGCCGCCGACATAGGCATGGATGTCCATGATCCCGGGCTTGGGCATGGGGCGCGGCGCGGCGAAGCGATCGTTGGAGGCGGCGGTCATCGGACTACTCGGTTGACGGATGTCTTCGGTAAGACGGCCGTCTCTTACACGTCGAACTGTTCCGGTGCAGCCCCGATGACCCCCGTAAGTTGGCCGGGCGCGCGCGCCAGGCGCGGGTCATCGGCCTGGAAGAAGCCGGAGAGCGAAAAGAGCTTCAGGCCGCCGACGTCGGCGATCAGCTCTGCGGCCACATCGGTCTGGCTGAGCGCCTCGACGATGGCGGACGCGCTCTTGGCCGAGTCGGTGACCCAGAAGGTTTGGTCGCCGCCGGTCGGCTCCACCGCGACCTCGGCCACGGCGAGCGCGGCCTGCGGGCCCCAGGCGGCCAGGCAAGGCAGTGCGGCGAAGACCTTCAGCTTGGGTTCGGCCAGCAGTCGGCCCCACCACGGCGTGTCGGACGCCAACGGCAGAACGCCGACGCCCCACGGCGTGCGGGCCACGGCGAGGGCGTCTTGCGCCGACGGCAGCAGCGACAGACGCGGCGCGGTTCCAAACCTCAGGCGGGTCAGTTCGACCATGCGCGCCGACTCGCGCCCGCCGAACACGCCCAGATGATAGGGACCCTGGCGCGCCAGGTTGTCGGCCATGATCTCGCGCCAGATGCGGATCACGAGAGCGGCGCTGGCGGCCTTGCGGGGCGAGGCGAGCAGTTTACGAACGATCTGGGCCTCGCGGCCGGGGCGCAGGCCAAAGCCCGTATCGCCCGAGGCGCGTTTGGCCGCTGCGACGGCGCCGGCCAGGCTGGCGCGCTCGTCGAGCAGTTTCAGCAGTTCACCGTCGATGGCGTCGAGCCGCCATCGGACCTCTTCGAGAGACGGCGTGGCCTCCGTCGCGTCGCTGCCCATGTTCTTCCCCGAAATTGGAGGGCGGACCATAGTCTTTGCCGCGAAACACGCAATAGCCAGCCTTCGTGGGAAGAAAATTGCGTGCGCGGCGCGATTGCCCGATCAATAGACGGTGGGCGCAGGGCCAGTGTCGATGGCGCCCAGATAGGTGCGGCCGTTATCGAATCGCAGGTCCGCCTCGATGATCGGCTCCTGACCCATAGCCTGGGCGGCGGCCGCCAGCGCTTGCTCCGGCGTGCGGATGGGCTGCGAAAGGTCGGCGCGCTCCTTGATCGCCACACTGAGCAAACCCGTCACGCGGCCGTCGGCGTCCACGCCCAGCACACCGGACTTCGCCTTGCCTTCGGCGTCGCCAGCCAGGATCTGGCTTTGCTGAACGGTGATCTGCCCGCCGGCCTCGCCCCAGCGCTTCACCGCCGCCGCCCAGTTGCGGCCGCGCAGATACGACACGTGCGACAGGCGCGTCTCCAGGATCATAGAGGCGGTCTTATCCTGAGCGATGCGGCCCAGCAGGCCGGGGAAGGCGGTCTTGGCGCCGTCGGCCTTGAAGAACACCGCGCCCTGGTCGTCGGGACCGCCGCCGCGCACGTGCAACTGCATGCGATCAGCCGAGACCAGCGTGAACGGCTTGGCGTTCGGAGCCGGGACGAAGGTGAGCTTGGCGCCTTCGATGGAGATGCGCGGAGGGTACTCGGTGACATGCGAAATGCTGGCGCGCAGGGCTTCGCCGGTGATGGTGACGTCGCCCGACTCGGGCCGCGTCAGCACGACGCCGCCCGGCGCCACGAGGACCCAGTGGGTGAGGTCGTAGACCGCCGCTTCGCCCTTTAACTGCGGGACGCGCAGCGCCCAGCCCGTCGGCTCGGCGATCCGGACATCCGCCAGTTGGATATTCATCCGGAACGGAAAGCCCGAGAAGGTGCGCGCGCTCCACGACAGGTCGTAGCCGCGCGACTTGAGGTCGGCCGCCTGGGCGTCCATCCGCTGCTCGGCTTGGCCCCGCAGCCAGAACCAGCCATAGCACCAGCCGCCCGCCAGGATGCCGGCAAGGATGAAGGGCGCGAACAGCCGGCTACGGCGAGCCTTGGCGGGGGCTTTGCGGGACGGGGCGGCGTCGTTATGGGTCATTCTAGGGCGCGTCCAGTCGGGATCGGTGATGAGTTCAGAGAGCAGCGAAGATCGCTGGGTGTTCGGATACGGATCGCTGATGTGGCGGCCCGGGTTCCCGTTCATAGACCGAAGAACCGCAGTGCTCCACGGCCGGCGGCGGGCGTTCTGCATCTATTCGGTGCACCATCGCGGCACCTATGAGCGGCCCGGCCTCGTTCTGGGGCTGGCCCCCGGCGGCTCTGTGCGCGGTATGGCCTATCGCGTCGCCGCCGCGGAGTGGGAAGGGGTCTACGCCTACCTGCGCGAGCGCGAGCAGCCGACCGAGACCTATTTCGAAACCTGGCGCGACGTGAAGATCGACGGCGGTGGCCAGGCGCCGGCGCTGGTGTTCCTGTCCGACATGAAGCACAGCCAGTGGGCCGGAGCCCTCAGCCTGGAGCAGCAGGCCGGCCTGATTGCCGGCGCAGTGGGCTTGTCGGGACCCAATATCGATTACCTGCGCGACCTCGTCATGCATCTGCATCAGGACGGGGTGCGGGATCACGCGATGGAAAAGCTGCTCAAGATGGTCGAGGCGATCGAGGCGGCCTAGAGCCGCGCGTCCTCCAGCGCCTTCGTCGCGCCGTCGATGCGCGTCTGCAGTTCGCGCATGAACTCGCCGCGCTTCAGGCCGGCGGGGATGGCGGGCAGGTACTCGAAGACGATCGTGCCAGGTTGGATCAAGAAACCCTTGTTCCAGTGCGAACCGCAGTTCAGGGCCAGCGGCGTGACCGGCATGTTCAGTTCGCGATAGAGCGCGGCGATCCCGGGCTTGTAGTCGCCGGGCTCGCCGACCTTGCCGCGCGTGCCTTCCGGGAAGATCACGATCTGGCGGCTTTCCTTCATCCGGTCGACAGCGTCGCGCACTAGCTTCTTCAGCGCTGCGGAGTGTCCGTCACGATCCACGACGATCATCTCCGCCTTCAGGCCGTGCCAGCCGAAGAGGGGCACCATCAGGAGCTCCTTCTTCATCACGAAGCAGGCGTCGGGCAGCAGGGCGAACTGGCTGAACACGTCGAACATCGACTGGTGCTTGGCCGCGATCAGCGCCGGTCCGGTCGGGCGGTGCTCTTGGCCGCGCACTTCGACCCGGACGCCCGCCAGGAAACGCAGGCCCACAAGCAGGCCCCTGGCCCAGGTGGTCAGGCACCAGGTGTTGATGCGGCGCGGCAGCGGCAGCACCAGCAGCATGCCGACCGCCCAGGTGATCGACCACAGCCAGAACACCAGCTGGAAGAGAAACGAACGCAGATAGATCAAGACGCTTCCTTCGCCGCCGGGGCGGCCTTGTCCTTCGGTCCCAGCCCCAGGAACGCTTCGCGGCCCAGAATCGCCAGGTACTTGCAGTACTCCACGATCATGCGCCGCGCACTGAGGCTGGTCTTCCACCAGCGACGGGCGTTCAGGTCGGTCTTCACCGGATAGGGGTGCAGGGTCGCGTCCGGCATGGTCGCGCGCAGCTCCAGCATCGATCGGGGCATGTGGTAGTCGGCGGTGACCACGATCAGACTCTTATACCCCTTCGACTTGGCCCATTCCGCCGTCTCGCGGGCGTTGCCCACGGTGTCGGCGGCCGAGAAGCCGAGGTCCACGCAACAGTCATAGATCGGCTTCACCGCCCGGGTGACCGACTGAACATCGGCGCGGGTCGCCTCGCGGTTGACGCCGGAGATCAGCAGCCGCTTGCCTTTGCCGTCTTCCAGAAGCCGTGTCGCCGCCTCCAGGCGCAGGTTCGAGGCGCCGGTCAAGACCACCACACCATCCGAAATGGGCGGCTCGGGCGCAGGGGTCGACTGGTCCACGCGCCCGGTGAAGGCCAACAGTCCCAGCCCCCAGATCATCAGGGCGATCAGCAAGGCGGCCAAGGTCTTCACGGCATCTCCCCCACGATGCGCGAGGCCGCCAGGCGCGCGGAGACGCCGGCGATCACGGCCGCGATCACTGGAGCGGGCAGGGCGGCCAGCAGGTCGATCCACGCCAGCGGCAACACCGGAACCAGGCCGCTCCCTCCGCCAAAGTAACGCGCGGCGGCCCCGATGATGACCGCCCCCGCGCCCCCCAGCAAGCCCGCCAGGGCGCCCATCGTCGCAAACCGGTTCTGGAACAGTCCGGCGATAAAGCGGGCTTCCGCCCCCGAGAAGTGGAGAACCTCGATCACCTCGCGGCGGGCGGCCAGGCCGGCGCGGGTCGCAAAGGCGATGACGGCCGCGGTCGCGGCGGCGATCAGCGCAAAAACGCCCAAGGCGGTCAGGCGCGCCAGATCCGCGGCGCGTTCGATGTCGGCGATCCAGCGACTGTGGTCATCCACGGTCGCGTCCAGCCCGGCGGCGCCGAGCGCGCGCTCAAGCACCGCAGCCGTCGGCGGAGCCTTGGGATCAAGATCCAGGGTGACCAGGCGCGGCGTGGGGAGATCGTCGACCAGCGCCTCCTTGCCGATCCAGGGTTCGAGCAGCGCTTCGGCCTTCTCGCGGGGCAGGGCCTGGGCCTCGACGACCCCACGGACCCCGGCCAGGGTCTCGGCGGCCCGCGCCGCGGCGCTGTCCGGCGTCTCGTTGGCCCGCGCGCGGACGACGACCGTCGCCGAGCCGCTGAGCTGGGCCGTCCAGCCTTGCGCCGCGCGGTTGGCCGCCAGGGCGGCGAAGGCGGTGAGGCACGCCAGGAAGCACAGCACCGCGACGACGAACACCAGGGCACCGTCGCGCGCGTCGCGCGGGGGCAAGAGCGGGCCCGGGCGCCAGCGCGAAACCTGGAAGAATTCGCTCATGAGCGTCCTCCAAGCGGGATCAGCCGGCCATGCTCAAGGTGCAGGGTCGGACGGCCGGCGCGGGCCACGAGATCTTCGTCGTGGGTGGCAATCAGCACGGTAGTGCCCAGCCGGTTCAACTCGACGAACAGCCGCAGCAGGCGCAGCGACATGGCCGGATCGACATTGCCGGTCGGCTCGTCGGCCAGCAGCACGTCGGGACGGTCTACGACGGCGCGGGCGATGGCCAGCCTCTGCTTCTCGCCGCCCGACAACGTGGCGGGCAGGGCGTGCATCCGCTCACCCAGACCCACCCAGTTCAAAAGCTCGGCCACATCCTCACGATAGGTCGCCGGTTTGCGGCCGAGGATTCTCAGGGGCAGGGCGGCGTTGTCGAACACCGACAAGTGCTCAAGCAGCCGGAACTCCTGGAAGACCACCCCGATGCGCCGACGCAGGAAAGGCAGGTCCGAGGCGTGGGTCAGGCTGACGTCTCGCCCAAACAGCTCCACGCGACCCCGTGACGCACGGTGCGCCAGGTAGATCAATTTCAGCAGCGAACTCTTGCCCGCCCCCGACGCGCCGGTCAGGAAGTGGAACGAGCCCTGCTCCAGGGAAAAGCTTATATCTCTGAGGGTTTCCGGCGCCCGGCCGTAGCGCATCGAGACGCCTTCGAAGCGGACCACCGGAAGGGCGTCATCGCCCTGTTCTGTGTCGATCCGCAAGGCGCGTCACTGGGCTTTCTGGACATCAGGGTTAAAATCAGCGACCCCATGAAGTCATGTGGGGTTCGTTCGATTCGCGGCCATGATACTGACCTGCCCGGAGTGCGCCAGCCGCTATTTCGTCGACGACTCCAAGGTCGGGCCGGATGGCCGCGTCGTGCGTTGCGCCTCGTGCGGACATCGTTGGACCGCCCGCAAGGATGAAGACGTCGAGGAGCCGCTAGACCTCTTCGACGAACCGGCCAGCGCCAACAGCGATCCCGAACCAGAGCGCGTCGAGACCCCGGAACCGGTCGCCGAAATCGAAGAGCCGCCGGTCAGCGCCCTGCCGGGCGAGGAACTGCCCAAGGTCTTCCGCGCCCGCGCCGACGCCGAGCGTCGACTCCGCGCGGCCACCACCACCGGCGTGATCTGGGCCGGCATGGCCGCCGCCATGGCGGTGGTTGTCGTGGCCGCCCTGATCTTCCGGATCGATGTGGTGCGGATCATGCCGGGCTCGGCAGGCGCCTATGCGGCGGTTGGCCTGCCGGTGAACACCGTTGGGCTCGTGATCGATCGCGACAGCATCAAGGCTCAGCCGTCGATGCAGGACGGCCACGCGGCCGTCACGATCACCGGCTCGATCCGCAATATCACCGAGCATGAAGTCGTCGCGCCGCCGCTGCGCGTGGAGCTGCTCAGCAAGGAAGACAAGCGCGTGGCCGGCCAACTGGCGGCCGCCGCTGACGCCAAGATCCCGCCGGGCGAAGTGCGGCACTTCTCGATCACCTTCCTCGACCCGCCTCGGACAGCCAAGGACCTTCAGATCGCCTTCGCCACCGAACCGGGCGCCGCCAAGGCGGTCAAGACCGCCCTGAAGAAGCCCGAGGCGCAAGGCGGCGAGCCCGAAGTCGCCCTGCGCGGCGCGCAGGACGCCCCGGTCGCGCACGAAGCGGCTGGACAGGAACCCCCGGGACATGAGAGCGGGGACCAAACTCCCCCTTCAGACTCTCACGAACCCGCCCATCATGAATGACCTCCCCAAGCCCGAAGTCCTGATCTCGGAAGCCGAGATCGCCGAGCGGGTTCAAAAACTGGCCGAACAGATCGCGCCGCGCATCGACGACGACACCGTCGTCGTCTGCCTGCTGACCGGCGGCCTGTGGTTCGCCGCCGACCTGACCCGCGCCCTCTGGAAAGCCGGACGCGATGTCCGCTTCGACGCCCTGTGGCTGGCCTCCTATCACGACGAGCGCAAGAGCTCGGGCCGCTGTGAGGTCCGCGCCGATCTGCAGCGCCCGCTGGTCGGCCGCCGCGCCCTGGTCGTTGACGACGTCTTCGACACCGGCCTGTCGCTGTCGGAGGCCGCGCGCCTCGTGAAAGACGCCGGCGCCAGCGAAGTGCTGACCGCCGTCTTCGCCCGCAAGCCTTGGCCCAAGGATCGCGGCATGGACCCCGACTTCGTCGCCTGGGAAGCGCCGGCCCGCTACCTCGTGGGCTACGGCCTGGACGACGAAGGCAAGAGCCGAGGCCTGCCGTATATCGGCGCGATGGATTGATAGGCAGTCGCTGGCCCCCTCCGGGCCTGCGGCCCTCCTCCCCCAAAGGGGGAAGAAGGAACCTTCCGCCCCCTCCGGGGGCGGACGACCTGCGCAGCAGGTCCGGTGGGGGCAAGTAACGAGGCTACACCCAGTCCGGCACCAGATCTCGCGCCAGCATCTCGTCATAGGTCGGGCGCTTGCGGATCACCGCGTAGCGATCGCCGTCGACCAGCACTTCGGGCACCAGCGGCCGGGTGTTGTACTCGCTGGCCATGGCCGCGCCATAGGCTCCCGCCGACATGAAGGCTACCAGGTCCCCGGCCGCGAACGGCGGCAGGGCGCGGTCGCGGGTGAAGGTGTCGCCGGTCTCGCAGACGGGACCGACCACGTCATAGACCGTCTCGCCGGAACGCTGCGTCACCGGGCGAATGTCGTGGAACGCGTCGTACATGGCCGGACGCACCAGGTCGTTCATGGCCGCGTCGATGACCAGGAACTTGCGACCCTCAGGGCGCTCGTGGACGTGGATCACTTCCGACACCAGCACGCCGGCGTTGGCGGCGATGACCCGACCGGGCTCGAAGGCCAGGGTCACGGGCAGGCCCTTGGTGACCTCGCCGACCATGGCGGCGAACTCGGCGGGCGAGGGCGGTTCGGGATGGTTGAAATAGGGCACGCCCAAGCCGCCGCCCAGGTCCAGGCGCTCGACCGACAGGCCTTCGGCCAGCAGCTGCTCCACGAGGCCCCGCATCTTCGTGAAGGCCGCGCGCATGGGGGCCAGATCGGTGATCTGGCTGCCGATGTGGCAGGCCACGCCCACGGGCTCGAGGTTGGCTTTGTTGCTGGCGTTGGCGTAGAGGCGTGCGGCCTCGGCGAACGAGACGCCGAACTTGTTCTCGGACTTGCCGGTGGCGATTTTGGCGTGGCCGCCGGCCGCGACGTCCGGATTGACCCGGAAGGCGACCTTGGCCCGGACGCCCAGCTCGGCGGCGACCTCGGCGATCAGGTTGAGCTCCGGCTCGGACTCGACATTGATCTCGGCGACGCCGGCTTGCAGGGCGAAGGCGATCTCGCGTCGGGCCTTGCCGACGCCCGAGAAGACGATCCGCTCGGGGGGAATGCCAGCCGCCAGGGCGCGGCGCACCTCGCCCTCCGACACCGTGTCGGCGCCGGCGCCCAGGTCGCCCAGCACTTTCAGCACCGCGACGTTCGAGTTGGCCTTCACCGCGTAGGCGATGAGCGGATCGACAACGCCGGCGGCCGCCAGCGCGTCGCGGAACACCACAAAGTGCCGTTCCAGGGTGGCGCGGCTGTACACATAGACCGGCGTGCCGACCTCGGCCGCGATCTTGGCCAGGGGCGCGCCTTCGCAGGCCAGGCCCTCGGGGCCGTACTCGAAGTGGTTCACGGGTGCTTGGGCCTTCTCGTCACTTTAGTCCCCCTCATTCCGATCTTCCCGGCGAATGCCGGGATCCAGATCCATCCTGAGTGGTTGCAGGCGTCACCTGGATCCCGGCATTCGCCGGGATGACGGCCGTCTGCGCTAATTTCAATCGAGCGTGCGGCTTTGGCCGTCAGTTGGGCGTGGCGCCGGGGAAACCCGCGGCCGACGGACCGCCGAACGGGTCCTTGGTGCCGGGCAGAGGCGCGGCGCGGATGGTGCGGCTGCTCGACGCCGGGTCGCGGATCTCCTGAGCGCCGCCGGCGCGGGCGGGCTGGTTGGCCTGCGCGGAGGCCATCCGACGCTCGGCGGCCCAAGCGGCCTTTTTCTGCGCGTCCCACATCGGGGCGGGACGTTCCAGCGTCCCTTGCTTGCCGCAGGCGGCGGCCGAGACGGCCAGGGCGGCCAGGGTCACCAAGGTGATGGGGCGGATCATGCCAGCAGTTCCTTCCAACGCGCGATCTGGGCGCGGACCTGGGCGGGGGCCGTCCCGCCATAGCTCATGCGGCTGGCCGCCGAGGCGGCCGGAGTCAGGACGGCGTAGACGTCGTTCGTGATCTGGGGCTCGATCGCCTGGAACTGGGCCAGGGTGAGATCCGCCAGATCGACGCCCAAGCCTTCGGCCGTCTTTACGGCTGAGCCTGTCACGTGGTGGGCGTCACGGAAAGGCATGTTCAACGTCCGAACGAGCCAATCGGCCAGATCGGTGGCGGTCGAGAAGCCCGCGCCGGCCGCCTTGGCCATGTTTTCCGTGTTCGGTGTCAGGTCGGCGATCATGCCGGCCATGGCCAGCAGGCTGAGTTCCAGGGCGTCGAAGGCCTCGAAGGTCGGGACCTTGTCCTCCTGCATGTCCTTCGAATAGGCCAGCGGCAGGCCTTTCATGACCACGGTGAGGGTGGTCAGCGAGCCCAGGATCCGGCCGACCTTGGCGCGGATCAGCTCGGCCGCGTCGGGGTTCTTCTTCTGCGGCATGATCGAGCTGCCGGTCGTGAAGGCGTCGGTCAGCTTGATGAAGCCGAACATCGGCGTCGTCCACAGAACGATCTCCTCGGCCAGCCGCGACAGGTGCGTGGCGGTGATCGAGGCGGCCGAAAGGGCCTCCAGGGCGAAGTCGCGCGAGGAGACGCTGTCCAGAGAATTGGCTGTCGGGCGGTCGAAGCCCAGCGCCGTCGCCGTCTGCTGGCGGTCGATCGGGAATGGCGAGCCGGCCAGGGCCGCCGCGCCCAGCGGGCACTCGTTCATCCGCGCGCGGGCGTCGCGGAAGCGGCCGGCGTCGCGGCCGAACATCTCGACATAGGCCATCAGATGGTGGCCGAAGGTCACCGGCTGGGCCGGCTGCAGGTGCGTGAAGCCGGGCATCAGGGCGTCCGCGTAGGTTTCGGCCTGGGCCAGCAGGGCCTTCTGCAGAGCCTCGAGCTGGCCGACCGTGCGGTCGCAGGCGTCGCGGACCCACAGGCGGAAGTCGACGGCGACCTGGTCGTTGCGCGAGCGGGCGGTGTGCAGCCGGCCGGCCGTCGGGCCGATCAGCTCGCGCAGCCGTGCCTCGATGTTCATGTGGATGTCTTCGTACTCGTCGCGGAACGGGAAGGTCCCCGACAGGAGCTCGTCCTCGACGCGGGCGAGACCCTCCAGGATTTCCTCCCCGTCATGGCTTGCAATCACGCCTTGGTTCATCAACATCCGGGCGTGGGCGCGGGAGCCTGCCAGGTCCTGCGCCCACAGGCGCTTGTCGAAACCGATGGAGACGTTGATCGCCTGCATCAGTTCCGCCGGCTTGGCCGAGAACCGACCGCCCCACATGGCTTGGCCCTGGCTGTTGGCCTTGGGCGTGTTGGAGGCGTTGTCGGTCATATGAACGAAGTCCAGTCGGGTCAGAACGGCGAGGAAGCCAAGAAGCGTAATCCTATGAGACTGGCGCTGGCGGGCGTCATCCTCGTCGGCGTCGCGGCGGTTCTATACGTCATCGCGTCGGCTTCGTTCAAACCCTCAGGTCCTGCCGACCTCACAGAATTCAAGAAGGGCGCGCTGGAAAAGCTCGACGTGCCCGCCACGCCCCGTCCCGCGCCGGCGACGGTCTTCACCTCGATGGACGGAAAGCCCGCTACTCTGGCGGACTTCAAGGGCCGAGTCGTCGTCATGAATCTGTGGGCGACCTGGTGCGCGCCCTGTAAGGCCGAGATGCCGACCCTCGCCAAGCTGCAGGCCGCCTACGCCACCCAGCCCCTGACGGTGCTGCCGATCAGCGTCGACCGCGACAGCGACCTGAACCTCGTCAAGGAAGAGATGGCGGCCAATCCGCCGCTCGTGACCTATCGCGACCCCTCATACAAGCTGTCCTTCGACCTGCAGCCACGCGCTCAGGGCTATCCGACGACCGTTATCTATGATCGCCAGGGCCGTGAGCGCGCGCGCCTGGCCGGGCCGGCCGACTGGTCCGCGCCGGAGATGCGGGGCCTGGTCGAAAAGCTGCTGGCCGAGAAGTGATCGATCCCGCACGGCTGGAGCCGCTGGCCGACGAAGCCTGGCCCGCGCGCGATCGTGCGACGCTCGGCGGCTGGCGCTTGAACGCCACGTCGGGCTGCTCCATGCGCATCAACGCCTGCTGGCCGCTGGGCGAGCCGGATCGCGACGTCGATGCGGCGATTGACGCTGCTGAGGCCTGGCTGCGAGCGCGAGGACTGCCGCCGCGCTTCAAGCTCACGGACGGCGCCTGCGCGCCTACGGACCTTGACCAGCGACTCGCCGCGCGGGGCTATGCGCCGACGAAGGAAACGCTGGTGATGCTGGGTTCGACGCGCGGGGAGGGGAGCGATCGCGTGGTGATCTCGACGACGCCCGACGACGCGTTCGAGGCGGTGTTCACCGCTACGGCCGGTGACCCCGAGGATGGCCGAGAGCGCCTCGAGACCCTCCGGCGAATCCCGGCTCCTGCACGGTTCGCACGCCTCGATATCGACGGCGCGCCGGCGGCGATCGGGGCCAGCGCGATTGGCGGCGGATTCGCGGGCGTGTTCGGCATGCGCACCGCGCCCGGCCATCGGCGCAAGGGCCTCGCGCGCCTGGTGCTGCGCGCCTTGCTGGCCGAGGCGTCGACGCTGGGCGCAGAACAGGCCTGGCTGCAGGTCGAGGCCGACAATGCGCCTGCCATCGCCTTGTATGCCGATGAGGGTTTTGAGCCGGCGTATCGGTACCGGTACTGGGCGCGGTGAGCGCTGTAAGCTTAGGACAATCAGATCTTTATATCGTGTCATCCCGGCCGTAGCGAAGCGGAGAGCCGGGACCCAGGGGCAACTTCACTGCGCTTGGCTCCTGGGTCCCGGGTCGGCTTCGCCGCCCGGGATGACACGATGATGTTCGTATAGACAAGTTTACAAAACAAACTAGTTGATCCATGGTGCGTCCACTTGAGGAAGGGATCAGCCCATGCACGCGCCGCTCAGCGTCACCGAACGATCGACGATGGCCCAACTCGGCGGTCGCAACGCCCCGATCGGCGCGTTGCGCGCCTTCGTCACCCTGCTGGTGATCGCCCACCACACGGTGCTGGCCTATACGCCCAATCCGCCGCCGATCGCGGACTTCGGCCAGGCCCCGTACCTGTGGATGGCCTTCCCGGTTCGCGATCCTCAGAAGTTCGAGCTGTTTGGCCTGCTGACCCTGGTCAACGACCTGTTCTTCATGTCGCTGATGTTCTTCATCTCAGGGCTTTTCGTGGCCGATGGCCTGCGGGCGAAGGGCAGCGGCAGGTACCTGAGCGGTCGGGCCGTGCGACTGGGCGTTCCATTCGTGCTCGCCGCGGGCCTGCTGGCGCCGCTGGCCTATGTCCCGGCGTGGCTGCAGGCAGGAGGAGGCGGCTCCGTAGCGGCGTTCGCAAGCGCCTGGTTCGATCTGCCCGTCTGGCCCAGCGGCCCGGCGTGGTTCCTCTGGGTGCTGCTCGCCTTCGGCGCCGTGGCCACGGCGATCAATCTCATCGCGCCCGGCGCGATCGAGAGCCTTGGGCGGCTGGCGCGCGCCGCGGATCGTAAGCCGGGCCTGTTCTTTCTCGGGCTCGTTGTCGCCAGCGCCGCGGCTTATATTCCAATGAGCGCGACCTTCACCTTCATGCACTGGACGCAGGTGGGCCCCTTCACGGTGCAGACCTCGCGCGTGCTCCACTACTTCGTCTACTTCCTGGCCGGCGTCGCAGTCGGGGCGTCGGGCGTGGGCAAAGGCCTGACCGACCCTGACGGTAAGCTCGCCAAGCGCTGGTGGGCCTGGCAACTCGCGTCGATCCTGCCCGTCGTCGGCGTCATCGCGGTGGTCATCATGGCCTTCTCGCCCAAGCCGCCGCCGCGAGCGGCGCTGGACATCGGCGGCGGCGTGATGTTCGCCCTGGCCTGCGCCAGCCTGTCCTTCGCGGCCCTGGCCACCTTCCTGCGGTTCGTCAAGAAAACCGGTCCGGTCGGCGCCAGCCTGCAGGCCAACGCCTACGGCATGTACCTGACCCACTACGTCTTCACCGCCTGGTTGGCTTGGCTGTTCCTGCCTCAACACTGGGGCGGGCTGGCCAAGGGCGCGGCGGTCTTCGTCGGAGCGACGCTGCTAAGCTGGATCCTGACCATGGCGCTGCGCCGCCTGCCGCTGTTGGGTCGAATCCTGTGACCGTCCATGATGCCGCGCTGAAAGGGGCCGACATGAGCAAAGACCTGAAGAGCGTCCAGGACGACCTGGCCTTCCTCCGCGGCCTAGCCGAAGGCTCCCAGGAGCGCGGCGGACTGGGTGTGGCCGGCGGCGCGCTCTACGGCGCGGCCGGGCTGCTCTATGGCCTTCAATCCCTGATCTATGTCGTCCAGGAACGCGGGGTGATCAGCCTCGGGGGCCTCGGCAACCTGATCCTGGCCTGGGCGCCGACGGTCATCTTCCTGGTGCTGATGACCATCGTCATCATCAAGGATCGCAAGAGCCCGCAACGCGGCGTCACCAATCGGGCGGTCAATGCGGCGTTCCAGGCGACCGGCGTGGCGAACCTGGCGCTGATCATCGTCTTCGCCGCCGCCGCGTCGCGCCACAAGGACTTCCACTACTGGCTGTTCCATCCGGCGGTGGTGTTCATCCTGCAGGGCGCGGTGTGGCAGGTGATCTATGTGCTGCGCCGGCGGATGTGGATGCTGATTGTCGCCCTGGGGTGGCTGGTCTCCGGCGTGGCCATGGGCCTCCTGATCGAGCAGGCGGGCCTCTACCTGCTGATCGCCAGCTTTGGCCTCTTCGCGTTCATGGCGGCCCCCGGCTTCTACATGATGCGCCAGGCCATGCGTTCGGCGGCCTGAGGCGATCCGTGGCCCCTAAGTTCGACATCAGCGGGCTCGACGACGTGATCCACGGGCGGGTCCGGCTGGGCATCGTCGCCTATCTGGCCAGCGCCGAGGTCGCTGACTTCACCGAGCTTAAGGACGTGCTCGAGGTCACCCAGGGCAACCTGTCGATCCACCTGCGCAAGCTGGAGGAGGCGGCTTACGTGTCGATCGACAAGAGCTTCGTCGGCCGCAAGCCCCTGACCCGCGTGCGACTGACCGATACCGGCCGCGCGGCGTTTTCGAACTATCTGAAGGCCATGGGGCAGTTGGTGGAGCAGGCGGGCGGCGGCTGATCGCCCTCATTCAAACCCGAGTTCGGCGCGAAGCGCCGAGGCGGTGACGCCCGACGCGCGAAGCTCCCGCAAGGTCTGGGCCTTGTCCCGCTTGGCGTAGCGCTTGCCATCGGGCCCGGTCAGCAGGCCGTGGTGGCGGTAGATCGGGGTGGGCAGGCCCAGCAGCGCCTGCAGCAGGCGCTGGATGTGGGTGGCCTCGAACAGGTCTTCACCCCGGATCACATGGGTCACCCCCTGCAGCGCGTCGTCGTGGACGACCGCCAGATGGTAGGCCACGCCGACGTCCTTGCGGGCCAGCACGATGTCGCCGGCGGTCTCGGGCAGGGCCTGGAAGGCGCGGGGCGATGATCCGTCGACGCCGTCCTCCACGAAGGTGAGGGCATCGAAGCCGCCCAGAGTCTCGCGCGCTGCGGCCAGAGACAGCCGCCATGCGAAGGGCTCGCCGCGCGACAGCCGCTCGGCTTCTTCGGCCGCATTGAGCGGCGCGCCGACATAGGCGACGGCGGGCTCGTGCGGCGCGCGCCCGATGTCGATTTCCTTGCGGGTCTTGAAGCAGCGATAGACGAGGCCGCGATCGCGGAGGCCCGCGATGGCCGCTTCGTAGTCAGCCAAGTGCTGCGATTGCCGGCGGATTGGCTCTTCCCAGCGCAAGCCCAGCCAGGCGAGGTCTTCCAGGATCGCCGCCTCGTACTCGGGGCGGCAACGGGTGGCGTCGATGTCCTCGATGCGGAGGATGAAGCGCCCGCCCGCCGCGCGCGCCGCCTCGAAGGCGGTCAGCGCAGAATAGGCATGGCCGCGATGAAGGTAACCCGTCGGCGACGGCGCGAACCGGGTGACGAGCGTCAAGCCGGATCCTGGTCGATGACCTTGGCGAACATGCCCAGGTGCTCGAAGACCGCCCTCAGGAACGCCTCTTCACCGCCGAGCAGGTCCTTGAGCGGCGCGAACTGCTTGAAGCTGATCATCTCGGCCAAGCCATGTCCGGCGCACCACGCAGCGATCGTGGCCAGCTCTAGGTCGATCTCGGTGGCGCGACCGCCGCTGTTCTCGCCGATGGTGTCGCGCACCTGGCAGTAGGCGCCGTCGTCCTTCAACTGGTCGGGCAGGGCGTCCCGGTCGCGGGAGCAGTCGTACATGACGCGATAGAGCGCGGGATTGTCGCGGGCGAAGCAGACATAGGCGACACCCAGATTGGTCATCTGATCCCGGGCGGCGTTGTTCTCCCCCCGCGCCTTGGAGAGCGCGGCGTCCAACTCGTGCCAGCCTTCGTGGGCCACGGCGTCAAGCAGCTCAGCCTTGTCCTTGAAGTGATGGTACGGGGCCGCGGGACTGACCCCGGCTTCGCGCGCGACCGCTCGGAGCGACAGCGCTGCGGGGCCGTCGGTCTCGAGAATCTTGCGCGCCGCCTCGATCAGGGCGCGGCTCAGGTCGCCGTGGTGATACGGGCGTGATTCTACGGTCGCTGTGCTCATCGGCCTCACTCTAACCCCACCTTTCTAAAATTTCATCCAAACGCTGTAAAGATTATCTTGACGGCGTTCAGATTGGCGCTATCTAAGCATCGTCCAGATTGGCTCGTCGCTCTGACCGGCCGATGATCCATAGGGGGTCGGGACAAGCCGAATGAGAGGGACCATCACCATGAACCGCACGCTCAACGCCTTTGAAACCGCCTTTGACCGCATGGCCGCCGGTTACTTCCTGGTCATCGCTCTGGGTGTCGCCGCCGCCATCGTCGGCGTCGTCCTGTAATCTGCTGCTCCGCGATAGGCGGGCGCGTTCCAAGCGAGCGCCCGCCACCGTGTCCGATACGGCTCCTGCTTGAACCGGCGCCCTGGCGGAGCTAACCAGAGCGGGACGCGTTAGGCCCCAGACGCCGCCTCTGTTCGATGCGTCATGGGCTTTTGCAATGTTTCACAGACTTTTCCGGCCATGAGCGTCGCCTTCACCAAGGAAGGCGACAGCGAAGCCTTCGCCGCCGACCTGCCGGATCGTCCGATCTCCACGCACCCGAACCTGGTGACCCCCGACGGCCTTGCCGAGATCGAGCTTGAGCTCGCGGCGGCTCGCGCGGCGTACTCCAGCGCCCAGAGCGCGGGCGGCGCCGCCGACGGTGACCGCACGGCCATGGCGCGCGCGACGCGCGATCTCCGCTACTGGTCGGCCCGTCGCGCGACCGCGCAAGTGCTGGAACGCGATCCCTCCAAGTCGGTGGCGCAGTTCGGCGATCGCGTGACGTTCGAACGCGAGGACGGCCGGGTTCAGACTTTCCGGATCGTCGGAGAGGATCAGGCGGATCCCGCCAAGGGCTCGATCTCTTACGTCGCGCCCATCGCCCGGGCTTTGCTCGGCAAGGCGGTCGGCGAGGTCTCCGCCGCGCCGGGCGGCGAGATCGAGATCACGGCGATCGAGTAGAGCCGCAAGTTTCGGGTTGTGCGCGGGCGCTGTCAGAGAGACCAAGCCTGGATGTTCGACCCGCCTTCCGCCGAAGCGATCCTGGCCGCCCGCAAACACCTGGCGGCCGCCGATCCGGCCTTGGCGGCGGCGGAGGCTGTGACGCCGGCCTTCGCTTGGCGCGTCGGCCTGGGCGGCTTTCCCGGTCTTCTGAAGATGATCGTCCAGCAGCAGGTGTCGCTTGCCTCCGCTGCGGCGATCTGGGCGCGGGTCGAGGCGGGGCTGCCGGACATGACACCGGAGGCGGTGGCGGGGCTGGAAGAGGCTCACCTGCTCTCGCTGGGCCTTTCCCGGCCCAAGGCGCGCTATGCCCGGGCCATCGCCGAGGCCCATTTGAACGGCGCCTGCGATTTCAACGCGCTAAGGAGCCTCTCCGACGCGGAGGCCGTGGCGGCCCTCACGGCGATCACCGGCGTGGGCCGATGGACGGCCGAGGTGTTCCTGATGTTCACGCAAGGCCGGCTGGACCTCTTTCCGGGCGGCGACGTGGCGCTGCAGGAAGCCATGCGTTGGGTCGACAGGGCGGACGTCCGCCCGACCGAGAAACAAGCCTACGGGCGAGCCGAGCTTTGGCGGCCTTACAGGAGCGTCGCCGCGCATCTTCTGTGGGCCTGCTACGGCGCCGTAAAACGACGCGAAATCGCGCCTTTCTGAAAACCAGCCACGGATGTCTTGGTTCTGTCGCTGAGTCGGATCATCCTTCTCATGCGTTCGGGAATGAATGGCGATTCCCTGAATAGCGTAGGAAGGAGGCCCGTCTTCAGTCCTGTCGCGTACCCCATCGTCCGAGGTCCTGGCCGCCTCGAGAGGAGGACTTGATGCAGGTCCTCACCCGCCCGCCGTCGGGCATGCCCGCTCTTGTCCTCAACGCGGACTTCAGGCCGTTGAGCTACTATCCGCTGTCCCTCTGGCCCTGGCAGGAGGTGATCAAGGCGGTGTTTCTGGACCGCGTCGATGTCGTGGCCAGCTATGACCAGGTCATCCACTCGCCCTCCTGTGAGATGAAGCTGCCCAGCGTGGTGGCTCTGAAGCAGTATGTGCCGCAGGAGCGCCCGCCGGCCTTCACCCGCTTCAACCTCTTTCTGCGCGACAGCTTCAGCTGCCAGTACTGCGGGTCCCCCGACGACCTGACGTTCGACCACGTGATCCCGCGATCACGGGGCGGCCGCACGACCTGGGAGAACATCGTCACCGCCTGCGCGCCCTGCAATCTCAGCAAGGGCGGGCGAACCCCGCGCGAGGCGGGGATGCAGACGTTCCACACTGCGCGGCGGCCGTCGATGTACGAGCTGCAGGAACGCGGGCGCCGGTTCCCACCGGGGCGCTTGCATGTGAGCTGGCTGGACTATCTCTACTGGGACATCGAGCTGGAGGCGTAAGGCGAGCTTCCGGCCCGCCGGTCGCCCGATGCAACCGGAGCCGCCAGGCGCGGGTTCTTCCCATGACAGTCGTCATGGAGATCGAAGATGAGTCAGAACCCCGCCAACGACGCTGACAAGCGTCACTTCACCCATGGCACGGCCGCGTCGACGGCCGACATGGCCGCCGAGGGCGAGATCCGTCATGAAGACAAATCCTTCGACGCGCCCCACGCGCGCGAAGCCGATGAACCGCTGGCCGAGGGCGAGAAGCACGATCAGCTCGCCGGCAAGGTCGCCAAGTCGGAAAGCCGCCAGGAGGCCTTGCTGGACGAGGGGCTCGAAGAGAGCTTCCCGGGCAGCGACCCGGTCAGCGTCAAGCGGATCACCTGACTGGAAAGCGGCGGGCCGCGCGCTGCGCGAAGGTGTCGTGACCGGGGTTCGCGCTTTCGGCTTTGGTCTCAGCAGGGGTGAAGCTGATCGAGGGGCGACGCGGCCCACGCCGACGGTCCAGGGCTGCGATTTCCGCGAAGGTCTTGCCGCCGTGGTCTCGCGCCATCTTGCGGACGGTTTCGATCATGCTCGCGCCGTAGATTGTCGCTACGCCCGCCGCATCCGCCAGCCAGTCCAGCAGGCTGGCGCTGCGATGGCCGAAAAGCTGAGCGACTTCGACGCCCGCCCCAAGCACCAGCGCGGCGATGGCCAGATCGCCGCGACGCGACCGTGGGAAGGCCAGAAGCGAAACCGCAAACAGCCCGCCAAAGGCCAGCGCATGGGCGGTTTTGTCGCTCAGCCCGACCAGTCGCTCGGCCCCTTGGAAAGGACCCAGCGCCAGCACCGCGACCGCGAGGCCGCCCATGGCCAGCGCCCCGCGCGCGGCGATCACGAAATGGCTTGGCTTCAACACGGACGCGGTCTCCAACACGCCTCTGAGCCTAGAGGCCAGATCCCGCCATCGGGTAAAGCGACAAGGTTAGCGAGGGTTCAAGACCCCGGGCGGGGCGACGCCTTTTGCGCCTCGGCCCTCTTGCGCGCCTCGGCCGCCGCCTTGTCCGCAGCCTGCTTCCAGGTCTGGAACACCTCCACATAAGGTTGACGCCGCAGGATCTTGGAGGCGGGGTCGACGATGACAGGAACCGCATCGCCTACCGTCACGCGGCCGCTCCCGTCGGCCATCGGCACGGTCACCAGCTTTCCGCCAATCTTGACCTCCACGGGCATGGGAAAGGGTTTCTCGCCCGGCGTCTTCCATTGCAGCACGAGGTCGGCCCCGTCGCGCCGCTCGATCAGCTCAGGCGGAGCCGCCTGATACAGATAGACGTCGAAGAACCAGCCGAAGTCCCGGCCGGTGACCTCGTTGACGATCCGCACGAAGTCCCTGGTGCTCAGATGGCGCGGCGCGAAGTTTCCGGGCTTGGGATCGTCGCGGCCGTAGACGGCGATCCGGGTGATCTTGAAGAACGCCTCATCGCCCACCAGGGCGCGCAAGGTGTGGAGGACGTTCGAGGCTTTGTAGTAGATGTCGTTCCCCGGACCGCGCTCGCCGTTATAGACCGCGTCCTCCTTGAGCGGACGATCCGAGACGATCGGGAATTTGTTGCGCACGGCGAGGCGCTGAGTGTTCAGCCGGCTCATATATTCCATGTCGCCGTGCAGCCACTGCGAGTAGAGCGGCTGCATGTAGCTGCCGAAACCCTCATGCAGCCACATGTCATCGTTGTCTGCGTTGGTCAGCTGGTTGCCGAACCACTCATGCGCGAACTCGTGCTGCAGCAGCCAGTCAAAGCCAAAGCCGTCCTTCTTGTAGGCGTTGCCATAGGCGTTGATCGTCTGGTGCTCCATGCCCAGATGCGGCGTCTCGACCACGCCCATCTTCTCGTCGCGGAACGGGTAGGGGCCGATCATCTGCTCGAAGAAGTCCAGCATGGGCGGGAACTCGGCGAACAGCTCCTTCGCCTGCGCGGCGCTGGACTTCAGATGCCAGAACGACAGGGGAATGCTGTCGCCGAACCGGCTCTTATAGGTCCCGGTCAATTCCTCGTAGGGACCGACATCCAGCGCGATGGCGTAAGTGTTCGGCTGCTTGGCCCGCCAGTGATAGGTGCGCCACCCGTCCTTCTCGGTCATGCCCTTGAAGACGCCGTTGGCCGGTGCGACCAGCGGCGCGGGCACGGTGATGTGCAGGTCCACCAGTTTGGGTTCGCCAGTCGGGTAGTCGATGCAGGGCCAGAAGAGATCGCAGCCGTCGCCCTGGACCGCCGTGGCGATCCACGGCTCGCCGGTCTCGGTCTTGGACCACACGAAGCCGCCGTCCCACGGCGCGCGCTTGGCCTCGTGAGGGACGCCGTCATAGGTGACGGCGAGCGTCACCTGTCTCCCCTTGGCCACCGTCCGGGGCAGGGTGATCGTCAGCCGGCCTTCGGGGTTGCTCCAGGATGTCGGCTTCAGCGCCTTTCCGTCGATCGTCAGCCTACGGATCGTGAAGACGCGATCGAAGTCGACCACCAGCTTGTCGAGCCGGGATTTAGCCGTGAAGGTCAGGGTCGCCTCGCCCTCGATGGCCTTCTTCTCGGGCAGGATCTTGAGCTTGAGGTCGGCGTGATCGAACGCCAGGGCGCGTTGCGCCTCCGGCATCGCGCCGCCGGTTTCCAGCGTGAGTTCGCTGGTCTTGACCGTCTGGGCGCCGACTTGCCCAACGCCCAGCGCCAGACAGGAGACAGCACAGGCGGCGAAAAGGCTAAAGCGATGCGACAACGGACGACTCCCCACCCGACCCCATAGAGGGCCTATGGGTAGGCGCGTCCGCGCGGGGCGCCAAGCACTTGCACGACAGCGGGACCTTCGCCGTCGGCTCAGATCTTCTCGCTGATCTTGATGGCGGCGCGGCATCCGGCCTGGATCACCGCCGTCAGAAGCGGATAGGCCGTCGCCTCATGCGCGCCTTCTTCGATGGCGATGTCGCGATGCGCCAGCTCGTCGTCGCGGAACTGGCTGAGTTCGGCCGCCAGCGCCGGATCGCGGTCCTTCAGCTCCTCGATCTGGCCGGCGTAGTGCTTCTCGATCACCGTCTCGACGGCCTCGGTGCAGGCATGGGCGGCCTTGTCGCCCAGCAGGGCGGTGCCGGCGCCCAGCGCGAAGGCGGCGGCGCGCCAGACCGGCGACATCAAGGTCGGACGCACGCCGCGCTCGCTCAGCAGTTCGTTGAAGCGGGACAGGTGGACCTGCTCATGTCCCTCCATCTCGCGAAGCTGTTCGGCGATCCGCTCGCGGCCGGGCGCGGCCCGCATCACCGCCGCCTGGCCACGATAGATATGGACGGCGGCCAGCTCGCCGGCCTGGTCGACGCGCAGGATTTCGGCGAGGCGCGCGCCCGAGGCCGACGAGCCGGGACGCGGGGGGATGGGACGGGTCATGCCAGGGTCTCCGACTTGCGGAACGCCGCCAGGACGGACCAGACGGCCAGCTTGAGCGAGATCAGGACGTTCCAGCCTGCCATCGACAAGCCGAGGAACACCCAGGCGGCCTTGTCGCAGGCCGGCGGCTTGATGGCCGCCGTACCCTTCAGCATCGCCTCGAGATTGGAGGCCGCCGCGGCGTCGCCGCCAGAGCAGGTCTTGGGTCCCGGCCACCACTTCCATTCGGCGCCGGCGTGATAGGCGGCCAGTCCCGCGCCGTAGAGGAAGATGGCGCCGAGAAGCAGGGCCAAAGGCAGGCGCAGGCGCGACCAGAACGGCGTGCGCTGCAAGGCCAGTCCGACCAGGCCGACCGTTCCGGCGACCCAGTAGACCTCGCGTTGCTTCAGGCACAGGTGGCAGGGCGCGAGGCCGCCGAACTTTTCGAAGGCGTGGGCGATGGCCAGCAGCAGCGCGCTCGACAGTAGCGCCACCAGCGGCCAGTGCCGTGTCACGAGGTCATAGATCGTGCCGATGGCGGAGCGCTGCACGGGGGCGGCCGGCGCGGGACCGCGCACGGGCGTCGCCGTTGGCGGGGTTTCGCCCACAGGGGCGGTGTCTTCGACCTTCGGGTCCTCGTTCGTCATGCGACGCAGGCTCCAGCGCTTCCACTTCCGCCCAGGAGGTGGCTGGCGCCGAGACCGATGACAAGGAGCGCGATCAAAATTCCGGCGAACAAGGCGAGACGACGCTCAATCACCGGCAGCAGCGTGGGGCCGAACTTCTTGATGACGAAAGCCACCAGGAAGAAGCGCGCGCCCCGGGTGATCACCGACGCGGCGATGAACATCGGGAAGCTGAAGGCGGCAAGACCGGAGGCCACGGTCACCAGCTTATAAGGAATGGGCGTCAGGCCCTTGGCCAGGATGACCCAGACACCGTATTTGCCGTACCAGCACTGGAACTCTTGCAGCCCGCCGGCGTGGCCGGTGATCTTCATCAGCCAGATGCCGAGATCCTGCAGGAAGAAGCCGATCGCATAGCCGAGGATGCCGCCCAGAACCGAGGCGAGGGTGCAGAGGGCCGCATAGCGCCAGGCCTTCTCGGGCTTGGCCAGGCACATCGGCGCCAGCATCACGTCGGGCGGAACGGGGAAGAAGGAGCTCTCGGCGAACGAGACGGCGAACAGGCTCTTTTCGGCGTGGCGCGAGGCGGCCAGACCCATGACCCAGTCGTAAAGGCGACGCAGCATGCGAACTCCGGTGTCGTGACCCGCTAGAGCCTTCCGCTTCAAAACGGAATCGTTTTGAAGCGGAAGGCTCTAGATCAGATACTTAGAGCGTGACTAGCGCCGAAACCGGTTCCCACTTTCAGCGTCACGCTCTAGCTAGCAGGGGTCGGGACGCTTGTCCGCAAGGATGTCGGCGCGCGCGGCTTCCCGCCCGCGCGCGCCGCTCCGCCGGGTCAGAACTTCAGCGCCAGGGATACGCTGTAGTTCCGGCCTGGCTGGCTGTAGGCGTCCTTGACCACCGACGTATCGGAAAGGCCGCGGACGTCGCTCCACCACCAGTATTTTTCGTCCGTGAGGTTGAAGACGCCCGCGCGCACGGTCACGGCTTCGGTGACGGCCCACCAGGCCGTCGCGTCGGCGACGGTGAAAGCCGCCGGCGTGAAGCAGCCGCCCGCGCAGGTAACGCCCGTCCGGCTGGCCGACTTGCGATCCGCGTGGATGACGGAAAGATCAGCGCCAAAGCGGCCTGACGGCGCACGATAGCCGACGCCGCCTGTGATCTTGACCGGATCGATGGACACCAGCGGCGTGCTGACGCCCCTGGCCTTCGACGAGCCCTTGGCGTAGGCGACCGCCGCCCGCGCCGTGAAGCCGGCGCCCAAGGTGACGCTGCCCTTGGCCTCCGCCCCGCTGATCGTCACGCCCGTCAGGTTTACATACTGATAGACGGCCGGGCTGGCGGCGGTGAAGTTCCCGCCCACCTGGACCTGCTCGATGAAGTCGTCGTAGTCGCCGGTGAAGCCGGTCACCGACAGTCGCCAGTTGTCCCGGTTCAGGCGGAGGCCCGCTTCCAGGGTGCGGCTGGTCTCGGGCTTCAGGTCGGGGTTCGAGATCGACTGATAGTTCGAGACCGGGTTGCTGAAGCCGGTGTTTACCTGCGAGGGCGAGGGGGCCTTGAAGCCCGTGGCGGCGTTGGCGAACACAGTGACAAGGTCGCTGACTTCCCAGACCAGCCCCAGCTTGGGCGACAGGTGCGTGTCGCTCTGGCCCGCGGTCGCGGCGTGGAACAGCGGGTCAGCCTTCGGATCCAGCTTGTAGTAGTCGAGGCGGAGCGCGGGGTAGAGCGCCAAGCGACCGGCCTTGATCTCGTCCTGAACATAGAGCCCGGCCAGGGTGAAATCCGTGGTCGGGAAAGCTTTTGTCGGGAACGTCTCGCCGGCGGGCGGAACCGTGCCGCCACGTACGCCCCGCTGGCGGGTGATCGATGCGTCGCCGCCCCACACGATGTCATGGGTGAACGCGCCCTGGTCAAAGCGGCTGTGCAGTTCGACGCTGGCGCCCAGCACCCGATTGTCGAAGGTGGCGTCGCGCGTGCGGTCGGCGGCGGTGTTGCGGTCCTCGGCCGAGAACTGACGCGTCGTGCTCTTTTGCCAGTAGAGGGTCGTGTGGGCGCTATCGATCAGGCCTTGGCCGCCGTCCAACCGGTGATCCAGGCTGACCCGGTCGCGCTTGATCTTGTCGAAGGCGGTCATGCCGATGACGCTGGTCGCGGCGAGGGGCGGCTTGGCGATCGCGGACAGGACCGTCCAATCCACATCGCGATCCAGGTGATCGACCGTCAGGCGGAAGCGGTTATGGTCATCGGGGCTGTAGATCAGCTTGGCCAGGATCGCGTTGGACTGGTTGTCCTCGGGGTTGGCGGTGGTGCGGTCGGTGTTGGCTGAAGCGTTGGTTCCCGCCGTCTTCTGGCCCTCGCCATCGCGGCGGGTGTAGGTCAGCAGGCCTTCCCAGCGGCCAGACTGGCCCGCCAGCAGCACGCTCTCTGTCCAGCTCCGGTCGGCCGAGGCGTAGCCGACGCGGGCCCGGCCCGCAACGGTCCTGCCGGGCTTGATGATGTCGGATGGGTCCTTGGTGATGAAGCTGACCGAGCCGGCCAGGCCATCGGAACCGTAGAGCGCCGAGGCCGGCCCCCGGACGATCTCCACCGACTTGAGCGTATCGAGGTCGACTTGGTCGCCGCGTCCCACCGACTGGGCGCCGAACGCGAAGCTGTCGGGCACGCGCACCCCATCCACGACGATGAGCACCCGGTTGCCCTCCAGGCCCCGGATGTTGAAGCCCGCATTGCCGTCGCGCCCCGTCGAGGCGCCGGCGGCGGTGAACCGGGCGGGGGCGTTGCGGACCGAGACGCCCGGCTCCTCACGCACCAAGTCCTTGATGTCCTTGATCAAGCCGTCCTCGATCTCCTGCGCGGAGATGACCGTCACGCTGGCCGGCGCTTTGGAGAGGACCTTTTCCGAACGGGTGGCGGTGACCGTGACCTTGTCCAACTCGACGGCGTCGGATTCGGGCTTGGTGTCGTCCGCGCGAGCGGCCGTGGCGAGCAAGGCGGCGGTGGACGCGGCGGCGAGTGCGGCGAGTTTCAGGCGCGACATCGAGATCCCCTTCTTAACATTTTGATATGCGAATGACTCGCAACTGACGGTGAGGGGCCTACGGTTCGATGGGGGCGTGGTCAAGCTAATTAAGATTGATTCTCAGAATCAATCGCAATAAAGCGGAGTCGCCGCAACCGACGCGGCGCTTGGGGTTCGTCCAATGATCCGTTCGTTTCGCGCCAGCCTGGCAGGCGGCGCGCTGCTGTCCGCCCTGCTCGGGCCCGTCGCCCAGGCCCACTCGCCGTATCTGCTGCCGACCGTGTTCGACGCCTCGGACCGCAAGATCGTGACGGTGCAGGGCGCCTTCACCGAGAGCTTCTTCACGCCTGAAGTGGCGATGAAGTCGGACGGTTACGCCGTGATCGGTCCCGACGGTGTGCGCACCGCCCTGGTTCCGCTCTATACGCGCGAGCTCGCGCTGGTCGAGGCGACGACCGAGAAGCCCGGCACCTATAGGATCACCACCGGCCTGCGCGCCGGCCGGGTCGCCAAGGCGGCCCTGGTCAAGGGCGAATGGGCGTTCTTCGAAGGCGCCAAGGCGCCGGCCGACGCCATCGACATGCAGAGCCTGACCCTGGCCGAGGTCTATGTCACGCGCGGCGCGCCCAACGACACGGCTTTGGCGCCCCATGGCAAGGGCCTGGAGTTCCGGGCCGTAACCCATCCCAGCAAGATCGTCACCGGCCAGGACGCAGTGTTCGAGGTGCTCTTCGACGGCAAGCCCGTGGCCGGCCAGCCGATCACCCTGCACGGCGCAGACGACCGCTACGCCGACACCAAGACCGCCCCCAAGACGCTGAAGAGCGACGCCCGCGGCCGCTTCGCCGTCCGGGTGGATCGGTCGGGCGTCTACCAGATCCAGTCTCGCTACCGGGTCGCCGCACCGGCCCCCGGCCAGCCGGGCCAGAGCTTCACCTACGCCCTGACCTTCGAATCCCTCCGTTGAGCGAAAGACCCGTCATGAAGACCCGCACCCTCCTGACCGCCGCTGCGGCCCTGTCCTTGATCGCCGGCGGGGCCCAAGCCGCCTCGCACGCCCGCGACATCTTCATCAAGGAGCAGGACCAGAACGGCGACGGCGTCGTCACCAAGGACGAATACGCCGCCACCCGCGCCCTTCAGTTCGCAAAGACCGACACAGACAAGAGCGGCGTGCTGTCGCAAGCCGAGTACGTCGCCGAGTTCAAGGCGCGGCTGGAGGCCAAGCTCGCCGCCTCGGACATGACGCCTGACAAGAAGGACGAGGAGCGGATGCGCCAGATGCGGCAGACCGATGTCCGGTTCGGGGTGCTCGACAGCGACAAGAGCGGCGGAATCACCAAGGCCGAGTTCGACTATTCGGGCTGGCGGATGTTCGTGACTCACGACACCAACAATGACGGGGTGGTCTCGGCCGCCGATCCGATCAAGAGCGACCAGACGACCTGAGCGCCGAAGAAGGCGCGGCCAGGGGAGGGGATGTCCCTCAGGATTTGGCTTCTGCGCGTTTCGTGGCTATCACCGCCGGCCAAGACAAGGGCCGCGCGGCCCGCACCGAAAGCTGAAGACCATGAGCGACACGCCCCCCGACCGCCTCTCCGTCAATCCGGACAGCCCTTACTACGACGCCGATCTCCTGGAACGCGGCATCGGCATCCGCTTTAAGGGTGTCGAGAAGACCAATGTCGAGGAATACTGCATCAGCGAGAAGTGGGTGCGGGTCGCGGCCGGCAAGACCTTGGACCGCAAGGGAAATCCGATGACGATCAAGCTGCAGGGCGAGGTCGAGGCCTATTTCCGCGATACGGCAGAGGGCTGAGGCGCTGTCGACGAGCGATCCTGACCTGGAGGCGATGGCGCGCGACGAGCTGTCCCGCGCCGTCACGCTGCGCTGGCAGGACCTGAAGGGCGTCGTGCCGTGGGGCGACACCTTTGAGGGGATCTCGCCTGCAGGCCGCAATGTCGAGGTCGAGCGCAGCTATATCTGGGCCGCAGCCGAGCACGGCGACATCCTCTGTGAGGTCGCCGTCTACGGGGGGGCGTCCCGCTACGAGCACGGCGCCCGCGTTTCGGCGATCATTTATCGGCCGTCCTGAGCACCTTGGCCGTGCATCAATAACGCTGTTGCGTTAACCATACGATGCGTCATGAGAATGGCGCGTCGCGTGGGGCGGAGACATCAGCGTGTACCAGTCAGAATTCCCGGTCGACCAACCTGTGCCGGTCTTCGATCCGACGCTGGTTTTCCTTCTGGTGCTCGCCGGCCTGGCGATCATCGGCTTGGCCTTCTTCGCCGGACGGCTGACGGGGCGCGGCGACAAGGGCGAGAAGCACGGCGAGACGCCCAAGATCATCCACGAGGCCATCAAGGCCAAGTGCGTGGCCGCCAGCAGCGCCCACTCCGGCGAGCTTGTGGCCAAGACCCAGGATCTGATCGACGAGGTCCAACTGCGGATCGGTCCGCTGCTGGTGTTCGGCGGCCCCTGCGGCAAGGCCTTCGAGCAGCTCAACAAGGGCATGAAGGGCGAGCGTCCCGAGGAGAAGAAGGACGACCACGGCAAGGCCGACAAGCACGGCCACGGCAAGGGTCATGACGCCAAGGGCCATGACAAGGATCACGACCACGCCGCCGGCGGTCATCACGACGACCCCAAGGCCGCGCCCGCCAAGGCCGGCGTCGAGGTGCTGAGTCGCAATGTGACGATCGTGGGCTCGCAGACGGTGCTGCTGACCGACGCCAAGCCCGGCCACGGCGACCACGATGATCATGACGACGCGCCCAAACCCGTTGAATACAAGGAGCACATCCAGCTCCTGCGGCTGGCCGTCGCCGAGTTCTCCGACTTCTGGAATCGCAAGACCTGCCTCGACGAGTTGCGCGCCTGCCAGAAGGCGCTGCTGACCACGCCGGAGCCGCCCAAGGACAAGCTCGCCGCAGTGGCCCATCATTGACGGATCGCTGTTCAGGAAGGCGAGACGGCTATTCTCTGCCCAAGTGACGTGCGATTATGGCGTGTATTCGACGCGGATCGTAACGAGCATTGAGCTCCTGCGGCGGCGAAGCTCAAACAGACAGGACCGACAGGGCCCAGCCGGGTCTTGGTCGGTCTGAACGGATCAAGCGAAAGGTCGCTCCTTCCGAAGGCGACCGCGCCAGGGAGGACGAAAGGAAGGGACATGACCGCAACGGTCTCTCCGATCACGTCTGGCGCGCCCGCAGCGCCCGAGGCCAATGTCAGCCTCTCGGACTATGTGCCGTATCGCCTGGCGACGGCGTCAGCCGCTGTCAGTCGCCTGATCGCGCGGGCCTATGAAGACCGCTTTGGCCTGACGATTCCGCAATGGCGGCTGATGTCGGTGCTCGCCGAGGGCGCGCTGACCCCGCACACCGCCGTCACCCGCACCGCGATGGACAAGGTCCGGGTCAGCCGCGCCGCCCAGGAGTTGGTCGTGCGCCGGCTGGTGGCGCGCACCACGGTGCGGACGGATCGCCGCTCCCACACGCTGGAGCTCACGGCCGCCGGGCGCCGGCTGTTCGCGGAGATCGCCCCCCTGGCCCTGGCCTATGAGGCGACGCTGCTCGCCGGCCTGGCCCCCAGCGAGGTGGCCACCTTCAAGCGCCTGCTCGATCACCTGGAGACGGCCGCCATCCAGCTGGCCGGCGGCGAGACGATCACGCCGCCGTAAGGTTCAGCGGCGCTCTCGGCTTTCATAGACCGCCCGGGCCATCGCCCGCGCGAGACAGTCGGCCGCCGCCGAGCCGATTCGGGTTCGCAGGACGCCGCGCACAGGATCCTCGCCCAGCGGCTTGGCGCCGGACGCCAGGGCGAAGACGACGTCGCCGTCGAACGGCGTATGGGCGGGGCGCACGGCGCGCGCCATCCCGTCATGCGCCATCATCGCCATGCGTTGGGCTTCGGCGGTGGACAGATCGGCGGTCGTGGCCACCAGGGCCAGCGTCGTGTTGGCGCCGGCCTTGAGTCGCGCGCCCAGCTTCGAGTCGTCCGGAAGTGGCTCGACCGCCGACGGCATGGCTCCAGGGCGGTGGCCGCCGAACTCGCCGTCGATCTCGAATGGCCAGGCCCAGAAGGTCTCGCCATCGGCCATGTAGGCAGAGCCCACCGGATTGGCGGCCACCAGCGCGCCGACGATCAGCCCGTCGCCAAGGTCGATCGAGGCCGAGCCCAGTCCGCCCGGCCGCACGCCCGCCATGGCCCCGCGTCCCGCGCCGACTGGGCCGAGCGGGAAATCCTCGCCGGCCGCCTCGACCGCCTTGATGCCGAGGGCGCGATAAGGCGGGGTCAGGCCCCAGGCCTTGTCGCCGCCGTTGGAAAGGTCATGCAGGCAAGCCGCCGGCACGATCGGAATGGCCGGTGTTCCCGCCGTGATGCGCAGGCCAACGTCGCGGGCCGACAAGGCCGACGCGACGCCATCGGCCGCGCCAAGACCAAACACCGATCCACCCGATAAGCAGATCGCGTGGGCCTTGGAGAAGCTGTTCTCGGGCCTCAGCGTATCGGTCTCGCGCACCGCCGGGCCGCCGCCGCGCACGTCGACGGCGGCCGTCCAGGCCTCGGGGCACAGCACCACCGTCACGCCGGTGCGGACAGCCTCGTCCTCGACGCAGCCCACCTTCAGGCCCGCGACGTCGGTGATCAGGTTGCGGGGGCCGGGTCGCAGCATCGAGAATCTCCGTGTGGAGCGATGCTAAACCGTCCATCGCGCCTCTGGAATTCGCCGCGAACGCCTGCTAGGAAGACCACCCTTCGCGCAGGCGAAGGTGTGCGGGCGTGGTGAAACTGGTAGACGCGCCGGACTCAAAATCCGGTTCCGAAAGGAGTGTCGGTTCGACCCCGACCGCCCGCACCAACTTCCTTTCCTTCTGTCGAGCGTCGTCCGTGACGCGCCGGACCAGGCGGTTCAGCAGGGCTCGCCCCTTTGGCCATGCGCCGTGACCGGAGGCCACATTGATGTGGCCCGCTCGCCCCAGGTCGACGAACTCGGACCCCCAGCCGCGCGCGAAGGCTTCGGCGCGCTCGATCTCGACATAGGGATCGTTGCGGCTGGCCACGACCAGGCTCGGAAACGGCAGGCGCTGGCGGGGAATGGGCGAGAAGCCGACCAGCAAGCGGCCCGCCGGCCCCTCACGATTGACGTCGGCCGGCGCCACCAGCATGGCCCCGCCCACGCCGCGCCCGCCTGTCACCCGGGCGAAGTGGGCGACCAAGGCGCAGCCCAGGCTATGAGCCACCAGGATCGCGCCGGGCCGCTGGCGCACGGCTTCGGCCAGGCTGATCGTCCAGTCGCCCAGCAGGGGGCGCTCCCAGTCCTGCTGCTCCACACGCCCGGCGCCCGGCAGGTCCCGCTCCCAGTGCGACTGCCAGTGGTCAGGCCCCGAGTTGTAGAGGCCCGGCACGATCAGGATCGGCGGCGTGGCGTCACGGGCTTGCAAGGTCATGGTCGTCCGCCGGGGATTGAGCGCTGATGAGCGATCTCTAGGGCGCGGCGGGGTTGCAGCTCAATTCATATCAATTGAGTAGGATTTGAGGAAACCTGATGGGCGGCTTTCATATCCCCCCAAACAGCGCCTCACACCCCGTCCCCGCCAGCAGGGCGTCAGCCGCCGCGCGATCGGCCTCCGACAGCGCGGCATGAGCCTGCCGCAGCGCCATCAGGCACTTGGCCTGGTAGGGGAAGGTCGGCTGGGTCCAGGGGCGTCCGTCGATCACCGTCTCGACTGTTTCGGCGCCGCCCATCGCCGCCTTGGCGTTGGCCAGCAAGAACGGCGCATAGACCCTGCCGATCTCGGTCAGCAGCGGGCGCAGCGTGTCGGCAAGGTCGGCGCGCGAGGCCCAGTGGGCGGCGTCGGGCTCCAGGCCTGACAGGTCCTCCACCCGGTCGAGCCAGGCCCGAACCCGGCGCGAGCGCTGGACGGTGATCGCCGCCGAAGTCGGTTCGATGATCGCCAGCTGCGACAGCTGGCCCTGGATCGCGAAGTCCGCCGCCGAGGGGCGGGCGCCCACCACATAGCCTTGGCGCTCGATCAGGCCGTCCAGCACCTCGACGAAGCGGGCGTAGCTGGCCTCGATGGTGGCGGCGGTGGTCGGGTTGGAGCCCACCACATAGAGGCGGTCGATCTGGCGCTTTGAGATCTCGCGCGCGGCCGCCTCGGCGACCTGGCCGGGCAGTGTGGGGTCGTGCCAGAAGATCAGCATAGGCCCGGCGTTCTCGATGTCCGCCGTATGGGCCCAGCGGAAATGGAACATCGCCTTGGTCAGCCACTCGTCGGCGTAGTCTTCGATCAGGTCACTGAGGAGGGCGACGACCGGATCGTCCGGGATCACCGAGCGGCCGGCGTGCTCGCGCTCAAGTCGGCGAATGATCGGCGTGGAGTCGGTCACCGCCTCGACGCCATCGGCGGTGGGAAAGTAGAAGGTGGGCAGCAGCTTCACCTTCGGCTCGGGCAGGCCCGGTGGCGGATTGCGGTGACTGCCCCAGTGGATCGCGTGCGGGATGCGCCGAAAGCGCAGCAGCGCCAGCATCTTGCGGGTGTAGGGTGATCCGGCCGCGCCCAGAAGGGCGAGCGGCGCCTTCGCGTTCGTCGACATGTTCCCTCCGCCGTCGCTCGCTTCGGAGCTTTTGGCGGAGGGAATGCCGAAATAGGTCCGCCGTCAAACTTCCCCTTGGGTCAGGCGATCGCATCGCCCCGATGCAGCGGGTCGGGCAGGGGATCGCCGGACTTCACGAACTGCAGCGACACCGAGTTGATGCAGTAGCGCAGCCGCGTCGGCGCCGGGCCGTCGGGGAAGACGTGGCCCTGGTGGCTGTCGCAGCGCGCGCAGCGGGTCTCGATGCGGACCATGCCGTAGGAGGTGTCGCGCACGCCGATGACGTGATCCTCGGCGAACGGGGCGTAGAAGCTCGGCCAGCCGGTGCCGCTCTCGAACTTGGTTTCGTGCTTGAACAGCGGCAGGCCGCAGAGGCGGCAGCAATAGGCGCCGGGGCTCTTCTCGCCCAGCAGGCCGCCGCAGAACGGGGCTTCGGTGCCGTGATGCAGGAGAACGCGGGCTTCCTCGGCCGTCAGGTCGGCCTCCAGGCGTTCGCGCTCGGGCTCGGTCGGCGGCGTGAGGTCAAAGCCGGCGGTTGAAAGGGTGGCTGCGTCTGTCATGAAGGCCAATGTAAGCGTTTCGGCGCTGTTTCGGTAGCACCAGGAGCCCCACATGACCGTCGCCGTCGCCTTTCTGCAGCCGGGCTGGGCCGATTGGGAGGCCGGCGGCGTGCTGGCTCTGCTGCGCGAGCACCTGAAGGTGCAGATCGAGATCGCCACCCCGACCGGCGATCCCGAAACCTCGATCGGCGGCGTGCTGGCGGCGTCGGACTACCGCTTTGACGACCCGGTGCTCAGTGACGCCGACGTCTTCCTGCTGATCGGCAGCGACGCCTGGAGCGAGGCGGAGAACCCAGCGATCTCGGCGCTGATCCGCCAGGCGCTGGCCGACGGCAAGATCGTGGGCGGCATCTGCGCCGGCACGACGGCTCTGGCCCGCGCGGGCCTGTTCGCCGGTCGCCGGCACACCTCGAACGGCAAGGACTGGCTGGACGGCGTCGTCCCCGGCTATGCGGGCGGCGAGCACTATGTCGACACGCCCAAGGCGGTGACCGACGGCAAGCTGGTCAGCGCTTCGGGACTGGCGCCGGTGACCTTCGCGGCCGCGGTCGCGCGCCTGATCGCGCCGGAGCAGGAGGCGCTGATCGCAAGCTATGAAGCGATGTTCGCGCGGGAGTTTGGGGCTTAGGGGTTGCCTCAGCGCCATTCCCACAAGGTCGGAACACTTGTCATCCCGGACGCCTCTTAGAGGCGATCCGGGACCCAGGGGCCGCGCGCACCGCGTTTCGACACCCCCTGGGTCCCGGCTCTCCGCGCTGCGCGCTACGGCCGGGATGACACAGAGGTGATTGATTTGGCGGAAGGTTCTACTTCAGCGCCGCTTGACCCGCGCGCGCCACCACGCCGTCCTGGGCCGCCGTGCCGCCCGAGACGCCGATGGCGCCGACAATCTTGCCGTCGACCAGCAGCAGCTCGCCGCCTTCCACCGCCGTGGCGCCGGTGAAGATCGCGTTCAGGGTCCCGCTCTTCACCGCGTCCTGAAACACAGAGGTTGGACGGCGGAAGTTGGCGGCGGTTAAGGCCTTCTTCACCGCGACCTCGTTCGAGCCGTACTGCGTTCCGTCCATCTTCTGGGCCAGCACCTGGGCGCCGTTCGACTCGACGACCACGATGACCATGGTCCAGCCGTTCTTGCGGGCCTCGGCCTCGGCGGCGGCCGCGACGGTCTTGGCCTCAGCCAGGGTGATGACGCGGCTGGAATAGGCGGGCGCTGGGGCCGCCGGCGCTGCGGGCGCGGTCTGGGCCGAAGCGTAGCCGCCTGAGAGGGCCAGGCCGGCGGCGATCAGGGCAAGCGTCTTGTTCATGGCAGCACGACCTCGTCGTTCAGGGCGGTGTTCTGGGGTTGATCGGAGACGATACGGAGCCGCAGGCCCGAGCCCTTCACACCCGCTGGAATTTTCAGCTTCACCGAAGCGGTCTTGGGCAGCAAGTCGCGGGGCGCCTTCAGCGGTGGGATCGCGGCGGTGGCCAGCACCTTGCCCGAGGCGTCGGCCAGTTCCAGCTTGGCGGCGGACGTGTCCCGGGCGCCCAGGCTGTGAACCCGGGCGGTGACGACCGGGCCCTTCACGGTGACGTCGCCGCGACCCACGCCCAGGTCGCCGCGCTGGGCGGGATCGTCGCCAGCCTTGGTCAGGGTCATGTCGATGATCGTCGTCTGGCGCGGCGGCAGGACGACCTTGGTCCCCAGGCTGCGCTCGAAGGCGAGGGTGCGGGTCTGGCTTGCCCCGTCGATCGCGTCATCGCCGTTCGTGTCGAGGCCTTGGACCAGAGTCCATTGGCCAGGCGCGACGTTCCAGCCCGTCATGGTCGCCGTCACCGGCTTGTCGGTGGTGTTGTAGGCGATGACCTTGAAGCCGGTCTTGGTCGCGTCCTTGACCAGTAGCGCGACCTCAGTGCCGTCGACGCCGTCGAAGCGCCAGGAAACAGTGTGGCCGGGGTTCATCTGACCGCGCTTGTTGGCGATGCCGCCCAGCCGGGTGCGCTGCAGATAGTCGGACGGCAGCTCCACCCGGTCGGACCACCAGTGGCCCTCGGTGTGCATGTACATATGTTGCGCGTTCCACTGGATCTCGTCGGCGTAGAGGTCCTCAAGGTGGGCCTTGTCGCCGGTCAGGGTCCAGGCCGCATAGCGCTCGAAGGCCCCGCCCTTGGCTGCGGCCTTGACCAGCGCATCCTTGTTGGCGGCGCCGAGATTCAGGGCGGTGAGAGCGTTTTCGTTGACCGCCGCCAGAGACTTCAGGCCGGTCTTGCCGATCCGCCAGGTGATCGGGGCCAGATACTTCGCATCGCCCGAGATGCGCCAGGCCGACCAGAACAGTTGGAACGGACCATCCGCGCCCGAGCCTTGCAGCACCGTGCCGCCGCGCTCGGCGTCGCTGCGCCAGTTGATCTCGTTGGGCAGGGCGCCGTCCGGCTTGGCGTGAGCCAGATAGCCGTCGGCCAGACCTAGCACCGTAGCCTTGGCCGTCGCGTCGCCATTGTAGTCGGCGATCAGGATCGAGGGATGGGTGACGCCGAACGAATAGGGCTTCTGCCACTCCCACGGGCCCTCGCGATAGGCGATCTTGCCGCTGTACCAGTTGGTGTTGAAGTGAACGTGGCCGGCCGGGTTCTTGTCGACGATGCGGGGCAGCGCCTTCACCGTGGTGAACAGGCGCTCGACCGCCAGCGGATCGCCGTAGTTGACGTACATCGCCTCCGAGTTGGAGTTGATGCCCTCCTCATAGGCGTGCAGTTCGTCGGTCGCGATGGTCGACAGGCCGTCGGTGAACATGCCGTTCTTGTAGACGGCGTCGGTCAGGCGGTTCAGCGAGCGGGTGATCTTGTCGGGCTGCACGCCCATCAGCGCCACGCCCGGCCATTGCTGCAAGAGGTCGCTGTCGTCCGACAGGCCGCCGCCGAAGTCGCCGAAGTCGGCCTGGCGCTCGTCGATCCACCAATTGATGAACCTGGAGACCAGCTTCAGGTCCTCCAACTGGCGGAAGGCCCACAGCGGGGTATCGTCCTTGGGCTTGGGCTGCTCGAAGGCCGGCCAGCCCTGGCTTCCATAGGTGATGTCGCCCCAGTATTCGCGGCCGATCTGGTTGTCGGGATCGACGCGCAGCAGGTCGGTGATATCGGCGTAGAGGCGGCGATAGAGGCCCTGGCGCTTGGAGGTGGTGTGTTCTTCGACCAGGAAGGCCCAGTTGTCCTTCACCTGGTTCAGGCGATCTTGGATGTGCTCGATCCTGGCCTTGTCGCGGTCCTTCAGCACCAGGCGAATCCTGGCCCCGTCGAGGGCTTTCGGGCCGAACGCTGTGCTGTCGGCGGCGATGGTCAGGTACAGGCTGTCGGGCGTCAGGATGCGGTCGCGCAGGTCCAGCCACACAGTGCGGGCCTCGCCGGCCTTCACCGAGAGGCTGACGTCGATCATGTTGCGGCCCGGCCAGATCGGGTCCTTCACCTGGATGTTCAGGGGGATCACCGTCCCGGCCGCGCCGGGCAGGGCGGGGATGTCGAGGGCGATCCCGTCCAGGCCGTCGCGGGCGTTCTCCCAGCCATAGGCCCAGTTGCGGGCCAGGGGCTTGGCGGCCGGTGCGTCGCCGAAGCCGGACGGGATCAGCACGTGGACGATCGGCAGGCCCTTGGCTGTGAGGTCGGTTGCGGGACGCGGCCGGGTCGGCGCGCCCTCCGGAACGGCCACGACCGTGGCGCGCTCGCCCGCCGGATGGCGACCGGCGATATAGGCGTTGAGATCGGCGAGGTTCAGATAGTCCGGCGCGACGTCGGCGCGGACCGTGTAGCTCATCTTGAAGGCGTCCTTGGGCTCAGCCCCGGCGGTCACATTGTAGGCCCAAAACTCCTGGATCGGGGTTTCCTGCGCTACGTTGGTGAAGGTCAGGACGCCGCCGGTCAGAGGGCGGGCAAGACTCGTGACCGTCCGCTGCTGATCCTTGGTGCGGGTCCCGACGCTCGCGGCCGTCCCGCCAGCCTTGGCCGCCCACGAGAGGTCGCCATAGGCCGGCCCCTGGATCTCGATGCGGTTGATGGGTTCGTCGGGCAGGGCCAGGGTCAGGACCTTGCCGCCGTCGACATAGACGTTCCAGTCCGGCAGCGGGAAATAGTCGTCCCGACCGGGCAGGCGCGAGCGGTTGTAGACGCCGGGCCAGGTGGTTTCCGAGATCCCGTCATTGGCCCGCCACATCCACTGCTTGATGTCCTTGGCGTCGGCGATCTCGACCTTGCGGATCGTGGTTTGCGCGTCGGCGAGGAGGGGCGGCGCGGCCTTCTTCCAACCGTAGCGCTGCCGCCATGCGGCGCGAATGGCGGGGTCGTCCAGCGTGGCGACAGGCGCGGCGACGGCCGGCGTTTCGTCGCGGGCCAGGGCGGCGATGACGTCGGCGGCCAGCGGGCGATCGTAAACCCTCAGCTCGTCCAGATCGCCGCCGCGCGTGAAGTTGTAGCGGCTCTGCACCTGGTGGGGCGCGATGACGCGTCCCGCGACGCCGAACTGGTCGAGGCCCGCGTCATAGACCGCCTTGGTCTCCTTCTTGGCCGCCAGCTTGCCGTCGACATAGAGCTGCACGCCGGTGGTCTCGTCCCAGGTGAAGGCCAGATGCGTCCAGGCGTCGGGCGCGGGATTCTTCTCGACCTTGAATGAAACGCGGGTGCGCGAGAGGCCGTTGTCGGTGACGAAGGCGTCGAAGCCGTGGCCGTTCCAGTCGATGCGCAGGAACGCCATGTCCCAGCTTGAGTGATCGGCGTAGCCGACGCGGAAGATCACGAACGGTGCGACGCCGACCGGGTAGCCGGACTTCCAGAAGAAGGCGAGAGTCCCGCGCTGGGCCTGGATATTGCCGGGCGCGTTCCAGGAGACGATCCCGTCGTCGGCGGCGCGGAAGCCCTGGCCGGTCTTGCCCTCGATCGAGGTGACCTTGTCGGCGAAGTTGGGGACAGGGTCACCAGCCGCAATGTCGGCGACCAGCCCCTTGTCGCCCGACAGGCGAAACAGCAGCCCCGGCTCGCCCGTCGGCGCGGCGCTCGCGGCGCTGGCCAGGATCACGGCGCAAGCCGAGCCCAGGAACATCGACTTCATGACGGCCGTCTCCTCCCGATGGCGAACATCTCGGCCCGTACTCTTGGTAACCGGTGTCATGCCTGTCGTCTGGTTTAGCGCCCTAAGGGCAAGCTTGCAAACCCGGCGGGGCCTGATAGGCCATGCTGCAAAGCACAAAAATCTGCGGGCGGAAGTTGCCGATGTTCACGAAGATCCTGATCGCCAACCGTGGCGAGATCGCAGTCCGGGTGATCAAGACCTGCCGTCGTCTGGGCATCAAGACGGTGGTCGTCTACTCCGACGCCGACGCGGGCAGCCTGGCCGTGGAGATGGCCGACGAGACCGTGCACATCGGCGCTTCGCCCGCCAATCAGAGCTATCTCGTCGCCGACAAGATTATCGCCGCCTGCAAGCAGACGGGCGCCCAGGCCGTGCATCCGGGCTTTGGCTTTCTCTCGGAGAACGCGAGCTTCGCCCAGCGCTGCGCGGACGAGGGGATCGTCTTCATCGGTCCCAACCCCGGCGCCATCAGCGCCATGGGCGACAAGATCGAGAGCAAGAAGTTCGCCCAGGCCGCGGGCGTGTCATGCGTGCCCGGCCACATCGGCGAGATCGCCGACACCGCAGAAGCCGTGAAGATCTCCGAGGAGATCGGCTATCCGGTGATGATCAAGGCCTCGGCCGGCGGCGGCGGTAAGGGCATCCGCGTGGCCTGGACCCGCCAGGACGTCGAGGAAGGCTTCCCGGCCGTGCGCGCCGAAGCCAAGGCCAGCTTCGGCGACGACCGCATCTTCATCGAGAAGTTCATCGAGAGCCCGCGCCACATCGAGATTCAGGTGCTGGGCGACAAGCACGGCAACGTCGTCCACCTGTTCGAGCGCGAATGCTCGATCCAGCGCCGCAATCAGAAGGTCATCGAGGAGGCGCCCAGCCCGCTGCTGGACGAGGCCACCCGCAACGCCATGGGCGCCCAGGCCGTCGCCCTGGCCAAGGCCGTGAACTACGACTCCGCCGGCACAGTCGAGTTCGTCGCGGGCCAGGACAAGAGCTTCTACTTCCTGGAGATGAACACCCGCCTGCAAGTCGAGCACCCGGTGACCGAGCTGATCACCGGCCTGGACCTGGTCGAGCAGATGATCCGCTCGGCCTACGGGGAGAAGATGGCCTTTGGCCAGTCGGACCTGAAGATCAACGGCTGGGCCATCGAGAGCCGCATCTATGCCGAGGACCCGTACCGCAAGTTCCTGCCCTCGATCGGCCGTCTCGTGCGCTACGACCCGCCGGCGGAGGGCGAGAAGGACGGCTACAAGGTTCGTAACGACGCCGGGGTGCGCGAAGGCGACGAGATCTCGATGTTCTACGACCCGATGATCTCCAAGCTCTGCACCTGGGCGCCGACGCGTCTGGCCGCCATCGACGGGATGGGCCGGGCGTTGGAGGACTTCCACATCGAGGGCCTGGGCCAGAACATCCCGTTCCTGGCCGCCGTGATGGACGAAGAGCGCTTCCGGTCGGGCAAGCTGGCGACCAGCTACATCAAGGACGAGTTCCCCGACGGCTTCAACGGCACGACCCCGACCGCTGTCCAGCTCGACATCCTGACCGCCGTCGGCGCGGCGATGCAGCGGGTCTACGCGACCCGGGCGCGCAGCTATGAGTCCGGCCTGATCGGCGAGGCCCGCGACGCGTGGGTGGTGGCGATCGGCGAGACCCGTCGCCGGGTCAAGGTGGCCGGCGAAGAGGGGGCTGTGGCCGTCGAGCTGCTCGACGAGGGCCGCACCCTGTTCCTGACCGACATCGACTGGCGCCCGGGCAAGCCGGTGTTCAAGGCCGTGCTGAATGGCCTGGCCTTCACCGTGCAGGCCTCGCCCGCCGCCGAGGGCTTCACCATCCGTCATCGCGCGGCCAAGACCCGCGTGCTGGTCCTGACCCCGCGCTCGGCCGAGCTGCACGACAAGCTGCCCGAGAAGCAGGCCGCCGACACCTCCAAGCTGGTGCTGTCGCCCATGCCGGGTCTGGTGGTCTCGATGGACGTCGCCGCCGGCCAGCAGGTCCGCGAGGGCGAGGTGGTCTGCGTGCTCGAGGCCATGAAGATGCAGAACATCATCCGCGCCGAGCGTGACGGCGTGGTCAAGGCGGTCAACGCCAAGGGCGGCGACCCAGTCGCGGCCGATGAGATTCTGGTTGAGTTCGCATAAACGATGTTTTCTCCTCGGTTTGTTAGCCGGGGAGAACTTATGTGACCTTCACCCAGACGATGCTGAGCTTCCAGGGGCGTCTTCGTCGTCGCGACCTTTGGATGTACTGGATCGGGTTGCTGGTGGTGGCCGCGACCCTCTTTGTGCTGTTGGAGCGCCTGCTTGGGCTCGATTTGACTGAGCACCGCTCCTGGATACTGACCCTGCTGACGGTCTGGCCGAGCTTTGCGCTGCTCGCCAAACGCATGCATGATCGTAACCGATCAGCTTGGTGGGCGCTGCTGCTGCTGGGTATCGAGCTGGCGGGGAGCATCGACGCCGTAGTCGGTTTTCCGCAGCCGCTGTCGCTGACGAGCGACGTCGTCGGCATCCTGGTGTTGCTCTGGGTCTTCATTGACTTCGGTTTGCTGGACGGAACGCCCGGCGACAACCGCTTCGGGCCATCGCCGAAGGCGCCGCGCGGCCCATCGCCGTCGGAGGCGCCGGCTGTCGCCTAGGCGGACTTCCAGCCTTGTCCGTCAACGCCTAGATTGCCGCGAGCGGTGCATCCACCGACTCGGAGCAGGCGAATGAGCGATCGTAGCGAACTGGCGGAACTGTTCCTGTCGTCGAATGGCAGGCTGGCGCGCACGCCGTTCCTGATCGCCTCGGCTGTGGTGGTCGGGGTCGCCGTGTTCTACGAGGCGATCGCCAACTACACCCTGCACTGGCTGACCGGCTGGTTCGTCTATCCGATCCTGCTGTTCACCGGCGCTTGCCTGCTCTCTAAGCGGCTGCATGACCGCGGCCGGTCGGGCTGGTGGTCGATGCTGATCCTGATCGCGGTGGTCGCGATCTGGCCGCAGCCCGAGCACTTCCTGGATTTCCTGTTCTCGCTGGTCATCCTCTGGTCGGTGGTCGAACTGGGTGTGATGGGCGGCGAGCAGGGCGCCAATCGCTACGGTCCCAATCCCTTGAAGACGATTTCGATCTAGGGTCTACTTTCGGCCTGGGTTCACGTTGTGGGCGAGGCTCTATTATCCGGCAGTGGTTCGACGTGCGGGCAGGCATGGGGCGGGAGGCCTTTCTGGCCCATACGACGCTCACTTGGCTGATCGGCCATCTGTGCTTCATCGGCTATTTTCTGGCGACCACAGACACCTACAGCTTCGCGGCGCTTGGCCGCGTTATCGATCATCCCGCCGAGACGGTCGGCGCGATCGAGCGCGCCTTCGGATGGCCGTTGGCGGGGCTGGCTTTGGTCCTTTGGGGCGCCCAAGTCTTTGCGCTCCTGGTGATGTCGGCCCAGCGGCTTCGAGATATGGGCAAGGGCGAGTGGTTGGCGGGGCTGTCGCTCATCCCGGGGCTTAGGGTCGTGTTCTGGCTGGCGCTCTGTAATTGGCCCGCCAAAGGGGCAGGGGTCGTTCGGACGGCTTGAGGTCTCCAGGGTCTTTCAGCGCCTCTATCGGGTAGGCAGAGAAAGAGCGCTTGCGGCGACCACGCACCCTCTCCCATGGGGAGAGGGCCGGGGAGGGGGGTGCGGCCTCGACCGGCGCGCCGGCAGGGCGGCGGCTTTGAAACCCCTCACCCGACCGCTTCGCGGCCACCCTCTCCCTCTGGGAGAGGGAACTCGGCGCCCTGAACGCTCGGAATTGGCGAAGACGATCTCAATGAAATCAACGCCTTCTCACTTTTACGCGCCAACTTATCCCCGGCGCTAAGACCGCCCCCATACTCAGTGCATCCCTGTCGCGGGGGAGGGCGTATGGATCCGGCCCAATACGGCGGCGGGGCTAGGTTGAGCGGGGCCGCGTGGTCTCGAAGCGGTTTCGACCGGGGTCTG